>JAGQKV010000021.1 GCA_020429915.1 Candidatus Omnitrophota bacterium | reverse complement strand
TTGAAATCGATCTTGGACAGGGGTTGGTTAACTGACATTCAGCTCCGCCAGCACGATCTGCTCCAGCTCCTCGAGAATAAGCGGTTTATGAATGTAGCCGCGGATCCCCCAGCTGTTGGCCTCGTTGACGGTCTCCTCGTTCTCGATTCCGGTGACCATGATGACTTTGACATCATTCTTGTTCTCGCGCAGCGTCTTGAGCACCTCGACTCCGGTCATGTCTTCCATGGTGATGTCCAGCAGGATCAAGTCCGGATTGTCTTTTTCCACGGCACTGAGCGCTTCGCGGCCGCCCGCAGCGGTCTCCACCTCCAGCCCGCGCTTCTTGAAAAAACTCTTGGCGAATTCGCGGATGTCGGTCTCGTCATCGACGATGAGTAATTTGGCCATGATGTTCCTCCGATTAGGCGTATTCCTAGTGTTGTAGGCCCTTTATTTTAGGTTAGTTTATATACAAAAACAATTTGAAAACCGAATATTTCAGCCCACTTTTCCCACGGCAACGGGTAAAATGATCTGCGTCTCAGAACCGATCTTGTATTTTGAGGAAAAATTGACCTTACCGCCGTGATTATCCTCGATGATCTGACGGATGACGTACAGGCCCAATCCGGTCCCCTTTTTGCTTGTAGCCTTGGTGGTGAAGAACGGCGTAAACAGCTTGTGCATGTCGCTTTCTTTGACGCCAATCCCGTTGTCCTGCAATATGATCTCGATAGTCGGCCCGGACTCGCGTGCAAAAATATCCAGCCGCGGGCGGAACCCCTCTTCCTTCAACTCTTCCTGGCGCTGCATCATGGCATCGTAAGAATTGTCGATCAGGTTGAAAAAGACCTCCTGCAGCTGGGTGAAGTTACCCTTGATCTGCGGAAGGTCATCCTCAAAGTGCTTGTGGATATCCATCATGTTGATCTTGATTTTAAACTGGGCCATTTCAAAGGCGGATTTAAGCATCTCCTGGAAATCTACCGCCGTATATCCCTGTTCACCCTTGCGGGTGTAGCGCAGCAGACCACCGACAATCTCGCCGCCGTGCTTGACGTTGGCCTGAATCCGCTCGAGCCCGCTTTCAATCTCATTGAGCAAATCTTTCTGCTTTTTGCTAACCCCGTTTTTGAGCCCCAGGCGCACGGTATCCAGCAGATCGCCGGCAATAAAGCCCATGGCATGCAGGCGGTTATTGATCTGGTGACTGAGGCCGTCGGCCATCGTCCCGACCGTGGCCATCTTTTCGGCCTTAAGCAGTTGGACGTGGGTACGCTTCATGTCCTCGTAGAACTGTGCGTTCTCGATGGCCAGCGCGGACTGATTGGCCAGTATGGCGAAGACGGCGAGGTCGTCATGGGTGTATAGTTTACCCGACCGCTTTTTTCCAAGGGATATAATCGCAATAAGTTTTTGCTCGATGAAACTGGGCACCACCAACGCCGAGTCGATGTCATGCAGAATATCCTCTAAGGCTTGCAAACCTTCTCCACCAATGTCAAACCGCCTCTGCTTAACCTCCTCGTATACAAGCGGCTCCTTCATTTGATTGAAGTAGTGTACAAGAGGTGACTCAAACGATAATTTGTTTATTCCCTCTTCATCATTCTTTGTACCCTTTACAGCTTTTAGTATAAATTGCTTTGAATCCTCATGTCTTAAGAATATTTTGCAATTCTCAATCTTAACTGCTCGGGTGACTACATGAACGATCAAATTCAATAGTCTCTTTAAATCCTTAATTTGCCCCATTCCAAGAGACGCTTGCCGCAAAGTTGCCTGGTACTGCCTTTGTTCCTGCAAAAGACGATCTTCTGCTTTTCTTTGAATCGTAATATACAAATATGGACCTAATGTGGCCAATGCTGTGGAACTAAGCAACGGCACCATCCACCAATTCTCGTGCAACACACTAATTAGACTTTCTTTCGCCCCAAAGGCCAAAGCAAATGGGATGCCTAGCACGAACGTATAAACAGTTACAAATATAGTCGTGCGTGTAATGACCAACGATATATCTAACAGTCTATATCGCACGATCGCATAGGTGAGTATCAGCGGATACAACACCATGAACACAAACCCAAAGGGAAAAATGTCTATTCCGTAATTGGGGAAGTAATCCACAGACCCCATGGTACCAAGGCTTGCGCCGATTAAAATATAATTCAGCTTTGCCCTTTGAAGTTTATTCAACTCAGTCCTGTATCTAAGGATCAAACTCATGAAAGACAGGGTGAAAAACACTAGAAAGTATAGAAGAAGAATCGGATGTTGCGGCAAAGCGGCTTTGGGATATAGATGCCATGAATAACTCCGATACCCTTCAATCAATGGAAATGCCGATATGTGCGCCATCGCCAAAAGAATGGCAACTGCATACCCCAAACGCTTTAGTGATTGAGAAACTCCATCAACAAAATATCCAATAAATGCATAAAAGTTTATGGGTATAAAAATGATGCCCAAATATCCAAGTTTATACCAAATCATTTTCGCTGAAACGTCAGATATTGAATATGCGACACCAAAGCAAAATAGCCACACAAAAATAGATAAGCCAAAGACTGCAAATGATCGATTGACCTTGGACTTAAAGTTTCGACTCAGAACTACGTAATTAAACAGTAGTATGTATGTTGCCGATACTAATAATAAAAAAGACAAAATTGTCATGATAAACTATGCTTCTTTTTTATGTATCCCACTTTATTCATGTATTGGAAAAGCCTGTTGACATAGTCGACTCCGACCTTGGGAATTGCAAATCCCAAGTCTTTGAGAATTTTCTCCGTATAGTCAGCGCTATATCTGCCCTTGTAAGAAAAAAACGGTACAAATGGCTCTATAATCCTTCTTTGAATGCTAGATATTCTACGCGACTTAAACTCACTCGGCTTTATCCACCTTGGATTACAATACCCAAAATATTTCGCTGCATTCTTAAGTAGGTCATAACAATTCACAGTATTTGGACTTATAATGTGATAGGTGCTGGGCTCACACTTAGATTCGGCTATAAGCACTATGGCCATGGCGGCTATATCAACCGGAATAATATTATGTCGAACCCTTTTGGAACCCGGGAATATTTCAACAACACCCCTAGAGAATAGTCTCATCGCTTCATATAATAGCTTGAAATTCTTTATAGATCCGTCTTCAAATTTACCAGTAAGAATACTCGTTCGAAAGATATTGGCATCGCCACTTAAACTCCTAGACAAGTACTTCTCCGCCTCATATTTGCTTCTCTCATACGAATTATTAAAGCGCTGTCCTAAATCCAATGAATTTTCTGCTAGAGTTTTTTCGCTATCTCCCAAGACAAACGTGGTACTTATATAGTGCAATTTACTAACTTTATTAGAGTCTTTTATAAATGCAACAATGTTTTCACAACCGCCCACATTTGTATTTCTAACTTCTTCCAAGGTTAAATTAAAACCGATTTCGGCGGCAGCATGATAAACTTCATCTACTAGATTTACGAGCCGAGAATATTCACCGACCTTTAATCCAAAATTCTCACGCCTTATATCCCCACAAAAAACAGTGACACGTGATTTTACACTTCGAAGTGAATCGATTTTTCTTCCTCGCATTTCAAGCGAGTCAACAACAAATCTAACTTTATTGAGCGATTGTGCTCTGACAAGAAGCAATAAATGATAATCTTCTCGAAGCGCTAGTTGCTCACATATACAGGAACCAAGATCTCCTGTAGATCCTGTCACAAGAATATATTTCATCGTTTTTCTAAGAATGCCATCAATCTTGTCTGAACTTACAAAGAAGTAAGGATGCGTTATTCCCACCGAAGGCAAATGAATTATTTATTACATTCATGAGTTTTGCACTTCTCGCTTTATTTGGAATGCAATCTATTGGGCAGTCTGTATCATTTGTGAAAAAATTCATGGTCGGCGGCATAATATCATGCTTAATAGCTAAACAACAAGCTATCGTCTCAATTGCTGAAGCTGCACCCATGGTATGACCCATCATGGACTTTATGGAACTCGCAGGTACATTTTTTCCATTCTTATAAAAGATTTCGTAAATTGCTTGTGATTCTGTTCTGTCATTTGCCAGCGTTCCTGTACCATGGCAGCAGATGTAATCAATATCATTTGGATTCATGGAGTTATTTCTTAAAATTTTCCTCATACATTTCTTTACTCCTTGCATACTCGGCTCCACCATATGATGGGCATCACAACTCAATGCATAATCCTTGATTTCGGCGTATATATGCGCTCCGCGGTTTAAAGCGTGGTTTAGCGACTCGATTACAAGCATTCCTGCTCCCTCTCCAACCATCATACCTTTTCTATCTTTATCAAAGGGTTGACACATCTCGGGTGCCATAGCAAACAGCCTGCTAAAACCAATATAATTAAGCCTAGAAATAGTATCGACACCACCCGCTATAGCTAAATCTGACTTTCCTGACAGAACTTCATCCAAGGATTTTCCAACAGCATAATTTCCAGCGGAACAGGCAGTCGTAAACATCATACTTTGTCCACTTATACCCAACAATCTTGACACGTTATGTGCAATTTCAGAAGCCGGATAACCTGTCATTCTGAATTTACTGACACTATCAAAATTACCTTTTACATTCAATGCGTTGAGATATTCGAGATTTTGAATCTCTCCCATTGTAGTGCCCATCGAAACTGCAATATTCTTGCTTGTAATTCCGTTTACAGATAGCTGCGAGTCCGCCAAAGCAAGTTGCAATGCCAATAAAGCATATCTTGAAGTGGCTCCCAATTTGTATGAAAAATCCGGTAAATGGGGTACTAATGTCCGGGTGTCGATTTCACCCCCGAAATGTGTAGGTAATTCTTGTGTATCAAAATATTCTATGCGCCTAATTCCACTTTTACCGTCAATCAAATTTTCCCAGAATTCATGAATTCCGACTCCAATGTTAGTTACCACCCCTAAACCTGTAACTACAGCACGGCGGCCATTCTTGGAGATTGTAGAGCTTTCACTTGGTTGAATCAATCTCACCCTCCATCTCAAAGCTATAAAAAATACTCACCTCCCCAATACGTCCGTCTCTACGGATCACATCCACATCCACATATCCCCGGCCGCGCATGACTTTGAAATTCATGGTCGTAAACTCGACACAGTCCCCGATTCGAACCGGATCATAGAATTCCGCCTTGATCTTTCCGAGAGCCACCTGGCGTGAACCGCTGCTTCCTCGATCGTTTTCTAGAGCCGAGAACACGATGGCCGTCTGCGCCGCCCCTTCGATCAGTAACACCTCCGGGTAGAACGGCTCCGAAGATGATAAAAATGAACATGCCCATTCATCGGCCGTTACATTTTTGACCGCAGTCAGATTTCGCGCCGGCGCATACTCCTTAATTCCGTCAATCATCACAAACGGCCAGGACTGAGGTAGAATTTTAGCAATATCAATATCTTCCAACTTCATCATGGGCTTGCGGGTCCGGGATAAAAAAACCGCCCGGTCAGGGCGGTGTGCTTAATTATTGTGCGGTTTGCCGCGACCGTTTCCGGCGCGATGTTCGTTTTCACTGATCTTGGAATCGATCCAGGCATCTATGTGCCGGCGGGAGAATCGCCAGTCCGAACCGACTTTAAACGCGGGAATGACTCCTTTTTGGGCATATCGGTAAATCGTGGACGTATGCAGACTTAAATACTTGGCGACGTCCTTGATGGTCAGGACGGCATCTTCATCAACTGGCATGCGCGGCTCCCACGGCAAATTATTTTTATTTAATCCACAAAATAATCCGGTAAGCCCTCTTAATCCCGATTAACCAGGATTATAACAGACTTACCGCGAGCCTTTAGTATAACTTTATAAGTATTTGGGAGTCAACAGTTTTAGCGGATTTTACGGCGCGGTTCCGGGCGCGCTCAGCCGGCGGCGACCGCGGCCAACTGTTCAATGTCGGAAGGCTTCTGGATGTTCACCACCTTGAGGTCGCGGTTGATCCGCCGGACGAGCCCCTTAAGGACATTGCCCGGGCCGATCTCCAGGAAGGTGGTCACCCCGTGGGCCGCGATGGCCTCGATCGAAGCGACCCATTGCACGGATGAGGTGATCTGTTCGGCGAGATTATTGAGGATATGCCCGGTCACGGTGACCGGTTGGGCGTCCACGTTACTCAGCACGGGAAACGTTGGCGCCGTTAGAGTTACAGATTCCAGGCGGTCACGGAACCGGTCCGCGGCGGATTTCATCAGGCTGGAATGAAAGGCCCCGCTGACGTCCAGCGGGATCACACGTTTGGCCCCGGCCGCTTCGATCAAATCGGCGGCGGCATTGACCTTGGCCTCTTCCCCGGTGATCACGATTTGTTCCGGTGAATTGAAGTTGGCCACCTCGGCCCCGGTCTGTGCACAAATTTTAAGCAGCTCGTCTTTCTCGAACCCGATAATGGCGGCCATGGCACCCTTTTGCTGTTTGGTCGCCTCTTCCATTAACGAACCGCGGGTAAGCACGAGCTTCAGCGCGTCCTCAAAATCCAGCGCACCGGCCGCGCATATCGCCGAGTATTCCCCCAGGCTGAGCCCGCAGGCGTAACACGGCTCGAACTGAGCGAAGACCGGATCGGCCTTCAGCGCGGCCAGAGCGGCCATACTCATGGTGAAGATCCCCGGCTGGCAAAATGCGGTGGCAGTCAACTTCTCCGCGGGCCCGTCGAACAACACGGCCTTCAGGTCCGGGACGATCGCTTCGGCCCGGTCAAAGATATCCCTGGCCTCGGGAGAAGACTCAAAGAATTCCTTGCCCATACCCACAAATTGGGCGCCCTGTCCGGGAAAAATCAACGCTACTGAGGTCATGTCAACCTGCCTTTCCGGTGATAGTATTCATAAAATTGCGGGCATTATACCGCAGGATCTCCCGGCGGGACAATACTTTTTTGCATCTTAAACCTTTCAACAGGTTCACAACCGGTCTTTGAGCCGGAACTCTACCGGAACGGTGATGACCGACGCAGTGTTCCGATTTCCTTTTAAGGCGGGTTGAAAGTGCCACGTCTCCACCGTCTGCCGGGCCGAGCGATCCAATAAGGCGTGACCCGAACTCTCGGTAATCGTCACCTGCTCGACCGTACCCTCCGCACTGACCTCCACCGACAAACGCACCGTCCCTTCCCATCTCCGGCGCAGAGCCACGGCGGGATATGATGGGGCCGGATTAACCAACCCCAACGGTTCAGCCTCACGGGCAGCACCGGCGGATTTATCCGACAGGATCGTTTTCGGAACAACGGCATCCGCCATCAACGGTTCCGCTATTGCGTCCGGAATCACATCCTCCACCGGCTTCTTCAAAGGTACCGGGGCGGGCTCGACCCGAGCCAGCTCGACAGGGGGTTCCGGGCTTTCCGGCGGCCGCCGTGTGAACTTCTCCACAACGGCCCGGGGAATGACGATGGCTTTGTGGGTCGATTGCATCTCGCTGACCATGACAGGAATTAGTTTGGGCGGGGCCGCGGAAACGGCACGCGGTGGGGGCGGCGGTGCCATCTTGACGATGGATATGGATATGGAGCTGGGGGCCGTACGTACGGAGAATTCCGGCGGCTGTACCGCAGCATGCGTTCGCCAAATGACCAGCAGATGCGCGACCAACGACACCGCCAAAATCGGATAAAACCAGTTCCCCGACGATAACCGTACCGCTACCATGCTCACTCCCTGACTTCATGCACCAAGTTTACGTGTTCGGCACCGGCCCGGCGGACAAGGTCCACTATCCGTAAGAATTCACCGTAAGGCACGTCGCGGTCGCCGCGGATGTGCACCGACGTCTGACCGCTTTCCTTCAAAGCCGCCGCGAACGTACCGGGGAATTCCCCTTCTGCCACCGGCGTCCCGTTGACGGCCACGGCCCCGTCCCCGGCTATGGATACGACCACCCGCTCCATTGTCGACGGGTCGACGGTGACGGCCTGGGGTAAGTTAAGTTCAATGGCCGGTTTGGAGAACGATGAGGCCAGCATGAAAAAGATCAGGAGCTGGAAGACAACATCGACCAGCGGGGTCAACTCGATATGCAGTTTGGATTTTCGCTTACGAACAATTTCCATACCCTTATATCCCCTGGTACTCTACGGAAGGATCCTTGGAAGACGCTTCCGCCGGTCGCTGAATCTGTTCTGCGAAAAATGCATCGAGCTCGTGGACAATCGATTGCATACGTCGGAAAATTCGATCCGCGCAACTTTCAAAGACGTGATAAGCCAGCATGCACGGAATGGCAACGACCAATCCGAAGACCGTGCTAAGCAGCGCCTCCCAAATCCCGCCGGCAAGGTCCTTGGCCTGCACCGGGCCGACGGCCGTTTCCATGCCGTGAAAGGCGGCCACCAATCCGGCTACGGTTCCCAACAATCCAAGCAACGGAGCGATGTGCGTGATGGTTGCCAGACCGCGCAGGCGATTCTCCACCTTCTCCATAAGAAATGTCCCTTCACGACTCAGTACGCACTCGCGTTTGCTGTTGCGAAAGTTTTGCAGGTAGATCGCCGCCATGCGCGCGGCCGGATGCGGCCGGCTTTGACAGTAGTGAATCGCCTGCATCAACTGATTATTACTCAATAATAAAAAGAGCTCCCGGCTGAATTTCTTATAGTTCAGCCGGACATGCATAAAGTAGAGCGACCGTTCCGCGATGATGGCCACACCGACCACCGAACAGACCAATAATACCCAGCGTGTGAATCCGGCCTTGGCAAAGAGTGTCACGATACTCATTTCAGCAAACATGTCTAAGCCTCCTTACATACGGGGACGACGAAAGGCCTTCCGGACGCCCGGTGAATCTCCGCGCCCAACCCGTAGGTTCCTTCGATAACCTCACCGCTCAGGACCTCATCCACCGGCCCCTGCGCCAGGACCTCGCCGTCCTTCATAAATAAAAGCCGGTCGGCAAAAGCAGCCGCGAGATTGATGTCGTGCAACACACAAAATACGCCCACCTGCTCATCGGCAAAGCGGCGAATAAAAGTCATCAGCCTGTATTGATGTTCGATATCCAGACTTGATGTCGGCTCGTCCAAAAACAGATAGCGGGCGGCAGCCGTGCCGGCGCCGTCCCAAATTTGCGCCAGGACCCGGGCCAGCTGAACACGCTGTTTTTCGCCTCCCGATAACGTGTCATACCGCCTATCTATGAATCGGTAGGCGTCGGCATGCTTTAATGCCAGTTCGGCGACGGTGTAGTCGCGCTCACTTTCGTGGCCGCGGTTGTGCGCGTAGCGGCCCATCAGGACGATATCCCATACCGGAAAAGGAAATGTAACCTCGATATTCTGGGAGAGTACTGCGCGCCGCAACGCCAATTCGCGTCCGGGCCACTGCGACAGACACCGCCCCTCCAGCGTGATCCGTCCGGCCTGCGGCCGGATTTCACCCGCCAAGGCACGCAACAACGTTGTCTTGCCGGCACCGTTCGATCCGAGCACGGCGAGAATTTGACCGGGCCGGACGGCGACCGAAACGTCGCGTAAGACCGGGTTCCCATGGAACGCATGGCTGACCCCTGTCGTCGTAATCATACTACGTCAACCTCCGATTGGCCATAATTAAAAAAATGAAGAACGGGCCCCCGATAAGGCTCGTAATCACACCGATCGGCAATTCGGCGGGGGCCACAACGGTGCGGGCAACCATGTCGCTGAATACCATCAAGATGGCGCCCAGGAAGACCGATACAGGTAACAAGGACCGGTGATCGGCGCCGAAGAGCATTCGGGCTAAATGCGGCACGACCAGTCCGACGAACCCGATAATCCCCGACACTGAAACGGCGGCACCCACCGAAAGCGTCACCAGCAGGACAACCTTTCTTTTCAGCTTTTCGATGTCCACACCGAGTTGCGCCGCTTCGCGTTCCCCAAGGGCCAGCAGATTAAGTTCACGTGACACACTCAGCAACCCCACCGTGGCAGCCACTATAATCGTTCCGGCCGCTGCAGCCGATGTCCACAGCGAACCGCCCAGGGATCCCAACATCCAGAATGTGATCATGCGCAGTTGCTGATCGCTGCTTAGGTACTGTAATAAACCGATTCCTGCAAAGGTAACCGCCTGCACGGCGATCCCCGCCAGCAGCAGATTGGCCACCCTGACCCGCCCGGAATAGTCGGCGATGTAAAGGACCAACCGCGTCGCCGCCACGCCGCCGCCGAAACCCACCAGGGTCAGGCCATACAAACGGACGGCACCGGGAAGCAGGGCGATCAGCGGTTCGCCCAACACCACCACAGCCGCCACCGCCAGGGCCGCACCCGACGAGATGCCGATCAACCCCGGATCGACCAGCGGATTGCGGAATATCCCCTGGAGCGCCGCCCCGGAAACCGCCAGTGACATACCCACCAATATCCCGGTAATAACTCTGGGCAGACGGATGTTCCAGACGACCGCTTCCTGAGCCGCCGTGAACTGGGAAAAAGACACACCGATCTTCTGCAGAAGGATTCCGGTCACCTCCGCCGGTGCCACCCGCATCGGACCGGTCCCGACCGCGATCAGCACCGTTGCCAGGAGTCCCAAAAAGAAGAAGAATCCGAGAAAGGTGTTCCTTTTGCCGATGGCCAGACTCATATTCATGGGGTACTGTTGAGCAACTCGGACAGCTCACCGATCGCCTGCGGTGTACGCGGCGTGAAACCGAGCAGATACATCGTATTCATTACGACAACATGGTTCTCACGGGCGGCCCGGGTCAAGCTGATGCCGGGCAGTCCTTTAAAGGCTTCAATGTCCCCCAGCGTGTCCAAGACCATATCCGTCGTCAGCAGGATATCCGGATCCGCCTCGGCCAAAAACTCCGGATTGAGCGGCTTGTAGCCTTCAAATTGTTTGACGACATTATCACCGCCGGCATACTTGATCATAGCGTCGGCGGCCGTATGCGTCCCGGCCACCAAAGGCGATCCGGTGGCGGCGTGGAACACAAACAGGACTTTCGGCCTGGCGCCTCCTTCCGCCTTTGCCAAGGCCGCGGCCGCTTGCTGTTTAATCTCCTCGACCAGCTTGGCCCCCTTTTCAGGAACTCCGATCGCCTCCGCCACACCGGTGACCTTGGCATAGATCCCCTCCAGCGAGTGTTCTTCGGGAAGACGGACCAGCTTCACTCCCGCCTCCTCTATCTGCTTAAGGACCGCCGGCGGACCGGCCGCGGCCGTTGCGATGACCAGGTCCGGGCTCAGGGACAATATTCCTTCAGCCGACAACGCGCGTTTATAACCTACCTTGGGAAACCGGTGCACCGATTCCGGAAAGACACTGGTTGTATCCACACCCGCCAGCCGTCCCTCCTCCCCCAGGGCATAGATGATCTCTGTCACGGCACCGTCGACCGAGACGATACGCTCCGCCTGTGCTCCGGCATTCGCCGGCAGCAAAAACAGTACGCAGAAAAGACTGAGTATTTTCTTCATGATTCAGCTCCGTTCCAGTTGACCGATAATATCCCGCCACAATTCAAGTTCCGGAATACCGGGTTTACGCTTGCCGAACAACAGCGCGATGTTGCCTCCTTCTTTGTCATACAGTTCCAATGACGTGACCGTTCCGTCATCCGTCGGCTTCCTGACCACCCAGGCCGAATCGATCGCGTCTTCCCGCAGGTGCAGGTTGAAATCGGGATCCAAAATGTTGTACCATGCCCCGTACTCTTTTAGATTCTTCACCGGTCCGGTATAGATCTGAATACAACTGTTGTTGCCGACGAAGATCATGATCTCGCATTCCCGTTCCGCCGCCAGGTTAAGGATCCCGCGCAGCGACTCGGGTTTCACGCGATAAGCGAAATCCTCACCGATCAGACGCAGCGCCTGCACCCGGCCGATGTCGAATTTCTTCAGCATCGGAAAGAAGTCGTGCGTATCCTTCAAACCTTCCCAGGCCGCGCGGAAACCATCCCTGTCGATTTCCTCATCAGGACGGTCCGCCTTAGGCGGTTGGGCCGGTTGGGTTTCCAGCTCAGCGGTCTGCTCCTGCGCCCGGTACTTCTCAATATAGGCTTCATACGCCGGCAGACTCTCATCGTTGACCAGATAAATCTTGTGAATGGCCGTACCGCTCTTATCAAAAAACTGCAGGCTGCGACGCAGGCCGGCCTTGGTTTCTTCCTCCACGGCGAAGGCAAACGTCCATCCGCCCATAAAAAGGCGCAAGTCGATATCCGGGTTGACGAAGATCCCGTGCGGTTTGCCGATATTCCCGTTGGAGTAGACACCCTTCCGTTCGTGGACGGCGTATTCGTTGCGGGTCAATGCCATGACCTTGCCGAAGGCCTCCACGGCGGGCAGCATCTCTTCCCATAATGTATTCAAGCGGATGACACCGTCGCCGATGCGCGATGCGACCAGTTCCGCCTCGCTGACCTCCAGCTGTCCGGCCGCGTCACGGGCGCGCACACCGGGTTGCTCCTCTTTCAGTTTTTGATACCGTTCCTTGATCTTCAACGGCGATAATGCTGCGTTTGCCGATTCCATTGCGACCTCCTCACTAGTGGTTTACCATTGAAATGTTTGCGATATGCCGACGACAAAGTTACGGCCGGGCGCCTGGATACTGGACAGATGCGGCCTGTAAGCCTTGTCGAAAACGTTCTCGACGCCGAAATGGACCTTGGAACCTTCCCACCACGGCAATTTCTGGGAGAGCTTGACATCCCACACCGCGTATCCGGCGGTCTTGTCTTCACTGATACCCGGATTGGTTTGGCGGCCGGCAAATTCCCCTTCCACCGCCCCGCGAAAGCCGTACTCCTCGTGATTATATACCAATCCCCAGCGTCCGTTCTTCGGCATGATCCCGGTCAGGTCGGTGCCGTCGGTATCATTCTTCCCGCGGGTGAACTCGAACGTGGCATAGGTGGAGAATCCCCCGCCGAGGTCATATTCGAGATAGTTCTCCACGCCCCAAATCTTGGCGTCGCTGACGTTACGATGCTCGGTGGTTCCGAAGATCTCCAGCATGAAGAAATCGTCCGGCAGGACCAACGCCTCAATGAAGTCATCCGCATCGATTCGATAAAAGATACTCTCATATGTCAGGCGTTTCCATTGTCCCCGCACACCGGCCTCAAAGTTCCGGCTTTCCTCCGGTACCAGGTTGGGATTGGCGACAAAGGTATTAAAGACGAAGTGGGTCCCGGAAGGATATAATTCCAGCAAACGCGGCGCGCGAAATCCCAACCCGTAGTTGGTAAAAACGCTCATGTCTTCTGTGACCTTGTAAACGGCGCCGATCTTGGGACTGACCTGGTCGTCGCTGTTTTCGGCATTGCCGGATGAATGGGATTCGAACCTGTCCCAGCGTACCGCCGGAATAATCCGCAAGCGGTCGTCGAACAGACTGATTTCATCCTGCAGAAAAGCCCCCAGCCCGAGGAAATTCCCGTTGGGAAAACTGCTGATCCCCGCGCTCCCGCCGGTGGAAACCTGATTGCCGCTGACGATGTCCTTGTATTTCTCAAAACCGTAAGTGATCACGTGAACCATTTCGCCGGCCTCCACCACGTTCGAGTTTTTAATCTCGAACCCGAAGGTGTTGATCTCGCGGTCTTCGATACGGAACGTTCCGTCCTCACGTTCCTCGCGGACTTCGGTGGTGTGGTAATACACATTGACGTCGAGTCCGCCGAAAAAGCCGATGCCGGATTGATTACGGTAACCCAGCTGGAACAATTCACGTTCGGTGTCCCGGCCCAGCGGGAAATTGTCCGTCGGGTCCAGCTCGGAGGCGGGATTCCCCGGGAGCACGGCCTCATCGGAAAAACGATTGTACGTGAAGTAAAGATCGCTCTCTTCGCCGGGATGGAAGATCAGCTTGCTGAGCGACTCATAGCCGCGCTGCTGCGACGTTCCCAGCTTCAGTCCGCTGCCCAAGTCGATCTCGTCTCCGGTCTGCCAATGGCTGGTCGCGGCGAGATACTCCCATTCTTCGACCGGACGGAAGAAGATCTGACCGTTTTTACGAAAGCCCTCATTAACGGAATCGTACTGAAAACCGCCGCGGACACCGAAAGTCTTATCCTCGGCCAGCATGTCGGAGGGGTCCTTGGTAATGATGTTCACGACCCCGCCGATCGCGTCGGATCCGTACAGGGCCGAACCGCCCCCGCGCAGGACTTCGATCTGTTTGATGTTCTCCGGGTCAATAAAAAGCCGCCCCTTATGTCCGGTGAGGAAATCCGTGCGGGCCCCGTCCGTGCGGACCTGCACCCGGGCTCCGCCGAGCCCCCGGATATTGATTTGTTCACCGAGCGACCGCGGGCCGCCGTCGATGTGCACGCCGGGAATCTGGTCCAGCGCGTCACCGATGTCCTGGGCGGCTTGATTTTCGATATCTTCCGCCGTTATGACCGCGGCGGCCTGGGGGGAGTCGAGCAGACGGTTTTCCGTGCGGGTGCCGATAACGACGACTTTATCCCACTGTCCGGTTGATTCGTCTGCCTTTGCTGTGGAGGGGAATACGAGTGCCAACTCGATGGAGAGAAGAAGTGAAAATACAGTCCTTCCGTGCATTTTCATTGTGATATCCTTTCACATCTTCTCTAAACTTCTCTGGATGTCCAGTCGGCATTTAGATGGGTCCTTGTGTCTGTGCTCCGCGGGCGCGGTAGCCTTACTTGTTAAATCTCTTTTTGACCTTTTTCTCGATTTGAACGACCCGTGCGTCATGGACGACAATAAGGATCTCTCCGAAATCGATACTCTGAATGGATTCTACAATTTCATCGATCACGTCTTGGTTGAGTTTGTTTTTATTCTTGTCCTGCATGCTCAGATTCATCGCCGAGAATATCCCGGATACGGTTTGTCTGTTTTTTGGCCCTTGGCTCGCATGAGATATCCTCATCGAGATCGGCCACCTGACGAAAATGGACCGCCAATTCCACCGGCAAAGAGACCGTTACCTGTCCGGTGACCTCCCCCGCACAATTGACCTTACGCGCCTGAAAACGGAGTTTTCCGTTTTTTACGTACGCACGGCATTCATCCGCCTCAATGGAAACATAAGCCATGTTCTTCCCCCGTCGTTGGGTAAAAGGTTGGTAAAAAAGAAAACCCGCCTCTCAAAATATGAGAAAAGCGGGCTCTGGATTCGAAGATCTCCTGCCTCAAGCAAAATGACGCAACGGCCGGTGCACGGCCGTTAAATACGTCAAATATGTACTTAGTTTAGCGGCACTTTGGAAAATGTCAAATAGTTTTTTTAACTGCCCCCGGGTACGGAGTAAATCCGATACAACGGCCTCAGCTAAACGGCATCTTCAAATCCCGGAAGCGGAAGAAGACGTCCCAATAGCGGATCCGGTTGCGGCAGTTCTCGACTTCCTCCTGAGTTTCGATGGTCTGCGGGCCGCACTTCGTTGCCTGCTCGACCCGGACAGTATAGACGATGACCGTGTGATAATTCAACCCGATGAAGATCGCACCGAAGATGATGAGGATGCGCTTTGTCCGCGCATTGCGGCGGGCCTCCTCCACCCCACTCACAATCCCAGGCCCTTTCCCAACAGGGTAAAATACATCAAGCGATAAATGTCGGTTCTATCCATATTTAACGGCAGCCGCTCGCTGTTCCTACCGGCGGAAATGATTGCGGTTACTGAAGCGACTTCATATCGATTACGAAGCGGTACTTTACGTCACTCTTAAGGACCCTTTCGTACGCTTCGTTGATTTGATCGATGGTGATCAACTCGATGTCGCAGACGATGTTCTTTTCACCGCAGAAGTCGAGCATCTCCTGGGTCTCCTTGATCCCGCCGATCAACGACCCGGCCAGGTTGTGGCGCTGGAAGATCAGCGAAAAGGCGGCGACGTTAAGCGGATTTTCCGGCGCGCCGACCAGACACATATTGCCGCCGCGCTTGAGCAGGTTCAGGTAGATATTCACGTCGTGGTCGGCGGCGACCGTATCGAGGATGAAATCAAATGTCCCGGCGTGTTTCTGCATCTCGGCATCGTCGGTCGAAATAACAACCTCCTTGGCGCCGAGCCGTTTGGCATCGGCTTCTTTAGACCGGGAACGGCTGAAGACCGCGACATGCGCGCCCATGGCCGCGGCGAACTTGACACCCATATGCCCCAGGCCGCCCAGACCGACGATACCGACCTTTTGTCCGACCGTGACATTAAAGCGGCGGATCGGAGAATAAGTCGTGATCCCCGCGCACAACAGCGGCGCCGTCGCGGCCAGGTCGAGGTTCTTCGGGACCTTCAGGACAAAGTGCTCGTCGACCACGATCCTCTGGGAATACCCGCCGCAGGTGTTCTCCTTGGTGGTGCGGTCTTCCCCGTTATACGTAAACGTCGGGCCTTCCTCGCAATGTTGTTCGAGATCTTCTGCGCATGCGCTGCAGGTCCGGCAGGAATCGACCAGGCAGCCGACCGCGGCGATGTCGCCTTCCTTGAACCTGGTAACGTCCGCTCCGACCTTGGTGACCTTCCCCACGATCTCATGGCCGGGGACGCAGGGATAAACGGTGTTGTGCCATTCATTGCGGGCCTGATGGATGTCGGAGTGGCACACGCCGCAGAACAGGATCTCGATCAGCACCTCCCCGGCACGCGGTTCGCGGCGTTCGATCTCAAACAGCTCCAGCGGCTTATCAGCCGACTTGGCGGCGTAGGTCTTGGTCTTGATACTGGTGGCGGTGGTCATATGGACTCCTTTCATGAAGAAAGACTGATGGCAGGAAATATCTACTTTTCCGCGCTTGCGGACAAGTATTGTAGCATTTATCGGAGGGATTGCGACAGAGCGATGCATAAAAACGATGGAAATAGAAGGCATGTAGGGGGTTCAATCCCTTGAACCCCCTACACTTTTACAATTACCCTCCCCCCGCCAACCACCGGCACAGCTGGCCGGTGATCAGGCCGAAGTAAGTTCCCATAATTCCGCCGAAGACGGCCATCAGGAGGCCGACCGAGGCCAGACCGGGGTGATATACCTCGGCGACGATCGGGGCGGAGACGACGCCGCCCATATTTGCCTGGCTGGCTGCCGCCGCCAGGAATATCGGGGCGCGCAGCAGCCGCGCGGCGATCAGCAGCACAATCGCGTGGATGATCACGATGAGAAACCCGGCGCCGAGCAGCGTCACCGCCGCGCCGGCGTCCTGCAGGCTCGCCTTGGCACCGATGGACGTCAAAACCAAATACAGGATCCAGTAGCCGATCCTTTCGGAACCGTGCTGCTGCAGCCGATTGATCCTGGTAAAGGAACACACCAGCCCCAGTACCGAGGCCAGGATGACCGTCCACGCGTAAGTGGAGATTACCCCCTTGATCTCGGGCAGGATCCCGGCGATCCATTTGCAGAGAAACCCGCCGGCCAGGGCCGTTGCGACGATCAACAGGGCAAAACCGGGATGGAATTTGCCTGCCTCGCCCTTCTCGAGCTGGGCCAGACGCCGGTCGAGCTCGGCCAGCACCGCGCTGTCCGCGTTGTTGAAGCGATCGATCACCGGCTGCCATGCCGCGGCCGTCACCAAAAGCCCCATCCAGAAATACGGGATGATGGTATCGACGATCACCATCGGCAGGAAGACCTCGTCGGGTGTCTCCAGCGCCTCCTTGACCGCGACCATGTTCGCGCTGCCGCCCATCCACGACGCAGACAAGGCCCCGAAACCGGGCCACATGTGCGCGCCGACTATATGACGATAAACCGCGAATACCGTTACCGTCCCCAGCATAATTCCCGCGCTGCCCGCCAGCATCATCCCCAACGCCTTCGGTCCCAAACGCAGCACGGCCTTCACGTCGACACATAACAAGAGAAGGAACAAACCCGCCGGCAGCAGGGTCTTGGTGATTTTTCCGTACACCGGATGACCCGAATCGAGGAGCCCGCAGGTCGCGGCAAGCATCGGCAGGAAATAGATCCAGAACACCGCCGGCAGAAACTTAAAGAAGCGCTTGGTCCGCGGATGCCCGGCCGCCGTCAACACAACGGCCTCGATCAGGATTAAAACCGCGATTATCGCGCCGGTACTATCCATCATACAGCTGGTCCCTGTTCAACCCGATCCCCGCCGGCACGGCACCCAAGGTGTAGCGTCCGGAGGGAGACAGATACGGATGGCGCTCCACCGCGCCTTTGATAAAAAACGGCGTGTCCAGATCGATATAAGTAAAGCCGCCCATACCTGCCGCAAGGTGCGCCGAGGCGGTCATGGCGATGCCGCTCTCCATCATCCCGCCGATCATAAGACGGATTCCATGATCCTGACACAACCGCGCAATACGCTGTCCATGAAAAAGTCCGCACTTCATGATCTTGATATTCACGGCCGAGCAAAGTTTGTACTTAATAATCTTGTGCACATCCTTTAGCGTCCGTGCGCTTTCATCCGCGCAGACCGGGATGCGGGTCTTGCGTTCGATCTCCTGCAGTCCCTGCCAGTCCTCGCGCGGGACAGGCTGTTCGATCAGGTCCAGCCGCGCCTGGCGGCGCTTGAGCTGGTCGACAAAACGGACCATCTCCGCCGGTGTGTAACCTTGATTGGCATCGACGATGACCGGACACCCCGGGGCCAGGTCCTTAAACAGCAGGATGCGTTTGATGTCGCGGTCGAGGTCGCGTCCGATTTTTACCTTAAACATACGGAATCCCTGCCGGTAAAACCGGTTGATTGAGTCACGGGTTTCCTCGAGATCCGCCAGGACGATCGTGACGTCACTCTGCAGCGCCCGGGCCGTCTTGCCGAAATACCGCCACAGCGGGATCCGGTCGTGGCGGGTCCGCGCGTCCAACAGGGCCGTATCCACCGCCCCGATCACCGCCGGATTCTGCGCGAATCTACAGTGCAAATTTGAGGAAATCCATTGGGCAGTACCGACCGGTCTGCCGACGCACAATTCCCCAGCCTTCCATAAATTGCGCCGGGCCTGGGCCAAGGTCTCGCCGGTGATGTGATTGGCCACCGCCGCCTCGCCGAGCCCCGTCGTCCCATCGTCCAGGGTGATCGTGATGAGCAGATTCTTCAGTTCGTCATGCTGGCCGGAACTGATGCGAAAGGGTTGATTCAGTTCGGCGGTGAGATCGGTGATTTGAAAGGATCTGATTCTTGACCGCGGCACGTTACTCCTCCTCGACCGCACCGACGGCGCTGACGTCCACGACACCTGTCAGCCGCTTCAAAAGCGAGCCCTTCGCGGATCCTTCCCCTAGATCGAGATCGCTGACCGCCACGCGGTTGACCACGCGCACCCGGTCCCCCTCCTGTGCCGGCTCCCGGTAGGCCCAAAACGAATGAATCGCGTACGGACGTCCGTCAACGGTTCCGAGATAGAGCATGATATGTCCGCGCATCGTCAGAACCACCGAACCCGGCATAACTCCCTGCAGAACGCCGCGCTTCTCGTCGAGCGGCGTCTTGAGGTCGAACCGCGCCAGCAGGCGACCGCTTTTGGCCTGCGGACCGGAGTCGCGCGGCAGGCGCAGGCCCACCGTCGTGAATACCTCCAATATGAATCGCGAACAATCCTGTTCCCCGTACATCCCGCCCCAACCGTACGGTGCGTTCAGCAGTTTGAAGGCCTGTTCGATGATCACCCGCGGCGTGAAAGGTAAATAGCCGGCGGAAGACTTGTCGAAAGCAATGAAGCCCGGCCGGATAGCCAGCCGGCCGTCGGTGTTGCGGACCGGCAGTAGGACTCTTCGAAAGAGATCCGATTCGGTCAGTGCCGCCGGGAGAATCGCGCCCATACGCAGGTGATCATGCGGCAGAGAGAGCTTCTCATCCACATAAACATCGGCCTTGGCAGCGGTGATGACGACCGGATTCGCACGGGCATCGGCAAACTCCTGAAAGGCCTCGCGCGAGCATCGACCGACTTTATCCGCACGGACCCAGCCGTCGCTGAGATCCGTGAGGACATACAGCCATTGTCCGTCCGCTGAGGCGTGCAGGATAAGAACGGGCGTGCCGATATCAAGCGCGCTGTTCTGCAGTTCGTCAAAATCGATATCACCGGGGACCGCGTACAGTCCGGTCTCCGTCGGAAGAAATCGCTGGTCGGCATAGCCGGTGATCACACCGTAGCCCACCTCAATTTCATCCGCCACGGCGTCTATTGCCAGCGCCGTCTGCATGGCCGCATGGAATCCTTCCGGGACACCGGACCAATTCTTGTCTTGAAGGCCGGTGAATCTTTCGGTTAGTTGTTGTCGCAGAAAATGACCGTCATATTCGCCGGCCATGCGGGTGATATCCTTGGTCAGGCCCAGCTGATTCTGGACCGACGCGTTAAATTCGGTAACAGCGGTATGGTCCAACAGCAGTTGGTCCGGATTAGCTATCCGGCCGATCCAGTAGCCCGGTGTCTGCATCTCCCTGGTCACACGGGGAAGCTGCGTCGGGGCCCGGAAGTAAAGCTCTTCTTCGGCCCACACCGGTGCGGCCAGCAAAATAATGAGAACGGCGGAGAGAATTTTATTGATCATGATACCTGATGAAGATCACCGGCTTCTTTGCGGCGTCGAGCCAACCGAAGATCTGTTTGACGTGGTCTTCCTGAAGCGCGATGCATCCGGCGGTCGCTGTCTCCCCGTCCTTCCACACATGCAAAAAGATCGCCGAGCCGGCGCCCCGCACGATGGGATCGGTGTTATACTCCACAACCACTGCGTACTTGTAAAGATCATCGTCCCGGCGCAAGGTCTCGTAAGAACGCGCCTCGGGCTTGACCCGGACCCAGCGGTTGTATTGGTCGGACGTCGGATCATCCACCCAGAAATCATAAGTCGAGACCATGCGGTAGTCCAGGCCGGTGTCGGCGTCCTTGGCGTAACCGAAGGCGCGCTGCAGATCAAACGTTCCCGACGGGGTACGGCCGTCGCCTTCGCGCTTGCTGTCGCGCGGCGCAATTCCGCGGCGTCCGACAGTCGCGGCCATCACCTTCCCCGTCATCTGCCACGCCTCTTGGGGGCGTTCCCACAGCGTCACCGTGGCGCGGTACGGGACGCGCCGGTCCGGGATCACGATCACGGCCTGCCGGCTTTTCGCCGGCAATTCCTTGAGTGCCGCAATTGTGCTTTCCTTCACCGGCAGATACGTGCAGGCGGTCACCGTTACGGCCACGGCCGCTGCCGTTAGATAGCGTCGCAATCTCATGCTTTCACCTCCTGCCATTGCGGGCCGCCCATCCAGCGGGCCACGAGCATACTCGATACATTGTCCCCGACCGCGTTGACCATGGTCGCCGGCGGATCCACCAGCGCGCCGATCAAGGAAATCACGGGCAAGGCCTCCGGTGGGAAACCGTACAGTGTCACGATCATCACCTCTCCGAGAAAGCCGCCTGACGGGATCCCGCTCATCACCGTGCCGCTCAATAACGCCACGGCAAGCGTGGTCAGCAGCGTCCCCGGGCCGGCGAAGTCCATCTGAAAGATCCCGAACAATAACGCAATCTTCAGCACCGCCGACAGGCACGAGCCGTCCATGTGAATCGTGGCGCCGATCGGAATCACCACCTCACGTATGTCCTCAGGCACACCGCTCTTCTCGGCGGCCTCCAAATTCAACGGGATCGACGCGACGCTGCTGCCTGTACCCAGGGCCGTCACCGCTGCGGGGAAAATATTACGCCAGAACGTTCCGACCCCCGCGCGGCCGGCTGCCATCAAGGCATACAGGCTGAACGCGCCGAAGAAATAGAGCACGGCCAGCGGATAATAGATGAGCATGGCGCGGAAATACGAACCGAAGAGCTGCGGGCCGAAGACGCCGATCAGGTAGGCGAAGTACGCGCCCAATCCGACCGGCGCGTACAGCATGATGTATCCGATGACCTTACTGAAGACCTCGTTGCCGCCGGTCAGAAAAGACCGAAACC
Organism: Candidatus Omnitrophota bacterium; assembly: GCA_020429915.1. Taxonomy (GTDB): domain Bacteria; phylum Omnitrophota; class Gorgyraeia; order Zapsychrales; family Zapsychraceae; genus JAGOSC01. Next base: position 51,634 of record JAGQKV010000021.1, on the reverse strand, counting down.
CAGCCGCCCGCTCGCCGGCGGTCGCGGTCGCCAGTCCGATGAGAATGGAAAAGATGATCAGTGCCAGCATACTGCGCTTCGAAAGCAGGTCGACGAAATCGGAGACAGTAAAGGCCCGCACGATGGCGTCCCCGAGTGTCACGGCCGACGTATCCGCCGGGGCCTCCAGTGCGATCTGCACCCCCTGGGCCGGCGGAAAGGCCTTGACCGCGGCGATCATCAACAAAGACGCCACCGTACCGGTGGCGACAAAGACGATCAACATATACAGGAGAATCTTCCCGAGCCGGCGGCCGCTGGACATACCGGCGACGGCGGAAGATATCGAAAAGAAAACCAGCGGGACGACCGCCGTGAAGAGAAGATTGAGAAAGACATCGCCGAAGGGCTTAAAAAAAGCGGCCTTGTCTTTCAGCAGCACTCCGGTCACCGATCCGGCGCAGAGCGCGCCGATCAGCAAAAGAGTGAAACGGTAACTGTGCAGGACGGATTTTTTCAAGGCGTCTTATTATAGAGGACGGACTTCCGGCGGCACAACCCCAATTTCCCGGAATGTACCGCACATATCGCAGACGCCGCGCGGGCTAGTGGTTCGACAAATTAATTCTTTCCCTCAGGAAAGAATTAATCCTGCTCACCACTAGTGCTGAGCAGAAATACGATGAAAAATCAGCTTGTCGAAGCACTAGTCGCCGTATTCGCACAGATACGCGGTATCCTGCGCGATTTTAACTTTGAACTTGGAATTGGCCGGGATCTCGAAGGATGATCCGGGGCCGAACTCTTCCCATTCGTCATATTCGGCAAAGTACACGGAAAATTCGCCGGTGACCACAGTCACCGTCTCTTTTTCCTGGGTATCAAACTCGTATTCACCCGGTTCCATAACCCCGACCGTCTTTCTTCCCTTGTCGGACTTAACCGGCAGTGATTTGACTTTGCCGTCGAAATATTCGTTCACTTCAATCACGATACTCTCCTTTTATGGAATCACACTCTGTTGTCGCTGAATTACCATTTCACGATATTGGCCGCGCTCACCAGACCGGCGCCGAAGGTCACCAAAGCCACATGGTCCCCTTTCTTGAGAACCCCCTGCTCCTCAGCCTCGTACAACGCCACCGCAATGGACGCAGCCGACATATTACCATATTTGTGAATATTGATAAAGAACCGTTCTTTGGGGACCTCCAGTTTCTTGGCGACCGCGGTGATGATGCGGTCGTTGGCCTGATGCGGGACCACCAGATCGATGTCATGCAGTCCGAGCCCGGCCTTCTTGAGCGCCTCTTCCACGGCCAGGGCCATCGAATTGACGGCGACCTTGAACAGCTCTTTGCCTTGCATGACCACGTACGGCAGACGGATCAGCTCACGCTTCTGGTCCATGGGCTCGCGCCCGTCGGAAACGACCGCCATCAAATCACCGAACTCACCCTGCGCGTGCATGAAATCCGAAATAATGCCGTGTCCGTCATCGACCGCTCCCAAGACGCAGGCGCCGGCACCGTCTCCGAAAAGCACACAGGTCCCGCGGTCGTTCCAATCGATCAAATCGGTAATCTTTTCCGAGGCGATGACCAGCGCGTTTTTGAACATCCCGCCGGCCAGAAATTGTTTGGCGGTGGTCAACGCGTACAGAAATCCCGAACATGCGGCGGAGACATCAAAGGCGGCCGCTTTGCGCGCGCCCACCGCCTTTTGTACCAGGCAGGCCACCGAAGGAAAATTGCTGTCCGGTGAAATGGTGGCCACGATAATAAGCTCGATATCCTCAGCCGCGATCCCGGAATTGGCAATCGCCTCAAGAGCGGCACCGGTGGCCAACGAACTGTTGGGCTGGTCCTTCTCCGCGATCCTTCGCTCCTTGATCCCCGTCCGGGTGGTGATCCATTCGTCGGAGGTATCGACCATTTTCTCCAAATCGTGATTGGAGAGAACCCGTTCGGGCAGACAATGTCCCAGACCTAAAATTCCGATACTCTTCATAATGCGCTTTCTATGATGCCCCGCCGGCAAAGTTGGTCGACCGCGCAGCGGTAACCACGTCAGGACGGTTCAACTCTTTGATCATGGCGGACAGGATGTCATGTTCGACTTCCCGGACGGTGGCCTTGATCGCATTCTTGATCGCCTTGGGATTGGAACGGCCGTGACCGATCATCACCACGCCGTTGACGCCCAACAAGGGGGCCCCGCCGAATTCCGAATAGTCCGCCAATTTACGGAGATTTCCTAATCCCATTTTCATCAGACCGGCGCCGATCATGGCGACCGGACTCTTCTTTACCTCGCGCTTAACCAGCTTACCGACCGACTCGAGCAATCCTTCGGAAACCTTAAGCAGCACGTTGCCCACGAACCCGTCGCAGACGATGCAATTCGCCTTGCCGCTGAAGACCTCATTGGCTTCGATATTGCCGATAAAATTCTTTAAGTGGTCCTGCATCAGCTTGTACGCCTCCTTGGCCAGGCCGCCGCCTTTGCCGGCTTCTTCGCCGATATTTAACAGGCCAATAGTCGGGGTTTCCACACCGAGGACTTCGCGCGCATAAATCTTGGCCATCAGAGCCGACTGCAATAAATGGGCCGGCTTGGCCTCGGTATTGGCGCCCACATCGATCACAAAGGAGAACTCCTTCAGCGTCGGAATAACGGTACCAATCGCCGGCCGGTCCACGCCTTCGAGCATGCCCAGATTGATGGTGCCGGCGGCAACAACTGCGCCGGTATTGCCAGCGCTAACAAAGGCGTCATAGCCGTCCTGCTTGAGAAGATTGATTCCGATCGTAATTGAGGAGTTTTTTTTCTTGCGGATGGGGGTAATCGCGGGTTCATCCATACCAACGACTTCCGGGGCGTGGACCACTTCGACATGATCCTTGGGGTATTCGTACTGGGCTAGCTCCTTTTGGATCAGATCTTCCTGACCGACCAGCGCGACATGGACTTTGATCTCTTTGATGGCTTCGATGACACCCGCAACAACGGCCTGCGGAGCGTGATCACCGCCCATGGCATCTACGACTATTTTCATGTCTGATTACCGAAAGGTGTCTTCGTTAAAAAGTCAGGCCGCTCAGAAAGCGGCCCCCAGTACTTTTATAAAGGCTGACGGATTATTTTCAACCTTTAACTACTGTTTTTGATCGGTTCCCTTGACCTTAATGGCCACAATCTGCTGGCCCTTGTACATACCGGTCACGGGATCAATGCGGTGGTTGTAGCCCATCGTGCTGCCGGTCGTGGACAGATGTCCGAAATGACCGGGCAGCCCCTGATGCGTGCGTCGCTTGCGACTGCGTTGCTTAGAATGCTTGCGTTTAGGATGCGCCATGATAATGTCTCCTGTTTGATCGTGGTCTGTTGCCTATAAGTGGACCGCCGTTTTAGCGGCGGTTCGATATTCTTTATTACGCTTCCAAATCTTTCAATCCGGCGAACGGCCGGTATGTATTGGCCGGAGGAACCTCTTCTTCTTCCAAACCGAGGTTCTCCTGTTCCTTCTTCAATTCCGCGTCACTAAGGACCTTGGTCGGCAGCCGTATGATGATCTCCTGGCGGATGTCATCCTCCATATCCAGGAATTCCTGCTCCCGCTCCACCTCGTAATCAAGTTCGAACGAATCCTTCCATTCCCGGCGGACATCTTCCAGCGTCCGGCTACAACTCGATTGGTAGCAAGTGCTGACCTGCACATCGCCGAGCACCGTGGCGTCAAAGCGTTTGAGCTTTATCTCAACCTGGACCGGTTCAATCAGCCACAGGTAATCTTCGTTGGTCAATCCGAAAAGCTCTTCACTGATCGTATCGCGCACGGTCAGTCCGCGCTCACCAATATCTTTGATTTTGATCTTTTCCATCCTCACCTCCTTGACCGTTGACTACGCGAACTTTTCCCGTAATCGCCGGGCGATGGCGTCCGGAACAAATGAACTCAGGTCCGCGCCCAAGCGGGCCGCTTCCTTGATCAGACCTGATGACAGAAAAGAACAATTTTCAGACGGCATGAGAAAGACGGTCTCGATTCCGTCGTCCAGCCGCCGGTTGGTCAGCGCCATCTGCAATTCGTACTCAAAATCCGAAATCATGCGCAGACCGCGCAATAAAACGTTCACGCCCTGTTGGCGGGCAAAATCCACGACCAATCCCCGGAAAGCCACAACCTTAATATTATCAATATCAGCGGTGACTTCACGCAGCATCTCTACGCGTTCTTCATCACTGAACAATGTTTCTTTGGCCGTGTTATGAGCGACGCCTACCAAGACCGGATTAAACACCTTGGCCGCTCGTTGCAAAAGATCGATGTGTCCGTAGGTCACCGGGTCAAAACTGCCCGGATACAGGGCCGCTTGGCTCATGGATTGCTCCGCATTGTCATGAATGAGTGTTTTGACGGCCTAGGCGGTAAAGTCCGGCTGGTAAAAACTCAACAGCGTCGCCCCGTACTTTCTTTCCTTAAACCTCACCAGCCGGCCGTTTTGCGGCGGTAGGATCTCGTGCTGCTCATGCTTGAAAATCACGATTGAGGCGGGCTGTAATATATCATAGGCCCCTAGCGTTTTCAAGGACTTTTTGGCCATGTCCCGCTCATAAGGCGGGTCGCAGAAGACGATATCAAAACGGTCCTCCTGCGCGGCAAATGTCTTGATATTGGCGAACACGTCCCCGGCAATCAAACTGTAAGCCTCTATACCCAAAAGAGTTGCATTCTGTGAAATAACTTTAACGCAGCGCCGGTCGCGCTCCACAAATGTGCAGTGACGCGCGCCCCGGGACAGGGCTTCCATGCCGACGGCCCCCGAACCGGCGAACAGATCCAGGAAGACCAGCCCCTCCAGGTCCTGGCCGAGCGTGTCGAACAGGGACTTGACCACGTAACCCTGCGCAGGCCGGATCCCCTCGGGACGGTAAAAGTTTCTTCCCTTATATAGCCCGCTGATGATTCTCATTCACACAAGTCTAATGCAAACGGTCCCAAAAAACAAGGGCAACCGCCTTGCGGACGGCTGCCCTTGAATTTTTATACATCCCTTATGGAATTAATATACAAATGTGGATTCGGCTTCCTCTACGGGGGCAGTCAGCTCATCACTGTTCAGGATGACCTTGAAACGCAAGTCTCCTTCGCGCTTACCCTTCAGATTGACCTTCCACTTGACGACTTCTTTCGGCCCGATATGAGTAACCGGGTCAAAGTCCACGGTATTGAATCCGGAACGTCCGGAAGTTTCCCCTTCGGCGGCGACATACTCCATGCCGTCAAACATGGCCTTGATGACGACATTGTTGGCATCGGCAGTTCCCTGATTGGTCACCTTGATATCGTAAGTCTGAATTTCGCCGACTTCGATCGGATCCACTACGTCCACAACTTCCAGAAGCAGGGCCGGAATACCGACCAGTTTGCTGGACGCGGTATCCGTTACCGGGTCACAACAGGTTGCTTGAACACCGACCTTCGTCTTGGCCTCGCCCTTGTCGGCGGCGGTCAGGACCAGCGTCAGCTTCTTCGTTTCGTAGGCCTTTAAGTTACCGACTTCCCAACCGACAATATCTTCCACGTGACGTCCATCATCACTGGCCGACTTGAATTTGGCATTGCGCGGGATCTCGGCCACAACCATGGTGGATTCGGCATCCACACTGGAGGTGTTCTTGACATCGATGGTGTAGGTCAAATCACGACCGAGGTATTGCTGGTCGCGCGCGACGCGGATATCCACATCGACGGTCGGCTGGCTGACCTTGGTGTATTTGACGTTAGACAGATCCGATACGTACTCTCCTTTAACACTACCGACAAAACGGTATTGTCCGGGCGCATCAATCTGGACTTCTTTGGAGATCGTTTCACTCTCGCCCGGGCCCAATTCCTTAACGTCGAACTCAATAGTACTCATGTCGGCCAGGCTGGTCGCGCCTTCCGGCAATTCGCTGGAGACCTTCAGGTCGCGCAGCACGCTGTCGCCGGTATTCTTAACCGTATAGTCGAGCTTCACGGTATCGCAAACCATGGTGGCGGCCGGCGCGTCCAACGATAATTCTACTGCCGGTTGTTCCAGGATTGTGGTGTGGCACAGGGCCGGAACTTTGTAGTCGACCTTTGCGCAGCACGGCGCGCTCGAGCGATCGGCAGCCGTTCCCGTGACCTTGATGACAGACGAGCCGTTCGGTGCCAAAGTGCCGACCTTCCAAGTCGTCTTACCTCCCAGCCGCGACTCAACTGCCGGTTCGGACATGCTGATGGTAAAGTTTTCCGGAATTTGTTCGGATACGACCACTTCCTCAAGCGGAACAGCCGTCAGGTTAATGACCTTGATCATGTATGTGAACTTCTGCCCGACGACCGCTTTTTGCGGAAAATGTTTTTCCAGTACCACCGTGCTGGTCGCCTTGTTACCGGTCGGGTACGGCAGCGCGGTCTTCAAATAACCTTCTTCCATTGAGGAGGCGGTTACCGTCCCCATGTTCATTTGCTTCTCATCTCCACCCTTCTCGTCATCGCCGTAAGACCCTTTGTAGTAGGCCTGTCCGGTCCCGGTGCCCACAAAGGCGGCGATCAGCAGCATCAGTGCAATCTTCTTTCCCATGGCAAGATCCTTCCTTAAGTTGTTTGGTATTGCGGTTGATAATATATGCCCGAAATTTGTGCAAGTAATTTATCGACTATTGTCAAAAAAGTCAATATGACAGAGGAGGTCACACTAGGACAGGCAAAATGGGAGGATTCGGTGTCTTATACGACCCGGTACCATTAAAAAAGGCCCACCCGGATTTCTCCGGGAGGGCCTTTTAGGAAGTGCTAACGTCCTGCTACTAATACACGTACGTAGACTCGGTTTCTTCAACCGGGCGGGTCAGGTCATCACTTTCCATGCTGACCTTAAAGCGAAGGTCACCGGTCTTTTCACCGGACACCTTAATGTTCCATTGCGCTTTTTCTTTGGGAGCCAAGGCAGGCAGCGGAGAAAACATGATCGTATTGCCGCTCAATGAAGAATTCGTGACACCGGTGGTGCCGATGTGAGCCATTCCTTCGAGCATAGCCTTGATCTTGATGTTGGTGGCCTTGGCCGTTCCCTGGTTGGTGACGGTAACCACGTACGTTTCTTGTCCGCCCTTTTCGATCGGATCGATCAGGTCGACAACCTCAAGCAACAGGGCCGGAATCCCCTTGACCATCGTTTGCACCGTGTCCTGCTGAACATCCGTACAGGTAGCCTGGGCCATGGCTTCGGCCATGGCGCCTCCGATATCCTTGCCGACCGCTTTAACGGTAACGGATTTCTTGGCACCGGCTGCCAGTGTACCGATGTTCCAGGTCAGGTTATTACCCGAAGCGCGCCCGCCGTCACTCGGCGAGAACGGATCAAGGCCGGAACTGAGCTTGGCCTGCAGCACGGTATCGTTAGTCGGAGTGCTGCTGTTGTTTTGAACGGTAAACGTAAACATCACCGGCCGTCCGGCGTATGTGGTGTTGCGGTCGACTTCGGCGGCGACGGTCACGCCCGGTTGAACCACGCGCGTTGACTGTTGACCGGCCATGGCGGATGCCGCGTTACTGGAGGCCTTGGCATTAAAGTTGTAGGTACCGGCGCTGCGGGCCTTGCCGTAGGCGACAACGCGTTTTGACTGACCGGCACTCAATTCACCCACATCGATACTGACCGCGCTTTTTCCGTCCGGCGTAGTCACTCCGCTCGGCAGCGTCGCCATAACGGCTACGTCGCTCAACAGACTGTCACCGGTGTTGGTCACGGTGTATTCCAAGGGAATACGGTCACAAGTGGTGACTTCGGCCGGTGCTTTTAGGGCAACGGCAATGTCGGGAGTCACGACATCCGAAACCGAACACAGGGCCGGATTGGCATAGTCGGCCGAGGTACAGCACGGAAGCTGATCCTTGCTGGTCGCTTTCCCCTTCAGGGTCAGCGTGATCGTGGCATTCGGATCCATCGCCCCCACATCCCAAATGGTCTGGTCACCGGACTTGCTGGTGTAATTCGGAGAAGCGCTGATCAGCTCGAACCCCGCCGGGATGATTTCGGAGACGCTGACGTCCTGCAAAGTCAGATCCGTCAAGTTAGTCACCATGATTTTGTAGCTGTATTCGGTACCGAGACGCACGGTGCGGGGATAGCTTTTTTCCAGCAGCAACGAGCTGGTGGAAATCTTGCCGGTGGGGTAGGCAATTGACGACTTGGCCATTCCATCATCAATCGAGCGGTCTTCTTCCTTTTTTTCCTCCCCCTTGCCGAAGCTCCACCAGGGCGACGGATCCCGTTGGGATTTAGGTACGCCCAGGCGTGTGGTCACCGGTTGCTTGGAGCCGGTATATTCGGCCACATCATCCACCGCCCGCGCCGGATCAGCCGACAAAGATGCCGCCAGGATCACAGCCAAGGCAAGCTTCAGCGGTAAAAAGCGTTGTCTCATTTTGTCCTCCTTATAGACACGGGTTACAAATTTAAGAGTATGATAGCTTTGCGAAAATTTACTAATACTAACAATTCTCTAATTAAAAGTCAATCAGTAATTTACAAGCACGACGGTAAAACTTTGCCGTTGGGTGACTTGACAGAGTCTGATACAATAGGTCCATCCGGGACAGGCCGGCCTCCCACCGGGATGTCCGGCTGTTTCCGGCCCACTAATCCGGCCCGTGACATTCGGGTCTTTGAGGAAAGGAGCAAGTTATGCGCAGATCAATTATCGTTTTCGGTGCGGTCGCCTGTCTGGGCGCCCTCGCCTCCCCGGCGCATGCTAATTTCAGTTGGTTTAAAAACAAATTGCGAAACCTGACGGACCAGCCTTCCGGCGGGATTGAAAATATCAAACTTTCCGACACCAAGATCGGTCAGGGATTAAAAGAAGCGTTGAAAGTCGGCATCAACAATACGGTCAGCCAGGTCGGGCGGACCGACGGGTATCTAAAGAACGAAACGATCATGCTGCGTCTGCCGGAAAAACTCAGGACACTTGAAAAGGGACTGCGTATGGTCGGCTTTGACAAGGAGGTCGATGAGTTTGTGCTGAGCATGAACCGCGCCGCGGAGAATGCCGCCCCGCGGGCCCGGGATATTTTTCTGGATTCATTGTTCGAAATGACGATTGAAGACGCGCAAAAGATTTACCGGGGAGATCCGACGGCGGCCACGGATTACTTCCGAAAGAATTCTTACGACAGATTATACCAGTCTTTTCAGCCCAGTGTACAAGAATCGTTGGAAAAGTACGACGTCACGGCGAAGTATCAAATCCTTCTTGATAAGTACGCGTCACTCCCGCTTGCCAAGAAATTCCCCGCGCCGGGTATCGACGAATACGTGGTGAACAAATCTCTCGACGGATTATTCACCGTCCTCGGCGAACAAGAACAAAAGATCCGCACCGATCCGGCCGCGCGCGTTACCGACCTGCTGCGCGAAGTGTTTCAATAATCTGTCCAGCGGAAGAAACGCGCCTGTGCGCCCGCGCCGCTGACTTGCGGACCGTACTCGACCTTGCCCCGCAGTCCTTGGAGCACTGCCGTCTTAACGTCGTCTTTGACGTGCGATAAGATCAACCAGTTTTGCGGCACGCGGTTTTCATGCGGCCCGGCGACTTGAGTCCAATCACGGATGACGCCGAGGTCCGCCCGGCCCACAAAACTTTTTCCCGTCATGCGGCCGTCGCGATCATAAACCAGAATCTCATAACTGAATTCCGGATTGTCGATGGCGATCTTGCCGATCAATAATCCCTGAAAACCCTGCGCTGTCCCGACGGGCAAGGGTTGCAGAAAATCCGCCTCACGTCCGGAGCGGTCGAGATAATAGGCGAACATGTACTGCGCCGCCGTGTTCAGGTAAATCCCGTCGCCCGGCCGGTATCCCTCCGTCACCAACTGCATGACGGCCCGGTTATCCTCGTGTTCGCGTCCATAGAAAGCCGACCGGACCGCTTCCGCCATGGGTTGGACAATGAGAAGTCCCGCTAGTAAAATCGCCACCGGCATCGATACCCGGCCGCTGGCCCGTGTAATCATACCGGCGCCGCAGGCGATGAAAAGCAATAGGACCGGCGTCAGGAACAACAGATGGCGACCGTGAAACGGATACTTGCCCATGCCCGCGGCTGCAATGGTCATAAGCACCGGCAGTCCCAGGACGGCGCACCAACTCCGGTCGCGCCGCCACAGGGCCACCGCTCCGGCAGTCAAGAGTATCGCACTCATCAGCGGGACCGATTGGCCGAGCGGGTCGGCAAAGATCCCGCTGGCGGCCTGTGCCCACCAGCGCCAGCCGGCCGCTGTCCACACCGGCGCCGGGGGAAAGTAAACGGCAATCGACCCGGTGATATACGAACTGCTCAGCATCGGGCGCACCGCAAACTTGTAAACCATCCCGACATTCAGCAGCCACAGGCAGCCGATGAGAAAACAAAACGGCCTGGTTTGCCGCGGGGTCTGCCAAAACGTGATCAGTCCGACGGCGGCCAACACTATGATCCCCGGATAGGAAAACCAGATCGTCGCCAGTCCGGCGACGGCCAGGGTGATATAGCGTCCGCGTTCCATGGGCGCGGCGCGGACCCGTCCGTAAAGCAATAAAAGACCGACGGTGACGAAGACATCACCGGCATACGGCTTGAGCTCGGCGGCGTAATAAATAAGCCGGTCGCAGAAAACGAACAATGTCAGCGCCAGTGTCGCCGCGTACCCGTCGGCGACTCTTCGGGCAAGCCGGTAAAACAGATACACCGCCGCAGCCCCGCACAAAAACGGCACCAGACGCAACACCGTTTCCGCCGATCCGAACAAACAGGTAGCGCCCTTCACCGCCAGGGAAAACAGCAACGGTGCCCTTGCCTGCTCCCGGATGATATGTTGGTGGTGCAACAGCTGCTGAAAACTGCTTTCGAGCACATTGAGTGCGAGATAGGCTTCGTCCAGCCACAAGGAACGGTTTTCCAAAAGATGGACCAGCCGCAGCAGAACACCGACGACCACCAGCTTCAGGCAAAAACGCGGTGATGTGAGGACTTCCGGGGTAATACGTTTCATCTCTTTTTATCCCGCAGCGACCATTGCCAGATATGTCGGATACCGCCGGCCGATGACCCGGCGAATCTCGCGATTTTCATTCTTCTTCAGGAAAGGATCGGCCGCCGTCAGCGCTTTGGCCTCCTTGCGGGCCAGCTCCAGGACATCGAGCTGCGTGGCCGGATTGGCCACCTTCAGCTCATTCAATCCGTGCTGGTGCCGGCCGAAGTATTTTCCCGGACCGCGGATCTCAAGATCGTATTGCGCGATTTTAAAGCCGTCGGTGGTCGCGCAGATCGCCTCCAGCCGTCGCTGCCCGTCCTGCGTCTTGGGCTCCGCCACCAGCAGGCACAATCCGTCGTGCTCACCGCGCCCGATACGCCCGCGCAATTGGTGCAGTTGCGCCAGGCCAAAGCGATCCGCATGTTCGATCACCATCACCGTCGCGTTGGCCACGTCCACCCCGACTTCCAGGACGGTGGTCGCCACCAGCAAATCGATCTTCCCGGCCTTAAAATCCCGCATGATCGCCTCAGTCTCGGCCTGCTTCATCTTGCCGTGGACGAGCGCAATGCGCTGATCTTTGAACAGGGAAGTCTTGAACTTGCGGAACATCTCCTGCGCGGCCTTCAAATCCAGTTTCTCGGACTCTTCGATAATCGGATACACGACGTATGCCTGGCGGCCTTCGCGGATCCGTCGGCGAACCAGATCATATGCCTTGTCGGCCTCTTCATGAGTGTAGTGTTGCGTCTCTACCGTCCCGCGGCCCGGCGGAATTTCGTTGATGACGGATACATCAAGGTCGCCGTAAAGCGTGATGCACAAGGTGCGCGGGATCGGCGTGGCGGTCATAATCAGCACATCGGGATTATTGCCTTTCTCGCTCAACAACGCCCGTTGCCGCACTCCGAATTTATGCTGTTCGTCGATGACCACATAGGACAAGTCCTGAAAGGTCACATCCTCGGTAATCAGGGCATGGGTCCCGACGACGATACCGGCCTGCCCGTCCGCGATCCTTTGCAACACCTCATCACGGTCTTTCTTCTTGAGACTGCTGGAGAGTAACTCCACCGACACATCTTTAAACGGACCGTCGGCCACAAATCGGCAGATGTTTTCGTAGTGTTGCCGTGCCAGGATTTCCGTCGGCGCCATAAACGCGGCCTGATGACCGCCGTCCGCTGCCGCCAAGCATCCGTACAGGGCCACCACCGTCTTGCCGCTGCCCACATCCCCCTGCAGCAGCCGCAGCATCGGCACGGGTTGCCCCATATCTTCCTTTACGTCGCGGATGACCTTTTTCTGCGCTTTGGTCAGCTCAAACGGAAAGGCATCACAAAAGCGCAGACTGAACGCGTCGGTGACCTTATGCGCGATCCCCTCTTTCTGCTTGATGCTCATTCGCCTCAGGATGATGGAGACCTGAAAAAAATAGAACTCTTCAAACGACACCCGTTTGATGGCGGCCTCCTGCCGCTCGGGATCATCCGGGTAGTGGATTTGGGTGATACAGCCCCGGATCTCGTCAAGGCCCAGACGACGGCGCAGCGGGGCGGGCAACTCATCACGCAACTGGTCACCGTACTTATCCAGGCAACTCTTCATCACCTTGCGCAGGTAGCGTTGCGTTATTCCGCGGGTGAGCGGGTATACCGGGACGATGCGCTGCAAGTTGAGTTGTTCATCCTCCTCGGATTCGATCACTTCATATTCCGGCGAGATCATTTGCAACCGGTTCTTGTAGAGATCGACCCGGCCGTAGCACACCACTTTCTTCCCGCTGTGAAAATAATTCTTGAGGTACGGCTGATTAAACCACACGCATACGATCACGCCGCTTCCATCGTCAAGCAGCACTTCCGTCACCTGCTTTTTGGTATGCCAGGTCTTGCGTTCCGAAAAGGTCCTGACCGTCCCCGCGATGCTCTGCCATTCGCCGGTCTGCACCTGCGCGATGGGAATCATATTCCGGCGGTCTTCGTAGCGGCGCGGAAAAAGATACAACAGGTCCTCCACGCTTTCCACCTCGAGATTCGCGAACAACTTCTTGCGGGCGGGGCCGACCCCTTTTACGAACTGAATCGATATATCCGCCAGGTTCCCGTTCATCGCAGCAACGCCACTCCCATCACAATGCATGCCACGCCGGCCAGCTTGGCGGGCGTCACCGTCTCGGAGAAAAACAGCAGACCCAGGATAAAACTGATCAGCGGAAAAGAACCGGCGATCGGTACGATTTTGGACACCTCGCCCGTTTTCAGGGCGTGGTAGTAGCAGACATTTCCGACAATAGCCCCCATAAAACCGCCGAGCACGCAGTAATACCATCCCTGCGCCCCGCCGGCAATGGTCGCGCGGATATCGTTAAATTTCAGCAGGGGCAGCAGGAAGATTCCGATCAACGCCCCGAGTGTGCGGAAAAACATGGCCGGCCATACCGGTAATGTACGCAGACCGGCTTTTTCGATGATCGGTACGGCGCCCCAGACGACGGCTGTAATGATGGCCCAGATATAGGGATTCATGCGGACTCCTTGATTCGGTAGAGCGGTTGAAAGACGGACGGGCGGCATCACGCCGCGGACAATAAAAAAAGCAAGGCGCGCGCCTTGCTTAACAGTTTAACATCAGATTGTGACGGGCCGGTCTTTTTTACATCGACCGCATTCGGCTGATCTTTTTCTCGAGTTTCTTGCGGTACCCGCGTTCGAAGACCTCCTGAAAGTCGTAGGCATTGCGAAAGTGTTCGATATGGTCGTCCTCGGTCTTGCTGAGGACCTTGCGCTCCACCAGCTTGAAGACTACGTTGCCGAAGTCTTCGGTTGACTGGATCCCCCAATATTCAAGCACGGTAATGGTCATGGGCCCGAATTTCTCCATGAGCAGGTCCTTCATGCCCTTCAGGAGATCCTCGCCCGAAACATGGGTGGCGCATTTGTACTTTTTCTGTGTGAAGGTCAACGCCTCCATCACAAACTCATAAGCGTCAGGCTTATAGCGCTTGTCGTGCTCGCAGATATCCTCAATAATCGTATTAAAATCTGTCTCCATAATGGATGTATGATATCATAGACAATAATCGGGATTCAAAGGGTTTTTACAAAATTTGAGGAATGTCCGGCGCCAGAATTCCGCTCCCCCCGACGCGCCACCGCACCGCGTTTCATCCGCCATGAGCAAAACATACAATTTCATAATGAAAGTCTACTTGGTTTTTGTGACCGCCAAAGCGCTCGCCAAGTTCTTCAGTTTCTATCTGCCCATTTCCAAAGAACATTTCTATTTTCAGGTCGTATCCGCCTTTAATCCGTACTTCTTCCTGGACTACACGGCCAACGCGGTGCAGGTTGTCCTCAACCTGTGGCAGGTCGTCCCGGTCTATTGCTATATTTACGAACACCGTCCCGATAATATCGTGCTGTGGCGGCTGCTATTCATCACCAAAATGGTCTTTGACGTCATCGGCAACTCATACGCCTACGTCATTTTCCGTACGGCCTACCATGACGGCGGATGGAACTACGTGGCGATTTACGTGGCGCTGTCCATCTTGATCTACATTCCCTCCACGCTCATCTGGTTCCTGCAGGCATTTCAGGGAGAATATATCTATGCCTTTCGCGATACAACTGCGAAAGCCCGTTAGGTATCGGGATCAAACTTCTCCGTCTTCACCAAATTACGATGTAAGATCGTGCCGGCAATATCGTCCACAATCGCGTAAATACACGGGATCCCGATGAGCGTCAGCCCGGTGGAGAACGTGAGCCCCCATACGATGGCCAAGGCCATCGGCTTTAAGAACGGATCTCCACCGCCGATCCCATAGGCGACCGAAATCAAACCGCCGATGGTGGTCACCGAGGTCATGATAACCGGACGCAAGCGCATCAACCCGGCCTCGATCAGCGATTCGCGGCGATTCTTTCCTTCCTTGCGTAACCGGTTGATGAAGTCCATCAGAACCACAGAATCATTGACCACGATCCCAGTGAGCCCCACTAAACCCACAAGCGCAAAAAAATTCACAGGCCGGCCTGTCGGGAGAATCATGTCGTGTATCCAGAAGGCGAGAATAACTCCAATGATACCGAAGGGAATCGCGATCATAACAATGAATGGTTGGATCAACGACCGGAACATTGCCACCAACAATATGAAAATGAGAAACAAGGCAAAAAGATAACTGGTCATGAGATTCTTGGCCGACTTCATCTGATCTTCAAATTCCCCTCCGTACTTTACGTTGTACCCTAAATAATCCCTGGCCGGATTGGGAAATTCCTTTTGAAGGGCGCGATTCACAATCAGCGGAGTCACATCTTTTTTGTCCGTTTGCGCCGTTACATATAGCACTCTTTTGCCGTCAAAATGATTGATCAGATACACACCTTCGCTTTCCTCTACCCGGGCGACCGAACTGAGCTTAACCAGATTACCGCGATCATTCGGCACCAAGATTTCTTCAAAGACCTCTCGCTTATTTCTTTCCTCTTCAGGAAACCTAACAACGACGTTGATCTCCTCCTCTGCTTTTTCTGGCTTAATCGTCGTAGCGATCCCACCTTTAAACACATTACGAACCGTCGTCGCGATCTGACCAATGGTCAAGAAATACTTCTTTGCCTTTGCCTCATCAATAATTACCTTGAGCTGCTTCTTGCCGAAGTCATAGCTCGTGGTGACATCCGAAACGCCCGCAGCCATAGAACGGTACAGCTTCAACCGGGCTATAAGTTTGTTCTTTTCTCCGGCAGACATACCTTCTAGGCTGTTTCTGAATAAATTGGTCTGCTTTATTTTGTCGCGGCTTGCCTTTGACCAAATTTGTTTTATATAGTCCAGGAAATCCGGACCGATAGTATCTACCTTCTCGGAAACAGTCTGATTCTTATCAATGTAGCCGAATTCGGTAAGCCTCGCATAAATCTGACTGGATTTGGCAAGGAGTTCCTGCTGAGTCATATTCGCTTCGGCAGATTCCTTCTGTGAGGTGGCTTGAGGCGGACTCGCATCTTGAATGAACACTCGAGACAGTCCCGAGGGATAGATCTTGCCTTGTAAAAACTCGACATACGGTTTAGCTATTTCCTCCATCACCTCATAATCTTCTCCCCGTATTCCCACCTCCACATCTGCTCCGGTGGGCGGGCCTTCCTTAGGCATACTGGTATACAACTTTTCAAATCCATCAATTTCTTTGAGTTGTTCGCGCACCTCCTCCACAATCTCCTGCGGACGCCGTCTACGCTGCTGCGCCGGCGTCAGATACACGGTAATCTGGGCCAAATGCGTTCCGCGTTTCGCATTCGGATCAAACCCCCGTTCGCTTTCGATGGAACCGATATAGGTTCGGTAACTCTCCAACTCGTGCTCGGGTAAAGCCTCGATGATTGCATTAACAGGTTGCAGAAGCTCATCCGTCTTTTCTAAAGGAGTACCCTTCTTAGCCTCAGCTCGAACCCAAAATTCCTCTATACCCTCTCCGACAAAAAGCAAAACGGTTAATTGTGTTTTGTAGATAAAAATAGTAAATCCGAAAATCAACAACAAAAGCATCAGAATTCCGTACCTCCATTGGAGAGCCTTACTCAAATGGCGTTGATAGATATTCTTAACCGCTATGAACCATCTTCTTTCTTTGTGGGCACGAACTTTGGACTGAAATATTTGCAGCACATCGCAGAGGTGGGACGGTAAAATGACAAAGGCTTCGACCAAAGAAGCCGTAAGGGTGATCAGAACAACCTTTGGAATTTCCCGGATAAACTTACCCAGGATATCCTCCATGAACATCATAGGACCGAATGCGGCAAAAGTGGTCAAAATTGTAATGGTGACGGGGGCCACCACCTCGGTGGTCCCCTTGATGGTCGCCTCCCGGGCAGGCACGCCCTGCTCGACGTATCTGTACACGTTCTCAGCGACGATGATCCCGTCATCAACGAGCATCCCGAGCACAAGAATAATGCCCAGCATCGACACCAGGTTGATCGTGATGCCCATCAAGGACATCACAATGAAGGTAGCAAACAAGGCGATAGGTATTCCGGCGGCCGTCATAAACGCGGGGATCGGATCGAGAAATAAGAACAAAATCGCTAGAACTAGGATAAATCCGATAATGCCGTTAGTAGTTAAAACACCCAGACGTCGTTTTACATAAAAAGAAAAGTCGTTCGCCGTCATGATTGTCATGCCATCTGGCAAACTATCTTCAAACTTAGGGATAAGTTCACGGACGCGGTCCACCACCTTTATCGCATCAGCCTGTTCTGTTTTTATAACCAACATAGCGCTGGCTGGACGGTTATTGACCCGGGCCAAATTGGTAGGATCTTCAAATGCGGCCTTGACACTAGCCACATCCTTAACGTGCAGCCAATTACCCGAATCATTGGCCCGGATAATGACATTGGCGATTTCTTCTTTGGTGCGAAATTCTCCCGTGGTACGGACATTAAACTCCGTACTTCCAGTCTTCAATTGTCCCCCCGGAACCGTTACATTCCGTGTCCGCAAAGCATCCATTATCTCTTGCATGGAGACATGATATTCCGTCAAACGGTGGGGATCAACTTCTACCCAATACTCGTAATCGCGCCAACCGATTTCTCTAACTTGGGAAACCCCCTCCAGATCCAAGAGTTCATCTTTCAACGATTCCGCATACTCCCGGCGATGTTGCTCCGACTCTCCTCCGCTCAATGAAATTTCTATAACCGGAATCTCCCGACTAGCTAATTCAAAAACTTCTGGATCCTCGGCTCCGGCAGGAAGATTCCGCACACGGTCGACAGCCCGCTGAATGTCATTAACCACCTTCCGTTTATCTTTGACACCGGGATCCAGAGTAATGCCTATCGTCGAAAGGCCTTCATCTGAGCTAGAATCCATCTCTTCCAGCCCACTGATCGACGAAATCTCTTCTTCCAGGGGGATGGTGACAAACTTCTCCACATCCTCGGTGGGTGCTCCCGGCCATATGGTGGTGACGGTCACGATGTCGTAGTCCACCGCCGGAAAGGCCTCCCGCTGCATGCGGAACATGGCGTGGGTCCCGGCCAGAATAACGAACACCGAGAGCAAATTAACGAGCAGAGAGTTTTTGACGGACAGTTCGGCAATACGCATGGGAATTGCTCACAGAGAATTGCTGATTATTAGAGGTCCTCGGTCCAGTACTCGGCCAGTAGGGTTGCTTCTCTGCGTTGTAGTTCGATGAGGGCGAGATGGTATCGGTATATGGCTTCCGCCGCGGAGAGCCGGGCCTGGATGACGTCTTCCTGAAAACGGATAATGATGTCGGTGCTGGAACGGCCGCGGTTGAAGCGCTTCTGTTCCTCTTCCAATTTCTTGATTTGCAGATCGGAGATCTGTGCCTCATTGCGCGCGACCTCGGCCAGCACGTTGCAGTCGCGGACCTGGTCGACGATATCAATGGATATGGTTTTCTCTATATACTTGGTGTTTAAAAGAACGCGGGCTTTTTCGAGTTCCGCAGCCTTGAGTTCCGCGCGGGCCCGCCGGTTTTCCAGCGGATAGACCACCCGCAGCCCGGCAAAGAGGTTCGGATTATCACTCTCGCTGATCGCCTTGGCCGAATCGCTGAAGTGATCACCCAAACCGTTCCTCTCCAGGGAAGCAATCAGATTGATTTCCGGCAGCAGGCCGTTGCGGTTGATCGTCACCTGAATATCGCGGGACTTGGCATCGTTCAACGCGCTGAGATAGTCCCGGCGATTCTTAAACGCCCGTCCCAGCGAGGCGATCGTGGCCTGATCTTCCTCGGGCAGACGCAGTTTTACGGTGGGCTCGATCGTAATCTCAAGGTCCGTTCGGTTAATCTGCAACTTAAGGACATTCACCCGGCTGTCGTAGGAATTCTGCGCCAGCCGCAGGCGGTTTTTGGCGGCCTCGAAGTTAGCCTCCGCGGCGATCGCGTCGGGCAACTCGACCAGACCGTCATTCAGCTTGCGTTGCTGCAGCTCATACAGTTTTTGGGCCTGCTCCAGCATATCCTTCTCGATCTCGACCCGCTTGCGCTGCAGCACCAAGTCCCAGTAAGCCCGCTGCACCTCGGCCACGGCCTGTTCAATGCGGTCCAGCGATGTAAACCGGGAGTTTTGGATGTCAATCTGCGTGATCTGCACTTGGCCGCGGTCCTGGAGGCCGAAGAAATTTTTACCGAGGGCCTGTTCGACCGACACGCCCAGCGTTGAATCATGTGTGACCGGAGCCGTGCTGAATTGTGAATTGGTGGCATCGCGCTCATTGGTCATGTACAGACGCACATCGGTCCCGGTCGGCAACAGTTTGGAGACGCCCACGTTGTAATCGTTATCTCGAGTCTGCGTGCCGAATACCGTCGAGGCACGCGCCGACTGATCGTCCTGGTAGCGGACCTCGGCGTCGAATATCGTATCGAATATGGACTTGACCTGCATCTCATCAGTCTTTTTGATCCACGATTCGTATTTGGCCAGCTGGATGTCGAAATTGTTTTGCAGCGCCACTTCGGTGACTTCCCGCAGGGAAAGATGCAAGACGTTTTGCGCCGATACCGGAACGGCGGCGGCGATGGAGATGAGCGTAAATAAGGCGATCCGGAATGCTTTGAGTTTCATCAGGCCACCTGCTTTCGTATATCTCTCAGAATCCGGATAAAATCATTCTGATCCTTACTGGTCATATTGGTCAAAATCCCCTGCCACCGTTCTTTGGAATGATGGCGGAACTTCGCGACAAGTTTCTCTCCCCGTTCACTGAGCGAAATGGACACGGCGCGCCGGTCGTTCGGATTGGCGGATCGCTCCACCAGCCCGTGCTGGACCAGCCGGTCCACCAGTCCCGAGGCGGTCGGGTTGGACACGTCCATTTCCCGGCTGAGCTCGGACAACCGGCACGGCTGCTTGGCCTTGACGGCCATGAGCATCAGCAGTTGGGACTGCGATATTTCAGCGGCCTGGAAAAAGTCGAGCAGGACTTTGCGCGCGATGACCGGCATGATTTCGGGAAGTTCTTCGGCGATCTCGTTCATGCTTTGAAGTTTGACCATAATGATTATCCTTGTCTTATTTAGCGTTGCTAAATATTAATATTTTGAAATGTTAGCATTTTAAACCGATATGTCAACGTATTTGTTCCGCCTGCCGGTCACCGCGCGGCCGACAGCCGCTCCGATCAGGTACAGACACGGGATCACAATAAGCGTTAAGGGTGTCGCCAGCAAGAGTCCGAACCCGAGTGTCAGGGCCATCGGCGCGACAAAAGGATCGGCGCCGCCCAGACCATAAGCCAACGGCAGCATCCCGACTACCGTCGTCAAGGTGGTCATGATGATCGCCCGCAGACGGTCCGCCGCTCCCTGCAGGACAATCTCACGCACCGGCTTGCCGGGTTGATCCCGGCGCAGATTATTGATGTGGTTGACCAGTACCAGCGAGTCATTGACCACGACCCCGCTCAGGCCGATGATCCCCAACATCCCCATGAAACTCAGCGGTTGGCCGTGCAGGAGCAGGGCCCACACCACACCGACCAGACCGAACGGAATCGCCAGCAGCACGATCAGCGGTTGCAGGACGGAACGGAAAAGCAAGATCAGCAGGCAATAGATCGCGAGTACCGCCACAATAAATGTGCGGTTCAGGTCGGTAATCGACTTGGACGTCTCGTGCAACTCACCGCCTGCGATGAGGCGCATGCCCGGCCAATCACGATCGATATTAAATTTCTGATTGATCATGGCCATGACCTCGGCAGGCGCGATTCGGTCCTTGTCGACATCGGCGACAATCCTCACCGCCCGCTCCCCGTCGTAATGCTGGAAATGTGCGTAGCCCTGTTTACGTTCAAAGCGGACAACCTGGTCGAGCTGTATCAGCTTACCCTGCTGGTTGGGAATAAGCAGCTCTTCCAAATAATTGGGGTTCTGGCGGGAACGGCGATCATTGATCACCCGGAAATCGACGTCTTCGTTTTCGTAACGGACGCTGGTCACCAACTGCCCGTCAACCGCCACCCGCGCATTGCGCGCCACGTCGGCGACGGTCAGGCCCAGCCGCGACAGGCGCTCATAATCCGGGACGATCTTGATCTGATCCTTGCCCGGCGGATCCCCGCGCTCGATGTCGCTGACCCCATCGATGCTTTCCAGAAGCCCGACGATACCGTCGGTCAGGGCCTTGCGTTTCTCGTCGTCATGTCCGACCACAAACAAGTGGATCGGTCTTCCGCCGGGCAACCCGCCGGTATCGATGGAATAATAGATGTCATGATAGCCGCTTAACGCATCGGTTTGATTGCGCAAATCCGTAACGATCTGCTGTGCTGTACGGTTGCGCGAATTGAACGGCGTGAGCGTAATATCTACGAAGGCCTTGTTCTCACTTGCGATCTCCAAATATCCGTCCTTACCGATCCGGGTGATATAAGAAGCCAGTTCAGTCGGCGGCAGCCCGGCCACAATGCTTTCAATCTGCCGCATCTTTTCTGCTGTGACCTCGAGGGGTGTCCCGATCGGCAATTCGGCCGACACCCGAACCTCTTCCGACATGGTCGCGGGGAATAGAACAAAGTTCAAACGTTGTGCTCCAATATATCCGCTTAGGCCCAGGATGATTACCATCAACACCAGAACCAGAACACAATGGCGCAGACAAACGCGCAGAAAACCGCTAAACATCTTCTGAAACGGACGGAACCAGGATCGTTCGTCCATGATGAAGGATTTGTTGAGACTTACTGCAAGATGTGACGGTAAGGCAACGATCACCTCTATTGAGGACACAATCAAGGCCAGCGAAATGGTCAACGGAACCACCATGGTAAACTCCCCCATAACCCCAGACATAAAGAACATCGGTGCGAATGCACAAAGGGTCGTCAGGATCGTGGTCATGACCGGCCAAAAGACCTCCGCGGTCCCCTCTACCGCCGAGTCCTCGGGGACGCGGCCGAGTTGATGATAGCGGTAAATATTCTCACCGACTATGATCGCGTCATCCACAATGATTCCGATCACCATGATCATCGCGCACAGCGTGATGCTGTCGAGAAACGATCCAAACAGCGGCAGCAAAAAGATGGTCCCCAGCAGCGACACCGGGATGCCCAGCGCCACCCAGAAGGCAGTCCGAACATTGAGAAACAGGGCCAAAAGCACCAGAACCATGGCCAGCCCCATCGCCGCGTTGGTCATCACCACCTTAAAGCGGTTTTTCACCGAGTGAGAATAATCGGCGGCCAACGACAGGTGGAGCCCCTCTGGGACAAAAGCATTGGATTCCTCAACGAGTTGTTTGACCGCGTCGGCCGTGCGAATGATGTCTGCAGACTCCTTTTTGTAGACCAGAAATGAGATCGCGGGCTGGCCGTTGATCCGTGACAGGGTGGTGGGCTCTTCGAAATCATCTTTCACCAGGGCTAGGTCGCTGATCTTAACCAGTGGTCCGTCGAAGGACGAGCGTACGATTACGTCCCCCACTTCCAGCGGATCCTCGAACTCAGCCATGGTGACGATGTCGCGCTCGGTGGTGAATGATTCGAATTTTCCGGCGGTCGAGCGGATATTACGCTTCTGGATGGCCTCAATGATCTCCCCCAGCGATGTCTCGTACTGGCGAATTTTGTGCGGAAACACCTCGATGCGGATCTCGCGCATGCGGTAGCCGTATTTGCCGACACGAGCGACCTCATCCAGGCCGCGCAGCTTCTTCTCGAAAATGCGCGCATAATCGTGGAGCTCGCGATAGGACGCAGTCTGCGACGTAATCCCCACTTCGATTATCGGAATCTGTGCATTGTTGGACTCCTCCACAAAAGGTGCCTCGTTAACCTCGGCAGGCAGGTCGACAACCCGGTTGACCGCCTCGCGGACCTTCATTTTTATCTTCTCCTGGTCGCTGGCGTCCGGATCGATAAGGATCATGATATTTGACGAGTTTTCCATCGATACCGACACAAAGTCCTTCAGACCGGTGACGCTGCGCAGCTCTTTCTCAATTTTGTGGGTGACATTGATCTCAACGTCCTCCGGCGAGGCTCCCGGATAGACGGTGGTGATGGTCATTTCGGCGTAATCGACATTGGGATAATTATCCCGTTTAATACCCCACAGCGCGTTGATCCCCAGGACAAAGATCATCAAGGTGAACAAAACGGCAACCAAATGATTGCGGACAAAAAAGCGCAGTACGGATTTCATCAGGCCATATCCTCCTGCCGGGTGGTCTCGGGCATTTTCATGCGGGGCAACGGGGCGTGCTGCCGTGACATCGTCATCGCGGTAAACACATAAGGACCGTCGAACCGGTATACCCCGCTGATTTTAAATCCGCGCGGGATCATGTCCCCCTTCTCCACCAGAAATTCGGCCTCAAACGGCGTATCTCCGTGTAACAGTTCGTCTTCCTCTAATATATGGGTGAATCGGCCCCGGCGGAATTGTCGGTAGGCCGCCGCCGTCGATATCCGGACATCCTTAAAATCGATCCACATCCGCACCACCGGGTACAGGCACTTAAAGAGCGTTTCCTTGGCGCTGAACATCATCGCGGCGTAGCGCTGAGCGACCGGCGGCGGCAGACTGCGGACCCACTGCAACTCACCTTCGGTCAGAAAGGTCGGCCATATATTAGCATTCACTTCACGTGTCCGCGCCACATCCAGACCGATCCCGAAGATCTTGCTCTTCTCGACGACCGCGACCAGACAAATGTCCGACAGGTGGGTGATACTGCCGCAAACCATGGCAGGCCACAGCGGCTCACGCCTATCCCCCATCAAAATGGGAAAACCGAATATCCCCATCTCCTCAAGCAATCCCTTGGCCAACAGCCGGCCGGCGCGGAATTCCCGACGCCGCGCTTCACAGGCCGCCGCAACCAGAGCCCGCTCGGCGGGATACAGTTCACCGCTGATCGTCCGCGGATCGGCTTGACGCAACCGGACCTCAGGAGGAAACAGACTTACGCGTGTCATGGATCATGACTCCTTCATCGTTAAAACGGATATCCACCGCTTCCCGAACGTCCTCGATCTTACCACAATCCAGTTTGATCAGGCGGTCGGAGAGGTGAAAATATTTTTCGTCATGCGTAATACAAATCACGCCCTTGCCTTTTTCTTTTAACGCCGGCAAGATCTGCGTATAAAAAATTCCCTTGAAGTATGGATCCTGATCGGCGGCCCATTCGTCGAACACGTAAAACGGACGGTCTTCCAGAAAAGCGGTTAACAGGGCCAGGCGTTTGCGTTGGCCCTGGGACAGGTTCAGCGTGGAGAAGCGTCCCCCTTCGATACGGACCTTATGTTCCAGCTGAAGACGGCGCAAATGCTCTTTGGCGCGGGCATCCAGTCCCTCGACCGGCATCCCCAGCAACGTTTCAAAAAGAAAGAAGTCCGAGAAAACCGCCGCAAAATTCTGACGGAAATCGTCGCGGTTGGCGTCGTTGACTGCGCAGCCGTCCCACAGCACCTCGCCGCCGTCGGGCGCGTAAAGGCCCGCAAGTAATTTGACCAACGTGCTCTTGCCGCTCCCGTTCCCGCCGATAATCATGACGGTTTCCCCCTGCCGGAACGAGGCGTTCAACGGACCGAGCTGAAAATGGTGACTTTCCTCATGATCAAAACTGTAACTGACGCCGCGCAGCTCCAGCCGGTGACCCGACTCGGTGTCGGTATGAGCGGCCTTGTCCAGGGTCCGGTCGTCCGGCGCGGACAAATCGATGCCCAGCTTTTCGACTTTCTTCAAGGCAATCTGACTGCGGGCCAACTCCGGGACCATCGAGAAAATAAGTTCCAGCGGCGAGCGCAGATACAATAGAATCAATGTCGCGCCGGTCAGCAAATCGGCATCCATCTTCAGGAACGCCGGCAAGACAAAGATCACGACTCCGATCATCAGAAAGAAGGACAAATAACCCCAATTCGCCGCGGCCGCGTAGATAGAAAAGCCGATCACATTCTGCCGGCGGTACGTCTCGGCCGTCGGATGAAAGACATCGTGAAAAAACGCGTGCCGCCGTCCGCTGTTGATCTTGAGTTCCTTGGCCCCTTCCGTTAACGCACGAAAGTGTTTGAACATAAAATCCTGCTGTTCCCGCGCCTTCTCCAGCCGCTTGATCGCGACACTGGAAGGAATCCAGTAACTGACCATCGCCGCCGCGAGAAAACCGACAATCACCCCCAAAAGCGGCAGCGAAATATATCCGAGATACACCAGGCAACCGACCGCGATCATCACCTGCACGCTGATAATCGGGACGGCCAGCAGGCCGTAGCTCAGGGCCATAATGTCGTCGGTCAGACTGCTCAACAATTTGTGCGGGCCGATCCGTTCCAGGTCGCGCAGACGTGTACTGAGAATTTGCCGGCTGAGGCGCATGCGCAAATCGTAAATCGCACCCTGGGAAATATGCACCAGGATGACCTGCGCCACAATCCCCGAGAGCAGGCTGAGCGCGCATAGGCCGGTAAAACCCCAGGCAATCCGCCCCGGGACCGACGCCGCGTTACTGAGTGCCGCGTGAATACAGGCCACCAGACCCGCGGTGGCGAGGCCGCAGACAATGCTGGTGACGATCGCCACCACGACCAGTTTGCGGGAATTGTTCCATAAGAACTTCAAAAGATTCATGTCCGGCCTCCCATCTGACGGCGCAATTCTTTAACCACGGCCGTGAGGTTCTCACTTTGCATCACCGAATAATGATCTCCGCCGACATCAAACACCTTAACGCGGTCTCCTGTCAATTTCTTCCAGGCGTGGACATTGGCACGGACCAAAACAAAGTTCTGTTTGCGGGGGCAGAACAAATTAACCGGAAGTGGCAGGGCTTGCGGCTGATATGCCTGCGCCGCCATATGATTCGCCTTGTAAACCGCGTAAAAATTCTGCATCTGTCCGTCACTGAAACTGTCGGGCAACATACCGGCATTGACCGCGCACTGCCGCACGTAGGCCAGCTGATCAACGTTGGGCTGCTTATTCAAGCGCCGGCGGTCCACCTTGAGGGAACAACCGAACATCCCTTCGAGATGTTCGACCAAATGTCCGATCACTGTAGCATCATCCCCGGCACCGCCGAAGATATTCAATTTGTGCAGACTGGGGATGTAACTGTCGATCACAGACAGCATCTCGATCTGTTGATCACCGGCCGTCAACAGGCGGGCGATCTCATAGGCCACCACACCGCCGAACGACCACCCCAACAGCCGGTACGGTCCTTCGGGTTGAACACGGCGGATCAAATCCACGTAGTGCGCCGCCATCTCCTCGACGGTGATGAGCGGCGGATGCTCACCTTCCAGACCGACGGATTGCAGTCCGTAAACCGGCAACCCCGGTCCCAGGGCAGGGATCATCGGCATGTAACAGAACACATTGCCTCCCCCCGGATGAATCAGAAACAGCGGAGCCTGCGCGGACGCACCTTGATATCCGGAGCCGCTCTGCATACTGACCAGCGAACGTGAAATTTCCACGCTCAAACCGGGTTTTTCCGAAATCACGGGAACCGGTTCCGTCCGAGCCGGACGGTCGCCTATGTCTGAAATCGAATGGTGGGGATCGGCGGCCGCTTCGATAAGCACTGAACGAAAGCCGTTGAGCATCTCCATAATCGTGGTCGCCTTAAACAGGTCCGTGCTGTAATTTAAATTCAGATGCAAAGCTCCCTCCGCCTCTTCCAAGCCAAACGTCAGATCGTACTTGGCTTTTGTGGACTCGTGCGGAATCCCGGTAATTTCCACATTCTGCTGCGGCAGTGTCCACCCGGTATTGGCGGATGCATTCTGCAGAACCATGGTCACCTGAAAGAGCGGATGATAATCCTTTCGTATCTCGGCTCCCGCGGCCTCGGTAATGATCGACAAAGGCACATCCTGGTGGGCGTATCCGTCAAGGCAGACCTTTTGCGTCCGCTGGACCAACTGGGCAAACGTGGGACTTCCGGAAACATCCAGGCGCAGGCAGATATTATTGGTGAACAATCCGATCAAATCCTCGACTTCGCGCCGGTTGCGACGGGCCACCGCGGTTCCGATCAACACATCCTCCTGATCGAACTGCCGGCGCAGAACAATGGCAAACGCGGCGACTAAGACCATAAACAGCGTCACGCCCAGTTCACGGGAAAGACGGCGGACCGGTTCGAACACGGCGGAATCCAAGACCATAGGAACCGCCGCTCCTTCAAAGGAACGCACAGCCGGACGGGGAAAATCCGTCTTCACGGTAAGCAGCGGGGGGGCTCCCCTGAGATTATTTCGCCAGTAGTCGACCTTACGCCGGTAATCATCCGTCTGTTGCCAACGATTTTGCCAAAGGCTATAGTCGGCAAATTGAATCGGCAACTCCGGCAGGATGGACGGCCGGTTGTTGGCAAAACACTCGTACAACACGGCCAGTTCACGGACAATGATTTCCACCGACCAACCGTCGGATATGCTGTGATGCATCACCAATGTTAAATAAAACACGGCCGGTTCCACCTGAAATACGCGTACACGCAAAAGCGGTCCCGTCGCCATATCAAAGGGTGTGGCTTTTTCCTCTTCCACCAAACGCCGGACCTCCGCCTCGCGTTGTACGTCCGGCACGTCACGTAAATCCATATATGCCACAACGTCCGGAATCTCTTCGTGAAGCACCTGATTGAGGGTCTGATCGACTTCTTTAAAAGTCGTTCGCAGTGATTCATGACGCCGGACCATTTCCCTGATGACACGGCGAAGCACGTCGACAACCAGGGATCCTCTGACGCGAAAGGCGGCCGGCATGTTATAAGTCGGCAATCCCGGATTCTGTTTCTCGATATTCCACAACCGTTGTTGTCCGGCCGTAGCGGGGATATTATCGGACCGATCCTGCGGGATGATCTCGGCCGTGAATCCATGGGCATCCTGCCCCTGCTGCTCCCGAATGTAGTCGCTAACGCCTTCCACCGTCGGCTGCTGGAACAGTTCCAACAGCGGCATCCGCACCCCGAAAACCTGCAAAACACGCGAGACCAATTGTGTAGCGATCAACGAATGGCCGCCGAGTTCAAAGAAATTATCGTGTATGCCGACTTTTTCCAATCCCAATACATCCTGCCAAATAGCGGCAACCTTTTGTTCCATTTCGTCCCTGGGAGGGATATATTCCCTGCCACCATCCTGCTCGACCGGCATGGCCAAAAGGGCTTGCCGGTTTATCTTTCCCGCGCCGGATACAGGCAGTTGCGCCATAAGGAGATAGCCGGAGGGGACCATATACTCCGGCAACCGTTCCTGCATAAAGGCACGTAGCTCGGGACCATCGACACGCTTCTCATCCGCAGCCACATAGGCGATGAGGCGCCTGTTGGCGTCGCCCGTTTCCTTGACCAGCACGGTACATTCCCCGACCTCCGGATGCTGCGCCAGAACCGATTCGACCTCGCCGAGTTCTATGCGGAATCCCCGGATCTTCACCTGATCGTCAATCCGACCCCGATACTCGATATCACCGTTCGGCAGGTAACGGCACAGGTCACCCGTCCGGTACAGCCGTTGCGGTGGACCGCCCTCAAACGCGACCATCACAAACCGCTCATCAGTGAGGGCATCCTGATTGAGATAACCGCGCGCCAAGCCGTCCCCTCCGATATACAGTTCGCCCGGAACCCCGACAGGTAACGGTTGCCGGTGTTCATCCAGGATAAATGCCTGGGTATTGGCGACGGGATTTCCAATCGGCACTTCACGCAACGCTTGCGATTCTGATTCCGCAGGACTGAGGTACTTGGCTGTACAGGCGATCGTCGTTTCGGTCGGACCGTATCCGTTAATCAACCGGGGACGGGCGCCGACCCGGCGGGCCCAATTCCGGACTTTTTCCGGCAAAGCCCGTTCGCCGCCGATAACGAAAACCTTAAGACACCCAGGGATCTCAATGTCCGGTTCATTCATCAGATCCGTTACAAGCTGGTGCCAGTAGGCGGTAGGCGTTTCCAACGCGGTTATCCCCCAGCGTCCGCATAACTCGAAGAATGTCCGCCCCGAACTGATCATCTCATCCGTCCGTAACACCAGGGCCGCACCGCTCGTGAGCGCCGTATAAATCTCCTCTCCAGCGGCGTCGAAACTGATCGAAGCGAATTGCAAGAAACGGTCCTCCGGCGTGATACCGAAAGCATGCCGCGCCCAACAGGCATAATTCACGAGTGACCGGTGTTCGATCATGACCCCCTTGGGGGTACCGGTAGATCCTGATGTATAAATAATGTAGGCCAGATTGCCGGAATTTAACGGATAACCGTTGGGCGGCTGATGTCCCCGTCCGTC
The DNA here is from genome assembly GCA_020429915.1 of Candidatus Omnitrophota bacterium. Lineage (GTDB taxonomy): Bacteria > Omnitrophota > Gorgyraeia > Zapsychrales > Zapsychraceae > JAGOSC01. The sequence continues at coordinate 22,284 of JAGQKV010000021.1, read as the reverse complement.
GAACTCCTGCTCTATGGTTTCCCAATGGGAGTCCAAACATACGGCTTCGACCGCGTCGCTGAATAAAAGTGAGCGTTCGTCAAAAACTCGCTGGCTGGTTAAGACCACGGCCAGTCCCGTGTCGTCAATCATAAACTGCAGTCGGTCCGTCGGATAATTCGGGTCGAGCGGAACATAGGCTCCTCCGGCCTTGAGAATGGCCAGCAGGCTGACAATCATCTCCGGGCATCGTTCAATGCAAACGCCGACAAACTTGCCGGGCCGGACTCCTTTGTTCCGCAAATAGTGTGCCAGCACATTGGCACGCCGATTTAACTGTTCATAGGTCAATTGGCGATCTTCCTGGACGAGGGCCAGCGCCTGAGGTCTTTTCTTGACCTGTTCTTCGAACAGTTGATGGATACACTGATCGTGAGGATATTCTTTGTCCGTCCGGTTCCATTCCAACAGGATTTTATCGGCATCCGTCTGCTCAATCAGGCTGTATTCGGATATTCTTTTGTCAGTCCCCTGGACAATTCCCTGCAGCAACCGCCGGAATTGGCAGATCATCCCGTTGATCGTAGCGGCATCAAACAACTCTGTCTTGTACTGGAATAAACCTGTTAAACGGTTCTCGTCCTCCCGCATATCCAGACAAAGGTCAAACTTGGCTGAGGTGGTCTCGTAGCCGAAATCGTAAAACTCCAGGTCCTTGATCTGACGCGAATCCCAGCCAGGTGTGTTCTGCAAGACAAAAAGCACCTGAAACCAGGGGGAATAACTGAGGCTTCGTTCAGGTCTCAGCGTTTCCAATAAATGTTCAAAGGGGACCTGTTGCTGCTCGAACGCCTCGATATCCGTTTGCCGGACACGTTTAAGCAGTTGCTCAAAAGTCGGATCACCCGAGAGGTCGACCCGCAACAATAGAGTGTTGACAAAAAATCCGATAAGCGGTTCTACTTCGTGAAAGTTACGGTTGGCAGTCGGTGTCCCTAACACGATATCTTCCTGACGGCTGTAACGGGCCAGCAGCAGCAGGAACGCCGCGTGCAACAGCATAAATAATGTCACGCCCGACTCCTGCGCCAACTTCTTCAATCTGGCGGTGAGATCCGCATCCAGCATGAAATCGATGTTGGTACCGGCGTATCCTTCGATTGGCGGCCGAACCCGATCGGTGGGAAGTTCGAGCAAGGCCGGCGCTCCCTTCATCTTGTTCTTCCAGTACTCGATTTGCGGTTTAAGGGCTTCTCCTTTAAACCACTCATTCTGCCAATAAGCGTAGTCCGCGAATTGTATCGGGAGATCAGGTAACACGGGCGGCAGATTGCTCGAGAACGCGGTGTACATTTGCTGGATCTCTTCAACGAATACCGCGATCGACCAGCCGTCCGTAATGATATGATGCGTGGTAAACATCAGCACATGCTCATCTTTTTCCAACCGCAGTACCCGGGCGCGGACCAACGGACCGCGCGTCAAATCAAAGGGCGTTGCCGCTTCACGCGTGGCGATCCGCCACGCCTCTTCCTTTAGTTTTTCCGCCGGCACATGTGTAAGGTCCTCCACGGGCAGACTGATACTGAGTTCCGGTTCGATCACCAGATAGGGTTGTCCGTTTTCCTCCGCGAATGCGGTGCGGAGTACTTCATGCCGTTGGATAATGGTATTGAAAATACGTTCGAACAACTGCACCCGGAACGGCCCCTTGATACCGATCGCCGTCGGCATATTATAGGCGCTGCTCCCCGGCTCTAACTGATCGAGGATCCACAACCTTTGTTGCGTGAACGCCAAGGGCATCCGTTGGCCGCGGGGTACCGCCGACAATTCCAATGGCGGACGTCGGGTAGCCAACTCTCGAGCGGCTTCTATCTGCACGGCCAAATCGGCCACATGGGAAGATTCGAAAAACAACCGCAGCGGCAGGTCCACGCTCAGATCGGCCCGGATGCGGGAAATGAGCCGGATGGCCTGCAGCGAATGCCCGCCGAGTTGAAAGAAATTATCGTGGATACCGACTCGATCCAGCCCGAGCAGCTCTTTAAAAATCTCGACCAACTGTTCCTCCAGCGGTGTGCGCGGGGAGGCATATTCACTGCTGAGGCCGGAACGCGACGCCTGAGGTTCCGGGAGGGCGCGGCGGTCCAGTTTGCCGTTCGGCGACAGCGGCATACTTTCAATCACCATCATCACCGCCGGCACCATGTAATCCGGCAAGCTCTCTAATAGAAACGCGCGCACTTCATCAAGCTTCGGCTCCCCGCCGTCGGCGACCAGATACGCGACAAGACTGTCGTTACCGCCGGCATCCTTATGAGCCACGACCACACATTCCTTGATGTGAGGATGACGCAGCAAGGCGGTCTCGATCTCGCCCAATTCAATGCGGAAGCCGCGAATCTTGACCTGGTGGTCGATGCGCCCCAGAAATTCGATATTGCCATCGGACATGAACGTCGCTAAATCGCCTGTTTTGTAGAGCCGGTCCTGCGGGTCATCGCTGAACGGATCCGGGATAAACTTCTCACGGGTCAATTCCTCACGGTTATGATACCCCCGCGCCAGCTGAATGCCGCCGATATGCAACTCGCCGGCCACGCCGACGGGCACCGGCCGCATATCCGGGTCCAGGATATATATCTGTGTGTTGGCTACAGGCCGGCCGATCGGGACCGTATGCCGGTCGTCATCCGGACGGCACGCCCAATAGGTTACGTCCACCGCGGCTTCCGTGGGGCCGTATAAATTGTGCAATCCCGCGCTCAGACGCGCGAAGAATCGGTTTTGGACCTCCACGGACAAGGCCTCCCCGCTGCAGATCACCCGTTTCAATGACGAAATCCGTTCAATCCCTTCTTCCTCAAGGAAAATCTGCAGCATCGACGGCACGAAGTGCAGCGTGGTGACGCCTTCTTTTATAATAAGGTCCCGCAGATACGCACTGTCCTTGTGGCCTTCCGGCCGGGCGACCACCAATGTGGCGCCGGCCATCAGCGGCCAGAAAAATTCCCAGACGGAGACGTCGAAACTAAAGGGCGTTTTTTGCAGAATCCGGTCCTCAGCGGTCAGTTGATATTCTCGTTGCATCCACAACAGACGGTTGAGGATGGCTACATGGGTATTCATGGCTCCCTTGGGCTTGCCCGTGGATCCGGAGGTGTAAATCATGTACGCCAAGTCGGCCGGCGCGATGTCGATCTGTGGATTTGTGGCGGCCTGAACGGCCCAATGCTCCTGGTCGGTGTCGACACACACAACGCGCGCGGCATGTTCCGGCAGTTGTCCGGCCAGCCGTTGTTGCGTCAACAACAACGACACTCCGGAGTCTTCCAGCATAAACGCGATCCGGTCACGCGGATAGGTCGGATCCACCGGAACGTAGGCCCCTCCGGCCTTGACGATCGCCAATAGTCCGATGACCATCTCCAGAGAACGTTCCATGCAAATACCGACGAGCACATCGCGGCGGACTCCGTTGGCGCGCAAATAGTGGGCCAAGCGGTTGGCCTCCGCGTTCAGTTGAACGTAGGACATCGACCGGTCTTCATATCGCAGGGCGATTGCCTCCGGCGCGCGGGCCGCCTGTTCCTCGATCACTCGGTGGATGCAAGTCTCCGGTAACGGCATCGCCGTGTCATTCCAATCACGCAGGATTTGCCGTTCCTCATCCGGCATGAGCAGCGAGATTTTTTGAACGGGATGATCGAGATTGCCGATGCATTGCGACAACAAATGACAAAAATGATTCATCGTCTGCTGCTGCAGTTCGGGCGGAAAGACTTCCCGGTGAAAATCAAAATCGATTTGCAGGTTGGCCGCCCGGCCCCCCATGTCGCGCTCCATATCGTGCACGTTGAGCGCAAGGCTTTCGAAGGCCTGCATGGGATGCTTCCAGTCGACGGTGAGGGCCTTGGCATAAAACGGCTCCCCTTTCCAGGTGTGGAAATTGAGCAGCACATCGTACACCGGATCCTTGTGATTGTTATTGATCAGGTACTGTCCGTGCTGCATGGCCTTCAACAGGCTACGACGGATCGTCGCCATCAGTTCACGGAAGGTTGCCTGGGGATCTATATCGACGCGCAGCGGCACGACCCGCATAACAAGCCCGGTTACGTCTTTGGTGTCTTTTCCACGACGGTTATGCAGCGGAATACCGATGTTGAACACACGTTTCCCGCTGATCCTCCACAAAAAGACGGCAAAGACTGTAAGAAAGATCTGAAACTTGATCGATTCGGCGGTGTTGCGTTCGGTCTCCTGGCCTTCCACCCAACGCATAATCCCGGCGCTTAACTCCTCACCGAGACGACGCGACAGGCGGGTCATGGCGGTGCCCTGCTTGACCGGTGAGCGGCCGTAGTAAGTCAACGCGTCGTCTTTCTCGGCCAGAAGAGCTTCCCAATAGGTGGCATCCTTCTTCTCTCGCTCGGATCCGCGATAGGAACGTTCCAGGTCTACGTAATCTTCAAATTGGGGCAGGGCCGGCAATGATAATTCGTCTTGCAAAGACTGTTTGTAAAATTCAGAGGTGCTTTTATAGACAAGGACCTGAGACCAGCCGTCGGTAATAATATGGTGCTGGCTCATAAACCAGAGGCAATCATTCTCGGCCACCTTTAGTAAGGCGCACCGGAAGAGACATTGATCCAACGGAAAAGCGGTCTTGGCCTGACGGCTGATCCACGCCTGCACGGCGGCCTCCGGGTCGTCCTCCCGGCTGAAATCCTGATGGATCACGTGATACTCAAGATGATCGACCACATGCCGTTGGGGTATCCCGTCGACCTTACGTATTACGGTGCGCAGCGAATCCCGGGTATCGATCACCGCCTGAAACGCCTTGCGGAAATGGTCGATATCAATCGGCTCCGGCATGCGATAGGTGATCGTACTGTTATAAATGGGGTTTTCCCGGTCCAGTTGCTGTCCCGCCCACAGGATCAGTTGATGTCCGCTCAGATTGGAATGTTGCAAGTAGTAGCCGAACGGATCTTTTTCCTTTTGCGAGCGGTGTGCCATCGTCGCGTCCAGGCCGCAGGCCTCGTATATCGCGGACAGCTGTCTCCCCGGTTGAACGGCGGCTTCCCTGACCACGGCGATAAAATTCCGGAGCAGATTGTCGATCGTCTCCGGTCGGAAGAGATCCGTGTTGAATTCGATCATTCCGCGTACCGCGCCGCCCGCTTCCTGGTCCATCATCACTGCTATATCGGTATTGGCTGTGTCGCGTTCGTACTCTACCGGAGAAAATTCAAGATTGTCCACGGAGAATCGGTCTTCCGGCGCGTGCTGAAGATTAAAGACAACCTGGGAAAACGGAGAACGTCCCGGGTCATGGGGAATATCCAGTGAGCCGATAATATGATCGAAAGTCACGTCCTGGTATTCCTGGGATTCCAGGCACATCGTCCGGACCCGTTCCAGCAACTCAGTAAATGTGGGATTGCCGCTCAGATCGATCCGCTGCGGCAGCAGATTGACAAATAACCCGATCATGCCCGCCGTATCTTTATGTGTGCGGCCCGCCACGGGAGAAGCCAGGACAATATCTTCCTCTCCGCACCATTGCGAGATCACCGTCGCGAAAGCGGCCAATAAGGTCATGTATAAGGTCGATGAGGAGTCCCGGGCGAGACGTTCCAAAACAGCGACCGTCTCCGCATCCAATGTAAAACGCCGGTCCGCACCGGCGTAGGTCTGCACTGCCGGCCGCGGATTGTCCGTGGGCAACGGCAGGCTCGCGTCGGCCCCTTTGAGCCGGTCCTGCCACACCCGCAACTTGTCCCGGTATTCCGGTCCCGACAACTCCCCGCGCTGCCATGCCGCGTAGTCCGCGTATTGCACAGCGAGTTGCGGTAACGGAGACGGCCGGGCGGGCGCCAAATCCCGGTAAAGGATGCCGATCTCCCGCAAAATGATATTCGCCGAAAAGGCGTCAAAGGCGATGTGATGCACATTGATGACCAGGATATGGTCCGCGGAACCGAAGCGCAGCAAGTAGGCGCGAATAATCGGTCCGGTGGTCAAATCAAAAGGCCGGCGCGCCTCTTCCATGATAAAACGGCGTCCGTACTCCTCCTGTTTCGCTTCGGGAAGCGCATCGACATCGATAATCTCCAGGGGTAATCCGGCCGGAGACTGGATGCACTGAAAGAACTCCATTCCGTCCGTCTTGATAATTGTGCGCAGGACCTCATGCCGATCGATAATCTCATCCAGCACATGCTGCAGCCGGTCTGTGTCGACCGGTCCGGCCACGCGCAGGGCGACCGGCATATTGAAGGTGGCCTTGGCATCGGTCATGTTTTCCATGACCCATATGTGTTCCTGCCCGTAGGACAAGGCGATGCGCTCTTCGCGGGACACGCGTGGTATAGGCCGGGCATCCACACGGACACCGGCGGACAGGGCGTCGGTCACGACGGCGCTCAGGCCGGCGACCGTCGGTGCTTCAAACAGGGCCCGGACCGGAATCTCGGCGCCAACGGCATCCCGGATCAGCGACACTATTTGTGTCGCCATGAGGGAATGACCGCCGAGATCAAAGAAGTTGTCGTGAATACCCACCCGAACGGCGCCGGTCACCTCGGACCAGATCGCGGCCAGCGACTGCTCCAATTCATTGCGGGGTGCTTCATAGGCCGTTTCCTCCTCGGTCACCGTTTCCGCCGGAGAGGGCAACGCCCGGCGGTCGAGCTTACCGTTCGGCGAGAGCGGCATCGACTCAATTTGCGTGACGCTGTGCGGAACCATATATTCAGGCAGTTCGTTCTTCAGATCATTGCGCAGACTTGCCGGGCAGATAGGTCCATTGTTACCGACCACGTAGGCCGCCAACGATTTGTTGCCCCGCCCGTCATCCGCGGCAATGACGACTGATTCCTTGACGGCGGGATGGCGGTTGAGGGCGGCGGTAATATCCCCCAGCTCGATCCGGAAACCGCGAATCTTAACCTGGTCATCGCTCCTCCCCACGAATTCGATCTCACTATCCGACCGCAGACGCACGATATCACCCGTGCGGTACAGCTTTCCATTACCGAACGGATTGTCGATGAATTTAACGGCGGACATCTCAGCATCAAAAATGTAGCCGGCGCCGACGCAGTCACCGGCAATACATAGTTCGCCGGGCACGCCTGCCGGGACGGGCCGCAAATACTCGTCGAGTACATAGTGCTGGGTATTGGCCACCGGACGTCCGATCGGTACGGATTGATCCGCGGCGACGGTCGCTTCAGATAAGATATGATACGTCGTCACGTCGGTACATTCCGTCGGGCCGTAGCTGTTCATGACGCGTCCGGTAAAAGTACTCGATTCCAGCCAGGGCCGTAACCGCGGCAGGGCGATCGGTTCACCGCCCAGCACAACGTAACGCAGACCCTGCAACGGCTGATAGCGGTCGGTACGCGCCCGGTCAAGGATGGGATAGAAAGCGCTGGGAGTGCAGTTCAGCCAGGTAATCCCCTGCTCAACCACGATGTCCGCGATATGCTTCGGGTCATAGTAACAATCGGGATTAAAATTCAGCGTCCCGCCTACAAGCAGCGGCGCGTAGAGATTCTTTTGGGTGAGGTCAAAGCTCAATGAGGATATCACCAGCACATTGTCGGCGGCGGTTAAATCCAGGGTACGCGTGAACCACCACAAGAGGTTGGTGAATCCGGCGTGATAAACCCCGGCGGCCTTGGGTGTCCCGGTTGAGCCGGAGGTAAAGATCATATAGACAAGATCACCGGATGACACCGTTGATTGCGGGGCCGTTGCCGACTGGGCATCGAGTTCCTCCCGCTGCGCATCCAGGTTGATAACCCGGAAGCCGGCGTCCCCTTTCAGTTCGGCAAAATTATGAAGCTCGACGGACGCGTCGTGCACGATTAATGCCGCCAGCGGCGCGGCTTCAAACATGGTGCGCAGACGGTCCGCCGGATAGGTCGGATCGATGGGAATATAGGCGGCGCCGCTCTTGAGAATACCGAGCAGACCGGTGATCATGTCCGTTCCCGGGCGGCAGCAGATACCCACCGCCTGACCGGGTCGGATCCCCGCCTGCGTCAGATGCCGGGCCAGCTGGTTCGCGCGGGCGTCAAGTTCCCGGTACGTCATCCGCCGGTCGCCGCAGACGACAGCGGTCTTGTCCGGCGTCCGCAGCGCCTGTTGCTCGATAAGCTGATGAACGCACATGTCCTTTGGATATTCCGTGACGGTGTCATTGAGATCCGTGAGCCGGCCCCGGCGCTCGTCCTGTGAAACCATCTCCAATCCACGCATCGGCCGGGAGATGTCATCCAGGGAGGATTCCAGCAGCCGGAAGAAATGGGTCATGGCCTGTTCCCGTAAGGGTTCGTCAAAGATCTCGAGTTTGAATTCAAAATCAAACGTCAGCCGCTCCTCACCCCGGACTTCCTTTTCAAAATCATGGACCTGCAGACCGCAGCTTTCAAAAGTATGACCGGAATGCAGCCACTCGAGTTCAAAGGCCTTCTTATAAAAATTGGGCAGACGCCACATTTGATAATTAAAGAGCACATCGTAAGCCGGATCACGCGGTGAATTGCGCACCACATACTGGCCGTGCTTCATCGCGTTAAACGTCTTGCGCTTGATCTGCTGCATCAAATCGATCAGCGACTCGTTCTCGTTGATGTCGATAAACAACGGGAGGATGTGCATGAACAACCCTTGAATATCCACATGTTCCCTCGTCCGCCGGTTATGGACCGGCACGCCGATCGAGACGGTCCGCCTGCCGCTGATGCGGCTGATAAACAGGGCGTAAAGCGCAAGGAAAAAGTTGTACTTCAAGGTATGCTCGGCCAATCCGGCAAGCTGCGGATGCTCGCGCAGGGCGTTGATCCGCCGGATCAGCGTGCCTTGTTGCGGCCGCGATATCCGTTGAATGGCCGTCGCTTTCCGCGGCGGCGTGATCCCGTAGAAGTCCGGCGCTTCCGGCCGTTCACACATCAGCCCTTCCCAATAAGACCGGGCGCGCCGATGGCGTTCGGACCGGCGGAAGGCCTGTTCATCCTCAATATATTTGCCGAATTGCGGTTTGGCCTCGACCCGGTCCAACCGGCCTTCCAGAGACGCGCGGTAAAACTCGGTGAGCTGATTGTAGGTCAAATGCAGCGACCAGCCGTCGGTCAGGATGTGATGCTGATTCATGTACCACTGATATTTATCTTCGGCAATCTTGATCAGCACACTTTCAAAGGACGGCCGACTGAGATCAAACACACGGCCTGATTGGGACTCAATCCAATCGCGCGCCGCGGCCGCCGGATCGGTTACATCGGAAAAATCGAGATACGGCACCTCGTACCGGAGTTCATCGAGGACCCGCTGGCCGGGGAAGCCCCCCTCTTCGACGAAGACGGTCCGGAAGTTCTCATTGAGATCGACTATCTTTTGAAAGGCGTTCTGAAAATGTTGATAATCGACCGGCTCATGCAAAGTATAGACGGTCTTCAGATTATAGAGCGGATTGTCGCCGATGAGCTTCTGCCCCAGCCACAGGTGCAGCTGATTCTCGGTCAAGTTCGACTTCTGCAGGTAGCCGCTAATCACCGTGTCTTCCGCCGAGGTCTCGGCCGGCGTGAGATCGCGCAGTTGCGCGCCGCGATACAAATCATTTAGCGGCCGCGCCGGATCATCTGCCAGCGTTTTGAGCAAACGTTGATACCCGGCCAGTATTTCGTCTATGGTCGCTTCATCAAACAAATCCGTATTATATTCCACACGGGCCAGCATTCCGCGCGGTTCTTCTTCGAGCAGGACTACCAGGTCGGTCTTGGCCGTACCGGTCTGGACCTCAAAATCGGTAAACCGCAGTCCGGCCATTTCCAAATCAGGCATGCGCACGTTTTGATGCGCAAAGGCAATCTGCGCCAGCGGAGCCCGGCTGAGATCGCGGACCAGCCCCAAGTCGTTTACCAACTTCTCAAAAGGCAGATCCTGATTCTGATAGGCTTCATGACAGGTTTGTTCAACCTGTTTGAGCAATTCCGTAAAAGTCGGATTGCCTTGAAGACGTACGCGCAACGGCAGGGTATTCACGAAAAATCCGATCAACGGTTCGATTTCCGGGCGATTGCGATTGGCTATGGGCGACGCGATGACCACGTCCTCCTCCCGGGTGTAATAGGAAATCAAGGCCGCGAACGCAGCGAGCATCGTCATGTAAAGCGTAGCACGCGAGGCGTGGCTGATATCCTCCAAACGTTCCCGCAGGTCGCGGTCCACGGAATAGGTCTTGGCCTTCCCCTGGAACGTCATAAACGGCGGACGGGACCGGTCCGTGGGCAAATCAAGTTTGCGGGGAACCCCGGACAGCTTTTCCTTCCAATAAGCGAGACGTGTGCTCAGAGCCTCGCCTTGCAGCCAATCCCGCTGCCACTGGGCGAAGTCGACGTATTGAATGGCCAACTCGGGTAAATCGAGCGTCCGACCTTCCAAATCCGCCTGATAGGCCGCAATCAGTTCCCGAACCAGGACGTGCATGGACCAACCATCGGCGACGATATGATGAATGTTGATGTGAAGTATGTGATTGTCGCCGGCCAGTCTGAACAGCTTCAGGCGCAGCAAAGGCCCCGTGCTCAAATCGAACGGCAACCGGGACTCGCGGGTAACCAAATCTGCCGCGCGACGCAACCGGCCTTCCATCGGGACGGACGTCATATCCTCCACCGGGATCGGAATACGAACCTCCGGATGGATCACCTGTACCGGTTGACGATCCATGGTCCGGAAGGTGGTGCGTAACGTCTCATGCCGGGCAACGACCGCGTTCAGGGCCCGCTCCAGGGCCGGCACGTCGATGCGCCCCTCGGCGCGCAACGCGTGCGAAATATTATAAGTGGCGCTTCCGCCCTCATACTGGTCCAGGAACCAGAGTCGCTGCTGCGCAAAGGACAGCGGAAAAACAAAGGCTTGTTGTTGTGTCTCGGATGTCATCTAGTTCTTCACCTCCGCCAAATCACCTTGCTCGGTTAATTGAACGCGGTGTTTGTCGCGGCTGATACGCGCGATGGCCGGACCCGCCGGGGCCTTCTGCTTCTCCGATTTGATCGCTTCTGCAAGCCCGCGGACAGTCGGCTCGTGAAACAGGGTCCGCAGGGAAAGTTCGATTTGAAACAACTGCTGGATGCGCGAAATGATCTGGGTGGCCAGCAGGCTGTGTCCGCCCAAGTCAAAGAAATCATCGTTGCGGCCGACCCGCTCAATACCGAGAATCTCTTCCCAAATACGGGCCAAGGTCTCTTCTTCGGCGTTCGCCGGCGCGGTGTACGCCTTGGCCGGTCCGACGGCATCAGCGGCGATGTCCGGTAACGCGCGCCGGTCAATCTTGCCCTGGGGTGTGACCGGAAAGGTCTCCAGGCGGAAAAACTGGGCGGGGATCATATATTCGGGAAGCCGCTCCTTCAGAAACGCGCGCGGATCTTCTACCCCCTGGTCCGCCAGGTGCTGGACAGTGAAATAGGCCGCCAGTTTGCGATCGGTTCCCTCACCGGCCAGGGCCAGAACCGCGCAATCCGCCACCGCCGGATGATCCTTCATGACACTTTCCACTTCACCGAGTTCGATCCGGTACCCGCGCACCTTGACCTGATCATCGACACGGCCTACAAATTCCAGGTTACCGTCCGGCAGCAATCGGACAAGGTCGCCGGTACGGTAAATCTTCTCATCCGTGTGCGGCCGCAACGGATTGGGAATGAAACGCTCATCCGTGAGCTGTGGCCGTTCGAGATAACCGCGCGCCAGTCCCGTTCCTCCGATGCAGAGCTCTCCCGGGATTCCCACTCCGACGGGTTGACGGTGGACGTTCAGCACATAAACTTGCGCGTTATCAACCGGTTGGCCGATGGGAATCTCGCGGTCTCCGTCGGGACTCTCGCCGGCGGGCGGTAAAACGTAAGTCGTGGCCACCACCGTGGCTTCGGTCGGCCCGTATGTATTGACCAACTGCGGGGACTTGGGGTAGACTGCCTGCCAGCGCCGGATCTCCTGCGGAAAGACGCGTTCCCCGCCGAACAGGACCATGCGCAGATGCGCGCCGAAACGCGGTCCTTCAGGCCCCGTGGTCGCGGTCAGTTGATGAAAATAGGTCGTCGGCATCGATAACAGGGTCACCTGATGCCGGTTGCACTTGGCGATAAAGGCCGCGGGTGTGCGAATGGTTTCGTCGTCGCGTAACACCAGCGTCCCGCCGGCACTGAGTACCGGATAAATCTCTTCACCGGCCGCATCGAAGGTGATCGACGAAAACTGCAAGACTTTGTCCGCCGGCGTCATCCGGTACTGCCGCACGGAATGTAGGGTGTAATTGACGATAGCCCGATGCTCGATCATGACGCCCTTCGGGATCCCCGTCGAACCGGAGGTGTATATGATATAGGCCAGATTGTGCGGGCCGGCGTCGTGTGCCGGGGCGTCCTGCGAAAAATCAATCCACTCATGAGCATCTTTGTCCAGTAAGACAATACCTTCACCGGCCGGCAGCAGCTCCGCAAGGGATTCCTGGGTCAGGATCAGCGGTTCCTCTCCCTGTTGGGTGAACGCCTCTTCGACAATCCCTTTAAGGCGTTCCGGCGGGCTTTTGGGGTCGAGCGGCACATAGCAGCTTCCCGCCTTGAGGACCGCCAGCAAGGCAACAATCATCTGTGTGCCGCGTTCCACCAGAATTCCCACCGGCCGCTCCGGGCCGGCGCCGCGGCTCTGCAGCAGATGCGCCAGCCGGTTCGCCTGCCGGTCGAGTTGGGCGTAGGTCAGTTGAAGCGTTCCTTCTTCGACGGCCACAGACTGCGGACGCCGGCGGGCCTGCTCTTCAATCAAATTTTGCAAACAACATTCCGGACGGTCCCGCTCGGTGGCATTGACGCCGCCTAGCAGCATCGTCCGGTCGTCGTCCGTCAGCAGTGAAATGCTGCTCAACGGACGGGCCGTGTCTTGGGTATACAATTTGATGAGATGAACAAACTGCTCCAGGGCGATGCGTTGCATATCGGGAGAGAACACGTCCGTGTGAAAATCGAGATCAATGTGGAGGTCGCCGGTCTTGCCTTCCATCTCCTGCTCAAAATCATGGACCTGCAACGAAAGGCTCTCCTGCGCGTGCCCCGGATGGGCCCATTCCACGCCGACCGGCCGGCGATGAAAATTCGGCCCCTTCCACATGTGATAATTGAGCACCACGTCATACAGGGGTTTGTGATCGGGATTACGCATCACATACTGGCCGTGCTGCATGGCCTTTAAGACTGTCCGGCCGATCCTGTGCAGCAGCGTTTGCAGGGAATCGTCATCTTCGATACGAACGGTGACCGGAACGACCTGCATCAGCAGGCCGGTGACGCCCTTGAACTCCGGCGCTCGCCGGTTGTGCAACGGGATCCCGATCCGGAATTCCCGCTGTCCGCTGACGTGTGCGATAAAAAGCGCGTACAGCGTCAGGAAGACATTGAATTTGGCGGCCTCCAGCGATTTGGAACCGGGACTGGCCGCACGCGCCGCCGCAATGACGGTGGCGGTCAACTCGGATCCCAGATTCAATGACAGGCGCCGCACCAGGGTCGACTCTTTCTGCGGGCGCTGTCCGTAAAAACGCAGCGGCTCCGGGTCCCGGGCCAGTTCGTTTTCCCAATAGGCCCTGGCCTTGGCATACCGTGCGGATTGACGCAACTCGCGTTCGCTGCGGATAAAATTACCGAAGGTGCCTCGTATTCCGTCCGTGAGCGGGACGTCGCCTGCGGCCTCCCGGTAAAATCCCGACAGGTCGTGATAGATCAGTGACTGTGACCAACCGTCGGTAATAATGTGGTGTTGTCCCATATACCAGATAAAATGCTCTGCGCCGAGTTTGAGTAAGGCGCAAGTGAACAGGCCGCCGTTGAGCGGGTACGCGGTGCGGCTGTTGCTTTCGATCCAGATACGGGCGGCCTCCTGCGGATCGGATTGTCGGGAAAAGTCCTCCTGAATCACCGTGTACACAAGTCGGTCGCGCACCACCTGTCGCGGTATACCGCCTTCATCTACGATCGTGGTCCGCAGGCTGTCGCGGCAGTCGACGACCCGTTGAAAGGCATTTTGAAAAAGATCGGGATCGATACGTTCTGTAAGGGTGTAGGTGATCACACTGTTGTAAATGGGATCAGCGGGATCGAGCTTCTGGCCGAGCCACACCAACAGCTGATTGCCGGTGAGATTGGTCCGGTCCAGATACCGGTGAAAGTAATCATCGCCCTGGTCGACGGCGCGTCCCGGATCGTCGATACCGGCCGTCACGCAAATATCGGTCACGGTCGCGTCTTCAACGGACAACATCGCGTGGATCACATCCCTGAACCGGGCCGCCAGCCGCTCGATGGTTTCCGGTTTGAAAAGCCCGGCGCAGTATTGTATCTCGATCCCGAGGCTGCCGTTTCGTTCCCGCACCAGCATGGCCAGGTCCGTGGTCGACACTTGGACATCCAGAGCCAACGGCTCGGCCTGAAGTCCCGCCAACCCGAACGGTTCCGCGGCGTGCCCGAAGAAGTTGAAGGCCACCTGACTCAGGGGCAGATGGTCCATATCGCCGCGCCACAGATGCAACTTTTCAATTAGCAGGTCAAGCGGCAGGTCTTGATAGGCGAAGGCCTCCGTAGCGACCTGCTTGACCCGGGCGAGCACGTCGGCGAGGCGCGGATCACCGTTCAGTCTCAGGCGTAAAGGCAGAACGTTCACAAAGAATCCGATCATCTGCGCCACCTCCGGCAAATCCCGATTCGCCATCGTGGTGGCAATGACGACATCGTCACGCTCGCTGAAACGTGATATCAACGTGGCCCACGCGGTGAAGAGCGTCATAAATAACGTGACTTCATGGCGGGCGGAGAATGCTTGCAGCCGGCGGGATACGTCCTCCGGTAGACTGAAGTGGATATGGCCCCCACGCGTACGGGGCCCCTCACAAGTCTCGAAATCCACGGGAAGCTCCAGCACCGCCGGGACATCCTTCAATTGCTGCCGCCAGTATGTGAGCTTTTCATCCACGACAGCGTCAGTGAGATATTCACGTTCCCAAGCCGCATAATCCGCGTACTGCACGGATAAGGGATCCCGGTAAATTCGCGCATCCTGCCCCAACCCGGCATAGGCCGCGGAAAGTTCACGGTGAAGAATATCCAGCGACCACTCATCAGCCACGATGTGATCACAATTGATCAACAGCACATGTTCGTCTTCGGTCATCTTGACCAACCAAGCGCGCAACAGCAGATCATGCTGCAGATCAAAATGATGACGGGCCTCTTGCCTGGCGAGGGTGATCAGTTCCTCCCGGCGACGGTCTTCCGGAAGAGCGGACAGGTCTTTTTGTTGCTCAGCGAAGGTCACGTTCGGACGCACGTTCTGGTACGGGACCCCGTTATCCTGGGAATAAGTGGTCCGCAGTATGGCGTGACGCCGGATAATCTCTGAGAACGCGCGTGTGAGTCGCCCCGTATCCAAAGAGCCCCGCAACCGAACCGCTTCGATCATGTTGTAGGATGTCGTCCCCCCCTCAAACTGATCGAGATACCACAACCGTTGCTGGGCGTAGGATAATTTAATCCGCCCGGTCATCTCCCGTTTAACGAGAGCCGGACGTGGCGCCGGCCGGTCGTTATCCGTAGAAGCTAACAAGGCGGCCTGCCGTGCGACGGTCGGAGCGTCAAAGAATTCCTGACAAGATATGACGTTCTCACAAGCCTCTTTAATACGCGCGAGAATGGCGGTCGCCTGCAGCGAATGACCGCCGAGCTCAAAGAAATTATCGTCAATACCCACCGTCGCGAGGCCCAATACAGCGGCCCAAATGTCACTGAGTTGACGTTCTAGGTCGTTCTCGGGCGACCGATACGGCGTGGTGAGATCGGGCCGCGCTCCGTCGGGATCGGGCAGGGCGCGACGGTCGACCTTGCCGTTGGGCGTCAGCGGTAAGGCAGAGAGGAAAACAAAGTTATTCGGTATCATATATTCGGGCAGGTGCGCGCCCAGATGCGTCCGCAACGCGGCCGGGGAGATTTCAATCGAGCAGACGACATACGCGGCCAGTGACTTGTCCCCGTTAGAAGTCTCCCTGACGGTAACCGCGGCCGTCTGCACGGCCGTATGATCCATGAGTACGGCTTCGATCTCGCCGAGCTCAATCCGGAATCCACGAACCTTGACCTGATGATCGGTCCGTCCTAAATATTCCAAATGGCCTTCCTCGCTGAACCGGGCCAAATCTCCTGTCCGGTAGAGCCGGCCGTGATCGTTTTCAACAAACTTTTCTGCGGTCAATTCCGGACGGTTCACATAACCGCGCGCCAGGCCCTCCCCCCCGATATACAGCTCTCCTGTTTCGCCGGCGGAAACCTCGCGGCCGGCATCATCCAGAACAAACAATCTCGTATTAGCGATAGGTCTTCCGATAGGAACGGTTCGCGAGATATCCTGGGGATTCTCGGGAATACGGTAGAGGCTTGACCACACCGTGGTTTCGGTGGGACCGTACATGTTCCACACCGTGCGGCAACGCGTTTTGAGCTGACGGGCCAAATCGACGGACATGGCCTCGCCGCCGCACAGGATACGCAAATCCGCCTTACCCGACCAGCCCGCCGCCAACAGCAGACGCCAAGTCGCCGGCGTGGCCTGCATTAGTGAAACGCGGTCGACGTGCGAAATGAGTTTTTGGCCGTCCACTGCCGTGGCCCTGTCCACCAAATGAATACGGGCGCCGGTGATAAGCGGCAGAAATATTTCCAGGACGGATATATCGAACGAAATCGTCGTTGCCGCCAGCACGATGTCACCCGCGGACAAACCGGGCTCGTCCTGCATGGAGCGCAGGAAATTAACCACGCTTCTGTGTTCAATCTGCACGCCCTTGGGCTTACCGGTAGATCCTGATGTATAAATGACATAAGCCAGATGATGCGGCCGGACATACGGACATGCATATTCGACGTCACCGAAGATATCGTCGTTGTCGATCAATACCTTGACGCACTCCGGAGGGAGTTGTGGACAAGAAAGTGTGGATTGGGTGATATAAATCGACGCGGACGCGTCGGAAAGAATCGTTTGGATACGGTCCGCGGGATAATGCGGATCCAACGGAACATAGGCCGCCCCGGATTTCAGAACCGCCAATAAAGTAACAATAAGATCTATGGAGCGCTCAACACACACACCTACCAGAACATCGGGACCGGCACCGAGCGAATGTAGGTATTTCGCCAGTCGTCCCGCTTTGTTGTTCAGTTCTTTGTAAGTGACGGTTTCGTTGTCGAACTCTATCGCGATTGCATCAAGCTCTATGGCCGCAACCGAATCGATGAGCTCGTGGAGGCACTCCGAGTGCCGTGGCCCGTCCAATGGTGTTCCCCCAAAAAATTAATGAGCATTAATAATTAAAGATACTAATATTTCGCAGAGCATACTATCGCAGATTGAAAGATCTTTGTCAATATGACACAGGGGGACACATAAGGACAAAATTCGCAAGTTTTCCCTTTCTCGGGTTATACGGATTATTCCGAGATTTCACAAGGCGGGCAGAAATTGACCGCGGCACATAAGGCAAATAAGTCATAAATTGGAGACAAATTATTTATTCCTCATCAGGCGAAAAGGATTGAATCCCTTGTCATGAAGCAGGACCCAACAGGATGAGACCAGGCTCAACACCTCCTTATCGTGGGAAAACCAACCGAATGGTATCCAACCGCGGCGTGAGGAATAGGAATAGGCGCTACGGGTCTCACTCACCTGTTGGCGGTAGGTTTCAATTCCGCGGCGCATGAGTTTGGCCTCCTGCAGGGCCGACCGGCTCCACTCGGGATGTGAATCCTCATAATACTTGGCGAGCTCATCCATCGCATATATCGCCCCCACGGTCCATTCGACGGATAAGCGGTTTTTTTCACGCGTGTAACCGACCCCCTGTAGACGCCGGCCATCATCAAAGACGCCGGCGAATTCCTTGGTCGTCTGCCAAATGCGGAAGGCTGCCCCCTCACCGAACCATTCATCGAGCCGCTCGGGACCCAGTTTGCAGATGGCCCAGGTCTGTACATCCGTAGCGAAGTGTTCGCTGTTGGGCTGCCAAAATCCGTCGGTGAAGTGCGCCCCTTGATAAAAATAGTGTTCGTCCGCGTTCCAAACGGATTTTAAGTAACGTTCAATGCGCAACATGGCCAAGCGGTATTCCGGATCTTCGGTAACTTCATACAGCAGTTTGAACGCCGTAAACCAGGAGAGATTGTTTTCTGTGGAGATCTCATCGTAATACCAGGTTGTATGTTCGGACTGAAGTATGGTCCTTTCTTCCCCCCACTCCCGAACAAGCCGCTCATAACTTTCTTTGGATGCCATGGCCTTCTCGTCAAGCTCGGCCGCCACTTCACGGGCCGTCCCGCCGGATATTTCATCCAGGGAGAAAAAATAGGTGCCGATGGGTGCCATACGGACAGCCCCGTTATTGGCCTGCAAATGTATGGCGGCCCGGGCTATTTCCTTGGCCAGGGCCAGTTCGACGGGCTCCGCGGCATGCCGGTACTGACCGGTTTCGTAATCGAAGTATTTGTGATGGTAAATCTGCATCGCTGCGATGACGACCCACGCGTTTTCTCCCGCAATCGGTTTCCAGTCCTCCCAGTGAATGTCAGGCCAATTGGGAAAGCCGCTGAACCGGTGCTTTCCATCAAGCGGATCCGCCGCCAGGTATTTGCCGTGGGCGTTGATGATACGGAAAACAAAGCCGCGCCGGCCCAGATCGGTCAGGTCCGACGATATCGCGTCGGGTTGATCACGGTCGTAAATAAAAGTCTGCCCGCCGCCTCGTCCGGCCCGGATGTTGTGCAGATGCCGCAGGCTGCCGCGCCAATACGTCTCGATAGGCACCGATGCCGCCCGGATGTTTTCCTCCCCACCCAGGGCCGCCAAGGCGATTTGCCATACGGCTGTGTCGTAAACCGATGTGCCTTCCTCCACGATGATGCGTTCGATAATGCCCGTTACGGAGTCGGAATTTCCCATCCGTTGCAGCACATCCTCACGCTGATTATCGGCCATCCCAAAGCTCAGCGGAAAGCCGGTGACGCGACTTTTTTGCGATTGGATCCAGTTGACAAGGTGATGATCTTTGGCAGGGTGATGGCGGGAAAGATCTTCGGCGGAGACAATAGACTGAAAGAGAAAGGCAAATACAAGGCAAACCGCGCATTCAGAGGGTATCTTCATGCCGCTATTGTAGCACAACGGAGAATAACGCTCAATCCACCTGTCTTGACGATCGATGGAGCGGCCGATCTTGCCCCCATTACGCCTGTACAAACATGCTGATTCTGATATATAATTTCCACATGGGTGACCGGTTTACGCAATCCATATTCTCAAAGGTCCACGTCCATGCCAGTCTGTTGATATTCTTCCTCGTATTATCGTTCTGCGTTTGTTCTATTCTTGGCAAGGAGCAATTGGGATTCTTGCAGGGAATGACCGAAGAATACGTTAAGGTCGCCTACAGGCTCCACACTACGGGATCGATCTATGAAGACAGTGCAGTGGATGCCTTCGTCTTCAGACCGCCCGGTTACATCTACTTTGTGGCCGCTGTACTGCGGGTAAGCGGTATCAGTCCGCGTGATCAACTCCGATTCTCGACGGAGTCGCAAGCTTTCGAGTACCTTACCTATGTGGGCAGTCAAATCTGTATAGCGCACGCCCTCTTGCTGAGCTGTACGGCCGTACTTCTATTTTTGTGGATATCACGCTTTACCTGCCTGTGGACCGCCTTCCTTATTGCGCTCAGCTTCGGCCTGAATCCCTACAGCATCATCTATACCGGACTAATGCACTATGCGACACTGCATATTTTCTGTGTCGTATTGTCCGGTTATGCGCTGACATTAGCCGTCACGGGCCAGGACCGGAGGCCATTCAAAGAGTTTTTAACCGGATGTCTGTGGGGATTGACAACGCTCGTCCGTCCTCTGACGTTGATTCTGCCATTCTTTGTCTTTATCCTCTATTTCATCCGTTACGGCCGTTCCTTTAAGCGAGCGATTGGCTCCTTGTTAATCTTTTGCCTGGGCATGGGTGTCGTCATCAGCCCCTATACGGCCCGGAATTATGTGAAAACTCAACAATTTATCCCGGTGAATGCGCAAAGCGGCATCGCTCTGTGGGCCGCCACCTCTCCTCAAACGAAACCCGCGGCGAATTACTACAATTGGTGGAACCTGTGGTATGGCGAAGGTATGAAAGTTTATCAGCGTGTTTTTCCCGACACTCCCTACAATGCCCAAAACCACATCCGCAATTGCCTCAGGGTTGAACAGGAGTTTCAAAAAGAGGCCTTCTTGAACTTGCGCAAACAACCTGATGTATTTTGGAAGAATGTAGCGCAAAATGTGGTCACTTTTAATTCGGATATCAATTCGGTCTTCATCAAACTATTTCAACGTGTCCAGGAAAACCCTCCTCCGAATAACATTTTTCAATGGTTAGTCTTGAATACGCCCCAGGATTTCTATTCCCCGGTCGCCGCCAACGCATTCTACGGGCTTATTGTCTTGCTGCACATCCTGGGATTTATCGGGATATGTGTCGCTTTTTTTCAAAGAGATCAAGGGCTGTTGGTTCCCATACTCCTCTATTGTTGCTTTTGCCTGGCGCATGCCATAACGTACATGGATATCATGTATTATTATATTAAAATCCCCTTCCTCTTTTTGTTTGCCGCGTATTTCCTAGGCTGGTTGCAAACGTATACGATTGACTTCGGCCGTCTGGGTATCCCGAAGAGAATCTCGGTAGCCACGCTATCCAGTCTTTGTCTGCTCATATGCGTGCAAATTATAAATGTGATCGTTTTTCTCTAGGGATCAGGGAAACCCCATAGTGACAAGCGCGCGCCCTTAAAATAGGCCTTTGCGATGGGGCCCGCCCGTGCAGATCAAGACATCTCCGTCATCAAACGCTTCCGGCTGACGAACGGCTTTCAACTCTATATAGAAAAAGGGCTCCAAATTTTAATTTGGAGCCCTTTAAATAAAACCGGCAACTTTCTACTCTCCCACAGCCTTGCGACTGCAGTACCATCGACCTCACAGGGCTTAACTTCCGTATTCGGAATGGGAACGGGTGTTGCCCCTGCAGTATAATCACCGGAAATCGATGTCCGTGATACACGGGACCGGTCCGTAAACCGGCGTAAATTTTAACAATTATGCGAAACGCGGACCACAAGTCCGTCCATAGTGTATTCCTAAATTCTATCCTTTTATATCGCTTGACGATATCGCCTATGGTGCCATCCCTTGAGGGATGACACCATAAACGTTATTTTTAGAAAGGTCAAGCATTCGGCATATTAGTACTGCTTAGCTAAAACCATTACTGGTCTTACACATGCAGCCTATCAACCTCGTCGTCTACGAGGAGCCTCACGTCTTGCGACTACGATGCCTAATCTTGGGGGGGGCTTCGCACTTAGATGCATTCAGCGCTTATCCCTTCCAAACGTAGCTACCCAGCCATTACCCTTGGCAGGATAACTGGAACACCAGAGGTTTGTCTCTCCCGGTCCTCTCGTACTAGAGAGAGCTCCCCTTCAAGCATCGAACGCCCACAGCGGATAGAGACCGAACTGTCTCACGACGTTCTAAACCCAGCTCGCGTACCGTTTTAACCGGCGAACAGCCGGACCCTTGGGACCTTGTCCAGCCCCAGGATACGATGAGCCGACATCGAGGTGCCAAAC
The DNA here is from genome assembly GCA_020429915.1 of Candidatus Omnitrophota bacterium. Classification (GTDB taxonomy): domain Bacteria; phylum Omnitrophota; class Gorgyraeia; order Zapsychrales; family Zapsychraceae; genus JAGOSC01. The sequence continues at coordinate 518 of JAGQKV010000021.1, read as the reverse complement.
AGCGTTGTCGATATGAACTCTCGAACGCTATCAGCCTGTTATCCCCGGAGTACCTATTGTCCGTTGAGCGATGGCAATCCCATGATCTACCACCGGATCACTAGGTCCTGGTTTCCCATCTGCTCGTCCTGTCGGACTCGCAGTTAAGCTCCCATATGCCCTTGCACTTGAAAGACGATTGCCAACCGTCCTAAGGGAACCTTTGAACCCCTTCGTTACATTTTAGAAGGGAACCGCCCCAGTCAAACTGCCCATCTGGCACTGTTCCTCGCCCTGATTCAAGGGTCGAAGTTAGAATATAAAAATTATCAGGGTGGTATTTCACCAATGGCTCTGCCATACCTAGCGGCATAGCTTCACAGCCTCCCACCTATCCTACACAAATAATTCTCACACTCAATACCAGACTGCAGTAAAGGTTCCGGGGTCTTTTCGTCCTGCTGCGGGTAGGCGGCATCTTCACCGCCACTACAATTTCACCGAGTCTCTCCTTGAGACAGTGCCCAAATCGTTACACC
>JAGQKV010000020.1 GCA_020429915.1 Candidatus Omnitrophota bacterium | reverse complement strand
CACCATGTCCCGGCGGTACAGGAAGTCACCAGCGAACGCGTCACATCGACGTTGCCCGGAATACCCGTGTCGTCGCCTGCGCACAAGTCGGCGTTGGCGGGCACCGCTCCGGTACAGACATTATCGTCACATTGGTTCACCCCGGCATCATGGTATCCGCTGTCGCAGGTGTATTCACACATGGTTCCGCCCGTACAGGCAGCCACGGTGGTTATCGGAGTATCAACCAGCAGTCCGGCGTCGTCTCCCGGACACAGCGTCGCGTTAGGATCGGGTGTTCCCAAACAATCAAAGACCTCAACCACACACGACGTTCCCGGCACATCCAGTTCAAATCCGGCTGAACAAATCGTCTCACACTTTGTCCCACCGCTACAGGCCGCCACCAGCGTAACCGCCACGTCCGCGTTGCCCGGAATATTGGAATCATCGCCGGAACAGTATTCCGCATTGGTCGGAACCGCTCCGGTACACTGATTGGCCCGGCAACTGTTGGCGCCGTTGACCTGGTAACCGTCGTCACACGTCGTCTCGCAATAGGTCCCGCCGGTACAGGCGGCCACCGTGGTATACGCGGTATCCACCGCCAAGCCGCTGTCGTCTCCCGGGCACAGCGTAGCATTTGCGGCAATAGATCCCGTACACATCGGCAGCCGGCAATTATTCCCGTCGACGATATATCCCGCCAAACATTCGTACTCACACTTGGTCCCGGCCGTACAGGCCCCGGTCTCGACGGCTGTCTTGGGTGTATCGGCCGTCAAGTCCCAATCATCATAGCCGGTGCCGTCAGGGCACAAAGTCGCATTGGCCGGCTGCGGATCCAGACACATGTAATCCGGCACGCACGTGGTTCCCACGCGCGTGTAGTTCGCCCGGCAAACATACTCGCATTTCACCGGCTGGGTACACGCGTCCACCAAAGTCCGCGGCGTATCCGCCGACAGGCCTTCATCGTCCGGATCGCAGACCATATCCATGTCGTAGTCGACACAGCACAACTGCGAAAACTGATCAATCGGCCCGGTACAGACGTACGGGACACAAGTATTGCCGACAACCTGATAACCGGGATCGCACTGGTACTCACATTTATCCGGCGCCGTACAGGCATTGACCGCCGTGCGCGGGGTGTCCGCGATAAGGCCGGCATCGTCACCGGCGCACAGCGTCGAATTGGCGGGAACGGCGCCGGTACAGACGTACGGCACACAAACCCCGCCGCTGTAATAATAACCGGTATCGCATATGTACTCACACTTCGTTCCCCCGGAGCATGCCGCCACTAAGACAATATTTGTTCCCCGGGCGACGCCGGACCCGTCCCCGGGACAGAGACTGGCGTTCGCCGGCACCACACCCTGGCAGGTAAACGAACAGTTCCCGCAGGTATACTCGTCACCGCAGGGGTTGATGCTGCAGTCGCCGGTGTAATTGTAGCGGCAGTTGGTTCCGACGGTGGTACAACCGTCCGTCAGGGGCGTCGGGCAGTCCGCGTAACCGGCGCAGGCCGGCTGGATGTCATAACAGGCGTTCAATGTGGGGTCCCAGCAGTAGCGGCACTCCCCGCTGACAAGATCCGCGAAATTGTCGCAAACATACTCGCACTTGGTCCCGGCCGTACACGTCAGCACGGAGGTATTCGGCGTGTCCGCCGTGAGACCGGTGGCATCGCCCGAACACAACGTCGCGTTGATCGGCACCGCGCCGGTACAGGAACACGCCCCGCAGTCGCTGTTACACGACGGGGCCGTGTCGTCAGCCCCGCAGGATTCGGTGACCCCGCAACAACCGTCGCCGCAAACGTCCACGGTACAGTCACCCGGACACGTGCAGGGGTCCTCGGTGCCGTTGCAGATTGTATCCCCGCAGACCGGAGCGGCACAGTCGGCCGCGCAGGTGATCCCGTCCTCACCCGATCCGGAATCACAGGTCCCGTCACCGCAGCACGGTGAACAGCTCGGACAGGTCCCGCACTGACCGGTACAATCATAGTAGGCATCCCCGCACGAACAGCTGCCGCATTCCACGCACGGGTTGTATCCGGCCCCGGCCCCGCCCGTGCAGTGCTCGGCACCGGCGGCACAGAATCCGTCCCCGCACACGATCGGGCACGCGCCGCAATCCTGGTTGCACATCGGATCACCCGTCTGCGGCGAGCCGAGCATCGAGTCATTGCTCCCGCAGCCTTCGATAAAACCCCAGTAAGTGGTGGTATTGGTACATATCCCGTCCCCGCAGACCGGACACTGCGTCATGGTCACGCCGGGAAAAGAACCGCCCAGGGCGGCAAGTTTGAAACTGTTCCATTCGGAGCGCGTCGAAGTCGGGACAAAATACTCGGTGCCTGAATTGTTGACGATGTCCCAGCATTCGGGGATGCCGATATTGGGGGCCGTGTTGGAAATATGGGACATATTGACCCGGATCTTGGGAACGGTCCCCATGCCGGCCCATGCCCGGATATAGAAACCTTCATCCTGCAGACCGTACTTGCGGCACTCCACGTTACCGCTGGGACCGTCATTGCAGTAACACCCGGGTTCCGGCGGGATACAGACCTGCGTCACGAACACCTGCCCCCAAGCCGGTGCGCCGGCCATCAGCAAGGCCGCGGTAACAATCCAGGTTTTAAGATTTTTCAGTGCTTTCATAGCTGTCCGCTCAAAGTCCCGCCGGAGGCAACTGTTGTTTGATGGCCTCCAGCTCATCCGTCAATCGTTCGATCTTCTTGTTTTGTTCCTCGATCAATGCCTGTTGCTCTTTGACCGCCTCAATCAGCGGGGCGATCAAATTGCCGTACTTCACATATTTCTTGCCGCTCACCTCATCGGTGTGGACCAGCTCCGGGTACACCGCCTCGACGTCCTGGGCGGTCACCCCGATATCCGGCCGGCCGTCGTCTTTCCATTTGAAATGCACCCCCTGCAGCCGCAGGATTCCGGACAAACCGTCCACCGGCTCCAATTCCGTTTTCAAACGCGCGTCCGAACTGTACAAATACGCCACGGCCGTTACCGTTCCGTTGACATCGAACTCGCTTGTCGGCGCCGCGTTGAGAACCCCGATCCGCCGGGTATTCTGCAGAACGGTGAACAGATGACTCGAATTGAACGCGTCATAGATATAAAACTCCGAACCGGAATCCAAATCCACATGCGTGTCTAAGCCCGCGTCCGGTTCGATGGAAAAATCTCCCCCTGTTATCCTGATCCGAGGATTGCCTCCGCTGAAAAAGAAATCGTCAGAGAGATCGATGTCTCCGACGACCGACAGGTCCTGTGTCGGAGCGGTCGTCCCGATCCCGACATTGCCGCTGCCGGTAATGAAAATCCGGCCGGCCTCGCTTCCCGCCTGCCCGCCCCATATCGAAAACCCGTTACTGGGATTATCGTCATGAGCGCGGATTTCCCAGTTGGAGTCGGTGGACGTGGTATTGGAAATCCGGATGGCGGTATAATCGGCCTCGTCTCCGGAAATGGTCAGCCGTTCCGAAGGCGTGCTCGTCCCGATACCGATTTCGGCCGTCGACCAATTGACCGGATAGACGTTGTTGCCGTTGATCCGCCACAATCCGAAGCCCTGGGAATAACTTGTGCCGTCGCAGTACTGCATCTCGTTCGAGCCGTCCACGTAGATCGTACCGACGGTCGTTCCCGAGCAGGCCGGCGGGCTGGCATTGGGGGCCAGCCGCAGGGACTGGTACACGCCGAACGGCGACGGATAGTATGTGGTCATGGTCAACGTTTCGGCTGCCGCTGCCAACGGCACGGCCGCTATGATCAGGGTGGCTACCACGATTTTGCTTAATTTTGTCATCGTCCTCCGAGCCGCTCTGCGGCTATAAAAAAAGCCTATTCTTCATCCGAGAAGAATAGGCAAATTGATAGCTGTTCCTGGCAGCTGGCTATCCTGGCGGTGCCAGGACCCTATAGCTTTGTGCCCCATCTTCTCAGATGGTTTACCTTTGTCAGTTCGATGTTATGTCTTGTAAATAAAATATACCACACGACAACTTGCCTTGCCAAAATACTTTATATCACGGGTCCCAGCGGGATTGAACTGAAATGTCGAAAATGTTATACTCACGGGTCGACTAGCCGAAGGGAGCCAAGGTGCACAACACCATTGACCTAATTGTAATTGTACTAGTCCTTTACTATCTATACCGCGGCTGGACCAAGGGCTTTGTGGGGTCCTTGATCGGTCCTATTTCTCTTCTATTGGGCGCCGGCATCAGCTACATGTATTTCCGGCAATCCCACAATGTGATGATTGCCGGGATCATCAGCTTCTTCTGCCCGATCCTGATCCATGTGACCCTGAGCGTCGTCACCAACGTCTCCACTTACGGCCACCGCAAACCCGAACCGTCAGTGATCAGCAGCTTGTTCGGAGCGGTGATCAGCCTGGGTTGGAGCGGTGGCATCCTGGTCCTGCTCATGCTGATGATCAACGTGCTGCCGCCGCAGCTTCCCTCGATCGCGGCTATACAGGAACGCCTCGCCCTCACCAAGAGTTATCAGCTGGTGAATCATGTGACCGGCAGTTTCTCGATCTACAGCAGCATGCCCATTCAAACGTTTATGGCCGTGCTGGAAAATCCGGAGCAGCTGGCCGCGGTCCAGAGCTCCGCCGAGTATCAGAGTTTTGTCAATGACGACCGCATCAAGGCCCTGATGAGCGACCCGGAAATTCAGTCGGCCGTGGAGGACCGGAACATCGGCAAGATGCTGGCGGACAAGCGCATGATCGATTTGCTGCAGGATGAAGACCTGCTGTCGAAAATCTTTGCCGTACAGGGATTGATCATCCAGCAGGGATCCAACCCCGAGGGATTCGTCCCTGACCGGACCGTCGTGCCGCGCGCGACTACGCGTCCCGCCGTCCAATCCAAATCCGGCCCCTACGACGAGAAAGCCCCGAAAAAATCCGGCCCGCTGGTCATCGAAATCGATTAACCCCGTGTCCGGTTGGATTTTACTTTCCGATACAGAATTGGGAAAAGATGGTGTCGAGCAGGTCGGTGTCGATGTTGCGGCCGGTGATGCGGTCGAGGCAGTTAACCGCGGTCTTGATTTCTTCGGAGACGAATTCCAGCGACAGGCCGTTGCGCATGTGTGTGACCGCCGCCTCCAGCGCGCGGGCGCCGTCTTTCAAAGCGGTGATATGACGCACATTGCTGATCAACAAGTGATCGGCGCTGACCTGCTTTCCGTGCAGGACCTCGGCGACGATCTTCTCCTTTAATGCATCGACCTGGGTTCCCTTCAACGCGGATATGCCGATGACCGGTTTTCCCGGCAGCCGTTGTTCCAGCTCGGCCGGACTGACCCGTGCGGGCAAATCACTTTTGTTGATCACCACCAGCAGGTCCCGGCCCTTGACCTTGGCGATGACGGCCTCGTCCTGTGCGTCGAGCTTACCGGCCCCGTCGATCAGTAACAGCACCAGATCGGCCCCCTCCATGTAGAGATGACTGCGCCGGACCGCCTCTTCCTCGATCATGTCGCGCGGCTCGAGCACCCCGGCGGTGTCCACCAGCTGGAAGGGAAAACCGTTGATCTGGGCGGTCTCCTCAATCGTGTCACGGGTCGTGCCGGCAATGGCAGAGACAATCGCGCGTTCGGTTTTCAGCAGGACATTGAGCAGCGAGGACTTTCCCACGTTCGGCTTACCGCACAGAACGATCTTGATCCCCTCCTTGAGCAGGCGCCCCTGGTCCGCCGAGCCCAGCAACTTTTCGACCTGTTGCCGTGTCCCGGTGATCCGCTCCGCCAAGCGCTCCCGGCCGTCTGCGTCGAGTTCATCCTCCGGAAAATTGACAATCGCCTCCAGCTCCACGTATATGCCGGTCAATTCCTCGCGGATCCGGCTCAGCTCGCCGGAGAGTTCGCCCTTCAACTGGTTGGTGCTAACCCGCAGAAATGCCTCGGTCTTCGACTGAATAATGTCGAGCACCGCCTCAGCCTGGGTGAGATCGATACGGCCATTGAGAAACGCACGCTTGGTGAATTCCCCCGGCTGCGCCAGACGCGCCCCCTCGTCCAGCGTCCGCTGCAAAATCGTCCGCAAAGCGACCATCCCGCCGTGACAGGATATCTCCACGACGTCCTCGACGGTGTAACTGCGCGGCGCCCGCATAAGGGTGACAAGGACCTCATCAATGTTCTTTCCCCGCCCGCCGACAATCCAGCCATAGTGAACCGTGAAGGTCCCGGCCGCGGTCAGACTGCCGGGCCGCCGGGGCCGGAATATACGGTCGGCAATGGACACGGCTTCCTTGCCGCTGAGCCGCACAATACCGATCCCGCCCTGTCCCGTCGGGGTCGATATCGCCGCTATGGTGTCTTCCAATCCTTCATATTGATACATGCTATGATCCCGTCGGTAAATTATTAGATACGCCCGTCGCCCAGCGCCGCCGTGCCTGCGCGGCGATAAACAGCGACCCGGTCACGACGACCACCCCGTCCGGACCGGCCGTCACCAGCGCCCGGTCCAGGGCCTCGTTCAGCCCGTCCACATATTGCGCCGTCCCGCCGGCGAACAGGCGTCCGGCTTCGTCTGCCTGAAACCGGTAGGCCCGGGGATGATCGGCGGCGGTCAGAAAAACATGATCGGCAAACTCCGCGATCACGGGGCATAACCGGGCGGGATTCTTGTCGGCGGACATCCCGATGACCGCCACGATTCGTTTCCCCGGAAGAAGCTGGTTCAGGGTTAGCTTGAGGGCGCCGAGCGATTCCAAGCTGTGGGCGGCGTCGATGATCACTTCCGGCGCTGCCGCGATCCGTTCAAACCGCAGCGGCCAGCGAACCCCGGCCAGACCGTTGACAATCGCCTCCGGGCTGACGCTGAGTCCCACCGCCTTCAGACATTCGGCGGTACAGATCGCGGTGGCCGCGTTGATCTGTTGCGGCACACCGGATAACGCCAAGCGCAGATCCGGATACTCGGCCTCACCGCTGTTCACGGAGATAACCTGTCCCGTCGTCGTCACGGCCCCGGCGCGGACCATCTCCGGCCGGACCAGTCGCGGGGTGACGCCGACGGCGGCGCATTGTTCATGGATCACCGCAGCGGCGGACGCTTCTTGAGGGGCCACAATCACCTGTTGCCCGGATTTGATAATGGCGGCCTTCTCCGCGGCAATGGCCGCCAAGGTCTCACCGAGGATGGCGGTGTGTTCCAGTCCGATCGCGGTGATCACCGCGGCCCGCGCCGGAACCGTATTGGTCGCGTCCAGCCGTCCCCCGAGTCCGGTCTCCAGGACCGCGACGTCAACTCCGCACCGCACAAAATGTAACAAGGCGACTGCCGTGAACACCTCATAAAACGTCAACCGCCCGTACTCCTTAGTATCGCGCAGCGACTCGAATGCCTCCCGGTAGTTCGCCAGCACATCTTCCAAATCTTTCTCCCGGATGCTGTCGGCAAAGAGACCGGAAGATGCCGGTCCTTCGCCGCCGAGAACGCGGATCCGTTCGTGATAGGTATCGATGTGCGGAGAAGTATACAAACCGGTCCGGTAGCCGGCCGCGTGCAGAATATGCGCGAGCATTGCGCAGGTCGACCCCTTGCCCTTGCTGCCGGCGATGTGTACGGCCGACAGGCGGTCCTGCGGATTACCCACTTCTTGCAGCAAGCGCCGCATACGCCCGAGCTTAAAGTCGTGGGGCGAGCGCCGCTGCAAATCACGCTCATAATCGATGAAGGAATTGAGATAAATGGCGGTTTGTGGAGGGGTCATGCCGGTCTCCCGGTTGCCGCTAATGCTTGAAGTGTCTGACCGAGGTGAAGACCATTGCCAGCTGGTGCGCGTCGGCAGCGGCGATGACATCGGCATCCGAAATCGATCCGCCGGTCTGAATGATCGCCTTGATGCCGGCGGCGGCGGCCAATTCGATATTGTCGGTCTTGGGAAAAAAGGCGTCGGAGATGAGCACCGCGTTGGCGGCCTGTTTTCCGGCCTTGCGGATCGCGATGTTGACGCTTTCCACCCGCGAAGTCTGCCCGCAGCCGATCCCGACGGTGCGACTGCCCTTGACCAGAACAATCGCGTTGGACTTGACGTTCTTGATCACCTGCCAGCCGAACAGCATGGCCTCACGCTGGGCCGCGGTCGGCTGTTTCTTGGTGACCACACGCAGCTCGCCTTCGGACAATTCCCGCGCGTCTTTTTCCTGCAGCAACATGCCGCCGTAAATCCGTTTGCTGTCATAAAGCTCCGCCGGTAAGCCTTTAAAGTCGAACTCGAGCAAGCGCAGGTTTTTTTTCTTGGTAAGCAGAGATTTGGCCTTGGCGCTGAATTTCGGCGCGATGACGCATTCCATAAAACCGCTCTTGATGATCAAATCGGCTGTTTCCTCGTCCACCTTGCGGTTCAAACCGATAATCCCGCCGAAGGCCGACAGCTTGTCGCAGCTCCAGGCCTGTTTGTACGCCGTGGCCAGATCGTCGTGGGTGGCCACGCCGGTGGGATTGTTATGCTTGATCACCACCGCGGCGGGCGTGCGGAAATCCTTAATAAAATCCACGGCCGCGTTCAGATCGAGAAAGTTGTTGAAGGACAGCTCTTTGCCGTGCAGCTGGTTTGCTCCGGCCAGGCCCGCGGCCGGCCCTTCCGGTTTATACAAGGCCGCCTTTTGATGCGGATTCTCCCCGTAGCGTAAATCCTGGATCTTGTCGTAGTGATATTCCACCCGGCCGGGCAGTTGTTCGAACTCGGATCCGCTCAGCCGCCGGCCGAGGAACTGCTGGATGATCGTATCGTAGCGCGAGGTGTGTTTGAACGCGGAAATGGCCAGCCGGTAGAGGATCGAGTCCGGCAACAGGCCGTTGTTCTGTTTCAGTTCGGAGAGGACCTCCGCATAATGGTCCGGGTTACAAACGACCGCCACGCTGCGGTAGTTCTTGGCCGCTGAGCGCAGCATCGACGGACCGCCGATATCGATATTTTCGATGGCCTCATCCAGAGTGACGTTCTTTTTCTGGATCACTTTCTCGAAGGGATACAGATTGACCACCACCATGTCGATCAGGCCGATCCCGTGGCGCCTGACCTGTTCCATATGATCGGGATTGTCGCGTACGGCCAGCAGACCGCCGTGGACCATCGGGTGCAGGGTCTTGACCCGCCCGTCCAGCATCTCGGGATAACCGGTATGCTCGGCCACATCCTTGACCGTCAACCCGGCCTCGCGCAATTGCCGCGCGGTCCCGCCCGTAGACAAAATCTCGACATCAAGCTCGGCCAATCCCTTGATAAACGGGATCAGCCCCTTTTTGTCGGAGACACTGACCAGAATACGTTTAACTTTGAGCATCGTGATTTAAAAAGGAGGGTTATCAGCCGCGGCCCGAACGATTAGGCGCGCAGCTGTTTGATCACTTCCACCGTGAATGCGGTGAGATCTTCGGGTTTGCGGGAGGTAATCAGCCTCCCGTCCACAACGACTTCTTCGTCGGACCACTCGGCCCCGGCGGCGATCAGGTCGTCTTTGATCGCAAAAAAACTGGTGGCCTTCCTGCCTTTCAGGATCCCGGCCGAGACCAGCATCCAGCCCCCGTGGCAAATGGCCGCCACAATCTTGTCCTTGTCGGACATCGCCCGGACGAACGCGGCTACCTCAGGCACGCGCCGCATGAAATCCGGGGCAAATCCACCCGGTATGATGACCGCAGCGAAATCGTCCGCCTTGATGTCCCGGATCGCCGCATCCGCGGCAGCCGGATACCCTTCCTTGCTGCCGTAGACGGGTTTGGTCCCCGTTCCGATCAGCCGGACGTCATATCCGTTCTCACGCAGCCGCAACCACGGATACCATACCTCCAGAACCTGGTACTGTTCTTCGATCAATATCGCGATGGATTTTGGCTTCGACATGCTCTTCCGGGAAAGGAATGAGGGACGCAAGATCTGCGTCCCTCACAAGGTTGAAATCGGCGGCCGAGACCGGCCTCATGTACTGCCTAGCGCTTGCCTTTGATCCGTTTCTTCTCGGACGGCTTGGAATAAAACCGGCGGTCTTTCAGCTCCATCATAAACCCGTCTTTTTGGCAAGCCTTCTTGAAAAGGCGCATGGCCTTTTCGAAATTGTTTGTGTCACTGACTTTGATTTCGATCATAAGTTCCTATTCACCACCTTTGAGGTTATTAAGTGTCCTTAACAGATCCGCTATTATATACCAGACAGGCGGTTTGTAAAGAATTTTTCCGACTCCCCCGCCCACAGTCGTCAAGTATAGCACAAACGCGGTAACTTGCCCAATTTTAATGACTTGCGACTATTAAATGGCGGTCGCCCCGTCTTCGCCGGTGCGGATCTTGATGAGATTGTCCAGGGCCACGATCGCGATTTTGCCGTCCCCGGTCACGCCGGTGGCGGCGACCTGACGGACCAGGTCCACGGTCTTCTCCAACTGGAACTCATCGACGTAGATATCGATTTTCTTCTTGGGCTGTAAACCGTTGCGGTGACGTCCGAAACCGACCGCGTCGGTGACGGTCACCCCGCCGATGCCGGAATCCTCAAGGACCTCGATCACGGCGGCAAATTTTTCCTCACGAACGATAATTTCCAGCTTTTTCATGACTCACTCCTATATGGGGGATAAGACGGCCCGGGTTCGGGCGCGCATTAAGACTCGTAGTAGTAATACTCGTCGTTCTGGAAGTTGCGCAAGATGTAGCGTTTCTTCTCCTTTTTCACGATGTAATTCGGAGAAAGAGGGATTTTTCCGCCGCCGCCCGGACCGTCGACCACGTAGGTCGGGACTGCGTATCCGGTGGTGTGTCCGCGCAGCTGTTCCATGATCGCCTGTCCCTCGGCGATGGTGGTGCGAAAATGCCGCGACCCCAGGATCGGATCGCACTGATAAATGTAGTAGGGTCTCACGCGCAGCTTCAGCATGCCGTGCATAAGTCGGCGCATCACGACCGGGTCGTCGTTGATCCCGCGCAGCAATACGGTTTGACTGCCAGCCGGAATACCGGCGTCGGCGATCATATTGCACGCCCGAGCGACAGCCGGGGTGATCTCCGCGGGATGATTGAAGTGGATACTCATCCACAGCGGATTGTACTGCTTCAGCATCCCGATCAGGTCAGAAGTGACCCGCTGCGGCAGGGTCACCGGAATGCGCGTCCCGAGCCGGACGAATTCCACATGCGGGATGGACTTGACCTCCTGAAGGATATGCTCCAGGATACGGTCGCTCAGGGTCAGCGGATCGCCGCCCGAAATCAGGACATCACGTACCTCCGTGTGTTCACGGATATAATCGAAGGCGCGTTGATAGGACGCCATGCTTAAGGTGCGATCGCCGTCACCGACCATCCGTGACCGTGTGCAGTAGCGGCAGTACATCGCGCACATCTCATTGACTAAAAAGAGCACCCGGTCCGGATAGCGGTGAACCAAACCGTGAACCGGGGAATGATTATCTTCGCCGCAGGGATCGGCCATTTCTTCCGGGGACGCGCTCAGCTCATCGGCCAGCGGAATGCATTGCCGGCGGATGGGACACGTGGGATCTTCCGGGGAGATCAGCGCCGCGAAATAAGGCGGGATCGCCATGGTCAGCTTCTTGCCGCAGCCGTCGATCCCCTGGCGTTCGGCACGCGTCAGCCGGACCAGACTCTCAAGGACCTCCTTGCTGCGGATCCGGTTGCGCAGCTGCCAGCGCCAGTCGGCCCAATCGGTCTCATCAGCGCCGTGGAAGTGCCTCAACACGCGGCGTTCGGCCGCGGTGAGGGGCAACGATAACATTTCGTCTGCAGGGTAAATTTCCAGTAACCTCCTAAACCGCCGTTTCCGTAAGGAAAGGTCGCAAGATATCCTTCTCGTCCAATTCGATCAGCCTGTAACGGCTGAGCGCCAAGTTTAATATTATGTTGATCGTACCGTTAAAATCAAGTCCAAATATTTTTGGAAAAATATGGAACACATCGGTTTCGTCCAGAGTCGGGAGCGGATTGATTTCCAGCACATAGGGCCGGCCGGCCGCGTCCATACGAAAATCGATCCGGGCCATATCCCGGCAATCTACGGCCCGGAAAACGCGCACCGCCATGTCCTGGATCTCCCGGACCTGCTCGGCCGGGATCGCCGGCGGACATATGTACTTCAGGGCGGTCGAACAGATCAGCGCGTGGGTATATATCTCGCGCTCGAAATCCACCTTTCCTTCAATACTGATCTGGACCACCGGCATCGCCAGCGGCTGCCGGTTTCCCAGGACCGCGACGGTGAATTCCTTACCCGAGACATACTCCTCCACCAGGGCCGGCTGGTGATAACGCCCGGTGATGTGCCGTACCCGGTCCTGCAACTGGGCGGCGTTTTCCACCCGGGAGCCGCCGTCCAACCCCTTGGACGAGCCTTCATGCCGGGTCTTGACGATCAGCGGGTACTCCATGGTATTCAACTCGTCCGCCGTCGCCGGGTCATCCGTCTGATAAAAACGCGGGGTCCGGATCCCTTCGCCCAGAAAGACCTTCTTGGCCATCACTTTGTCCAGCGTCAGGCCGAGCGTCAGCGCGTCCGCCCCGACATACGGGATCCCGTACATTTCCAGCAACACCGGCACCTGGGATTCACGGTTGCGGCCGGACCGGCCCTCGCAGACATTGAAGACGATATCCACATCCAAAGAATCCAACCGGGGGATCAGTTGCCGAACATTGCCGATGCGTTCCACCGTATGGCCGCCCGAGGCAATGGCCCGTTCCAGCATATCCACGGTCGCAGGCGCGTCGAATTCGGCGTTGGCGTCATGCGGGTCGTCCGCGCCGCAGGGCCAGTCGGTCTTCAAATCAAAAGTCAATCCGATTTTCATGGTCAGTTCAGAATCACCATTGCGATTTTAAAATAAACCAGAAGCGAAACAATATCCACGATACTGGTGATAAACGGACCGGACATCAGGGCCGGGTCCAGCTTCAATTTCTTGAATAACATCGGCAGCAACGCTCCCAACGAGACGGCCAGCATCACCGAGGTGATCATGGCGGAGCCCACGACCAGTCCGAGCCGGGGGTCACTGTGAATCACCAGGGCCAGCAGCGCTCCCAGCACGGCCATGATGGAACCGACCATCGCCCCGACCATCACTTCTTTGCGCCACACTAACAGATAGTCGTGCAGTTTGATGTCCTCGGTAGCCAGCCCGCGGATCACAACGGTCGAGGACTGGGTGCCGGCGTTGCCGCCCGCGCCGAGCAGTAGCGGGATAAAAAAACTCAAGGCCACCGCGGTCTGCAGGGCGTGTTCGTTGCGCTCAAGGATCAGCGCCGAGGTGCATCCGACCACCACCAGGATCAGCAACCAAACCGTGCGCTGCCGGGCGAGCATGAAGGGGTGCGACTTCATGTAGTCGAGGTACTCCCCGGCGGCCCCCAGTTTATAAATATCTTCGGTGGCCTCCTCCTCAAAGACGTCCATGACGTCGTCGACCGTCACGATCCCCACCAATTTACTCGCGTCGTCGACAACCGGCATCGCCAGAAAGTCATACTGAGAAAACTTCCGCGCGACTTCTTCCTTATCGTCATTGACGTTGACGCTGATGACATTGGGATTCATGAATTCCCTGATCGTCTGCTGCGGTGGCGCCACCAGAATATCGCGCAGGGACACGATGCCGAGCAGTTTGCGGTCATGATCGATGACGTAAATATAGTAAATCGTCTCCCGGTCAAAGGCCTGCAGCTTGATCTTTTCAATGGCGGCCTTGGCCGTGACATCCTGCGGGAGATACGCGTATTCGGTGGTTAATATCGATCCGGCGGAGTCCTCTTTATAATTGATCAGCTTCTTGATGTCAATGCGTTCGGCGCGCGCGACCAGCGGGAGGATTTCCTCCACCCGCTCGTCCGGCAATTTGACGACGAAGTCCGCGCGCTCGTCCGGGGACATTTCCTCGAGGATGTCGGCCATCCACTCTTTGTTGAAGCAATTGAAAATATCCTTTTTGCGTTCGTCGTCGAACTGCTCGAACAGCTCAATACCCACGGGGATCCCGAGGGACTTGATGCATTCCGCGATCTCATCATCTTCCAGATTCTCGCAGAGAATGAAGATATCGTAAGTATGCATGTCCGCGAAGAGCTCGCGGATTCGCTCCACCGTATTCGCAGACTTGAGTATATCCTGAATTTGCGGCGTGATCAGCGCGCCCCGTCTTTGCACGGCTCTCCCCCTGTCCTGCTGTCCGTTTCGATTCCGTCCCGGATCCGTTTGTCTGAAACCGGCCGCTCAGCGGCTGACCGTCACGCCGGTTCGTGCGCACAGTTTATTGACGCTGCACGTCGAACATAGCGGCGAAATAGGCTTGCAAACGTTCTGTCCCCAGGTGACTAACAAGGCATTATAGTCTATCCAATGTTTTTTGGGCAACTTCTTTCTGAGGGCCATTTCGGATTCTTCGGGTGTTTTGGTGGCAATATAGCCGAAACGGTTGGAGATGCGGTGGACATGCGTGTCGACGCACATTGCCGGGATCCCGAAGCCCTCGGTCAGGACCAGATTCGCGGTCTTGCGACCGACGCCTTTCATTTGCATCAGGATATCGATATCATCCGGGACTTTGCCGTCGAACTTCTCGATAATATCACGGCAAATACCGAGGATGGTCCTGGCCTTGGTTTTATAAAATCCAACCGGAAAAATCGCTTTTTCGATCTGTCGCGGCGTTAGGGTGATCATTTTCTGGGGAGTTTCGGCAAGGGCGAACAGCCTTTCCGAAGCGGGCAAGGTGGTTTCGTCCTTGGTGCGCAGACTCATGATGCAGGAGATGAGGACCAGAAACGGGCTCTTCCAGCGTTTGCCCACAAGTGTCACCGACGGGTCGGGCAAGTCACGCATCTGTTCACGGATACGGCTGACCACGGTATCGATATTGCGGTTGGTTACGGGCATGTCAGGCTACCTACGTGATAACACGGTGTTTAATCATACGGGGAATGCCGATGTCGGCCACCTTAACGGTACCGGTGTGTGCCGGCCCCTGGCCGCGGGTAAAACCTTTCTTGGGATACGTAAACGTGACCGTCTTGTGCGCTTTCACGCAAACCCCGTAAATCTTACCGGTGGTCGCGTCAAGTCCGGAAGGGACATCCACCGCCGTCACCCGGGGGGCATGTCGGTTGACCGCTTCGATCAACTCGGCGAAAACGCCCTCAACTTTACGGTTCAGGCCGACACCAAAAATCGCGTCGACGGCGAGATCAGCGGCGCTGATCAAGGCTGCCGTCCGCGGGGTCACGCGTTTGACGGTCCGTACCCGCCCGCGTAGACGTCGGAATAAATGATAATTCAACAATGCGTCGGCTTTCAACCGGTCGGCCGGTCCGGGCATAATGACATCCGTGGCGATACCGGCGTCGAGAAGATGCCGCGCGACCACGAACCCGTCGCCGGCATTGTTGCCCGCACCGCACACCACACACACGCGATTCAATCCGGCGCGCTTGGTGATTTCCCGGAACACGGCGCGGCCCGCGTTCTCCATGAGGACCACCGACGGGATACCGAAGCCGTTGATCGCCGCGTCATCGAGCCGCTGGATTTGTTTGGCCGTGACTTCCTTCATCCGAGCATCGACTGATCGTAACCCAGTTCCTGTAGAATCGCGATATCATCGCGCCAGTGTTTGTTGCTCTTCACAAAGAACTCCAGAAAGACCTTTTGATCGAACAGCTGTTCGAGCTCCGCGCGCGCTGCGCTGCCGACCGCCTTGAGGATCTGTCCGTTTTTGCCGATGACGATTTCCTTCTGACTGGACGTCTCGACATAGACCAAGGCCTTCACATACATGGTCCCGCCTTTAATCGGCCGCAACTGCTCAATGAAAACACCGATGGCATGCGGCAGCTCTTGACGGAGTTTATGTATGAACTTCTCACGGATAATGTCGGCGACCGCGATTTTCTGCGGCAGATCCGTAATGGTATCCGGATCGTACAGCGGCGGCCCTTCCGGTAAGAATTCAAAGATCACATCGACCAATTTATCCACATTGGTCCCCCGCTCGCCCGACAAGGCCACCAGCGCCACGTTTTCCATTTCCTGCACCGGCTTGCCCATGACCTTCTCGAAAAATTCGATGTAGACGTCCGGCCGGGAACTTTTCATATCGATCTTGTTCAGCCCGAGAATGATCGGCACCTTGGCGTCCTTGACCTTGGCGGCAATGTTCTCTTCCTCCGTTCCGAGTCGCCGGGTGGGATCGACCAGATAAATCAGGCAGTCGACGCCGTCGATCGTGGAGGTGACCGCGCTGTTCATGAAACGGTCGAGATTGTCGGTTTCGAAATGGAAGCCGGGGGTGTCGATGAAGACGATCTGACCGCGTTCGTCGTTATACATCCCGCGGATCTGATTACGCGTGGTCTGCGGAATCTTGGAGACGATAGCGATCTTCTCCCCGACGATTCGGTTCAGCAGGGTGGATTTGCCCGTGTTGGGGCGGCCGACGATCGAAACGACCCCTGATTTAGCCGGCGTGGTTGATTCACTCATGAGGATTCTCCGTTGCGGTATTTCAGCGTGACAAACACGATTCCCGAAAACAATATGATATTAATGATGCTGAATGTCTTATACACGAGGTCGGGCGACGTCAGCGCCGACGGCAGCATCAACAAAAAACAACCGAACACGCCCAGCGCCCAGGTCATGCTGATGTCCTTGGACGACTTGCGCTGCCAGACCTTGTAAATCATCGGCAGACTGAAAAACGGCAGCACGATCGCGGCGATCATTCCCGAGATATCGATCCAGTTGCTCTCCATCTCCTAAACGACCGGCATGATGTGTTTGCGCAGTTCCTTCAACCGGGCGTTGACCTTGGTCATATCCAGCGGCGCGGTCTTGGCCATGCCGAACCCTTCGACGTTGTAGGAGGATAATGTCGTCGCGTACAGAATGGCCTTGTGCAGGTCTTTCTGCGTGACCCGGCCGACCTTGGAAAGATAACCCATAATCCCGCCGGCAAAGGAATCGCCGGCGCCCGTCGGATCGACCACCTTCTCCACCGGATAGGCGGAAAAAGCGAAGTGATGGTCCTTGCTGTAAAACAGGACCCCGTTCTCTCCTTTTTTGACCACCACCATCCGCGGGCCCATTTTGCACAGGGCCTTGGCGGCGAGATGCAGATTGGTCTCTTCGGTCAACTGCCGGGCCTCCCCGTCATTGACGATCAGCATGTGGACCTTCTTCATCAACTTCTTAAGCGAGGCGTTCTTGATATCGATCCACAGGTTCATCGTGTCCATACCGATGAACTTGGGCTTGGACATCAACTGCAGAAATTTCATCTGAATATCCGGATCGAAGTTGGCCATAAACACGTTCGGAATATTGCGCTGTTCGGTGGCCACCTGGGGATTATAGTTTTCCAGCACCCCGAGCGTGGTGGTGTGCGTGATCGCGGTGTTCAGGTCGTCCTTTTTATATTCTCCGGTCCAGGCAAAGGTCTGACCTTCGCGGATGATCACTGAAGTCAGGTTGATGCCCTTGCTCTGCAGAAGGGTAAGGTGCTTTTTGGGAAAATCCTTGCCCACCACACTGACCAGGTGCACATCCGTAAACAGCCGGGCGCACACGGCAAAATGGCTGCCCGAGCCTCCCAATAAATTTTCCTTCTTTCCGGCCGGCGTCTCCAGATTGTCCAGCGCGACGGTCCCGATTGTGATCAAACTCATACCTTCCTCCCGGATTGGTCAATAATACGATTTTTTGGCGGTAAATACCGATCAGTTTAGCAAAAAATGGTCAAAAGGGAAAACGGTTTATTCGCCGATAATCTTAAGCAGGACCCGCTTCATTCTGCGGCCGTCAAATTCTCCGTAAAATAACTGCTCCCACGGGCCGAAGTCGCGCCATCCCTTGAAGTTGAGAGATTCTTGATATTCTTTTCCTGGTCACGTTTGTACATTACCGAACATTTCCTGAACGGTTTGCTGAAGTAATTTTTACTCTCTTAGAGCCAAAAAAAAGGACATAATCGTGGTGTGGCCCACAACTATGTCCCTGAATTGTACTGATAACCGGTTAATCAGTCCGGTCTTGTTTCCTGAAAGTGCACACTCTCTACTAATATGGTGGCCATTTTAAGCCAAAATTTCACAAAATTATTTTAAAATTCCTGTCTTTATAGCTACCGAGAAATAGACAAAAATTGAAACAACTGCTATGGTTTTATTGAAATGACTGCAAATTACCGCACCCTAGCTCGAGAACACCTTAAATGTGCTAAGAATGAACTCAGCACAAATTCCGATCAGCGCCTTAAATACGCCGCCCTTGAACTGAGGATGGCTATGGAAGCTCTTACATATGATCGTGCGCTTGCATATAAAGACGAATTCCCCCCTAGCGAGTATGAAACATGGCAACCACGCAAAGTTATGTCAGTTCTTCTCGAAATTGATCCAATGGCAGACAAAGATTGTTCATTGGCCATCGGAGTTGAGGAACAGTATGGTGTGCCGGCACCTCAAATGAGCCCTCTCGGTTCGGAGAAAGTGCTAAGTATGAAAATATTGAAGAAACACTACGATGCATTAGGTAGTTATCTTCATGTTCAATCTATGAAACAGTTTCGCACTGGAACGGTTCTTGATTTTGATAAATTTCGTAATCGCTGCGAAGAAATTTCCGAGTATGCTAGTCAAGTTCTCACATCGTCAGTTTTTAATGTTACCTTGGGGAGTTTCTCAAAAATAAATTGTGCTGAATGCGATAAACCGATTCGTAAACGCATTCCCCCAGGTCAATCTGAAGTAATGGCCGAGTGTTTTGAGTGTAAGGCTACATACACCCTTACCGATGAAGGAGATGGGAAAATAATGTGGAACCCTCACCAGCACGAAATTAAATGTGCGAATCCTGATTGTGATCAAAAGATTTTTTTGTGGCACCATGAACTAGAAGTAGGCAGGCACTGGACATGCAAGACTTGTAACGTCGAAAACTCCATTGTCCTTGGGGTCAGTTACAAAGAACTATCCGATAACACGCCCGAACTGACACAATAATATGTAACCGGCTCCCACCAATACAAGAGAAAAGAATCCGGCACATTTTTTCCGTCCAGGCCACTATTTTTTTCCCTGCCAAATTGGGTAATTTACCGAATTGCTACTTTTAAGAGTTTGAAAATAATTCTTAAGAAGTAAATAATGTTTATCTTGTATGGAAGGCGCTTGTTTTAATTTCAGGCAGCCAAAAATATTAGCATAATAATATGTCAAAAGGACATCAAAAGCCCATAATGAATCTTTTATAAATTGGTTAAAATCTTTTTCGTCCTTAATACACTTCTTAAATACACCAATCTCATTTGCCGTCAATATTTGATATTTGTCCTCTGCTTTATCGGCAATAAAATCTTGATATTGAAAAGATATTTTATGAACATTACAATTTCTTAGGCGAATCCAACATTTCAAAATGAAATTATATTCTTCCTTTGAGATTCCTAGAAACTTTTCCCATATATCTTTACCTAATTCATTCTTGAGACAATCTACCAAGCATGTCCGCATTATTGCTGACTTCACATATAGCAACCGTTCATTACGGTAGGCTCTTAAATAATGGAAGGCTATTATCTTGTTTTGAAACTTTTGTTTGTCTTTTGGCTTCCATTGTAAAATAGTCTTCAGAGCGTGACTAGTTTTCTTCCAAGGATCAGTGAATTTTATCCCTTTTTTACCAGGTGGGCGGTAAAAATAGTTGTCCTCACCATACTCTTTTTCCAAACACACCAATTGCCTTGCAAAAAAACTATATAACGAAAGAATATCCTGTAGTAGTGTCGCGTTTCCGCCCCATAAAACAGACGGTGGTTCCGTCACCCCACTCTTTAATACAGCGTCCCAATGCTGATTATTGCTCTTAATAAAACTATAATCATTAAATAAATCCTTTCTCGGACCTTGTCTTAAATTATATACCTTAATCTTTTGAGTCATATTATCCCTTTCGTTGAAGAAAGTCGTAATAAATCTGCTTTTACAGCCAATGCTCGACTCCAAAAACTTCACCGCTATCGTTATAAAAAATGGTATCCCCTGACTTTACACGACTAAGAAAAACCATGATTTTCGTTCACTATGCCCTCAGGCGATGAATCAAAGATAGGGCCATCCTTATCGTACACGTATAGATAGCCGTCTTTAGTTGTAAATCCGTTCAAATAGAAGACGGGAATGTAATGGTGGCGTTTCTTGGGTCTTTGTTTTTCCATATTTATAAATTATTTCAAAAGATCCTCAAGCTCACAGGACATCAGAGCCGACTTGTTAAGAACGATTTGTTCTTTCTGGTTCAGATGGTCTGCCGTCATTCTGATAAGCTTGGTATCAATACTTCTGCCAAGCATGATCCGATTTGTTTTGTTTAGATATTCTTCACATTTTTGATAAAAAAGCGTAGCGTATTGTCTTAGCTTATCCTCCGGCAGAGAAGCTGTGCTTACTCCGTCTCGGGTAATCTGTATAAGATTGTTTATGGTTTCATCAGGCTTTATTGATATGTCTCCTTGTCCCCTATCAACAATCCAGTATTCGCTGACAGTATACCGTATCCGGCAGTGCTTTCCTTCTTCTTCCGTATTGTAAGTATACGTAAACGAAAAATTATCCGTATCAAAGTGCTGGTGTATGCGCACATTTGCTAAAGCCTTCACCGTACAGATTTTATACGCCTCAACGAGCCGTAAATAACTTTCCATCCAGTTGGCGACCCAGTTTTCAATATAGGGACGATTTAAGAAAAGCGGGAAAAGGTCTCCTTTTAGATTCGTGTCGCTTACGGCGTTCATTTTGACCGTGAGCCTGTCGAAAAGCGTACGCAAATCTTTCGCTTCTTTGACATTTTTTGCCGTTAGATAATCAAGATCGGGAACAATTTCTTTGTTCATGTACCACAGAAGATCATAGATATCTCGTCCCTTTTCTTCATAGATGGCCTTGCCTACACCACGTGTTCCACGCAGAAATATAGCGGCCACTTTGCTCGCCATAAGGGTGGACATATTGTAGGTCACGATAACAAAGGACAGCTGGTCCCGGTTAATGGGCCGCCGCTCTGTGACCAGATGCGGGGCGGTAAAATGATTTAAATCAACCTTAACGTGAATCTGATTTGACGGATGATCGAGGTTTAACGCTTCCCCGGCATTAAATTTAAGCAACAGCCCCCTTCCCGTAACGATCTTAACGGTCAGAAAGTCGGACTGAACATTATAGGTGCGGGAAAAGTGATCCTCGATCTCTTGTTTTAACTCCTTGAGAAATTGTTGGGTTACTGTCTCTGACACTTCAAAATCCAGATCAACAGACATGCGGTCAAGGTCATGAATAATGCGAAGCGCAGAGCCGCCGTACATGACCCACTTATTGTATTGTGGATGATGATAAATAAAATTCAGGACATAAAACTGAAGCTCTTCCTTAAGGGCGTTACGAAGAGTTTCAGCGTCCATCTGGCCATGAGAGGCAAGATCATCAAGCTTCCTTTTTAAAATGGCAATAATATGTTCACTCATGGTTAATATATCCCTTTATCATCGTATAAAATTTAACTCTTTCCTTTTTGTCCATTTCATCAATATCTATCCGTAATTCATCAACAAGCGGCTCAATGTCTTTTTCACTGACTCCTCGCAACTGGTGAGTTTTAAAATAAAGTAAATCAAACAAAGCCTTGGCCGGTGAAGCGATAAAGAAATCAAACTTCCCTCCATCAGCACGGACCAGAGAAAAATCAGAAAACAGCTTGTCTTTTATGGACTGATAAGAAAAGTGCCCGGCCTTTGTTGTATAATTCCTGGTGACCTTTAGTGTCACTGAAGATATACCGTAAATGGCCTCTGTGGTCAGGTTGTAGTACTGAAGCGCTGACCACGAACTGACATACGAAGGTGTCCGCAAGATATTTGCCAGATAAAATGAATAGGAAATATTCCCTCTGTTTTTGTCGAAGAAATCAGCTGACACATACAGGCCCTTTTTCAGTTTAATAATTTCTTTGTATTTCAGAAAACGGCTGATATACGTATCCACTGAAGCATCGGCAAGCCCAAGCTGTTTTCCAAGCTGGTATAAGCTCTCTTTGCTGAAGTACGGTAGCGATTTTAGCTGTTCTAAAAGGTTCTTTTTGCTTTTCATAATTATGACTAAAGTGTATCATATGTGAAATGCTATGTCAAAGCCTTAAATAGGGCACCCCGAAAACCGGGCGTAGCCCTTGACCCGTATGACATAATAAGAGGGTCAAATTCAAGGTTTTAAAGCACCAGAAGGATTACTTCTGAAATCACACAAAATGGAGGAAACACATGAAATCATACAAAGAAGAACTCTGGTTTAACACCAAAGACCGCAGAGATTACATTAATATCACCCCGGATGTCCAGAAGGCCATTAACCAGTCCGGCGTTAAAGAGGGCCTTTGTCTGGTCAATGCTATGCACATCAGCGCCTCGGTGTACATCAATGACGACGAACAGGGATTGCTCCACGACTACGATAAATGGCTGGAAAAACTCGCCCCTCATGCCCCTACCTCGCAGTACAGGCACAACGATACCGGCGAAGATAACGCCGATGCCCACCTGAAACGTCAGGTGATGGGCCGGGAAGTGGTTGTCGCCATAACGGACGGCAAGCTCGATTTCGGGCCGTGGGAACAGATTTTCTATGGAGAATTTGACGGCAGACGCAAGAAAAGGGTATTGATAAAAATCATCGGAGAATAATCTATTCCTTTAAGGCTGGAAATATTGCCTTAAGCTGTAAGAGATTCTCTTCCGTTGGAGCTGTCCGGTCATTTTCCCAATTCAACACGCTTGTTCGATGGCAATTGAGTATCCGGGCCAAATCTTTGGCTAACAGGTTTGCCTCCACCCTTGCCTTGCGGATATATTGCCCTAATGTCTGAGGCTGTTCAGAACAACGATAACTGGCCTGATAAAGTTGGGACAGCTGAAACTTCAAGGGTATCTTTATACAAAGCTTAAAGGCTTTATCTGATACTTTTTGTTTATGGTTACCGTCGGAGTGATGTGTATTATCAAGAGAGAAAAACAGGCGGGGATTATTTTTGAGGATTTGCTGACTTACACTGAGATGTGCATCGCGTTGACCAGGCACAGCCCTTCCTTAATGCCGCTCTTTTCGAGGCAGAGTTCGACCTCTGGCGTAATGTTGATGTAGTCGCGGCGGGTCTCGGTATGAAACCACAATTCCTCACGGTAATGCTTCATGCTGTCCTCCTTTAAAATCCGTTGTCTTCCGGCAACGTCAGGGTATCTTTGATCTGCAGGGTCTTTGCGAGGAAGGCGTCGTATTGCGGGTCGCGCATCACCGCGCTGATCTCCCGTTGCAGCGCGGCGAGGCCGGGCGCATCCTTCTCAAGCAGCAGCACCTGAAAGAGATAATTGTACGCGCGGTAGGACGGTTGCAGCGCCAGGCATTGACGCAGCGCCTGCCGGGCGCGCACAAGATCGCCCTTCATCAAGTAAGTGCGTCCCAGCCCCAGATAGAGCATCGGGTAATCCGGATAAACGCTCACGCCTTTATTCAGATAACCGGCGGCCAGGTCATAATCATCTTTACGGCTGAGCGCCAGGATATAGTATACGCGCGGATCGTCCAGGCCCAGCCGGATCCCGTCGAGGATCACGCGCTCCGCTTTTTCCGGTTCCCCGATACGCACATAGGTCAGGCCCATAAACAGATGGCTCACCGGGTCGCGCGGATGATTCTGATACAACCGGTAGGCCATAATGTAATCATGCCGCCAGGCCGCGTTGATGCGGATCGCGATGATCATCGCCGCCAGCACATAGGCGCCGGCAAAGATCGTCACGAAATTCCGCGAGCGCAACCGGGCGTTCATCCACTCCCCGGCCGCGTGCAAAAAAACAGCCAGCATAAACGCCATCCCCACCGACGGCAGGTACATGAAACGGTGGGCCATCGGATTGACCAGCGGGATCAGGTTCGAGACCGGGATCAGCGTCAGCCAGAACCAGCCGATGAAAAACGCGTTGGCCGAACCGCGCCGGGAAAACAGCACACTCGTCCACGCCGTCAACGCCACGATCGCCGCCGTCAGGGCCGCGGTCAACACGAAGGCGTCCGTCATCGGCGGCAGATAGACCGGCGGCAGGACCTTGACGACGAACGGTAAAAACAGTCCGGTCACGTAACCGGCCAGGATCTGCACGCTCTTGATCAGGTGCATCCCCGGTGATCCGCCCAGCCAGGTCACCGACGCGGCCTGTTCGTTGCGAAAGACGAACAGGTAAATATAGATGTAAAAAGCCCCGATCGCGGCGTAGCCCGCATACGGAACGATGAAACGCCGCCAATCATCGCCCTGCTCTTCCCGACGGACACAGAACCGGTCGTAGCAGAACACCATCCCCGGAAAGACGATCGCCGCCTCCTTGGCAAAGACCGCCAGGAAAAACGCCGTGTGCGCGGCCGCGGCCCACGTGACCTCCCGCCGGCGGCGGAATTGAACATGGGCGATCATCCCCAGCAACACGAACAACGCGGCCACCAGGTCGGCCCGGTAACTGATCGCGCACACCGCCTCGCTTTTAAACGGGTGCACGGCAAAGATCGCCGCGGCCCAAAAGGCGACACCCGCCTGTCCGGAGACGAGGAAGATCAGCCAGTAAACCAGCAGCGTGTTGGCCGTATGCCACAGCAGGCTGGTGAAATGATAGCCGAAGGGCTGCTCCTTCCACAGCGCGTAATCCCAGAAATACGTCAGCGACAATACCGGCCGGTACGCCACCGAACCGGAAAAATAGCGCGCCGTATCCGCCGGACTGATGGCCGCCGCCGGACCGGTCAGGTACCGTGATGTGAATAGGTCTTTGATATTCGAAAAGGAACTGTAAAACTCGTTCTGCAGAATGAGAAAATTGTCGTCGCCGACAAACCCGTTGCGCAGCGCGTTCCCGAAGGTAATGGCGCACAACAGCAACAGGATGACAACCGGTTTACGATGCATACACGGCGGGACTCAGGATTTGGCGATTTGAAAATGATATATCAGGCTGGCCACGAAAATGCCGGTCAGGATCAGCACGGCCAGGGCCAGGACTTTGAAGCGCACCGACTGCCGCAGCAGGGCCACGGCGTCGCCGGATTTGATCGACCGGAACTGCAGGCCCAGCACATAACTGACGCCGGCCGCCCCCTCGATCCGTTCGTACCAGGCAATCTGCGCGACCGCCGGGACCGGGTGATGTGTCAGAGGCAGATGGAAATAGACGTGCAGCAGGATGTTTTGCTGATTCAAATAACGGATGGTGCTTTCATTCAGCGCCTCGGTCTCGATGCACGCGCCGCCGGTACTCACGTTGCGCGTCTGGCCGCGCTGTTGATCCACCCCGGGGATCAGGACCTGTTGATTGTCCAGCACCCGGAATTCGACCGGCACCTTGTGGGCGAGGCGCAGGAGTTTGCGTTTTTCTTGCGTGATATCCGTCATGTTATTCCTTCCCCCCCTTCCGGCCGGTACTCGCGTGCAAAGGCGATCCGCCTGGCGAGCGGGGGATGATCGTAAAAAAAACATTCAATCCATTTGTCGGGCCTGAATTCGGCCAGATTTTGTCGCCCCAGCTTTTCCATCACGGAGATGAAGGCCCGCGGGTCCCCGGTCCGCTCCAGGCTGTAGCGGTCGGCAGCCGTTTCCATGCGGCAACTCACCGCGTTCAATAGCGGCGTGAGGAACAGGGAATACACCGAAAAGACCAGCATCAACAGCGGCAATCCGGCGATATCCGCGATCCCGTTGAGACCGAAGTAAGAAACGGCATGCGTTAAGATTCTATCAATGATATACAATCCCGAAAAGATCAAAACCGAATTTATGGCCATCATCTTGAGAATGTCGCGGTGGCAGTGGTGCCCCAACTCATGGGCGACCACGGTAGCGATCTCCGGCCCGCTGTAATTGTCGATCAGGGTGTCGCTGAGGACCACACGCCGGGAGCCGCCCAACCCACAAATAAAGGCATTGGCTTTAACTGTCTTGCGGGAGAAATCGATCGCGTAGACCTCCCCCAGTTTGACCCGGGCGTCGGCAAACAGCTTTTTGATCCGCGCCCGCAGGTCGCTGTCCTCGATATCCTTGTATTTGTAAAACAGCGGGACGATCACGGTGGGGGTCAGTTTGGCCAACACGAAGCTCAGCGCGAACCAGAACAAACCGGTGTAGATCCACCACGTCTGGGCGGCGTGCTCCAGGAGGGAGTACATCACGGCCGCCAGGACCAGCGACAATCCCAGGCTCAAGACCCCTTTCTTCAGTTCATCGGTAAGCCACTGCGAAAAGCTTTGCTTCGACAGTCCGAACAAATGCTCCCAATAGTATCCGAGGAAAACGCGCAGCGGAAAGTGCAAGACGGAGAAAAGCGCAGCGAGAAGCAGAATGTACAGCGCCCCCGCCCCCCAGGGATGGGCGATCATCCCGGTCGCGTAATCCCGCAGCGCCAAACTGAGGCCGCCGAAGAGCAGGACCGCCAGCAGGACCGCATCCAAAAAAAGACCCGCAAAATATATCCGATACTTCATACCGTGATATTTTTGCGGGTCGGTGTGTGTCGACATGGATTATGATTGAGGCCGGCTCCGCTTCACCAGATTCGCGAAGAAACGCTGAAAGCGCCGGTCTCTACGCAGATTCTCCAGATCACCGTCGTTCTCCAAATGGTCCAAATCCGCGTAACCGTGGGCGATGGCCTTCTTGATCGTCCGGTAGGACAGGTCCACCTGGTTCATCAACGAATAACTGCAGGCCAGGTTATAGAGGATCTCGGGATTTTCCGGATTGAGCTGGTAAAGCTTTTCATCGATGGCCAGCCCGTCTTCGAAACGGCCGACCTTGGTGTACAGATCGCCCAGCACGATCATCACTTCGTAAAAGGACGGGTCCTTGTCGAGGACCCCCTCGAAGAAATCGATCTCAAAACGATCGGTACTGGACATTTTTCGGTTCACACGATTCACGCTTCATCTCTCTTCACAAATTTCGCGATACGCTCCAGGGCTTCCTTCAGGTTTTCATAGCTGGACGCGTACGAGATCCGCACAAAGCCTTCGGCATTGGTCCCGAAGGCGATGCCCGGCACGAGCGCCACTTTTTGTTCGTGAAGTAAATTCTGGGCAAAGTCCATCGACGACATTCCGGTCTTTTGAATGGACGGGAAGACATAAAACGCGCCCTGGGGCATGTGGCAGGTCAGCCCGAGTTCGTTGAGACCTTCGACGACAAACCGGCGGCGGCGATTGTACTCCCGCTTCATGTCCTGCACCGGTTTCTGTCCGTGCTTCAGCGCCTCGATAGCGGCGATCTGGCCGGTAATCGACGCGCACAACATTGTGTACTGATGGATCTTGGTCATCGCCGCGATGATCTCGGCCGGCCCGCTGGCCCAGGCGATGCGGAATCCGGTCATCGCGTAAGCCTTGGAGAATCCGTTCATGTAGACCACCCGGTCGCGCATCCCCGGCAGCGTGGCCAGCGGGGTGTGGTCGAAATCGTAGGTCAGTTCGTCGTAGACCTCGTCGCTGACGACGATCAGGTCTTTCTTTTTGATCACCTGCGCCAGGGCATTGAGTTCCTTCTTCGAATAAGACGCGCCGGTCGGGTTACACGGATAATTGAGCATCAGAATCTTGCAGCCCTTGACGCACGCCTTCTCCAGGGCCTGCGGCGTCAGCTTGAAATCCGTGGACGCGTTCGTATCGATCAGCACCGGCGTCCCGCCGGCCAGTTGCACAGTCGGCGCGTAGGACACGTAGCAGGGCTGATGGATCAGGACCTTGTCGCCCGGATTGATCAGCGCCCGCATGACCAGGTCGAGGCCTTCGGACACCCCCACGGTGATCAGCACCTCGTCGTCAAAATTGTAGTTGAGTCCGTAGCGCTTGTGCAAAAACTGGGTGATCGTCTTGCGCAGTTCCGGCATCCCCTTGTTGGAGGTATAGGACGTGTATCCCTTTTCCAGTGAATGGATCGCCTCTTCCCGCACATGCCACGGCGTCATGAAGTCCGGTTCGCCCACCCCCAGGGAGATCACGTCCTTCATCCCCAAAACCAGGTCAAAGAATGCCCGGATTCCCGACGGGGCCAGGCCTTTCACGACTTTAGATATTTGATAGTCCATAACGGCTGACGCCTTCCTTAGTATGAAATGTTGAGGCGCTTAACTTTGGATTTTTTCTCGAGAATATACCCGTCTTCCTTGTACTTCTTCAGCAGAAAATGGGTGGTCGTGCTGCGCACCGCCTCCATCGAGGACAGTTTCGCGGCCACGAAATTACTGACGGTCTGCAGGTCCTCACCTTCCACGATCACCAGCAGGTCGTACGCCCCGGAGAGCAGGTAGCAGCTGGTGACCTCCGGAAAACTGTAGATCCGTTCGGCCACATTGTCGAATCCCACGTTTTTCTGCGGCGACACGCTGACCTCAATGAGCGCCCGCACCTTGTTCTTGGCTTCCTTGACCTTGGTGCTGTCGATCACGGTCTTGTAGCGGACAATGGTCCCGTTCTTCTCGAATTTGCGGATAGCGGTTTTCACGGCGCTTTCGCTCTTGCCGACCATTTTGGCGATTTCCGCCGGCGTGGTGCGCGCGTCCTTGGACAGGATCTCCAGAATCTCTTCCATACCATAAACTCCTGGTTGAGCGTGTCAAAAGGGAATGGTCCCTAAAAGCTTGGGTTATAAGGTAGATATTATAACACGCCGCCCGAAAATGCCAATTCTTAAGATGATCCTGCGGGGAACGGAACCCGGATCTCAGACCGCTCGACCGGGTTTTTAGTACTGGCCGTGGTAGTGGATTTTGTCGGTCAATTCCTCGATTTGGCGCTGCAGCTGCTGATTTTCCTTGTCGAAATCGATGATGTCGCGGATCAGCTGCTGGCGGCGCTCCTGCCGGCGCAGGGAGGTATTGACGGTGGTGGAGAGATTCTCGTACTTTCCGTTGAGTTCGGTGACATAGGCCTGCAAGGCCTCTTTCCGTTTGCGGGTCTTGGACAGGACCGGGGCCGACGCCTTCTCCTTCAGCGCCATCCGGTCCTTGAGGATGGAGACCTCCCGCTGTTTAATCTCCACTTGTTTTTGCAGGGCCGGGAGTTCCAGCTCCAGAATCCGGTTTTCCTTCAGCAGTCCGGGAATGGCCTGGGGCGCCTTGTCCACCTCCGCGTGTTTGCGCTCAATGGTTTGCATGAGCCGGTGCTCTTCCAGCAGGCTGCTTTGAAGTTCATTCTTGGCCCGCTCTTCCCCCAGCTGACGGGACCGTTCCCGGTCCTGGCGTTCCACCTCGCGTAACTTCAATTCCAGTTCGATCTCGCGCCGCTGGTAACGCAGATCGGCCAGGTAAAGTTCGAGCAGCGTCAGGGACTCATTATAGTCCATCAGTTCGCCGCTCACGAAACGGTTCTGTCCCGGGGCCGGCAGCATCGGCCGGGCGGCGCGGCGGACGGACTCGGGGTTGATCACGGAACTGCGGACGGCCTGGCGGGAAGCGGCCGGCTGAGCGGGCAGGGTCATCGAGCGGCCGGGCAGATCGCCCTGTTCCTTGAGCATCTGCCATTGTTCCTTAAGCCGGGAATAGCGCTCCTCGAGTTCCTGGTTTTCGACGATCAGCCGGGTGATCTCTTCTTTGACGGCGAGCATGGAATCGTAGCGGCTCTGGCGGGGCTGCAACCAGACATCGGGTTCGTCCAACCCCTGGGCCAAAACAACCGATTTCCCGTCGAGAATCGACAGTCCGGCGATCAAGAAGAAAATTAAGGCATGACGTCTCAACATGCGTTCATTATACAAAGCGTCCGCAGGGGCCGCAATCGTTAACTCGGATTTATCGGGAATTCGGCCCGTTCAGCAACCGCCGGTACGCATCGCTCAGGCGCGGCGTCCACACCTGTTGCGATTTGAGGCGGTGACCGTCGACCTTGGCCACGGGTCGGATACCGATCAGGGAATTGGTGAGGAAGACCTCGTCGGCCTTCAGCAAACAGGACAACGGGTAGGCGCCACGCCTGACCCGCAATTCGATTTGGGATGCGAGCTTGATGACCTGCTGCCGGACAATCCCGTTGAGACAACCGACGGCCGTGGCCGGGGTGTGCAGCTCACCGGCCGCCACGAAAAAAACGTTGGTGGTCGAGCCTTCCACAATCCGGCCGCCGCGGTCAAGCAGCAACGCCTCGTGACGACCGAGGGCCAGGGCCTCCTGGTGAGCGTGATAAAACGGCTGGTAGGTCACCGACTTCAGATGAGAGTAACGATCCTTGCTCCGGCGGTGGCGGGACACGTGCACGGACAAGGCCGGACCCGCGACCGGATCGGTGTGCGTCGGTGTCCCGACGAGGACCAGGTAATCTTCCTTCATATCCCGGTAGCGGGCGACCCGCAGCCGGGCGGAAGTCAAACGGTTACGGGCGATCAGTTCTGCGGCGAGGTCCTGCAGGGCGCGCCGTCCGAAACGGCAGCGTAAACCGTAGGCCTTCAGACCGCGCGTGAACCGCGCGTGGTGCTCCGGCCAAAAACACAGCGCGCCGCCGGTCACCGCCACGGTTTCAAAGACCCCCTGTCCCCGCAGCCGGCCGGGTTTGAGGGCCTCCAGAAGCGTGTCGTTCGCCTCCAGCCATTCACCGTTAAAGTAGATCACCGGCCCGGCGGTCCGCTTGCCCATCACCGCCCTCCTTCCGGCGCCGGCGCGGTGCGCAAAGCGGCCAGACAGGCCCGCATCGCCCTGGCCTTGACCAGTGTCTCCTGATACTCCGCGGCCGGCGTGGACTCCGCCACGATCCCGCCGCCGACCTGAACATGATAGTTTTGCCCGTCGGCCAAGATCGTGCGGATCAGGATATTGAAGTCCATATTGCCGTTGTAACTGATGTATCCCAGCGCCCCGGTGTACACCGACCGCCGCGTGGGTTCCAGTTCCTCGATGATCTGCATCGCCCGGATCTTCGGACATCCGGTAATCGAGCCGCCGGGAAAACACGCGCGCAGCACGTCAAAACCGTCGCAATCTTCCCGTACCTTACCCGCTATCGTCGACACCGCCTGAAAGACCGTCGCGTACTCCTCAATCACCCGCTGCTGCAACACCTTGACCGATCCGAATTGACACACGCGCCCCAGATCATTGCGCTCCAGATCGGTAATCATCAGCAACTCCGACCGGTCTTTTCCCGAACAGATGATTTCATCGCGCAGGCGGCGGTCTTCCTGCGGGTCGGCGCCGCGCGGACGGGTGCCCTTCATAGGCTGGGTCAACACGTCGCGGCCGCGCAAACACAAATAACGTTCCGGGGAACTGCTGATAATCTGAAAATCACCGACATCGAAGTAGGCCCCGAAATGCGACGGCGAATACCGCCGCAGCATGGCGTACACGTCCTGCGGACGGGCATCTCCGCCGTGATCCAGCGAAAAGCGTTGCGACAGGTTGACCTGGTAGATGTCCCCGGCGGCGATGTATTCCAGCGCTCGCCCCACCGCGCGCTCGTACTCGTCCCGCGTGAAATTGCCCGTCCACGCCGGCTCGTCCGCCGCCGGCAGCGTCGACGACCCGGGTCCATCGGTCGACAGGTTGGCCGTCTTGCCGAGCCGGTCTTTCATCCATGCCAGACGTTCCCGCGCCCGCCGCGCGCGCCGGTCCGGATCCGTTTCGGGATAACCAGTGCTGTATACCGTCACGGAGCCGGTTGTATGATCGATCACCGCCCCCACATCATAAAAAGCGAAGAGGCAGTCGGGCAGCCCGAGGTCATCGATGGAACAAAACCTGATCCGTTCCTGATAAAGACCGTGATCATAAGCAAGATAACCGACAATCCCCGCGGGAAAAACGGTCCCGGTGTCATCACAGAACCGGTAACGCGCGAACGCGGCGCGCAGCCCGTCCAGGTCCGTCCGCGCCTTGTGCCGGTACACCTCAAACGGATCGCAGCCGAAGAAGGAATATCGGCCACGCTGCGGATCGTGCAGGCTGCTGTCCAACAAATAGCAAAACGGCTCGCCGGCAAAGGCCTGCAGCAGCACGTTGGGATCGCGGGCAAATTCACATGTGTGACTGATGTAGTTAGTCATGGATTGGCGGGATTATTCGCCGAGGAACTGCAGCACGATCTGCCGTTGCCGCGGCTTGTTGTCCAGATCAATGAAAATGATTTGCTGCCAGGTGCCGAGGATCATTTTACGGTTATTGAACGGCAGCGTCAAGGAAGGGCCGATCAGCGAGGCGCGCAGATGCGAGTGGCCGTTGCCGTCACCCCAAGCCTGATCATGGTGGTAATGCCCGGCCGGTATGAGCTTGTCAAGGATGTCCTTGATATCCTGGCACAGGCCCGGCTCATATTCGACCGTCGTGACCGCTCCGGTGGAGCCGACACAACTGACGTTCACGATACCGTCGCGGATTTCCAGCTCCCCCAGGGCGGCTGCCACATCGTGTGTGATATCCACCACCTCGGCGTGGCCGCGGGTGGAGAGCTTAAGCGTCCGGGAAACGACCGCCATGTTATTTCACCTGACTGCCCAGCGGCACGTCTTTCTCCGGCGCGAGCAGAACCGGACCGTTCTCGCCGGACGCGGCCAAGAGCATACCCTGCGACTCCTCGCCGCGGATGGTGGCGGGCTCCAAGTTCGCGATCACCACAATCTTCTTGCCGACGAGTTCTTCAGCCTGGTAAGAGGAACGGATGCCGGCGACCAGTTGGCGCTCTTCCGAGCCGAGATCGATTTTCAGTACAAACAAACGATCGGCGTTGGGATGCTCCTTCGCCTCTATGATCCGGGCGACCTTCAATTCCAAATTCATAAAATCCTGTATGGTGGCCATAATGCTCCTTTAATAGTTGGGTATCGGATTCTCAGGGACCGCGTCACAGGACGCGGAGGTCTGCGGGGTAAAGGATTTTTAGCACGATCCGGGGCCGAGGTCAACCCTCGCGTCGCGGGCCGGTTTTACGCGCGGGCGGCGAAGACACCGGTCACCATCGCGGAGATCCGGTCGACGTCGGCATCACAGAGATACTGGTGACAGGGCAATACGACAATATCGGTCCCGTGCCAGCGGCCGCAATCGATGCCCTGTTGGGCGGCGGCGGCCATAATATCCTCCCAATACGGCGTCTCCAGCGGATAGAACCACGGCGTCACGTTTTCGTCGGCTTCAAAAAGGGCCGGCAGCCCGGACGCGGCATACGACCGAAAGACTGCGCGCCGGCGGTGCGCCTGCGCGGGCCAGTCCGCCAACGCGGCGGCAGCGGCCGGCAGGAGCGGGATGGCACTCTGCAATTCGCGATCGGTCAGCTCGCAGGGAACGGCCTTGCCCAACAGCATTCCGCCTCCGGGCACGGGAAAGACCTTGCTGAAACTGACGATCACGAAATCACCGAAATAGCCCACCTGCCAATCGTCGCGGCGCGAATCGATAGTGTGGGCGCAGTCCTCGATCAACGGGATCCCGCGCTGGTCGGCCAGTTCCCTCAGTTGCGGTGTGCCCTTGTGCGGCACGCCGAATTCGTGGATGACCACAATGGCTTTACTCTTCTCGGAAAGCAGCCGGGCCGGTTTACAGTGATTGAAGATGGTGGAGGTGACGCAACTGGAGACGTTGGGATAGTCGAATGTCGTCGTGACAAAGACCTCATCGTCGCGTTCGAGCTTCAGGGACCGCATCACGGCGTCCAGGGCGCCGCGGCCGTTGAACGTCAACACGGCCCACGGACGGTCGAAATATGCCCGGAACTGCGCCTCGATCTGTTCCTTGGAACACGCCGGATTAACCGCATCCCCCCGCGGATATTCACACGGTAAGAATGAAAGATGGAATTGTCCCGCCGTCATCATCTAAAGCTCCAATTGGTACGCCCGGCGCAGCAGACCCAGCCCGCCGAGACTTTCCTTGAACATGGTGACACCGTCGAAGGGCTCCATATTCAAGGTGTGCGGTCCGAAGTCGATATACTTCACGCCGCGCTCATGCGCGAGCTGCGCCAGCCTGACGATCAGATAATTCTTCGGGTGCAGCTGTGTGGCCTCCTGCCGCTGCGCCCAGTAAAAGACCAGCCACGCCCGCGGATTGACTTCGAAGATCAGCGTCGCGGCCACCGGCGTCCCGTCGTGCGTCACCTGATAAATCTTGATTTCGTCGGTCAGCCGCTCCGTCAGCCACGCGACCTCTTCGCGGGAATGCGTCGGGGTTCCGTTGAACTTGCGCATATTTTCCATCAGGATTTCGTAAAACCCGTTCACGTCCCCGCTGGGTGCGAACTCCAGCCCTGCGTCGAGCGCCTTTTGCGTGTCCCGCCGCGCCCGGGGTAAAAACAAATCGATAGGCTGCGGTCCCGTCGGAATATAGGAGGTCAGATCGGACGCGGCCAGCCGCGCGCCGTTTTTGACCAGATAAAAGTCAAAATAGTCGATAAACCGTTCAAAATAAAATAACGGCGGCTGCACGATCTTGAGATACCGGACTCCGTTCTCGCGCAAATGCGCCAGAAGCACCTCCACCATCCGACCCATGTCGCTCAACGAACAATCCAGCTGGGTCACCAGTCCGCCGAAACTCGCGCCAAACGGCGACTTGGCGATACGCCCCCCGTCCTCTTCAAAGATGCCGAGCGGCAGAACGCCGGCGAGGTTGCCGTTTTTTTCGAAACGCAGATGATGGGCGTTGGCCGCGAACCGTTCGCCGTGATAAGACAGAAAATCCTGCCGGTGAAAAATAGTCCCGTTGTTGGCGGCGCGGACGAACGCGTCCCATTCGGCATTCTTTGCGGCGGGATGCGGGGTGCACGTGACCTGGCTCATGTTGTGATGATCCCCCCGATAGACTGACCGTTGACGTCAAAACTGTCTTCAAGCATCGCCTGCCCCACGCGCAATCCGCCGGCCTGCAAACGGATCACCGGCTCATATCCTACGTCCGACGGAAGCACACCCATATGCCCGGAGGTAACGTCTTGAGGAAAATATCGGATACCGGCCGTGTCGAGGGCTGCCGTGTCGATGTCGCCGGCGAAACGCATAATCACGGCCCGCGGAAAATGTTCCTGAAAGAACGTCACCGGATACGGCCCGTGCGGACTGATCCAGACCTGATCGAACGGGTACGCGGTAAATACCACCGCACTCGCGTCGCGAAAATCATGGTCGTTCAACCGTCCCGGCGTATCACTGAGCCATGCCGCGTCGGCCGGATAACGTTCCCGATGTGTTTGGGTGGCAATCACGCCCAGCCGCACACCCTTGGCACACAGAGTCTTGGCGATGTACGGTCCGAATTCGTTGTTGCACAGCAGGACGATCTTTTCATCGCGGACCGTCAGACCGCCGCGTTCGATCAGGACCGCTGCCATGTCACCGAGATATTCAAAGACACCGACCGCCGGATGCCGTTCGTTCAATCCCCCGACGGGTATTTTCCGGTTCTTACAGGCCTTGATATCAACATCGCTGTCGCGCAGCTCCCAAGCCTCATACATCAAGGAGACCACCGCGCCCGGCTTGGTATGCCGGAGCTTGTCCGCGTCGAGCGGCCTCAGGTGCCCGGAGTTGGTAATGATGTCGGCGGCTCCGATGACTTCCGGCGTCAGGGAATCGGTCAGCGTGCAGTCGTCGACACCACAGGCCCGCAGACGTTGTTCCAAATGCGCAAAAACTTCTTCCACGCTGCCGTGGCGCGTGGACTTGCCGAAAGCGATGACGTGAGCCCCGGCCATAGCGGCGATCAGCGGTGTGACGCAGTACGGACCGCTGGCGGCCTCGGTCAATACGGTCCGGCCTTTCAGGGAAAGGCCCAATGACGCGACCGTCTGCCGGATATTTCTTTGTAACACGTCGTCATTCATGCCTGTTACCCGTCGAAGGCCGCTTTGAGCCGTTCCACGATAAGGTCCAGCCCCTGGTCGGTGAGCTTGTAATACAGCGGCAGGATAATGCAGTTGTCCCGCGCCGCCTCGCTGGCGGGCAGCGACCAAATTTCGTTGCGGTAGGGCTCTTCCTGGTGGCTGTTCATGATTCCCCGGCGGGTGGCGATATCCGAGTCCATCAGCAGCTGCATGATCTCATCACGCGAACGCGGCGACGACTCGTTCACCCGGATGGTGAAGCTTTGCCAATTGCTGCGGGCGTATACCGGCTCCGCGGCGCAGGTAATGTGTTCCAGGTCCGCGAGACGGCGCCGGTATTCCTCAACAATCTCCCGGCGGCGGACCACCATGCGGGGCAGCTTCTTTAATTGCTCCACGCCCATCGCGGCCTGCATGTCGGTCATACGAAAATTATAAGCGGTAGTACTGTAACTCTCGAAACAAACCTTCTTGGATTCATGCCGCTGCAAATCGGAAACATCCATGCCCTGGTGACGCAGGCGGCGCAGGCGCGCGTCGACGTCAGCGGAACGGCAAGTGATCATCCCGCCTTCGCCTGTGGTCATGACCTTGCGCGGATGGAAAGAAAAACACGCAATATCACCGTGCGGCTTGCCGACCGGTTCGAAACTCTTGCCGCCGTCGAGGGAAATCTCACTACCCACGGCACAGGCCGCATCTTCGATGACCGGCAGCCCGTATTTTTGGGCCAGCGGCAGGATCGCGCTCATATCGCACGGCAAGCCCATCTGATGCACCACCAGAATCGCGCCGACCCGGCCCAGCTGCTGTTCGATATGATTGAACGGCGTCTCCGGGGATGACAAGGCAAACACATTTTTGTAATAAAGCCCGCCGGACCGCTGCTCGCACTCTTCCGCCAGCATGTGTTCGAGCTTTGCCGGCGACATGTTAAAGGTGTCCGGATCGATGTCGACGAAGACCGGCTCCGCCGAACACATGCGCACCGCGTTGGCCGTGGCAATAAAGGAGTGACTGACCGTGATCACCACATCCCCCGGCCGCACATCCATCACCAGCATCGCCAGCTGCAGGGCAACGGTACAGTTGGCCACCGCGCATGCATGCGGGCTGCCTGTATACGCCGCGAACGCCTCTTCGAATTCAGCGACCTTCGGGCCTTGGGTGACCCATCCCGACGAGATCACCTCGCTGACCGCCTTGACCTCATCATCATTAAGATAAGGTTTTGCTACCGGGATCATGGCTTCTCCGGCTCCGGTTGTTCATCCAGCCACTTCACCAGACTCTTCAATCCTTCCTTCAGGGAAATGCGCGCTTCGAACCCGAGCTTTTCGCGCGCCTGCGACACATCGGCCAGCCGGCGCATGACTTCCACTTTGCCGCGATCCTCGGGCAGCGGGACGAACTCCGGTTTGACGTCGGCGCCCATCGCTTCGATCATCGCGTAGCACAATTCCTCCAGTGACGTCTCCTCGCTGCGCGCGATGTTAAAAGCGACGTTGGTCTCGGCGGACTTCAACGCCGCGATATTGGCGCGGGCGATATCGCCCACATAGACAAAGTCCATGGTCTGCTTGCCGTCACCGTAAATCAGCGGAGCCTTGCCTTCCTTGATCAAACGGTACCAGCGCACCAGCACTTCGGTGTATTTGCCGTGCGTGTCCATGCGCGGGCCGTAGATATTGAAGTAACGCAGGGCCACGAAGTCCAGACCGTACATCTGATAAAACGAACGCAGCATCAACTCATTGGCCATCTTGGCGGCGCCGTACAATGTGTAATTATTATAGGGATGCTGTGTCTCCGGCGTGGGAAAGACATCGGCCTGCCCGTAGACGGACGCCGACGAGGAAAACACCACTTTCTTGATCTTGTGATCGACACAGGCCTCAAGGACGTTGAAGGTGCCGTCGTACATAATTGAAAGGGCTTCGCGGGGTTCGGCGGCGCAATGCGTGATGCGTAGCGCGGCCAAGTGAAAACAGTAGTCGATCTCGCTGAAGGCCTCGATGATCAACGGCAGATTGCGGATGTCGCCTTTGATCAGATGCACCTTGCCGGTGTCCAGGGCATCCCGGATATTGCTTTCCGATCCGCGGATGAAATTATCCAGGATGACAATTTTGGCGACGCCTTCTTTAAGGAGTTGCTCGACCAGAAAAGACCCGACGAAGCCGGCCCCTCCCGTAATCATGATTCGGCTGTTGGTTATGTCCATGATCAGAGTTCGATGACCTTTCCTCCCCGCTTCAGCGAGGAATCGGCCGCCTCAAGCATGCGCACAATCCGCAGCCCCGCGTGTCCGTCGTTAATGGGAGTTGTGCCCTGCTGGAGACATTCCACCAGGTAAATCAGTTCCTGCTTAAGGGCCTCCGCCGGGTTGATGCGCGGCGAGTACATATCGCCCAAACGGTAATCGATCAGGGAGCGGTAGATGCCTTCACGGCTCTCCACATCGACGCCCTTGTCGTATATCTTGATCTTTTCATCGCGCAGCATATCATCCCACACGACCATCTTCTTACTGCCGCCGATCAACGTGTTGCGCACCTTGACGGGCGACAACCAATTGAAGTTGAAGTGCGCGATGAGGTTTTCCTCAAAGTAGACCGTGACATAGGCGATGTTCTCGATGCCGCGCCCGAAGTGGTCCAGGCCGAGGGCGCTCAAACGGATCGGTTTGCGTCCGACGAGAAAATCCAGGATGGAAAAGTCATGCGGGGCCAGGTCCCAGATCACGTTGACGTCCTGTTGGAACAAACCGAGGTT
Source organism: Candidatus Omnitrophota bacterium (assembly GCA_020429915.1). Classification (GTDB taxonomy): domain Bacteria; phylum Omnitrophota; class Gorgyraeia; order Zapsychrales; family Zapsychraceae; genus JAGOSC01. The sequence continues at coordinate 35,922 of JAGQKV010000020.1, read as the reverse complement.
AACCCGCGTCGAGTCGTAATAATAGACTTCCCCGATGTTCCCGGCGTCGATTTCCTTCTTGATATGCCGCACCGCGCCGGTGAACAGAAAGGTGTGGTCGACCATGATCGTCAAGCCCTTCTCTTCGGCCAGCGTGATCAGTTCCTCGGCCTGCTTGACGTTGAAGGTAAAGGGCTTCTCCACAAACACATGCTTACCGCTTTCCAGCGCGCGCTTGGCCAGGGCGTAATGCGTAGACACCGGCGTGATCACCGCCACCACGTCGATCTCGGGATCCTGATAAATGTCTTCGGCGTTCTCGGTCAATGTGACAGCCGGATAGAACTCGGCGGCGCGCTGCAGGGTCTCCGGGTTCTGATCGCAGATCGTCTTGACCGCGGTTTCCTTGATGAGGATCAGATTGCGGGTCACGTTCGGGCCCCAGTAACCGTAGCCGATGACGCCGAACTGCCAGACCTTGCCCGCCGCTGCGTTGGCCTTGCCGGTAAAATGTCCGTGTTCGATCATATAACGTTCATCCTGTGTTTGGCCATGCCGGCCTCCTCGCTGAGATGAATCAGGTAGTAACCCACGCCCTGCGCCGCGCCCATCACCAGGACCGACGCGTAGAAGATGAGCGAGGTCCCCAACGCCTCAGGCTCACTCAGTCCCATTTGCGTAAAGATGTAAACAAATATCCCCTCACGCAGCCCGAGCCCGGCATGGGTGACCGGGACGTGGCTGATGATATTTACGATCGGGATAAATAACAAAAAATAAATTGCCGGGACCTTCCCGCCGAGCCCCGTGGCGATCAGATAAAAACCGAGGCAATTGAGGACCGACATAGCCAATGAGATCCACATCGCCGCGACAAAAAACTTCTTTTCATGCTTATAGTACTGCAGGCTTTTAATGAACTTCTCCAGTTTCGCGGACACGAATGCGTACAGTTTGGCGAACGGCCGCAACCGGTCGAGCAACTCTTCATGCTGGACGAGAAAGAACACCGCCGATCCGGCCGCGATAAACGCCGCGGCCACGTAGAGGATCAACCGGTTGTCGAGCACATTGAAACCGACAATGATCCCGAACACCGCCATGCCCATGAAGGTCATCAGCCCGCAAACACGGTCCAGCACCGAAGAAGCCAAACCCTCGGAGTAGCCGATGTCTTTGTTTTTGATCTTCACTCCGCGCAGTACGTCGCCCACCACGTTGCCGGGCAGGAACGTGTTGAAAAAATGCGATAAAAAGGTCCACTTCAGGGATTCCGTGAAGGACACCCGGTCGGAAAATCGTTTAAGCAGGATATGCCAGCGCAGCGTCGAGAGATAAATCACCGACACGAAAAACGCGAACACCCCCCACAGATAGCGGACATCCATCTCGCGGATCGTCTCGAGCAAGGCCAGCCGGTCGATCCGGCTCAACAGATAAACGATGATGCCCAGACCGAAACACAGCTTCAGGATATTGATGATGATCTTCTTCATGAGCGAATGCGTTTCAGGGAGCGGTAACTTTTCGACAAACGCAATTTAACGAGTTCGCGAATCATCCGCCACACGCCCTTGACCGAGGCGATCTTCGATGTCCCTTTCTCCCGTTCAAGAAGCTCCATGGGGATCTCCTTGAAGCGGCACCCCAATCGGTGGGCCTTGACGATCAGTTCCAGATTGAGCACGGCTGAGGTGCTGGTCAACTCCAGATGCTGCAGGATTTCCCGGCGGAACATGCGGCCCGCTTCCTGGCGCGGAACGAAACCGAACAAGCACACCATAAAGGCCTGCAGGCAGCGGGTCAGCATCCGGCGCGACCATTGTTTGTACGGATGCTTGCGACGGGTCGTGACGAAATCCGCCTCCCGCATCGCCTCCAGCAGATGCCTCAACTCGGCCGGGTCCAGCTGCCCGTCGGCGGGAATGGACGTCAGATAGTCCGCGTCCGCCGCTTCAAAACCGCTCTTCAATGCCGCGCCCATCCCCATGTTCGTCGGATGATGGATCACGCTGACATCCGGATGATTCCGGGCGAGCTTATCGGCCCGCTCTCCGGTGCCGTCGGAACTGCCGTCATCGACAATGATGATCTTCCACAGGCACGGCAGCTTGCCGCACTCGGTGACCACCTTCAGCAACGTGTCCGGCAGGGACTCCACTTCATTGTAAGCCTGGATGATAACCGCCAAAGATTTCATAACACTCCGTCAGACCGCGCCGTCCGTGTACTGTTCCAGGGCATCCTTAAGACGTTGAAACTCTGCCGCCGGCAGCGTCCGCCGGTTATTGATCGTCAACCGCTTCGGGACATAGGTCTGCCATCCCCTGCGCGGCGGCGTATCGATCAGCTTGCATATCTTTTTGACATGCGCCTGTGGATCGCGGCAGAAGTCTTCGTAATCCAGACGCAAAACCTTGCGGGCCGGAAGGCCTTGGAGGTCCTCCTCCATTTCGCGGTAAGTTTCGATGATCTGACCGGCGATCTGCCCGTAACAATCCATTTTCATCAGCCGGCGGTAATTGCGCGGCTTGATGGACCACCACTCATCGGGCCGGCCGAAACGTTTGACCCGGCATTTATAGATGGATTGGGCGATATAAGGATGCCGCCGTTTAATCAACACAAAGCGTGCCCGCGGAAAGAGTTCGGAAAGATAACGGATATTCATGCAGGCCAGGCCGCTCTTGAAGAACAGTGGCAGCGGCGACAATGACATCAGCGCGTTGACCTCAGCCTTCAGCAGCCGCCGGTCGATCCGCCGCAGCTGCACCGGACTCGCCGCCGTGGCCAGGGTGTTCGGAAACCAGCGCTCCCAAAAATAACCGAATTCGTGCGGCGCGGCCGGCCGTTCGGTGAGTCCGAAATCACTCTTGAGCGACACCGCGGCATAGTCCGCTTTGATGCCGAGTTCCTTTTCGATAATCCCGCCGATATACGGCGCGTGCCAAAAGCGGGCCAGGGTGTTGGAGATGTAGTTGAAACAGCCGGTGCGGACCAGAACCTGACTGAGGACGGTCGAACCGCTGCGCGGGCACAGGCAAATGAAGACCAGCGGCCGGCGTTGGGGAGGAATGCCGCGGACGAGTTTGCGTTCCAGCGCGGCAAGCTGTTGATTCGATTTCCAAAGAACGTCTTGTGCGCGCAGGTCCGGCATATACTCTCCTTGACTCGTTGGACTGAATGAGCCGCTCTTCCGGTCCAGGACCCGTCTCCCAGTGGCAAAGCATTTTGATTATACCGCCAATAAGGGGGGCAGAAAAGATTGATATTGTTTTTTATCGGCGTCGTCGTTGAACCGGATTGGGTAAGGTGATATACTACCCCCGATTCGCGAAAATTCCCTCAACACATCACCGCGCCTTCGTCCCGACGCGAACCCCGGGCCGCCATCGTGAACACGTCCAAATTTTTGGTCTTCCTGATCCTCACGGTCATGCTGGGGATCGTCCATCACGCGCCGTTCCTCAACTTTCAAAATGCCCTGGCCGTGGGTGACCAGGGCTTCAACCTGTACGCCTTCGAGCGCACCGCCATGGGCGAGCAGCCTTATGTCGACTTCTGGTGGTGTTACGGGCCGTTCGCGCCGTATTACTTCGCCGCGTTCATAAAGATCTTCGGCGCCACCATGAGCAGCGTCCTGGCCGGAAAGGCCTTGCTCAATTTCCTCGCCGGGCTGTTCTGTTTCCTGGCCGTCACCCGGATCTCTTCTCCAATATTGGGCCTCACTGTCACCGTCTTTTACTGGGCCTACTATCCCGATTTCTTTTACAGCTACAATCACACCGCGGGCATCACCTGTTTCATGGGCGTGATGCTCGCGTTATTCCATTACTACAAGGATCCCCGCCGGCGCTGGATATGGTTCGGGTTCCTGTGCCTGTTTATCCTGTGCCTGGTGCGGATCAATATGGGGATCGCCCTGCTGTTCGGATTCGTCGTCTCGCTCATCGCCCTCGACCGGCTGCTGCCGCGCAAAGGCGCGCCGAGCAATCTCAAACTCTATCTCGGCGGGTCGATAGCCGTATTGGGGGTGTCCTTGCTGATCTATGTGTGGATGCTCAGTCCGCTGCCCTGGTACAAGGTGCAACAGTGCATGCCGTACTTCAACAAGATCTACATGGCGGATTCCGATCCGGATCCGTTCCTGAAATATAAGATTTACTGGTCGCGGCTGGTGGGACTGGTGACGCAGGCGTGGTCCTTCGCGTTGTTAGGGTTGCTGCTACTGGTGACGACAGGCCGCACGCTGTTTCTGTTCTTCCGCACGCGGCCCGACAAGACCCGGCAGGACGCGCTGCACTTTTGCATCGCGGTCACGGCCTTCCTCACCTTGCTCGTGGCGCATGAATTCCTGATGGGCGCCCACGTCTACCGGGCGGTGTGGACGATCCCATTTCAAATGATCTTCTTCGGACTGACCCTCCACTTCGGCACCAAGAATATCCGACCGCTCCTGCGGGAGACCCTGATCCTCGGCGTGCTGGCGGTGGTGCTGTGGGACCTGTTCCGTTACTACAACCGGATCAATCATCAATACAAAGTGAGCGAACAGCTTCTGCACGAGCCCAAGGCCACGGTCTATCTCGGCAACCGCCAGCCGTGGATCCGTACGGTGGAGCAGGTGTCATCGTATTTGCGTGAGAATCTGGCCGACGGCGAGACCTTTTTTGCCGTGCCCTACGAGCCGCTGTACTATTTTCTCGCGGACCGCAAGTCGCCGTCATGGCACATGATGTTCGTCAAAGGCGCCGGGATTACCGACGAGCAGGAGCAGGAAATTATCCGGGCTCTTAAGGACCCGTCCATCAAGTACGTCCTGCTCTCCAACCGCTACCGCTTCACCTCCGAAACCCGCCTGGGTGAACTCGGCACGACACACCTCATCGAGATGTCCAAGTACATCAATGATCATTTTCAAACGGAAGCGACCTTCGGGGCGTGGGAGGCGGAAGCCGGTTGGAATTTCAACCACGGGATGAAAATTCTGCGAAGATTACCGCCGGGCGAAACCAACAACTAGCGAAGCTATAAAAATAGGGACAGACTCCAATTTATAAGTTTCGCCTCGGTAAACAAATTGGAGTCTGTCCCTATCTTTTGGCGGGCGCCTGATTATATCCCTGCCGCCTGCAGCAGATTGAAAATATATCCCGTCAGAATAATCCCCATCGTAGTGATGCCGAAGAAGGCGATGATCAAATGGAGCTTCATGGCGCGGCGCAGCATGATGGCCTCCGGTAAACTCAGCGCGGCGATGGCCATCATAAAGGCCAGCGCGGTCCCCAGCGGAATACCTTTCTGAAACAGGACCACGGCAATCGGCACGATCGCCGCACAGCTGCCGTACATCGGCATGCCCAGTACCGTCGCGATCGGCACACCGAACACACCGGTCCGGGCGATCACGCCCTGAATCCATTCCTGCGGGACAAAATTATGGATCCCCGCGCCGATGGCCACCCCGACCAACACCCATATCCAGATCTTGCGGGTGATGTCCACCGCCTCCCTCCAGCCGAAGGCAATCCGGGACCCGAAACCGGCTACCTCTTGCTCCGTCCCGGCGCCGTCCTGCCGCGCGGCCATGTCCGGGACCAGATGCTGTTCCAGATTCATCTTTCCCAGGACAGCGCCGGCCGCCGTTCCGATCAGCAAACCGCTGAGTACGTACAACACCGTAATCTTCCAGCCGAAGAATCCCAGCATCAGGACGACCAGGTACTCGTTGATCAGCGGTGAGGTGATCAAAAAAGAAAACGTCACGCCCAACGGAACACCCGCTTCCAGAAAGCCGAGGAACAACGGGATAGAAGAACATGAACAGAACGGCGTCACCGCCCCGAAGAAGGCGGCAAAAAGGTTGCCGGATATTCCCTTACGGCTCATCCAGGCCTTGATCCGCTCCTGCGGCAGGTAGGTACGCACCACGCCGATCACGAAAATCAGGCCGAACAACAGCAACAGAATCTTGAGAGAATCATAAATAAAGAATTCCACCGCCGCCGACAACCGTGAGCCGTCCGAAAGCGGCAGGACGCCGTACGTCAGCCAATGGGCAAACTTCAGCAACATGAAGAACCTTTGCCGTCACCACCGCAGCACGGGGATTTCTTCGCCTTTTCTTCCATCTTTTTGTCCAGTTTGTCCAGCACGCCGGCAAACCAGCCTTTCTTTTTATTTTTCTTCTCTTTGGTCTTGTCGCTCATAGTCACCACTCCTTCCGGCCGGGGACGGCCGCTATTTTTTGGCGGACAGTTCGGCCAGCCATTCGATGAGTTTGTCTTCGATTTCATCCCGGACCGCCCTCACCTTTTCAAGTTTTTGTTCCGGCGTACCGTCAAACTGCGACGGATCGGTAAAGCTCCAGTGTATGCGTTCGTACAGGCCCGGAAAGATCGGACATTTCTCCGCCGAGGCGCCGTCGCACACCGCGATCACATAATGATAATTCCGTCCCGCCTTGAACAAATCGAACACGGCCTGCGTCTTTTTCCCCGTGATATCGATCCCTTTTTCCTTGAGCGCCTCGATCACAAAGGGATTCAATGTCCCCGGCTCGAGACCGGCACTTTCCACTTCGAAATTGTCTCCGCCGATCTTGCGCAGTAATTCTTCCGCCATCTGACTGCGCGCGGAATTATGAATGCAAACAAACAACACCTTCGTCTTCATCCTCCCCGCCTCCTTGATTATCCATATAGCAATTATGCTATATATTCGGGTTAAAAAAATTTAGCGGCAACACAATGTGTTGCGGTCCGCCTTGCGCAGCCTGGCCCGGTCCTGTTTGACGACCGGATCTTCATTCAGCCAGGTCTTAAAATTCCTGGTCAGCGACCGGGTATACCCGCCTTTATTCATCGCCAACGAATAGTCCTTCCAATAACTGTTCTGCTCTTCCCGGATGACTCCGCAGGCCTTCATCTTTTTCAGATGACGCGAGACGCTCGGCTGTTTGATGCCGAGCACGTAGGCGAGTTCACACACGCACATGGGCCGCTGCTCGAGGAGCTTGATGATACGCATGCGGTTTTTGTCCGCCAGGACTTTCAATATCTGTTCCAATTCCTGCATTTCATCCTCCGTAACGATATAGCCAACAAGCTATATAATTGCAGAAGCGAAAGGGTTTGTCAAGCCCCGCACAAAGGCGTCGTCCGGCCGGATCTCCCGCGAACCGATCGCTAAGGCGCGGGAGCGCCTTCCAACACGGGCGCACCTTCCAGCGCGGACGCGTCAACGGGTGCCCCCGTCTCTCTGGTCCTGGCTTCCATGTATTGAATGCGGCGGATGTACTCGGTGAGGTCGTCGTTAAAGGGATGGTTCGGATATTTTTGAATGAACTCGGAATAGATCGCCACCGGTGTGGTGAAATCTTTATTCCGCAGGATCGTGGCACTGTTGATGGACTGGATGACGTACAGCAGGGACTGACGGTTCCAAAATTCCGGTGCAGCGAATTTCAGGAGCGTTTCCTTGTGCAGCTCCAGGACTTTGTCCCAGTCTTCCAGGAATTTAAAACTCTCAGCCAGCAGCAGGCGGCTTTGGAACTCGACCTGGCTGTCCGGATATTTCTCGATCAGCCTGCGGTAATGATCGATGGCCGCGATGTAGGCCTCCTTGGCGCGCGCGGCCTCGCGTTTTTGGACGAAGTATTTTGCCAGAATCAACGGCCCCTGCATGCCGTGCGGCGTCAGGGCATGCTCGCTGATGATCCGGTCATAAGTATCGGTCACCCCCTGGTGATCGCCGGCGAGGGCGTACATCTGGGCCTCTTCGAGCAGCAGTTGAACGACGAGCGCTTCCTGGCCGGCGAACATATCCAATGCCTCATCGAACTCCTGCCTGGCCAGCGCGTACTTTCCCTGAACGGTCAATAACCGTCCGCGCAGGATATAGCCGACCGAGACCACCCGGTGCGGCGAGTAGCGCCGGATAAATTTGTCCAGCTTCTCCAAAAGGAAGACATAGTTTTGCGTGGGAGTTCCGGTGGTATTGTTGACGATCGCGTCGTATTCCCGTGAAAGCTTCCACAAAGAGCGCTCCGCAAGATACGTCCCGTTGCGGTTGAACCACAATCCGGCCGCAGCGGCCAGCACCAGACACGTATACAAGAAAATGAGCGTCTTCTTCATGCGCCCTCCTTCGGCGTCAGGCACAGGATCGTCAGTCCGGCGTAGACCATCCCTTCAACAAAGACGTTCACGCACGCCCCGGCCGCCAGCAGGATCACGGTGGTTTCCGGCAAAGTATCGGTAAAGACCGCTGTCGCGCGCAGCAGATGCAACGGCACATGCAGCAAAGACGGCACAAAAATCAGTCCGAACACCGTCGCGCGGTATTGCTTGACCAACCGGAAATTCATCCGCAACGCGTCGGCGATCCGTCCCGCCCCGGTGACCACGGCCGGGATCGCGGCGGCGAAAAATGTCTGGATCACGATATCCAGCAAAAGGTTGATGTAGGGCGCGCCGAAGAGCATAACATCTTTCAGCAGCTTGAACGGCCCGGCGGCCGAACGGATGCGCGCAGCACGTTGGACGAGCAGGTCCAGCAGGCCCATCTTCCACAGCATCACTGTCATCATCAGCGTCAAGAGCAGCAGGACTTGCGGATACGCGCGCACGGCACGGCCAAAGGCCTTACGCAGAGACGCCGGCCGCTGATGATAGACCTGGTCGATCAGCGCGATGGAAACCGGAATGAGCAGACTGCCAAAGAAAAGATAAACAGCCAGTTGCGCGTACTGAAAGAGTTTGGGAAGTAGTAACAGATGATGCGGGTAATGCAGAAAGAGGTCACCGAACAACCGTTGCACCACCGGTCCCAAATGCTTTCGCAACGGCGCAAACGGGATGAAATACAACACCTCCAGCGCTGCCAGATAAAGAAACAGCAGGAGATAAAGCGGAGCCGCCACGATTTTGTTGTCGGCGAACGTACCGGCCGCCGAACGCATGAGCCAAAACGCTTTCATAGGGAATAGTATTTCCGGTGTCGGGTTTTAACATGACCGCCCGCGGTCTCATGACAGGCGGTCCGTCACCCGCAGATGAGTTGGTTGACGGATAGGAAGTATAGCAAAATCCGCCTGGTTTGCCAATTTCAAATTCCCGGGGGGTCGATCAGGAGGAAGACGGCGGCGCGGCAGGCCCGCGAACCAGCGCCCGGACCTGTTCGCGGAGCTGGTCGGCAATATGTTGGTGAGGATCCCGGTCTTCTCCCGGCGTGATGATCTCGAAATCGGCGGGATGCAGGGCCTTGCCGAAACGGACACTCACCGAGGCCAAGCGCGGAAAACGCCTGCCGCGCGGCCAGGTCTTGAATGAGCCTTCGATGTAAACAGGCACCACCGGGACGTCCAGTTCTTTGATGAGGATACCGATCCCTTTTTTGAAGGGCTGTACCGATCCGTCGATGGACCGCTGTCCGGCCGGAAAATAGCACAACACCTTCCCGTGACGCAACAAATACGCGCATGAGCGCAGGGTATCGATGAGGGAAAAATCCTTGTACACCGGCACCAGCCGCGCGACCTTGCCGAACGGCTTGAGCATCGGCGCGTCGAGAAACTTTCCGAGCCCGATAAAATAAGTCCGCAGGATCGTCCGGTACGGCAACGCGGACATCACGAACAAACCGTCGAGGTAACTCGCGTGATTCGACGCGAGGATGTACGGGCCTTTACGCGGCAGGTTCCAGCGTCCGGTGGCCGTCAGCAAAAAGAAGAAACCGAAAAACAGTTTGAATATGGCGATCATGAAAAAATTAAGAATGATCTGCCCGGTGCTGAAAGTCAATGCCACGCGCTCACGCACCTGCTGCGGCGGATCGCCTTGCAGCAGTTCGCTCCATTCCCGGGCCGCGTCGGGATTACCGGCGATTTGGCCGGCCGCGCCCTGCACCCCGCGCAGGGTCTCTTCCAGTTCACCAACGGTGGTGCACGAAAAGAACTTCATCATCTGCTCTTCATTGATCTTCAGCCCCAAGTGCTCCTGCAAGTTCATCAACAGCTCGATGCGTCCGAGCGAGTCGACGCCCAGATCCAGCTCCAGGTGATCACTGCGTCGCACCGGTTGTTTAAGAGTTTCCTCCAGAAACGCCAGCGCCCGGCTCTCCAATCCGCTGTGCGCGGCCGAAGACACGCGCGCGGTGACTCTCTGCCGCGACAGGTGCTCGCGGCGCGCCTCTTCGAAAATACGGGCGAGCTGAAAACGGCGGATCTTGCCCAACCGGGTCCGCGGCAACGGTTCCTGAATGACTTCAAAACCGCGCAGGTGCTGATACGACGGCAGATGGGCCTGAATATTTTCGAGGTCCCACTTAATGCGCTCCACGATCCCCATGTCGCGCTGCTGCTCGAAGAAAGCCTCGTCCGGAACAAACAGTCCGACCAGCTGTTCACCGCCGTCGTGACTCGTGCGCGCGGTCAGGACCGCGGCTTCCTTGATGCTGGGCATCTGATCGAATTGCTTTTCGAGTTGCTCGGGATGAATATTCTTGCCGCTGCTCAAAACGATCAGCTCCTTCTTGCGGCCTTTCAGATACAACCGCCCGGCGCGGTCAAGATAACCCAAATCCCCGGTCTTAAACCAATCCCCTTTCATCACCGCGGCGGTGGCCTCGGGATTGCGGAAATAACCGGCCATCACGTTCGGTCCCTTCGCCCACACCTCGCCGATCCCGTCCTTACCCGGCGTGTGGATCTTGATCGCCACGTTGCACAGCGGCTGGCCCGAAGACCCGATGCGCGGCGCGCGCGGGGAATCAAAGGTCAGCACGGGCGCGGTCTCGGTCAGCCCATAACCCTGCACGATGGTGAATCCCCAAAATGTAAAGTCGGTCGCGATTTGTTCGTCCAGGTGCGCACCGCCGGAAACCATCAGCCTGAGGTGCCCGCCGTACGTCGCGTGAATCTTGCCGAAGATCCGCGGCGACGCATTGATCCCGGTGATCCGCCGCCATCCGGCGGACAGTCTGCCGAGCGTCCGGGCCATGAACTTCTTTCCCGTAGGCAGCTGATTGAGCTTGTCGCTGATCGCCCGGTGCATCAGGGAATAGACCTGAGGAACACCGACGAAGATGGTGGTCTTAGTCTCGCGCATACACGCCACCAGTTCCTTGGCGGCGATGCTGGCCGGAAAGATAATCTTGGCGCCGCTCAACAGCGGCGTGAATAACGTGCCGGAAATGGCATAAGCATGCTGCAGCGGTAAAAAGGACAACACCCGGTCTTCGGTGCGGATAATGTCTTTGTGCAGGAGGGCATCGACGTTCGCCAGGATATTCTCATGGGTAAGCACCACCCCCTTGGGTTCGCTGGTCGTCCCCGATGTATAAAGGATCAGCGCTTCGGCGGTATGCGTTGCGGCGGGATCAAAGGCCCGCGGTTCGTCGATCTCGGCAAATTCGCGCATGATATTGCCGGCATCCATCTGCACCGTCTCGGCATCGCGGACCCCGTTATTCCACTCCGAAAACGTGCGGGACACGCCGAGGATGATCTTGATCCCCGCGTGATCGATCACGGTTTGCAATTGCTGACTGGTGTATTGAATGTCCAGCGGGACGGCGATGGCGTCGGCGGCCAAAACAGCAAGCATAGCCGCTACAAAGGTGGGATGGTTCTCGGCGATGATCGCCACCCGGTCGCCCGGACGGACGCCGCGCGCCAGCAGGATCTCGCGCAGCAGCAGCACACGGCGGTGCAGCGTTTTGTAGCTGAGCGAGCAGTACGTATCACTGGTCTTAAAGCGGATGCATTCTTCGTCCGGACAAGCCCGCACGGTCTGCTCAAACCGCGCAAAAATATGTCGATCCGTTTGACTCATACCACTTTAAGTATAGATCAAACCCGTTAAAACGCTATGAATATAAGGATAATTTAGAACGGAAAGGGCTGGTTGAGAGTTTCTTCCTGTGAAACATCGGAGGTAAACCACTGATAAAACTGTGGAAATCTGTCGGCCACTTCCTTTTCCACGGCCGCGATGTTGGAAACGTAAGGGCGGACCGGGCCGAACAGGTCGACTTCTTCCCCCACCGGCTCAAAGAAAAACCCGTGCACGCGCAGCAGCATCCACAAACTCTTCTCCATCAGCGAACACCAGTGGGTTATCCCCAGCCGTTTGCTTTCCAGATACATCTCGCGGTACAAACCGAATGCCATCGGTCGCGACCGGCGGCGGAAGGCCTTGCCTTCGGCATCGACGCCCTGTTGGTCCTGCACCTGCGGCTCATAGTACAAACCGTCATTACGGCGCCGGCGGATACGCTTGCTGATGACCAGACGGGATATCTCGGCGCAACAGCTGTCCGGGCCCAATGCGGAGGCGAGATTCACGTCGGGACAATGCTCTTCGATCGGCAGCGGCCGCTTGCCAGGCAAAATCAACCGCATCGCTCCGATCATGTCGCCGTTCTGGCTGGTGATCGCGAAATGAACGGCCTGGTCCTCATAATCGTCCCTTTCCATTCCGTCCGGGTAGTCCGCCGGATTGATGAAACCGCACTCATGGCCGTACACCTGCAGCCGCAAGCGGTAGATGTTCTGCATCAATTTCGTGTCGGACAGCGCGACCCGCTGAAATAATATCTCTTCTCCGTCTAATTTCATAGCTTAAATACTAACAAACCGACGGAATCAAGTCAAAAGGTAAAAATGCCGCCCGGTTCCGTCTCACGGAAGCACCGTTAAACCATAGCGGGAACACATTCATTGGGAAAATAGGTGCCGGAATGGCGTTCGGTGGTGATGGTGGGCGGAATTTCATGCCGTTGCAGATAATCCGCGATCGGATCGTGAAACGAGGAGACGTCGGCCATAAACGGAATAACCTGACCGAAGTGAGTGACCGCCGGTCCGATAGAATGAAAGCGGAAGCCGTGATTGACCAGCAGCCGCCACAGTCCTTTTTCCATAAACGCGTACCAGCGGTTGATGCCTTCATTGACACTGTAAGCAACGGCCGCCTTGCACATGTGAAAGGTCATCGCCTGCATTTTGCTGACCAAACGTTCACGTCTGTTCACGCGCGTGTTCACGCCGGCCGACCGCAGGCAGCGGTTCAAAGCGGTGTTGCTGACGATCAACCGGGAGACCTCGGCGTAATCCGAACGGTCGGCGGGCAGACCCGGGACCTTCTCTTCAATCGGGAGCATGCGGCCGTGGGGTAAAATCAGGCGGAGAGTTCCGACCACCTCACCGTCGTCGGTGATGGCCGCGAAATGGACGGACTGGGAGTCATAAACGTCGCGTTCCCGCGGTTCGGAGAAATCCTGGACCGAAAGAAACTCGCGTTCATTGACATAGACCCGGTACCGTAAGCGGTATATCTTATCCAGGATGCCTTTCTCGTCGGGAAGGATCCTGCGGCATGTGACGTTCAACATTATCGGCTGGTAAAGAATTCCGCTTAGGACGACCGTGAATTGAGGTGATTCTCGTCAGTAATCCTGTGGGAATGGATTGCAATTGATATGGCCGTATGTTAGCATACAGGCATTATGCAGGCAATAGCGAAAAGGCCAATTATTTGGCAAAAATTTGGATTTATTTGCATTTTCCTCATTTTATGCCTCACCGCTTGCGAACGGCCGCCGCAATCAGCCGCGCCTCCCGCCGCTGAACCGCCGCCTGCCGCGCGGCCGCAAAATTCCGCTCATTTGGAAGAAAAACCTGCTGTCCCTGAAAAAAAGACACAGCCTGCCCCGTCCGCACCGGCAGTTATTCGAACGGACGTGCCGGCGGTCACGGAGACCAGGCCGCCCGCGGCATCAGCGCCTGTGATAAAAAAACCGGCCGCCGATCCGGTCGACGCGACCGCAACACCGCCTGTCGCCTCCCTGCCGGACCCCAAGACCATGGTGAAAAAGTCGGATGATCTGATGCGCGGTGACAGCGTTCAGGGGACATATATTATGGAAATCACCACACCGTCATGGACACGCACGCTGGAGTTGGCGGTCCACAGCAAAGGCCGCGACCGCATTTTTATCCGCATCCTGTCCCCGGCCAAAGAAGCCGGCACCGGCACCCTGCGGATCGACAACGAGATGTGGAATTATCTGCCGCGCATCGAAAAGGTCATCAAAATCCCGCCGTCGATGATGCTGCAGTCATGGATGGGCAGCGATTTCGCCAATGACGATTTGGTTAAGGAAAACAGCATCGTCGACGACTACACCCACCGAATCGTCGCCGAGGAAACCGTGCGCGGGGAACCGACTTACAAGATCGAATTGATCCCCAAGCCCGGGGCCGCGGTCATCTGGGGCAAACTGTACTACTGGATCCGCCCGGCGGATTATGTTCCGATCCGCCAGGACTATTACGACGAACGCGGTCGGTTGGTCAAACGGCTCGAATATTCGGATATCGAAAAGGTCTCGGACCGCACCGTCCCGCGCACCTGGATGATGACCAATCACATCAAGAAGGGAAAGACCACCCGCATCTATTTGAAAGACGTCGTTTACAATCAGCCGGTCGATGACAATTTATTCACCTTATCAAACCTGAAACGCCTGAACTGACCTGAACGCCTGTGAACACATTCGCCAAAATCGCCCTGCGTAACATTCTGAGGAACAAACGCCGCTCCCTGATCACCATCTCGGCCGTGGGTATCGGTCTGGGCGCGTTGATCTTCATCTGGTCTTTTGTGGAAGGCGCCCACCGCCAGATGATCACGAATTACACTTCCTATATCACGAGCCCGGTCCAAGTACAACCAGCCGGTTATCAGACCAACCCGAAACTCGAGAGAGCCTTGGACAACAGCGCAGCGCTCGACGCGCGCATCCGTCAAAACCCGACGGTGCGGGCCACCAGCCCGCGCATTCGAGCCGAGGGTTTGATCGCCTCCAGCGAGGCGTCGGTGGGCACGGTCATTCTGGGCGTCCACCCTTCGCGCGAGATCCTGGTCAGCACGTTGAACAAACGCATTGCCAAGGGGACGTTTCTTCAGGACGGAGACGATCAACAGATCATCATCGGCAAGGACATGGCCACCAACCTCAACGTCGGCCTGGAAGATAAAGTCGTCTTTATGTCGCAGGCCGCCGACGGGAGCATTGCCAGCGGGGCCTACTATGTCAAAGGGATTGTGGATTCCGGAGTGACCGAGATCGACAAGGGGCTGGCCATCATCACGTTCACCGCCGCCGACGAGCTTTTTGTCATGGACGGACGCCCGTCGCAGATCGCGGTGCAGCTGCACGCGGTGGAGGAATCCACACAGACCGCCGCCGGACTGCGCACTGCGTTAAACGATCCGGAGCTCGAGGTCCTGGCGTGGAACACCGTTTCCCCCATTCTTCAGCAATGGCTGGATTACGATAACACCTTCATCTGGATCATCGTGGTCATCGTTATGATCGTGGTCGCCATCGGCATCATGAATACGGTGCTCATGGGCGTGCTGGAACGCACGCGGGAATTCGGGATCCTGCTGGCGCTGGGGACCAAGGAAGGGCAGATCATCGCCATGGTCGGGTGGGAATCGGTGTTCCTGGGACTGATCGGCACCGCGGCCGGGTTGTTCCTCGGACTGACCTCAAGCCTGTATTTTCAGGAGACCGGTGTCGATCTGACCATCTTTACCGACGCACTGAATGCCTTTTATATGGAACCGGTGATCCGTCCCTGTCTGAATTTTAAATACACATTTCTCTCCGGCGTCATGGTGCTGGCGACCAGCGTGATCGTATCCATTTATCCGGCCTGGACCGCGGCCAAGCTCGTCCCGGTCAAGGCCATCCGGAGCATCTGATGTCCAAGATCCGCGTCGACAATCTGAGCAAGGTCTACGTCACGGGCAAAAATATCGAAACGCCGGCCTTAAGCGGGATCACCCTCGAGATAGAACCGCGGGAATTTCTCGCCATTGCCGGGACTTCGGGATCAGGCAAGACCACCCTGCTCAATCTGATCGGCAGCCTGGACGCACCGACGGCCGGCACGATTCACTTCGGACATACGGAAGTGACCGGGATGTCCAAGAACGAACTGGCGGAGTTCCGTAAGGATCATATCGGTTTTGTCTTTCAGGCCTACAACCTGATCAATACGTTGACGGCGCTGGAGAACGTGGAGTATATTATGTTGCTGCAGGGCGTTGCCCCGGCTGAACGCCGCCGCCGCGCCGCGGACCTGCTCACCCGCGTAGGGCTGGAGAAATATCTGGATCACTTTCCGAATCAGATGAGCGGCGGACAGCAACAGCGCGTGGCCGTGGCTCGGGCAATCGTATCGGAGCCGTCGGTGATCCTCGCCGACGAACCCACCGCCAATCTGGATTCAAAAACATCCGAGCAACTCCTCGATCTGATGCTCGAACTGAACCGCGAAAAAGGCACGACGTTTGTTTTTTCCACGCACGACCCGATGGTGATCGGCAAGGTCGCGCGCGTGGTCAATCTCAAAGACGGAAGGATCGCCCCGTGAAATTACTTACCGCTTCCTTGGTGACGCTGGCGATGCTTGTCGCGGCCGGATCCGCCGCGGCCGAATCCAAACCGCTGGAAATCAGCGGCTACTACAAGAACCTGAGCATCTTCACCGAGTCGCTGGTGACCGGCGAAGACATCTATGCAGCGATCAACCGACTGCGGGTGGAATTGTTCAAGGAGGTTAACCCATGGTCCTTTCAGATCGCACTGGACAATGAGCTGATCGGCAATGACTTCGCCAACACGCCGGATTTCGCGGCCATCCGTTCGCGTGAACAGCAGAACACCTCCGTGTGGGACGGCGACAAGACGTCGGTGGATAATGATCACGTGTATTTGCGCCACGCCGTCTACCGCGCCTTCGCCAAATACTATTCCCCGGATTTTCAGGTGACCGTGGGCAAACAGGGCATCGACTGGGGGGTGATGCGGTTTTATTCCCCGAACGATATCTTCAATACGGTAGGA
Organism: Candidatus Omnitrophota bacterium; assembly: GCA_020429915.1. Taxonomy (GTDB): domain Bacteria; phylum Omnitrophota; class Gorgyraeia; order Zapsychrales; family Zapsychraceae; genus JAGOSC01. The sequence continues at coordinate 19,020 of JAGQKV010000020.1, read as the reverse complement.
CCGATCGATCTGGAACGGAACGAGCGGGTCGGTGTGGACGCGATCAACGCGAACTTCGCGCTGGGGTCGTTGTCCGGTGTGAATGCGGTGGTGGTGCCTTCGGATGATGATGAAGAATTTATGGCCGCGGTCAAGGTCTACCGAACCATCAAGACCTATGACGTGACGCTGATCACCGCAATTATCCGGGAACAGGTCATCGCCGGGATCACCTTTGACGGGTACATCAAGTCGGCGGGATTCCGCGGGGAGATCAATCACAACCACCAGGATGACGGCCGTAATTTTCTGCGGGCGAGCGTCGGGGTGGATTACAGCTTTTCCAACAAGACCTATGTCCTGATCGAACAACTCTTCAACGGCGGCGTCGACAAGAACGCGGCCGCCACCTTCCTCACCGACTTCAAGGCCAACCGCCGCCTGCTGTCGCTTGAGAAAAACCTCACCAGCCTGTGGCTGCAATACAAGATCACGCCGATCGTGGAGCTGAACCAGTACGTCATTTATGACTGGGACGGCAACAGCGCCGTGTATAATCCCGAACTCTCCTACAACCTCACCGAAAACACCGACATCACCGCCGGCGTGCAGATCAACTTCGGAGACAACGGCAGCGAGTTCGGCGACACGCCGGACCTGTACTACGCGCAGTTTCAGTTATTCTTTTAAAATGGAAGTCGGAAGGGGACAGTCCCCTTTTGGGGGACAGGTCTCTTAACGTGCGGCCTGCTCTGTCCCTTTTTGGGGACTGTCCCCTTCCGGAGTGAGATCGATACCGCCTTCGGCGCACAGTTTTCCCATATTGGCGGAAATCATGTACGGAGCCGGCAGGACCTTGTCGCAATTCAACAGACGCGCGGCCATGGTCACGGCCAGCGAGGCCACGGCAAATGAACCGGCCGAGACATGCGGGGCCGGGCACGGGGTGCCGTCTTCCATCACGGTCAGGGCCTTGGCCATGGCGTCGGCCACTTGGGGATCAAGGTCGGTGCGGATACGGTCGATAAAATGCGTGAAGTGTTCCACGTAGGAGGCGTTTTCCACCGAACCGGTAGCCGGCAGTCCGAAGAGTTTACGAAACAGGCAGGACCCGGACCCGGTCGCGGGAAAATAAACGGCGGCAGCCCCCCATCCGGCCGAGACGGCGCTGATGATCGGTGTCTTCTGCCGGTAGGCCTCGTCGTGCAAGTCGCAGATCGTCTTCAGATCCAGAAAATCGATGGTATCAAACACCAGATCGGCCCCCGCAACCAGCTTGGAGACATTGTCCTCCGTGATCCAGTCGGCATGCGTAGTGATGCGGGCCTCAGGATTAATCCGCAAAAGCCGCGCGGCCAGGGCCTCGGCCTTGAGTTTGCCGGCGTCCGCGCCTTCATAGGCCTGGCGATTAAGGTTGTGCAGCTCCACCGTGTCACCGTCGGCCAGGGTCAGGTATTCAAAACCCAGCCTTAATGCCGCTTCCGCGATGGTGCTGCCGATGCCGCAGCCGGCGATCAGCACCCGTGTGGCGCGGATACGGGACTGCAATTCGCCGGAAACATATCCTTCATTCCTGAGATATAATTCTTCGTACATGCTCTTCCCCTGTTAAGACATTGCGTGAAAAGAATATTATATAGCCGATCCGCGGGAACGGGGGGATTTTTCCGGAATTCCGACCTGTTCCGTCCCAATCAATGGCCGGTACAGGATGGACAAAAAAAAGGCATCTCACGGTGAAGTGAGATGCCTTTTCTGAATGACAGATAAAATCTTACGCGTTACGCTTGCGTCTGAACGCTGCTCCGAACAACCCGCCGCTCAGGAGCAGGACCGTGGCCGGTTCCGGTACGACCGCTACTCCGGTAACCGGGTCGGTAATGCGCTGATCAAAGGCGGCAGCCGGACCGCTCGGATCGGTGGGCGTGACGAAGAAGTCGAAGAGCAGGTCACGCGGCGTCCCGTCCGGGTTGTAGCCGTTGGAATCGAACAGACTGGCATATAGGCCGCTGCCCGGTGTGATATCGCCGTATCCGGTCCCGGAACCGCTGGCCGGCGCCGTGGCCGCGTCAACGTTCTGGACAACAGTGGTCACGCCGTCACCCGGAAGGATGCCCGGGGCGAAATTCCCGCTGAAAAAGTTTTGCGCGCCTGCCAGGTTCGTTACCGAATCATACTCATCGGTCGCCGTGCGGCGTACATTCGGCGTGTTCAGAAAGAAGGCTGTTCCGCCGACATCGGCCGGTGATTGGGTCGCCAGGTACAAATCGAACGATCCGCCCGACTGCTCGATCGTGACGTCGCCCGGACCGTTGACAATAACGTTGGCGTCTTGCAGGCCGTAGAACATCCCGTAAAGGTACTCCCCGTCGGTTCCCGCCGTCCACAGGTTCGATCCGCCCTGTGTGGTGATACTGGTGATCTGGAAGATTCCCCATGTCTCGTTCATAAACGAGGAATCCGGATCGTTGTCCAGGGACTTGGTGAATCCGGTCAACTTGAACTCGACAGGCCCGAAGTACCCTCCGGCCAGGGAGAACGCCGCAGCCGGGGACACACCGACAAGCCCGATAAAAAGAGTTAGGATCATTAAGGGAGTGAATCTTCTCATGGTCTTCCTTTCACGCTGGTGAGTTAAAACTTTTAAAATGGGCAAGCCCGGAAGGGCTCAATGGTCGTGAGATGATCGGTCAACGTGTGGATTGTAGAAAGGCAATGTTACGCGTAAAATGCAGGCAGTCATATTAGCAGCAAAGATTGTGCCAACTTAATTTATGTTTAAATATTTCTATCATAATAAGGAAATAATTTCTTACACAGATAAAACAGTTTGATAAAACTAAATTTATGACACGTCATCGCAGAGAAACTTTTTCCACAACCTGATCGCTTTCATTTGGCCGACGTTTACCGCAAGATTTTTGTTTATTTTTTTAAACAAACGGTGACAATTGTCAACATTTGTCACCGCCCCCGACGCTGTGCGCAGGATCGATCGAACGTCGCGCGGTTACACTGTCTACTCTAATATATTGCACAATTATTGTGCAAAGAACGTCCGCCAGGTCACGATTAGCCTGCCGCGCCGAACTCCACTCCTCCGGCACGCGCCGCGCACACAATCTGTTCGGCAATACCGCGATCATAGTTGTCCGGCAGCTGATCAATCATACGGTACAATCGACCGGCCCTCTCGGCGTCAAACCACGGCCAAAAGGCGTGCCCCGGTTCATATCTGTCGGGAAAATCACCGGCGGTCCCTGCTGTTTCCTGATAATGATATTCCTTGATGGCCGCGGCCAGGCCAGATTGGACTTTTTGCAAGGTATCCTGCCACGAGTCCGAAGCCGACAATTCCGTCAATTCGGTGACGTCTTTCCAGTTATCGGCGTTGATGGGTTTGATGTAAGCGGGCATAGTAAATTCTGCGGCGCGCCGTTAATTTCCGCTGCCGGGCAGTTTGATGCGGGGTTCGACGGCTTTCGCTTGCTGTTTTTCCTGTTGTTGCTGTAATTCCTCCCGGCGCTCCTCATCAATGCGCGCAATCCGCCCCGCTTCCGCCATGGCATAGACCATGCTGCGCAGCTCCGGCGGGGTCTGCTCATTGACGGGGATCCGGTAATACGTTTCATTGCCGAAATCATCATGCAATATGAGCATATACTCATAATCCGGTGAAAGGACATAATCGGTGTACGACACCCGCTTCCAGGGACCGAAGACCAGCGTCCCGGTCGCGCGAAGGTCTTTCTCCACAGGCTCCTGTCTTCTCTTGCGTTTGAGCTGCGCGGCGATGTATTTCAGCGAGTCGTCGTCGTTCAGGACCCAGTTTTCGGGACGAGTGACGATCAGCCGCCGGATGGGGACCGGCTCACCGTTTAACAGGGCCACAAAGGCGTGAAACCCCCTGATCTCGGGCACCATGAACACCACCCACAGAGCGACCAGGATCAGCCCGGCGAATCCGAGGTAGCGCAAAAACCGGCGGCGCGGATAGACGCGGGCCTTGTTCCGGGTCCACAGCGCCCTGACCGACGGCGGGAGCTTGTCGAACTCGAGCAGGGTCGCGTCGTAGGCCTCCTGTCCGACCGCGCCGATGAGATAGTCGCGCGTCTGCGGCAACTGCAGGTTTTCGCGCGTCGTCAGCCGGGTCACCAGCGGACGGGTCTCGGGGTGTTCGAACAATTTTTCGTAGAATCCGACGGTGTAGACGGTGGCGATGTCGTCCCCGGCATCCTTGCCCGGCGGCTGGTCTTCGCACCATTCCGTAAAATCGATGACGCGCGGGGACACGTCCACCAATCGTTGAGCCCGCATCTCCTCCAGGACCCAGTCGAAGAGATGGTTTATCATCTGATACGGCAACTCCTCATCCCCGGCAACAACCCGGGACTTGAGTTCCGGGAAGCGGGTGAGGAGTTCGGTGGATAATTTGTTCATGGTTGTGCGCATTTGGGGGGTTGGGATTAATGTGCGTTAACCGGGAAATCTTGGGGGTATTATACTATGAAATATGGTGGAGGGATTGGATTATCGCGCAAGGTATTTATTTTCGGGGATTTGTGCGGTTTTGATACTATTCATTCCACTATTTATGCACCTATGTCCATCATGCCTAAAAAGGGATGATCCCTCTTTTTAATTTGAAACACATCCTCAAGTTGATTCTTTGAAGAATATACCTTTACCGTCACGTCACTCAAAGAGTCTCGGCATGAATTCTTCTCAACAAGAACTAAGTATATGATAGACTCGTTCTTTCACCTATGTGTTACCGACACCCGCCGATCTGTTTTTTCATTTCCGTTATTTGCCGATGTTGATCGATATCCTTATGATGTTTTGCAAAATCCGTTAAGGAAAACTTGGCCGATATCAGAATAACCTCGGTGTCGTCATAATTGCGTTTGACGGCACGCACCTCGGCCACTTTTCCGGATTCCATTTTTTGTATGACATCGGCCGTCAAAGACGGCAGATTATCCCGTTGGGATTTGCCATCGGCCGACGTTTCACTTGTCCACTGCCCGACATAAACCTTGATCCCATCGACATACAGTTGATAGATATCCCCTAAATGGTACGTTCCTCCAAATTTAAACATCATAAAATAATTGCCCGTTGAACCTCTGGAAATCGTCAGCTCGACATATTTCTTGTTATACCCTATGCCGTAATCATTTATGTCGTAGAGAGCGGGCTTGAGATAGAAATAATCGTGCGTCCAAAAAAACTTCCATCCGTCGATTTCTTTTCTTCCGCTGCAGGACGGCTTCTTTTGCGTAATTGATTTCGATTCCTGATTAGCGCCCGCCGCCGTAGCGGCTTTAGCCGCTTCTGCGCGTTTAGGAAACTCCTTAAGCGTCAAGGCCAGACGAAAACCTAAATTCAAACGGCGATCGCCGACTTTTTGATACTCCCGGTTATATACGCGCAATGATTTCGGCGATGTATCCCATGCGCCGCCGCGGTGGATTCGTTCTTCGCAATATCCCGTTGCCCATGAAATCCCCATCGGCGGCTTACCTTTATATGATTTGTTAACACAATCGTCCGTCCATTCGGCCGCGTTACCCAGCATCTCATAAAGGCCATATCCATTGGGCGCAAAACTTTTAACCGGCGCGGTGGATTGATTATCCCATTGAGATCCGCATCCTTTGCAATTAGCGCGTGCCGGGGGTAAACTTATCCCGTATGGATAGGCCGTGCTGACACCGGAGCGTGCCGCGTACTCCCATTCGGACTCCGTCGGCAACCGATACGGCCTGTTCGTTTTTTTGGATATCCAGGCGATATATTCCTGCGCTTCTTTCCAACTAACGTAGGTGACCGGATGATTGGCCTTCTCCTGTGTGGTGTCGACGGGTCGCGCGCAGCCTTTATCTCCGACACACGCGTTCCATTGCGCATGGGTCACCTCGGTTTGACCGAGCGCAAAAGTGTGCGGTAAATTGACGAAATGACGTGGTTGGTTTGTGAGATTTTTATTGGTGTTTAAGTCAACGCTATTCGGATCATGCACACCCATTAAAAACGCGCCCTCCGGAAGAGTCACCATCGTCGGACAGACATCACAACTCTTAAAAACGCTCTGCTTCACAATCTCGTCCTGGCTCACGGATTCGAGCATCTTGATCGCATTCGCATGGCCTTCGGCCGCGGCCTGCCGCAGCCAATTAACGGCCAGCAGCGGATTTTTCTTGGTCCCCCAGCCGTACCAGTAATTTTGTGCAAGAAGAAACTTGGCACTGACATCCGTGTTGCCTCCTTCCATCGATTGCCTGAGATACTTATGCGCCTTTTTTTCATTTTTTTCAACGCCGGTCCCGCGGATATATTTTGAATACATTTGAAACGCCGCGGCGACATGGCCTTGTTTAGCCGCCTTCTCGGTCCACTCAAAGGAGAGCCGATCATCTTTGGGAATTTGCCCGCCGTTATAATATTTCATTCCCAATATGTATTGAGATTCGGCGTGCCCGGCATCTGCCGCCTGTCTTAAGTATTTTAATCCCTCTTCGTTGTTACCTTTATCGTAGGCATCTTTGGCCAACGCATATGCCTGTGCGCCGACTCTCTGTTCGGCGGCCTTTACTTCCCGTTTCATTTGCTTAACCGATTTTTCTTGTGCCACGGCCGAATTCGATAAGACCGCCATTAACAAACAAATAACAACGATGACGTGAAAATATCGCATTTTGTTCCTTTCATTTCATTAAATGACCTGCCTCCCTTAGTTGAGCCAACTTTAGTGAAAGACTTCAGGCGTTTGGCATGTCCAGATACTTGTCCTTGCCCGGATTTTTTTCTTGTCCGGTTTCTTTTTTTGTCCGATTTTCTTCCATCGTACATTAACTTTTTTAGCCTTGCATAGGAAGTTTGTGATGAATCTTCGTAAAATTTGGTCAACACTTCATACGAACTTCCAATAAAAAAGCCCGTCAACCGTAGGAGCGTTCGGTTGACGGGCTTGATTTTCCCGCTTCGCGGGAGGCAAAAAAAGGGGTCGGTCAACCACAGAACCATCGGTTGACCGACCTAGATTTTTGACTTCGTCAAAAATCCATGGGCGATGAAGGAGTCGAACCCTCGGCCTTCTGAATGTAAGCTAAAGGTTCCAAATGACTCCAAAATGCCCGTTTTCTAAAACATTGTAAAACAATCGTTTACAATATAATTTTACAGCTTAATTGCATTTTTGGCGGTGGTGTCCAAAAAGTGTCCATCCCTGAACAGGTACGGGTTTTTCTCATCAAGAAACTGAATCGCTTTCCTCAAGTGATCGTTTCCAAGATGAGCATACCGCATGGTCATCTTCGGACTTGAATGCCCCAGCAACTTTTGCACCGTGAAAAGGTCTACCCCGTTTCTCACGAGATCGGAAGCAAAACAATGCCTTAAATCATGGAACCGGAAGTCCTCGATCTTGGCCTTCTTTAAGGCCCGGCGAAACGACTTTTTCAGGGTTACGATTTGCTTATCCGTCTTGGGATTAACAAATATATAGCCTGATTCGCTAAGCTGAGGATAATCCAGCAAGGCATGCTTGACTGATGGAGCCAGAGGAATGTAACGGGACTTCTTACTTTTTGCCAACGATTCATGGACAAAAACAGTATTATGCTCGAAATCGACATAATTACTTTTAGGAGCCTGCCGCCATTTGAGATTAACAATCTCGCCCCATCTCAGACCTGTCCTGAGCGCAATCAGGACAATCATGCGTAGCATTCCACTACATGCTGAAAGTAACCGGTCCTGTTCCTCATCCGTGAGGTACCGGCAGCGCTCATTGTCTTCGAACAGAAGCTTAATGTTCTTGGCAGGGTGATAATCCACTAAATCTCCCCACTCGTTAGCACGGCTAAACATGGATTTGAGCATGGCCAAATCCCGGTTGACCGTACTGGCAGAACGGCCCTCATGCCGATGTTCCAGATAATCGTCAATTTCCATGACAGTTATCTCATACATCATCCGTTTACCAAAATACTTGATAAGACCGTTAAGAAACCATTCCTGCTTATCGGCACTGCGGCTTCGTCGTTGGATATGTTTGCGCCGGTACTTCTCAGCAAATTCCTTGAATGTAATTTCTTTGCTTTTCTTAACATTCAGGTATTTGCACTCGGCCATCTCCACTTCGACTTTTTTGAGTGCCAGCTCGGCCTGTTCCCTGTATTTAGAAACAGCTTTACGGACCCGTTTACCATCAGATTGGTAGTAATCTATATACCACCGACTATGTTTTTTAAAGATCGACCCCATATATTCACCTCTCTTGATATCGTGCGAGAATATATGGGTAAGGTTCAATCAAAATTATATATTCATCACACATATCATGTCAAACATTTCAAACTACGCAGCCCTTGAAGTCGCCCATTCCTCAATTTTCTCGATATCAAAACGGATCGCCCCATTAATTCTGGCAAACGGAATTTGCCCCTTTCTGATCCACTTTCTGATGGCACTTTCGCTAAAACCCAGGTACTCAGCCACCTCAATCACACTCAGAAATCTTTTTTCCATACGGCCAACACCTCCTTTACCTTTCCTAAAATTCATTCCTTTATGTTAATCATCCAAGGCAATTTCACCCTTCTTGCCCCTCTTTCTTTTCGGTGGCGGTTGGGATATTTCTTCATCCCGGAGATAGTACCGCTCAAAAAGCTTTAACCCTTCCCTTTTATTCTTTCGGACAGGCTTGATGTAAGGCTTTTCCTTGATGCCGCCAAACTGACCAAAGTTGACGCATTGCTGGGAATTGTCCCCCTTGTATATCAAGTACCCCTGCCCGTGTTTGTGCAAGTTTTTAACCTTGTCCGGTGAAAAATAGAATTCCTGAACGGTCTTGTTCGAGGTCTCTCCCGTGTGAATCTGATTACCATAATACCCGGCGGTCATCCGAAATGTTTGCTCCTGCTTGGTGTATGTCCCCATGCTACGGGCAATCAGCTCGGCCAGTTCGGGATCGGTCTGTTTCAAATAAATCTTGTTGAGCGTGTTCTCGTCAATCAGCTTCATAAAAGTCGCTGAAATATTCTGCAAATCCCCCAGACTTTGATGGGCCAATGTCACCATCATCCGGCTGCTTCTGGCCTTGTTCAGAACTTCCACAAACGTCTGCTCGGCAAAAGCCCCGTACTCGTCAATTAGTACGCTGACCAATAAATCATTTGGTAGCTGACCTGTCTGAATCATCGACGAAATATATCTTAAATTGGCCTGCACCATCCGGGCTATCGCTATAGCCTGTAAGGGATAGGCATTCGTCGGCAACTGGAAATATACTACCTTGCCTTCCCGGATCACTTCCGAAAGAACGATATCACTGTCGTCTTCGTTAAGGAGTGGATCATTAAAGCTCATCAGAAAATTGTTAAATCCAGCGACTACATGCCTCCATCCTTTGTATTGGTCCTGTAAATCGGATATAACCTGATTAAGTAATTTTAAACGCAACCATCCCGTTTCATTGCCTCTGACGATTTGCTTGTTTATTTCCTGTCGGCAATACTCATTATTCAAATAACAATACACATCCATCGGGCTAAACGGTTTTCCCAGCGAATGAAGAATAAAGAATGCGTGCGAAAAGATCATTTTCGACATTTCACGAAAGAAAGTATTCTGATCGTCATAATTGCTAAAAAATGCGTCGATAACCACTTGGGGATCATACTGCCCGACAAATAAAGGATTGTACGAACATGAAAGCTCCTTATGCGACAATGAAAACAGCAGGAAATCATCACTTCTCCCGACTTCCGCTAATATGCCGTTCACCGTGTTGATAGCCGACATCTCTCCTTTGGCATCAATAATGATGACGGGCCTCTTCTTCAGTGCATCCTGATAGATCAACGGGTAGAACACACTTGTACTTTTACCTGTTCCCGTCATGCCCAATACTTGCAAATGCTGGGTCCGCTGAATATCCGGGAGCGCAATATGTCCCTTGTTCTTCCTCTGCGCATTCAGACCGATGAACGTTAATTGATCGCTCTGTCCATCCCTCACAAAGCTTTGCAAAGCAGGGATAATATTAAATGAAATAAACGGATAAGCTGTTCCTTTGTCTTTTATGGTCGTGTTGACTCCCGCCCGGTGCATTTTTATCCGGTTGCCGACCTTCTCCAAGACATGCTGAACCAAATAATACATCCCGTACAGAAGGCCTCCGGCCAATAGTACGCAAATCATCAGGAACGGACTTTGAAATACTAGCAGGACATATTCCTGATACCGGAAATAGGCAATAGCGATAATCAACAGAATAACAAGTGCGCCTTCTCTCATCTGAATTCCTTTTGCGTCAGCTTGAATGATTCATCAACATACAGGATAATCTCTGTTCCGGCAGGCACGATACCGTAACCTTTGGCCTCGTCGATCTCCTTTTCCATTCTTTTGGCCTCTTCCGTGAAGGCTTTGGCCGAACCTTCCAAAATCGCATTGCGGCTGGTGACATCGACTTGGTCGATGCCGGTCAGGGCATTGGTGGACTTTTCCTGCAATCCCAGCAATGTCCCGCTCAGAAAATGCAGGACTTTGGACAGGATTTTCTCCTTGGTTTTTTCTGAGATAATCTCAGCCTTGAATCCTCCCGAACCGTCGGCATCGAGGCCCCGGCCCTTGAAATTGACTTCATACCCGTCCTCAAACAACACAGTCCTGAAGGCTACCAACACCCGGTCCCGCTCCCTTCCGGCTCGGGCCTCCCCAAATATCCGAGTATCCCGTGGGAAAAGCAGCCGCCCGTTGAAATAGAAGTCTTTTTTGACCTGCACGATCACGGGCGAGCTGAAGTTGTTGGTAATAATGTTGTGAATCAAAAGGCACTGGACCATGCTGCCCAAAGGCATCTTGACCTCCCGTTCCCTTACACGGGATGATAACGTCGTGTCATAAATCAGGGAATTAACTACCTTCTTCTCCTTTCGTTCGTGCTTCTCGGCGAATTTCTCGATAATGGTTTCCTTGGGTTTCGGTTTCTCAACCGGCTTTGAGAAAAGCAATGGCTTGATCAAATCCTCCTGCTGGGACTTTTTGCTGTATTCATTCGTGGTGCTGGTAACGTCCTTGTAGTTGATAACCGGATCGGTCTTGATTTCCTCCGGGGCCTTTTCCCCGCTACCGGACATAAAATACGAACCGAACACAAGGCATACCAGAATCAGAATAAACGGCAAGGTCCGCCTGCGTTGACCCGTATGGTCCTTCTTAAACAAATAGTCGATAATTTTCATGGCATCACGCTCCTTATTTGAATTCCGGTTCTGTTTCCGAATCATTCACGGACTTAAAATGCTTGTACTGGTCGATCCAGACCCGGTAATCTACTTTTTCCTCCGAGCCGATGATGACTTCGTAATTCAAGTGCAGACTGCGGGTATCGACAATGAGATTCGTTTTGCCCTCCACCGTCAGGGCGTTGATAATCACGCTTCGATTGTCCGAGGATACCTCGACCTTTAGCAATTCATTGTCGCCGACCAGAACCAGCTCTGCGTCTTCCGGCAACTCAATCTTGGTCACAAACCCCGGACTTACAAAAACCCGCAGGACATCATCTTCCGCCGGAAATTCATAGATAATCTTGCCTTTGTCCAGATACCGGGTTTCAATGAAGGCCTGAGCGGGCACGCTCCATGCCAATATAATTACGACAAGTATCCACTTCATGATTCACCTCCTTCGGTTTCGATCTTCTGTCTGATGCTGATAATCTTTAATCCATACGGATTCTCCGGTGTCGGTTTGACCTTTAGAACGTCAAACACATAGATGCGGGCCTCCTTCTTGTATCGCCCGTTTTTGTCAATAATGGACATCTCACCGGTTGCTTCAATTTGATAAGGATTACTGCGTTTAGTAATTTCCGTATCTTGCAAATTGAATTGAAAATAAACCCCCGCCTCAATCGCCTTTTTGTTCTTCTCATACGACTTGAGAATGGCGTCCTTTGGTTCGGTATTCAGATAGTGCTTGATGCTCTCAATCTGACCCGGCAAGGAATCCGGCCCGAAACTCAAATACTCACTGCTGATCCAGCGGACAAAGTTGTTGAGAATGGTTTCAGTAATCTCGTAGCTGCTGAAATCGAGCATTTCGACGGTGCCTGTTCCGGTTTCCTTAAGCAACAAGACGGGTTTTTGGGTGAATTTAAGGACAATAAGCACCTGTAGCAGATTGAGACACAACAGGCACGTCACAGTCCCGGTCAATATGCGGACCGTTTTTTCCAGTATGATGCGGTTAAATGCCAGTTCACTCATCGGTGTTCTCCTTCTTTTTGAAATTCAACATATCCTTTAAGGCCTTGAATATTTTTCGTTCATTCACGGATGGCTTAAATCCCACACTCTTTGACATCCCTTTAAAACCTCCCGACAAAGATTCAGGGATCATGGCCCCATACTCTCCGCTTACCACGGACCCGATAGCGGCGTCTGCTCCCCCTACCACGGAATCAGTCGCAACCCGGCCTCCTCGTTTGGTATATTCAGTCACTTTGTTTACTGCTCCTAATGCGGCCATAGATGCGGCGGCCCCGATCCCTGCCCCTGAAATCAAACTCGACATAATCATGGGAGTAAAGATCAGCACAAAACAGACCGCAAAGTTCAACATGACAAACTTCTCAATCCCGTCCACGGTCAGGTCGATATTCCCGCTTAACGTGACGGCTATGGACAAAACGATATGCCATAGGATCGGCCAAGAAATAACCGCCACATACGACCGGAACCAACCTTCAATTATCCGGACGGTCGATCTAAAAACAATGAACGGAATCAGCAAAGGCCCGATCTTGTATATGATCCCGGCTATCGTATACCGGATGGCCTGCATCACATTCGAGACGATGGCATAGAAAATGAACGATACATTAATCGTCAGATTATGCAGCGTCTTCTTTCCGAAAAGCGCCAGCGAAAACCCTTTTTGCTGATTCTGTTCGTACAACTCCTGCATCTGCTGACTCATCACAAGATATTGATCGGCGGCGTTCGTTATCGGATTGATCGTGGTATCAACGGCCACGATAATATCCTTGGTCGAATCCATAACCAGCGCATAGTTCTGCAAAAGAACGAACCCCAGAATCAGCCGGAAGAGCAAGCCGGACCAGTTAGCCCCTTTGCTGGAAAATATCCCCAGATACATGAAAAAGCATGCCAGCACAAAGAAACCACCCAGCAGGGTCCGGCCCACGGTGACAATTCCGGTTAAGTCGCTTCGAATCGTGTCTAAGATAAAGTCCATTGAATCCTCCTTTACATCGGAAACTCACGGCTCGCCGCATTCAGGAACCGCTTAACGCCTTCGCTTTCCTTCTGCTGTTCGACCACCGCTTCTTTACGTTCCGCATTTTGGTTGGAATTCTCGATACTCTGCTGTTTCACCTGTTGAGATATCAAATACATAATGTGGTTCTCCATCTGCATCAAGTGCCCCAACTCTTCAGCCACTTGTTTCATGGCCCCCTTTTCGTTCACCGTCTTGGCGTGGTTAATAAACCTTTCGGCATAATCCGAATTGCGCTTGTAGATATCCTGATACGTATCGGCTATCTCGTAGCTGGCCGTATTCATATCGTCGGAAATCCCGATATAGTTGTAGTCGTCCGTAGCGGTATCTACCCAAGACGCCAAATTACCGAAGATGTCCTTCCATTGATCCGACAAATCGGCAGTATCGCTGATGTACACATCAAGATCGGAGAGTAAATCAGTGGTCTCGACAATGACGTTTCGGAAATCACTTAAGAAATTAACTTCCCCGATGCCCCGGCTGGCCTCAATCGCAAGGTCTAACCGTTGTTTGAGGAGCCGTACCTCTTCGATGGCCTGCGCCAGCCGTCTTAAATGCTCTGCTGTCTGAATGGCTGTTTGAGCCAAGATAGCAGAAGCAGCCGTTTGCGCACTTGCCGGTCGGCACATCAGGCTAAGCGTGATTAAAATTAGTAAAGTTTTCTTCATCGTTTCCTCCTTTATTGGTCGGTATATTTATTGACTGGCAGTATCGGCAGTTTGTGAATCACCGCCGCACTTTCCGGTCTTTTCTTCCCAGATCAACTTGGCGTAGTCGGACTGCCCCTGTCTGTAGCCTGCATCAAAGCCTTTCTCGAACTCCGTTTTCTTCTTCTTTTTGCCCAGATAAATCCCGGCAAATGTTCCTCCCAAGCCGCCGATAGCGGCCCCTTTGACGGTATCGTCATATTGATGACCGACAACTCCACCGACCGCCGCCCCCGTAACACCTCCGGCAACGGCTGATTTCTCGAGGGTAGAGCATCCGCTTACGAGCGCCGCCGATACAATCACTGCTAATAATCTGTTGGTCCACATGTTATCCTCCTTTGTTATTCCCTGAATCCGTTGGGATATTCTTTCGCACATAGCTTGATGACCTCATACATATCCAGCCCCGGATTCTCTTGTTCTTTTTGGTTGTAGTAGCTCACATCCTTGGCGTCCGTGGTCGCCACCCAGTATTCAATCGGCGTCGGATAAATGACCATTTTCCCGCTGACGGACTGCAATCCCTTGGACTGTGAGAAAAATACTTCCGCTCCCTCGCCCTTTTTGATCTGAAGGGATTCGATCTGCTTGTGTTCGCTTTCATTGAAATGAAAGTAATCTACGATCCCCTGAACCGTCGGTACGGAATTCTGGCGCAAAATGAATCGGGTATTGGAATTGCCCAAGATGGCATTCTCCAGCCCGCCGACCAGAAAATCATTCAGCGATTGCGTAACAGAAATTGCAGACGCCCCGTACTTACGGAATGTCCGGTAGCATTCAGCGATAAATGCCGCCGATTCCGGGGTGCTGAGCAATTTCCAGCATTCGTCAAAGACCACCAGCTTTCGCCGGTCCGGTTCATTAAGGACCTTGTTCCAAACGTAGTTCGTAATGATGGTCAGCATGACCGTTTGCAGGCCGGTGAATTTCTCCATGCCTTTCAGGTCAAAACAAATCACATCCTTATCCAGTGAAATGGTCGAAGGCCCGTCCGTATAGGTTCCGTACTGGCCGCCTTTAAACCAGTTGCCCAGCAGTCCGATCACCGAATCACAATACTTCTGGTATTGCTTGTTCGATTCAGCCATTGATTTTAAAACCCCTCGAAAGTCGCTGAGGACGGGCCGGTCAATCCGCTCGTACATAAACCGCAAACTGCGGAAAAGATAGTCTTCCACGATCTGATCGGCCTCGTTGAACCGTTTCAATCCTCCCATCATCTGAATAATGGACTTGGTCTTGACCATAATGATTTCGTTCTGCTCTTCCTCCGTGAACGAGCGTAACGGTTTGTTCCCGGACAATTCAAAGACGTTAAGCGTGAACTTCTTGGTCAGACCCAGATCAATGTATTCACCTCCTTTCAGCAGGGTCTGACGTCTATACGAACCGCCGATATCAATGAAGATTTCAATCGGCCGGTTTTTGCTGTACTGGTTGATAATCTGGTTGATCGTAAAACTCTTGCCGCTGCCGGTGGCTCCCACGACCACGATGTTAAAGGCCGCAATGTCATTGGAAAACGGATCAAACGATGCCAACCCCTGCGTGGTATTGAAGAACAGGCATTCGGCGTTGCCGCTACCCTTAAATTCCGAGAAAACCGGCAGGAAATCGGCCAGATGCAGGGTTTTCAGCATCAGCCACCGGGTGGATTCCTTGGTCCATCCCGGCAGAGTACTTAAGAATGCGGGCGTCACGCCGCCCCAGCGTTCATCGTGCATTTCGGCACCGTTAAGGGCTGAAAACAGGTTTATAAGCTCGGTGCACCGTTGTTTCACCTGATCGACCGTGTCCCCATAGACGTGGATAGTCAGCTGGCACCGGAACAGTTTTTGGTTAGTCTGCTGAAGCTCCTCAAGTAACGCCTCGTACTGCTCGACCTTGACCTGGGCCTCTTTGTTGGGAAGGCCCATGAATTGCAGCAGATTCCCGTACTCCCGGCGTCTAAGGGTCTCGATGGTCTTTCGGCCCCATTCCTTAGAAGGCGTATCAATGTTAAAAACGGCATGAAACTCCTTAAAAGACAGATACCGCAATTGGAACAGCATGGCCGGGAAAGTCAGTTCCGGCAGGACCTTCAAGGTCACATACTTGTGGTAGTATCCGCCGAATTGGATGAACTCGCCCTTTTGATCATCTATGGATAAATCCGAACAGCACACCTGACGGACAAAACTGTCATGGGATTTAAGCTTCGGGCAACCGATTCCCTCCCGTACCCTGTCGGGGTTTAGGAGACCGTAGGTAAAACCCGCCACCTCCTGATTGGATAATTTGTGAACCGTCAAATCGGTGCTTCTTAATCCGGATTCGATATCATCCAGCGCCCGCTTGAACTCGGCCTTGAGGAACCGAATATCCTCTTCGCTGAAGGCCTTCTTTTTGGTCTTGAATATCCCGGCATTAGCTTTGGGAAACGGCGGGCAGTTGATCAGGAAGTGACACCGGAACCGGCGCAATTTCTGGTTCTGGATAATTTCTTCGAACTTGCGGACCCGCTCTTTGTGCATGCCCCGGATAAGGGTATTCTCCGACCGGATCACCTTATGCTGGCCGAGTTCTTCCTGATAGTCGCCATCCATGTCAAGGATGACCTGATAGTTCATCCGCTCCGGCAAATGGTTCAGGAACGACTCGATTCTCCCGGTGTACCCGATCAGTTCTTCTTTGGAGTAATTTTCGATAACCGGACCCTCGACCAAATAGGCACACGACAAAGACCCGTCTTCCAGCACCAAGAACTCATCTTCAAAATGGCTGTAAGGAAGCAACTCTTGCAGGGAGTTTAACCTGATATCCACCGTCCGGCCCTTGATGACATCCAGCACGGATTGTCCAATGGCGGTGTACACCTTCGGTTTGAAAAACCATTGAACACCGTGTTCGATATACTTGGACGGCTTCCCCCTCTTGATAAACCGCAACACTCCCGCAAGAGTGCCCCCTACAACCCAGATAACCAGCGTGTTTACCTTGAACAATTGAAGACCCAGAACAGTCCCGATCACCAGAAAGATATCGAATTCCTCGAAACCGAGAATCAGCATCTTATCCTGTAGGTTCCGTAAACATTGTTCGTGATATCTTCGCATAACCGCTCTCCTTCAATTGATTAAAGAAACACCGCACTGATAAGTTCGACAATCTGTGGTGCACCGAACACAATGATTGTCCCGATTAACGCCGCAATGAATATCTGGTTATTGCCCATCATGCGTTGCCACCCCGCAAAAATAAGCAGGATAATGGCAATCGGCGTTGATATAGTTTTGATATTGTCCAGCAATGATGTGACACTACCTTCCAAATCGGCATAGGCCGGGTGAACAAAAACACCCAATAATGCCACCGCCAAAACCAGCCCTTTCAAAACTCTTGCAATCTGTATCCGTTTCATGATCTGCTCTCCTTTTTGTCTTGTGCATAAGCACGGTTAAATTCTTCCAAAGTAATAAAATTGAAATACAAGTCCGTTGCCTTAAGCTTCCCTCCTTTCACCAGTTCCTGTTCGATTCTCACTAATTTGTCCCTGATCTGTTCTGTCTCGCAGATGTAAATCACATTGCGATTGCCAACATCATGCCTTTTGGCATAGAACTGAAAGATACGCCCATAACGCACCGGAGATTTCAGTGACCTTTCGTATTCAAGAAAGAACTTCTGTCTTGTCTTATCCTTTCGTTGCCGCCAGAATATCGCATCCGGCACCTTATGGGCTGTTAGTCCGTCCCGTTTATACACGGGTAATGATCTGATAAATTCCTCACTCCACCATTCCACGACCTTGATCTTGTCCGATTGTTCCAGCATTGTTCGCAGATAGTTAATTCCAAATGAATGGGGAACCTTACGAATTACACTCTCTCCCCTGACCTTATATCGCTGAAGTCCGGGATAATACTCCCTCAGCTGATCAAACAGCTTCCTGTCTGCTATGAACCAAATCCCATACCTAATCCCCCCGTATGGTTGATGCTCTATCCCCAGCCTCGACATAGCCATCCTCACCGCATCTACTGTTGAATACTCCTCAAAATGCTTCATCACATCCTCCACCGAGACCACCCCCTGATCCGCCACATACCTCAGAGTCTTAATTTTTAATGGAATCTGTCTCACCTTTTACTCCTGTTCCTGTTCCAGAAAGATCATTTATTTGATCCCTTCCACCCAAGAAAAAAGCCACCCCAGAGAGCCAGACGTCTGGAGTGGCTTATAAAACTTTCTTGGGTTTCCGGGTGCGCGGTCCGAAAAATCCCTTCACAAATTATTTATCCTGTAATCATTCGAAGTATACCACTGCAAAGCCCTTCAACAAGAACACTAAAGGCAAAACAGATAAACGTTTTCCATGATTCCCAATACTAAAATGAAATTCATACATTAAGGCAATCTCCTTTTCAGTTGGTTCAAAGGGTCGTTCAAGACCACCATTTCTCATAACAAAGTTATGGTTGAGAAAGGGTGGTCTTGAACAATCACAAAGCGACAGCTTTGAGATTCCCTTTGAAACAAATGAAGTTAGGAGATTCATTTTGTTCAAATCTTGTTCACGATTGAACATTTGCCGAACATATTTTAAATAGCTTTTAGCTGTCATTTTCGTTCCTCTAGGGCCAAACAAAAGGGGCATAATCATGGTTGTGGCGCCACAATTATGCCCCTAAATTTTTGTCTGGCAGCCGGTGGATCAGGCCGGCGTTTGGTTGACTATTGCTCTATCGTTCTATAAGTATGGTGTACTTTTCTGACCCGAATTTCACAAAATTAATTCAAGAAAATCAGTTCGATTTGTAAATCTCATACCGGTGTTTGGCAACGGTCATCTCCGGCAAATTGGTCAGCTGAGCGATTTCGGCATCTGACTTCCCAAGGATAAACAGCGGAAACAATTCCTTCTGCTTGGTTGTCAGACCGTCCATCACATGCCCTTCTTCGCTCTCCGCAAAAAGCTTGAGGCCTCCGCTAAGCCAGCGTAGGATAAATTTTCTCATCTTGGACA
>JAGQKV010000019.1:2356-155521 GCA_020429915.1 Candidatus Omnitrophota bacterium | reverse complement strand
TCATAGGCGATCATACCGTTACGCGGCTGCACAATGTTGACGGACGGATTCGCCACCCGCGTAACCCGCAGGGCCCGGTCCGCCGCGCTCAGGTCGAGGATGATGCTCGTCTCCGGAGCGGACTGCGATCCGATCACCACTTGGGCGTCGACATTCAGATTGCCGGTCATCGTGTCGCCCGCGTTTAACACATAGATATCCTGCACCGCAATCGTATCACCGATGATGGAAATCCCCGTGCCCGCCGTGAGGTTGGTGTCATCGCTGATGTCGATCATACCCGCCTCGGACAACCGGATCCACGTTCCGTCGATATAGGCCTGCAGTTCATTGTCCGTGGCGTCATAAGCAATCATACCGTTACTCGGGGCGGCAACGTCCGCGGACGGATCAGCCAGCCGGGTGAGTCTTAAAGCGGCATCGGAGGCCGACAGATCCAGGATGGTTCCAGCGGCCGGAGAACTGGTCCCGATACCCATAGTTCCCTGCAAAATCAGATAGCCACCCGCCCCGGGCTGAATGGTCAGATCTTGACCCACCGGCGTGGCGATATCGACCGGGGTAACGCCAAGCGTCAGTGTTCCGGTCATGGTGTCGCCCGCCGTCAGGACATAGATGTCCTGCACCGCGATGGTATCGCCGGTAATGGAAATTCCGTTGCCAGCCGTCAGGTTGGTATCATCACTGATATCGATCATGCCACCTTCAGCGAGCATCACCCAGGTGCCGCCCACATACGCCTGCAATTCGTCCTCGGTGGAATCATAAGCGATCATACCGTTGCGCGGTGACACAATGCTCGTGGAAGGATCAGCCAAGCGGGTCACCCGCAGGGCCGCGTCGCTCGCGCTCAGGTCCAGGATGATTCCCGTTACGGGAGCGTTTTGGGATCCGATTACCACCGACGCATCTACATTAAGATTGCCGGTCATCGTGTCGCCGCCGTTGAGCACATAAATATCCTGCACCGCGATCGTGTCGCCGATGATGACGATACCGGTCCCGGCCGTGATGTTCGTATCGTCGCTGATGTCGATCATCCCGCCTTCAGCCAGCATTACCCACGTACCGCCGACATAGGCCTGCAGCTCATTATCCGTGGAGTCATAGGCGATCATACCGTTACGCGGGGTGGCGATGCTCGTGGACGGATTGGTTAAACGCGTGACGCGCAAGGCGGCATCGCTGGCGCTGAGATCCAGTAAGGTTCCCGGTTGCGGGGTTGATGTCCCGATACCGACGCGGTCCACATCTCCGTCCACAAATACCAGATTTTCATTGGTATCCCCTTCGATCCGGAAGTCAACGGCAGCCCCCTGCTCATTAAAGACAGCACGGCCGTCGTTGCCGAAGAAGATATCGGATCCCGCTTCTGTCGTTCCCCCGATGCCGACGTCATCGGTTTCCGTATTGGGATGGATGACCAAGCCGGTTTGCGTCCACTGCGGCATCCCGCCACCGGTGGCGACCTCGGTCCAGCCGGTTGCCGTAGCGGTACCCGAGGCCTTGATATACACCATACCACCGGCGGGATCGATACACAGGTCACCCGGTGAACCTGTTACCACAGTTTCCGGATTACCGGCATACATATGGATCTGGAAGTCTCCCACCGTGTTTTCGACCGTCATGATCGGCGTGGTGGCTGCCGCGTTGCTGTCCACGTGAAAGACACTGGCCGGGGCGGTAACCCCGATTCCCAGGGTACCGTCCACAATCAACGTCTCCGCATCCGTACACTCGGTTAAGCCGTCATCCAGACGTACACACCCACGGGTCACAATATTACCGTCAGAATCGATAAAGACCTGTGTCACGTTATCGACGTCTTGCATGTCGAAACCGCTGGCACCGTCATTGGAATCGAAGATCGCTTCGATATCCAACTGAGCAGCCGCCGGCGACGCTGTATATAGAGAGAACACAACGGCTCCCAGAATCAGCATGCCGCAGGTCAGGATCTTTCTCAGGATTTTCGGTAGATTTAATAACATCATACTATTTTACGGTTCAATCTATTTGCTGGTTCAGTATAGTTCCATCTACTTTTTTCTATTTAAGTACCATGTTCTTTATATATTTTATATACCGCGTTCTATTATTTCATATAGTTCACGGTTCTATATAATCTTTTAGTACCGTGTCGTTCATTAATTTTTAGTACCATGTTCTTTTTTATATAAGGTGCCATCTTAAAGTTCATTTTCTGAGTTCCGCCTTACGCATATTTACCCCGCTTTTAACCAACTGCTTGTACTCCCTGGACCCGAGAATCCCGCTTTTGCGGTTCTCCAAATCCAGTTCAACGCCGAGATACTGGTTTACCAGAGTCCGGTAGACCAGTTGACGTTCGGCATCGGTCGATCCCAAGGCCTTATAAAGATCGTGTTGATCGACCGGATAATCCCCTGGATTACCCAGCGCCAACTGGGCATATCCGCTGAAGCTGTAGTCTTTCGCTTCCTTCACGAGTTCATGTTTGGTGGGGATTAAGTCGATGTACCGGCTGCAGGCCATGAAGAATTGATCCGGTTGGATGGCAAAGCTTTTGAAGCGTCCCGCAAACACATGCCCGATACTGTTGTACTTCTGATTAAAGTACTTGGCATACTCCCTCGTGACGCTCTCCATGGCCTTGGAAAGGGCGTTGTCCTGCAGAGGTTCGACGAGCAAATGAATGGTGCTTTTAAGCAACGCATAATTGTAGACCGCGATCGGGTGTGCCGCGGCAGCCTCCTTCAGGAGGCTCAGGTATTTCTTGTAGTCATCGAGATCACGAAAGATTGCCTGGTTGGCGTTCCCCCGGGAAATCACATGATGCAAGACCCCTGCCTGCGTTATGCGATTGGCTCTAGGCATTAATTAAGTTGGCACCTTTTTAATATATAGTACACGCTTCTTAATGAATTTATAGTTCCAGATACTTTATTATTATTTATAAGGTGGCACTTTATATATTTATTGTAGCATGTACTATTATTTAAGATAGTACTTGGTACTTTATTGGCTCTCCGCATATGGTAATGCTTTAAGTCGCCGATGTGCAGTTTTTTGTTACTGTACAGTTTATGCCCGTGCCAACGCTCCCGCGTCTTGGTGCGGCCGGCATGATGCCCGGTCGAGCGGCAGCGTACTCTGCCTATCTTGCTGGAATATATAGTTTTTGGGTGATTTCTAGTGGCAAGTTGTTGTTTTCTTTCCGTCGCGGGCCCTTTAATCATGGCATTCGCCTTTCTGCCTATTCCCCGGGCGCATGAGAAGGCTCCGCCCCGCTCTAGGCTGATACGTCCGGTCAAATTGGATACCCCCCACTTCCGCCATAAAATATAGCGCCTACTTATCTTAAGCAAACGAGCGTCTACTTTATAAATAATATAGACCGTCTACGTTATTTAATTAAGGAACCACCTTAATATCCTAACAAAAAGGGGTAGGCAGGCAATCTTTTTTTGATTAATTTTTAGGCATTAAACAAGTTACGTGAATTTCGGGCTTTCTCGACGAGAAAACGGAGTTTCTCGGTCGCATGGACGCGATCTCCGGAAAATCATTGTAAGTGATTGTGATTAAAATGGTTCAGTAGGAGTAAATGGCGGGCGTCAACAGCGGGAGAAAAAGGCCGGTAAAATACGGCGATTTCTGGCGATCATGCGGTATACCGCGGGGCCGATCTGACTCATGCCGGGAAAGTAATAGACGGCAATCCAGGGAAACATAAGCGGCATCGACAGGCTCATCTTGCGAAATGCGAAGAATCCGCCGTATATACGGCCCAGACCATCGACAAGAATCAACTCACGCTCGCACTGGTCCACAGTCAATTGAGGATGACGTAAGCGGAGATCAGGTTCCTGGCGAAAGTCCACATATTGATACTGGGCGAAGATATCCAGCATTTGCAAGCGGCGGACGGCGCACCGGCAAAAGCCGCAATGTCCGTCAAAAATGATGCACGGCCGCTGGGCGGTTTGATTGATCCGGCGACGCTCCTCAATCGCGTCCACGATCCGGTCAGGATTGACAAACAGGCACAGCTGCGCGGGAAACAGGAAGAAAAAAGTGGCCGGAACATCGAGCGTTAGTATCAGCACGACATGAAAGAATACCCCCATATAAATCGCGGAAATTCGCGTCCGACGGTAAAAAAGCAGGAACATCAGCAAAAACTCCGAGACGATGACGGCAATCCCCAACCAGTAGCACAGCTCCGGTTGCGTCTTCAAATAATCCCGCAACAAAAACCACTTGGTCACGCCTGCGGGTGGTTTGTGCATCAGATAGAAAATCGGGTTTGCGTTCAGCCAATTTCCGTCGGGAAAGATCTTCCACAATGCCGTGTAGAAGAATGTGAAACCGACCTGTACCTGCAGCAGTCGCTGCAGGAAATACGGCCTCTTCCGGCGATACCCCTCCCCCACTCGGAGCAGGGAATCTACGGAAAAAAAATCTCCGTGGTATGGGACAAGGCACATAAGAAACATGGTCACCAGCAAGATGTCCCAGGACAGCGTCCCTACGTGAAAACTGTTCAACGCATAAAAGTAATAGCAGCTGGCCATCGTCATCACAGCGCTGAACTGACTCATAAAACCGATCAGAAAAAAGAAACTGAAAATACAAAATAACCACATGAATAAGTACGCTACCCAGTCCGGACCGGCGGCCACCCATTCGATGAAGTAAACCGGAAAGATTGACGTGTTGTACCGCGTGAACGAATCTCCCAAGTAATTTTCACGAAACAAAATGAATGACGGAATAACATGGCTGATGACAGTAAATCCGCAGGCGATCCGGAACAGTGATATCGACAACGAGGATCGTTCTTCCAAGAAAAGCCGCGACCATATTTTGCTTACCCAGGACATCAGAACCTCACATGCGTCTCGTCGCAACGGTAAATGATCCGTTGCCGACGGTCAAAGGGTTTCTCAATGATATTCGGATAGAAATATCCCATAAACAGGAATTCATCAAAGTCGGGAAATCGGTAATTCAGATAGCGGCAAAAATCAGCCGCCACATAGGGATTGTCCGGGTTGTAAGCCGTCCCCAAGATACCGCGATGGATATTATCGTAGCCGATCGTGCGGACGCGAAAAATGTGGTGGGGATCAATAACGTGGGTTTGGCGGCCCTTGACGCCGAGCACTTCGAAATAACCGGCTTCCGGCTCCACCGTGTAAAACATAATCCATCCTGCCGGCGGGAAGAGAAAACGGGTCTTCGGCGCATTGAGTTTCCACCGGTCATTCAGGAGGAACCCGCGCACCGATTCATATTGAAAAAGCGCGAGCCAGAAAATAATGAAAATAGAAATGTAGGTATTGCGGACCCGGGCATTACGGGTAATATTGAACACGACCGCCAACGGGACAAAGACGATAAACAAACTGAAATCGGGAAAGCGGGCCAGTAAGAGGAACCAAGCCGCGTGCAACACCACCAACAACAGCCCCCATGCCAAGCGCTTCATCTTCATGCGTCACCTGCGCTCATTTGGTCCGGTTACGGGGATTTGTCGGAGAACACATCCGCGGTAAATATCTCGATCATGACGGAGCGCGGATCCTTCCAACAATCCGGTGGCAACCCCGCCTTTTGCGTGCAAAGTTCCGTCAAAAAGATCTCCTTGGACCATCCCGTCGAATCAGCCACCTGCGGAAGAAAGACGCCGCGTTTGGCCCCTTTGGAAATAATCACACCGTGGCGACCGAGGTGTATCTCGTCGAGGTCGAGTATGCGACGCGGCCGGGACAAAACCGATATCTCGAGATGAATGTCCTTCAACTCCTCCGGCCGTATTGCCGCAAAACGCGGATCTTCGGTCGCCGCCGCGATGGCCATATTCCGCACGGTCCCGCACAAGGGGCCGTCGGCGATGATATTTCCTATGCAACCGCGCAACCGATCGCCTTTGTACACCGAAACGAAGGCTCCTTCCTCCGCGCTCAGCCGGGGATCCGGCTCATTGACGGGAATCTTTCTCCCGTCCACGACATAGGTGGTTATCGCCTCGCGAGCGAGGTCCAAAAGACGCTGCTTTTGCCCCGTATTGAGTCCCCCCGTTTCGGATCCGGCTTGTGCCTGGCCATATATCGCCAACGCGCTGTAACCGACCACCCGATCTTTGTCGCGGCTGACATCGCCCGAATTGCTGTAACGCAACAGGTCCACGCTGGTCAACCCGCGCAGTTTCGCCAACAGCAGCGCCGCCGTGACCGGCATGCAACCGCACATCTCCATCGAACCCTGCCGGCATTCGCGGTAAATTCTTTCGGCCTGAAGATTCTTGATCGCTTCGATGGCGGTGGCATCCATATCGCGAGCCACCTCGTCGGGATGATAGTGGGAGAGGTCCGTGCTGACCACGACCAATACATCTTTGCGGTCGCCGATCAGCCGGTCTAAAGCGCGGGCAAAGTCAAGCAAAGTCTTCGGAGTGGGCGTGCCGATAATTACGGGAACAAGCCGCGCCTCGGGAAAGGCACGTTGAATGAATGGAAGCTCCACCTCCAACGCATGCTCCCGTTCATACGCCTTGGCATCAAAAACAAAGTCATCGCCGGCCGCGCTCAGCTCGCCGGCAAAATCTTCATCGACATCGATAACACCCAGTGGTGTTTCGAACCCTCCCTTGTCCCAAATCGAGACTCCGTCGAAACCGTAAAAATGACTGGGCGCCAGGACGACGGCCGTCTGGATATCGCGGTTCTTGACGGCCTTAAAACTGTGTCCGGCCACTGCGCCGGAGAAGTAATAGCCGGCGTGCGGCGCGATGATAATCGGCACCGCCGTCTCGTAGGGATCGACGCTGGCGTTGCCGATGAAGGCGTCGACTTGCCGGGACAACTCGCCGGGATCGTCCGTATAAAACTGTCCGCTGACGTTCGGGCGCTTGATAAAGCCTTCCGCAGATACCATAGTCTCCCCCAGCAGTAACGTTAAACACACTAAACCGATAAGTCGATGTCGCCTACTCATTTGACCGGCCGTCGATCGCCCATCGGGAGGTCTTGGCCAAGTTCTTATAGGCCAGAACCGTGCCGGTCATCAGGATCGTATCCATCGTAAAAACACCGTAGAGCGGCAGACTGATCAACGACCCGAAACAACCGCACTCGCCGATCGGTAACCCGCGTATCAAGGCCTGGCCCACAATCGTCAGAAAGCCGGCCAGCATCAAACCCGAGACGGTCAGGGCCCAGCGCAACCATAAACCCAATATCAAAAATATACCGGTGAGCAGTTCGATCCAGGGAAATATCTGGGCGATGAGCGGTTCGGCAAACTCCGGAAAAAGCCGGTAGGCCTGGATGACGTACTGAAAGTTCTGGTACGGTGTGATCGCCTTCTCGAACCCGGAGACGACAAATATCGTCCCGATCACTAATCGAATGATGACAAACGGATTAATTTTGGCCTCCCTGTTCATCCGGTTCTTCCAGCAACTCCTTGATGCGCTTGTCCAAATCCCGCGTTCCCACGACCATATCTCCGTTGACGTAGTATGTCGGCGTACTGCGAACCCCGCGTTTGCGCCCTTCGGTCTGATGCTCACTGATTACCTTGTCCACGCGCGTGTCGTTCAGGCACCCGTGTAATTGGTCCATGTCCACACCGACCTCCTGGGCCATCTGTTGAAACATAGGATACGCATTCACGACTTGGCTCCAATCCTTTTGTTTATATATCAACTGATCATGGTATTCCCAGAATTTCTGCTGACGGGCGGCACACTCGGCAAAACGTGAACTGAGAAAGGCATGCGCGTGCATCTTGAGCGGGAAGTACTTCATTTCCAAATGAAGCTGATCCGGATACTGCTTAAAGCGGGCATTCAGCATTTTCGCACCCTGCGCGCAGGCAGGACATTGAAAATCAATGAACTCGACGATCTTTACCTTGGCTTGAGGATTTCCCTTTGTCCGTCCGGTGACGGCGTTGACGGCCTGATTGTTCAGGTATAAACGAACGCCCGCCACCACAGCCACGACGGCCACGACAACGGCAACGGTGATCCATTGTTTGCTTTTTCCGCTCATAAGTAATCCCTTTCGGTATTGAAACGTTCGGCTAACAGGTATGCCCGCGGGTTCGGCTGCCGGGCCGGTGACAATCAGGTTTCCAGAGGTATGGACGCCATGGAGAACTCGGCTACGATCCGCTTCTCGCCGCGGATTTCGAATTCGATTTCATACATGCGGGATTCATTGGGTGAGAAGTCGACCCCGAGTAGCACCTTGTTTTCGTATCCGGAAAAATGCGACATGACCAGCTCGATATATCCCAACTGCGTCAGGCCGGCCTTAAAGTTGCCGGCGATCAGATTGCAGAATGTTCCGATAGCATCCAGCATAGCCTCCGGATCATCCTCGTCCACCTCCGGATAGTCAAGTTTTTTGACCAACTCCACCAGATAACTTGCGCCGACATAAATGATCAAAGCGCCGAGGGCTTCGTGTTTGTCGAGTGAAGCACGGTCTTTGTAGAAATTAATCGATGAAATATAGGTCGTTTCGTTGAACTTGTCGATACTGTCGACCTTCAGACGATTCATGAATTCCGCGATGGGTTTTTCGATAAAGACGGGATTGGAGGACAGCTCGATGTCGGCGCGATTCTTGAGAATGCGCTTAATGACACGGGAAAGCATCAACGCCTGGATGTAGCGTTCGTCGAGTTGATCGTTGTCGTCAAGCGGTATATGCACCATGCGGGTACACCGTTTACTTAAGATAAGGTTGGATCGTTTCCAGAAGTTCAGCCGGTTTGAAAGGCTTGACCACATAGCCGGCCAAGCTGGGATTCGCGTCACGCGCCTCCCGCTTGCTGTCATCGGAACCGGAAGCGGTGATCATCACAATCGGGATCGAAGCGACTTCGGGGACCTTAACCACCCCTTTCATGAATTCGATCCCATCCATTTTCGGCATCTGCCAGTCGAGCAAGATCAGGCAAATTTCCTTATAATGTTGACTCAGGACCTCCAATCCCTCCTCGCCGTCAACCGCCTCCAGGATATCATTGGTGACGTTGTTTTTACGGAGCAGATTGATCGTCAACCGCCGGTCCATAACGGAATCATCAACAATAAGTATCTTCACGAATACTCCTCTTTACTTAGGCGCTAAACCTGTTCAATTCTATCGGCTTTTCGGAAAAAATTCAACCGCTAAGCCGGGTGCCTGTCAAGTGCCGGACAGCTCCACCGATTGTTTAAAGGTGGTCCGGCGCCGTTTTTTCTTGTAAATCAGCCGTAAATTACGGGCATAAATCAATACACCCATCGACTGGCCCATGATGAAAACCGGATCCTGTCGCGAAATCGCGTACATCAGCAGAATCAACCCGCCCACGATGCTCAGATACCAAAAGGCCACCGGAATGTGGCTTTCCTGGCGGAATTCCGAACATATCCATTGCACGATAAACCGCGCCCCGAAGGTGAGTTGCCCGATAAAGCCGATAATCAACCAGTACTTCATTTCCATTCCCAAAAACATCTCGCCCGTCACGCCTTGCCTCCCGCTTTAAGTATTCTGAAAAAATCGGTCACGACCCGAAAAATCCTTTTGTGACTGTATTTGGTCGCACCGAACCGGCGCGCGCGGTGGTGACTTTCGATCTCCCCCACCTTAAATCCCTGGAGCGAAAGGCACAAGGGTATGAACCGATGCTGCCCCTCCCAGTTGAGCGGAATGCGCGCGATACACTCTTGCCGGTAGGCCCGCAGGGTACAAGAGACGTCATGAATGGTCAGCCGGGTAAATATCCGTTGCAGGATATTTCCCAGCTTGGATAACGCCGCCTTCACAAGCGTATCCTGACGGTCTCTCCGCCAACCGCAAACACAGTCAAATCCCTCTTCCAGCTTCTGTAACAACGCCGGGATATCCGCAGGATCATTCTGCAGATCCGCGTCCAGCGTCACGGCAACTTCACCGCGGGCCTTATCCAGGCCAACCCGCAACGCCTTGGTCTGACCGCTGCGCTCCGGCAAGGTGACGATGCGGATAATCTCCGGAAGCTCGTCCCGGAACCGACTTAAAATTCTCGGGGAGTCATCCGATGAGGAGTCGTCCACAAAGATAATCTCGTAAGGCTTGTTCAGACCGGACATCACGGTGAGCACTTCGGACAGCAACGGCTCCAGAGACTCTTCCTCATTATAGACCGGGAAGATGACCGAACAAATGACCTTTTTGACGCGATTTTCCCGGGATTCCGGATCAGACACGTTGCTCCCTCTTGATCAACACCACATTTTCCATGAAATAGTGAAAGATCGTCCGGCGATCCAACCGCAAGAGGGCCATGAAGAATCCGCCGTCAATATTCAGCCTCTTTCGCAGCATATAATCCCGCCGAATGATCTCCACCGGTTCCCGGGTGTCTTTTAAGTACTTATTATAGTCTTTTTCCGTCATCAGACAATAGACTCTTTGCTTATTGCCGAAGAGCTGGCGCAACATATAGACCGTGTACTCCTCATTGTCGTTGGCATATTTGCCGATGCGCTGGCTCGGAAAATAGATCTGCAGCTCTTTTTCATGGAGATCATGGCTGGCCACTCCGACCGTATAAGGTTGATGGCCCCTCCGCTGAATTTCCCCGGCAAATTTTCGCCAGGCAGTGTGGGTCGTCAGGCCCAGCTGTGAAAGATACGGGGTTTGGAACATCACCGCCGCCAGCAGGGCCGCCAGCAGGGCCACCGGCGCAACCGGACCGGGAGTGCGAATTCCTAGAATACCGATCGTCACACCCAGGGCGCCGACCGCCCCCGCCAGGACGAGCGGAGCACCGCCGAAAAACAGCAGCACGAATACGTAGACGGCAAGCAACACAAAATAAGCCAGAAAAAGCAGATGCCGGCGTAACCATGTCATCAGCACAGCCAGCCAGCGTGTGTCGGGCAGGGGACGCAGCACGAACGCGGCGGTAGCTATGGCCAGCGGTGTGGATAAGACCAGCATGTAGTGGCTGATCGTAAAATACATGAAGGAGAAAAAGACGATTACGGTCGCAATCCACAACATCAAAAACCGGTAGGGCTCCCGGTGGTCCCCTCCCCGCCGGCAACCGACAAATGCAGCCACCAGCGCGGCGCCGGAAACGAGACACCACGGGGCATACTGCTGGAAGAGGACCGCGACATAAAATCCGAAGTGACGCAGAAAGTCTCCGATCTTGCGTAGCACGAAATGGCCTTCCTCCACCTTCAACAAGCGGTCCGTGGTCTCCCGGAACCACATGTACTCGATGTATTCGCTTCCGTGAACAACGGTCATAAAAATAAACCACGGCAGAACCACGGCCAGAAACAGCAGAGTGCCGCGGAAGAAGCGCATATCCCGCAGGATGCTCCAGTCCCGTTCCCAGACCGCGTACAGGATCACGGTCAGGTAGGGAAACAGCAACGCGGCAAAACCCTTGACCATAAATCCGGCGCCGCAGGCCAGGAAGAAACCGGCGGCAAAACGCCAGCGGTGCCCGTCTTCAACGAAACGGATAAACAGATACAGGGCCAAGACGATAAAGAAATTGAGCGCCATGTCCGGGACGGCATTCTTGGCATGACGAAAGAACAGCGGCATCGTCATCAGAATGAAGACGCTGACGTATCCCGTGCGGCGGTCAAACAGGGATTTCGCAATTAACCAGGTCAGGACCAAGGCACCGGCGGCAAACAGACACGAAGTGATGCGAGCGGCAAACCAGCTCACTCCGAATACCCGGTAGGCGGCGAGGATGAACCAGTAGTAGAGTATGGGCTTCTGGAACCGATCTTCGCCGAAGTACTTCGGCGAAAGGATCTCGCCGGTCGCCACCATTTCCTGGGTACTCTTTTTATAGAACACCTCATCGTCACGGAATTCGAACCCATGCACGTTCAAACCGTTGGCATACACCAGACAACCCAGCAGGAAAATCAGCAGACCGGAACCGATATTTCTGAGTTTGGCGTTCATAGGCTCCAATTGCGGATGGGGCTCCGCCCGTCCCTTTCGGCCCGGGCCTGAAGGTCATAAAAGTATAAATCCCCATGGCCCCGTTTCCGGGGATCGCATGGGGAATGGCATTCCTTCAAGTTTATTTGGTGGCGATAATAAAACTGGATGAATAATTCTTTTTGACCTTCGGCAGATAGCTGTCGGCTTCGGATTTGGAATCAAATTTACCCACATACACACGATGCCAAGTGCCTTTGTCGCGGAGATCCTTGGAAACGAGAAAGGCCTGGTAGTCCTTCTGGTTCAGCTCTTCGACCTTCTGCTGCGCCTTATCTTTGTCCTTGAACGATGCCACCTGGATGCTGTATTTGTATGGCTTGGCCGCAGTTGTTTGGGCGGCCGCGGGAGTTTGAGCGGCCGCAGGCGCAGGTTTAGGCGGTGCCGCAGCGACTTTTGCGACGACCGGCTCCGGCACCGGTGGACTCGGCGGCTCGGTCGGCGTCCGGACGATTTGCGTCACCGGCTGACTTGCTGCCGGTGCGGTACGCGCGATCGCGGGCGGTTCGCTGACCGGCTGCTCGTCAACATATTCTATTTCCAACGGATACGTCTCGGTTTCCGGGAAGATCTCACTGAGGGGAACGGTATCCTGCGCCCCCTGATAATTAAACGCTATTAAAATCGTCAGTACGATCCCAACCACAAACACCCAAATCAGCCACGAGTTTTTCATATTGTTCTCCTTTTTGATGCCGTCGGAAGCCATGCTCTCGGCCACAGCACCGTCTGGCGGGCATACGCAATTCGCTTCCGGATGCGCTTCCTTCAATAGGCGCGTTGTTTTATTCGAAGTGGTCTCTGCTAATCCTGAAGGTTCAAGCTTTGCTCAACGCGTTCGAGGCGGGCCTCGATACGCTGCAAGTAGGCAATGCTGACCGCGTGGGTCAACCGTGTGTCTATGCCGACACTGGAATCGGAGGCAATCTGGTCGATGATGCCGTTGAGTTGTTCCTTGGAAAATGCGAGTGGTGTGTCGTTTGTCATTTGACAATCAGGGATACTATGCTTATTCTAGCCGCATTCGGATACGAACACAAGATCTTTGACACTAAATTTCCGAAAACCAGCCGTAAACATTGACGTCATAGGGATAAATCTGGGCCACCTTCTGGCGCCGCGGGTCCATAATGAGAATGCCCCAGTAACTATGGTCCATCACCACATAACGGCCGGACGGCGTCCACCGGATCTGACGCAACACGTGCTCGCCATAGGCGTTGACCATCGTCTGTTTCTTACTCGTGTCTACGTCACGTTTGACCCGGAACAGACGTCGGCGGAACCACTTGCCTTGGTAGAAGAAATAGTTGTAACGGTCGATCCCGATCAGGTGACCCTGCCGGGATTTCAGCACGGTTTGATTCCCCAAGCGGTCGAAGGTCAACCCACGCTCCGGCTGATATAGTTTTATCCCCAGCAATGACAAATGGATCGGAGAAAAGTTCTCCTCTTCCATCATGATATCATCCACGAAATGAACCTTAAGATCGCTCAGGTCCACACGGTAGACCTTCAGCTTGTATACCAATTGCCTTTCCTCAAGTTCACTGGAAGCCTGTTTGAGGTAATACAGATTCTCTCCGGCCAGGTCCCAGTAGAGCGTACCCAGCCGGCGGGTGGGGCTGTCAATCGACTTCTTGCTACGGTCGTTGATATCGTAGATGTAGACCTTGGCCTGCGACCCGAAATTCGACCAACGGGATAGTTCATATGAGAACCTGTCCCCTCCGGGCGACCAGCTGATCCCGGAGATCGATCCCTTCAGATCTTCCTCGGAACCGGGCAACTGGACCTGATCGACCAACCAATCTTTCTTCTCCTCGGTATCGATCATGAACAACTTTTTATACGTGGAAACCAGTATGTAACGGCCGTGCGGCGAGAACTCGAACTGCCGGATGGGCTCCTCGTCGCTGGTAAAGACTACTTCCTGATGGTTACCGTCACATGATAAGGCGATCAGCTCATTGTCGTTGACCAGGTAAATGGTCAAATCCTCTCGTACCCAGTTGGCATTCCGGGAGATGGAATCATACAGATCGAAGTGGATATAGGGGCTTTTGTAGTTGGCCCAATAAATGGCCAATATCAAGGTGCTGCCGAAAAGCAACAGGAAGATGAGCGTCGATCCGATGGCGGTCTCGACGTACGAACGCACCTGCACGCCCAGCGGCCGCCGCTTGAACTGATAAATGACATACATGCCCAAAAAAAGGCTCAGCAGCGCGGCCAAGGCATAGGTGATTTCCTCAAAATGCCGGCTGAGGAACATGATCAATTTTCCACCGGATTCCATACCACTTCCCTGTTTTATCTTCCGTTTCGGATTAAACGCAGGCTACATTATCCTATGATCGACCAGTAAAGACAATGAGAAATTGAGGGCGAAGCAGTCTTTAGGACGGGACGACTTAGCGGTAACGGCGGACGACGCTGATCACCTTGCCGATAATGGACACGTTTTCGTCGACCGGAATAGGCGGATAGGCGGGATTGGCGGCCTGCAGGACATAGCCGCCGTTTTGCTTTTGGAGGTATTTGACGGTGGCTTCCTCGTCAATGAGCGCCACCACGGTCTCGCCGGTCTGGGCCACATTTTGCCGGCGGACGAGGACCAGGTCATCCGGCATGATGCCGGCACCGTTCATGCTGTCGCCCCGGACCCGCAGAGCAAAGGCCGATTCCTCCTCAAACAGAAGGGCATCGAGATTCAGGTAGCCTTCGATCTCCTCTACGGCCAATGTCGGCAACCCGGCCTGCACGCGGCCAAGAATTGGCAGCGAAAACAGACTTTCCGAGACCAGCTCAATAGCCCGTGACTTGTTGGCAGTGATGCGGATGTAA
Organism: Candidatus Omnitrophota bacterium; assembly: GCA_020429915.1. Lineage (GTDB taxonomy): Bacteria > Omnitrophota > Gorgyraeia > Zapsychrales > Zapsychraceae > JAGOSC01. The sequence goes on along the minus strand of JAGQKV010000019.1, from coordinate 140,663 downwards.
CCTTTGGAAACCAAGGCTTTTAGATAATCCCTGACAGTTCCTGTGGAAGAAAATCCGAATTCGCGGGCGATTTCGCGAATGGTGGGCGGCAGCTTGTTTTGCCGGATACTTCGGTAAATGTATTTGAGGACGTCTTTCTGCTTATTAGTGAGTCGGGGACTGTTCATAGCCTACTTTATACCACACATAAATGTGGCCGTCAAGCCCTGAAATCACTAAAAATCCGTTTCCGGCCACTGATTCTCGTTGCGCAGATAAGCGCCTCCATCCGAGCGGACGAAGAAATAGGATAACAGCGGATGCTTGATCTCGTGACGGGACTCATCCGGCAATAAATTGTTTTCCGCCACATACGTGACCTGTTCCGAATCGTGGACCAGCAGGTGAAACCACGGCTGCTCACGGGATGGTTGGGTTTGATTACCATAGTACCATTCGTCCGTGGCCCGGCATTCCGGATCGATGTCCACGACAATAGCCCGGTAACCGTAGCGGCTGTGTTTAACCAGATTCCCGGGAAGATAGCGCGGTTCACTGCAATTGATGATCTGATCCGGCGTGATGGTTTCGAAGGTCTTGTTGGCGATGCGGAATTCCAGGTCCTCGAACAGCCCGGCGACAAAATTGGCGGATGTCAGGTCCTCCTCGATCTGGAAGGCTCGCACCAGGTTCGCCAGATACCGGCGGATCATGGCCTCGGTCGAGATTTGTTCATACAGGGTATCGGTGATGTTTTCGGCGATCTCGTCACGGGCTTTGAGAAAATCGCTTTCCATGATTAGCTGACCGTTACTGTAACAGTCAATAAACGCGTTCTGGCCGTACAATTCGATACGGGCCAGGAAATGTCCCGGAAACGGGCATCCCTCAATGGGTATTCCCACCCGGTATCCGACGAGCATGTAAATACTCACCAGACTGATGGGGATCCCCTGTTTCTCGTTGATGACAAAGTTCATATTGCTGTTCTGGGGATTGTAGTAATCCTCATCGTTTCCCTGCATGCCCAGATCATCAAACAGAAATTGCGCGAGCAGTCGCGGATCCTTGCTGTTGTACTTGCGCCGGTATTGCGTCGCCAAATCATCCAATAAACCGCTGAGACGGATGTCGTAATCATAGGCGGTCAGATAGTCGCTGATAAGGCTCAAGGCCGCCTCCAACCGGGGATACCCTCCTTCCACCGTGTACCAGCTCGACCACAAACGACGCAGCTGCGCCCGTTGCTGGCGTTCGAAAATCAGATCCAGACTTTCCTTTTGTCTGTTGGACAGCGGAAATGAAATCTTGCGCAGTTCACTCATCAGCAGGGGGCCGAAGGCATCGAGCTCTCTTTTGACTTTGCTTTGAATGTTGGGTGATTCGTCATCGAGGAGCTTAATCAGGAAGGGGATCTGCGTCGGGTCGGTCATGGAGCCTCCTTTTAACTGAGATTGTTAAAGGACACACTTTTTATTATTGGGATAATGCCGACAAAATCAAGCGATTAAAATAATTTTTTCGACGGGAAACCGTAAGATTTACGATTTTGAGAAAGCGGAAATAACTACGGCAGGCGGGTAAGTTATTTAACGGCAAGCTGCACGATCTTCCTGATCAACCGGGAAAACGCTACCCCGGCCTTCTCCGCGCTGAGCGCCACTTCGTCAACACGGGCGATACACGGGTTGGCATTGGGTTCGATGATGTACACCTGACCGGCGCTGTTAAGCCGAATATCGAACCGCAGGTAGCTACGCGCGTTCAACGCGCGGTAGGCGCGTTTGCAGACCTCGGCAATCTCCTGCTCGGCCCCCGCGGGAAGCTTGCCGACATGCACACTCTTAATCCCCCACTTGGCCCGGTACTGATCGTCCCACTTGGCTTTGTAAGTCGCGATGCGTGCGTCCTCCGGCAGTTCACCAAAACGCATCTCACGCGGCGGAAAAACCGTCAGCTTCTTGTGTCCCATGACCGTAACATAGAGCTCGCGCCCGTCGATAAACTCCTCCCCGATTGCGTCCTGCTGCATCTTCTCATGAATAAAGCGGACCCGGTCCACAAACGCCTCCTCGCTGTCGACGATCGAGGCCTGGGAGATCCCCCGCGAGGCCTCTTCGGCCAATGGTTTAACGATACAGGGCAGACTCATTTTCCTGGGCAACCAAACCTTGTGATGACGGTGAAAGGCTTGAAAGTATGGAATCTTGATCCGGTGAAAACGAAAGAGCTTGCGGTTCAGCTCCTTGTTATTGCACAGGTGCAGCGTGTCGGACGAAGAACCCGTAAATGGAATGCCGACCATTTCCAACAGGGCGGCGATATTCTTTTCCAAATGCGATTTTCCGTCGAAGACTTCCATCAGGTTAAAGATGACATCCGGTCGATCCTCCCGGATCTCTTCGAAAAAAGTTCCCAGATCATTGTGAATTCCCAACAGGCGCACATCGTAGTTATTCTCCAGCAGGGCGCGATGGACATCATTCTCGGTATACATGTCATCGGGGTCCGCGAATTCCTCGGCGTAATCGTATCCCCGCGGACGGTTATACGGACTGCTGAACAACATCAAGACCTTTGTTCGTCTACCCATAGCCTGTTATGCCTTCTTTCCCCGGTAGCGACCGGTGTACTGATAATTCTTGGCGAGTGACGTAATGTAAGCGGAGATGCTCAGCAGTACGGCGGATTCATTGTCAACGGTGGAGAGATCCAATTGACGGCTGCGTTTCTGAATGGCCGTGAGCAACTCCCGGATCAAGTGTTTGGGTTCTCCGGAAATCAGGGCGATGTTGTCCACCAGCTCTTTCCGGTATTTACGCAAAATGGCGGCGGCGGGCTGCGATCCGGTGCCGTTTTCCGTCCCCGAAAGAAAACGCTTTTTCAGAAATGAATCATGAAAGTCGGGAAATTCCTCGGCCATGGCACGGCGTTTGCGTTTGTAATAATGCCGCAGGGTGCAACGCAGCGTAGAGATCCGCCAATATTGACGGGCGCTGGTGTGCCGCGGCGGACGACCGCGCAAGGTATTCATCAGGCGATCCACGTAATTGAGTTTGTCCAGCGCCTTCCAGCCGCGGTAACGGCTGCGCCAGTCCAGTCCGGGCGTGAGCCAGACGGCGAACGTTTCCACAAAATCTTCTTCAGGATGGTATTGGGCGTAATGGCCCTCGAGATGTCTGACAAAATTGCGGCTGTAGGGCCGGTAGCGGTAGGTCTCACCGTACTCGGTCTTGGCCGAACCGAACAAACGCTGCCACTTCCGGCGGGCGTGGATGCGGTAGGCGTAGTACAATGCGTGACCGGCCTCATGTCGCAACAGCTTCATGCACTCGGTCCGCTCCTCGCCTTCCGCACGTTCCATAAAATGTTTTTCCAAGGCGGTCAATCGCGGATGTGCCAGGTAAAAAGGAATGCCGATACAGGTTTCATTTTCCGGTGTGAGCCACTCGTCGGCAAGGAAGCATTTTGGCCGGAACAAAATACCGTTGTCCGCCAACTCCCGGTACAGTTGCTCCACGCAGTCCGCCAGCCAGGTCCCGGATACCGTAACAGGAAGATCGCAGACCCGGGTCCCGAGCAGCGCCTCATCGCTGATCGAATCGAGGTTAACGGGAGATTTTAGCGGCATCCTTAATCCAGCTCGGCTTCCAGGCGGTCGAGCAATTTCTTGGTGTCGTCCATAATGGCGGCGGGAATGAGCTGCAGGGCTTCCATATCCTTCTGGAAGTTCTTCAGGGAATGGACGACCCGGCGGATGGCTGTCTGATGACGGTCTTCGCGCTCCTGATCCGGATCGACGTATTTGCGTTCCTTCATCAACGCGGTCAGATCCTTGCGCATCACCGTCGCGTTCTTGCCCTTCTCGAACACATCCTTCTTCATCCGGGCGTAGTCGTCTCTCTTCACTTCCTTCTTGTGCTTGGCTAAGCGCAGAAAGTTAATTTCTTCATACCCGGGCACTTTCATGGCGTCCCGCTCGTTGGTAAACTCGGCGTCCAGGTATTGGGGTTCGTCCTGCTCGAGAAAGAGGTACGACCGCAGCAGCTTCGTGGCCAGATTCTTTTTGAGTCCCACTTCCCCTTCGATATAGTTCTCGAACTTCTCAAAACCCCAGTTGCGGTAGAGTTTGTCCTGCCAAACCGCGTACAAATGCCGGCCCAGACTGATCCAGGAACGTTTAAAGTCTTTGGACAGGGCAATGATCTCGGCCCTCAGGGTATCGTCGATATAGTGAGTGGATTCGGAGGCGTGTGCTTCCAACGTTTCCATGCCGGTCCTTTCCTATAAAGGGAGTTTCCTCAATTTAATGCGGGCGGCCATATCGCGTACGGCAGTCGGATCGACCAAACCCGGAACAAAATTGGTCGCGCTGACGGTTCCCGCCGCCACGGCCAACGAAAGCGCAACAGACAAAGACAGCTTGTCCAAGTGAGCGGCGCAAACGGCGGCGACGAACGCGTCCCCGCAGCCGACTGTATTGCGGACGGCGACCTTCGGCGCCTTAGCATACCACAATTCGTTATGATTGCAACCGATCGCCCCGCGCTCGCCGAGGCTGAGATAAATATTGGGAAGATCCATCCGCCGCAACGATGCGGCAGCCTTCACCGCGTCGTTTAACGTCCGGACGCGGATACCGGTGGCGTGTTGAATTTCGGTTAGGTTCGGCTTGATGAACGTCGGCCGGGCCCTCAAACCCTCACGCAGGGGGGTGCCGCTGGCATCCAGCAGCACCGGAATCTTTCGTCGGCGCGCATCGCGGATCAAATCCGCGTATACCGCCGGCGGAAGTCCGTCCAGCACACTACCGCTGAGCACCGCCATGTCGGCCCGATGCAGGGCGTCCCGGTAGAGTCCGCGGAACTCCCTGTATCCATGGCCCGAAATCGACGGCGTCTGCCGGAAGACCCGGTTGGCCGGGGACAACTCCGGCAGACACAGAATGAGATTCTGTCGGCTCTCGGCGTCGTTCCGATAAAACCGGTACCGCAGACCTTCCCGGCGTAACAGCTGTTCGATGTCCCGCCCGGTACAACCGCCGACGATTCCGGCAGCCAGACTCGCCCGGCCCAGCCGGCGCAGGGCTCGTGACACATTGAGCCCCTTTCCGCCGGCCACACGGGTTTCCTTCTCGAAACGGCAACTTCCTCCAACGCGCCGGTAGCGGAGCATCGTGTCGACGGTTGTGTTCAAGGTCACGGTCAAAATATAACGTTGTCCGGAATCAAGGCCGGGCATGCATCACCTGCTTGATACGGTTGATAAACGGCGCCGCCTGACTGTAGCCGAGATGCCGGGATATTTCAGCATCGCGCAGGGCGGCCTGAAAATCATGCCGGCTTAAATGCGTCTTGGCACGGTTAAAATACACGTACCGGTTTTCCGGTTCGATCTTCAACGCGGTGTTGAAGTCCTCAAGGGCAGCTCCGTAGCGCCCTTCCACCTTATGAAGATTTCCGCGGTTATTGTATGCGGTGACGTAGCGGGGATCGAGTGACAGGGCCTTATCGTAGTCCTTGAGGGCAAGGTCTGCCCGACCCTGTTCACGATACACCACTCCCCGGTTATTGTAGGCCTCGGCAAAATCCGGGTCGAGGTCAATCGCCCGGTTGTAGTCGGCCAGTGCCAGGTCATATTGCTTAAGCCGCCGGTAGGCGTTGCCCCGGTTGTTATAGATTTGCGGAATGCGTGGATTGCTGCGAATGACCACCGTGAAATCTGCAATGGCCTCTTCGTAGCGGCGCATCCGGCCCAGCAAATTCCCACGATTTTGGTGGGCCTCAATAAAACCCGGCGCGATCTCCAGCGACCGTTGAAAATCAGCCAAGGACTCTTCGTCGCGGCCCAAGTGTGCCAGAACCACCCCGCGATTGCTTAATGTTTGGTACATCTGCGGATTGATGGACAAGGCCCGGTCATAGTCGGCCAAGGCCGCGGCAAATTCCCCGCGGTGCCGAAAGACATCGCCGCGATTGTTCCACACCTCCTCCCATTTGTCGCTGATGGCCAACGCGCGGTCAAACGCGGCGAGGGCCTCTTCATAACGATGCTGCCGGGTGTAGGTGATCCCGAGATTATTGAGCGCCATGATGCTGTTGGGGACCTTTTCCAGCGCGATCTGAAAATCGGCAATAGCCTTTTCAAACTCCCCGTTCGCCGAATGCGCGATGCCGGTATTCAGATACGGGCGCATCTTGTGCGGCGACTTTTCTTTGACGTCTTCCCACAACGTCAGTTCATCCCGCCACACCTTGTTGCGTTCGTGCGTCAGCACGGTCAGGGCCAAAACAATCACAGACAATACCGCGGCTGCCCGGCGGGGTTGCCGGGACCACTGATAGACCAGCGAGGCAGCCAACAAACAAAATCCGACGCTCGGCAAATACACCCGGTGCTCAAAAATGACGTGCCGGATCGGTATGACAGTGGATTCAACCGAAAGTGTCACAAAAAACCAAAAGATTCCGAAGGCCGCCAGCGGGTTCCGTCGGCGCAGCGCCAGGGCGAGCGCGATCAAACTCAGGATCAGTATTAATCCGGCCAGCGTCTTGGGTTCCGTCAGACTCTTGGATGTCTTGAAATCATACAAGAGGTTTTGTCCCACGGGAAACACGAGCAGGCGTATGTACGTCGGAATAACGCGCAATTGCGTCAATGAATACGATTGCCGGTTGATGAGTTCACCGCGGTATGATCCCGAGGATTTGTGCTTGATCGAGAGAATGGCCCCGGCCCGAAATGAATACAGCGCGGGAATAATCATAAGCAGCACGGCCAAGGGGACGATGACTTTCCAGGGAATACGGAGCCTTCCCCCGTGCCGTGTAAACGCCCCGAAAAAAAGCCATTCGATAATCAGGATTACAACCGGTAACGTAATCACGATCTGCTTGCTGAACATCCCCAGGACCGCGGACACCGCAGCCAGGACAAAATAGACGGACGCCCCCCTACGGCGTAACCGGCCGCACAGATACCAAAACACGCTCATAACATAAAACAGGGTCGCCAACGACGCGAAACGTTGACAAATATAAGTAACCGCCTGCGTCTGCAACGGATGACTGACAAAGATCAATGCTGTGAACAGGGCCACCAACCAACGGCCACGGGCCGGAGGTGATCCCGCCATCCGGGGTGTGGCCATCAGCATCCAGACAATGCCGAAGACGAACACCGCGGCGGTAACATGAATCGCATTGTTAACGACATGGTATCCGAAAACATCGGTCCCGCCGAAATGGTAATTGAGAGCGAAGCTGTACAGAACGACAACCCGCCCCGGGGCGCTCAACCGATCCCACATCCCCCTGAAGTTGTCCAGCGAGCGGATGGTCGGATTCTGCACGATATAGCTTTGGTCGTCGAAGTGCCAGCTGTTGCGGTAGTTGTTCGCGTAGGCCAGCAGTCCGACGGTCACAATAATAATCACCGCGGCGCTCAGCCGGACGGCCGCGGACTTGGCTAAATTCATGGCGCCACCTTCTTCCTTAAATCTTCGACATACCGCTTATCCACCTTCACACCCAGTGACTGGGCCTCGAGGACATCCTGCAACGCGTTCTCAAAATCTCCACCCGTCGCGTAAATCTGCGAACGGTAGTAATACGCTTTTTTCTGAAACGGGTTACTCTCGATACTGCGCGTATAATCGGCAAAGGCCTTGTCGAGTTCATTCCGCTGCAGATACACATTGGCCCGGTTAAAATACGCGCCGGCATTGGACGGATTGAGCGCGATCGCCCGGTTATAGTGGTCGAGGGCCTCGGCAAATTGTTTTCGTTTATTGTAGATGATCCCGACGTTATTGTACGTCTTTTCCAGTGTCGGGTCCAACACCAGCGCCTGCCGGTAGTCGTCGAGGGCACGGTCATATTGTTTGAGGACCGTGTACACATTTCCGCGGTTGTTGTAGGACTCGGCCCGTTCGGGATCGGTCGCGATGGCCGCCGAATAGATTTCCAGTGCCCGCTCATAATTCCCCTGGTTCAAATAGGCGGTGGCCAAATGGGTGTAAGGCCGGATCAGGCCGGGAGACTTCTCGAGGACATCCGACCATAAGGTAATGCCGTCGCGCCACACGGCATTGCGGCGGATCGTCAGCACGGAAAGCGTTACGACGGCCGCGGTGACCAAAGCGATCCCCGCTTTGACCGGCAGCCGCCGTCCGGTAAAGACTTGAGCCGCGACCAGCGCAACCCCGAACATCGGCAGATACAGGCGGTGCTCAAAGATCACGTGCCGGATGGGAATAATGCTCGACTCCACCAGCAGCGTCGTAAAAAACCACAAGACACCGAAGGCAGCCAACGGATAGCGCCGGCGCCACACCAGGGCCGCCGCCGTCAGCGCGATAATGCCGCTGAAACCCGCGATGACCTTCGGCTCCCACCACACGGTAGAGGCGGAAAAATCATACAATAGGTTTTGCCCGACCGGGAACACGAGCAACCGGATGTAAGTCCAGATAACCCGCGACTGGGTCAGGAAATAGGTCCACAAATCAAGTGTATCGCCGCGGTGGGACAAGGATTCATACTCCCGCAGCAGGATGGATTGCACATTGAAAGAATAGACCGCCGGGATTAGCAGGAATACCGCCCCTCCCATCGCCATTAATCTCCAGTGACGCCAAACCGCGCGCGGAGTGATCCTCGCCTCGCGAAAGAAAAACCATTCCGTTAGGAGCACCGTCACAGGCAGGGTCATGACGATCTGCTTGGTGAACATCCCGGCCAAGGCCGCAACGCCCGCGGCGGCCCACCATACCGGTCGCGCGGTCATGCGCCCCCGCACATAACACCCGACGGCGAGCACATAGAATAGCGTCGCCAACGAGGCAAAACGTTGGCACAAGTACGTGACCGCCTGGGTTTGCAGCGGATGACACAGGAAAATCAAGGCCGCGATGACAGCGGCGACCCGCACACGGCTGGCGGGCATCCGGTTTGATTCGGCCAGACGGGTCGCCAGCAACCCGGTGACCCAATAAACCAACATCGCGTTCAGCGCGTGAATCAAAATATTGACGACATGATAGCCGGTCACGTCGTACTGATGAAAATAGTAGTTCCAGGCGAAGGTCCAGTAAGCGATAAATCTCGTCGGAGCGCTGCCTTCTGCCCAGATCGTGCGGATATCAAAGGGATCGGTCAGTTCCGGATTCTGCACAATAAAGATGAAATCGTCGAAATGAAAGGCGCTGGAGAGGGTGTTTCCGTAAAGGAGAAAAGCGGCCAGCACGAAGGCCGGCGTCGCCAACCAGGCTTTACTCAGAGAAGAAAACTTCATCACGTCACTCCAGCGGATCGGGATGAATGAAGGAATAAGACAGAACCGTCTTCAGTTTGCGGTTGGACACGATTTTATCCGGCCCCCCCGGTGAGCCGGCAAAATCGGGAGCGGGTAATCCGCATTCCCGGGCCTTGCGGGTATACAATTCACGCCGGGTCGGATGGGCGTCGCCGACGGCGTTGAAGATCTCCCCCGTCGCACCGGCGGCAATCACCGCGCTCACGATGCCCACACAATCGTCCAGATGGATCAGGTTTACGCGGCTTTCACCGTCCCGCTGGACGGCGGCCGTACCCCCGAGAAACCGGCCCAGCTCACGATCACCGCCATACAATCCGCCGAAACGAAGCACCGTTCCCGAAATCGGCGCAGCGCCGAGTATGTCCTGCTCGACGTCGCGCAGTACGCGTTGCCGCGCGTTCTGCGGGACGATGATGTCATCCTCCGTCACCTCGGTGCCGGCGGGCGGGTATACGGATGTGGAACTGGTAAAAATAATCCATCGCACCGATCCGGTGCGGGCCTGGTCGATCACCGCGGCAATTTGGCGCCGGTACTCTTCGGGGTCGGGCATGTTACGTCGAAACGGCAGCGTTAAAAAGAGAATTTCGGAGGCAAAGAATTCCGACGCATCTTCTCCACTGAGTTCGGGCGCACAACACAGCAGATACGGCTGTATCCCGGCCTCCCGGAGAACGGGAATCTTGGCGGCCGCCGTGGTTGATCCTTTCACAGGATAACCTTCGCTGCGCAGCCGGCAGGCAACGGGCAATCCCATCCAGCCGCAGCCGAAGACGCTCACCGCGGGCCGGCGGTCAGCGAGGTCGTTCTCAATCAAGGTAGGTCTTGAGTTCGGTCCAGGTCCGGCGGCCGACTATACCGTCGGCCTTCAGTTTGTGGTCCAGCTGAAAGTCTTGAATGGCCTTCCGGGACTGGGCGCCGATCTTGCCGTCGATCTTGCCGTTATAGAAGCCGGCATTCTTTAAGGCCTGCTGAACTTCCCGTTCGGTCGCCTTGACCCGAATAATCCGTTCGTCCTGTTCGGTCTCACGGACCGCGGGTTCGTCTTCATCCTCTTCAATCAACGGTGCGCGCGCGGTTTTCCGGTAGTCGTACTCCTCGATCGGTTCGTACAGCGAGTAGGTCTTGATCTCGTTCAGCTCGGAAGACATATCGTGAACCTGGGCCTGCAGATCACCGATGGCCTTGTCCCGGTTTTCCAGCTGCCGTTCCATCTGGGCGACCTGGATCTGCAAGCGATTCACCGCCGTGGGGCTTTGCGTATGGGTGGAACATCCGATCAGGAATAGCGAAACAGCCAAGATGCCGAGTAATGAGTGTACTCTCACGTCTTCCTCCTTACCAATTGTTAATTTAGTTATTCGGTTTCAGAGCGCACGCGTCGCTCCAATTGTAATCCGTCTCCAGTAATAGGGCGGTCTGAATATAGGCCAGATGGGAATAACCCTGCGGAAAATTTCCGGTCAATCTCTTGGTGGTGATGTCGACGTCCTCGGAAAACAGACCGAGATGATTGGCGCAGGAGCGCACGTGATCAAACATTTGTCGGGCCTCGTCCTCCCGGCCGATCAGGTACAGGGCGTTGATCATCCAGAAGGAGCAGACAATAAAGGCGTTTTCCGGCGTGCCGAATTCATCATCGGACGTGTAGCGGAATGTAAATCCGTTCTTCACCAGATGCTTGTAGTGTTCCTCGACCGTGGAGATCATCCGAGGATCGTCCGGGCTGAGAAACCCGTAATGCAGCATCAGCAGGTTGGACGCGTCATATAACTCCGAACCGTAGTACATTGTAAAACATTTGAGGTCTTCGTTCCACGCATTCTTCAAAATATCAACTTTGATGTCCTCGGCCAGCTGGGCCCAGCCGTTGACATACTCGGGTTTGCGGATAAACCGGGCGATTTTGCAGGCGCGGTCCATGGCCACCCAGGCCATCAGTTTGGAATGCGTGTAGTGCTGCATGGCCTCCCGGCGCTCCCAAATACCGCTGTCCTTCTCCCGCCAGCAGTCCCGGACCCGGTTGACCAGCGAACGGACCATGGTCCAAATCTCCTCATTGACCTGAAAACTGGCCCGCCGGTTGATGAAAAAGTATGTATAGATCGTCTCGATAAGCTCTCCGTACAGATCATTCTGCTTCTGCAGATAGGCCGCGTTGCCGATACGGACCGGCTTGGAGTCTTTGTAACCGGGCAGGTGGTCCAGGATGACCTCGTCAAGCTTCTCCTCCCCGTTGATCCCGTACATCACACCGATGTCCTCATGTTTGAGCTGCATACGGTTGAGCAGAAAATTGATAAATCCGTCGGCCGTCTGGATATGACCGATACGCACGTAAGTATCGACGATCATCGCCGCGTCTCGCACCCAGCAAAAGCGATAGTCCCAATTGCGCTCCTGCCCGATAATCTCGGGGAGCGAGGTCGTTGGTGCGGCGATCACGGCTCCCGTACGCTGGTACATCAGCAATTTCAGGGTAATGGAAGAACGTTGAAACTCCTCCGCAAAACGTCCGGTATAGCGCGAACGCTGCATCCACTCCAGCCAGTAGGATTTGGTCCGCTGATAGGCCAGGTAAATCCGGTCGCAGTTGATTTGTTCCAGCTTTTCATGATAGGACAGCACGAAATAGCTGACCGGTTCCGGTTCGATCTCCTCGCCGCTGAGGATCTTGTCGAAATCGAGATTACTGTAGAGATAGTAACTGTTGTAGGGCCCTTTGGTGGACGTGATTTTGATATAGTCGGACGTGGGTCGGAATTCCGGCGCGCCGAGGGCATAGTTGGGACGGGGTGCAAAATCAATGTGGATTTTGGGATTACCGGAAAGGACGCGGATCATCCGGTGGACCTCGGACGGGCACTGGTACTCGCCGCGGGCATCCCGGTAGCGTGGCATGTAATCGTTGACTTGGTAGGAACCGTGCGCGGTATGGACAACCGTCCGCAGGATCGGGGTCAGCCGCAGATATTCCTGGTGGCTGTCATGCTGTTCGTATCCCGTAATCTTGAAATGCCCGCCGTCGGCTTGGTCGAGGATGCGGGCAAACAGCGAGGGAGAATCGAAATTCGGCAGGCACAACCAGTCGATGCTGCAGTCGGTCGATACCAGCGCGGCACTGGAACAGTTCCCTATGATTCCATAGTTGTAATTGTCCATGGGCGTGCGGTATGGCAGATAGGCGAATGATTTCTTCCCTATTCTAACACAGGCTCGACGGGATGCTACCGGGGAATAAGATATTTTCCGCCTGACCGGAGCCCCGGCCAGGCGGAAACAAGGGGAATTAGTACTTTACCGAACAGCCGTACGGGGTGGTCGCGGCGTCGGCCACCGGCTCTCCGCTCATCAGATTGTCGATAGCGGCGGTCACGTAATTGCGGGCCTTGGGGATATCAGCCGAATCAAAGCTGGGAATGCTGTCGATAGCCCCCTGGTAAGCCAGCATACCTTCCGGATCGACCACAAACATATGCGGTGTCGTCTTGGCGCCGTACTGTTTTCCGACTTTTCCGTCGGAATCAAACAGGTAAGCGGTGGGCATGGCGCTGCTGTTTTCCATGATCTGATTGACTTCCGAGGGGGAATAACTGCCCTGCTTGCCGGGCGCCGATGAATTGATCGACAGCCAGACGACCCCTTTGGCGGTCAGGTCTTTTTGCAGGGCCTGCATGTTGCCGGGAACGTAGTGCTTCTTCACGAAGGGGCAGTCGAAGTTGACCCATTCCAGAACAACATACTTGCCTTTGAAATCGGACAGCGAATGCGTGTTCCCGTTGGAATCTTTCAGCGTGAAGTCCGGCGCCATGGCGCCGTTTTGCACGGTGGCTTGCGCCAAGCCCGTGCCGACGACGGCAGCCAGGACCAGCGCTCCCATAAGTGCGGTCAGTTTTTTCATGTGATTATCCTTTCGTTTGAGTTTTACTCGGTGTTGGATTTTCTCTCTTGATCACGGATCGACGGCGTACTTCTCCAGTGCGTTCAGTACGATCCCCGGGGTAATGAGTTCGGGCAACATAATATACTCTTTAACTTTGTCCCGCGGGTACAGGACGTAAAACGGGATGCTGTTCTTGCCGTAGCCATTGACCGCCCGGGTGATTTTCGGATCATGATTGGTCCAGTCCGCTTTGACGGCGATTACGTCGAGTTCGCGGAACCGGGCCGCCACCCGTTTGTCTTGAAATACGGTGCGGTCGTTCACCTGGCATGACAGGCACCAGGCGGCGGTAAAATCCAGGAAAACCGGACGGTCGGTTTTCAGGTAGGCCAGCAACTTTTCCTCATCATAGGGCTCCCAAACGATCCCCTCCTCCGCCGCGGCCTCCGGCGTGGCAGCCGCCAGGCAGGCGGTGTACAATCCCGCCAGGCCGATCAACGCCGCCACGACCAGCATTACCGGACCTTTGCGGCTTACGGCATAGACCCAGCAACCGAGTCCGAGGATCAGCAAACCGCCCAACAGCAGGATCACCGACAAAGCCCCATTCTGGAGCGACAGCACCCAGCACAACCACACCACCACCGCCATCAGGACAAATCCCAGGAACTGCTTGAGGTGCGCCATCCAGGGCCCGGGTTTGGGTACCGCCCGGAGAAAGCGGGGATATTTGGTCAAAAGCAAATACGGCGCGGCCATGCCGAAACCGAGGGCCGTAAAGACGATCACGGTATAAACCGGCGGCTTTGTCAGAACATAACCGATAGCCGATCCCATAAACGGCGCCGTACAGGGCGTCGCCACAATGGTGGCCAGCACGCCGTTCATGAAAGAATTGTCACTCGCCTTGACCCGGGTCAGCCCGGTCCCTATTTCGAACAGGCCGAACAGATTCAATGCCAGGCAAAAAAACAGCACAGCCATGAAGACAATGAAATACGGCGACTGAAACTGGAATCCCCAACCGATCTGCTGGCCGGCAAAGCGCAGGCCCAGCATCACCCCGGCCAGGACCCAAAAGCTCACGACCACGCCGAAGGTGAACATGACACCGCTGCCGAAGATCTTGTCGTCCCCGTGTTTGGATTTTTCTATCAGGCTGAGCACCTTGATCGATAGGACCGGCAGTACGCACGGCATCAGATTAAGAATGAGTCCGCCGATAAAGGCAAAGACCATGGCCCCCCAGAGACTGCTCAGCCCGGTGATCGGCCGGGAGCCGAATTCCATTTCCGACTTCTCCAGGGCCACGTCAATCCTCACAGGCCTCAATGGCGGATAGCCTTCTTTATCAAATACCAACAATCCCTCCAACCGTTGGATAGATCCTTCATCCGCGGTCTCCGCTTTCTTAATTCGGACGGAATACACCCCGTCCTTGACGGTAAATTCATGCATCGCCTGATAATCGACGATATCGGCATCATACGGATAAAACTGGACCTGATCCATTCCGGGGACGAATTGGGACGGCCTGTATACAATCTCCCATACCGGTCCGCGATCATACGCCCGAATCGCGTTCACGTCTTCGTGAAAAGGATACTGTTCGCGGTGTTTTTTGTGGTACTTGAGAAATCGGGGATTGGGCGCCGGGCTCGCATCACTGACAGCAAAAGTCCAGCTGAAGCTGGCCGTTCCGGGGATACAGATTTCCTGGCAGGTCAACCACTTGACCCTGGCCGTCAGCGGGATTTCGTCGGTGGGGAACACATCCGTCGGTGAGCGGATGCGAAACAGCAGGAATGTCTCACCGTCATACCCGAAGGTCACCAACGGTCCGGCCAGGATCCGGTGCGGACGCGGCCAGACCACCTCCTCTACTGTGAATCCCGGCGGAAACTGCCAATCCACGCTGGGTGGCAACCCCGAATCTCCGGGATTGCGCCAGTAGGTGTGCCAATCGGGATCGGGGGTGAATCGGACTCCGACCCAGAATTCTTGACCGCGGGACAAGCTCAAGAACTGCGGAATGAGTTCCACCTCGGTATTGGCCTGGCGCACCGGTTCGGTCTGCGCCGGGGCCGACGACACACCGAAACCAAGCAGTAATATCATACACGCGATGAGACGCGCTATCCGGTTACGTTTGAAGAAATTCATCAGCGGTTGATTCGCATCAGTTGATTGGTGAGCGTGCCGGGGACATTGGGATAACGCTGCTTGAAGGTGGCGATCCCTTCCTGCAGTTCGTCGATAACCTGGGCCTGGTATTCGAAGCCCGGTTTGATCACCGGCACTCCACCGAGTTTGATTGTCTCCTTGGTTCCGTTCAAACGCAAGGTCCCCAGATAATTGATTTGGTCCGGCAGCACCTGGAAGGTGACGTCCAGCGGTTCCGTGGCGGTGGCTCCCCCGACCGGGATCGAAACGGATGAAAAACGGTAGGGGCCCGACGGCAGTTCGATAAAAAAGTAGCCCGGGTTGACCGTCTTGACATTGAAAGAGAACGGCTGCGGGGCCGTTTTTTCGCCGATCTGCAGTTCGAAGGTCTTCGCGGGATCCTCGAGATTTACGATCGCAAGCCGGACATAACTGGTCTTGAGAACTCCCTCGAACTGTGTCTTGGCAAAAACTATGCCGACGGGTTCCCGCTCCGCCTCAGGGATTTCCGCTGTTGCCTGGTTTTCCTGAGGCAGGGCCGCGGTCTGGGTGCCGGTGACCTCCAAGGTGACCGGCGGGCTGGCATCCTCAATTACGGGGACGACTGCGTTGACAACCGGAAGGGCGGGCGGCTCGGGTTCCACTACGGCCTTCTGCATCTTGGCGGCACATCCGCTCAGGACGAAGAGCACGATAACTAACCGTAAGTGTTTTAACATAATACATTTAGCACATGGATGTAAAGTTTAACCGAGCCAATATATTACCAAAAAAAACCCCTCGGGATCAAGAACATTCTGAGAGGTTAAATATTCAAATAATAAAAAAACAGCGGAAGAGATAGTCCCTTCCGCTGTTCTTGGGTGGTACAGGCTCGTTTTAAGTCAGAACCTCTGACTTTTCGGGGGAGAAAACCTTCTTCTTCCAGACGATCTTGATGTTCAGTGAATGATGAAAATCGACGCGAATCGACTTTCTGGCATGGGACATGTAAAACGTACCCTTTACATGAAAACTGAACTTTTCGATGTTCTTTTCGGTATCGATCGCCTTGCGGATGAAGATTTCAGGGGAGCTTTGTTCCGGCTCCGTTTCCTGAGAAATTTGTGCCTTGTACAGGAATCCCTTACGCACTAAGGTAATGCACTCCTTGCTCTCGGTCCGAGAACTGATGTGCAGATATTTTGTGCCGCGTTTGACGTCCTTGTGTCTCTTGAAATTGATAGTTTTCATTCATATCCTGACGTTTGTCCGGCATTCATTTGTCGCGAACATTCCAAGTATAACACCCGGCGTACCCGTCACAAGACGACAGGCCCGTCGGTAAGAAACCGCTTTCCTCAAATGACATGGACATGGCCGAAAAGGCAGTTCCGGGGGGCCCACGCCCGCAATCGGTTAGGGATACCGTCCGGGACAGGGTGTCTGAAGGGGATTATTTTTTGGGGTTTTTACGGGAAGCTCCGAATAGCGGAACCCGGGGCTCGGAACCGGTCAGCAGACGCTGGATATTGGGACGGTGGCGGAAGATTACAAACCCTCCAATCAGCAGGCCCAAGGCCCGGATTTCGACAGGTTGGGGCAGGATAAAGGTCATCAGGGGCAGCGCTGCGGCGGCGCAAATGGACGACAGGGAAACGATCCGTGAGGACAGAAAGATCAGCAGAAAAACGCCCAGCGTGATCAGTAAAACCGGGCCGATGGAGGGTATGCGCAGGGCCAGACCGAGCAGGGCCCCGAGGCTGGTGGCTACCCCCTTGCCGCCCTTGAAATCCAGAAACACGGTGTAGTTGTGCCCGGCGACCACGGCCACGCTCATCAACACGCGCTGCCAGACCGACGTCATGCCCAGAATCTCCGAGACAATGCCGACCGCCCAGAAACCTTTATAGATGTCCAGCAGCAGCACCACGATCCCGGGCCATTTGCCGAGGACGCGAAATACGTTTGTGGCCCCGACATTACCGGATCCGTGCTCGCGGATATCGATACCTTTGAGTAGTTTTCCGAAGATATAGGCGGTGGGAATCGATCCGACAATGTAGCTAACGACAATTCCGATCAGCAGGATTATCATGGGACGTGGGTCTACTCCTCGTCAAGCCAGAGCAGCTTGACGCCGGTCTCGGGATCCACTTCGAGGTGACCGGCGTAGCGTTTACCGGTTGCCGGGGAATACTTCATGCGCATCGGTTTGGTGTGGGAGTCGGCAATCGCCTGCACGGCCGATTGGGCTTCCGGATCATTTCTGATTTGCTCTTGCAGCTCTTTCTTTTCTTCCTCACTGAGCGCCTGACCGGTGACCGCCTCGGCAATCACGCCGACCGCCACTTCGGTCTCCTCGAGATATTCCCGCTGCCTTTCCACGTTCTTGACCGTTTCGCAACCGGTCAGCAGCAAGGCGCATCCCAAGGCGATCAGCAGACGGCGCATGGCGCTACTCCAAAATCCGGATCCGGCTAAACGGCCAATAGATCAGCTCGGCCCGGCCGATAATGTTTTCCTCCGGCACAAAGCCCCATTTGCGGCTGTCGTGACTGGAACCGGAATTGTCACCCAAGACAAAAACGAAGCCCTCGGGGATGACCGTCGGTTCCCCCTCTTCGCCGTACGGGGTGTCGTTATAATAAAATATGTTTTTGATGCGCGGATCCATGATCAGATTTCCGTTGATGTAGATATCACCCTCGATAATTTCCACCGTCTCGCCGCCGAAGCCGATCAGCCTCTTGATAAAGTCGCGCTTGGGGTTCTTGGGATACTTAAACACGATGATGTCGCCGCGCTGCGGCTGATTGAAACCGGGCAATCGTTTGTCGCTGAACGGAACTTTGGCACCGTAACGCAATTTATTGACCATCAAACGGTCGCCTTCGATGAGTGTGTCCCGCATCGAGCCGCTGGGGATCTTAAAGGCCTGCAGAAAGAATGTCCGGATCAGCATCGCGAGGATAAAGGCGATGACAATCGACTCGGTCCATTCGCGGAAGGGCGAATTCTTGTCCCACAAACCTCGTTTTTTGGTATCGATCTCTTTCATAATTTCAGCGCCGCGGTGAAGGCTTCCTGCGGCAATTCGACATTGCCGATTTGTTTGAGCTTCTTCTTGCCTTCCTTTTGTTTCTCCCACAATTTGCGTTTGCGGGTGATATCCCCACCGTAACACTTCGCGGTGACGTTCTTACCCATCGATTTGATCCGCGCGCTGGAGATGATGCGGCCGTCACAACTGGCCTGCACCCTCACCTCGAACAGCTGCTGCGGGATCAGCTCTTTGAGTTTGGTCACCAAGGCCAGCCCCTTTTCATAGGCCCGGTCCTTGTGTACCAAAAAGGAAAAAGCATCGCAAATTTTATCGTTGATTAATATATCAAGTTTTGACACTTTTGTCGGCAAATATCCCTTAAATTTATAATCAATCGATCCGTAGCCCCGGGTGATGGATTTGATCATATCGTTGAAATCGACGATTACCTCGGACAGCGGGATATCAAAAAGGATCTTCATCCGGTCCGAGACATATTCGCTGCTGACAAACGTTCCGCGTTTGCGCTTGGCCAGCTCCATCACGCCGTCCATGTGGCTGACCGGAGAAAGGATGGTGACCGTCAGGATCGGTTCCTCAATGCGGTCGTAGGCACCCGCCTCCGGCAGTTCATTCGGGCTTTCGATAAAATCGGTTTTACCGTCCTTGTGGACCACCTGGTACTTCACGTTCGGTGTGGTCAGGATCAGATTCAGGTTGTACTCCCGCTCCAGACGTTCCTGCACGATCTCCATGTGTAACAGTCCGAGAAAACCGCAGCGGAATCCGTGACCGAACGATTGGGACGTCTCGGGCTCATTGACGAAACTGGGATCATTCAGGCGCAGCTTGCTGATAGCCTCACGCAGCGGCATAAAGTCCTTGGAATTCACCGGATACACCCCGCAGAAGACTAACGGATTCAGCTGGCGATATCCTTCGAGCGGTTGGCTGACCGGGTTGGCCGGATCCGTGATGGTGTCTCCGACCCGCACCTCGCTAGGCTCGTGAATGTTGCAGGTGATATAACCGACTTCACCGGCACTGAGCCCCTTGTTCTTGGTGATTTCCGGGACAAAAACGCCGCTTTCTTCGACATTCAGGGTTTTGTCCATATTCATCATCCGGATTTTCATCCCGGGTTTCAGCTGTCCGTTATACACCCGCACGTAGATGATGATCCCTTTGTAAATGTCGTATTTCATATCGAAGATCAGCGCCTCCAGCGGAGCGTCATTACTGCCTTCCGGAGCCGGGATCACCTCGATAATCTTTTCAAACAAGTCGATGATGTTGATCCCCTCCTTGGCGGAGACGCACACCATATCTTCCTCATCAAAGTTGAAGACTTCCATCATCTGCAGTTTGGCATAGTCCAAATCTATATTGGCGATGTCGATCTTGTTAATAACGGGAAGGATTTCGAGATTGTTATCGATGGCCAGGTAATAGTTGGCCACCGTTTGCGATTCCACGCCCTGCGACGCGTCGCTCACCAGCAACGCCCCCTCGCAGGCGCGCAACGACTTCTCGACTTCGTAGGCAAAATCCACGTGGCCCGGAGTGTCGATCAGATTAAACACATACGCATGACCGTCCTTGGCCTTGTACTGCAGACGAACTGCCGACGCCTTGATGGTGATGCCGCGTTCGCGTTCGAGATCCATGTCATCGAGCAGTTGATTCTTGAACTTCCGCTCGTCGATGGCGCCGGTGGTCAACAGCAGGCGATCGGCCAGTGTGGATTTGCCGTGATCGATATGGGCGATGATGGAGAAATTTCGTATGCGGGATTTGTCCATAGGGTTACTGTGACGATGGTCATTCGGTTTATTGGTTATGCCGGCGGATCTCCTCGAGCATCTTGGCGACCACCTCGTCGATGGTATAGGCGGTGGTATTGATCGCCACCGCGTCTTCGGCCTTGACCAAGGGTCCGACCGAGCGTTCCTGGTCACGGCGGTCGCGTTCACGCAGGTCCGCGGTCAGCGCCTCACGGTCCACGGGATGTCCGGCCTCTTCCAGTTCCCGGGCTCGGCGCCGGACGCGTTCTTCAAGTTCCGCGTCCATAAAAAACTTCACCTCCGCGTCGGGAAAGACGACCGTCCCGATATCGCGGCCTTCAATGACAATACTTTGCTCACGGCCGATCCTGCGCTGCCAATCCACGATCGTGGCGCGAACCTTGGGTTTGCCGGCCACGATACTGCTGTGCCGGGTCACCTCCTCGGTGCGGATGGCCGCAGTGACATCGACGTCATCGAGCAACACCCGGACGCCGTCCTCCGCCGGCAAGACCTGTACCCGTGTGACGGCCGCCAGCTCGGCCAGCGCGTCCTCATCCAGGGTGTCGACCCCCTGCTGAAGCGCCTTTAGGGTCACGGCCCGGTACATGGCGCCGGTATCCAGATATGTGATCTTGAGCTCCTTGGCCAGACGCTTGGCAATCGTACTTTTACCCGCCCCGGCCGGACCGTCGATGGTAATGATCATTGTTCGGCGATCTTTTCGCGCTTTTCCTTGGCGGTGGTGAAATGTTTGATCAGGGCCTTTTCGTCGCGATTGATCATGGCGATCCGCAGCTGGGACAGGTCCGCAATATATTCGTCGAGGGCCTTCACAACATTTTTGACATTCGACACGCAAATATCGTTCCACATCTTCGGCGACGACGCGGCAATGCGGGTCGTGTCGCGCAACCCCTTGGTGGCCAGATCGAGGTACTGGTCGGGGAGCATTTCCATCAGGCCGAATGCCACCAGATGCGGCAGATGACTGATATACGCCAAACTGTCGTCGTGATCGGGGGGATTCAGGTATTTGACGTCGGCCCCGACGCGCGACCACATCTGTTTGACGCGTGCCTTGGCGACCTGACTGGTCTTCTTCGTAGGCGTCATCACGCAAATCGACCCGTCGAACAGTTCACCGCTGGCGTGCTGAACGCCTTTCTTCTCCGAACCAACCAAGGGGTGGCTGCCGACAAACATCCCCGGATACGGCAGGATTTCCTCGGCGGCCTCGACGATCTCCAGCTTCGTACTGCCGACATCCGTTACCACCGTCCCCCGTTTCAGGTACGGTTTGATGGTCTTCATCAGTTTGATAATGTCGTCCACCGGAGTGGCCAGAACGACCAAATCGGCGTTTTGAACTCCCTTGCGGACATCGGAGACACCCAGATCGATGGCTTTCATTTCCAGTGCCGTTTGCAACGAAGTCTGCCGGTGGGACAGACCGGTGATCTCCTTGGCCACTTCGTATTTCTTGAGAGCCATGGCCAGCGATCCGCCCATTAATCCGACACCCACAATCGTGACGCGTTTAAACGTACAATTTGTTCTTCCAATCATCATTCGCTCGCTTTGTTAAAGTTCTCGTTGTACGGCGTGGGCCAAAGGCTGAAGCTCACGCATTAAGGTTTCAAAGTTTTCCGGGACCAGGGACTGAACACCATCGGAGAGAGCCGCCTTGGGATTTTGATGCACTTCGATCATCAGACCGTCGCAACCTGCGGCGATCGAAGCCCGGGCCGCCGGCGCGACGAGTCCCCAGCGCCCGGTGGCATGACTGGGATCGACAAGGACCGGCAGATGAGACAATTGCTTAACCACGCTCACCGCGTTGATATCCAGTGTGTTGCGGGTAGCCGTTTCGAAGGTGCGGATCCCGCGTTCGCAAAAGATAACCCTGAAGTTCCCGTTGGCCAGGATATACTCCGCCGACATCAGCCATTCCTTGATGGTGGCGCTGATCCCGCGTTTGAGCAGGACCGGCTTGTCCACCTTGCCCAACTCTTTGAGCAACGAAAAGTTCTGCATATTGCGTGCGCCGACCTGCAACACGTCCACATATCCGCACATCAACTCGACGTCCCGAGGGTCCATGACCTCGGAAACCGTGGCTAACTGATACTCCTTGCCGGCCTTCTGCAAAATCTTTAGCCCTTCCTCGCCCAGCCCCTGAAAATCATAGGGGGACGTGCGCGGCTTGAACGCCCCGCCCCGCAAGAGCGTCGCTCCGGCCGCCTTGACTTTCGCCGCGACTTCCAGCAGCCGTTCCTCCCCTTCTACCGAGCACGGCCCGGCGATGACATGCAGGCGCGATCCGCCGATGCGGATGTGGTCGTTGATATCAACGACCGAATCCTCGGGCTGGTACTCCCGGGATACCAAACGGTACGGGGCCAGCACCGGAATGACTTTCTCGACGCCCTCAAAGGCAGCCAGCGGCGTGACCTGCAGTACGTCTTCCGGACCGATCAGACCGACGATGGTCCGTTCCACCCCTTCGGAAACATTGGTCTTGAGTCCGAGCTCGGCCGCCTTGGTCAGGATCTGTTCCACTTGCTCGGGAGTCGCGTCGGGTTTAAAAACGACGATCATATGATTTTCTCCAGGGCTGCGACAAACGTCCGGTTTTCTTCCGCCGTTCCGATGGAAACGCGGATATAATTGTTCATTCCCCAGAAGCTCATGTCGCGCACGATGACGCCGAGGCGCATCAAGTGACCGGTCATCTCTTTGGCGTCCCGGGAAACCTTCACCATAATAAAATTGGTGTAGGTTTCTCGGTATTCCAGGTTCAGCCGGGTGAGTTCAATATAAAGATACCGGCGCTGCTCTTCGACCTGCCGGGCGATATCCCGGTAGTAGGCTTGGTCCTGCAGACAGGCAACGGCCGCGGCCTGGGCCATGGAATTCACATTGAACGGTTCGCGGATCCGGTTAAACAGACCGCACAGCTCTTCCCCGCCGACCGCATAGCCGACGCGCAGTCCGGCCAGCCCGTACATCTTGGAGAAAGTCCGGGAAACAATCAGATTCGGATAGCGGTCCAGCAAACCCAGCGAGTCCACATAATCTTCCGCCTGGACATACTCAAAATAAGCTTCGTCGATAAAGACCAGCACATCCCTGGGGACTCCCGCCAGGAATTCTTCCACTGCCCGCTGCGTCAGATAAGTTCCGGCCGGGTTGTCGGGATTGCCGAGAAAGATAATTCGCGTCCGCGGTGTGACGGCCTCTTGCATCGCGTCCAGATCGTAATGAAAATCTTTGAGCGGCACACTGACGATATCGGCGCCGGCAATCTTGGAGGCTATGTCGTAGACCAAAAATGAGGGCTGGGCGATGATGACTTCGTCGCCCTCGCGTACAAACAAGCGTACCGCCAGCACGATCAGCTCGTCGGAGCCGTTGCCGAAAATGAGTTGCGCGGGTTTCACGTTGAGAAACTTGCTCAGTTCCTCGCGCAGGGTATGACAGTCGCCGTTGGGATAGCGGTTGACCGATGGCAGGGCCTCTTGCAGGGCTTTCAGGACCTTGGGCGACGGCGGATAGGGATTTTCGTTGGAGGCCAGTTTGATCACGTTCTGCAAACCGAGCTCGCGCTTCACCTCATCAATCGGTTTGCCCGGAACATAAGGTTTTACGGTCAATACGGTGCTCTTGGCCTTACTGATCAGATCAGACATGTCAGTCCACGACGGGGTACGAGCCGACAACTTTCAGGTACTTGCACATATTCTCCAGCTGACTCAGGGCGAGCTTCACCTTGCGGTCGGTGCGGTGCCCTTCAAAGTCGACAAAGAAATAATAATCCCACGCACGCTTTTTCGATGGTCGGGACTCGATTTTCGTCAAATTGATTTTGTGTTTAAGAAACGGCGTCAGCATCGCGTGCAGGGCTCCGGCCTTGTCCTTGATGGAAAAAAGGATCGTGGTCCGGTCCCGACCGGTCGCGGGAACGTCCTGTTTGGCGATGACGAGAAACCGGGTGCTGTTGTGCGCGATATCCTGAATGTTACTCTTCAGCACCTTTAATCCGTAAATTTGGGCCGCCAGGCTGGAGCAAATCGCGCCGGTCTGCTTTTCCTTGGCCGCCTTCTGCGCGGCTTTGCTGGTGGACTCACACGGCACCAGCGCCGCGCCGGGTATATTCTTGTGCAGCCAGTTCCGACACTGGCCGAAGACCTGCGGATTGGAGTAGATCTTCTTCACCTGCCGGAGCGAGACCTTTGAAACGAGATTGTGGGATATCTTCATCAAGATCTGAGCACAAATCTTCAACTCGGAATCGACCAGCATATCGATGGTATGGGTGACCACGCCTTCGGTGGAGTTCTCGATCGGGACCACACCGTAGTCGCAGGCATCGCTTTCCACCTGTTGAAAGACATCAAGGACCGTATCGCAGGGCAGGTAGTCGACCTGCGAGCCGAATTTCTTGTTGGCCGCCAGGTGCGTGTATGACCCGTCGATGCCCAGATAGGCAATTTGCAACGGCTTCTCAAGGGCCAGTGAACTGGACATGATTTCCCGGTAGATCGCCTCAAACGCCTCGGCGGTCATCGGCCCCTTGTTAAGCTTGCGGATGTTTTCCAGGACCTGCTTCTCGCGGGCCGGGGCATAAATTCCCTTGCGGGATTTCAATTTGTGCTGTCCGATCTCCTGGCACAGCGCAGCCCGCTCATTCAGCAGATCTATCATGCGGGCATCGATGCTATCAATTTTCTTTCTAAGACTGTCTAGGCTCATCACTCTCGTATTCCGTGGACGGCGTCTGTTCCGTGGATGCCCCCACCGGTTCGGCCTCCTGTTCGGCCGGTTCATTAATTGAGTCTACCGTATCTTCGCCGGACTCGTTCCGGGGGACTTCCGCCTCTTCCGGCCCACTGTGATCCAGTTCTTCCAGCTCCTGAATGGGCTCCCCCGGTTCGGTCGCTGTATGCGGAACCGATGCGGGCGCCGCAGCCTCGGCCTTGGCGATGGCCGACTGTTTTTGCCGTTCCAAATCATTCAGCGGCAATTCCTCCGGCGGGATTCCGTCGACGGATTGGGCATCCGCGAGATCATCGTCCCGATTCTTCTGCAACGCCTCCAGTTCAGCCAGATTGGGCAGATTATCCAGAGATTTTAATCCGAAGTATTCCAGAAACTGCTTGGTGGTGGCGTAAAGGAAAGGCCGCCCCGGCACGTCCTTGCGTCCGGCGAGTTTGATCAGTTCCTTGTCCAGCAGATTGGCGACGATACCGTCGGAATTGACGCCGCGGATCAGCTCAACGTCAGCCCGCGTGACCGGCTGCTTGTAAGCGATAATGGCCAACGTTTCCAGCGCCGGTTTGGACAACTTTTCCTTATGCTTGGTCTTGTAAAACTTACGGATATAAGACACGTAACTGGGATTGCTCAGCATCTGGTATCCGCCCGCGATCTCCTCGATAGTTATCCCGGCGTGCCGGGCCTGATAGCCGTCGTTCAGCGCGGCAATGGCCGCCTTGATTTCCGTTGGCGACACCGTCACCAGGGTGCGTTTAATCTGTTCCAGCGTGATAGGTCTTTCATTGACAAAGAGAAGGGCTTCTACGGTACCTTGAATGTGCTGCAGAGGTTCAGTTGAATTATTCTCCATTAACCGCTCACCTTTTGCTTATAGATTTCGTTGAGAAGCTCCTGGGCCGAGTTGATCTTTTCGTTGCGCTCAAGCGCTCTTTGGATCATCACTTGCGCCTCGGGTCTCTTGTACTGCAGTTGCAGTAAGACATCCAGAGCTTCGTTCTGCCAGTCCGGCACCGCATCAGCCGGGATTTCGGGCAATGCCGCATCCTGAATCAGGCCGTATTTGCCGACTTTATCCTGCAACTTGGCCACGATTTCCTTGGCGCGCTGCAAACCTATGCCGGGCAGTGTCTTAAGGCTGGCTGTGTCCCCCTGGTGTATGGCCTGCGTGATCTCGCTGATCGGTTTGCTGATCGCCTTGACGGCGGCTCGCGGACCGATCCCCGAGACCTTAATGAACTGCTGGAAAAATTCGCATTCGATTTCGTTCAAGAATCCGATCAGGACCGGCACGGCGCTGGACTGGCTGACCTGCAGATAATGATACGTGATCAATTCGATCTCCTGCGGGGCATCCGGCGCCTCTTCGATGCGGCGGAGCACCGATTGCGGTACCATCACTTCATAATATAGGCCCTGTACGCCCAAGACAACCGAATGTTCCTTTTTTTCGACCAGTTGTCCGCGGATTTTGACAATCATCTCACCTGCCGTTCATGTAAATGTAGCCCAGCCCCAGGGCCAACGCGTCACTGGCATCCAGGGTCAACACCTTCTCATCGATACCGAATACATGGGCGATCATGCGCCGGGTCTGGGCCTTGGTGGCATTCCCGTTGCCCGTAACTGCTTTGCGAATCCGTTTGGCGCTGTGCTCAACCAGCCGCAGTCCCCGCGCGGCTGTCAGCAGGCAAATGACTCCGCGGACATGCCCGATCACCGCCACCGTAGCGGGGTGCCGGTGATGCGAATACAACTTTTCCAGGACAAGAATTTCCGGCTGGTACTGTCCGATCAGTGAATCGAGGATGGAGTAAATCTTGTGGATCCGCTGCGGCAACCCGTCCGCGGCCTTGGGAACGATGGTGCCCACCTCCAGCAATGTCAGACGGCTGCCACGGGCTTCGATGAACCCGTATCCCGTGGCCCGAGTCCCCGGATCAACGCCGACAATGCGCATTACTCTTCGGCCGCGATGCGTTCCATTTCTTCGTCAGAAATCTCAAAATTCGCGTAGACGTTCTGCACGTCCTCATGCTCTTCGAGCGCCTCCACCAAGGCCAGCAGGGACTTGGCGTCATTGCCTTCCAGCTTGACCGTGGTGCTGGGGATCATCGTCATCTCGGCGGTGACAACCGGGATCTCCTTCGCCGCGATGGCTTCCTTGACGGCCTGCAGATTACTGATATCCGTATAGATTTCATAAAAGCCGCCGTCCGTCTTCACATCTTCGGCGCCGGCCTCGATAGCGATTTCCATGATTTCATCTTCACCGACCTTGTCCTTCTCGATGGAGATGTATCCGGTTTTGGAGAACAGGAACGACGTCGCCCCGGCACCGGCGGAACTTCCGTTCTTGCGTTTCAGAATGGCCTTGATCTCCGCAGTGGTGCGGTTGTTGTTATCAGTCAGGCCGGTAATCATCATGGCCACACCGCCCGGACCGTAGGCGTCAAAAGAAATCTCCTCATAAGTTACACCGGGGATCTCGCCCGTGCCTTTCTTGATGGCGTTCTCAATCTTGTCCTTGGGCATGTTGATACCGCGGGCGCGGTCGATGGCATTGCGCAGCGTCGCGTTCGTGTCGGGATTTCCTCCTCCGTTTTTGGCGATAACGGTGAGCTCTTTGGCCATCTTCGAAAAGGCGGCACCCCGCTTGGCGTCAGCTGCGCCTTTTTTATGCTTAATACTTGCCCATTTACTATGTCCTGACATTGACGTCCTCCTCCATGGTCCCTCGAAGGGAACCCGTTTCCTATTTGTGTGACTTTATCTTAACGATCGCTAAATTTTCCGCCCCGCGGCCGGGGATCATGACGGATCCGGTATCAGGCCCGAAGGCCTGAACCGGAACGGTGTCACAGCAGACATAAGCCGAGTTGAGTGCAAGGCGTTCGTCAGAACGCCAAGAGTGGTTATTCAACTGACTTCGCGGATCACTCCGCGAACTCTTGCAGCCTACCCGCAGATCAAACGAACCGGATCAGTTCGTCACGGTGATGCGCAGCATCACCGAAGTTTCTGCCTATTTAGCATTGCTCCATGCAGAGATTGCTCGTTTCACCCAAGGCGATTGGTCGCCGACCGATCGCCAAGTATCGTCACTGTAGCTCTAATCCTCCCGCTGACAGCGGGGCCCAGCGTTACCTGGGTGCATCATCCTGTGGAGCTCGGACTTTCCTCCCCGTGGTTATCGAACAACGGGGCAACCACTTGTGCCTGCTTAGACTTGATCGATTTTGTCGCTAACCGGTCCGCATCCTTGTTTTCTTCGCGCAGCACGTGTTTCATTTTCACCTGCTTAAAGCCGCGCAACAGATGCTGAACCTGTTCAAAGAGCGGTTTGATATTCGCGTTCTTGACCTTGTATTCTCCGGTCACCTGCCGGTGCACCAACTCGCTGTCGGTGATCACCGTGACCGTGTCGGCCCGTCGGATCAGGGCCTCCTGTAAAGCGTATACCAACGCGGTGTATTCCGCCACATTGTTGGTGGCCTCACCGATGGCCTTGGATATTTCGTGGATGATCGTGCCGTCCTGCCGGATCACCACCCCGATTCCGGCCGGACCGGGATTGCCGCTCGACGCCCCGTCAATGTTGATGAGCAGTTCCCCTTGGCTCAAAGATCGTCCTCTAAATATAAAAATCGCGCGCAATACTCGCAACGGATGAGTTCCTGCCGCATCTTGATTTGATTCACGGTCTGAGGCATCGCATTCATGTAGCAGCCGCCGCAGGCCAAACCGTTCACCGGAACGATGGCACGCCCTTCCTTGACTTCCAGCAGCTTTTCGTACTGCTTGAGTATCTGCGGATCGATGTGCGGCGCGATCTCGCTGCGCTGGGAATCCAGGACCTTGACGCGGTCGTCCAGCACCCGCACCTCATCTTCGATTTCCTTCTTCTTCGAGAGATAAACCTTCTCCCGCTCGGCCACCTCCGCCTTTTCCTTCTCGATATCGGCGTTGACCGCGTCGGCCGCGTCGTAGGATCGCAATATCTTCTCCTCGACCTGCGACTTATCGGCCTTCAGGCTTTCGATTTCCGATATTTTTGCCGAATATTCCTTATTGGTCTTCAGCTGATTGAGATCGGCGTTCGCCTTGGCGATAACGTCCTCCTTGGATTGAAGCTCAAGTTCGAATTCCTTGCGGGAGACCACGATGGATTTGGCCTTCTCTTCCAGACCGTTCAGTTTGGCCTTGGTCGCCTCGAATTCGCCTTTCAACTTGTCAATCAGTTTCGGCTTTTCGCCCATCTCCTTGCGCAAGTCGTAAATTTCGCCGTCCAGTTTCTGAATTTCTACCATGCGTTTGATCTGATCATGGACCGAAGTTTCCACGTGAGTATCCTTTATTGGTGATCCGTGAAACGGAGGCAAACTCTCTGGGCCTTCCTGGACTTGAACCAGGGACCAACTGATTATGAGTCAGCTGCTCTAACCGACTGAGCTAAAGGCCCGAAAAGCATTCCATCCTTATGATGAATATTCGATAGCGGTATCTGCCAAGCGCGACCCGCCCCGGGCCGAAAGCCGTTAAAAACTGCAGAAACACCGTCTTAGCCGCAAATTTTGTCCTTCAGCATATCATATGACCTGTGGATTTTCAACTGATTTGATCCCCGTTAATATCTCGGAAAGTGTATCAGTGTCAATTATTTAGAGTTCGGAAGGCGGACGGTTTGCGCGGGCAGGGCCGGCGGGCTATTCCACGATATTGATCTGAGTGGTTATGGTCGGTTCGGCGCCCCGGAATTCCATAAGATAAATGGCGTGGATAAACTTGGTCTGCGGCTTGTCAAAGGTCCCTATGCGGAATTTACGCTTCAGGTTCCCGTTCGGCCGCAGCATCTCCGTTCCGGCATTGCGGGGCCGGCGGCCGAGGTCGAAGCCCCACTTGGAGGGATCATCGGTCATGGCCACGGACCGGGAGGACAGATCTTTGAGCTTGATATTCGCTCCGGACAGGTTATCCAGCTCCGCGACCAGCGTGACTTCTTCGCCCACCCGGTACGTTTCCTGCTCGGGATACAACCGGAACCGGACGGGCATGAACTGGGTCTGATAATCCAGCAACTTGCGCGCGTGGCGCTTCACGAACGGCATGACTTCGATCTGCTCCTGCTTGGCGCTGTCATTCTGGTAGACAACCAGTTTGACATTCAACAGCGGAAAAGAATACTCCAGATGCGTGCCGTCGTATTCATAACTCTGCTCCGCGTCGATCGGCAGAAACTCAATCAGGAACTTCAGCTCGTCCTTTTTCCGGCTGCCTTGGATATCAACGTAATGGTACTTAATATAACTGTACCCCCAGTCGTTTTCCTTCAGCGCGATGAGATTGTACAATTCAAGGTCGGGAAATTTCGGCTTCTGCTGTTCGATGTCTTTGTAGACTTGCTTGATGATCTGGTTGCAGAGGGTTCGCGTCACCTCAGGATCGACCATCTTTTCAGCGACGGCCGGCAGAGATGTCGCAATGAGTAGACTGACTGCTATGAGAGGGGTTGTCAAACGCATAACTAAAAATAACGATTTTCCGGAAATTAATCCTCCCGGGAAGCGCACCGGCGCTTCCCGGGACCGGATTAAATTATAACATCTTCCTTAGAGGCCATGTCAAGGAACTGCTTGACCCGGCGTGACCGCGTGGGATGGCGCAGCTTGCGTAAGGCCTTGGATTCGATCTGGCGGACACGCTCCCGCGTGACGTTAAACTCGCTGCCGACTTCCTCCAGCGTGCGGGTCGTCCCGTCATGGATACCGAAGCGCAGCTCCAGTATCTTACGCTCGCGTTCGTCCAGCGTGTTGAGGACCGCGGTGATTTCGTCCTTCAACATGGACTGCAACGTCGCATTGGCCGGCGAAACGGCTTTCTTGTCTTCGATAAAATCACCGAAGTGCGTATCGCCTTCATCACCGATGGGCGTTTGGAGTGAGATCGGCACCTGGGAGATCTTGAGAATTTCCTTCACCTTGGCGATGGGAATGCGCATTTGTTTGGCGATTTCCTGCGCCGTCGGTTCGCGCCCGTACTCCTGCACGAACAGGCGGGACACGCGGATGATCTTGTTGATCGTCTCGGTCATGTGGACCGGAATGCGGATCGTTCGTGCCTGATCGGCGATCGAACGGGTGATGGCCTGACGGATCCACCACGTCGCGTAAGTCGAAAACTTGTATCCGCGCTTGTATTCGAATTTCTCCACCGCACGGATCAGGCCCATGTTGCCTTCCTGAATCAGGTCGAGGAACGACAATCCGCGGTTGATGTATTTCTTGGCAATCGACACGACCAGACGCAGATTGGCTTCGACCAGCAGTTTCTTCGCTTTGTTGAATTTGGACTGACGGATCTTGATAACGCGCAGCTGTTCCTTGACCTTCTTGACCGGCTGGCCGAGTTCCTTGCTCAACTGCGTTTTTTCCTTACGCAGCGCCGTCACGTTGGGAACCTTGCGCTTGCCTTTCAGCTTGCGCTCGATCTTCTCGATCCGATCCACCATGGCAATAATCCGTTCAACGAGATTTTCGTTAAAGGCGGCGGTCAGCTTGAACTGTGCCAACATCATGGCTGACTTGTCGGAACCGACGCGCGTGCGCGTGACGCTGGCGCGGATCTGCTTCAATTCCTGGATCAGCTTCGGCCGGCGTTCGAGCTCGTCCTTGATAACGTCCTCGGGATTAACTTCCTCACTGAGAACTTCCTTGATCTTGGCCAACGCTTCGCGCCGGGCGTATGCCGTCACGTACAAAGCCTCGGCAAATTTCAGTTCCGCTTCCTCGATACGCTTAGCCAGACTAATTTCATTTTCACGCGATAGCAGAGGAATGGAACCCATCTGCTTCAGGTACATCTTGACCGGGTCATCAAGCGGGATGAATTTGTCCGAGTAAACGTCGTCTTCCTTGCTCTCTTCGCGGATCCGGCGAATCTCCTGCTCACGGGATTCCCCTTCCAGGGTCTCCTTTTTGTCGTCGTCATCACCGTCGTCGGATTCGATGATCTTGATGTCTTTCCCGTCGAGAATATCAAATACCTTGTCGATTTCTTCGGAAGACTCTACAGATTCGGAAAGCGCCTCGTTGACTTCGTCATAAGTCAAAAATCCCTTCTTCTTGCCCAAGGTCACCAACTTTTCGATATCGTTCTGGATATCGTCTTTTGGCTTTTTCTCTTTTTTCATGTGTTCACTCCAACATCAGTTTTTGATAGATTGGTAAAATTCCTGTTTGAGACGTTCGAGCGCTTCCGTGTCTCCTGCTTCCTGGGCCTGCTTCATTTTTTCAATCAGCTCCTTGCGATGGCTCTTGATCCGATCCTGTTTGAGCCGGGTGACGCAATCGCGATGGATTTTGTCTTTGTCTCCGGCGATAAGTTGATCGTCCGTAGCCAATCGAGCAATGAGCCGAACTATATCCTGATCTTCAAAACGGTTGACCAAATCCGAACTTTGAACCTCCCGCCCCTGGTCCGCGATCTCGTAGATCTTATCGATCACGGCGCGAACCTTGCGGTCCTGAAAATCCTCCGCGCTCAATTCCGCCCGCGTCGTCGCGATATAAGCCTGCTCCTCCAGCAACAACTTCAGGAGACTGCATTCGACGGTGCGCGGCGGTGCTGACGGTTCCGGCCGGGGTTCCCGGACTTCCACGGGAGTGGCCGGCCGGCGGATGCCTTCGCGGTGCTTGGTCAACTCGACGTTAAGGACTTTCTCCGAAATGCCGATCTTGGCCGCCAGCTGCTGGATGTATCCCGCCTGTTTGACCGCGTGCGGGTAGCGGTCGATGGTGGGGATCATCTCGTCGCAAATCTTGGCCTTGCCTTGAACGGTCGCCGGATCAAACCGCTGGCAGAGTTTGTTCAATTTGTAATCGAACAAATCGACCGCCGCGGCGACGCGCGCCTGAAACTCCTCTACGCCGTTTTTTCGAACGAACGAATCGGGATCTTCGCCGACCTCCAGACTGGCGACCCGTACGTTCATTCCTTCTTCAATGAGCATATCGAAACTGCGGATCATCGCGGCCTCGCCCGCCTTGTCGTTGTCGTACAGCATAACGACATTGTGCGTAAAACGCCGGATGTTCCGGACCTGCTGTTGGGTCAGTGCCGTTCCCAGGGAGGCCACGATGTTCGCGAAACCTGCCTGATGGGGCATCACACAATCCATGTACCCCTCGACAATCACCACAAAATCTTCCTGGGTCACCGTCGCTTTGGCCAGTTCAAAGCCGTAGACGTGCTCCCCTTTCGTGTACACCGCCGTTTCCGGCGAATTGATGTACTTGGCCCCGTCATCGGCCAGGGCCCGCGCGCCGAACGCCCGGACACGTCCCTGGGTGTCGGTGATCGGAAAAATAATCCGGTTGCGAAAACCGTCGTAAAAACCTTCTTTGTTCTGCCGGGCCTTGATCAAACCGGCTTGCTCCAGGACGCGCAGGGTCACGTTTCTGTTCTGCATATGCCGTATCAGACTGTCCCAACTGTCCGGCGCGAATCCCAAGCGAAAATTCTTAACGGTTTCGAGCGTGACGCCGCGATTCTTCAGGTACTCGCGTGCCCGGGCTGCGGCCGGCGATGCATCGTGTAGCAATAGCTCATGATAATACTGGGCGGCTTGGTTGTTGGCGCCGAATATCTGGTCGCGCACTTTGGTGGCGCCGTCGTCGTATTCCCTGTCTTCCGGCACCTCGATCCCGCATTTGCGGGCCAGAAACCGGACCGCCTCGGGAAATTCCAGCCTTTCCATGTGCATGATAAAGGTAAAGACGTTGCCCCCGATACCGCTCGAAAAGCATTTAAAAATCTGTTTTTGCGGACTGACAATGAACGACGGCGTCTTCTCGCTGTTAAACGGAGACAACGCCTTGAAATCCTTCCCGGCCTTCTTCAGGGTCACATACCCCGAAACGATCTCAACGATATCGCTGCGATCTTTGACCTGATCGACAATTTCATCCGGTATGCGGGCCATCAGCGTCTGAACCTGCGGAACCCGGAACACGCAATGATCTCAACCTTACCCTTCTTTTCAATCTTGTCCAACAGCAAATTCATCCCCAAATTATCACTCGCCATATGCCCCGCATTCACCACGTTGATGTGTTCCGCCTTGATATTTTTATAGTGATTCTCGGAGTAATGCATCCCCAACAGCGTTTCGACCCCGCACTGCGACATCCGTCCGAAGACGGTGGCCGATCCCTCGGTCCCGCCGGTCATGTCCACGTGAACCCGGCCGGCCTTGGAACTTTCTTTTCCGACGAGAATCTCCGGTCCCGCTTTGAGGCGGGCGGCCTCGACGTATTCCGGCTCCTTCATCAGGAGACCGACGATACTCTTCAGGGTCTTGGGCTTTTCCCGGTTGACCAGTCTCTGCAAATATGTGTTCACGTGATTGTCGGCCGGCGTATGGCAGCACATCAGCGGAATATCAAGCAACCGCGCGCTGTCCACGGCCCGCGTGTGATTGATCGAATGCAACCGGCGGCCGATCTCGTCGATACGCGACTTCATCATCTGCCGGGCCGATTCTTCCTTCAAACCGATATTCGTCAGAAAATCGGTCTGCATATGCATCACGTCGTGCAATCCGGCCAGGGCCGCCCCTTCGGGGTGATGCGCGATAATCAAGTCGATCTCGTCCCCGCGATACGCAAGCTGATCGGCCATGACGATTTCACCCGGACCGATGTCGATACCGACCAGGATACGCCTGACTTCCCGTTGCGGATCACCGTAGAGTACCCGCGTGTCCGCATAGGGATTAAACAAACAATCTTTATCAAAGAACTTCTTATCGCGCGCCGATAAACCGCGCAACTCCTTACGCTTGTCGCTAAAGTACTTCCGGACCTGTTCCCTGGTCCGCGGGTCCGCCTTCATCCCTTCTTCAACACAGAGCTGGTATATGTCACGTATTTTCAACCGGATCTCCTCAGGGACTACTGTTCTTTCTTGACCTCGACCGGCGTCTTCCGCGGAGGCGAGATAATATGGTAAACCTGATCGTTAAACCGCTCGTGCTTGAACAGCGGCTGCACGATATTCTGGTGCATAAAGCTGTAGGTCGCTATCGACATGTTTTGAAATATCCGACTGCCGAAGGACCCCTGGGTCTCGCGGGCAAACAGGCCGTTATCAAACATGGTCAATGCCAAAAAGGCCAATCCCGCGTACATAAAATTCCGCAACGCCGCCAGCACGAGACATCCCCAGTGTTCCAGAAAATTCGGCATGGTCACGCTCAAGAGGGCCTTCCATCCTCCCTGGGATACGAAAAAGAAGAAGATGATCCCGCCCCCCAGCAAACAGAATGCGGCGAAACTTTGCACCGATTCCGGCACGGAGAAACTCTTGTGCAGATAATGACCGAATCCGACGTAATAATGCAGCGTGATAAACGTCGCAAGTGCGGCACCGACAAAGTGATATACTTCTGTAACGAAGATGCTTTTCTGTACGGAATGCATCCCTTTCAGAATAATCACGGCCATAACTATGTCGACCCAATTAAAACCCATATAATTTCAGGTAGTTACAGCAATTTGAGCCTAAAGTATACCACACGCCCTATTGGGTGTCAAGGAAGCGCTTCCTTTTCCACAATCTCATAAAATGCTGATACAATTACACTTACAAACCCGCGAAATGATTGTTGCCCGCCGATTTCTTGACAAGCATATAGCGGGATGTTACCTTTTAAGTCATTAAAAAAAGTCAGTTCAAACTGGCATTTTTTGGCCGCCAACTGTAAAATATTGACCGGAATGGGCGATTTTATGGAAACTACACCCGCATATAACGATAAGTTAGCCCGCGCTCAGCATGATCTCAAAATGCTCTACGAGATCAGCAACGCCATGCGCACCACCCTGGAACTGGAGTCCATCCTCTATATTATCCTCACCAGCGTGACGTCGCATGACGGACTGGGCTTCAACCGCGCCATCCTTTACTTGGTCAATAGCAAGGAACGCTGCCTGGAACCCAAGGTGGCTTTGGGCCCGGACTCCCTGGAACACGCGCAAAAAATTTGGAAATACATAGCCGAACAAAATTATCAACTCGACGATCTGATCGCCGAGGACGCGCGCGGCCAACGCGCCCACTCGTCCCTCTTTCAGGCGGTCAAAGAACTCAAGATCCCCCTCACCACCGAGAAAAATAACCTCCTGGCATACGTCTATCATTTCGGGGCACCTGTCCATCTGGGCGACGATGAGCTGCAGCAGTATGCCGAGGATCCGCTCCTGGAAAAACTTAAATCACAGGAGCTGGTGGTGATGCCGCTGAAGGCCAAAGACACGGTCAACGGGGTCATCGTGGCCGACAATCACTTTACGCGCCGGCCGGTCAACGAAGACGATATCAAAATGTTTACCATGCTGTGCAACCAGGCCGGCCTGGCGATCGAGAATTCACAGCTCTACGAACGCATCAAACATAAAAGCTACACGGACTCGCTCACGGAAGTCTACAACCACGGGTTCTTTCAGGATCGGTTGAACGCGGCGATCGAACAGGCCAAACGCAATCACCAAACGGTCAGCCTGGTCATTCTGGACCTGGATGATTTTAAAATGCTGAATGACAGCTTCGGCCACCAGACCGGCGACTGCGTTTTAAAGGAAGTGGCCGGAGTCCTGAAAAAGTCATCCCGGGACATCGATTTCGTCTGCCGGTACGGCGGCGAGGAGTTCGGTATCATTCTGACCAACACCAGCCGCAAACAAGCCTTCACGATTGCCGAACGTCTGCGCAAAAATATCGAATCACACCAAGTCGGTCTGCTTCCCAACGGTATGACCGTCACGGCCAGCATGGGCGTCGCCACATTCCCCGACGACGCGGCCGATAAAGCCGAACTGATCGGCATGGCCGACAAGGCAATGTACGTCGCTAAATTCTCCGGAAAGAACCGGACCTGCCTGCCTTAAACGGCGGCTGCTTCCGCGGCCGTCTGCGGCTTCTTCTCGTCCTCAGCGAATTTTACGGAAACCACCTTGGATATTCCCGTATCCGGCATCGTAATGCCGTACATGACATCCGAACTGGCGATGGTTTTCTTATTGTGGGTAATGACAATGAATTGAGCGATCTTGGCGAATTCCTGCAGCAGATAGCTGAAGCGGCCGACATTGGACTCGTCCAGCGCGGCATCGATTTCGTCCAGTACGCAGAAGGGGGACGGATTGACTTTGAAGACGCCGAAGATCAGCGCGATCGCCGTCAAGGTTTTCTCTCCCCCGGACAGCAGGCTGATGTTCTGCAACTTCTTGCCCGGAGGCCGGGCGATAATGTCGATGCCCGACTCAAGCACGTTTTCCGGATCGAGCAAAATCAGCTGGGCCTCTCCGCCGCCGAATAACATGCGGAAGTAGATCCGGAACTCTTCGCTGACCTTGTTGAACGTATCCATGAACATTTGCCGTGTCGAGCGGTTAATCTTGCTGATGGTGCTCAGCAGCTGCGATTTGGCCTCCAGAAGATCGGCCTGCTGCTGGGTGAGAAATTCATAACGTTCCTTCAATCCTTCATATTCATCCATCGCGTCGAGGTTGACGTTGCCGAAGGATTCACAACGCTTGCGCAAGCCGGTCAGCTCCGTCTCGGCCTGCTCGGGGTTGAACGGATTTTCCTCGGAATCGTTGGCGGGAAGTCCGGCCAGCATCTCATCGTAGTCGATACGATAGGACTGCAACAGCCGGTCCTTGATCCCTTTCTCGGAAAATTCCAGTTCCTGCGCCTCCATCTGCATCTCATGCAGCGAGCGCTTGATGGTTTCCAGTTCGTCTTCGGCAGCAGTTAACTGGCCGCGAATCTCTTTGATGCGGCCGGTCAGTTCCTCCTTGCGGGAGCGGCAATCGCGCAACACTTCCTCCGTCGAATCCTTCTCCGTCCGCAATTGCTGAATCTTCGCCGTCAATTCTTCGATTTCGCGCTGATATTCCTGGTGTTTGGAATCATGCTTGGTGAGATCTTCGTCGATTTTCTGGATCTCCTCCAACCAGTTGTCGAGCGCCTCACTGAACATGCGTAAATTGTCCTGCTGGTCGTTGATCTTCTCTTGTTCCGACTGGACCTCGGTCTCAATCTGGGCGATGGTCACGCTGACGTTCTCGCGTTCCTGGGCCCGGGTATTAATGGCACGCTGCTTTTCCTTGATATCGTTCTGACACCACTCGATTTCCTGGTTGATCGTTTCCAGCTCGAAGGTGAATTCTTGTTCCTTGGCCTTAGCGTCGGTGAGGGTCTGCTCCACCTCCACCGTTTCCTGGTCCACGATGGAAAGTTCGTCCAATAACTTGCGGGCGCCGGCGGAGATATCGTCTTTCTGGGCCTCGAGGATGGAGCGCGTCTTTTCCTTCGCAAATATCTCGTCGCCGAATTCCTGCAGAACTTCCTGCTCGACGTTCAGGATTTCCTCCAACTCGTTCTTTTGGCGCAGCAGGTCGGTTATTTCCGTCTGGATCGACTCGATACGGTCAATCAGTTTTTGCTGATCGAGTTCCACAAACTTGAACTCGCAGGTGATTTCATATTTAGGTTTGGGCGCCGGCTGTTTGCGGAATTCAAATAAAGTGGGAATCGTCTGCTCCAGCGGCACCACCTCCGTAACCTTTCCGATGATCCCCGAATGGTTTTGCTGCGGCTTGCTGTCGACGATCATCCGCCCTTCCATGATCGGGTTCGGCATCCCTTTGTACTGGGTGGTCATCTGCTGAATAAATGCCTTCTGCGACTTGAGAAAGACGCTTTCCTTCTCTTTTGAGTTGATGGTATCGTTGGTATGCCGCAGACGTTCCTTGAGATGCGTGATGACCTCTTCCTTCTTGACCCGTTCGGCCCGCAGATCGTGAATACTGCCTTCGATGGTATTGATCTGATAGCCGATGTTTTGCAGACGCTGATCGCATTCCTGTTTTTCCTGCGACACCTTCTCGAGTTCGAGTTCGAGACGTTTCTTGCGGGCCAGACAATTCTGGACCGTCTTCATCACCTCGGTAAGATTGTCGCGCACGCGTTCCTGATGCGCCATGAAGGACAGGATTTTGTCCTCATCGTCGGTGATCCGCTGGCGGGCCTCTTCGATCAACGATTCCAGCGCAGCCAATTCGTCGCGTTTCTGCCGCAGCCGTTCTTTGTTGGTGAGGCTGGCGGCCTGTAACTTTTCCAACGCCTGACGGTATCCTTCAATCTTCTCCTGTTGCTGCCGGCAGCGTTCGATGAGTTGTTCCTTCTGTTCCCGTTGGCGGATTCCGGTCTGAGTAAGGGTTTCGATCCGTTCGTGATTGAAACCGATCTGACGGTTGTTGATGTCAATTTGACCGTCGAGCTTGATCTGCCGGGCATTGATATCGTTGATCTGCTGTTCCACTTCGCTGAGCACGTTGATCTCGCGGGAAAGGGCCTGGGCGGCCTGCTCATGCTGTACGGTCAGCTCCTCGAGCCGGCGCTGATGCTGCCGGATCTTTTGCGTCAACCGCTCTTTCTTGCCGGTGTACTGGCTCATCTGAAAACGGGCCATGCGGAATTCCAGATCCTTGAGCTTTTCGAATTCCTCTTTGTATTTGCGGGCCTTGTTGGCCTGGCGTTCGCAGGACGTGATCTGGCGCTTGACTTCCGTGACGATATCGTTGACGCGCAGGAGATTGTCTTCGGTCGCCTTGAGCTTGTTCAGGGCCTCCTTTTTCTTGGCCTTGTACTTGGTAATCCCGGACGCTTCGTCGAAAATCGAGCGACGTTCCTCCGGTTTGGCGCTGACGACCAGGTCCACTTTCCCCTGGGGGATCAGTGAATAGGCCGCCGATCCTATACCGGTCCCCATGAACAATTCCTGAATGTCTTTTAAACGGACCTGGGTCTTATTAAGGAGGTACTCGCTCTCACCTGAACGGAAGAGCTTGCGGGTCACGGTCACCTCGTCATACTCGATCGGCAGGGCACGTGATTGGTTGGAGAATGTCAGACTGACCTCGGCCATGCTGAGGGCGGGTTTGCTTTGCGTGCCGTTAAATATAATGTCTTCCTTGGAGGACCCGCGCAGCTGTTTGATGCTCTGCTCACCGAGAACCCACCGGATAGAATCGAACACGTTACTCTTGCCGCAGCCGTTGGGCCCGACGATAGCGGTGATCCCTTCTTCGAAGTTAAGGACGGTCTTCTCGGCAAAAGACTTGAAGCCGAAAATTTCCAACTTCTTAAAATACATGGGCAAACTCCCTTATGTGCCGGGGCACGTCATTTATCCGCCAAGATCTCCGAGACGACCTTGACCGTCTCATTGAGATTGGTGAATTTAGTCAGCGATTCTTCGGGAATAGCGATCCGGTACATCTTTTCGATGCTCGCCAGTATCTCGAGCGCCATCATGGAATCCATGCCCAGGTCCTTGACAAAATGTGCATCATTCTTGATCGACTCAGGCTCTTCTTCCAATATTTCCGCCACCAATGCCCGGATCTGTGCTTCCACGTTAGCGTTATCTTCTGGGTGTGCCATAGCTGCCTTCCTCGTGTTACTGGCTTTCGAGCCAGTCATCGATTTTCGATTTCTTGAAACGCCACTGCCCGACCGTTTTAATAGCCGGAATCTTCCCCTTTTTGAGCCATTCGTAGATGGTGCGCTTTTTAACGCGCAGATAATCCGCCACCTCGTCAATTGTCATGATTTCCTGCTCTGACATTTTATAAATAGCTCATTTTAGGGGGGTTAAGCATTTTCGGAAATACTTAACCACTTTATTATCGACCCTGTGCCTTGTCAATCATATAATCGGTTTTTTCTAAATGCCTAAAAATTCTGTATTTTATGACGGATTGCCCAAAATTGCGGCAATTGCAGGAGAATTACGTCAATCTCGCGCACATTTTGACATTCTCTGCCATTACCGAAAAACACCGGCCGGGCCGGGATAAAGGTGGGTTAAGATGCGGGGGATTCTTTTAAGGACGGCAGGGTGCGGCCGACGTCGACGTCCGCGTCATAGTCGACACCGGGCAGGCCGAAACCGAACAACCGCAAAAAGTCGGATTGGTAGCCCTCCAGGTCGGCCAGGCCGCTGAGCGTCTCCTGGGTGAGCTGGTCCCAACGTTCGTTGACGATCGCCTGGACATCATCACGCAATTCCCGGTCGTCCAGCCGAATGAAGCCGGCTTCATCGGTGGCGGGCGGCTCACCGCTGTAAAGAAAATCGCGGAACAGGCGGTCGATCTGCATGACCGTGTCTTCCTCCAGGCCCTTTTCTTTCATGACCTTGCTGAGGATGACGAAGTAGAGCGGAATAAAGGGAATGGCCGAGGAAGACTGGGTGACCAGGGCCTTGTTGACGGAGATCAGCGCGCGGCCGTTGATTTTCTTCAGTCGCGCGTCGAGCTCATTGGCAGTGCGCTCGAGATGATCCTTGGCTCTGCCGATCGTCCCGTTGCGGTAGACACCCTGCGTGACCTCGGGGCCGATGTAAGAATATGCCACGGTCGTGACCCCGTCGGCGAGCAGACCGTTTTCCTCCAGAATGTCGATCCAGTAGTGCCAGTCCTCTCCGCCCATCACGGCCACCGTCTGTTCGATTTCTTCCTCCGTGGCGGCCGGCAACGTTACCTCTTCGAGGGCGGCATTCTGCATATCGATCGACTTGTTGGTATATCCTCTTCCCACCGGTTTGAGCACCGACTTGCTGACCTTGCCGGTGCGCGGATGAACACGGCGCGGCGCGGCGACACTGTAGACAACCAGATCGACCGGGCCGACATCCCTCTTGAGGATCTCGACCACCTGCTGTTTGACTTCGTCGGAAAATGCATCGCCGTTGACGCTGCGGGTATACAGCCCCTCGGCCAGAATCTTTTCTTCCAGCGCGACGGAGTTATAGTATCCGGCCGTGGCCGTGCGCTTGCCGTCGGCTTCCTTCTCGAAAAAGACACCCACCGTCTCAGCGCGGGAACCGAACGCCGCGACGATCCGTGATGCCAAACCGTAACCCGTGGACGCCCCCAAGACCAGCACCTTCTTGGGTCCGTCTTTGATCGGACCGTGCCCGAGGACATAGTCGATTTGTCGTTGGACATTGTGCGCGCAGCCGACCGGATGCGCGGTGGTGCAAATAAAGCCCCGAATCTTCGGTTTCACAATCATGGTGTTCCTCTTTCGTTTACAGCTTCTGTCGTTTCAAAGCGATGACGATCCCGGAGGTCGTCAGGATAAAGTTCTTTTCATCCGCCTTGCGGTCCACACCGACTTGCATGCGTCCCGGGATATTGACTTCCTTGTCGATAATCGCGTTGTGAATCACGGCATTACGGCCGATAGTGACGCTCTCCATAATGATCGAATTCTTGACATGCGCGCCGGCCTCGATCCGGACGTTCGGCGACAGAACGGAATTCTCGACCTTGGCCCCCTGGAGCATACACCCGCCGGAGATCATCGAATTGATAATCGAGCTGTCGTGCGAACGCGTGCTCATCGTCATGATCGGCGGATACTGTTCGTGAAAAGTCCTGACCGGCCAACCGCGGTCGTAAAGATTGAACGGCGGCCGGGTCCGCAACAAATCCATATTGGCCTGATAATAGGCGTCCCGGGTCCCGATGTCGCGCCAGTATCGCGGGCGGTTCTTTTCGTCGGTGAAATTATAGACGTAGATCTTGCGCTTATTCGCCAGCATCTGCGGCACGATGTTTTTGCCGAAGTCATGCTGGCTGTCTTTATTCTTGGCATCAACAGCCAGCTCCGCGTCCAGCGCGCTGCGACTGAACAGGTAGATGCCCATCGAGGCATAAATCTCCTGCGGCCGGCCGGGAATCGTCTTGGGTTTGTCCGGCTTCTCCTGAAATCCGCGCACATGATTATCTTTGTCGACCTGAATCACGCCGAAGTCACGGGCCGTCTCCTTGGGCATCGGGATACAGGCCAAGGTCATATCTGCACCTTTGGCCTGATGGTAATTGACCATCTCCCGGTAGTCCATTTTGTAAATGTGGTCGCCCGCCAGAATCAGGATCAGGTCCGGATTGAGGTCCTTGATCGCGTAATTGTTCTGATAAATCGCGTCGGCCGTCCCGCGATACCAGTCCTGCCCGATCCGTTGCTGGGCCGGGATAACATCGATAAATTCGCCCAGCTGGTTGGACACAATATCCCAGCCGGAGAGCAGATGCTTTTGCAGCGAAAAGGATTTGTACTGCGTTAACACATAAATCCTTCGCATACCTGAGTTTACGCAATTACTCAGAGTGAAGTCGATGATCCGGTAGATGCCGCCGAACGGCACCGCCGGTTTGGCCCGGTCCCGCGTCAGGGGGTCCAGGCGTTCGCCGCGCCCGCCGGCCAGGATGAATGTCAGTATCTCGCGCATGGTGTCGTGGGATTAAAATTTAAAAATCGTATTATAAGCCGCGCGCCGGCCTTTTTCAATATTGTTATTCAGCGCTGTTCACGACAGCGGGAGCAGGCGCTGGAGAATCATCCGCGTCTTCCGCGGCCTCGTCTTCCGGAGGTTTTAATTCGGCTGCCCGCTTCAGGTGCTTTTCGGCCAGTTCCGGCTGATCCAGCGCCCGATAGGCCTCGCCGACTTTGCGATGGACCGCGGGTAATTTATCATTGATATCCAGCGCCGTCCGGTACATCTCAATGGCCGTATCGTACTTGCCGTCTGCGAAGATCACATCGGCAATGTTGACCGCGTCGCCCGCGCTGGCCGGGGCCATCTTTACGGCCTCCTGGAACATCTTCAAAGATTCGTCATACTGCCGGTTAAAGGCATAGGCCTTGGACAGAAAGAAAACCGCCTTGGGATCGGTCGGCCACGCCGCGTGAATATCCCGGTACGCCGCAATTGCGCCCTCGTACTCCGACATATCGAGATACGACAGCGCCAGATTGTATCGCAGCTTTTTGTTGCCGGGATCATACAGGCAGGCGTGCCGGAACGCCTCAAAGGCCGAGCGGAACTGTTTGCGTTTGGCAAAAACCTTACCGATCAGTTTCAGCGGGTCCGCATAGTTCGGCTTGATACGCAGGGCCTCTTTGGCCTCGCGCAGCGCGGCTTCATCGTAGTCCATGCTTTCCAGCGTGAAGGCCCGGTAATTGTGCTCATAAGGTTCGGCCTTGGCGATCCCCATCCTAAGC
The DNA here is from genome assembly GCA_020429915.1 of Candidatus Omnitrophota bacterium. Classification (GTDB taxonomy): domain Bacteria; phylum Omnitrophota; class Gorgyraeia; order Zapsychrales; family Zapsychraceae; genus JAGOSC01. The sequence continues at coordinate 96,598 of JAGQKV010000019.1, read as the reverse complement.
AAATCGGTATACGGCGGCTGCCAGTTCTCGAAGTCCACCGCGTAGCGCTCGATGATGGCGCGGTGTTCCGGGACATCTTTCAAAAAGAAGACCCCGTCCGAATTAAAATACACCGGGACCCATTCCTTCTGCCGATCGAGATATCTGATGATCTCCTTGGGAATATCCTCGCGGGAGGAATTAAGAAAGGCACCGGTCAGGTTATATTTCGCGACCATGGCCTCGAAGGTCTCGGGATTGCCTTGCTCCCAAATCTTGAGATACTGCCGGAAGAATTCTCCGCCGTACAGTTCGGTGCGGCCGTCCATAAACACCTTGATATTGGGAAAGGTGCGGCCGATCAAATAGGCGCCCGAATTGAAGTCATTAAAGATATTGGCCTTGATCCCGTTCTCGATGATGAAGTCCGCCACCCCGGACGGGTAGGTCCGCTTGGCGATGCCTCCGAACTCGCTTTTGCGTTGGTACTTGTCGAAGTCGTAATACCCGCGTTCGGCCATCACGTTGTAATTCTCCGCGATAAAACCGAGCAGCAGGATCTTGCAAAAAATGCCGGTGATGTAAACGAAGCGTTTGCTGTTGAACCGCAGCGGGATTACATCGGCGGCTGCCAGATAGTAGCAGTTGGAGATGATGCACAGGTAGGCGGTAAAGGCGAAGAACGAGATATTGCGAATCGCCTTCAGGGAAAACAGCAGAAAGATAATCCACAGAATCAACGCGCTGATATCCAGCCGGCGCCGGTTGAGGAAAAAAGTGAGCGCCGAGACGATGATCATCAGCTTGTAGTACGCGTAATTTCCCCCGCCGAAGAAATCGCCCCATTCCACGGGCGGTTTGAGTTCCTGGATATAATCGAAGAAGATGCTGTCTCCGCCGGATAGCGAAAAGAATACCTTGATCGGGTAGAGCGCGCCTTCCACGCCCTGGGGATTGGCCAGGCACGCCACCGACACCAGCACCAGCGCGATCTTTAACCGGCCGTACTCCTCGTCGGTCAACCGGCCGGACTGGTTCCACTCCCACGGCAGCTTGACGTGACGTTTCATCCATTCCGAAAACAGGCCGATCAGGACAAACAGCGGCCCGAAGAAAAAGAACCCGTGAAAATTCGTCCACAGGACCTGCACGATGACCAGCGCCGGCAGCGACCAACGCTTGTCGATGTGCAGCGACATAATAAAGATGTAGAGCGTAAAAAAAGTCAGACTGAACAGGTCCGGCCGGATGGTAAACCGCGAGATATACACGAAGTAGACGAAGATCAGCGACAGGATCATGATGAACTGTCGCTCCTTGCTGTACCCGATAAAAAACAGCAGCATCATCGTGAAGGTCACCACCACCGTCTGCATCTGCGACAGGCCCTGCTCCCCCCACTGCGAAAAGACATTCCACACCAAAAGTTGAAACAGCCACTCATGGTTATTCCAGAAGTGGCCGGTGGTCACGACATTAAACAGATCCTCCTGCGGCACCGATCCGCTCAGCATGATGTACTTGCCCACGCCCAGGTGCAACCACAGATCCAGGTCCTTGATCTCAACCCCCGAGACAAAGATCAAAAGACCGAACAACGCGCCGATCACGAACAGGCCGACATAGATGTTCGCCTTTTCCAGAATTTTGGTTCCCATCTCGCTCATAATACTGTCACAACTCCAATGTGCCGAGCAGCTCTTTGTTGGGATTGATCTCCGCCACGGTTTCCTCCACCGTGAACAACTCCCCGTCCTGCCGGGGCCAAAGTTGCCGCGCGATGTCCGTCTTGCCCTGGGAGGCGTAGATCAACGCGGTCAGGACCAGGGCCTTGGTATTGCGCGGATTGGCGGCCAGCACCCGCTGCATCTGCTGTTCCGCCTCCTCGAACCGGCCGAGATGAAACAGGCTCACGCCAAAATAATAGCGGAGCTCGTTGTCGCGGCTGTTGACGAGCAGACCGTTACGCAGGATGGCAAAGGCCTTGCTGTATTCCCCCTGCAGCACCGCCACCTTGCCCAGGACCTTGAGCGCCTCGGCCTCATTGGGGTAAATGCGCAGCGCCTCAAAGGCCTCGTCGCGGGCCTTGTCCGGGAAACCGATGTCGAAGAGGGCCTGCGCGCGCTGAATATGCTCGTAGGGAATGATGCGCTTGGTGGCGATCGGAACGATGTCGACCTTAGGGGTCACATAGTCTTCCAGGTTGATCGCGAACTTGTCGATCCATTCCCGGTTGGCGGGGATGTCGCGCAGAAAGATCGCCGCGTCGAAATCAAAATAGACCAGCACCCATTCCGGATCTTGGTACAGGTGCCGTATGAACCGCGCCGGGGCCGGGCGTTGTATGGAATTCAGAAAGGCCCCGGTGATATTGTATTTGGCGACGTGCTCGTGGAAGAGCTCCTCGTCCCCCCTCCAGATCTTCAGGTATGTCTTGAAGTAGTCGGGTCCGTACACCTCGGTGCGCCCGTCCATGTAGACCTTGATATCCGGATGCGCGCGGCCGAGCAGGTACGCGCCGGAGTTGAAGTCGTTAAAGAAGTTCCCCTTGATCTTGTTTTCGACCAGAAAATCAGCGGAGCGGTAGGGATAATTTTTGAGCGTGATCCCGCCGAACTCACTTTTGCGTTCCATCGTATCGAATGTGAAATAGCCGTGCGTCGACAAGTCCAAGCCGGTGTTGATCATCCACGTGATCAGGATCCCCTTGAAGACCAGCGACCCCATGTACTTGAGCCGGCGCTTCTTCAGCAGGACCGGCGAAAAGATCCGCCGCCAGCGGATGTGCTGGACATTGATCAGGATGACCAAATACGCGATCACCGCGAAGAAGATCATGTTGCGCAAGGCATTCAGGGAAAAGATCAGGAAGATCACCCACAACACGAACATCCCGATGTCCAGCCGCCGGCGGTTCAGGATGAAGCTCAGCGTCGACAGCACGATCAGCAGCCGGTAGGACCAGTTCTGCTGCCACATCAGCAGATTGTCCCAACGGATCGGCTTTTCCAACTCCTTGATGTGCTGAAAGAAAATCGATGTGTCCCCGCCGAGCGACGTGAGGACCTGCAGCGGATAGATCGCGCCCTGGATCGGATGCGGATTCACAAAGCATGCCAGCGTCACCACCAACAGCGCCCAGCACAGCCGGGTGAATTCCTCATCGGTATAACGTCCGACCGCGTTCCAGTCATAGGGAAGCTTAACGTTGCGTTTGGCCCATTCCGCGATGATCATCAGCAGGATCAGTACCGGCGCGAAGATAAAGAATCCGTGCGTGTTGACCCACATCACCTGGATGATAAAGAGAAATATCAATGAGCTGCGCTGGCCGATCTGCACCGCGAGCGTGTACATAAACAGAATAAAGTACAGCAGGCTGAACATATCCGGCCGCAGCTGCAGGCGTAGCATGAATGTCTGCAGGACCAGGACCAGCAGGAACACGGTCAATCCCAAACGGCGGTCATTGTAGCCGATCATCACCAGCAGCATCAGGACCATACAGACCACCACCACCCGGATATTGATCAGCCCGCCGGGGCCGAACGCTTCAAAACTCAGTTGGGTGATGATCTGGAACAGCCACTCATGATTGTTCCAGGTCCGGTTGTTGACGGTAAAGGAGAGAAAGTCCTGGGCCGGGATGCCCATCGTCTCGAGGATATGCCGTCCCGATGCCAAATGCAGCCACAGGTCCACATCCTTGATCTCGATGTTAGTCACCAGGATCGTCAGACCGAAAAGCACAGCCAGCGCGATCCAGCCGATCCAACGATTTACGTTTCTCCAAAATCTAAGTGATAACATAAGACTTAACGGCCGTTTAACTGATTCGTTGATTCGAAGATTCGAGATTGTCTCGAAAATTCGAAGATTCGGAATTTATCCAAAATTAATCCCGTCCTCTATTCCGGCATAACCCAATGCCCGCCCCCCTTGTCTTCCAGCTGGGCCCCGTCCGGTATGCGGATTTCCATATCGCGTATCACCGACTTGTAGTCCACCGCCGCCGACAATAAATCCCTCGTATACGAATGCAACGGATTATTGAAGATGTCCTCGGTCTTGGCCAGTTCGACAATCTTGCCTTTGTACATGACGGCCACGCGCCGGCTGATCCGTTTGACGACCTTCAGGTTGTGGGAAATAAACACGTAGGTGAGGTTAAAATCTTTTTGCAATGACGTCAGCAGCTTGAGGATCTCTTCCTGAACGAGCACATCGAGCGAGGAGACCGCTTCATCCAGGATCAACAGCGTCGGATTGAGAACCAGCGCGCGGGCGATGGCGATGCGCTGGCGTTCGCCGCCGCTGAACTCATGCGGATACCGGCCGAGCATGTCCTGTTTCAACTGGACCGCCCCGAGCATCTTCTGGATACGCATCTCGCGCTCCTGCTGGGTCTTGAAGCGCGTCTTGTCGAGGGCCATGCCTTCATCGATGACCCGGCGGATCGTGTACCGCGGGTCCAGACTGCTATAAGGGTCCTGGAAGACCATCTGCACGTCCTTACGGTAGGTGGCGATATTGGTCCGGTCAACCTTTTTCCCGTCATAGAGAACGTTACCGCCGTCGGGCCGAATCAGCTGCATGATCACCCGCGCCAGGGTCGTCTTCCCGCACCCCGATTCGCCGACCAGGCTGATGCTCTCCCCCTTCTCCACGCCCAGGCTGACATTGTTGACCGCGCGCACAACCTTGCCGGTCTTGGTACCGAAGCCGGACTTAAGCGGATACGTCTTGGTGATGTTTTTCAGTTCGAGGATCATCAGACTTTCAGCGCCCCCAGTAAGCGTTTGGTATATTCATGCTGCGGTTCGTCAATGATCTTGGTGGTTTCGCCGGTCTCCACGATCTCGCCCTGACACATGACCGCGGTCCGGTCGCAGAGATGGCCCACCATGCCCAGATCATGGGTGATCAATAAAAATGACAGACCCAGCTCCTTGCGGATCTTTTGGAACAGCTCGATGATCCGCGCCTGCAGCGTCACGTCCAAACTGCTGGTCGGTTCGTCGGCGATGATCAACGCGGGATTGGCGGCAATGGCCTGGGCGATCATAGCGCGCTGGCGCATGCCGCCGCTGAGCTGATGCGGATAATTCTTCACGACCCGCTGCGGTTCCGGCAATCCGACCAGGTCGAGCAGTTCCAGCGTCCGCTTGTGTCGCTGCTCGGAGTTCATGTCGGAATGAAACTGAAGCATCTCGTCGATCTGGTAGCCGATACTGAAGACCGGATTGAAGGCGTTTAGCGGCTCCTGGAAAATCATGCTGATCTGCCCGCCGCGCACCTTGCGCAGGTAATCCTCCTGACAGCGCAGCAGGTTCTTTCCCTTGAAAATGATCTCACCTGCGCGCACCGCCAGGGCCGGATCGAGCAGACCGAGCACGGAGTAACCGGTCGTGGTCTTGCCGCTGCCCGAGGCGCCGACCAGACCGACGATCTCGCCCGCTTCGACGCGTAGCGACACGTTCTTGACGATCGGCGTCTGCGCCTGGTTGTCGATGACCACCGTTAAATCTTTGATCGTCAGCAGGCTCATGACCGCTGTCCCTCCGCCTTCATCATCGGGTCCAGCGCGTCGCGCAGGGCGTCACCGATGACGTTGAAGCTGATGATCGTCAGGAAGATAAAGAACGCCGGGATCAGGATCCACGGGTAAAACCGTATCTTGACGATGCTCATCGCGTCGGCCAACAGCAAGCCCCAGCTGGAATACGGGTCCTCTATTCCCAAGCCGAGCAAACTCAACGCCGATTCGCCCAGGATATATCCGGGGATCGACAGCATGACCGCAAAGATCGAATAGGACAGCGTGTGCGGCAGGATGTGCCGGATGATGATTGAGAAATCCGACAAGCCGATACTCTTGGCCGCCAGCACGAATTCGCGCTCACGCAGCGACAGGCACATCCCGCGGATGATCCGCGCCAGACCCGCCCAGCCTATAAATGACAGGATCACCACGATCGCGATGTACACCTGAACGGAACTGAACTCCGGGGGGACCGCGGCGCGCAGCGCCAGCAGCAGATAGAATCCCGGGACCATCATCACCATCTCGGCGACCCGCATCAAAACATTGTCGATCCATCCGCCGTAATATCCGGAAATCCCGCCGAAAATCAATCCGATCGAAAACGAAATCGCCACGCCGATCAAACCGATCGACAGCGAGACCCGTCCGCCCCACAGGATACGCGACAACAAATCCCGGCCGCGGTTGTCGGCGCCCAGCAGATACACCGCCCCGCCCTCTTCCACGCCCCACAGATGAATGTTCATCGGGACCAGGCCGAGGAATTTGTACTCGTCCCCGTGATTAAAAAGTTGCACCGGATATTTCACGCTGCGGTCTTCCTGATAAATCCGCTTGTAATACTCGTCAAAGGACAGCTTGATCCCGTAAACGAACGGCCAGCCGAATTCTCCGCTTTCATCGACAAAATGAATCCGGGTCGGCGGCGCGTAGGAATGCTCGCGCCGTTCCGATTTAAAAGAATAGGGTGACAAGAATCCGGCAAAGATCGCGCTGAAATACAAGGCGCCGAGGATCATCACGCACAGCATGGCCAGGCGGTTTTTACGGAAGGTCCGCATGGCGATCTGAAACTCGCTGAGGGAATGCGTAGCGGGATTAGTCATAACGAATCCTCGGGTCGACCTTGGCCAGGGCGATATCGGCCAGCAGATTGCCGATCAGGAACATGGCCCCGCCCATCATCATACTGGCCATGACCAGGTAAATGTCTTTGGAACGGACCGCCGTGAGCATAAGCGACCCCAGCCCCGGCCAGCTGCAGATGATCTCGATCAGCGCCGCCCCGCTCAGGAGACTGGAAAACTCATAACCGAGCAGGGTGATCATCGGATTGATGGCGTTGCGCAGGGCGTGATGGTACACGATCCGGTTTTCGGGCAGCCCCTTGGAGCGGGCCGTCAGGATATATTTTTGACCGAGGATCTCCAGCATATTCCCGCGCATCAAACGCTGCAGCCCCGCGATGCCGCCGATCGACAAGGCCACCGCCGGGATCGCCAAATGTTTGAGCACGTCCCAGATCTTGCCGAAGAAACCCAGATCGTCATGGTTCGGCGAGTACATCCCGCCCAGCGGCAAAAATCCGGTCTGCGAGGCCCAGTACAGGAGGATCATCGCCAGGAAGAAACTCGGCATGGATAGACTGACATAGGAACCGAACTGGATCCCGCGGTCGATCAGGTTATTGCGGTTCAGCGCCGCCCATACCCCCAGCGGGATCGCCACCGCCCACGTCAGCAGGAAACTCGCCAACGACAAGATAAATGAATTGAACAACCGGCCTTTGATGATATCGAAGACGTCCACACGATAGTGGAAGGAATACCCCCATTCCCCGCGAAAAATATTGGTCAGCCAGGTAAAGTACTGGGCCATCATCCCCTGGTCAAGGCGGTACAGCTTTTCCAGTTCAGTGATAAAGTCCTCGGACACGGTCGGGTCCAGGCGGAGGGTATCGAGGTAATTGCCCGGCGTCATCTGCATAAACACAAAGGTCAGAAGAGATATCCCCAACAGCATCGGAATAGAGATCAAGAGTCTTTTGATAACGTATCGCCACATGGCTATTTGTATTCCTCGAGAATGTACAGCTCTTCGAGATTGTGAAAGACCCCGCCGAGGTTAGTGGGATCAAGGTTGCCGAACTTATTGCGCACCGCCGAGATCGAAGATCCGAGGACGGTGTAAATCAAAGGCAGGTTCTCTGCCACAATAACCTGAAACTCATCGTAGTAAGCCTTGCGCTTGTCCTGGTCCAGCTCCTGCACCGCCTTATTGAAGATTTCATCGATGCGCGCCTCCCACTTGGTGGCCGGCGATTCCTGTTTGGGGTACCACATGTGCAGCTGACCGCTGGAATCCCACACATTCTTGCCGAAGTGCGGCTCGACCCCGCCGGTCAGACCGAGGATGATCGCGTCCCAGTCAAAGCTGGTGTTGATCCGTCGCACAAGCGTGTTGAATTCCAGTTGCTGAAAGTTGACCTTCATGCCGATCCGTTCAAGATCTGTCCGGATGATCCCGGCGATCTCCTCCCGCTCATCATTGCCCGCGTTGGTATTAAGGTTGAATTCCACCCGGTTCCCTTCCTTGTCCTCGATAAAGCCGTCGCCGTTACGGTCGACATAACCGGCCTCAGCCAGGATTTGCCGGGCCTTGGCCGGATTGTACTCATGCTTGGGAACGTTCGGATTGTGGAAGAATCCGGCCCCGGGCCCGATCGGTGAGTATTGCGGGTACCCGAGTTTGTTTTTGACAATTGCGATGATCTGCTCCTTATCAATCGCGTGCGCCACGGCCCGGCGAAAATTCAGGTCCGTAAACCAGCGCAGCTTGTGCTCCGGCACGTACGGTTTACCCGTCTCCGAATCCTTCCCCCGGTTTTGATTGAAAAAGATGAACTGACTGCCGAAGTCCGCGCCCAGTTCATAGACCGTAAAGTTCTTCTTTTTCTCCAGCGGTTTGATCAACGGATAGTCGCGCCCCGAAACCCCCAGGGAGTCCGTGGACCCTTCGAGGAATTTCAGCATCATGACGTCCTCGCTTTGGACGATCATATAAATTAACTTGTCGATGTACGGCAGTTGATGCCCTTCCCTGCTCTTCTTCCAGTAGTAAGGATTGCGCACCAAAACGATCCGTTGACCCGGATCATACCGCCTCATCATGAACGGACCGGTTCCCACAATGTCTCCCGGGGGCGTGTCGATCCCCCAGGTGAAGTTAAAGGTCCCGTCATCGACGTATTTCTTCAGCCGGTGTTTGGGAAGGATCTCCTGGCCCAAGGCGCGCAGGAACGGGGCAAACTTGACCGGCAGGACAAACTGTACGGTGTAATCGTCGATCTTGGAGACCTCGAACTCCTGGCCCTCGATCGTAAAGATGTCCCGGGCGGAGGCCGGTATATCGTCGTTGTACACGAGATCATTGAATGTGAAGACCACGTCATCGGCGGTCATCGGCTCCCCGTCGTTCCAGCGGACATCGTGGCGCAAATGAAAGGTCCACGTCAGGCCGTCGTTACTGACCGTCCATGACTCCGCCAGATTCGGCTCGACAGTCCCGTCATAGGCATTCGTCGTCGTCAAACCTTCGAATAGCGTGGAAACGACGCGGGAAGATCCGGCGTCTTTGATGACCAGCGGATTGAACGTCCGGGGATCGGACAAAAGGGTGGAAACAATTTGTCCTCCATGCCTGGCCGTGCGTTCAAAGGCGAGACAAGGAGGACAAAAGATGAGCTGAACGACAAGCAGCGCCGCGAGGGCACGTTTCCCCAAACTAGGATAGAAATAGTCCTGAATTACCATAAATCAAGGTGCCCGGCCCGCGGGCGTGCCGCCCGGCTTAAAGCTGTTGCTGCGGCTTGACCGGTTTCTTATCCGGAATCTTATCCATCATATCCGTGGCCGCGGCATCCGGATTGGGCAGGGCCGGCGCTTCCGGGACGACCGGCGGCGCAACCTGTTCCGGCATGATCGATTTGCTGCTGTGGGATGACATGATCGCCAGTCCCAGGCATGTCAGTACGAACAGGATGGTCAAAACGGAAGTCGCCTTGATCATAAACTCGTTGGTTTGCGCGCCGAACATCGATTCACCGCCGGCAAAGGCCTCGGTCAGACCCCCGCCGCGTCCGGCTTGCATCAAAATCACCGCGGTCAGCAAGATGCAGATAATCGCGTGAATAAACATAATAAACCCTGTCATGTCAATCTCTCCTCTATGCGGTTACTTCGCCACTCCCAGCGAATTCTTGACGATTTGCGTAAACGAATCCGCCTTCAGACTCGCTCCTCCGACCAGCGCTCCGTCGATGTCGGGCTGAGCGATCAGCTCGGCGATATTGTCCGGCTTGACGCTGCCGCCGTACTGGATCCGGATCGATTCCGCGGTGCTTTCGCCGTGCGCGGCAGTCAGCAACTGGCGGATCAGTTGATGGACTTCCTGGGCCTGTTCCTTGGTCGCGGTCTTGCCGGTCCCGATCGCCCATACCGGTTCGTAGGCGATAACCAGCTTTTCCATCTCTTCCGCGCTCAATCCGGCGAACGATCCGCTGAACTGGGTCTTGATGACATCTTCCGTCTTGCCTGCCTCGCGGTCTTCGAGCATCTCGCCGACGCAGACGATCGGTGTCAGGTCATGCGCCAGGGCCGCACGGATCTTCTTGTTCACGGTCTCGTCGGTTTCCCCGAAAAACTGACGCCGTTCGGAGTGACCGATGATGACGTACTGCGCGCCCGCGTCCTTGATCATCGGCGCGGAGATTTCTCCGGTAAAGGCCCCGGAGTCTTCCCAATAAAGGTTTTGCGCGCCCAGGCCGATCTTGCTGTCGACCAAAACGTCGCTGATATCGCGCAGGGCCGTAAACGGCGGGCAGACCACCACGTCCACATCCGTGGTCTCGCTCAAATCGCGGTTGAGTTCAGTGACCAGCTCAACGGCCTCCTTGCATGTTTTGTTGAGTTTCCAGTTGCCGGCAATAATTGATTTTCTCATGCGTTCACCTCATCTTTGTTGGTCAACGCGGCGATCCCGGGCAGTTCCTTGCCTTCCAGCAGTTCGAGCGACGCCCCACCGCCGGTTGAAATGTGTGTCATTTTTTCGGCCACGCCGAACTTCTTGGCGGCCGCCGCCGAGTCCCCGCCGCCGACGATCGTGGTGGCATCGTCGAGTTGCGCGAGGTATTCGGCGATTTCCTTGGTGCCCTGAGCGTAGGGTTCGATCTCGAAGACGCCGACCGGACCGTTCCAAACGATGGTCTTGGCAGTGCTCAGGACTTTCTTAAATTCTTCACGGGTCTTGGGTCCGATGTCGATGCTTTCGGTACCGTCTGGGATCTCATCGACGATGCGCACGGTGTCCTTCTTGTCAAAGCCGTCCACCACCACGAAATCCGTGGTCAGCACCAGGTTGACCCCGGCCTTCTTCGCCTTCTCCATAAGTTCCTTGGCCGTGGGGACGCGGTCCTCTTCCAGCAGGGAATTACCGATCGGTTTGCCGAGCGCCTTTAGAAAGGTATAAGCCATGCCTCCGCCGATCAGGATCGCGTCGGCCTTGGTCAGCAGATTCTCGATCAGCAGGATCTTGTCGGAGACCTTGGCCCCGCCCATGATGACCACGTACGGTCGGGCCGGATTGCTGACCGCCTGGCCGAGGTAATTCAGCTCTTTTTCCAGCAGGAAGCCGGCGGCCGAAGTCAGATACTGGGTAATCCCTTCCGTTGAGGCGTGCGCGCGGTGCGCTGTGCCGAAGGCGTCGTTGACATACAAATCGGCGAGCGCCGCGAGTTTCTTGGCAAAACCGGCATCGTTATCGGTTTCTTCATTGTGAAACCGGAGATTTTCCAGCAGGACTACCCGCGCCGGGCTGGCCGCGATTTCCTTTTCCACGGCATCCCCCACGCAGTCCGAGGCCATCAGGACGTCTTCGCCGAGCAATTCCTGCAAACGCTTGGCGACCGGCGCCAGGCGCATGGTCTCGACCGCCTTTCCCTTGGGGCGTCCCAGGTGGCTCATCAGGATCAGCTTGGCCGGCCCCTGTTCCAGGATGTACTGAATGGTCGGCAGGGCCGCCTGAATACGGATGTCATCAGTGATATTCTGATTATCGTCCAACGGGACGTTAAAGTCGGCTCTGAGGATGATCTTCTTCCCTTTGAGATCGATGTCTTTGACAGTGAGCTTGTTCATGATCGGGTGAACTCCTTACACTATTATTGGAGGTTATTACGGCGATTATAATTCTGTTTATTATAGCCAAAGCGATTTGTTTGTCAAACGATAATGCCGCCCGGTGAATAATACTTAAACCATTTATCAGCAGATGGTTACGCTGAATGGGACGGGCCCGGGGGCGGTTCCTGCCCTTCGCTCCGGGGAATGGCCGGGATGAGCCCGACGGCGAGCCACAACAGGCTGCTCAACTGGGTGGAGTAGAAATTGGTGTCGAAGAAGCTGTGCAGGAGAAAAGCCCCGGTCCCGGTGAGAAGCCCGAGCAGAAGATGATGCGGAAACCGGTCCCGGACCCGGGGCAGTTGGCGCAACCCCTCCCGGAACAGGCTTACCGGGATCCACAGGAAGGCCAGCAATCCGGCGATCCCGGTCTCGGCGGCCATCTGCAAATAGCAGTTGTGCGCGTACTCCTGACGCTTGTTCCCGCGCTCCTTGACCGTCTGCAGATAGTTGTTGAAACCGATGCCCAGCAGCGGGCGCTCGCGCACCAGTTGCAGGCCTTCGCTCCAGATCGTATTGCGGTCCGACACGTTGGTGAAGACATTCTTCATGGAGCCGCCGATATTGGTCGTCCGGTCACTGACCATCCTCACCGCGAAGACGCCCAGGAAGACCGCACCCGCGACGAGCAAGGGCACCAGTATCCGCGGCTGGCGCGCGGTCGCGATCAAGAGCGCCACCCCCGTGGCGAGCCAACCGCCCCGGGAATATGTCAACCCCAAGCAGACACCGGCCAAGGCCAACACCGCGAAGGAGATCGCGATAAACGCCGTGGATTGCAAAAAACCGCTGCGGTCGGAACCCTCCAGAAAGGCGTCGCGCCCCTGGCGCGCGCGGAAGAATTGTATGAACGACAACGAGAAAACCGTCGGCAAAATGATCGTCAGCCAGCCGGCGAAATCATTCGGATGCCGGAAGGTCGACATCACCCGGCGGCCGTCGATCACCGTACGCTGACGGATAAAACCGGTCCCCGTCGAGTATTGCACCAGACCGTTGATGGAGATTAACGCCGCCGAGGCGAGCAGGACCAGACCGATCACGCGCACGTGTTTGCGCGTCGTGACCGCCTCCAGCACGATCACATAGGTCATGACCCATTGCAGGACCTTGGTGAGCACGGCACTCAGGGACTTCAGCGGACTGAAGCCCAGCAGCGCGGAGACGATGACCACGGCGAGAAAAACAAGCAGCGGCCGGTTGAGCGCGCCGTGCTTCGGTTTGAATGACAGCAGCAACAACCTCGCCTGGCCCCCCCATCCGCCGGCGCCTTCCTCTTCCATCAAGGCCTTGAAGATTGTCCCGCGCTTGATCAGCCAGGCCAGCAAGCCGATGCCGAACATCCATTCGACGAGCGCGATGGAAATCGGAATAAACCACGCCAGTCCGCATACTGCGCAGAACATGACTTGATCGCAGCGGGTAATTATCAGCTCACGGTCGACCATATTTTATGTACCATTGAATGGTTTTCTTTAGACCCGATTCAAAAGAGGTTTTGGCCTCAAATCCGAACTCCGCCTTGGCCCGGGTGGTGTCCAGACAGCGGCGCGGCTGGCCGTCGGGCTTGGACTTATCCCAGTCGACCTTGCCCTTGAATCCGGTCAGCTTGACGATCATCGCGACGAGGTCCCGGATTGAGATCTCGAACCCGGCGCCAATGTTGACCGGATCCGGCTTGTCGTATTTTTGCGCCGCCAGGACGATCCCGCGCGCGGCGTCATCGACATAAAGAAACTCGCGCGTGGCCTTGCCCGTTCCCCACACGGTAATGCTGTCCGCATTCTGCCGCTTGGCATCGACGCATTTCTTGATCAGGGCCGGAATAACATGCGACGAGGACGGATCGAAGTTGTCGCCCGGCCCGTACAGATTCACCGGCAACAGATAGATGGCGTTAAGACCGTATTGCTCACGGTACGCCTGCGATTGCACGAGCAACAGCTTCTTGGCCACCCCGTACGGCGCGTTGGTCTCCTCCGGATAACCGTTCCACAAATCCTCTTCCTTAAACGGAACAGGTGTGAATTTGGGGTACGCGCAGATCGTCCCCACCGTGACGAACTTCGTGACGCCGTGGTGGCGGGCCTGCTCCATCAACTCCAGGCCCATGATCGTATTTTCGTAGAGATAGCGGCCGGGGTTGTCACGGTTGGCGCCGATCCCGCCCACCGAGGCGGCGAGGTGGATCACCATGTTCGGGCGGACCTGTTGGTACAGCCGTTTGATCGCCGCCTGTTTGCGCAGATCATATTCCTTGCTGCGCACGACAAAAATCTCGCGGCATCCCTTCTTTTCCAGCATGTTGACCACGACCTGGCCCAGGAAGCCGGCACCGCCGGTGACCGCGATGCGTTGGTCCGTCAGCTTGATCATGCCGGCTGTCCCTTCGTCCCGTACAATTCTCGTTCCACAAGCTGCATATCCGCGTCGACCATCATGCGGACCAGCTCCTTAAATCCGACCCGCGGTTTCCATTTAAGTTTCCGCCGCGCCTTGGCCGCGTCGCCGATCAAGGTCTCGACCTCGGTCGGACGGAAATAGCGGGGATCGACTTCCACATACTTCTTCCAGTCCAGTTCCGCGTAAGTGAAGGCCTCGGTGAGGAAATCTTTCACCGAATGCGTCTCGCCGGTGGCGATCACGAAGTCGTCGGGTTTGTCCTGCTGCAACATCAGCCACATCGCCTCGATATAGTCTCCGGCAAAGCCCCAGTCGCGCTTGGCGTCAAGATTCCCCAGATAAAGCTTCTTTTGTACGCCGTGTTTGATGCGCGCCAGGGCCATCGTAATTTTGCGGGTGACAAAGGTCTCACCGCGGCGCGGTGACTCATGATTGAACAGGATGCCGTTGCAGGCAAATATGTCATAGGCCTCGCGGTAGTTAACGGTCATCCAATACGAGTAGACCTTGGCCGCCGCGTACGGGCTGCGCGGATAAAACGGCGTGTCTTCGTTCTGCAGCTTCTGACGCAGACTTCCGCCGAACATCTCGGAACTCGAGGCCTGATAGAACTTCGTTTTCAGACCGGAATCCCGGATCGCCTCGAGCAGGCGTGTGGTCCCCAGCGCCGTGATCTCGGCGGTAAACTCGGGAACGTCGAAACTGACCCGCACGTGGCTCTGCGCGCCGAGGTTGTAGATCTCATCGGGTTTGACCTTCCTGATGATCTGGTTCAGGGAACTGGCGTCGTTGAGGTCGCCGTAAATCAGCTTGAGACGTACCCCGCGCTCGTGCGGGTCCTGATAGATGTGATCGATGCGGTTGGTATTGAAAGTCGATGACCGGCGGATGATCCCGTAAACATGGTACCCCTTGTCCAGGAGAAATTCGGTGAGATACGATCCGTCCTGACCGGTAATCCCGGTGATCAGCGCTGTTTTGATTTTAGACATACACTTCCTTTCCGTTCTCTTGAGAATTAAGCAACACTACGGTAACGGCCAAGACCGTCCACAAATAGGCCACCAGCGGTAAAGAATAAAAATGGGTATCAAAAAAGGCATGAATCTTAAAAGCAGTAACTCCGGTAAAACATCCGACCACCATCGCCAATGACGCACCGCTTCGCCACACGATATCCCCCAGCTTCCGTATTACAAACTGATAGTACGATATTACTATCCACATAAAGGCCGCAAAACCGACCAACCCCGACTCCATGGCTATCTGAAGATAGCAATTATGCGCGTATGTGGCATTCTTACGTTTGTATTTGGGAATTAGCCGACGATCATAACGGTAAGACTGAAATTTACGCATGTAAGTGTTCAGACCATACCCAAACCAGGGCCGCTCGCGAACCATCCCCACGGTATCGCTCCAGATTTCCAAACGCCAATTAAGTACACTTCGGTTGAGACTGGAGAATCTGTCTTTGTGAGACACGTAATATGAGCTTATCAGTGCTAGCAGCAAGACACTTCCCAATAGAAACGCCAGTATTTGCCGACTGCCGCACTTTTGTTTGAGCATAATGATGGCTCCGGTGACTATACAGCCCAGAACAAGACTCAGCCAAGCTCCCCTGGAAAATGTCAAAATCAATGTGTAACCGAGAATCCCCCAAAGCAAAGGAATTGTAAATCTTCGCCTCATGCCTTTCCATGGCCCGGTGTATAGAAATCCGGTCAACACCGGCAACGACATGATGAGATAGGCACCCAGGCCATTTGGCGCATTAAATCCGGCAGTCGCCCGGGGCCCTTTGGAGAGTGGTCTTCCAAGAAAGAAGTCTTGTCCTGTAATATGAAACTGAACTACCGCGTCTATACACGTAACTACGGCAGTGGACAGCAAAACCATTAGCAACACACGAAGCTGTTTTTCGTTTCGAAAAGCCTCGAGAAACAGAAAATACAGAATGATCGGTTCCGCCGTTTTGGTAAACAAACTTTCGAAGGAATCAGCGAATTGGTCGCTCCTAAAAACGGATATTAGGCAAACGAACAAGTACACGGCGATCGGCCTGTTCAGCGGATTTTCCTTTGGTCGAAAAATCTCCCATAATCTGGTCCGGTCTCCACATTTAAATAAGTATATGCGCTTGGCTATAAATGTAACCAATGCCAGCCCAAAACCCCACTCAATAACGGCCGTGCTGTAAGGCAACATGAGCGTCAACACATACAAGAAAATCCGCATGATCTGATCAAAACGCTCTTCGCTCGTATGACCTTGACTCAACCCGTCCGACATTAGTACGCACCCTTTCCCCGCACCACAACAGGAATCGTTTGAAACAGAATATTGATGTCCAACCACATCGACCAATTGTTGACATACCACATATCCCAACGCAACAAGCGTGTAAACGACACATCACTCCGGCCGCGAATCTGCCACAGACCGGTCATTCCCGGCATCACCTCCAAGCGTCTCAGTTGGCGTAAATCCTCTTTTTGCACCTCAGTGATCAAAAGGGGTCGGGGACCTACGAGGCTCATATCTCCCCTCAAGACGTTAAAAAGCTGAGGGAGTTCGTCTATACTGTACTTTCTCAAAATACTGCCTATGTTTGTGATCCTGGGGTCTTTACGGATCTTAAAAATAGGGCCGTCCACCTCGTTGCTGCTGCGGAGTTCATGAATCCTGGAATCCGCATCTTGCACCATGCTTCTAAACTTGAGCATGGGAAACTGTCGCCCCTTGCGGCCATAACGCATCGAGCTGTAAAAAATGGGGCCGGGGCTATCCAACTTGATTAAGATCGACACCATAACCAGAAACGGCCCCAATATTATCACAAAGATCAGCGTGCAAATGACATCAAAAATCCGTTTGCCGGCCTGCCTTTTCATCGTGGACATGTTGGAATATTCCAGGATCGGAATCGTCCCAATGTTTGATTGCGTCAGACGCCCGCCAAGCAAGTGATATCCGTGCGGAATGAGCCGCACATTGACCCCGATTCTTTTCGCCTCCTCCAAAATGCGTGAAAAAACCCTTTCCTCCAAATGTATTGTGATAAAGACTTTCTGAACGAATTCTTTGCGGGCAATCTTAACGAAATCGTTGATCTTACCGAGTACCGGAATATCGTCGACACATTCGGTCACCGGCTTAAAGTCATCCAGGAAACCGACAATGCTCAGCCCGAAACCCGGACGTTTGCGGATCTCTTCGGCCAAAGACCGGCCGACCTTCCCCGCACCCACGATCACGACATTAAAATTATTGTAACCATGACGCACTAAATATTCGACCAGACTCCGTTTCAATATCCGCCAAATAGTCAAATATCCAAAAAGAAAAGTAAACGATGTGGCAAAGATCGTTCTGGGAAAGCCCTCAATTTTGACGACATATATGGCGACCATCACTATTAAGGCCGCCAAGATATTGGCCTTAATAACGTCCCATACCTCGAGTACTTCCGACAGTTCCCTGCGCGTATGATAAAGACCGATGACATAGTTCAGTATGATTAAGACCAATGCCCAGAAACAGAACACTCCGGAGTAGGCATTGCTCTCACCCAGAAAGATATTGTAGAGTGAAATCTCAAAACTGAACTTGCGGGGAAATATGGTGCAGGCACTAAAAAATCCCGTGGCGATCAAAATAAGATCCACCAGGATGTAGACCAAACGGATGATGTGCCTTTCTGAGAAAACTTTAGCCATGCGACTGCATTTCTGTGGTAAGGAGATAGTAAATGAATTTACAATTACCGATCAAGTAGCGCCGCCACAGCCGTCGCGGCTCACAACCCAAACGAAAAAGCCACTCCAGACCGTTGGACCGCATCCAGTTCGGAGCCATCGGTTTGGTGCCGGCGATGAAATCAAATGCGGCCCCTACCCCACAAATAACCGGACAGGTGAGCTGATTCCGGTGATTCGCCATCCAAACATCTTGCTTCGGGGAGCCCAGACCGACCCACAGAATATCCGGAGAGGCCGCGTTGATCTCGTCAATGACGGACGGATCTTCCATCTCCCCGCTCTGCCTAAACGGCGGTGCAATCGCGCCGGCGACGACCGCCTGCGGCCAACGCTGCTGTACCATTTTTAATAGCCGGTCCTTGGTGGTCTCGTTTCCGCCGTAAAAGAAATGTCGGGGCCCTTCAGACGTGCTTTCTTTTAGCGTCAGAGCCATAAAATCCGGGCCTCCGGTGCGTTGCATATCCTTCTTTCCCTTGGCACGCGCCACCCACACCACCGGGACACCGTCGGGATTAACCAGGGCCGCACCGTTCACAATCTGACGGTAATTCTCATTATCCCGGCAGTCCACCAATGTCGATACAGGGGCAAAACACAAATAGACCTTTTTCCGGTCGGCAATCCATTGCCGGACCCGGTCCGCGGTCCGTTCCAAAGTCGTTACCGCGATATCGACGCCCAAAATATTGACCGTCTCAAACATAAACTGTTTTGTTTGATGCACTTATATTGATAGTTTCGATTTGGGAATTAGCGCTAGGATGGTGTAGGATAGCACAACGGACGGTGATTACAAAGACATTTCTAGCGGGGCCTCCGCACGCAGCCATCCACGGCCTTTGTCAGCTTATTACTAATATACAGCAACGAAAATGGAAGTGAGTATATTATTAGTACTTTTATCAATATGTCCATGCGGAACTCCGGATACTTCTGAAAGACTATGGCGGGAAGGAGTTGCTCCAACCCGGTTAGTTTGCTTGCCCCATAGATCCCGTACAGAGAACCGCCCTTGAGGATGGCAATCGCCCATTCTGTGGGTTGAGTAAACAGCAGTTTCCACACTTCCCATTGATATGTCGGACTGGAATAGCCGCGTCCGTTCGTCAAGTCAACCATATGTAATGTGAGCGTCGTGTCATTGCCCTCAAAGCACAGCATGGAAAACATGGGGACCAAGGCTATGGCGGCCAACGAGGCAAGAATCAGCCGAGCCTGCCGCGCCTCCAAAGCTTGCAACCAGCCGGCTAACGGAACAACCAATAACGGGACCATCGAGAAAATAAAATACCGATATCCGTAGTAACCGCCTTGCGCGGCCGACACCACGATAATATGAAAATTGACCAGCATCGCGGCCATGGCCGCCCACAGGTACCTCCTTTGCTCAAAACGGACTGTCAACGCCGCCCATGTCCCTGCCAATATGAACGGCGCCGACCAAATCAGTCCCCAGCTGATACCAAACAGGACGTTGAAAACCCGCCGCGGATACTCGGGCAACCACCACGGCGTAAGAAAATAACGGAATTTGGTCAGATATCCGGAATCAGCGTGCATAACGACCGGCACGATGAAAAAAATCCCCACCAACAAGACAAACGTGCCCAGTCCCGTCAACACGGTTTTATTTTGCCGCCAGTTATGCAAGACACGATGTTTCACAAGCAAAATCACCCACCACACCAGCGTGGCCGCCGCGTTGTTGTAGCGCACCAGCGGCATCAGTGCCAGCGTGAATCCCGCCGCTGTCCAGTACTTCAGCCCCGGCGAACGGTATTCATACGGTTTGTATAGCAAAAAGACCATCACACTCTGCAGAAAAAATTCGTAAATGTGTGCCAAGACCGGCCGGCGGAACGCATACAACGGGATGCCCTGCACAATCACCAGCAGGATGACCGCGACAACCACATAACGCGCTGGAAAGAACCGGACTCCCGACAGATACAGCAGCCAGCAACCCAGCCAAAAATAGGTACAGCTGGCCACGACAAATCCAAACAACGACCAGCTTTGACGAATATTATCCACCGTGCGTTCCTGAATGATACTGTTGCCCTCGATGCGGTCAAATATCGAGAATACAAACACTAACGGCGCGGCCATGATCCCGCTGCCGATGCTGTGCAGCGGACGGCCTTCGCCATGTTTATAGTACTCTTTCTCGTATGAGGGAAACTGGCCGTACGCGATGGCGGTGGCATGCGCAAAATAGGAGTGATCGTCGCCTTTATACATGAGGCCGAATTTTTGCAGCTGGTAAGGCCGGAGTAAGAAAAAGGCGGCGATAAAAATGGCGAACGAAATGTATTTCATGCTGTATGCAGTGCGCGCTCGTAGATCGCCAGCAATTGCTCGTAATTCCTGTCAGGTGAGTATTCATCCGCATACTTTTGCCGCGCCGCCGTGCGCATCCGGGGCAGATCGGAAGACTGATACAGCGTCTTCGCCGCGGCGGCCAGCGCCTCCTCCTTGCCCGGTTCGAACAGCATGCCGTTCTCGTCGTGATGAATCACTTCTTCCAGGCTTCCGAGCCGGCTGGCCAGGACCGGCAGACCGTAGGCCAGGGCCTCCACGGCAATCCGCGGGAAATTCTCATAGCAGATCGACGGCAGCACCAAATAACGGGCGCCGCCCATCAGCTCGCGGTATTTTTCATCATCGACATGACCGAGCAACGTGACGTGTTTGATGGCGTGACGTTGAATATATCCCGACAGGTACAGGCGGCCGGGCCCGTCGCCGGCGATCTTCAACGGGATGTCCGTCAGGTCTTTCCACGCCCGGATCATCACATCGACCCCTTTTTCGTCGCTGAGCCGGCCGACATAGAGCGCATATCCCCGGTCCTGCGCCGGGACATCACCGGGGTCTTCGACAAAGTTTGGCTTCACGAAGATCCTGTCCGCGTCAAAACCGGACCCGGCGTATTTTTGCCGGGTAAACTCGGTGGCGGTGATGTAGACGTTGACTTTTTCATGCCAGGTCTTCATCTTCCGGTGACTGCGCAGCATGCGGACCACCATGGCGCTGATGATCGGCGAATTCTGCGAACAGCGGTGCAGGACCGCCGGCATCAGCGAACCGCTCAGGCAATCTTCACACACATGATTATTCCGGAAGAGCAATCCGTTGGCGCACAGCGGCCGGAAATTGTGCAGGCTCTGCACAACGGGAACGCCTTCGGCGCGGCAGGCATGATAGACCGCCGGGCTCATCATGAAATAGATATTGTGGAAGTGGGCGACTTCGGGGCGGACATTGCGGATCAGGGTGCGGACCTGCTGATAACTCTCTTCATTCCAGCCGAGATACCACAGGTAACGGGTCTTGTCCTTCAGGCTCAACCGGTTGAGTTCGGCGTTTGAGCGGTTGTACTCGTGGACGTCATGGCCCCGTTCGCGCAGCAGCCGGGTTTCGGAAGCGGCCACCGCGTCCTCGCCGCCGAAGTTTTGGTAGGCATTGTGGCCGACCAGGACACGCATCAGCCGCGGACCTTTCGGCGCCAGCTGTGCAGGGTCTGCCGTAAACTTTTATCCAGCGCGACCTGCGCCTCCCAGCCGACGGCGCGTTTGATCTTGGCTGCCGAACCGATCACGTTAAAACTCGGGCTCGACGTTCCCTGCTCGTCGATGGTCACGTCGGTCATCTTCGAACACATGATCAAACGTTCGAGCAGTTCGGCGACGCCGGTCGGCCGGCCCGAACAGATATTGTACACCTCACCGGACTCGCCGTGACGGGCAAGCATCCACAAGGCCGCGCAGACGTCCTGGATGTCGATGAAATCACGTTTACCGGAGAGATCGTACGTCTGCAGGATGCCGGATTTTCCGCGCAGTTCCATCAGGGCGATCTGCTGGGCAAAACGTCCGGCGGCCAGAGACTCGGGCGTGCCGGCGCCGGTGATGTTGAAGATGCGGCCGACGCAGATATGCAGACCTTTTTTGGCCCAGCCCAGCGCGGCGCGTGTTTGCTCCCATTTTATTTGTCCGTATTCAGACTGCGGCCGCGGCTTTACGTCTTCGCGGATCTTACGCACATTCTTGGCGGGTATTCCGTATTCGGCCGCGGATCCGGGAATCACCACGCGAGTGCCGGTCATGCCGAGTTCATGCAGCGCCGCGCACAGCGATTCGGTCGTTCCCAGGTTGGCCAGACGCGCGGCCTCCTCGTCGGACATACGCCCGCCGGCGCAATGGATGATAATGTCCGGCTGCACCTGGGTAAGCATCTTCTCCAGCGACCGCTCGCAGGTCAGATCGATGTGCCAAATCCGCTCGTCTTCCAGGCCCGGGATGATATCCGCCCCCGCCAGTTTGAGGCTGCGGCTTTTACCAGACAAGTATTCCCACATTCCTCCCCCGAGGAATCCGTTGACGCCGGTTATCAGGACAGTGGCTTTCATGAGCGGGACCGTTTCGGAATCTTAAGAAATTTGTTTTTGTGTTTCTCGAAGAAATCCTGCGAGGCCATAAAGTCGTCGATGCGGCCCAGGTCGAGCCACAGCGCCTTGGTGGGAAAGCAACAGACCTTCTTGCCCTTGTCCTTCAGCCGGAGGACCAGTTCGGGCATGCCGATGTTTTCATCGGTTTCAATGTAGGAACGGCATTGCCGGCTGAGCAGATAGACGCCGATGCTGACGAAGGATTTATGTTCCGGTTTTTCGATGTAATCGACCAACTCACCGTCGGCGTTCATGGCAATGACGCCGAAGTCGGTCTTCACGATCCGTTCCTTGACCGTGATCGTAGCCAAGGCCTTGCGCCGGCGATGATAGGTCAGCGCCGCCTTGAAATCAAGATCGGTGAGGACGTCACCGTTGATGATCAGGCAATCCTCGTCCATGTTCCTCACCAGCTTGAGTGCGCCGGCCGTGCCCAGCGGTTTGTCTTCGGTCACATAGGTGATATTGACGCCCCACTTCCTGCCGTTGCCGAAATAGGCCTCGATCAATCCCGCGAGATGGCCGGTGGAGATGACGATGTTGGTCAGCTCCGCGTCCTTGAGCTGGCGGATGATGATCTCGCAAATCGGATGTTCCCCGACAGGCATCAGCGGCTTGGGGATCACGGCCGTGTACGGCCGCAGGCGCGTGCCCTGCCCGCCGGCGAGGATGATGGCCTGGACCTTGCTAGACATTATAGATATCCGGTTTGTAGCTGTTCATATTCTTGGCGATCCATTCCGAGGTCTTGCGCAGACCGTTCCTGAAATCAATCTTCGGCGACCAGCCGGTCAGGGCTTTGAGCTTGTCGGCGCTGCAGACCAGCCGCTCCACTTCGCTCTTGCCCGGCCGCAAACGCTCTTTCTCCGTCTGTACACGGAATTTCATTCCGGTGATCTCGCGGACCGCCTCCACCATTTCTTCCAGCGACGTCTCCACCCCGCTGCCGGAGTTGATCACTTCCCCGTTTGTCTTGGCAGACTGCGCGACGGACAGAAAGGACTCGACGGTATTATCCACGTAATTGAAATCACGGGTCACGTCGAGGTTACCCATCTTGATCGTTTTGCGGCCGGCGTGGACCTGGGCCAGGACCGTGGGGATCACCGCGCGCGCCGACTGGCGCGGGCCGAAGGTGTTGAACGGCCGCAGCACCGTGACCGGCAGATCGAAGGAGCGGTAGAACGACAACGCGAGGCTGTCGGCTGCCGACTTGGTCGCCGCGTACGGAGACTGCGGATTGATCGGGTGGTCTTCCGTGATGGGAACTTGCTGCGCGGTGCCATAGACTTCGCTGGTCGAAGTGTGGACAACCTTCTTCACGCCGAGCTGTTTGGCCGCCTGCAGAACGTTGAGGGTCCCCTTCACATTGGTATCGACGTAACTGTCCGGAGAGTGATAACTGAACGGAATGCCGATCAATGCCGCGAGATGGAAGATCACCTCGCACCCTTGCACCGCCGTCAGGATACCGTTGGGATCTCGCACATCGCCGGTGAAGACATCGATTTGATCGAGTGTCTTTTTCGGAAACGAATCCATCCAGCCCCAGCTGTTGAAGGAATTGTAGTACGCGAAGGCGCGGACCCTCACCCCCTCCTTCACGAGCCGTTCGACCAGGTGACTGCCGATGAAACCGTCGGCGCCGGTGACCAGGATTTTCTTATTCTTCCAAGTCATAAGTTTTGATGATTAATTGTCCTTTCGGACAATCTTTTATCCATCTTGTGTTTTCGAAGATACTGGTATACTCCGGGTACCGCGCTTAAACCGATGGCCAAACTGCTGACCGCCAGGATCCGTGGATTCGTTGGGTGGTGTTTTATTGCCTGACGGCAATACTCCCGCGCCCGGCGGGGCTCCTTTCCCACTAACGTCCATCCGACCTGAAAATAAAAACTGGCGCGAGCCGCGTCGGCCACGTACTGGTCTATCCAACCGTTCTTAAAATGCTTGTCGATAACGGCCAGTGCCCGCTTTAACCGCAATTCGTCGCCACTTTGATTGGTGGCGTGCATCCGGTACACACCGACAATCTCATCAACAAAAGCCGGCCGGTACTTACGTAAAATCCGCAACCACAAATCAAAATCCTCGCTGCAGCGCAGCTCCGGACTTTCGTCGAAATGCCCGACATCATTCAGCGCCTTTTTCCGAACCAGAGTTGAGGAAGAAACGATGAAGTTGGCCTTGATAAGCCGGGCATAAACACCGGCCGGCATATGCGGGTCCTTGGGGCCCATTATTTTCCCGGTCTCGACAGCATCGGGGCTGATGACCTTGAATTTACCGAAGGAGATACCGCGGCGCGTATCGCTCTGCATGACATCTACCTGTAACCGGATCTTCTCCGGCAGCCAAGCATCATCCGAATCGATAAAGGCCACGTAGTCACCTTGGGCCTGCTCGATGCCCCTGTTACGCGATGCGGCGATAATGCCGTTGTTGCGAAATTGCATGTAACGGATCCGGTCGTCGGTGTATCCCTCAATGACCTCCCGCGTCTCATCCTCGGAATAATTATCGACAATGATCAGCTCAAGATTATTGTAAGTTTGTCCGAGGACAGAGTCTATCGCCTCTTTGATAAAATGGGCGTGATTGTAGGTGGGCATCACCACCGACACCAGCGGTTCGTTCATGGCAACGAAGAACTCATGTGTTCACGGCAAAACTGCAAGGTAGTGCGGATGGTCTGGTCCATATCGCCCTGCAGTTCGAATCCGGTATCCTTAATTTTATCGATCCGGTAGTCGAACGGCTGGAAGACCTTGTCCAGGTCTTCCGTGGGCCCCTCGAGTACCGGTTCGGCTTCCGGATCTAAATCCGCATATATGCGCACGACCCTTTGGGCGATCTCCTTAATTTGCACGCAGTTGTCGCCGCCCAAGTTAAACAACCCATCGGTCAGCCTGTCTTCTTCCATATTCATCGCATGCTCGATCCCGCGGACCGCGTCGAACATCGGAATAAAGTCGCGGTACTGGTTCGATTTGATCGTCAAGCGTCCTTCCTGGACCACCCTCCGGCAAAACGCGTTGACCGCCAGGGACCACACCGATTCGGCGACACTGTTGTCCATCGGATAACCGTAGGCATTGGATAAACGTAATACGGCGACCGACAATCCCTTTTCTCGGTAACGGCGGGCGACGTCTTCCCCGCGTAATTTGGTTTCGGCATATACGGTCCGCGGCTTGGGAGGTGTTTCTTCGGTGATGGTCCCGGTAAAATCGCCGTACACTTGAAAGCTGGACAAGTACACGCAGCGGCGGACGCCTAAATCCAGCGCGACATACAAAAGCGAATCCATACCGGCCGCGTTGACCTTGGCGGCACCCTCCGGTTCGGTTTGGCACTGCGCCTGCTGCATACCGCCGAGGTGTATCAGGATCTCCGGTTGAATCTCTTCCAGGCAGCCGCGAATGGAAGACTCCGAACGCAGATCGAGGTGGCCGATTTCATAACTTTGAGCCCACTCCGGATACTGTTCACGGGTGGTGGTGAGCGCCACATCCGCGTAGCCTTGTGAAGCCAAATAATGCGCCAGGCGACCGCCGACGTAACCCAGTCCGCCTACAATCAGGATCTTGCTTTCTTTGTTTACGTCCATTGATAGGGGATCTCCTTGTCATCCAGCGGCCGGGTGACCGACTCATCCGGCCGGTGCGGCATGTCCGCGCAGTTGGCGATCATAGCCGGTTGTTCCCCGACAGCAGAAAAGGAATACAGCACCTGTGGGGGGATCTTCACCAAGCAGTAATGATCGAGACCCATCTCGATCGTCTGCACTTCTCCTCGCGTCGGCGAATCCGGCCGGTCGTCAAACAGGACCAGACGCAGGTTCCCGACGGGAACGCAAAAATGCTGGGTCATTTCCAGATGCTGCTTCCATCCCTTCACAAATCCGGGATTCACATACGAAAAATAGATCTCGCCGAACCGTTCAAAAAGCGGATTCTCCGCGCGCAGCATGTGCAGGACCATGCCGCGCTCGTCCTCAAACTTCTTGAGAGGCTCGACTCTTACTCCGTCGATCATGTTCCTTCCCCATGGCCCACGCCAACTTCTTCGCCGCGGCCTTTTGAACGTACTCCTGAATCTGCCGGTGACCGAAGTCGTACATGTCGGCCCCACCGGCGTAATATTTCTTGTACCACTCCGCGGTCATGGCGACCGTTTCTTCAAAATTCAGGACCGGGCTCCACTCCAGCCTGTTGAGCGCCTTGTCGCAATTGAGCTTCAGGAGGTTGGCTTCTTTTTTATTATCTTCGGGTGGCCGGTATTCCCAGCGCCCCTTTCCGGAATGCGCAATGAGGGCCTCAACGAGCTCCTCCACCGACTTGACCACGTCCGGGTCCGGTCCGAAATTGAAGGACTCACCGTTGATGTCCGGAAGCCGGTGATTGAGCAGCGCGCCCAGCCATAGATAACCGCTCAACGGTTCGAGGACATGCTGCCACGGCCGGGTGGCCTCGGGTTTGCGGATCACCGGGACCTCGCGGCTGTACCAGGCCTTCACGCAATCGGGGACGATACGGTCCTTGGCCCAGTCGCCGCCGCCGATCACGTTGCCGGCGCGCGTGGTGGCCAGCCAGGCATCCTTTTCGCGGTGAAAGTAAGAATGGGCATAAGTACGGAAGGCCAGCTCCGCGCACGCCTTGGAGGCGCTGTACGGATCCTCTCCGCCGAGCCGGTCGATCTCCCGATAGCCCCACTCCCAATTGACGTTTTCATAACACTTGTCGCTGGTGATGATGACCGCCGCCTCAACGATCGAAGAATCACGCACACACTCCAGGACATTGATCGTCCCCATCACGTTGGTCTCAAAGGTCAGCCTCGGCTCCTGGTAACTGTCGCGCACCAGCGGCTGGGCGGCCAGGTGAAAGACGATCTGCGGTCGGAACTCCTTGAAAATCGCCTTCAGTTCCTCCATATTACGGACGTCACCGCGAAAATCCTGCAAACGATTGGTCAGGTCCATCGCTTCGAACGCCGACGGTTTCGTGGGAACGTACTTGGAAAAGCCGGCCACCTTCGCTTCCAGTTCCAGCAGCCACATGCTCAGCCACGAACCTTTAAAGCCGGTGTGACCGGTCACTAAGACTCGCTTCCCTTGATACGTTTTTAAAAATAATTTGCTAAACTGTGAGGTGGTTGTCATACGCGATTTTCCTTATATGCTTTGCGGCCTGAATTCTTACTTCCGCTTGTGTGTATCCCGGTTTACGCGGGATAACTATACACTCATAAGTTGAGGCGCTTCAGTCGTGTCGATATCTTTCCGACTTTGCCGTTTTAATCCGGAACAGTATGCCATCGTCAGTCCATATAGGCTCCAGATCGGAATGGCTGTGTAAGGCAGCTCGAGAACGACGAGAAAATTGGAAGCCACAAACCAGTTGATGATTATTCCGCACAGCAGAATACCTGTCACGGATTTGCGGTCCAAGCAAATACGAATCATTCCTGCCAATGTCCACATAACCGTTCCGATAAAGAACAGCCCCATAAGACCTGTTCGATAAATAATATGAAAGAATGAATTGTGCGGAGACACCCAGCCGTCCCGGGCCCACTCTCCCCGGCCCCACTTCAATATTTCAAGACTGACGGACCGCAAAGGTTTGCCAAAATCAAATCCGAACCAGGAGAATTCTCTCATATACTCCTGCCACATATCCCTCCAAATCATCAATCGAAACACCGCGTTATTCGTATCGGTCACCGAAGATTCCCGCACAGGTGGTGATGGGGTTTCCGTTACCGCCTCCTGACCTGCGCCTGCCGCACTCCCGTTCAAAGAGGCCGCTAATGGATCCATACCCTCACCGTCTATCGGCCCCTCTTTGATTGAGGAGTTGGGATTGTAGAACTGAACGGATTCACGGGGCATCAATTCAAAACCGTCGATGCGCGCCTGGACTTTTTGGTCGTACTTCTGAAAAACTTTATGCATACGCCGGAAATCTACAATCGACCTGACGCGGTCATACCCGGCTATCCGAACGGCCAGTGAAATCAGCACCACCATTCCCACGACCAGCAGTCCGGTTTTATATTGCCACCGCCACTTCAAGACACTGCAAGCCACCAAGAACAAATAAAATCCGCTCACGATATTTCCCAGAATCATCATCCGGGCGGTTTCGAAGAAATAATGATAAGGGGTACCCAATAATAAAATCCCGGCAAATATCAGCCGGCCGCCTTTTTCAGGCAGGGATCGGATTAATATCACCGCCAAAAGAAACAGCGTCAGCACAAAATATCGTGAGAACGACTGGGTCACGAGAGTGCCCAGCACAATCATGGTCAAAAGATAGCGCACCGGTTTGCTGAAGAACTCTTTCCGGAAAAACGTCTGAGCGAAAAAGATGAACACAGGATAATACAAAAGGGCCGCATGCCGCAGAGCCAGCGGCCCCCACTTGGCGTACCCCCAAAAGGCTTTGGCCAGAATAAAAGCTGCGTATGACATAATCAACAGGTGACCCAGCCGTACTCCCTCTGTACGCGGCCGCCAACGGAGGCAATACACCCCTACGCAAAACATCAGCAGCATCTCGCCCACAAAAATCGGAAAGTTTAAGAATGGCAACTGTACGTGTTTCTCGGCGAAGGTGGAATAGCCCCACACATAGCAGTAACATATGACGGCGATGCCGCTCAACCCCAAGAGATTCAACCAATCAAAAGGACTTAACTTTTCCTTATCCATACGCATACGTGGTGGGATAACGTTATGTGAAGCACCTTTCAGGCGGTTCAACGCCCGATGTGTGGCTTCCCCGGGTTAATCGGGCGGCCGTATCAGGCCCGCCAGCTGGGTTAAGTCATCTATCAGCCAGTCCACCGTTTTTCCGACGAACGGATTGATGAACGACCGGTGCACCCGGCCGGCAAAGGCAATGTGGTTGTCCCTGGCCCCAACCAAGTCGTTTATCGCGTCTCCGACAAATATCGCATCCTCAGCGTGAAGACCATGATCATGAAGTATCCTGGCTACAATTTGTGACTTGGAACTTGGTGATCCGAATACGCCCCGGAAGTATTTCGCCAAATCCAGTTTTCCGATCACCCAATCAATTTCCTCCTGCGGCGTCCCGGTTGCGATAAATAAGTCGTAAGCGCAATGGTATTGCTCGATAAATTCTCTGGCCCCCTTTACATAGGGAGCCCGGATCACGCTTTCCCCTAACAGTTCCGCAAAGCGTTCTCCCAACCGGGCCGAGAATTCGGCAGATAAGGGTTCATGCAGAATGTTGGCGTAGATATGCTCAAATTTCTTGAACCGGCTCAATCCGCCTTGCTCCATGTGATAATCGACGATCCGGTCGACGTGTTGAGGATAATCCCTGAACAATTCCCGGAAGGCATCCCGCTTAACTGAAATGGTCTCCAACACCACTCCGTCGAAATCAAGAATGACGGCCTTTACCACCTTTGCCACAGCGCCTTACCTTCGCTCCATATGCGCTGCAGATACTGATAATCTCTGTACGTATCCATGCATTGCCAAAAGCCGTTATGAACATAAACTTTCAATTCGCCATCCGCCGCCAGCTTCCGGAGAGCATCCTTCTCGAGAATGCAAGCATCATCATTTTGAAGATAATCAAATACACGCCGGTCAAATACGAAATATCCGCCGCTGATCGAGTTCCCATGATCGGCCGGTTTCTCCTCAAATGAAAGGACATGATCGCCTTCAATCAGCAACTCTCCGTACCGGGACTCCGGCGAAACACCCGTGACGGTGGCCACTTTTCCATGGGACTTGTGAAACTCGACCAACTTGTTAATATCCAAGTCAATCACCCCATCCCCGTAAGTCAGCATAAAATGCTCAGCGTCGATGTGCTGCTGGATACGTTTTACGCGCGCCCCGGTCATCGCGTTTTCTCCGGTATCGACCAATGTTACTTTCCAACCCCGCTCATCGTGTGTGCGGTGAATTTCGACATTCTTAGTGCCCAATTCCACGGTAAAATCGTTCTCAAGCATTTCATAGTTGTAGAAATACTCCTTAATCATATTTCCTTTATATCCCAGGCACAAAACGAATTCCGTGTATCCGTAGTGTGCGTAAGTCTTCATGATGTGCCACAAAATCGGATATCCTCCGATCTCCACCATCGGTTTGGGTCGTATTTCCGTTTCTTCGCGCAGGCGCGTACCCAGCCCGCCGCACAATATGACTGTCTTCATGGCAACCCGTTTCGTTTCAAGATTTCGTCCACTTCCCGAATGATTTTACCCTCGACCGCAATAAAGGGGCATTTGCTGTGATCTATTCCTGTCTTCTCCATGTACCGCCGAACAACGTCCGAACACCACTGCCCCGGGCCGTCCGCAACTTGGGCCGGAATTTCATATTTATCGCTTATCTCCCGATACAGCCGGCGATACGCCGCGGTGTCTTCGTCCGCAATCCTTGTGCCCGTCAACCGGCAGAACAGACAGTTCTCCGTGATAAGGTAAATCAAGTCATAACACCGGGGCATGCACCGGTTCGCGTTCTCCCAGTCAATGATCCAGGAAACGTCGTCCCCCTTAAAAATAATGTTACCCAGCGAAAAATCCCCGTGAACCGGCGCCTCATCATCCGCAAAAATTTTACCGTAATGCCGCACGACAGCGGCTATTTTACCGGCATTCAGATGGAGCGGCCGATAGTAGTCTCCGGTTTCTCCCTCATGGTACGGAAATTGACATTTGCCGTAACAGTCTCGCACATGCACCTGCATGTCATTGAGAAAGGTCTCGTCGGCAACCTGGCGGGCGTACCAGCGCAGGTATTCCATCTCGGCACGCAGAATATCCGCCCCCTCCCGT
The DNA here is from genome assembly GCA_020429915.1 of Candidatus Omnitrophota bacterium. Taxonomy (GTDB): domain Bacteria; phylum Omnitrophota; class Gorgyraeia; order Zapsychrales; family Zapsychraceae; genus JAGOSC01. Next base: position 65,380 of record JAGQKV010000019.1, on the reverse strand, counting down.
GAGAATGTGGTCCGCACAACCGTACGCGGCCGGCCCTCTTCCGTTAAGGCAATTCCGGTCTGACATTGGCTCTTGTGAAGATAGTTGCGGATGATATTGATCATAATGTATTAATTAAATCTTTCTAGCATGCACAATAAATGCCGGAGCCAGGGCCCGCGCCTTAAATATCCCGAAGACGGTGTGGCTTACGATTTTCTTTACGGCCTTCTTGATTCTGGACGGACTTTGCGCCATGGCCGCACTGCGAAAAAACCGCATCCCTTCTTTTTGTAGAACCAGCTCGGGAAAATGGTAACCGGGAAAACCGTACAAAACGTCCACGTTCGTAAATCCGGCGTCCCGCAGTAAACTTCTTAAGCCCCCCTCGGAGTATGTCCAATTCCGAAACTCTCGCCCGCGCAGCAAAAGGGACACAAGATTTTGCAAACCGTGCGGGAGAAAGGAAAAGAAACGGATCCCGCAATGCGGTTCTTTTTGTCCAAGGAAATAGTAGATGTCGTAGCGATTCTCGATCGCCAGGTACAACACGCCGTCATCCTTCAATGCCCCGGCGATTTTCTTTAAGAACCTGACCTGCTCCTCCCTGGGCGATTGATGTCCGGGCGGACGCTGGCGCAGACGCCGTAAACTCTCCCACAAACCGGGCCGCCGCGTCGTAAATTGGTTCACCTCCACGTTCTCCACCTCGGGAATCCATTCCAGCACACCATTGAGCACGATCTTATCGAAGGAACCTGCCCGCAGGGCAATCTTCTTAAGATCCGCGTTGATCAAAGTCAGGTTTTCCAAACCTTCTTCAGCCTTACGTTGAGCCAGAAACTTAAGACTTTCCTCGGTCTGATCAATACCGACGACCTGCGCCCCGGTATAAGCCAAAGGAACGGTGAGCGCCCCCCACATGCAGCCGGCATCCAGTATCCGGTCCTCCGGCCGTAAATCAAGCGTCGCCACGCCGCCCATCCTTTTCGGCGAAAAGATGACTTCCTCGTGTTGCGGGAAATACTTGCGCAGCGTCGCCTTGGCCCCGAGCTGCGGCAGCTCGCGGATATACGATTGATTGTCCTCGCGGGACAGATTAGACCAGTACAGGCCCTTCTCGCCGTACCAGATTCCGTCCCGCAACTCCAGAGAATCCGCGATCATATCGGTTAATGATGTCTGCGTATTCATACCAGCACCTTATCAAACGCCCGGACGACGTCGTCCATATCGTCTTGGGTGTTCGGATGATTAACGTACTTAAACCAAATAAACTGCTTGTTGAGATCTTCACTGACGGGCTGCGTGCCTGATCCGTAGCGGACGCGTTTCTCGTCAAACCATGGCGCAATAAACGGAAATCCCTGGCGGCCATACGCAATCTTCCGCGTAAAAATCAGATTCTCATGCATCATACGACCATATCCCTTGATAATGGGAATCCCCTGCGCCTGCAGTCCGGCGACGACCTCGTCACGGGTAAGAGGAAGATCCCCTTGAACATACCGCCACTTGAGCATAAAACAGACGTAGTCTCCCCCCGGTTCGGTCTCGGGGGGGATCAAACACGGGTGCTTGCGCAGCCGGTCAATCAAATATGAAGTGTTCCGGCGGCGCACCTCGTTGCGTTCCTCCAGGCTCTGCAACTGCGGAATCGCCACGGCCGCCTGGAGTTCCGTTAGACGAAAATTCATGCCGATGACGTTGGCCAGTTGCCCGTCACTCCATTGATCGCGCGTGACACCCTCGCCGTGATTGCGGATAAGCCGCGCCTTGGCGGCTATGTCCGGGCAACGCGTCACCAGGACACCGCCTTCGCCGCAGGTGATGTTCTTGGTCTCCGTCAGAGAAAAAACGCCCGCGTCGCCGAACGTCCCCACCGGCTGTCCTTGGAACTTTACGCCGGGAGCCTGGGCGCAGTCCTCCAGGATTTTAAGTCCATGCCGGCGGGCCACCTCAACAATCGATGTCATGTCCGCGCACGCCCCGCCCAGATGGACCACCAGGACCGCCTTGGTCCGGCCGGAGATCTTCTTTTCTAAATCGGCAGGATCCAAACAGTAGGTATTGGCTTTAACCTCGGCAAAAACCGGAATGCAATTGTAGGCGAGGACGGCTGTGGCCGTGGCATTGAAGCTCATGCAGGGAACGATGACTTCATCGCCCGGCTCCAGATTGAATGCCCCCAAGGCCATGATTAACGCGGACGTGGCCGAATTGGCGCTGACGGCGAAATCGACGTCCATACAGGCGGCAAAATCCCGCTCGAACGCACGGACATACTTCCCGCCGAGGAATCGGTTGTCCAAGGGCCCGTACTCCGCCGCTTCCCGTGACGGCATCACCAGCACTTTGTCTATATCCAGCCCTTCGGTCCCCCCCTTAAAACTCGACCACTGATGGCTGCGCAGGCATTCCAGAAGGAGGGCCTCCTCCTGACCACTTACATAGCAGGATGAGTGGAAAGGTTCGGTACGGACCGGTCCCTGTTGGGCACCGCGCAATGAGGCGGCGTCTTTAGAATCTTTTGTCTTCATTGGGTACACACCACTTTCTCAGAGAGATTGTCGACCATCGTGCGGAACCACATCTCGATATTAACGTACTGAAAAATATGAAACCCGGTGACCGGTTGGGGATCGGCGCAATAACGTTCGTATTCCGCGATCACTTTAGGCACATCGAAAATGCCCCGCCCGGCAAAGCTGGCCGATCGAAAAAGATCTTCGATCCACGGCCGCAAGTCTCTCTGTAACCATTGCCGCTGCGGATCAACGATACTGCGTTTCGGCCGGTTCAACATTTCTTCCGGCAGCAGGCGTTCCGCCGCCCGGCGCATAAAATAACGTTGTTGGCCGTCTTTAACCCGCGCCTTCAGCGTTGATGAGAAGCATAGCTCAACGATACGGTGGTCGAGAAGCGGCACCCGCGCCTCCACACCCGAAGCCATGGACTCCCTGTCGGTGTAGCGCAGGACGCGGGGCAGATTGTGATGACGAAAGTCAATATACTGGGCGTTGAGGAGCTCCTCGACAAACGGCCTGCCATACGCCACGCGCTTACGATCGAAAGACTCAATAAAGTCCGGGTGAAGCAGCTCCGGTTTCACAAATGAAATGCCGTCCTGCGTGGCGATGCCCGGATACTTTGCGGCGAGCAGGGCGTTGGACAGTTTACGGTAACGCGCATCCTCGGAGACACCGTACAGTTGCATGAACCGGTCCAATAATTCAATGGCAGCCGCGGGTCCCTGCTGGGCCGCCGTATCCAGCACCGCGGGCAGAAAATAGTATTCGAATCCTCCTCCGAGCTGATCTCCGCCGTGGCCTTCCAGAATCACTTTGAGTGAAGAGACGCGCACCTGCTCGTATAACTTTTGCGACGCCAGGCAGCGGATGGAGGTAACAGGTTGCTCCTGATGATAAATCGCCTTGGTAAAATAATCCGGGATCTCACGCTCGGACAATGCCACGACGGTATTGTTCAGGCCCAAATGCCGCGCCACTTCTTCCGCGTACGCTCCCTCTCCTTCGCCGGAAGAGGCGAATTCATAGGTGAACGACCGGGGAAGGCTCGCGGGATTCTCCGCCGCCATACGGGCAGCCAATATGGAACTGTCCACGCCTCCGCTCAAAAACAAACCGACTTCGACATCGGACCGCAGACGCAGGCGAATGGAATCCTGCAGCAATCCGATATATTCTTCGATAATGTCCGGCTCGTCGCGCTGTCCGGCATCCTGAACGGCCTCCGGCAGCGACCAGTAGCAGCGTTCTCTGATCGCAAGATCCGTACCGACGGTTAAACAGTGTCCGGGTTCGACTGAACGGATATTCTTAAAGAATGTTTGGGGGTGATGATCAATGGCGCCCCAGCGGAGGAAATCATAAATCGCGGCCGGATTGACTTCGCGAGCGAATCCCCCCGCGAACAAAGCCTTAATCTCGGAAGCGAAATAAAAGCGCCCGTCCTGGATGCCGTAGAACAACGGCTTGATGCCGACCCGGTCCCTGGCCAAAAAGAGCCTGCGTTCGGTCCTGTCCCATATCCCGAAGGCAAACATGCCGTTGAACAGCTGAAGGCATTTCTCTCCGTGTTCAATAAAGGCGTACAGGATGGTCTCGGTATCCGTTTGCGATTTCCACCGGTCGAACCGGAGGCCGAGCCGTACCTCCTTCCAGTTGTACACTTCCCCGTTGTGCACAATCACATAACGTCCGTCCCGGCTTTCCATAGGTTGGGCGCCCATGGGACTCAAGTCAAAGATCGACAGACGCCGGTGAACGAGCCCGAGACTTCCGTCGGTGTACAGCCCTTCGTCATCCGGACCGCGGTGACTGAGGGACGCAACCATGGACCTCAGCCCGTCGCCATCTACGCCCCGTCCGTCTTGATTGAGAATCCCCGCTATCCCGCACATATCCTGTCCTGTTCTTAACCCACGCCGCCGATGCCGTTCCAGTCGTCTTTGGGAAGTTCATCCTCGTAGGTGTCGTATTGACGGCCGCAGTCCTTGCAGGTCTTATTGCAGGTAAACTTGCCCGCGGAATGCAGCTGGCGCAGTTGCTTCATGGCCTGCCCGTGCCAAATGTCGTGAATGCTGATGTCATTGGCGTTACCCAGCAACAGGTCCTTGCCTTTTCCCTTATCCAGCAACGTGTCGCCGTAAAAACACGGAAACACCTCCCCGTCCCACTGGATGATCAGGCGCTGCCACAAATAGGAACATTTAAAGTCCTGCTTCAGTTTGCTCTTGCCTACCTTAAAATCATTCACACCGAGCTTACTGGTATCCAAATACGTCTGCGGGCCGCCGAAGTAATCGATGTAATAGATGTGGCCGACGGTATCGGCGATATCCATGAACAATTTATCGAAATCGTCCCGTTGATGCATATTAATCTTCTGATCGACCATTTGAACACGGACCGTCGGCAGTTCATACCCCCCCTCATCGCGCAGCCGCACGAACGTCTTGATGTTCTCCAATGTCTTTTCGAACTTGGCGCCCACCCTCAGCTTTTCGTAGGTCTCTTTATCCGGTGAATCGAAGGAAATCGCCAACCGGTGAAATCCCGCGTCCAAAAGCTTTCGGGAACGTTTTTCGGTCAGAGAAGCGGCACTGGTATGGACAATGATATCAATGACTCCCGCTTCACGGGCATAGGCGATCATTTCCTCAAGCTTGGGGTGCAAAAGCGGCTCGCCGTCGGCGGTGAGCTGAATCGCCTTAATCCCGTGAGGGACGCCTTCATCGATGATCCGCTTGTAGAGCTCCATGCTCATAAGCCCGTATTCATCATAATGGCCGCCTAAATCCTTCCATGTCCGCGGACAGAACGGACAACGCAGATTGCAACGGTTGGTGACATGTATGTCGAGGTTAAGCGGATATTCCGGCACAATCATCTTTTCCGGGCACTCAAACCACTGGCGCCGGTACTCCAAAAACTCTTCGGTCTCGAAGTGTTTTATCTGCCGCTGCCGGCCGTACTCGCGAAATTTGTCGTTGCCGCCCAGATCTATTTTTGATTTCTGCAAAGGCAGTGTTCCCATGATTTCTCCTTTGTTGGCATTCGATTACGTTGCGATGAGCATGCGTCTATTCCCATCTCCGAATTTTACCTTGGCATCAGGATCTAACTCACCCGTGTCCACTTTCCCAAAACGAGATCCGAATAATTTAATGATTCTACTGAAACCGGAACGCCGCAAACTGCGGCGAAGCGGCTGCTGCTCCGGATTAAAATCGCAAGGATCAGCATAAGCTGACCCTCCTCGAGACACTTCTGCGTTCAACAATTGAACATTTTTGATTATAATGCCTGCGCCCGCGCGGTCAATACATAACACACTTACTTTGGGCTTCATGAGGCACATATTCCTTCCTGGCGGCAATATTTATCCCCGGCCGCCGCACGTATTGCGCCGACCGAAGGAATCCCACAACTGTATTGCCCCGGGTTCTCCGCGAAAGCGTATAAGGCCCGTCGAATCCGGTTCATGGTGCCGCCGTCACAGAAGGGATCAAAATCCCGCTTCGCCATAGGGCTGACACTCCCGTCTCCCGCGTGTCCGTTGAGAACGCGGTCCAAAGCCGCCTTCAGTTTCGCCTCCGAGCGAAAGATATACTGATCGTAATAATCATCCAACAGAGGCGTCTCACCGCAGCTTGCCTCCGGGTTAAAGGCCAAAGACGGTTTTCCCAGCAACATGGATTCCACCCACGCCGTGCTGACCGATTGATTGTAGCCGGAGACGCTGATGACGGCATCCGATTGCACGGCCATGGCCTGAACCGTTGCCTGGTAACGGTCTCCGTCCACCAGATGCACCCGGCCGCCTTTTAACAGCCCTTCCAGCAGATCAAACATCCGCTTTCTCCGGAACTTCTCCGTCTGGCGCGGTGTCTTGAACTTGACAAAGGCCTGTACACCGGGATTTTCCTCCATGACTTCAGCCAAAAAGTCCAGCATACGTTCATAACGGTCCATGAGCAGTTCATCTTCCAGACAAGATCCGAAAACGGCCGTAATCACGCGTCCCCCGTCGCGACGGGCCTCGGTGAACAGCTTTTGAAGTCCCTGGTCGGCCAGCTCGCCTTCCCCGGCTCCCACCGCTTCATTCTTCATGTTGCCCACGATCTCAACCGCCATGTCGCCGGGCCAATACTGGCCGAACGCCCGCACCAGATGTTCCCCGGGAGACAGCATCAAGGCGTAGGACATAAAAGATTTTTGCGGCCCGATCCGCTCCATATACCCGTGCGGCAAATAAACAATGTGTGCGCCGCATTCGGACAAGGCCATCTTTTGAATGATATGCGCATACGAATGTTCGTTGATGTCCAAATACGCCGTGAAGCGGACATTCGCGCAAATGGCCAGCCATTTATTGTATTCCGCCAGGAAAAACGGCAGATAGCCGCAGGCGATCCGGGCCACGGCCCCGGGATGGTCGGAGCATATCAGCCGCATTCCCGTGATCCCTTGGGAGGCCAATCGTTTGGCGGCCCGATTCAACGGCAGACGAGCCTTGCGAATGTCGTAGACCCGCAGATCGGACTGCCGATAGGAGTCCGCGTGACGGATTTTTGTATCCGGCGGCCGGTTGCTGGCCAACACCACAAAGTCGTCCACCGTAAAATGAGTCTCGTCCAACAGAAAGGCCATATCACCCCAGTTGAGGCAATGGGTATCCCCGGGACGGCGGCGTTCGGTTTTATACAGATTCCGGCAAGCCACTTTGGCACGAATAATATTTGCGGGGGCGGTGAATCGGCACCGCGTGACCAGTGTCCTGAGTATCATGCCCCACAACAACAAGGTATTCACCGCGGCCGCGCCGGCCGCCTGCGCCTGCCGGTTTGCCGGAGAGCCCTGGAACCGGCAATCCTGACCATCGGCTTGTTTGCGGATGCCCCCCTGATCGATCAGTGTCTCGATCAAACTGGCATTTCTGGCGGAATCGATGAGCACTACGCTGTCCCGCGGATCGAACTTCGCCGCCAACAGCAGCGAACAAATCAAATCCTCCAGATCCGCGCAGATCAATTTCTTGATCGCGATCAGAACATCGTCGCTGCCGCCTAAGAGGCCCTTGTACATGGCCATATAGCGGGTTCCCGTATGGTCACATTGATCCACCAGCGTGTCCGCCAAAGAAGCGGCCAACACACCGGCTTCGGTCAGCACGCTGCGATAATCCCGGGCCCCCAGCCGCTCTACCGTCACATCCGGATAACGGCGGCGAAGCATGGCCAGCGCGGCCCTTTCCGTCCAGGACCGGCCGGTTGCCCCCCCGGTCGACGGGCCGCGCCAGGATGTCCAGGCCGAGGCACACGGCATCACCAGCAGCCGCCGTGTCCCGGACAAACGCCGGCCCGACATCAAATACGCCCACATCCGCCAGCCCACACGGTCCACGATCACCGTCGAGACCGGCCGGATTCCGGATTTGTCTCTAACTATATTTAGCGACAGCATGCTCATCCATCCAATCGGAACGTGCAATATTCTTTGAGTTGCGCATTAAAACTGATTTTATAGTCTCCCCGGTTGGGCGAATTAACGCCGCAGAAATCAAAGGCCGCCAAACCCTGTTCCATGGCCTGTTCGATACAGGCGAACATCAGTTTGGTCGATCCCCCGGTCGACCGGTAATCGGGATGGTTGGCCCCAAACAAGTAATAAGCGCTTTGTTCATCCGCTAACGTGAAAATCATGGACACCCGCTCTCCCGCTTCCGTATTCGCCTCCCACAACGCGCCGTACCCCTTCTCCAGCGCATCGGTGACGACGGCGCGCCGGAAGTCCAAGGGATCGGCAACGTCCTTCCCCTGCCGGCCGTAAGTCAAGTCGTGCAGCGTTACCAGCGCCTGAACATCGGCGCTGTTCTTGATCCGGATCGCGCGCGCCTTTTTCAGCTCCCGTTGGCGTATGCTCCGCGTCGATGCCACATAGTCCCCGAAAGACGCATACTCCGTCAAATCTATCACCGCGGTGTATTTCGGTTTGACCACAAACATCCCCTTCTCAGGCGCATGGTAATTGTGCCAGAGAAATGGGCGCATATCTCTGTGCCGCCAGGACTGCATACCCGCGACTGGCCGAAATCCCGCGAGGTACGGCAGAAATTCCGTCAGGATCTCGAAATTCCGCGTGATCGCGTGATGATGCGTACCGGACTCAGCATCACGGATGATCAATCCCTGATACATCATAAACGGATTGATGCCCTCTGGACTTCCGTCGTCCCGGTTGTAAAAAAAAGGACACCCGGCGATCAACCGGCCTTCCTCGAAACATCCGTGACACACGGCGCGTACCGGAAGCGCCTGCAGGAGATCCCAGCGTAAGAAGACATTTCCCGCCGGTGCATGCCGGTTCAAATCATTCCAAAGATCGGCGCTGCTGACTTCCCCAAAGGTTAAGCCTGATGTCATGTCACCGTGTTCCCGAGGCGCAGTTGCATTTCATACTCGGCGGCGTACAGATCCGCTTTCAGATCGATGTCGATGGAATCCGCTTCGCTCATGACGTAATAACCGTTGTTCTCCGGATTCACAATCGAACCGGTCTTCTTTAAATACTCTCTCCAGGTAACGTAAATGGCGCCGTTCGGGCGGTAAACCGTGGGGAATTCCTGGCGCTCCAGATTAAACACGTTGACCCCGTCCTTAAAGTGAAACGCGGGCCGCAGCCGCGCTCCCTCCGTGGTGAACATCCACCAGGGCGGATAATCCTGTTTCTTAATAGAGATGAGAGAATCCAGCGTGCGGTCCTCCAGGAACTTCTCGATCGCCTCGTCGATATGCCGTCCGGTCCGGAACGGAGACGTCGGTTGCAGCATGACGGTCAGGTCGTAGTCTTTCCCGTCCCGCTTCTCATAATATTCCACCGCGTGGCTCACCACATCCGGAGAATGCGCGGTATCCGAGGCGAGTTCGGCCGGTCGCAAAAAAGGTGCCTCGGCGCCGGCGGCCAGGGCGACCTCGCGAATCTTTTCGTCATCCGTCGAGACGACCGTCGTCTCAACGTAACGCGACTGCAGGGCCGCCTCAACGGTATATGCCAGCAGCGGTTTCCCGGCGAGATCTATGATGTTTTTCCCGGGCAATCCCTTGGATCCGCCCCGGGCGGTGATCACCGCTATGATGCGCAGTGGTTTTTCGTTCACAAACTTACCTTTCGTTGTGTGCGCGCCGACCGGCGCATGGCCTCGATCACCCGGTAACTCTTCAGGGCTTCTTCTCCTCTTACCGCGGATGTGTCGTAATCCCCCGTCAGGACCTCGTCGATGACCAATTGAAATAAAGGTTTATCCTGTACGGCAACCTGTTTTTCCGCGGCCAGCCGGTACGACAAGGTTGATTTTCCCGGCCTTCCCATTTTCTGTACGATCAGCGTCCGGCCATTATCCACGGCACGGATCCGGCCGTTGGGAAACAAGAACTCCACCTCAAAATACGTGAAGCGGGTGCGGGCCGTATTAATGATGACCGCCTCGAAGTCTCTGGCGTAACCGAGGACCGCCCGGTACCGGTCATCGTCCGGAGTAAAGTTGTGGCTGTAGGGCAGCCGTTCGATTTGCGCCGCTTCCTTCTGGGCGCTTACCCACAACGGTTCCCCGCAGATACTGCACAGCAGGTCCACCATGTGAATCCCGATCGTGTGCATGCCCGACGAGCACCACGCGGTGGCGGCGATCACCTCGTCATGAAAATCTTCCCGGACCATGCGGCGCAGCTTCCGGTAAAACGGCGAGAGCCTCCTGTTGTTGACATACAGCCGGACGCCGTTCTCCCGGCAGATATCCGCCACCGCCTGAGCGTCCTTGCCGCTGTGCGCGATCGGCTTTTCCAGCAGGATCTTTGCGGGCCTGTTTTGGTGACCCGCGACCTGCTGCACTATCCGGCGGTGCGCGCGGTACGGAACACAGATACTGACGACATCCGGCCGCAAGTCCAGCAGCTGCCCGATCTTCGTCACCGCGCAGGGAATGCTGAAACGCTGCGCGAAATCACGGCCGCGTCCGGCGTCGCTGTCACAACATCCGACGATCTCAACATCCTGCCGCCGGCTGTATGCCCCAGCATGGGTGCAGGGCTTCTGCCGGTACGGGTCACTCTCATTCAGGCCCGCGATGTTCCCGCAGCCGATAATACCCACGCGGACCTTAGCCATTCACGAACCTCTTTCCGTCGGCGATGATCCGTAGCAGATAGAACCGGCTCATCAGATAGGCCCCCAGGCGCAGCGGCCACTTCATAATATCCAAGGCAATATGTCTGGCGCTTCGGCCGAGGATGGCCAGCTCTCCGCGGAAAGGAATTAATCCTCCACACGTAACCTGCCACCGCGAAGGCCGCCGAGCGGCGGAATACGCGTAACCGAATCGCTCCATGTCATCACCGAATACATACTCGATGACCCGGATTTCCTGCGGACTGAGTGTCGTCATCCAGCGGCGGGTCACCTCCGGGGTCGCTCCGGCGACGGCCTTACCGAAAGCGCTGTTGCCCTGCCAGGGATGACCGGCCAGGGTGCTGTGCAGCAGGCACGGCTCATATGCGATCTGCAACCACCCGGCGACCTCCCGCATGGTCGGCTCAAGATTCAGATGCAAGTCCTCCTGTTTCACGTACAGCACATGATCAGCGGGGAGCGCGGCGAATCCCGCGCGCAGTTTGTTGATCGTCCGGATAAAATTGTTAAAGATCCGGATTAATGACAACTTTTGCTCCAGTGTCTTGCCCCGCAGGTTGAACAATCCGCGGCGCGTGTTCAAAAAATGCTGTTTGATCGAGGCATACGTCGCCCGATGGTCGCGCACCACCTGGATAAACCGCGGTTCCCGAAAGTCCTCCACGGCACGGCCGATATCGATGTAAATGGCGGAAAACTCGATGATCACCTGATACCGGGACAGATCCCCCCCGGTGGCATCGGCATACGCCCGGTGGATCGCGTAAAAGACATCCCGGCGGCTGAGCGAAGTCTCCCGCAGAAGACACAAAAACCTGTCCCGGAAGATCGGGAAATCACAACTCGTATACGCGTTGGTGGAGCCGTCGATACCGTAATTGACGTTGTCCGCCAATTTGGCCAGCTTCGATTGCTCGGTCCAGCGGCGGACCATTTCCTCAGCGTCCTTAACCTGATCACAGCCCAGCCGGTCCCACATCCGGTAAAAAGACAATTCCATCGGCAGCATTAACACCTCCGGATGCGAATCCAGCAACGTATGCAGAAAACTGGAACCGGTGCGCCCGGCGCAGACCAGAAAAATTATCTTAGGACCCTCGTGCATACATTATCCTGTTTAGAGTTACCTGAATACAGCCTAGAGTGATACCGGCACCCCACTATATTATTTTAAAACTATTTAGAACGGCAGCCCGTTGTTTATGGGCTCAACGCTGAATCCATCGCCATAGTGCTCTCTCAGAATGCTGGCGACCAACCCCACCACATTGTCGCCATCCTGGCTCCATTCGATAATAGCGTACCCTGAAGTCAAAGAAGACGGCCGAAAATGGATCGCTGTCGTTTCATTGCCTCCCAAGGTAAACGACACACTTGATGACGTGGGTGCATCATCCCAATTTGTTACCGTGCCGGTATCATTTCGTATCGATCCCGTGCTGGGACTATCATCACCATCCGTGACGATGGTTCCACTTTCGTCGTAAAATGTAACCGATACATTGATGCTGCTCGAGGTAATATTCGAAACGTATACATGAAAATGGGCATACGATGAACTCGACGTATACCTGGATTTAACGTAAGGGGTTACCGCGCTTCCGGATTTAGCAAATGCGTCCCCCCCCCGACTGAGAGCATCAAGACCAAGGTCAGAACCAAAACTCTCTTCAAATTTGACATTTAAACCTCCTCTTTTTTATGGAGCACCGGTATAATCTTGAAAACTATTTCTTTACTTGAGCCAACCACGCCCGTGTAAGGTACGTTGCTTCAATGGCATCAAGTCCCGCTATCGTTCGTTCGACAAAATCCATAAATTCCTGGAACTTTTCCTCCCCGGCCTGACTGCGGATATCATTAACCGAATTCCATATCCCTATATACCTCTCCGGGGACATTCTCTCGACGTGACGGCCTTCCATGTAAATCACATTCTGGAAGCAACCGCTTTGCAACAGCCGGTCAGTCAAATTATCACAGAATTCTGAACGGCCGGATGACTTGCGCTTCATATGCGGCACCAATTCTTTCAATTTGTTCTCTATCGTAACCAACATCGGATTGACTTCGATCAAGCGCGGATTCCACAGGGCCACGAAATATCCCTGCGGCCGCAAGATCCGATGAAATTCATGAACCGCGCTGTCAAAATCAGGCCAATGAAACGAGGAAGCCATACTGACCAGATCGCAGCTGCTGTCCGGCAGCGTCGTCGACTCAGCGGCCCCTTTCACCCAATTAATTTTCAAATGCGGATCCGTACTCTCGCCATACTTTCTCATTTCATTGTTCGGCTCAACCGCCGTGGTGCGGCAACCGGCCTCCGCCACCATCCGCGTCCAGATGCCCGTTCCGGCGCCCACATCGACGAAATCGAGTTCGGATATCGGCTTGCCCACCTTGGTCAAAACCAATTCCAGAATATCTTCACTATAGCCCGGCCGATATTTAGAATAATTCTCGGCCAAAAGACTAAAATCACCATGTTTGATTGATGTACTCATCCTCTACTCCCATCTCCAGTCATGTTCCCATTGATCGGTGTTTGCGTGTTTCGTGCAAACGTCAAGATCCGTTTCGCTATCGATTTCACACCATCGCCCCTTCACTCCGACCGTATTGATCGGAATTCCGCGACGGATAACCTTTTGCAACAACGACGTCATATCCAGCCGGTCCAAATCGGCGGGGGGCATTTGGTTGAGCAGTTCTTCGACTTGCCCCCAACCCTGCGGCGTGAATTTCAGCAATCCCATATACTGCCCTTGAATCTCCTCGAGAGACGCCGCCTTTTGGCCGATTTCCTGAATGATACCGCGTTCGTCGATACGCAATGTCTCGGCATCGGCCAGCGGATCCGGAAACCGCAATTCCCATAACGGCCGCCACAGCGTGTCATAGGTGATTACCACGTCGCCGGCGGCCGCCATCAAGGCCCGGACGTGGTCCGGATGATACACGATGTCGGCGTAGGACACCACGCACGTGTCCGCGCGCAAATACGGTGCGGCACACAGCAGCGTATACACCATATTCGTCTGGTCCCAGCGGTCATTGTCGGCGGTTTGAAAATCTCCGGTCAGCAATTCCTTCCGGTAGCCGCGGCCCACGACGATATCCGTGATGCCGGCCTCACGCAGGGATTCCTGCTGCCAGTCAAACAGCGGCCGCCCCAGCAGCTCGTTCAGACATTTCGGTTTCTCGTCGGTTAATCCTTTCATGCGGGAACCGCGCCCGGCGGCCAGAATCACAGCCTTCATGAGGGTACTCCTTCCAATAAACATTCGCGCATCAATTGAATATCCCGTTTCCGGTAGGGTCGGTCGCGTTCGGGATGCCACATCACCGCCCGGCCCGGCGCGTCGGTCAGATCCACCCCCTCCACCCAACCGTCGCCGGTTCGTGCGATAACCGTGAGGGCGGGACTGACGGCGGTCTCGCGGATACCGAAATTATGATAGGAATTCACCCGATACGTTTCTCCGTTCAAATCCACATCATGCTGCGCGGCCACGTGCACGCCGGCATCACACGGCTCCAAGGCCCCTCCGTAATACTGATGGAGCAGTTGCAGCCCGCGGCAGACGCCGAAGACAGGCAGCCGGTTCTCCACGGCATACTTCAGCAGGGCCTGCTCCGTCTGATCGCGCCGCGGCGACGACCCCAAATCATTTCCCCCGGAGAAAATAAAGGCGTCGAGATCCCAGGCCCGCACATACTCAACCACACGGTTACCCACATTGGGAACGGGCATCCACAGACATTCGGGAAAGGCCACCGCCATAAAATCCGTCCAATCCTGGGCGAGGGCGTCCCGGGGTTCCCGGTATCCTTGAGCCTCCACTACGCGCATGGTGATACCGATCTTTATCATGTTCACGACTCCATTCCGATCGGCCGCAACGTCTTATCCGAACCGTTCAGCTCGACATGTCCGGCGTCCACGACACGCTGAAAGACTTCCTCCCCGCAACCGATCGCGGCCGGCAATCCGAATTCGGCGCAGCGGATCGCCATATGGGAATTCGCCCCGCCGAACTTTGTGATCAGCGCCTTTAAACCCTTGGTGAATATCCAATCGAAACCGGGGTCCGCATTTTCGATACAAACGATCTTACCTTCAATATCCACTTCCGCCCCGGAATGCGCGTCGAGGATCACGGTCTCTCCGGTAATCCGGACCTGCCCGATAAAATTGGGGGCGCTGCGATGCAGGGGAACGATATATATGTCGCGCACGCCGCGAATCAGATAGCTGAGTTTTAAATGCCGGCTGAGCGCCTGTTCCCGGCGGACGGCATCGCTGACCTCTGCTATTCGGCCAGCCAGGTGCTGAGGGTCCTCAACCGACAGAAAATCGTGGATGGTCAAACACGCCAAATCTTCCCGGGAGTACCCGTGCCTTTCGCCCCATCCGACAAGCATTTCCAGGATCTCGGATATATTGCGGGTAAAGACGAACTTGGCATATTCCCGGCCTTCGATCGCCAGACGGGCATGTACCAGAAGATCCGTCGCCGCCACCGTCAATCCGGCCCCGGCCAACAGGGCATTCAAACGCCGTGCCTCTTCCGGGTTTAGTTCAAAATCTTCGGTGTGCCGCCGTTCCGGCAACCGGATGCCTCCCGCGAACAGCGCGGACCTGTCCCGGTAGGACAGGGACTGGATATCATACGTTCCGGGTCTCAGGTGACCGTACTCCTTAAGAAATTCTTCCTGCGGCATGGTCTGCTCGGCGACCTTCTTCAAATCGCCGGCCATCGCGCTCGTCACCGTGTGCACGGACGTCTTGAACTGCTGCAGCCGTTCTTCGGTTAAGGCCCCGGATTCCACCGCCGATCGGAGAATCTTCTCCGCAATAAACGCGTGCCGGGCGATCATCGAAAACGGCAGCGTTCCCTCCAGCTTGCACTCCTCCACCAGGTCCTTTAACGTAGGATGCCGCTCCTGCCGCTGCCTCTCCGCGAGCCCGCGGATCCGCTCCATCGCCTGCGACAGCGTATTTCCGGAATCCAGCGTCAACGCCCGCTGCGTCAAAGTCCTCAACGCCGTACGGAATTCCTCGCGCTCCGCCTTATTGAGCAATCCGGGATAGCGTTCGTCCAAATCGCGGTCAAAAGAAAAATCCAGACACGTCTGGGCGACGTCGAACTCCACCTTGTCATGCAGTTCCGGATGACGGTCCAAGCGGTCCAGCCACGCGTTCACCAGTTTCTCGGACACGTCCGTCGATAAGTCTTCCGGTAAAAAAGAATTAAAACTGAGGCGAACGTCAATATACGGCTGACCGTACAGAAAAGTCATCAGTTCCGCGTCGACCCCATAGTATCCCATTTCGGCCCGCGCGCGCTGCCACACATACTTGGTGATTAATTCACGGTAGAGGCTCGCCGCCAACGGGTCCGGATGCACCCCGATCATCTCGGCGGGATTCCAGTCGGACATATTGGCCAGGATCGTCCGGTCACCGTAAATGCCGGGTTGCCGCGCCGACTGCTCGCGAACGAGCCGTTCGACGTGCGGAATGGATTCCCGGACCTGATCCGCCATACGGCCGTCCCAGTTCTGACACACGCTGATGGGCCGCACCTGAAATAAATAGGGAACAAGGTCCTCGCCCAGCGCGAATTCGATATCGACGGGTGTGTCGCGAGTAATCTTTTCCACGTCCTTGGCCAGCCGCACCATGGCCTTTAACCGGCGCGAATCGAAGTTGGCCTCGTCGCAGTCACGGCTTACCAAAACCGTCTTATGGACGCCGACGCCTCCGGTAATCGAATCGGTCTTGCCGGACAGATCATCGTAGTTGATCACATAGTACGGGGCGCCGTCTTCCAGATTGCGCGTCATAATAACTCCGCTGACGGCAATATCCGATATCATCGGCTGAATAAGGACCTGATCACCGCCGTGACCACCATACGATTTTATGACCGTCTCGATGCTTTCGGTCAGCTTGTCATGAGTCACATTCAGGACGCTGCAATACGCGCCGGCCATAGATGATTCTTGGCGGTCCTCCCCTTGGGCGCTGCTGCGGACCACCATCCGGACCGCATCAGCATACATTGCGCGGGCCTTGCTCAGACAACCCTGCGCGTCGGTCCGCCAATCGGTGACGGTAAAATAAAACAACTGGGGACAGCGGATCGTTTCCAGTAACGGTCCGATCCGTTCCAGTGTTTCCGCTTTGGTCCCGAATTTGAATGTGGTTTCAATGAAGCTCATAAATAATCCTGGCGATCTCCGCCGGTGACCGGCTTCCGTCATTGACGATTTCCAGATCCGGGCTCGGCGGCTCATCATGCGGGATGTCCACCCCCATGACCTGCTGCAATTTTCCTTCCGCCGCCTGGCTGTAGATAGCCTTGGAATCACGCGCCCGCAAGACGTCCAATGGGACTTTCAGGAAGATTTCTGTATAACCGGGAATGTGCTCCCGGTTCCAGGCATGCACTTCCTTAAATAACGATATCGTCGCGCAGATCACGGTCAATCCCTGTTCACTCAGCATCTTGCACAACCGCGCATACTGCAGGGCCAAATCCAGGCGGTCCTCCCGCTGATAGGCCTCGCGCCGGCCGAACACCTCCCGCAATTGATCTCCGTCGAGAAATACCGCGGACTGCCCCGCCTCCCGGATAGCCTTCAACAAGGCTTCGGCAATGGTCGTTTTTCCGGCGCCGGACAGGCCGGTTATCCAATAGACACGTCCCATTTAGGCCTTCTCCAAATACTCCGTGATCCGTTCAATGATGTAGTCCTGCCGTTCCTGTCCCATCCCCACCCAGATCGGAATATCCACAAATGATCGGAAGGTCTCCCAGGACACAGGATAATCCCCAGGCCGGTAACCGAACTGCTGTACGTAGTAAGGCTGGATGTGGACCGGCGGAAATGAAAGCCGCGTGTCAATATTATTGTCCTTCAGGTATTCCAGCAGCCCGTCGCGCCTGGCGGGATCAACGAGGATGGAATACATATACCAGCTGGGCCTTCCCACGTAGTCGCGGACCAACGGCGTCTTTATTTGCGGATAATCGGCAAAGGCCCGGTTATAGTACGCCGCGAGCTTCGATTTCTCTTCCATCAGCCAGTCGACCCGGCGAAACTGTTCGATGCCGAAGGCCGCCAGGATGTCGGGCATGCGGTAGTTGTTGCCCAGCCACGTGTGATTGTAACGGCCTTCCTGTCCCTGATTGCGGATGATAACCAGTTTCTCATATAGGTCCGTGTCATTGGTCGTAACCATTCCGCCTTCGCCCGTCGTAATGTTCTTATTGGCGAAGAAACTGAACGAGTGCACCAATGCCTGCGAGCCCGCCTTTTCGCCCTTGTAAATAGCGCCAAGCGACTCCGCGCTGTCGGAAACGTAGGGAATACCGGTTTCCCGGCTCAGGGTGTTGAAGGCGTCAAAGTCCACCGGTTGCCCCTTCATGTCGACGGTCATAAAGGCCTTGGTTTTCTCCGTGATATGCGGACGGATGTGTTCGGGTTCCACGTTAAATGTCAATGGATCGCATTCGCACAGGACCGGTTTGGCTCCGAGATAGAGAACTACGTTGGATGTCGAGATGTAGGTCAACGTCGGCAAGATCACCTCATCCCCCGGACCGATGCCCAGGGCCGTCAGGATGGCGTGCAAAGTTGAGGTCCCGTTGTTCATCGCCAGCGCATGGCGGGCGCCCACGTAACCGGCCACGTTGGCCTCAAACTCCTGAACCTTCTTGCCCATGCTGATCCAGCCGGAACGGACGACGTCGTAGACCGCTTGGGCCTCCTCTTCACCGATATATGTATTGGCTATCGGAATGAAATCCATTTTGTTTTGGGTCTTAGGTTCCAATGGGCATCTCCTTCATAAAATATTCTCGGTACCAATCGACGGTTTTCTTCAGGCCGGTCCGATAATGATTTTCGGGTTTGTATCCGAGCGAACACACCTTCCGGATGCTGGGACACCGCCGGGATGTCCCCCCGCTGCGCAGCTCCCCGGCGCTGACTTCGATCCGCACCCCCAACGCCTGGCCGATGTCTTCAATCAGTTGCCGTATGGTGATTTCTTCCTCCATCCCGATATGATATATTTCTCCCGACTTTCCTTTCTCTAAAATAAATATTAATTGATCGACCGCGTCCTCGACGTAACAAAAGGCGCGGGTCTCTTCACCCGTCCCTTGTATTTCGATACGGCACTGCTGATCCTTAAAACCGTTCGTCCCCTCCGTAATCTTGCGGACCAACTCGGGGATCACGTGTTCAAATCCCATTTGCGGACCGAAGATGTTATGCGGCCGGAAGATTTGATGACTCACCGCCGTCTCCCGGAACATATTGATGGTCAGCAGCTCACTGATAATCTTTCCTCCGCCGTAACTGTAGCGGGGGTTTCGCACGTCCGGAATCAGGATGCGTTCTTCTTCCGTCGTGGGGATGTGCGTCGGCTGCTGGTACACTTCCGATGACGAGGCCAGAATGTATTGGGCAATACCGCACTCGAGGGCCGCCTCCACCGTGTTGACAGCGCCCTTAACACCGACATCCAGGACCAGATCCGGCCGCTGATAAAAGTATTTGGTCCCGTTAATAAAAGCCAGATGAAAAACAGTGTCCATACCGGTCGTAGCCTTAACGACTTCTTCGCGGGATCGGATATCGCCCTCAATGATATCAATACGGTCGGCGACATCCGCCAAACGCTCAGCCGTACCGCGGAAATTGTTGTCGAACACCGTGGTCGAGTAACCACGCGCGACCAACCGCCGAACGAGGGCCGATCCGATAAAACCTGATCCGCCGGTGACAAGTATTTTCTTAGACGACATAACTTCCTTCCATGGATTGAAGACTGAAATACCGGTGATAATGGCCTTTCAGTTGGATTAACTCATAATGATTACCGCTCTCCGCGATGCGCCCCTGTTCCAACACATATATCCGGTCGTAGTCCGCAATGGTGGACAGCCGGTGCGCGACCGCCAGCACGGTCCGGCCTTCGCCGAGCAAATCGAGCGCCTCTTTGACCTTTCGTTCCGCCTCCGAGTCCAGAGAACTGGTCGCTTCATCCAGTATGACGACCGTGGGGTTCTTCAGAAAAAGCTTGGCAATAGCGATGCGTTGCTTCTCTCCGCCGGAAAGCCGGATGCCGCGCTCACCGAGTTCGGTCTCAAACTGTTGGTTGAAGGCCATGATCGTGTCATAAATCTGCGCCTTTTGGGTCGCTTCGATGACCTCCTGCATATCCACCTGACGGTCCAACCCGAAGATCAAATTGTTGTACACCGTATCGTTGAAGATGAATGTTTCCTGGCTGACGTACCCAAACAAGGACCTCCAATCTCCCTTGTCAATATCACGCAATTCGGTTCCGTCGATTAATATGGATCCTGTATAGTCATCGTGAAAACCGCTGAGGATATCGATGAGTGTGGATTTGCCGCTTCCGGAACTGCCCACAAACGCCACCTTCTGATCCTTTGTGATCGTAAACGACAGATCATGGATGATCTGACAGCCTTTAATGTACTCGAAGCACAAATTCTTGACGTCCACTTGCCGCTGGAACTGCGGAAACGGTGTCCGCCCGATCGGCTTGCTTTTCTTGGATTCCCGCAGTTGATCGTCCAGTTTCAGCAACGCTTCCAATCCTTCAAATCCGAACGCGAAACTCGAATGCGATGAATTGATCTTTCCAAGATTGGTGAATATCATACCTGCCACGTAGACAAAAAAGAATATCTTGGACAACATTTCAGGTTCGGCGGCAACGATCGCGTCCCGGTTAAACAACAGCGCGGTGCCGATGGTCAATAAGGCGATCAGTTTCACAAAGGTGGGAAGCGAGATCGTGATGAAAGATGAATTGAATATCGTACTGTAATACCGGCGGAGGATATCATTGAACTTCCGCTGATATTTGTCCTGAGCCGAAGACAAAATGACCGTGCGGATTCCCTGCAAGGTTTCCACAATAACGTTGTTGGCATCCTGATACGCGTTGCGGTTACGAATGCCAAGAGAGTACAAATAGGGGAGCAGGAACTTGAACGAGCAGCCGACGATGCCCAATCCAGCCACAAACCAGACGGTGTATCCCGGCACGATTACAAAACTGACGGCGAGAAAGGCCGTGATAATCAACAAGGGAGCCACCACCTTCAGCAGGTGGTATATACAGTTGTAACAACGGTTAACATCTTCTCTGAGATGGTTGATCAGATTGCCGGACCGTTGTTTGTAAAAGAACTTCAGCCGCGCGTTCAGGATTTCATCGAACAACATCTCGGCTATGCGGTTTTGAATGGTAAACATCGAGAACTTCAGTACCAACCGATTGGTAAAAATAAGCAGCAGCTGTACGATAGTCATCATCCCGATCATCGTGCACAGGAGATACAGGAAACGTTCCTCCCGGGCGTAACCGTCATAGAGGCTCATCAAGAACCGGACGATCCTGTTGTCGCTATCTGCGGCCTGAGCATTCTGAAACGTATTCAGGAACGGTATGATCAATCCTGCCGACATCGCCTCACAGGCAGCCGAGACGCCCATAATACCGACAATAAACACCAACGAACGTTTCCGGATACCGAAACGGCTCAAGAACTCATTGATACGTCCTAATTTGTAGGCGGTTCCCCGTTTGGACATCATCCCACTCCCACACCCGAATAAATGATATTCTGAATACAGCGGACATCCATCGGCGGAAAATTCTGCCATCCGTCGAAAAACAGCGCCGGCTTATTCATCATTTCAATCAAATCAAATATTTCAAGATTCACGTAGGACTTGTGGTTGTTCATAAAGAAGACCGCGTCCGCGTCGCGGAATCCCTCTTCAATTCCTACCGGCGTGATCTCCAGGGTCTTCAGCGTTTCCGCCGGAATGCGGGGGTCGTAACCGTAAATATTCTTTACGCCGTTCCATTTTAACTCATCGAGAAACCAGAGCGTCGTCGATTCCCGAAGGTCCGACGTCTCAGGCTCCCCCTTGAACGCGAACCCGACAATAAAAACTTTAGCTTCCGTCAGAGACTTTCCGACCTGAGCAAGATGTTGCTGCGACCGGGCGTATATGTTCTTAGGCGCGGCCTCATTGATGCCCCGGGCTTCCTTGATAAAGTTCGCGTTAATTCCGTATTCCTCAAAATTCTTAATCAGAATGTATGGATCTTTACTGAGACAAGCTCCGCCGACCCCCGGTGACGGCTTAGGGACCAAATTACGGTGATACTGCATATTGACTTTATCAATCAACTCGGTCAGATTGAGGCCGAGTTTTTCACATAATGTCGCCATTAAATTGGAATAGGCAAAGATCGTGTCACGGTAAGTGTTATCAATGAGTTTGCACAACTCCGCCGCCTCCAGGGAACCCACATCGATGACGGTATGCGTATTTTCATTAAACATCCGGGAGGCCAGCTCGGTACTCCGCGCGTCAAATCCTCCGATGATCTGAGGATTTTTTCGCAATTCTTCAAGCGCCTTTCCCTCCGCGGTACGTTCCGGACAATAAGCCAGGTAGAAATCTTCCCCGGCTCTCATACCGGACGTCTCCTCCAGGATCGGTAAAACCGTGTTTCGGGTCAGTCCGACGGGTACCGTCGAACGGAGAATGACCAAATCATTCTTTTTAAGCACCTGTCCGATGGATTTGGCTGCTTCCTTAATATAGAAATCCTTCGGCTTCATCGTCACTTTATCGATGGGTGTACCCACTGTTATGATATAAATTTCCGCGGTGCGTTTTTCAAGAGAATCGACCAGCTTCAAATTATTCGCAACCAGCTTTTTTAAATACTTATCCATCCCGCGTTCATAAAACGGCATCTTCTTGTTTTTAAGATCGTCTATCAGCTGTGAATTGGTGTCGTAACCGTAAACCATAAAACCTTCGTCCGCCAGAATAATGGCGAGCGTCAAGCCGACATAACCCATACCGAGGATCAAAACGTCCCGGGACTTGATATTTAAGAAAGGCTCCACTTCATGCACACGGACTATGCCGGTTACCTGGTTGGAAGCGTTCACTATGGGAACGACGGTAATTCTCTTGCTGAGATATTGCCGCGCTTCATCTATACTTTGCCCTTCCTTGATAATAAACGGTTTCCGGTCATGAATATCGCGGATCGGATCGTCCAGATGGGCTCCGTTCAGCAACGCGCGTCGGATATCGCCGTCCGTAAACACACGCAGCAGCTTCAGGTCCTCATCCACCATAAAACAGGCCCGTTCATCCGCGTCATTGATCACCTTCATGGCGTCGATAATAGTTGCGTTTTGCGTAATGCAGAATTTTTCAATATCTTTCTTTACCCTCATCGTCCTAATCCCCCCGGAATGCCGGTTGCTTGACTCAAACTGTCATTGATACAGTCCAGACTTAGTTGTATTTCTTCAAAATCCCGGCTGCGCCTGGCCTCCAGACAAAAGATACGCTCACCGCTCTCGGCGACCGGGATGCCTTGAATTTCCTTGATAATTTCCAATTGCCAGCTTCCCGGCAAGACGGGTTTATGTTCGTCCGCCCGCCCATTATTCTCGGATAAATGCACTTCGAAAATTCTTGAACCGAACTCGGAAAGATAGGCGTCGATCATCCTGTTTCGCCTGATTCCACGCAGCTCGCACGTCACGTTTAAGTGACCCAAATCCAGCAGGAGCCCTACGTCATTCCCAAGCCCCGCCATCAAATCCTTAATCTCTTCGAATGAACAATTCAACGAGAACTCTCCCTGCGGGACGGGAAACAAATTCTCGATCAGCAGTCGGACGCCGGCGGCCCGAAAAGACGGCAAAATCTCCTCAACGAAGGCAATACTGTTCTTCATAGCCCGACCGTAGGGGATGGTTTCCTCCGGAAAGCGGAACATCCCGTCAGCCCCGGCCACCGGGTCGGCCAAATATCCGGCGTGAACTCCGTACAGCGGCGCGTTGACCGCGGCCGATATCTCCAGCACATCCGTCATCAACCGGCGACAGTCGTCTTTGACCGCTTCATTTTCCGACGCAATATTCAGGACAAAGTCCCGCTTGGGCGGCGGAAAATAATTGTGCGGGACAAACGCAAACCCGTGCGGCAAGGAATCGCGCAGCAAGCCGGCGATGGCCGGCGCCCCCATCCACGGATGCGGCGCCGACCATTCCAGATGCATAATACCTCTCTGACGGCATTGCGACAGCACGTCTTCCATCGGCATCATTGAAAAACAACTGGACGACAGGTAACACGGTGACATTTAGGCCACTCCCGCCGCTTCCGTGCTGATAACCTGCTCGACCTTTTGCGTCTTTTGGGATTTCTCCGCGGCCAGGATTAGTTCCATCGTCTCGATCCCGACCTGCAAGTCCGCCCGGGGTTCCTCTTTGCCTTCGCAGGCCGCGATAAAGTTGCGCAGCTCTTCCAAATAACAAAGATTAAAGTCCGTCGGAAATTTACGGTGGACATTCTTGATCTTGGTATCGGCGACATAATGCTGGACTTCATTTGCATAGAAATCCCAGTAAAGATTGCCGTGCTCTCCCTTGATCTCGATGTACTTCTTGTGATCCCGGCCGAATATATCCGTGTGGATGGATGCCACCACGCCGTTGTCCAGCGTGACAATCATCTCCGCAATGTCATCGGCATCAATCTCAAGGCCGCTCACCTTGGTGTTGATCGCGTAGACAGACTTAAAGCCGCCGACCAAATAATGAACCAAGTCCATAATATGGCATTGATCCAGAATGGATCCTCCGCCGCTGGACTTCTTGGCCATGTAGAAGGTCCGGTAATCCTCCCATGGATGCCAATCCGGGAGAAATTCGGAGAATTCCGCGCGCACATTCAAAACCTTTCCGATGGCGCCGGAAACCAACAACTCCTTGAGCCGTTGAATGCCCGGATGAAATCGGAAGATGTACGCCAACGCAACCACTACTTTACTAGACTCTACCTTGTCCTTTAGATCTTCGATACCATCCAGGTTGTGCGCCAGAGGCTTCTCCATCAAAATATGGATCCCCTTTTCCGCCAATTTAATCCCCATGGGAATATGCAAATTGGTGGGCGCGCAAATGAAACCGGCAAAGTAAGTCTCTGCGGCGAGCGCTTTATCCAGATTGTCGAAGATCCGGGTTACTCCGATCGTTTCGCGGATTTCCTGCTGCCGGTCCGCCCGCGTTTCAACGATAGTAATGTCATCCTTTGATGTCCCCAGGGCAATCAGGTTCCGCGTGTGGCGCTTCCCGATCGACCCTCCTCCAATAATGAGAAACTTCATGTCGCTTGTCCTTTCTAACTGTGTACCAAATGCGGTACGTGTTGAGTGATTTTTGAAACCAAGTCCTCGTCCCATATCTGATCCTTCAGGCGAATACGGCGGATTGACAATAATTCATCGCCGCAACCGATCAACAATCGCTGCCGCGCCGTATCACAGAAAACTTTTCCTGCCGCCCCCGCCGGAGCAAGTTCCCGGCTGAGTTCCGCATCCAATATCTCCACCGTCAACTCCTCACATTCCGTGTAGGCACAACGGAAGTCAGGATGGTAAACGGCGCGGACAAAGCGTTCTACCGTGACCGCCGGCTGCGTCCAGTCAATCCGTCCCCCGCCGGGCAGCCGGTTTCGGAAATACTGCGCCCGGGATTCGTCCTGGGGCTCACCGGTCAGCCGGGACTGCCGCCAAAGTTGAGGATGATCGGCCAGCAAGGTCACTTCCGCGTCCATCAGCTTGCCATACAAGGAGTACCCGGTTTCGCGCCTGTCAATGGCAACACTCCTGGTGTACACGACATCCCCTGCGTCAAAGTCCCGGACCACGCGATGAACCGTACACTCCGCCTGCTCATCCCCATTCAGGATAGGCCATACCGTCGGCAGACAACCCCGGTAATCAGGAAGGCGGGCCGGATGAAAATTGTAAACACCCCCGGTACAAAGTTCGAGCACATCATCACCGATCCGGCGCGGGTATGAAAATACAAGTCCCCGCTCGGGTTGCAGCGGAGCCAGCGCATCCGCACACGCATCATGAAAAACGGAGATACCTTTGCGGCTGGCCGCATCGTGCAACCGCGCGTTTTCCGGAGATTCGGTGGTGACCACCGCGACGATGTCAGCCCCTTCATTGAAAAGACATGTGAATGCCTGCAAGGCGATGCCTTTTACGCCAAAGATCACGGTTCTTAAATTTTTGTCAGTCACCAAAATCCTCCAGGCGCAGCAACTCGTCTTCCCCGATATCCCGCGAGAGCTTTTTTCCGACCAGCCGCGGCAAATATTCCGTCGTCAATCCATTGCCCGGGCGCTTAATGGCGATCATCTCCTCGGTCAATACTTCCCCGCTGGTCAAATCCCGGGCGGCCACCAAACTTCGCCGCAACGCGACAAACGTGTCTTCCTCTTCATCCGAACGCATTTTCTCGGCACTGCCCAATGCCTTCCGGCAATCCCGCACGGCGGTCACCAGTTCTTTGAGTTCCCGCGGCTCTATAGAGGCTTGTTGATCGATACCCGGAAGCTTCCGGGACAACGTAAAATGTTTCTCCAAGGCGACCGCACCCAAAGCCACCGCCGCAATGCAGGTGGTATGCGTCGGTGTGTGGTCCGACAAACCCACCGGCACTTCATAACGCTGCTGGTAAGTCTTAAGGACATTTAAATTCGCATTCTCAATCCTGGACGGATAATTGGACGTACACTGAAATAAAATAAGCGGCGATTCGCTCTCCTTAAATATCGTCACCGCCTTATCCACCTCCTCCAAGGTCCCCATCCCTGTGGACAATAGGACGGGCACACCCGTCGCGGAGATCTCCCGCAAAAAAGGATAATTCGTAAGATTGCAGGAGCTGATCTTGACGGCCGGGACCTTCAACTCCATCAGTGAACGGAAACTCCAGACTTCGAAAGGCGTGGATAAGATATCGATCTCTCTTTTGGCGGCATGTGCGCACAATTCGATATACATCTCCTGGCTCATTTCCGTTTCCTGAATGATCTGATGCTGACTTTTACCGCCGACCGAAGATTGATTCTGGTAACCCGCACGGCCCGCCTTCCTGGAGATATACTTGTCAGCCAAAAAACTCTGAAACTTGATGCAATCCGCGCCGTTTTCCTTGGCGGCGTCGATCATATCACGGGCCAGCGCACGGTCGCCATTGTGGTTGATGCCGGCTTCGGCAATCACATAAGGAGCTTTGGCCAAAATATTCTCTATGTAGGTGGACATAACGTTATCTCCTTCGTGCACGTTTCTGTTTCCATTTCTTGATGTACGCCGGATAGCGGTCAAGTCGGACCAATTTTGAGGCGGTCCAGCCGACTTTTCTGAATAAAGGCCGCAGGCATCCAAACCACACGATCATCCATGCGCGCTCCAAGACCGGCATGTCCGCATGCCGTTGAGAGTAAGAATATTCGCGCAAATACCGCGCCAATCGAATCTCGACCCACTTATCTTCACCGGCCGTCAATTCTCCGGTGGGGGATTCCACCCGATCGACGCTCGGCGCCTGGAACTTGGTATCCGAACTGCTGTTCCCTTGCCACGTCCGCCCCAGGAACGTCGGCCGCAAACAGTTTTCGTCCCACGGTAAACCAAGCCATTTGAGCAGATCTTCGACCACTTCGCGCGGCCGGGCGACCAGATCCTCGTAACGTATCACTTTATAACTCTCCGTACCGCCGTATTTCCGGGCGACCTCGAACCCCTGAAGAATCTTCTCCAGAATCTCATTCGGTTCGTACTGCCCCCACACGCCGTTATATTTCATAACGGCGTTCTTGGCCGAGGACAACGTCGTGCGCGGATCCCGGACGAGATGGATAATCTTGGCGCCGGGAAAGTCCTGATATATCGTGTCGATATAATCCAGGGCGTGGTTACCGGGTTTTTCAATAAGGCATGATATCATTTCGCGACTATCACCCGTCGCGTACATATATGAGCGGGCCAATTCCTCAAAATACTCCGACCGCTGGTAATCTTCCTTCGGCAAGGCGTCTAGGTAACCCGTCAATCGCCCGTAGTCCACACCGCTGAAATCCAACATCCCTGTGTTATAGGGATCGTCGTGCAGATCCTTTCGAAAATGGGTAAATTTCGACTCGGTCAAGAAGAACGCATTCAAATCCCGGGCCTTCCCCAACGCGCCGCCGGCCGCGGTATGAAAAAGCTTGTGATACTTCAACTCAAACGGAAAGGCCAGGGCATCCCTGTGTCCCTCCAAAAGCGAGAGCAACAAAGTTGTCCCGACTTTAAGGGACCCCACGATAAAAGCGTGATTCCGAAATTGTACGTGTTGGCCGCTTTTAACAGACACGACTCAATTCTCCTTCGCTTTTCGCCGCGCGGCGCGGTTGAGCGATCATCTGCTGCCACAGGGAACACCAGTGCGGAGAACCGCACGCCATTTGCCGGCAGAAAGCACCGCGCGCCGCCTGGGCCTCCGGACCGAACCACCAGGCGGCGGGATCATGGTAAACCTTATTTATATGCTCGGCCGCCTTCCGGGGGTCTGAGAACAGAATCCCCGCCTCCTGTAAGGTCTCATACAATTCACGCACCCCTTCGCGCACCTCCCATAATCGATCGTTACCGATAACTATCGTGGGAAAATTCATCGCCAACAGTTCATGATAACTGGTCATCAAATGGTCGACGACCGCCAGTCGCGCTGTTTTTAGTGCCGCCTCCATCGAAGGCGCCTCGTCGAACCGCGCCTCCGGAATATCGGCCGCCAGCCGCTGCCGGTCAAATCGGCCGTAGTGACGCATGTACAATCGCCAACGGACGGCGGCCTGCGCGGTGCCCTCGAGCGCCCGGTAAAAGTCTGCGCGCTGGCCAATGTAATCATCGAACTGACTGTTCAATGGGACACTGTACAAATAGTAAGTGTAGCGGGGATGGTTGGTACCCACAAAGAGGATGTCCGGACGTCCTGCCTCCGCCAAATGCTCGCGGCGAAACTGTTCTTGCAATCGCGGAGACGGAAGCACCCTCGTATCATACCCGTGAGCGTGCCAACCCCATGTGCAATATGTGTCCACCAAATCCAGTTCCTGCCGCTCTACCGGAATCCGACCCGAACCATATCCCCCTCCGTGCTGACTGCCGATAAGGTGAACCCCGTTTTGCAGACTTTCTGCCGCCAAGAACTTCAGATGTTCATTAAAGAACCAGCCTATGGAAGAGAAAATGCGGTCGGGCATCCGCCGGATTTCGCCGTGTATGCGCTGACAAGCCGACGCATATCCTTCCAGATAAAGCGCCGGGATCTCATCCGCCAACAACGAGACGAACAGTTCTTCAAAATCATTGCGCCACGGTATGCGGCTCAGCTCGGAACGTTTCAGTTCATCCTTATGATAAATACGCGGATAGGAATTCTCCCAAGTGTATTGGCTCGGCCAAAGAGCGCCCTTACTTTGAACAATCATGTCGCGTATGTCGCGCCGCGAAAGATAAACATCGCACAAATACGTCCGGCGGTTGGCCGCCATCCGAAAACTGGCCCACTTCAACAGCTTCTTCAAGCCGCGCAATCGTTCCTTCCGTTTGATATACTCCGTCTCGTTTCCGGAATTCGTCGTCCCCGCGACGGCGGACCGCAAGGAATGCGGCAGGTCCATATGACGGACGATCCGGGTAAACAACTGGTGATTGTAGAAATCATCAAACACCCGATAATTAAAATCCAGCGTGTTCTGTGGCGTCAGATAGTCTTCCGGTTGAAGACACGCGCTCTCAAATTCACCATAGGCCTCCCGGGCGGCGGCAATATGAATGTATCTGTCATAGGCCGTGTGCAAAAATCTCAGCAGCCAAGGACCAACAAGTATCTTCCAATAGCGATCCTCCTTATTAACCCCATGAATACGATTAAATATCGGGGTCAATTCTTTAATCAGCCTCAGGTAATAGGCAAAACATTCTTCGGCGGCTTGATCGACCTTTTCCCGGTCCGCCCAAGGATTCGCCAAGATCCGGCGGACGTCCGCCGGCTGACCTGCGGAGTAGTCGACGCACCACGGTCCCAAGTACAACGACTTCTCACCGGCTGATTCACCGAATAATCGGGTTAGTATGATCTTCACCGTATCATCCTCTGCATCACACACTTCTCATCGGGAAATCCCTCTTCTACATAGAAGGAATCTCCGAGTTTGGCCTCCTCCAATTTGTCCCTCATGATCAAATAATTCCGAATCTGTTCATCATCACACGCAAGGTATCGGTTCTTGCGGTAAAATTTGACCGCCCCGGAATTGTGGCGGTTGACTTCCAGAAAAATCCGGTTCAACCCTAATGCGCCGGCTTTGCTATGAAAGAAATCCAATAATTTGGATCCGACCCCCTTGGACCGGGCTGCCGGGGCCACTACAAAACGGTGGATATATCCCGTATCCGGCGCAATCCTGGACCCAATCACAAAGGCCGTCACTTCCCGACCTTCCGTCGCGACGCAGCTTAAATTCCACTTGTCCGGCAAGGGCATGGCGAAATGGCGCGTCAGCCAGGGCTCGCTCGAGAACAGCTCCGCCATTTCCGCCACGACGAACTGATCCAGTTCGACCAGGCTCTCAGCCAAATGTTCCAAGGTTCCCTCGGAGAGAAGTTCGACCGTGGCTAAGCGACCAGACATTGTCTTTTTATCTCCATCGCGATTCGTTCCGTGCCTTTGCCGTCTATCAAACCGGTTACTCGGCGGCGATAATCTTCCCGGACTTCGTCCTGATCGGCCCATCGTGTGATGGCCGCGGCGATCGCCTCGGGGGTCACCGACTCATACCAGCCGAGACTGACGGACAGTCCCCGTGCGGCAAAACCGTCCGCGATCTGTTCCTGGTTGTGGTCCAATGTTATGGTTATCGCCGGCACTCGGCACCGGGCCAGTTCATACAGAGTGCCGCCGGCACCGCTGACGGCAAATCCGGCCCCCATCATGTGACGGGCCATGCCGGAGGGACTCACAATAACGGTGAAGGGTTTGTCCGCGCACGCCCTCACGAGCTCACCGCTGCCGGGATATCCGGATCCCACAATGATCACCGGGTCGATCCGTTCGAGAATATCTGGCGCAATGAGCTCCAGCGCCGCCAAGATCTTGACGACTTCTCCGCGGGCATAGCCGCCCCCCATGGTGACCAGCAACCGCGCTGAATTCTTGGCCGTATCCGGCAATCCGCCGAACTCCCACCGCAAGATTGCATATTGCGGACCCAAGAGTTTCACGGTATGCGTACCGGTGCTGTAGGGAATCTCATCCGCGTAAATGTTGTAGTTAATCAGCAGGTCGCAACAAAATCCCCGCTTACCTTCGTCATCTATTTGGGCAAGCCAATAGCCCCCCTGTTTCAAGCGCCGGGAGTAGTCTTCACTGAGATAGTGGTGGTCGATGAGTATCCCGGCCGTTCCCTCCCGCGGGACATTGCTCAGGATAAACTCGACCTCCTGCTCCTCATCCATGGCATGCGGAACATTCAACACCGGATATCCCGCCAAGCGGATCTGCTCTGCCACGCCGGGTTCATGGTCTTTCACCAAAAAAATAATTGAAAAGTCGGTGCGGCAAACCTCGGCCAACGCCAAACATTGGTACATGTGCCCGTAGCCCAGAAAACTCGCCGCATCCAGACGCAAATACAGTCTATTCATCCTTAAATAATTCCCACGACAGCGGCGTAAATGCCGCTATCTCCCGTTGAAGACTCAATCCGATAACCTTTTCCAAATCGTAGGGATCAATTCCGTTTCCCGGGCGGATAATGTCAATATCCCCGGCCGTGACCCGGTGCCCCTTGGCGAGAGGTTTATTCGAGCAGATACTCCGCCGGTAGGTCGAGATCTTAGGCCGTTCATCCGCGCTAATACTCCGCGTCGAACGGCCCAATGACGCTTCAGCCTCCCGGACAGCCGTTACCAAATCAGTGAGGCCGTTCTTATCCAACGCGAAGGAATGGTCCGGCCCCGGCATGGTCCGGTCCAGGGTAATATGTTTTTCGATCACACACGCGCCCAACGCGACCGCGACGACGGAACTGACAAAGCCCAGAGAGTGATCTGAAAAGCCGACCGGGACTCCGAACGCGGCGGCCAACATCTTGATGTTTCTTAGATTCAGCTCCGCAGGTTTGGCCGGATAATTGGAAACGCAGTGCAGTAAACAAATCTCAGGACAGCCGCTGCCGCGCAGCACATCCAAGGCCTTCTCTATGTCACCCAAACTTCCAATCCCCGAGGAAATGATGACCGGCTTCTGTTTCCTCCCGACGGCATTGAGCAGCCGCACATTGTTAAGGTCCATGGAGGCAATCTTGTAGGCGGGAATTCGGTCGGCCAGAAAATCGACGGCTTCCAGTGAACACGGCGTTGATATAAACTCGATCCTCTGCGCCGACGCATATGTGATCAATTCATCATGCCATTCATACGGCAATTCATACTCCGCGATATACTCATGAAAGTATGTATACTTGGACGGGACCGGTTCCTGCGGATCATAATCTGCGGGCAATGTGGGATTGATGATATCCGTCGCCTTGAAAGTCTGAAACTTTACGGCATTGACTCCGGCAGCGGCGGCCATATCGATCAGTTCCTTGGCCGTATCTATTCGGCCGTTGTGGTTGGTGCCGATTTCCCCGATGATGAATACGGGATGCCCCGCACCGATGGTGTGTTGTCCGACCTTCATCGGGCTGCCCTCTCAAATTGATAGTTCAAGGAAACATCAATGTCTTCCCGGCTGATTTTTTGCCAAGCATCCGTATGCGGAACATTCAAATGTGTTCCGTCCAAATATTGATTGATCATTGTCAGCGGGATGTAAAACTGTTCGATTTTCGGGTGACACTGTTCAACCAAGTCCCGCATCAGATCAAAATCCTCTTGATAATCCAGGGTCAGCCGGTAGTCCGGCCGTTGATCTTCTTGCCGGGCTTGCATGATATCGGTTTTGCATACTCCGGATCCGTCCAAGAACCACGTCAGATATTCCGTGTCTTTCTTATGGACCACGTGCGGATAAATGCGTTTTAGCATACTGGTATCGATGATCTCACATTCCGCTCCATAGGCCAGTCCCGCGATCCGGGTATATTCCAGATTTCGCTCAAAATGATACTCAAGGGCCTTCTCGATGTACTCTCCCGATACCAGAATATCGTCACCCGTCACCCGTACCAGTGTGGTGAATCCAAATTGATCAACCACCTGCAACATCCGCAGCATAATGTCCAACGGATCTCCCCGGAGAAAATCTACACCGATATTCCGCGCACAATCGACAAGCGGCGCGTCTTCTTCTTCGGTACTGGTCGCAAACACAATGCGTCCAATATCCCCCGAATACGACGTCAGTCTCTTCAGCAGGTATTCGATGGTGGTCATCCCCCCGTAAAATGGCTTTAAGGCTTTGCGCGGCAAGCGGGTCGAATGCAGACGGGCGTTTACGAAAACTCCCACTTCATTGCGTAAATGGCTTTCCCTGAGAAAGGTCCCGGGGATCAACGCGGTCTTCACGGGTTTGTGCTGTATGCTGCCGAAGGACACCGGTTCGGTCCCCTCGGCGTTACGGACAAATGCAACCTGACCACGACGGATGACTTCCCCCGGCGCAATCGGTTGCATGACTTTGATTTTCTTTTTCATATCGCGGCGGTACTTGATTTCCGCTTCGGAGAAACGGAACAACTCTGTACCCAGGGCTGCGTCCGATTGGCGCAGCAACTCTACCATCCGTTTGAAGTCCTGCGGATCGAGTGAACTGAAATAGTCATCACGTTTTTCGGCACGATTGCGGGTTATGTGTTTCTCTACCACGTCGGCGCCGGCCCCTACCGCCAACAACGGAGACAGCACGGACATCGGATGGTCTCCCGAAATATGATCGGCGAATCCGATATGAAACGGAAACGTCTTTTTTAGGCTGCGGATACGGCCGATGTTCAGATCGTCCAAATGAGTGGGGTACCCTTGAAAGCCATGCATTAAGATTATTTGGCGGTCCTTGTCTAAAACGTCCAGGGCCTCGATAATCTCGCTCAACGTCGCACCGGCACAACTAAGGATCATCGGCTTGCCGCATTCATTGGCGAATTCCAGCATCACTATATTTCCCACATCCGATGCATGCAATTCAATTCCGTGAATATGATCCCGGTTTTCGTGGATAACCGTTCGGCTGAAATCGCCAGAGCTGACCACCCACACATCCAAGGCATATTCCCGCGCCAGCATAATCAATTCACTCCACTGTCCCGCGGTAAATTGATATCGCTCCAAGTCGCCAAAATCAGGATGCGCAGGATCCACAACTTCCTCGGCACGGAAAATTTGAAACTTTATAGCATCCGCACCGGTACTGGCGACGTCCTTTATTAAAGAACGCAGATAAGCGTAGTCTCCCTCATGCGTGCTGGCGATTTCACTTATGATGTAGGTATGGCTTTTCATACAGATATCACCTCCAAATGTCCCGAATGACCATAAAGGCCTCGGCCGCGCTCAGACCGACCTCTATGCCCCGTTTCTTGGCTGAAACTTCGATTCCTTCCGGTGACCGCGGATGGGGAAACACTCGGGACTCCTTCTCGTAACACGCCATGGCCCGAATCTTTAACGATAGATACTCCGTCACATCCACGTACAAATTGGCCTGAAAATTAAACTCGCTGAAACAGGGCACCACATCCGTCGACGAAGGAACTTCGTATACGCGTAAAGCGGGGGTCTTATCAGCCGAATGCGAACGAAAGACAATCCGGGCTGCGGTGAATACACTGCGATGATCCTGGTTGTTATCGCCGCGGTTGGGTAGGTACACCACATCCGGCTCTGCCCCCGACAAAACCGCCTCCATGGCCTTAATGATCTCTATTTGTGACTGATCCAGACATTCATCCGGGAGGTCCAGGAAAATCAAATCCTGATAACCCAGGACCTTTTGGGCCGCCTGAGTACATTCCTTTTCCTTTTGAATGAGCTCCTCATCATACCGATGACCATAGGCGCGGTTGGCCACTATTAAGACCGTTACCCGGTCTCCCTTCTTCACGTGCCGGCAAATAGTCGCACCGCATCCCAATACTTCATCATCCATATGTGGTGCTACGACCAGTATTTGTTGTGCCATTTCTCAACCTCTATTCAAATTGGTAGGCCAATCTTTCGGTTTTCGGACTTTTTAAGATATCAAAAGCATTCGGCCCGTGATTAAACAACAAATCAATCGACGACATGCACGGAATAAACGGATCATAGAGTTGCTTGTACACGGGATGATAAAACTCCTGAAACTCAACGCCTATCCCGGCCTCCTCAAATATCCGCATATCCAAATATTCTTTCCCGGAAATCCCGGATAAGTAGCAGTCGGCTTCCAATTCACGGCAGATGCTCAAGAGCAACTCATCCCTTTGTCCCTCGGCACCCTCAAGTTCCGACGCCATAATAATACGGGTACGGATGCCATATGACTCAAACAGAAACTTCAAAAGGGCGACATTCAAATCGACCAGAAAGTCATACGGGGTCGTATAGAGGACCCGGAATTTCTCGCTAAAGTCGCCAAAGTAGTCGGCTTTGGAGTAATTCTGTTCGATGGTGCGCCAGCATTTGTTTTGCCAAGTCAATAAATTGTTGATACCGATTTCGTTTATCGGAGTCTGCAGCTTATGCTTGGCCACCGGGACCGTAATCCAGGCAAATTCCTGGGCGGTCCTGACTTTGTTCCGGTTCAGAAAATAATTCTTCCGGTACTGCACCGTATCGAGAAAAACCACAACATCCGCCATGGAGGATTTATCGAGAAATCCCAGCCATGGCAGATGTTCCGGTTGGTGAATCGTAACCTTCATGGTTAAGACAGCACCTTAGACCAGCGCGACAGCCTTTTCGTCGGCTTGCGCCTGGGAAAGGACCTTTTTGTACCAGTCAATATATCTTCCCAGGCCTTCCTTAAAGCTGATTTTGGGTTCCCAACCCAAATCGGCCTTGGCTGCCTTATTGGAAATGTCTTTCCCTTTAAAATCGCCTTTGCGGCCTTCGGTATAAATGATCTCAACATTACCGATCAGTTCATCGACGGCATCGGCAATATCCTTTATCGACACCATCTCTTCCCCTTCCAGGTTATAGATTTTATTTCTCGCCTTCTCACTCAATGACAAGACGCACCCTTCAGCCAAGTCTTCCACATTGACGAATTTCCGGTACTGGCTTCCGTCACCTGCGATGGTAATGGCCTGTCCCGTCAGTGCCCGGTGAACGAATATCGCCGTCACGATGGCACCCCGGGCGCGCACGCCATACGGAACTCCAAACCGTAAGATAGTATAGTTAACGTCGTATAAATCGCTGTAGGATTTACACATGGCTTCTCCGGCTATCTTTGTTGCCGTGTAAAAATGAGACGGAAGCGCCAGGGGAGCATCTTCCTGCAACTCTTCGTCCCCGATCTGCGGAGTGCACTGGTACGACCAAACCGTGCTGGCAAAAATGACTCGTTTGATGCCGGGATTATTGCGAGCTGCTTCCAGGACGTTAAAGGTGCCGGTCATATTGATATCGAACGCATAGCGCGGTTCACGCTCCACGTCGTTGACATTGGCTACCGCCGCCAAGTGAAAAATATAGTCCGATCCGCTGGAGGCTATTCTCAGTCGGTCTTGTTCCAACAGACTGCCCTGGTAATAGTCCACCATCTTTTTCTTGTCCTCGGGAAGTTCTTCCAGAAAGTCCGGAGACTGCAAATCGTAAATACGGACCTTAATACCTTTGTCGATTAATTTTTCCACCAAATGGGATCCAATAAAACCGGATCCGCCTGTTACCATTACCTTCATCATTTCCTCCTTCGATAAGTGATTATTTGTTGGCCAAAAGTGTTTCCAGTTGAACTTCCTCGCCTTTGTAATAAATAGGCGGGCACCAATGATTTTGTGCCACCCAGTCCGTATTCGGAAGATCATAATCTTTCTTCATAATCTTGTGGCACGGGGCATCATATACCTTCCCGGTCGATTTCTCGACTTCATCGAACACAATGTATTTGTAGTAGCCGGATATCATTCCGTCCGGGAAAATGACGCGGTTGGGATGTATCGGGTCGAGGTGTTCGCGAACATAGGCATTTTTCCAAGCGACAATCTCGTCCAGACGGTCGGTTTGAACACATCCGATAGCCGCCGTGAACTCGCTCATGCGGTAATTCAATCCCTCGACTTCGTACTCGAATTTTCCGTAATTACGGTACTTTTTAGCGAACTCCACCAATTCCTCGTGGCGGGTCACCAGAATACCGCCTTCACCGGTCGACACCGTTTTGGTGGCGTAAAATGAGTACACACCCGCGTCTCCCCATGCGCCCGGTTTTTTACCGTTCCAGGAGGCCCCATGCGCATGTGCGCAATCCTCTAACAGGATGATGCCTTTTTGCTGGCAGAATTTTGCGATCTCCTCGATTTCAAAAGCAATGTGCCCGCCGATATGAACGACAAATATGGCGGCCGGTTTATATTGCTCCACCTTGGCCTTTAAATCCTCCAAAGACATGCACAGGTCATTGCGGTTGCAATCGACAAATTCGACTTGCGCTCCGGCCTTGATTGCCGCCAACGGGGTGGCCATGAAGGTATTGGAAGGACAAAGGACAGTTTTCCCTTTGAGATTAAAGTATTCCATTGCCGCCAGAGCGGCCCCGCCCCAACTGGAAAACGCGACGGAACCGAGGTTGTTGTGCCTGGACCACTTTTCCTCAAATGATTGTGTAAAATCGCCCTCCGACCAGCGTTGGGAGGCGAAGATTTGGTCCCAGTAGGCGTGCAACTGGGGGATATCATCTTTGTCGAATCCGATTGTAAATCTCATAACTCTTGGCTCCTTTCAAAATAAAGAATTAATTACCTACAATTTCAAAGTCCCGGGTGTGATTACTACGGGCAAAATCCGGCCGGTTGGCTATTCTGACCTCGGAAACGGACGCCGGCACAGTAAAACGGAAAACCTGCTCAAACTTATGCGTCAACACATAAACAGCTCCACCCTTCTGATCCCGATCTTCCCGCTTGGCGAACTCCGAGCAGCCGACAAATATATGTTCCTCAGTGACAGCCAACCCCTTGGTAAGCATATCGGTCTGAAAAACATCTTTCTGATCGACGGACAGCGCTCCTTGCATGGAATTACAGATGAAGAACTTTCCGTTAAGCCGGACCACATTATGCGCGTTTGCGCAATTTGTTACGATCGAATCCAGCTCTTTGAGATTCTTGTCCAGAATCACAATCTCACTTTTCCTGCC
The DNA here is from genome assembly GCA_020429915.1 of Candidatus Omnitrophota bacterium. Classification (GTDB taxonomy): domain Bacteria; phylum Omnitrophota; class Gorgyraeia; order Zapsychrales; family Zapsychraceae; genus JAGOSC01. The sequence goes on along the minus strand of JAGQKV010000019.1, from coordinate 27,387 downwards.
TGTTTTTTGCGTCTCATTATGCAGAAGGATATAAACGGCCTTGCTGTCGCTCCAAACGGAATTGAGATGCGCATAGTTGTCGGAAGCACGCCCCCGCGCTAACCTTCCCCGTGGAAAGACTTCTCGAACGCGCTTCAATCTGTTGTTGTCGAAAACATAGACAAACAGGCGATTGTTGTAAGTGTCCGCCACGATCAAACTGTCCCCGATAAAATCTATTTGATGACAGCCGATGGGCAGACCTTCAATTTCCAGCCGGCAATCTTCCGCCACATCGACATTCAGACGGAAAGACACAATCCGGTCGGCATACTTGCCCCGCTGATGAACAAACCACCTTCCGTTGAACTCAGACATGCCGTAAGTGTGCCCGGCTAACAACAACAGTAATTTTGAGGCATGGCATAAATACACGCCTCTGCGCGTTCCCATTAGGATCTGGACATCTGCGATTTCATTGCCGGGATCAACATCTTTGAGATGGTGATTCCGTACAGAAATGTCCGGTCCGGATCCGAAATATCTTTCCAGCAAGGTTGTCAGGGGCCGCTTAATCATCGCGTTCCGTCATTGATGCAAATAGTACTTAATAATTTTCTTCACGCAATCCGATACATCGGACTGATCCGTCCGCAGATGAATCTCCGGATTGGCCGGCACTTCGTAGGGATCGGATATGCCCGTAAAATTGGCAATCTCCCCTTTCCTGGCCTTTTGGTATAGTCCTTTGACGTCCCTTTGCTCACATACTTCCAGGGGACAATCGACAAAGATCTCGACAAATTTTCCTTTATCCAAAATACCGCGGACATTGTCTCTGTCTGCCATGTACGGTGATATGAACGCGACTAGCGTAACGACCCCCGCATCACACAACAACTTCGCCACCTCGCCGATCCTTCGGATGTTCTCTGTACGGTCGTCGTGAGAAAAACCCAAATCCGAACACAACCCCCTGCGAATTTTATCGCCGTCCAGGACATAGTTCTGAATGCCCAATTTACTCATCTCTACTGAGACCGCCTCGCTGATAGTGGACTTTCCGGCACCGGATAATCCCGTGAACCAAAAAACGACAGCCTTGGCTTGCCTGGAGATCGATTCGGTTTCTTCGGATATGGATGTCATATATTCGCCTTTGTTAACTAAAGTTTGGTTACATCGGTCTTTGCAATTTCGAACAGCAGATCGACATGCCGGTTCTTATCAAATCCGCTCACGTCTATATTTTCATATCCCGTTAACAAGATCCCTTCTTCCATTCGAACAGACAGGTCGTGCAGGACAATCACCTTAATTCCGGACAAGTCTGCATCCTTAACGGCGCTCTCAACCAAAACGAGCAGGTCCGGTTCACAAAACAGATAGAAAACACGATGCCCCTCGTTGTACAGACGAATGATCAAGTCTTTCACGTTACCTTTGATCAATCCGAATGAGTTAATGGTGTTTACGGTGTATTTGATGGATTTCCTGAGTTTCTCGGTGATCCCCTTGGGAGTGAGGATATAGCGCACATTGCGCTTGTTCAGCCGGTCCATGCGGATATAGCCCTTGGAAATCAGCCGCCGAATGAGCATATTCACCATGCCCAAAGACAGGTCCATCTGCCGGGACAGGTCCCGCTGATTGGACCCCAGCTGCTTGCCGAGGATGTTGATCAGCTCAAATTCGCGTTCGTCCAAAAGGGCCTCGAATTGAAGAATTTTGAAGTTTCCGGGGGATTTCGTTCATTTGTTGAACAACTACAATTATAGAGAAGCGGGGTTTTCTGTCAAGATAAAAGGCAGCGAATACGGATTGGTAAATTGATGTAATATGTTGCAGTTAGTATGCTTACAATTTGCCTAAAGATTAGGCACAAGGTATGTACAATTTTTGAACAGTAAGGTAAGATACGCGTACCGGGGACGGAGGATCAGCCTCCCAGCTTCTGCCACCCCTTCCCCTCAAATCCGAAGGAAAAGCGGCCGGGGTAGCACATTTCGGCCATCATCTGGAGGGATTCGCGCAGGCGGGGGCCCGGACGGTTGAAGTATTGGTCGCCGTCAGTGACATAAACCCGGCCGTGGCGCACGGCCTTCAGATCCGCCCACCCCGGCTTGCCGGTCAAGAGGGGAATATCCTGGCGGGTGCGGTCCATATCGTATCCGCAGGGCATGGTGATGATCACGTTGGGGTCTTTCTTGACAATATCTTCCCAGGTGATGTACTTCGAATGTTCCCCCGGCGCGCCGAAGGCGCAACGTGCGTGTAACAGGTGAACCATCTCCGGCACCCAGTTGCCGGCGGCCATCAGCGGATCGACCCATTCGATACAGGCGACGTTTAAAGGCGGGACAAGCCCTTCGCACTCGGCGGAGATCTCTTCCATCTCTTTCTGAATCTCCAGGATCAAGGCCTCGGCCCGCTCCCGGCAGCGCAGCGCGTCTGACACGCGGCGGATGTCCTGCCAGACATCGTGCATGGATTCAGGCTTCAGAGAGACGATCACCGGCCGGCTGCCCGTCCACTCGGCCACCGCTTCCTCCACGTCATGGAGGCTGACCGCGCAGACCTCGCACTGGTCCTGGGTGACGATGACGTCGGGTTTCAGCGCCTTCAGGAGGTCCGCATCGATATCATATACCGACAACCCCTCCCGAACGACGTCCTTCACCCGACGGTCGATCTCCGCGCTGGTCCCATGGACGTCGATCTTCGGCGAGCTCAACGCGGGCAGACTTTCGATCCCGGCGGGAAAATCGCATTCATGCGACCGGCCGACCAAATTATCCTGAAAACCCAGCGCGCAGATGATTTCCGTAGCGCTGGCGATTAAAGATACGATTCTCATAATCTGACTATTCTACTCCATTGGGAGTAAATCACAATACCAAAATCCGTTGTCAACCTCAGTCCGGTCGCACCCGTCAACTCCATCCGTGTCCGCGGCCGCCGGCTGATAGTGTCGGTGGACTTTTTCTCCGACTTGTACCGGAACCGGTTCGCGGAAGATGGGGCCGTCATAAACAAAGGTATGGAACTCGCCGTTCTCCCCGCACGGGTCAACGCCGGCCGGCAAATCGGCCACAAAGGCCGCGTCGATCTCCCTCCCCACAAAACTCTCGTCCAGCACGCGGTCATTCACGCACACCGTTACCGCCTTGAATCCGGCGGCGATAAATTCGGCCATCAACTCTTGCGTCGGACGCTGCCAAATCGGAAAAACTCCGGTCATCGGGACCTTGGCCAGTTCTCCCAGGCGGTAATCGCGCAGGTCTTCGAGAAAGATATCGCCGAAGATCGAACAACCGATCCCGTCTTCCCGGACGAAACGCCCCAGCATCGCGCGCATCGCCGCATTGTAGACCTCCATCGTCGGCGCCGGCGGGACCTCCAGGATGCGCAGCGGGATACCGACCGCCGCGGCTTGACGCTTCAGGAGTTCCACGCGGACACCGTGCATCGACACGCGCTGATACTCCGGATTGACGCTGGTCAGCAAGTATTTAATGGAATGGGAGCGGGCCTGGCTGATATGTCGCAAGGCCAGGGCCGAATCCTTGCCCCCGCTCCAGTGAAAGACGGCATTGGAATTCATGCGTTATCAACCCGTATAAGATTATCGACATTCATTCAATAACTGTATTACAGCTTAATTGATTTGGTTTGTCAATTCTGCCTGACACTCTGCTATGGTATTTTTGATTCACCCATATCCTGCTGCTCCCTCTCGTACGGACAGTTCCGGCAACCGCTCTCGCAGCAAAACCCGCGCCGCAGCAGGTATTCCCGCGTAAACACAAACCGGCCCTGCGGGTCGATGAGATAGTCCTGGCCTGGGATAAGCGGAAGGTTTTCCATAAGATAACGGCGTATTTCCAGCGGTCAGCGGTCAGCGGCTGGAGACCAGAAAGGGATAAGGGGTCAGCGAACAGTTGCGGAATGGATGTCCTTGCTTGGACTCTCATCTCTGCCTGCTATTCCCAAATGGCGCCGCTTGAACCCTCGCCGCTCACCGCTGAACGCTGTCCGCTGAAATCCGCTAGAACTTAAACACCATTCCCGCAATAAAGTTCTTCTCCGCCGCCGGGAAGACGTCGCGGACAGTTTGCAAGGTGTTGGTCGCTTCGTACGTGTTGTACTTTTTGTCAAACAGGTTGTTCACGGAGGCAAACACTTCGATGTGATCCTGTTCATAGGACAACTTGAGGTCGGCCACCGCATAGCTCTTCGCCTTGGGTAAGGTGTTCGCCTGATCATTGATCACATACCGGCTGCCGACAAATCGGCCGATCAATGATACGCGGTAGTGCCGGAACAACCGTGCGGTCAGTCCCATATTGGCTTGGTGTTCGGGCACCCACGGGACGGTATGTCCGTCAAAAGACCCGTCGGTGAACTCGGGGTTTTGATACGTATAGTTCATGAAGTACTCCAACCAGTCGAGCTGTTGCGGCACATCCCGGCTGCTCAGGAGCCCCAGCAGGTCGAACCGCGCTCCCAGCTCGACGCCGACGCGGCGGATCTCGTCGTAGTTGCTGTTCGCTCCGAAACTCCCGATGGTCGGATCGTAAAAGATCTCCTTCTCCGTCTCCATCCAATACGGGGTCACGGTCAGCAGGGCCATGTCGTCGATACTGTGCCGGAGGCCGGCCTGGAACAAATGGCCTTTTTGTTGATCAAGATCGGTGTCCAACGACTGGCTGAAGGAGTTGTACCATTCGTTGGGCGTCAGGAAGCGAAACGACTGCTCGAACTTGAAGAAGACATTGCTGTCCTCGGCGTACTCATAGCGCAGGCCGGCCGAGGTGACCGAAACATCCGGTTCCTGCTGGGTGAAACTCGGTCCGGGCAGGCGTTGGTCGAAGGTATACTCCGCCTCATGATGACGGTGGCCGGCGGTGACATACCAGCGGTCCAGCACCTCCAGATCCAGGTTGGCAAATACGCCGTACTCATCCTTGGAGATAGTCAACCGCTCGTCGCTGAACGGACTGGTGCTGTTGATGAAACTGGAACTGCGCGACTTGTCGAGCCCCAACAGGAAATCGACCTCGCGGTCGGCGAGTTCGCCGTCGAAAATATATTTCACCGTGAAGGCCTCGGTCTTCACCTCGCGTTCGGTATCCAGGTTGAAGGCATCGAACGTATCAAACAGCTCGCGGTCGCGCCATGTCCCGTCGATGACGATACGTCCGAAGTAAGCCTCCTCAAAGGCGAACGGATCGATCTCCAGGTACGCCTTGAGATACTGGTCCTCGGTGTCGGCGATGTTACCATACTCGCTGGAGGCAACCCCGCGCCGGCCGTAAGTTTCCAGTTCGGCCTCATTCAGGCCGCCCGGCAGTTCATAGGAATCTTCGTAGAATCCGTACTGGATACCGGCCTTCACCGCCGCGTTGGGTTCGAAATCGAGCCGGCCGTTGAAGTTTTTGTAGAACTCATCGGACTGCTGGCGGTAACCGCGCTTGTCGAAATGATGCGCGTTGAAGAAAAACGACAGACCGTTCTGCGCCCCGTTGACCTGGAAATCCTGACCGAAGGAATCATAGCTGCCGTAATACGCGGAGGCCTCCCCGTGCAGTCCTTCCTCGCCCTTCTTGGTGATGATGTTGACCACCCCGCCGGTGGCATTGTCTCCGTACAAAATCGAACCGCTGCCGCGGATGACCTCGATACGTTCGATCCCGCTCACCGGGATCTGCACCAAATCGGCGGAACCGCTGTCGATGACGTTCAGCCGGCGACCGTCGACCAGCACCAGCACGTTGCGCCCGGCGGTGTCGCCGAACCCGCGGATGTCGACGGTGCTGGTGCGCGCGGTGCTGTTGTCGGAAACAAACACACCTTCGGCCTGTTCCAGGATCTCGGGAACGGTCCGCGCCGTGGAGGCGTCGATCTGTTCTTCATTGATGACGGTGACATAACTTCCCCGCCGGCCGGCCTCCCGGTCATAGCGGTCGGCGGTCACGACCACGGTGTCATGTTCGAAGATTAATTCGGCACGGGCCGGGACGGCCCAGAGTGTGATGAGGGTTAATACTAGAATTCTTTTCATGGGGTCCTTTTGGGTTGTTTTTGGGGGACGAATGGCCTTGACCCTGCTTCGCTCCTGAATTATTTTTGAGGAGCTTCGCAGGGTTATCTACCCGCCTTCTTCTGACCGTCAGTCCTGACAACAGTCGGGAGAAGGCGGGTAAAAAAAATCCCCACCGGACAATTTGTCCAGTGAGGATGCACCCGTCGTACTTTTCCACACTCTATGCGCGCGGCAGCTGTCTCTCGCAGCTCCGTCACTATCTGTCATGAAGGCTTTCTGGCTAAAGGGATCGTCGTTTTGACGATCCCAAAACAGTAGCGGGACTGCCCCGGTCTCTCACCGGCGTTTCCCCCCACGACAGGTTGTTTGACTAAACTAAATGAGCAAAGCGGGTCTGCTTCAGCCGCGCGGCCAGGTATTCATAGCCGCCGAAAAGCACCGCTGTGTAAATCACCGTACTGAGCAGCGTTCCCCGGAAATAGGGGATCGCCGCGATGTAACATTGCACCAAACCGGCCGGGCTCTTCGGATAGGTATTGTAGAAGAGCCAGACACCGAAATTGGTGATCAGATAAAACAGGACCGCGCCGCCCAAGCCGGACAATCCCACGGTCTTAAACGACTTGTCGTCTTTGAACTTGTTACCGATCAACGCGATCAAAAGGATACTCCCCCACGTAAAGGCGACCATGGCGTGAAACCCGACAAAGGCGTCGGAGATCACCATCATCGCCAACGGCACGATGAGAGCGTTGCGTTTGGACAGATAAAATCCGGCGAACAGCGCGATCGCCAAGATCGGGGTGAAGTTGTTGAAATGGACCAAAAACCGGGACAGGATGCCCAGCGCGATCAGCAAAAATGCTAACATGGAACGAATCTCCTTCTGTGAGACAGCTTAAACGAATGTCCCGATTTGTCAAGCGGATTTAAGAGCAGCGTTCGGCGAATAGCGTTTAGCGGCCAGTGTCCAGGAAGCGCTTACCCGGGATTAGTGCACAGCACTGAGCTTCCACTCCATCCCTAATCTCTGATCCCACTAACGTCTAACCGCTATCCACTGTCTGTTCTCTATCCGCTCACCGCTATACGCTGCTTTTCGCCCAGCGCTCCACGTTGTTATCGTGGATCTGTTGCAAGGTATCCTTAAGCGAGAATTGCTGATTCCACTGTGGATAGTGCTTCTGGAACTTGCCGAGATGGCTGATGTACCAGATATGATCGCCGATGCGGTTTTCTTCACTGATGTCGTAGTTCATGGTCTTACCCGAGATCTTTTCGCAGTCCGCGATCGCCTCCAGGACCGAGCAGCTGTTGCCCCGTCCCCCGCCCATGTTGTACACCTCGGCCACGCGCGGATTCTCGTAGAAATGCCAAAAGGCATTGATGAAGTCGTAGCTGTGAATATTGTCACGGACCTGTTTGCCCTTGTAACCGAAGACGGTGTACTTGTCGCCGGTGACGCAGCACTTCATCAGGTACGCCAAAAAGCCGTGCAGCTGGGCGCCGGAATGATTCGGGCCGGTGAGACAGCCGCCGCGGAAAATACACGACTTGATGTTGAAGTAACGGCCGTACTCCTGGACCAGAATATCCGCGGCCGCCTTGGACGCGCCGAACAGGGAATGTTTGCACTGATCAATGCTCATGGTCTCATCGATGCCCGGATAGTACGGGTGGCTCTGCTCGATTTCCCAGCGGGTATCGAGCTCCTGCAGCGGCAAAAAGTTGGGCGTGTCGCCGTAGACCTTGTTGGTGCTGCAGAACTCAAAGACAGCGTCCGGACAGTGGCGGCGGGTCAGCTCCAACAGATTAAGCGTGCCGTTGGCGTTGACGCTGAAGTCGGTGAACGGTTCCTTGGCCGCCCAGTCATGCGACGGCTGCGCGGCGGTGTGAATGATGACCTTGATGTCCGTGGTGTATTCCTTAAAAACCTTCTCCAGCGCCTGCAGGTCACGGATGTCGATGTCGCGATGGACATAGTTGCTCAGCTTCCCGGCGAGCCGGTCCTTGTTCCAGGCCGTGGAGGCCTCGGCACCGAAGAAATATTTGCGCATATCGTTGTCGATGCCGACGACGGTGAACCCCTTGCCGGCGAAAAATTCAACCGCCTCCGAGCCGATCAGGCCTCCGGAACCGGTGACTATTGCGATATTCATGGGCGTATCTCCTTGCTTGTTTATAACGTATCCCGTGTATGCGTCGATGCGTGTAGGCGCTTATGCGGGGTTGGCCCGTTGGTTTCAGGGCTGCCACTCTGACAGGCACCTCTTATCATCGATGGAACAACGGGGGCACACCGCATACACGCATATACTCATACACGCATACACCAATCATCACTTCTTAAACATAATTCAAATTCATCCGCAACAGGTCCTCGACCTGACGGATATCCATGTCGGTCCGCCGGGCATAGTCTTCGACCTGGTCGCGGCCGACCGTGCCCAGCCAAAAATATTTCGCCTGCGGATGCGCGAAGTAAAATCCGCACACCGAGGCCGCCGGCGCCATCGCGTAGGACGGGGTCAACTCTATCCCGAGATTCGCGCGTGCATCAAGCAGCTCAAACAAAAATTCCTTCTGACTGTGCTCGGGACAAGCCGGATACCCCGGCGCCGGGCGGATCCCCTGAAATTGGCAGCGGTACATGTCCTGCACGGACAGGTCTTCGTCCGGGGCATATCCCCAATACTCCTTGCGGACCCGCATGTGGAGCTTCTCCGCCAGGGCCTCGGCCAGGCAATCGGCCAGGACCTTGACCATAATCAGCCGGTATTCGTCGCCGGCCGCCTTAAATTCATCCTGAAGCTGTTCGATCCCGAAGCCGCAACTGACTACAAAGGCGCCGATAAAATCGGTACGCCCCGATTCCCGCGGCGCGATAAAGTCGGCGAGCGCGTAATACGGTTTGCCCTCATCGTGCCGGGCCTGCTGGCGCAGGGTGTGCAGTACGCCGATCATCGACTTACCGTCGCGGTCGGAGTAAATCTCAATATCATCGCCGGCGCTGTTCGCCGGATAAAATCCGATCACCGCCCGCGGCGAAAGCCGTTTTTCTTTGACGATCCTGTCGAGCAAGGCGCATGCGTCGTCGTACACGGTCCGCGCCCGGTCCCCGATCGCCGGGTCCCGGAAGATCTGCGGATACTTTCCCTTTAAGGCGAAGCCGAGAAAGAGCGTGCTCCAGTCGATGTAATCGGTCAGCTCCTTCAGGTCAAGGGATTCAATCACCCAGTTTCCCAGAAAACTCGGCCGAATGGCCTCAAACATGCTCCAGGTGACAGGCGTGCGCCGTTGACGGGCTTCATGCAGGGAGAGCACTTCCTTGGAGAATTGGTTGCCCAGATATTGCGAACGGACTTCCGTGTATTCCAGTTCAAGAGACTTCTTGAGGCCGGCCCGGCGCTGCGGATCGGACAGCTGCCGGATCACGTCCTGACAGTGATAAAGATCCTTCACGTACACCGTCACTCCGCGGGTATAAAACGGGGCAATGTGACAGGCCGTCATCACGGGGTTCAACCCGGGACCGCCCACCAGGAGATTGACGTCGAGGTCCTGCTCCTCCAGGGCGCGGGCAATCTCCTTGAGCTGCGTCAGAGATGAGGTCAGCATGCAGCTGACCCCCACGATGTCGGCACGGTGTTCCGCGGCGGCCCTGGCGAGATCCTGAGCCGTGGGGATGGTCCCCAGATCGATCACGCGGTAGCCGCTGACCCGGAACAGGGACTGGATCACGGTCTTGCCGATATCGTGCACCTCCCCCGGGCTCATGGCCATCACCACGGTGCCGGCCGTCACGGCGGGCCGGCGCGGCGCGGTCAACCGTTCCAGAAAGGATTGGCCGCCGGGCACGGAAAAGTCCGCGGCGTCGATCGCCGGGGAATCAAAGGATTCGTTTTTCACTTGAATATTCCCGGTCATGTCTTATGATAATGCCTAATAGAAAGTTGCCCTATCTTAACAGAAACCCCCGCGGATTTCTATGCAAAGAATCAGAGACTTATTTCCCGAGAAGCGTCACACCTATTCTTTTGAGTTGTTCCCGCCCAAAACGGATAAAGGTTATTTCAATCTGCAGAATACCATTGCCGAGCTGAGCAAACTGCGTCCGGATTTCATCTCCTGCACCTACGGCGCGGGCGGCGGCAGCCGGGACAAGACGTTCGACATCGTGGAACACATCGAGCAGGAGCACGGAATCATCGCCATGGCGCATCTGACCTGCGTGCTCAATACGCGGGAGGACATCGGCAATATTCTTAGGGACGTACACGGCCGGGGGATCCGCAATATCCTGGCCCTGCGCGGCGATCCGCCCGCGGACAATCCGGACTGGCAGCCCGGCCCGGACAATTTCCGGTACAGCAGTGAACTGACCGGATATATCCGTCAGGAATTCGGGGACGAGTTCGGCATCGGTGTGGCCGGCTTTCCCGAAGGCCACCTCCTCTGCCCCGACCGCGAGAAGGACACCGACTATCTGAAGATGAAGATCGACGCGGGCGCTGATTTTGTCATCACCCAGCTGTTTTTCAATAATCAGGATTACCTGGATTATGTCGAACGCCTTAGCGGACGGGGCGTCAATAATCGGGTCATTCCCGGGATCATCCCGATCACCGACTACAAGGCGCTGATCCGATTCACCGGTATGTGCGGCGCCACCGTCACCGACGAAGTCCATAAGATCTTCGAACCCCTCCAGGACGACAAGGACGCCACTATGAAGGCCGGCATCGACTTCTGCATCAAGCAGTGCCGCGACCTCCTGCACCACGGCGCCCCCGGCCTGCACTTTTATACCCTCAACAAGACATCCCCCACCGCCGAGATCCTTCAGGCGGTCCGTGCCTAATTCAGTGCAAATCCCAACAAAATCACATAGACGATCAAACTGTGCACGGCTATCCCCTCCTGGCCGCGATACAGAGGATCGCGGACGGTTTAATCTTGTAAAAGGTTATTAGCGGATTGTTCCGGTAAGAAGTCAGATCCTGCGGTGAAGTGTGCCCATAATACCAAAGGCAAGATTAAGAGAAGATGAAAATAAGATTAAATCACGCGCTCATTCCCGCCGTCGACGGGGATCTGGGCGCCGGTGGTCTTGGCGAAGGCGGGGCCGGCGACGGCGACAACGAGGTCGGCGACGTCATGGGAGGTAATTTCGGTCTGCAGCAGATTGCTTTTCTTGTACTCCTCGACCGTCAGTCCGTAACTGGCGGCGCGCTTTTCCAGCACGTCCTCGGTCCAGATCGAGGTGTCGAATACGGCGTTGGGATGCAGCATGTTCACGCGGACCCCGGCCCCGGCCAGTTCAAGCGCGGCCACGCGGCCGAGTTGAGTCAGACCCGCCTTGGGCACCGAATAGGCCCCGGCCCCGGGTCCCGGCGCCGGGACGTTTTTGGAGGCGATGATCACGATGTTCGGATTGATCCCGTACGGCAGGAATTCCGCCGCGTGCTTGATCAATAACTGATGACTGGTAAGATTCACGGCCAGGCTCTTCTCCCAGGTCTTCGCGTTCATTTCCGCCAGCCGTTCGCCCGCCGGAAATATGCCGGCATTACTCACCACGATGTCGAGTCCGCCGAAGGTGGCCACGGTCTGCTCGACCGCCTTCTTGACCGCCCCTTCCTCCGTCACATCGGTGATAACGGGCAACACCGCGGGCTGATCGAAAAGACTATGGACTTTGGGATTGATATCCACCGCGGCCACGGCCGCGCCGCGGGCGGCGAACGCGTCAACACAGGCCTTGCCGATCCCGCTGGCCGCGCCGGTCACCAGGACCACCCGTCCCTGAAACGGCGGCGGAGCGCCGGCCTTTTTCAATTTGGCCTGCTCGAGTTCCCAATACTCGATGTCGAACAGGTCCTTCGGTCCCAGGGCCCGCCAGCCGCCCAGCTCTTCGGCGACGGTGATCGCGGCCACGGTGTGGCGTTTGATGTCGGTGATGATCCCGTTTTCCTTAAGGCTTGTGCCGAAGGCGAGCGTGCCGACTCCCGGCCACACCCCCCAGCGGGGCGCCCGGTCGAGGCAGCTGAGACCGGCGTTGCCGAATTCATTGAAATAGTCGCGATAGTCGACGGCGTATTTGTCGAACGCGGCCTGCGGATCCGCGCCGACAATAACCGGCACCCGTTTGGTGCGGATGATATGGTCCGGCGTCAGCGGTCCGCGTTGTGAAATCTTACGCAGGTCCGGTCGGTCGGCGAAGCGGACCTGGTCCGGGGATTGGTCCACCTGTACCAGCACCGGCCGCTCGCGGTAGACGCAGGCGGCCTTGCGGATACGCGCCAGCTGGTTCAGATCGACTTTGGGCCGGCCGGCCTTGGCCTTTTCCGTTTTGCCGTGCGCTTTCAAATAGTCTTCCGCCTTGCTCACCAGGCGGATCATCTGCTCGTAGCTGCGCCGCGCGTCATCGGCGAAGGTGAATACGCCGTGGCTCCACAGGATTATACCGTCGATCGAAGACCAGTCCATCCCGTCGGTCATTTCGTAGATCGTCCGCGCCAGGATGAATCCCGGCATCACGTAGGGAACGACCAACACGGTGTCGCCGTAAATCTCCTTGATGATCTTCTTTCCGCGCGGCGTATTGGTCAGGGTGACCACCGCGTCGGCATGGGTGTGATCGACGAACTTGTAAGGAATGATCGCGTGCAGGATCGCTTCCACAGACGGATTCGGCGCGTAAGGATCGGTCATGGCCGCGCGCTGCAGCTTGACCATGGTGGTGTCGTCCAGCTCGCGCAGTTCGGCCATGCGGCGCAGCTCATCCAGCCGGACAGGGGCGAATCCCGGTTTCTCGATGGTGGCCAGGTCCCAGCCGCTGCCCTTGACGTAGAGGACCTCATCCTCTTCCCCGTAGATATTCCGGTGTCCGGACTTCACCGATGTGTTGCCCCCGCCATGCAGGACCAGCGACGGCTCGGCCCCCAGCAGGCGAGACGTGTAGACCCGCAGACCGAGGTCGTCGTCGCCGATCTTCTTGGCGTCTTTGTCATTCCAGAGTGATTTCATATAAACCCCCGCAGGATTTCACGCGCGATACAGTCCGATATACGTCCATACCGACACGAGCAGTGTCACATAACAATAGCCAATATAGTAGATATGCAGCGCCTTGCCAAGATATTTCACCTCGCGGGTCGCGCTCAGAGTCCGGGTGATCAGATAGAACACGACCGGCGCGAAGAAGAGCGTGATCCGCTGTCCCGTAAATGGGTACTTGTGCAGCAGGCCGAGTATAAAAAATTGCAGGAAAAGCACCGCCGCCAGCCCGTCGAGACTGAAGACCCGCAACTTGTCCGCCTTCAATCCGGCGTAACCGAAGCGGACCAACCCGTACAGAAAGACGGGAATCAGACCGACTGCGAAGCGACGGACCTCCTTGACGTTCGACCACCAGAACACGGTGTAACGTTTTATCCCTTCTCCGAAGCTTTCAAAGAAACATCCCGCCGATTTCGTACACAGAAAGTAACTTTCCCAGTAGTCCACCCCGGCCGTGGTGATCGAATGCCGGACGTCGGTCCAATAGAACAGCGCGAAGCAGGCCAGCGACGCGGCGCTGCTCAGCAAAAATACCGGGATCAGTTTCCTGTTGCGCATCGACAGCTGCAGGAAGTTGTAGCAGACGATCCAGAAGAAGAAAATCGCGGTGTAACTGAAGAACAACAGGCCCGGAAGCAATATCGCGCCCAGATACATCCCGGAGGAAGGCACCTGCGCGGTGTATTCTCTTTGCTTCAGGAAAAAAAGCATAAACAACCCCGCGGCCAGGACGTCCATCGAATACGGTTTCAACTCCGCCGCGTAGTACACCAGCCAGTAGCTGGCCAGCCAGGACAACAACAGGATGGTCATCTCCCCCGGCTCCCCCTTGCAGTGCCGGCGGTAGAGATCCTTCCACACGAAATACGCGCCGATCATAAACACGAACGACAACAGCCGCAGCGCCACGACGTGATTATCGCAAAACGATCCCAGCCACTTCACGATGACCAGATAGACGCGCGGAAACGACTGCGCCGGCTTGAGCGGTCCGAACAGCTCGGCATAGCCCAGGCCTTCGATGTTGCGCAGGACATAGGTCTCATCCAGCCATAGCGGTCGCTGCGAGGCCAGGTGCAATACGCACAGGGCCACAAAGGCGACCGAGATAACCGAGCGGATTGTCTTGAATTGGTCCATAAACAGTAAACCCCGCCCGCGGCCGGCGCGGACGGGGTGTCCATGTGATTTGAAAGAAAAAATAAATGGTGACAGGCACCAGCTAATAATTTGTGCCTGTCACCATTTACTAAAATTAGAACCTTATACCGAAACGGCTGCCGGCTTCCCAGGATTCATTCGCGGGCTCCAACCCGACAATCAGAAATCCCGGCCCGCTGGCGACGACCGCGGTGTTGGAGTCGTCGATTTCCCAGTAACGGAAATACGGCTCGACAAACAGGTCCACGCGTTCGCCTTTACGCTCGAGCCGCACCGAGGCACGGGCGCCCCAGCCGCTGTCCTGGTCGTTGGTGACCGTTCCCAGCCCGGCGACGGCATCCCCGAGATGGCTTTGCTGTTCGCCGGTCAAAAAGATGTCAAACTCCCCGCGGGCCTCAAAGGTCCATTGCTCCTGCAGCGGGGCGAAATACTTCAGGCCGATCGGCAAATAAAGATAGTTCGACTCGCGCTCGTACCCGGCCGCGTTGGTCGTGGTCCGCAGTCCGCTGGAGTCGTCGTTAAGGTAGCGGTAACCGATCCCGAGGAAAAAAGTGATGATCTGATCCTCGAACACCGGAAAATCGTAGCCGGTCAGTCCGCGGATTTCGAACAGCCAGTCATCGATTTCGTCCAAGGATCCGGTCATCGTCGATGTATAGTCGACCTGTCCCCACAGGATCCGGGCGTCGAGTTCAAAGCGGTTGAAACCGTTCCCGTTGTGGAAAAGGTCTTTGAATGAACCGTGCGGGGAGTTTTCTCGCAACAGAACTTCATAGTTACCGAAAATCCCCCACAAGACGCCGTCCTCCTCCATAAAATTCGGCTCTTCATAATTGAAAGATGAAACCTCCATCCCGGCCTCGAAGTGCTGTTGCGGCTGGGCCGACGCGCTGGTGACGGTGACTATCAGAATCCCGGCGCATAAGATTGTGTACCATTGACGCATGTGTATCCTCCCCCTTGTGGTGTGCTTGAAGCAAATTTGTATCATTATAACCAGCGGCGGCCATCATGCAAATGATAATTGCAGCGGATAGCGTTTAGCGGCTAGAGACTAGTAAGTTCATAGAAAATAGCGAATAGTGGGAATTTGAGAGTAAGGAGATAACCTATCCGCTCCTCACTAACCCCAACAGGCCACACCTTGAACTCTCGCCGCTATCCGCTAGTCAAACGCCAGTATCTCCCAATCCACCGTAATATAATCCCCCACTACGATTCCCCCGTGGTCCAGCCAGCGACTCCAGATGATGTCGAAGTCTTTGCGGTTGACCAGCCACTGCCCGCGGGCTCGCACATACATGTCATCCCCGGCGCGGTACGGTCCCTCGAAAAAAAAACGGAACGACAGATCCTTGGAAATATTGTGCAGCCTCACCCGGCCGTCGACCTGGTAGCCGTCCGCGAGGCGGCGGATTGCCCGGCTTTTAAAGTCGATGGTGGGATAAGTAGCCGTATCGAGCAGCCGGTCCGAGCGGACGATCCGGTCCAGCCGCGGATAGCGGGACCGGATGCTGTCGACGCTGACTTTCAGCTCCACGGAGCTGTTTTCGATGTCACGGTCATCCAGCTTGAGCACGCCGCCAAATTCGCGGAACCGAGCCTCGTAGGTCCCGATCAGGGCGTATTTGATCGATCCCTCCAGATGCGACGATTCCTGATCGAAACGGAATTCGCGCACCGCGGCCTCCGCCGTCAGCGGCGCCGTCACCAGCAGCACCAGGCAAATTGTCCTAAGCCGTTTCATTGAGTCGCAGCGATTGAATCAACGGTTTCATGGTTAGGCCCTGCACGATCAAGGTGAACAGCACCACGCCGAACGCCAGCACCAGGAACATCTCCCGGTACGGCATTTCCGCGGGCAGCCCGACCACCAGGGCGATGGATATGCTCCCCTTCAGCCCGCCCCAAAACAGCACGTGCTTCCATTTCCAGGGGATATCATTGGTGCCGAACTTGTTCCGCAGCCAGATCACCGGATAGACCACCAGTCCCCGCGCCGCGTTCACCGCCAGGATGGCGATCACGATCGGCATCCCCAAATTCCGCAGGTGGTCCTGCGGGATCTCCTGCAGCTCCAGTCCGATGATCAAAAACAGCAGGGAATTGATGACAAATTCGATCACCTCCCAAAAGCTGTCCAGGGTCTCGCGGGTCTTGTTGGACATCGAGTAGATCTTGCCGTAGTTGCCGATAATCATTCCGGCGACCACGATGGCGATAATCCCGGAGAAGTGAAAGGCCTCGGCCAACAACGGCGTCCCGAAGGTGATGACCACGGTGATCGCGACCTCCAGCAGGTGATCGTCCAGCCGTTTGAGCAAATGATAGGCCCCGACCCCAACGGCAATCCCGATTACGGTCCCGCCGCCGGTCACCATCAGGAACTTGGTCAGCGCGTAACCGAGGTCGAACTGGGCTTGACTGTGGATCATTTCCAAAATGATCATGAAGACCACCACGCCGGTCCCGTCATTGAACAGGCTCTCCCCTTCCAGTATCGTGCGCAGCCGTTTGGGCGCGCCGACCCGGCCCAGGATCGAAAGCACCGAAATCGGATCGGTCGGGGTGACGATCGCCCCGAAGAGCATCGCGTATATGAAGGGAATGTGCAGAAAATGATGCGCGAGCAGTCCGATCAACAAAGTCGTGATCACCACGCCCGGAAAGGCCAGCAGGACGATCGAGCGCCAATTCTCCTTGAGGTGTCCCAGGTCCATGTGCAGCGCCCCGTGAAAAAGGAGCGGCGGCAGGATGAGAGTGAAAATAATATCGTGGGAAATAATGATGTGCGGTGTGAGGTTGAGAACGGCCACCACAAGCCCTACCAGCACCAGGGCGATGGTATACGGCTGCTTGAGCCACTCCGCGATAATCGCCACCGCGCAGGCGATCATCAAAAGGAATGTGATTTCGCCGATTAAATGTGCGTCCATGAGGTATAAACAGTAACAGGCACCATTTTAACCCAATCCTGTGAGTGGAAAAACGGTGCCTGTCACCAATTATATACGAATCCGCCGCGAACGGCAGTGTAAAAACGGAAATTCCGAGAACTAACCCTTATGATGGGCTTCGATCTCGACAATCACGTCCACCATGTCGGCCACCACCAGACCGCCGCTATCCATGGTCTTGCTCCAGTTGATGTTGTAATCCTGACGGTTCAACTGAAATTCACCGCGAATGGCGATCACTTCGCCGCCGAACGGGCTTTGCACCGGGCCAGACACTTCCACGGGAATGGAGACCGTGCGGGTCACGTCCTTCATGGTGAGCTTACCGGTGATGACGGTGCCGGCGCCTTCTTGTTTCAGTCCGGTCGCCTTGAAGCTGATCTCCGGATACGTTTCCACGCCGAAGAAATCATCACTGCGCAGGTGTTTGTCACGCCCTTCGTTCTTGGTGTCGATGCTGGCCGCGTCGATCGTCACGACGGCGTCAAACGCGTCCGGATCCTCCGGGTCCATGACGATATTTCCCTCGAAAGTCCCGAAACTGCCCCGGGTCGTCCCGATCCCCAAGTGCTTGATGGCAAATCCCAACGTGGAATGGGCGGCATCGATCTCGTACGACTTGGCCATGGAGGCGGGCATCTCGTCCATCATTGCGCTGTCCTTCATCATGCTCCCTTTTTCCGAAGCGTGAAGGGTTGAGACGGCCAGCAGCATGAAGATGCTCAGGGCCAGGGTGGTAAATCGTTTCATTGAAACCTCCTTAAAAAGTAGCACGGGTTGTTATTCTTCCGTCCGCGGGGCCGGATTGTCCCGTTTGGCCCCGGTAATCAGTTCGATATCGGACTGAATCTCATCGATCTCGGCATCGATCTCGGATTTGATCCGGTCGATATGCGCGTGGCGGTCGATCATCTCGGGGGTTAATTCCTGGGTCAGGTCCTGGCGATACTTGAGCACTTCGGGCTCATCCAGCGTGGCCGGTTTCTTAAGCGGCGCAAATCCGGTCGCGGACGTGTCGGATTTCATATCCCCAACAGAGTCCGTATCGGCGATATTCATTTTTCCGCCGAATTCGACGGCTTCCGGGATCGCCGCGCTGACGGAGGCGGCCTTCGGAGTTTCCAGCGCCGCTTCGGCCGTGGCCTTCGCCTCAAAGACAGAAGCCGCCATCTCTTCCGCGACGTCCGCCTCGATTTCCGCTTCCAGCATGCCGGTCATGTCCTCTTCAACGTCCTCAACCTCTTCAACCACCGTTTCCATATCTGCGGCCGTTTCTTCCCACTCATAGGCGGCTTCTTCCACGACGGCTTCTTCCACGACGGCTTCTTCCAAGACGGCCTCTTCCATTTCCAGTTCGGACATCTCGCTGTCCGGAGCCTCGTCCGCGTCCGCCGATTCTTCCATCCGAATATCTTCAGCGTCGTCATCCATCGCCGAACTCATGTCGCTATCTTCCTCATCATCGGTCATATCCGCGGTCATAGCTTCATCCACGTCCTCCCCGGTTTCCGCCACGGCCTCCGTGGTTTCCTCCAGCGCTTCCTCCGTTTCATCCATCTCTTCGTCCATCTCAACAATCTCGTCCGTATCAAGGTCGGCGGCTTCTTCCTCATCCATCATCATATCCGCCGCCTCCTGACCGTCCTCCACCATCTCATCGACATCCGGTGTATAACCCTTGTAAGGCGTCCATTTGTCCTCTTCCGGCTCGTCCATCGTGTCGCCGGCGGCAGGCTCGTCCATGTGCGGCGCGCCGCGCTCCCACGGATACTGCTCCTTCTTTTCTGTGACCTCGCTGCTGTCTGATATCGCCGGCGGCGGGGTCATCTCGGTCTTTTCCGGAACGGGTTCAGGCTCCTCCGTGCGGGTGGATTCCGGGAGGGTTTCCATCACGTCCTGTAAAGCGCGCATCTTCTTCAAAATATCGTCCTCGGCCGCAGCCCACGGCGCGATCGCGGTCATCCCGAACACGGCGATGAGAAACAAAGCTGTCTTCTTCATTTTATGATCCTTTCTCGCATCTATTGATCTGTAGTTGATTGGTCCTTCAGCAAGGTATGATAATCATCGGGCAGGCGATGACGAACGGCCGTAATTTTGCCGTTGCTGCTGATGAAGTAGAACGTTGGTACACCGTAAACCTGATAGGCGGATTCCAGTTCCCCTTTGGCATCCAAGAAGATATCCATACCAATATTATGCTTTTTCAGGTAATTTTCAACCTGTTTTTTCGGGTCGCCGATATTCACGGGCATGATCTTGATGCCCTCCTCGGCGAACTTCGCCTGACTATCATTCAAATTCTTCAGGTAGTCGCCGCAATTGGGACACCACGTCGCCCAAAAATAAACAATCGCCATGCTTCCGTCCCGGTATTGGGCCATATCCTGTTCCGTCCAGGTCGCTTTGCTTCCCCATAAGCCGGAATTCTCCATACGGACACATTCCGTCGTCAGCTCGGGTGCGGGTTCCCCGGTCATGTCTCCGTCCGCAAACACATAAAACTGCGCCCGGGCCGGCGACACCGGAATCGCAATCAGTGCAAAAAACAATAAAACAGCGATATTAATATTTTTCACCTGAATACTCCTGAAAAGTTGTCCCGCCGGGAGAAGCGGGGGGTGCCGGGATTGAGCCAGTATGCTACTACAGGGAATGGTTTTTGGCCACGATTATTTCGGGAAGGTTGGATGGCGGCTCCGGGGACCGCGGAGTAAGAGGCATCGGGGGGACCATTCATTGCAGAGACCAATTTGGACAGTATTCGGCAGGTATAACCATCCAGGAGCGGCCCCCCCGATGCTTTTGAAAAGAACTCGCCACGCCCCGGATCCGGTCTGGCGGATATCCGGCGGCGGCAAAACGGTAAAAAAACGGAAAAACCGGCATTATCCCATCAGGGGAAGCAGCTCGTCTTGCGTCATATCCGTCACCAGCATACACCCGGTGTCGTTCCCCCGATGATAACAGAGAACGGCTTGAAAACCCTTCATATTCCGGGCGTAAATGCGCGCATTGTCATTTTCGCGCAGCATTCGGTCGCGGATGCGCTCCAGCGGCTCCCCGTTCATGTCCATGACGAAGGCCGACAGCGGGTGGCCCTGGACATCGTACATAAAGTAAGCGGCCTTGCGTCCGTTAATCTGGATGATCCGGGCTCCGATCAGCTTGGCCTTGTCCGGAGCAATATGCGGACGGATAACGGCAAAATCCAGCTTCTCGTCAAACCAGTGCACGGCCGCATCGATATCATCGGTCAGAAACTCGGCTTGGTATGTCCCGTGCAGATGTTCGATATGGGTGTCGATGCCTTGGGCAAAGGCGGTGAATTCCCGGGGGGTATGCGCCAATACGGCGAAGAATATAACAGCAATGAAGGCGGTGATGAGGCCCGAGGCCAGGGGCGCAAACCACGCGGTCTCTCTCAGGCGTTCAAAAGGACTGCGATGCTGCAGCCTATCGATAATCCGTTCGCGCAGTTCGTACGGCGCCTCCTCCTGGATCATATGCCGCCGGATGACCTGATCGAACCGCTGTTCATTTTCCAGCTGGGACTGGGATAACGGATTGTCCTTCATCGCCGCCTCAAATTCGTTCTTCTCTTCCGGACTCATTTCGCCGTCAAGATACCGGTACAGATTCTGATGAAAATTCTTATCGTCCATATTGTTGTTTAGACCTCATTTTGCATCGTCGCCAAGAGTTTCTTCTTAAGATTATGTTTTGCCATGTATAACCGCGACATCACCGTGCCGATGGGACAGCGCATGATCGCCGCGATCTCCTTGTAGGCGAAACCGTCTACATAAAAGAGCGTCAGCGCTGTTCGCATTTCTTCGGGCAACTGGTCGATAGCCGATTGCAATTCCTCGCCGAATATTTCTTCGGTCGCCCCGCCAATGTCCGGTGCGCCGATAAAGTTTTCCAGATCATCGTAATTGACCTTGGAGGGTTCGCGTTTCCGCTTGCGGTACTGATTAATGAACAAATTGCGGAGTATGGTGAGGATCCAACCTTTAAAATTCGTCCCCGGCTCGAATTTGTCATAGAAGCGATATCCGCGCATGGCGGCCTCCTGAACCAGATCATTGGCATCTTCCCGGTTCAGGGTAAGCCTGTAGCCGAGGTTGTACATGGAATCCATGCACGCCATCAGCTGTTCCTCGTATTCACGTTTTTTGTGCGCCTGTGATCGTTTGACTAACATAACTATTGGTCTCTTGGCTACCTGCAACGGGGTAACAGAGGACTTTGTGGGAATATTCAAAAAAAATAAGGAAAGCACCGGACCGACGAGCTACCGCCCGCCCCCGCCGGAGTATATCCTTAAGCATTTGATAATAAATGGCTTACTACTTAGGCTGCAGGAATTCTTTGGGGGCATCTTCGAAGATGAACTGACCTGTTTCATCATCGAAGTCCTTAATCTTGGGAATAAGGATATTCCGGTCAAAACCGGAGGTGTCGAATCCCGGCTCGAACTCCTCCGGGAAATTGTCGATGCAACTGGGGATCAGGACGGATTCCTGAACCGGCAGGAAACAGCGGGTCTGATTGGTGCAACGGCCGGTCTCGGTGATGATCGCGTCCAGATCTGCCCTGGTCCCGACCCCGTCCCGGATTTTCAGGAGGTGTTCGGTAATCACCCGCGTCCCCATATTACAGGGAATGCACTGGCCGCAGGAGGATTGCGCGAGGAAATGCGAGAACATCCAGGTCAGGTCGACAATCCAGCGGCTTTCGTCATAAACCATGAATCCCCCGGAACCCAGGCCGACGCCGTTGGCGCGCAACTCGCCGAAATTCAGCGGAAGATCAAACTTGTCCGGAGTCATTACCCGGTTGGATACGCCGGAGAAAACAGCTTTTATCTCATGTTTACCGCGCGGACCGCCGCCGAGGCCGTAAATCAGGTCCCGGACCGACATCCCCAGCGAAATCTCGTACATGCCGGGCTGCTTGACGTCTCCGGTCAGCGATATGATCCCGGTGCCGGGTGTGTCGTCGTCCCCGCGTGAGCGGAACCACTCCGGACCGTGGCGCACGATCAACGGCAGATGGCTCATCGATTCGACATTATTGACGACGGTGGGATTATTTTCGGTGGGGGTCCAGTGGATCCCGACCATGTAAGGCGGAAACATGCGCGGCATCGGATAACGGCCGTCGATGACCTCCAGCAGACCCTTTTCTTCACCGAAGAGATATTCGTCCGGACCGAGCACGATGCGGATAAATCCTGGCTCAACGATACCGGCCGCCTCCAGCTCCTCTTTCACCTTGGTGATCCGCGGCACGACCTTGGTAAATTTTTCCTTTGTCCCAATAACGGCCTCTTTGGCATTCATGGCATGCGCCGTGATCAAAAGCCCCTCGAACATCAGGTAAGGATTTTTGCTGATCAGGTACCGGTCCTTGAAGGTCCCGGGTTCCCCTTCGGCAAAATTGCAGACAACATATTTGTTGCCGGATTCGTTGTAGACCGTATTCCATTTGATACCCGTGGGAAAACCCGCCCCGCCGCGTCCGCGCAGTCCGGCCTTGGTGATCAGGTCGATGAGCTCTTGGC
Organism: Candidatus Omnitrophota bacterium; assembly: GCA_020429915.1. Taxonomy (GTDB): domain Bacteria; phylum Omnitrophota; class Gorgyraeia; order Zapsychrales; family Zapsychraceae; genus JAGOSC01. Next base: position 4,613 of record JAGQKV010000019.1, on the reverse strand, counting down.
CGGACATGGAGCGCGCCTTTTCCAAGCCTTGCAGCCCGCCGGCGGCTTTGTATTCTTCGAGAGAATTGATGGGTTTGAGATCTTCGGGAAGCAGTACGCGTGTTTCTTGGGCGGCCATATAAACTCGTCCTCAGTATCCCAGGCTCGGTCCCAGCCAGCGTTCGCACACGGCAAGGTCCATGCCTTTTCGTTTGGCATAATCGGTGACCTGGTCCTTGCCCAGCAAGTCCAGGGTAAAATATTTGGCTTCGGGATGGGCGAAATACAATCCGGAAACCGATGAGGCTGGTATCATAGCATAATTCTCGGATAACTCAATACCCGCCTTCTCCTTTGCCTGCAGTAGGTCCCACAGTAAGGGCTTCTCGGTATGGTCCGGCTGGCTCGGATAGCCCGGGGCGGGACGGATACCGCGGTACCGCTCGGCAATGATATCCTCGAGCGTCAGGTCTTCGTCCGGCGCGTATCCCCACAATTCGCGGCGCACCTTCAGATGGATCAACTCCGCAAAACTTTCCGCCAGACGGTCCGCCAGGGCCTTCAGCATGATGCTGTGGTAGTCGTCATGATCGGCTTCAAAGCGGCGCACGTGGCGATCAATGTCCAAACCGGCAGTAAGGGCGAACGCCCCGATGTAGTCCTTGATCCCGGAGTCCTTGGGGGCGATAAAGTCGGCCAGCGCATAATGCGCCCGCCCGTCGCGCCGTTCGGCCTGCTGGCGCAGGGTATGTAGCACCGTCAGGACCCGGTCGCGGTTTTCATCCGCATAGACTTCGATGTCGTCGCCGACACTGTTGGCCGGATAGAACCCGACCACGGCATTCGCCCGCAGCCATTTCTCGGCCACGATCTTGTCGAGCATCGCGTTGGCGTCGGCCAAGAGTTTCGTCGCTTCTTCCCCGAGCGCGGGATCGGTGAGGATCTTGGGGTACTTGCCTTTCAGTTCCCACGTCGGAAAAAACGGCGTCCAGTCGATCATCTTGCGGATCTCGGCCATGTCGAAATCGGTGAAGACCTTTGTCCCGGTAAACGCCGGGGCCTTAATGTCCGCGGCCTGCCAGTCCGCCTGATAGGCCTGCGCGCGGGCCTCTTCCAGGGTCAGCAGTTTGCGCGTGCCGTGCTTGGCGGCGAACTGCTCGCGCAGACGGTCATACTCGTCGACGGTCTTGGCGATCAGCGCGGCCTTTTGCTCTTTTTCCATCAGCGCGGAACACACCCCGACACTGCGCGAAGCGTCCTTCACGTGGATCGTAAATCCTTTCGTGTACTTGGGATTGATCTTGACCGCGGTATGGTTGGCCGAGGTGGTCGCCCCGCCGATCAACAGCGGGAGGGTATATCCCTGCCGTTCCATCTCCGAAGCAACGTAAACCATTTCATCCAGCGACGGCGTGATCAATCCGCTTAAACCGATGATGTCGGCGCCGATCTTCTTCGCTTCGGCCAATATCTTCTCACACGGGACCATCACGCCCAGATCGACGATTTCAAAATTGTTGCACGCCAGGACCACGCCCACAATATTCTTGCCGATGTCGTGCACGTCCCCCTTGACGGTGGCCATCAGGATCTTACCGTTGCTGCGCGCCGCTCCCTCCTGTTTTTCCGCCTGCAGATATGGATCGAGATATGCGACCGCCTTCTTCATCACACGGGCGCTCTTGACGACCTGCGGCAGGAACATNNACATCTTGCCCGCGCCGAACAGATCCCCGACGATGTTCATCCCGTCCATCAGCGGTCCTTCGATGACTTGCAACGGTTTATCGTATTTTTGCCGCGCCTCTTCGGTATCTTCGTCGATAAAGTCCACGATCCCCTTAACCAACGAATGCGCCAGCCGTTTGTCGACCGGTTCCTTTCGCCAGGCCAGGTCGGCCTCGATCTTCTTCCCCTCGCCCTTGACCGTTTCGGCAAACGTCACCAGCCGATCGGTGGCGTCGGGCCGGCGGTTCAAGAGGACGTCCTCGATCAATTCCAACAAATCTTTCGGGATCTCGTCATAGACCGTAATCATCCCGGCGTTGACGATCCCCATGTCCATGCCGGCGGCGATGGCATGGTACAGAAAAGCCGAATGAATCGCCTCACGCACCACATTGTTGCCGCGGAACGAAAATGATACGTTACTGACCCCTCCGCTGACCAGGGCGCCGGGCAGTTTCTCTTTAATGAACCGGGTGGCTTCGATAAAATCGACGGCATAATTGTTGTGCTCCTCGATCCCGGTGGCTATGGCAAAGATATTCGGATCAAA
>JAGQKV010000019.1:0-2282 GCA_020429915.1 Candidatus Omnitrophota bacterium | reverse complement strand
TCGAGCGTATCGGCCTGTCCTTTTTCATCAAAGGCCATGACCACGGTGGCCGCGCCGTAACGGCGCAGTTTCTTGGCTTGCACGACAAACGGCTCCTCGCCTTCTTTCAGACTGATGGAATTCACGATCGCCTTGCCCGGCACGCACTTCAGGCCGGCCTCGATCACCGACCATTTGGAGGAATCGATCATGATCGGGACCTTGGCGATATCCGGTTCGGAAACGATCAGATTGATGAAGCGCACCATGGACTTCTCCGAATCCAGCATCGCTTCATCCATATTGATGTCGATAATCTGCGCGCCGTTCTCCACCTGCTGACGGGCCACGGTCAGGGCTTCGTCAAAATTGCCGTCGAGAATCAGCTGCGCAAATTTCTTGGACCCGGTGACGTTGGTCCGTTCACCGACATTGATAAAATTCATATCATCGGTGACGACCAAGGCCTCCAATCCGCTGAAACTCGGCCGCGACGTGATTTGAGGAAGCGGCCGCGGCGGCAAATCCGCGGTGGCCCCGATAAAGGCGCGGATAAACTCCGGCGTCGTCCCGCAGCATCCGCCCAGGATATTGATGAAACCGCTCTGCGCGAACTCACGCACCATCGGCGTCATGACGTCGACCGTATGTTGAAAACCGGTCTCGGCCAGCGGATCGGGTTTGCCGGCGTTCGGATAGCAGCACAGATAGCACGGGGCGATCGCGGAGAGTTCCTTAATGTAAGGCCGCATCAGGTCGGCGCCCAGCGCGCAGTTCAGACCGATGGTCAGCGGCCGGGCATGCTTCATCGAAGTCCAGAAGGCCTCGATCGTCTGTCCGATCATCGTCCGTCCGCTCTCATCGACCACGGTCCCCGAAATCATCAACGGCAGACGGCACTGACGCTGCTCGAAGATCTGGTCGATGGCAAACAACGCCGCCTTGGCGTTGAGGGTATCGAAAATCGTCTCCACCAACAGCACGTCGACCTGACCGTCGATCAGCGCCTCCACCTGCTCGTTGTAGGCGGTCACCATCTCGTCAAAAGTGATGTTGCGCGCGCCCGGGTCATTGACATCGGGTGAAATGCACGCCGACTTGGTCAACGGACCGATCGAACCGGCGACAAAACGCGGTTTGTCGGGATTCTGCTTGGTAAACTCATCGGCCAGCTTGCGGGCGATCCCGGCCGAGGCCAGATTCATCTGCCGGGAGTGGTCCGCCAGATCATAGTCCCCCTGACTGATCGCGTTGGCGCCGAAGGTATTGGTCTCGATGATGTCCGAACCCGCCTCCAAATAGGCGCGGTGTATTTCCTCTATAATACCGGGCTGGGTAATCGACAGGACATCACTGTTGTTGATGAGGTCCTTGTGGTGCTGCGCGTACTCTTGGCCGCGGAACGCCGCCTCATCCAGTTTATAGCGGTGGAGCATGGACCCCATCGCTCCGTCCAGGTAGAGGATGCGATTCTGGAGCAAATCTTCGATAGGATGTCGTTTTTCGGGTGGAATCATAGCCTTTAGCCTAATTTATCGGGATGGATATGTCAACCGTAAGCCAAACGCATTCTTTTTTTCCCCATTTTTAATTATTTGACCTTATAATGGAACATTATCCGATCCATCCCGTAGTTCAAACACTCACATGGACAAGCTTCATCTCATTTACTGGACCTTTTTCACGGGCCTGATCAGCTGCCTGGCCACCGGCTTGGGCGCGATTCCCGTGCACTTTGTCCAGAACAACTCCAAGACCCTGCGCGGCTTTTCTTCCGCGGCCGCCGCCGGCATGATGATCTCAGCCTCGGTCTTCTCGCTGGCCCAGGAAGGCCTGGCGTTGAAGGAGCAGAGCCCGTCGGCCCCTTACATCGTGATTCTCGGTCTCATGCTCGGGGCGTGGTTCTTCCGCTGGACCGAAAAGAACTTCCACGATCACGATCACCACCAAAAATTCCTCAAATACGGATTCTCCCGGCGGGGACTGCTCATCTTTGTGGCCATGTTCATCCACTCGATCCCCGAAGGGATCGCCATCGGGGTCGCCTTTGCCACGGCCAATCTCAAGTTCGGGCTGGTGATGGCCCTGGCCATCTCGGTCCACAATATCCCCGAAGGGATCGCGATTTCCCTGCCGCTGAAGTCCGAAGGCGTCTCAACCAAACGCTGCGCATGGATCTCGATCTTGACCAGCGTCCCGCAGCCGGTAATGGCGGTGCCCGCGGCCTTGCTGGCGTGGGTGTTTGAACCGCTGCTGCCGGTCGGCCTCGGTTTTGCCGGCGGGGCGATGATCTACCTGACGAT
>JAGQKV010000018.1 GCA_020429915.1 Candidatus Omnitrophota bacterium | reverse complement strand
AACCCCTGTCCAAGATCGATTTCAAAAAGGAGCTCGAAACAGCCAGCCGGGGTATGATCATGATCCATGATCCCAAGCTGCTGATCAAGCTTATCGTGCGCATGATCGTGCGCAAGCTACGTATCAAGCACGCGGCGATGATCCTCTACGAGTCGGATGAAGACCGCTACGTTATCAATATCTCCCGCGGCGAGGCCGGCCATCGGATCCCCGTCGGTTTCACCAAGTTCAGCAAGGAAAGCCCCATCATCCGGTTGTTTGTGGAGAAGGGGTTCCGTCCTCTGATCCGCGGACGTAACGCGATCGTACTGGAAGAAATCAACCGTATTATCTGGCGGGAAAATGTGGTCTCAAAGGAGAGCGGCGGCGGGGTCAAGGACTTGCTGCCGCGGGTGGCCGAGCAGATGGACACGCTCAACGCCCAGGCGCTGGTGCCCGCGTTCTACCAGGACAAACTTTTGGCCCTGCTGCTGCTCGGACAGAAACATGACGAAACCCGTTTCGAGCAGGACGAGCTGGACTTCTTCGCGGCGCTTGCCTCGGACGCGGCCATGGCCATCCGTAATGCCGAGCTCTTCAACGACCTCAGCCGAGAGGCCAAGCGCAACCGCGAGCTGTTTATTCAGACCATCATCGTACTCGGTTCCACGATTGAGGCCAAGGACAAATACACCCACGGTCACACCGAACGGGTCACCAAGTACGCGCTGGCCACGGCCCGGCAGATGGTGTCCAACGGCAGCGCGAGCTTTGATAACACCTTTTTTGAAAATCTTTATATTTCCGGTCTCCTGCACGATATCGGCAAGATCTCCATCCCCGAAAAAATTCTCAACAAGACCGGCGACCTTACCGATGCAGAGTACGAGATTATGAAGACGCATCCGGCCAAGGGCGCCGACATGATCCGGCCGCTTAATCTCCCGCAGGAGTGTGTCGACGGTATCCGCCATCATCACGAACGCTTTGACGGCCGCGGCTACCCCGACGGCCTGGCCGGCGGCGAGATCCCGGTGACCGCCGCGATTATCGCGGTCGGCGACGCCTTCGATGCCATGACCTCATCCCGGCCCTACCGCAAGGGGATGGAGAAAGAGGTCGCCATCAAGGAAATCGCCCGGAACGCCGAGAAGCAGTTCAGCCCCATCCCCGTACGTGCCTTCCTGGAATTGTACCGGCAGGGGCGGATTTAATCCGCCGGTAGTTCAATCACCATTTCCGTGCCCTCCCCGACCTTACTGCGGGCAATGATTCTCCCATTGTGATTCTCGATAATGCTTTGGACAATAGCCAGGCCCAGCCCGGTCCCAAAATCCTTTTGCGTGAAGAAGGGGTCGAAGATTTGTTTGAGATGGTCCGGTTCGATGCCGGGGCCCGAATCACGGAAGCTCAGGCGCACCCGGTTGCCACCGGGGTCTGACAGGAGGTCCGCCGAGACGATCAGTTCACCGCCGGAGGGCATGGCCTCGATCGCATTCAGTACGATATTGAATATAACCTGATGAATTTGGTTCGGGTCGACATTCACGTGGGTCTCGCTGCCGATATCGATTTGGCGCCGGCAGCGGATTTTTCGGCTGAGTAACTGACTACTCAGTACGTCCAAGCTGTCTATAACTAGATTCCGCAGTGCTGTCGGCCGGAACTGGGGCGGATTGGGCTTCGAATAGCTCATCAACTGATTCACCAGATCCTCGATGCGAGTGACTTCCTTCGCGGTGAGTGCGGAATACTTTTGAACAAACTCTTCATCCCGGTGCTTTTGCGGAAGGAATTCCGTGAATGTTTTAATGATTGTCAGTGGGTTGCGAATCTCGTGAGCGATGCCGCTTGCGAGGGTGGCGAGTGTGCGATATTTCTCGGATTGTGTTATTTGTTGCAGAAGTTGCTTGTTTTCCAAGGCAATTTCATTGGGTGATTTCTTAAAGAATAATTTATCTATTAACTTTTGGAGATGATTCTTTAAAGGAATAATTAGAAGGCCGAACAAGAATGCCGTGATAATACTGATATAGACTGAGTCATAGCCAACAATAGATTGGATTGTTTTTTCCATCCAAACAACGCATGTGACATAAAATATGGAAACTATGGTTATTAGTAATGAGTACGTAATGCTCTCTTTTATAACTAATTTTATTTCAAAAAGATGATATTTAAATATCGCATAAGTAATAATGAAAACATATATGGGTATGAGAAAGTTTCCAAAGGGATACAGTCTTATGCCGAAAACAGGAAGGAAATTGAATATACCGCCAAAAAAACCTAATGCCGCCCAAAATAGAGTTTTGTTGTGTTGCACGCTGTGCTTATGCCGATGGTATTGGAACAGCTGTACATGGGCGATGATTACGATAAGTACCCAGCAGACGAAGGATGCTAAATAGGTGTGAGAATATGCAAAATAGTACAAATTCTTAAAATGGATTCCTGTATTACTGACAATATGGCCTGATAAAGATAGTGTCACAAATACTGTTAGCTGAAAATATGCAAAGATAATGTATAATTGATTCTTGTTGTCTAGGAGTTTCGAAACAGTATGTTGAAAGAAAACTGGTATACACAGTACGCAAGCGTAAGAATACTTCCAGATTGCTAAGGATGTGCTGGGTTCATTTGACGTCCCCAATAAGATAGATCCCAATCCCCAGCCAGAGACGGCCAATAAATGAAGTCCGTACATTCTTGTAGCCTTGCTAGGCCCTTTGACAAATATTAGTGCGCAAAGGGGTAAATAGGTAATCAGAATCAATATGCCTGATATCGCAAAAGGATCAATTACATACATGGGTTTTCCTATCCACAAGTATTAATGACCTTTAACAACAGTTCTTCTTTAGCAAAAGGCTTCGTCACATACCCCTCCGCGCCCAGCTCGGTAAGTTCGCTGATTAGCTCGACAGATTGATATCCTGTGACCATCATTACTTTTTGCGACGAGTGCCTGGCCTTGATTTCTTTGAGCGTTTCCAGTCCGTTTTTATTCGGCATCTTAATATCCAGCATGACCAAATCCACATCCGGGGTATGGGCCAGGCAATCCAGGCACTGTTCACTGTCGGCAGTCAGGATCAAGTCGTAGTGATCCTCCAGAATCAGCTTGAGCGATTCGCGGATGCCTTCTTCGTCGTCGCAAATGAGGATCTTTCGGGTTTTTTCTGTCATCAGGTTAACTCCTTCTCAAAATAAACTGAATTTATAGTGCCGCCGGTGTCGAGACGACGAGCGCCTTTCCGGTCTTATTGCCGTTGTTGGTTATGGTGTGGACGAATGACGCTTCAAAATAGATGGAATTTCCCCGGACAAGGGGATATTCTTCCTCTCCCACACGTACCATAATCTTCCCATCCAGGACGTAGACGAATTTCTCGGTCCCGAACGGGCTTTGCTCCGGGCTGGTGCCGCCGCCCGTTTCGAGGGTGAGCAGGGTGGGCATCATCTTTTTCTGCAGCACGTTTCCGGTCAGGATTTCATACGAAGCCTTCTTGCTGTGTACAAATACGTCCCTGGGGGTCTTTTGATCGTTGACGTCAACCGCCCGTTCTTCTTTGATAATGTCCGCGTAGAGCTGGGTTACGTCCACTCCCAGGGCGCGGGCGATGGCCATATGGGAATCTACGGTGCCGGTCATCTTCAGATTCTCCATGCGGCTGAGGGTCGCCACCTGGACACCGCTTTTGTGCGAGAGCTGTACCAGCGTCAGGCCTTTGGACTTGCGGAGTTCTTTAAGTTTATTGCCAATGTACATGCCAGTTCCTTTTGCAAAGTGATCGGTTAGCCACAGGCGTGGAGGGAAGTATGTCTGGTTAAGAATAGCATGGTTAGAACATAAGTCAACAAAGTTTGACATTAAAACAAAATATGGGGTAGCCGACGCAAAGGCGCACATCAAAATGTTAATATCCTTAAATTCATTAAAATGAATATGATACGTTCAGGATAAAAGTGGTCTGAAACAAATAAATTTGACAAATCATCAAACAAATGTTATGCTTCCATTATCAACCAAGAGGATGCGAGCGATGAATGAGAATAATGACGGAGAAAATCGGAAATCCAAGAATAACCCCCACCACTCACCCACAAATTCCCCTCATAAACTGAGAATAACCGATTCGATCGCGGTCTACACCCAATTAAGTATCCTGCTCAGGATGCGGCGTGAACTCGGACTCGAAGCCATGCTGCAATATCTGGAGGCCTATGTTCAGATTGTTCAGCGGGCCAATCCAGAACTGAAACAGGCGGTAGACCAGGCCTTGTCCATGATGAGTACGAAGCGAATTTATCGGCAGGCCTTTCCCGAGTAGCAACGACAAACAACTTGAGGAGTCGTAATGAGACGGGCCAATGTTTTAACGGCGGTAGTCTGCATGCTGATCGTCTTCCCTATGCCTAATTCGCGTCAAGCGTACGCCACGGTTTGGCAACCAGTGCATGTCGGTAAAAGTTCTTCACCCATCAGATATCTCTATGTGCATGGTGAAGATCCGGGTTTGTTTTTTGCCGCTTCGTCCGAGGCGGTTTATCAAAAAACGAGCGACGATGATTTTGATCGTGTGATTTCCTTAAGCCAATCCGGACAGCGAATACAAGATTTGGCATTTGATGACGATCTGGGAGTACTCCTATTGGCCACCACTCAAGGTCTTTATGAAGTCAGAATCCGGGATGGACAGTCCAAGCGTATTTACAGCGCCTCGGATGATTCGGCCCGTGACTGCCGGCGTGTTGTTTTTCAATCCGGGCGCGTATATCTGGGAACAGGGCGGGGGCTGCTGACGCGTATAGAGGGGGAAAGCCAATGGCGTCCGGTGCCTCCCGTAGACCGTTCTCCTGTGTATGACTTGGATTACGAGCAAGGCCGCCTGTTCTGTGTCACGGATTCAAGAGTCGTTATGTTTGACCCAGACACAGGGGCGCCGCAATCGATCTATTCCGGGGGAACACCGTTGGACGAATCTGAAGATCCTGACAATTTTCACCGACGATCCATCGCTTTGACTTCCAAAGGCGTGCTGCTTCTCGGTGCGGATGGAAATTTTCTCATCCGCGGTAACGACCGCGTTTGGCGGTCCCTAAAGGCAGGGCCTCCGCCGTTTCATGAAATCCGGTCGATACTTCCGCTGGGAGTCCCGGATAGTGACGCAGTGCCTGCCGAGCCTTCCTTTTTAGTATCGTCGGAGCGCGGTGTTTACTCGTACGGCGAAGGCTATTGGCGGCCGCTGCTGCAGGGAATGGGAACGGTGCAGACGTTCGATTTAGCCATGACAAAAGCTGACGGTCGAATTTGGGCTGTCGGCGAGGATGGTGTTTATCAATTGGACCAGTCCGAACTGCTCACCCTGTTGACGCGGGATCCCAACCGGAAACCGTTAACAGCGGTGATGATGTCCATGGACGGATCGGAGTTTGATCGTGAGCCGGGTATCGCCGAATTGCATCGACTGGCCATCGCCTATGCCGATGTTCATCCCGATAAAATCAGTCGCTGGAAGAAGGAGGCGCGTTTGAAAGCGTGGGTTCCGGATGTCGATATCGGAGTCGACGGCGGCCGCGGATGGTCCCGGTCGGATAGTTTGTGGGGCAGTTCTTCGTCAGGGGGGACGCATTACGTCGGGCCTGACGACAAATCATCAAGCCGGGACATCGGGTGGGATGTATCCCTGTCCTGGGACTTGTCCGATGTCATTTGGAGTACAGATCAAACGAGTATCGATGCACGGGCAAAACTAATGGTGGAACTTCGGGAAGATATTATTAATCAGGTGACCCGGTTATATTTTGAACGGCGCCGGTTGCAAATCGAGATGCGTACACCCGGCCCGGACGCACAGCCTGTGTGGACTTACGAATTACGTATCGCCGAATTGACGGCCCTTCTTGACGGTCTTACCGGAGGCGGATTCAGCCGTTCTGTAAAGCCCGAAGCAGGGGAGTGATCAAAACGAGCAATCGGAACAGAGGAGGCAATGATGATTGACGCACTGGAAGTCAAGGTTTACAAGCTGTACGCCATTGAAGGTGACAAGCCGTTAAAGGCGTTCGCCGATGTGGCCATCAATGACGCGGTCTTAATCAAAGGGATAAAGGTTATCGAAGGGCGGGAAGGACTATTTATGTCAATGCCCCAAGATCAGGGCAAAGATAAAAAATGGTACGAAAGTGTCCGTTGTCTAAGTAATGAAGTGAGGCAGCAGATCGCGGATGTCGTTCTGACAGCTTACAAGTCATCCGTAAGATAGTTAATTTGGATGAACGCATCTCTGTCAAGAGAGGTACAGGGGAAAAAACCACGACGAGGGGAAACGAGTGGTACCGTGTTCATCCAAACCGCGGGTCTCCGTCATTGAGGCGGAGGCCCGCACCATGCCGACTGTTACCGGACGTAATTCCCGGAGCCGGACCGGGATGATGCGCCTTCCCATGCGACGCAGTCCTATTTTATCCCCTCGCTAAATCACAATTCATCACAACAAGGAGAAGATCATGCGTTTGCACTTCATTCTGGGGGCCATTCTGTCGAGTATCATCATTGCCGGGCGGGTGGAGGCGTCCCTGTTGATCACCGAGATCCTCGCCGACCCGCCCACGGGGCTGGCGGGGGACGCGAACCATGACGGGACGCGGTCGAGTTCGGGCGACGAATTCGTCGAGCTGTTTAATCCGGATGATTTGACCGTCGATCTGACGGGCTGGACCTTGGCCGATGCGGCGGAGATCCGGCATACGTTTGCCGCCGGGGTGGTGCTCGATCCCTACCAGTATCTCGTCGTCTTCGGGGCCGGTACGCCTGATTTACCCGGGATCCAGGCGCTTACCGGCAGCACCGGATCGTTGAGTCTGAACAATTCTGCCGACTCGGTCTCGCTGTTCAACGCGGCCGGGGTGCTGATCGACAGCGTCACCTACGACGATCTGGCGGCCCAGGACCAATCCATCGTCCGCGCACCAGGGGGCAACGGGGAGTTTGTTCTGCATACCGACGTCTCTCCGGCGATCTTTTCTCCGGGCGAAGGTCCGGTGCCGCAGCAACCGACCGCGGCTGTGCCCGAGCCGGTCAGTGCTGCGAGTATGTTTCTCGGTCTGAGCCTGCTGCGGGCGGCAAGACCGAAATCGCGCCATTGACACTGAGACCTCTCTTATGTACACTAATAATGTACACAAAGGAGGGGGTGTGGAAACCAGCATCAAGCAGTTACGCATGGAACTGAAGGAAATCCTCGATTTGGTATCGCAGGGCAAGACGGTCACGGTCACTAAACATGGCAAACCGTACGCCAAGATCGTGCCTGTTACGGACGGCGTTCCCGCCGTCAGCCACGAGAGTCTCTACAACTTATGGAAGGACCGGGATGATATCCAAGACCCGACCCAATACGTCCACGACCAGAGACGCCGCGACCGTTCTCGTTGATACGGACGTGCTGATCTGGTGCATGCGCGGCAATGACAAAGCACGCCGCGCGCTCAACCGGCTGAAGACCTACGCGGTGAGTTCGGTCACGGTGATGGAGCTGATCCAGGGGGCCCGCAGCCGCCGGGAATTGAAGGCCATCAAGGCTTTTCTGGCTCAGCCGCAAATTATCCACCACGTTATGGATGTGCCCGTTACCGTCAAGGCGCTGTCCTTCCTGGAGGCATTCGCGCTCAGTCACGGAATGATAATGGCCGACGCGCTCGTGGCAGCCACCGCCCGGTGTGCGGACCTGTGCTTCTTCACGGGAAATGCGGGAGACTACCGTTTTATTCCCGGTTTGAAAATTCGCCGTTTTACGCTATAATCCGGGCATGCCCAGGACCGGAATTTCCCTCATGATCATGGCCTTTGCCCTGACCGGCTGTGCCGCCACCGGCGGCACCACGCTGACCGCGCCGGACTATGCCCGGCGGCGCCCGCAATTGCGGACGGTGGCGGTTATGCCGATGAAGCTCAACCTCTTTCAGGTGCAGGCCGGCGGCAACGCCGAGCTCATCGATGAGTGGCGCGACAAGGCACAGGAGTTGCTCAGCGCCGCTGTGACCAAACGGCTGGAAGAAGAGGAAGGCCTCAACCTGGTATTTGCCGAGCAGGATTATCTGCTTCAGTACTATCAACCGCTGTGGCGCAAATACCGCGCGCTGTTCGAAACCGTGACCGGCGCGGCTATGCGCCACGGCTTCGACGTCACGGCTTTTCCGTCCAAGGTCTCCGGTTTTGATTACACCCTCGGCCCGGGCGCGGCCGAGTTGGCCAAGTTGTTTAACGCCGACGCGCTGCTGTTTGTCTACGGCACCGACAATACCAGCACGGCCGGCCGCAAATGGGTGGCGGCGGCCAACCTGGGTCTGGTCGATTATGGCTATGATTCCATGATCATGGCGCTCATTGACGCCGAGACCGGTGACTATTTGTGGCTCAAACGAAGCGCCCCTTTTGAAAATCTGAACCTGCGTAGCGCAACTGACGTTGAAAGGACGGTCGAATGGATGTTCGCCGATTTCTCCGCGCCGGCACCATGAGCGTGGCGGCCGCGGCCGTCCTGTTGAGCGGCTGCGCGACCACGGACCTGCCGGACGTCAACCAAACCGGTTTTGAAGTCTATGACGATGAACAGCGGTTGTTCAACCGTACCGCGGAATTCAACCGCCAGATCGACGCCAGCGGTGTGTTGTATACCGATCCGGATCTTGAACGTTATCTGACCCAGGTGACGGAATTCATGCTGCCGGTCGGGTTCGAGGCCGATCACCTGGAAATCCAGGTCAAGATCATCGACGACGCCCTGGTCAACGCCTACGCGATGCCCGACGGGCGGATCTACATCACCACGGCCATGCTGGGCATGATGGACAACGAGGCCCAGCTGGCCATCGTCCTCGGGCATGAGCTCACCCATATCCTCGAGCGGCACCAGCTGCTGGCGCGCCGCTCCGCAGCCAGCAACGCCGCGTTTTTCGGATCGATCAATCTGATCGTGCCCTTCAGCTCGATCGGTCATCTCGCTGCGGTCACCGGATTTTCCCAGCAGTTCGAAAGTCAGGCCGACGAGCACGGTTTCGAGGCCTTTTTGCGGCGGGAGTACTCACCGGGACAGGCGGTTCTGCTGTTTCAGCGCATCGAGAAATTCATTATCAAGGAAGGCATCCGCACGCCGCAGTTCTTTTCGTCGCATCCGCGCATCCGCAACCGCGTCACGCATTTTGAAAGCCTGATCAGCGCGTTGCCGGCCGGACGACCGCGCGGGACTTTGATGAACCGGGACCGTTTTCTGGACGCCACACGGGAGGTGCGGCTGGCCGCGATCCGTTCCTGGATCCGCAAGGGAATGTTCACCACGGCCCTGGAGCGTGTCGAGATTTACGCCAGCCGGTATTCCAATGACGCCCGCGGTTACTGGTTAAAGGGCGAGATCTTCCGCAAACGTATTACCACGCCGGAGGAACCGCAGCGCCGCGTCAAGGATCGCGCCGACTTCGGTAAGGCCCTGACCATGTACGACGACGCGTTGGCGCTGGACCCCGGATTGCCGGAGGCGTGGCGGGGGAAGGGGCAGGTGCTGCTCAAGGTGGGTGACTCCGACGGGGCCGCTGCCGCGTTGCAACGCTACGCCACATTGAATCCCGGCGCCCCGGACCTGGCTTACTACACGGAGTGGACCGATGCGCGTTGACCGCCGGCTGTTCCCGCTTGCGTTGACCGTCGTGCTCGGCGGCTGCGCGATTTATTCACCGCTGCCGTCCGGACCGGTGAGCGACGGCGGGGAAAAGTTCCGCGCCGAAATTAACGCCGCCGACTGGTACCGCGATCCGCTTTCCGACGCCTTTATCATCAGCCGCGACGGGTTTACCATCGACTACATCCTGGTCAAACGCGACAAACTCGGGCGCGACCTGGCGACAAACAAACAGCGTTTTACCGCGGACATGGAGCCGTGGGCACTGGCGGAACTGCAGCTGGATATCCTGCAGTCCGATATGCGGGTGACCGACTTTCACCTGCTGGCCAATCGTCCCGTCACCATATCGGGGCTGCCCGGATATTGTCTTGAGTACCGCTACACAAACCATCAGGGGATCGGAATCAGCGGGGTGCGGTGCGGCTACGCGCAGGAAAAGTGGATGTATCATATTGTTTACGAAGGACTTACAGAACATTATTTCGAGCATAACCGGGCGGTATTCGACCATTTTCTCGACACATTTAAAGGGCTTTGATTTTCCCCGGCATGTGTGTTATAAATGATAGAGTTCTTAACAGTTACAACAATTTGGCCGACGGGTTTTCAGGAAAGCAACCCACTGATGTTCAAATTCCTTCAAAATTTGTTTCCTGCCGACAGGAAGTATCAGGACCGCAAAATACTCATCGTCGACGATAACGAAGTGGACCGCAAGATCGTGGCCAAGGCCCTGGACCGGCTGGGCTGCCGCGTACTGACCGCGGTGGACGGCGAGATCGGCTACCACGTCGCGCTCTCCGAGATTCCGGATTTGATTTTGTCCGACTGTCACATGCCCAATATGGACGGTGTCGAAATGTGCAAACGTCTGCGGGACCATGACGAAACCTCCAACATCCCTGTGATCTTTCTGACCGGCGACAATTCTCCGGCCAAGGTGATCGACTTTTTCGACGGACCCAATACCGAGAACTATATGTGCAAACCCATCAATCCGCGCCTGCTTGCCAGCCAGATCGACGAAATCCTGTCCCGGCACTTTCACGATGACCAGCAAAGGTAATCTCCATGTTTGATATTAAATTGATCCGCGATGATGCCGCCGCTGTGCGTGAGGGGCTGGCCAAAAAGAATTTCTCCGTCGATATCGAGGCCATTCTCGCCAACGACAAACGCATGCGCGAGCTGATGACGGACCTGGACGACCTGCGCAGCGAAAAGAACGCGGCCAACGACGAGATCAGTCAGGCCATTGCCGCCAAGGAGGACCCCAAACCGAAGATCGCGGCGATGAAGGTCATCTCCGACAAGATCAAGGCCCTGGAGCCGCAGGTCCAGGAACTGCAGAACTCGATCAAGGAGCAGATCATCGGCATTCCCAATCTGCCGCACGCATCGGTCCCGGTCGGCGGTGAAGATAAAAATGAGGTGGTACGCACCTGGGGCGAGCCGGTGACTTTCGATTTCAAACCCAAGACGCACATTGAACTTGCCGAGGCCCTGGATATTATCGACTTTAAACGCGCGGCCAAGATTTCGGGCGCCGGTTTTATCCTGTTCAAGGGGGCGGGCGCGCGGCTGGAGCGGGCGTTGATCAATTTTATGCTCGATGTACATACCCGCGAACACGGTTACACGGAAGTGTTTCCGCCGGTCCTGGTCAACGCCGATTCCATGACGGGTACCGGTCAGTTGCCCAAGATGGCCGAGGATATGTACAAGTTGCAGGATGATCCGTTTTATCTGATCCCGACGGCCGAGGTTCCCGTCACCAATATTCACCGCGATGAGGTCTTGAAGACCGAGGAATTGCCCGTTTATTACACCGCCTACACCAGCTGTTTCCGGCGCGAGGCCGGGTCTTACGGGAAGGATACGCGCGGGATGATCCGCGTGCATCAGTTCGACAAGGTGGAGCTGGTCAAATTCGTCGAGCCCGAGAGTTCGTATGATGAGCTCGAGAAACTGGTGGCCAATGCCGAGAAGATTTTTCAGCTTTTGAAGCTGCCTTACCGCGTCTTGCTGTTGGCCAGCGGGGACTTGAGTTTCGCCGCGGCCAAGTGTTTTGACATCGAGGCGCACGCGGCCGGGATGGACAAGTATCTGGAAGTGTCCAGCTGTTCGAATTTCGAAGACTTCCAGGCGCGGCGCGCCAACATCCGTTACAAGGGCGGCGATGTCAAGAAGCCGACCCTGGTGCACACCCTCAACGGCTCCGGCGTCGCCCTGGCCCGCTGTGTGGTCGCCATCCTCGAGAATTACCAAACCGCCGACGGCGAAGTCATTATCCCCGAGGTCCTGCGGCCGTATATGGGGGGGATGGAAAAGATCTCCCGCCGCGGATGAAGCCGCGGATTTTCCTTATGACAACCCGATTCAAACGACGCAACGTGCTGACGTATCTGGCCGGGATACTGCTTATGGTCGGATGCGCGACCGCCCCCAAAGGGCCGGCGCTGCGCGCCTACCAGGGGGTTCCTCCCGGGGATTATCCCTACCGCAGTTTAGGTGAGGTCTTCGGGGAGTACACCACGGACACCGGCCTGCGGGATCAGTACGCCCAGTACGTGGCCCGTGAGGCCATGCTCGACCTGGCCGAAGAGGCAAAGGAATTGGGGGCCAACGCCGTGATCCGTGTCCGGCGCGAACAGGGCGAGGGGCATCAGGCCCATATGTTCCGCTTTCGGGGGGAAGCCGTCATCTTCGAAGACCTGCCGCCTGAATAAAATCCGTTGACATATCAGAATTTATACCTATATTATTAGGGACTCTTTACCCGGATTTTACACGCACGGTCCCAAGCGGTTCTCCTGCCGGGAGTTCGGCCGTGCGAGTTCTTTTGAAAGTTATCGGAGAGGTGGCTGAGTGGTCGAAAGCGGCGGTCTTGAAAACCGTTGAGCCGAAAGGTTCCCAGAGTTCGAATCTCTGCCTCTCCGCCATTTATTCTTCCCCAGCTCCCCGCCGTGTGCGGGGAGCTACGAAGAAGATTGGTCATTCCTGCGCCGTCAGGTGATCGGGAGCCGCTCACCTCACGAAGCAGCATCTTCAGGTACATATTGCCCGAGCCGTTTGCGCGTTTCAGCCTTTCATCAACCGATTCAATCCTTGCCGGCGACCCGATATGAAGACACTTTCGCTAACACTTCTTCCGCTCCTGCTGTTCTGTTCGGTTTGCACCGCCCAATCCGATACCACCCTTAACGGTCCCATTGAAGAGTTTTACGAGCACGGCGCGCTCAAGGCCCGCCACATATATCGTGAGGGTGTGCGTCACGGCCGCAGCCTGACTTACTTTCGCGACGGCCGGCTGAAAAGTGAGGCCGAGTACCGCGATGGGCAGCTTCACGGTCTTTTCCGCAGCTATCACGAGGACGGCGGCGCGGCCGAAGAAAAACAGTATGCCGACGGGATTCTGGAAGGCGAGAGCCGCGAATTCTATGCTGATGGCACGTTAAAGTCGCGTGAACGATATGAGGGCGACCAATTAAACGGGCAGAGCGAGTACTTTTTCCCCAACGGCAAGACCCAGTTCATTCTCAATTTTCGGACCGGCCTGTTGGAGGGGGAAAGCCGCGAATACTATGAAGACGGCACGTTGAAGAGCGAAGCCACGTACCGTCATGAGCGTTGGGACGGTCCGCTGAAGGAATACCGGGACGACGGAAGTCTCGAGGCAGAGTGGTCGTATAAAGACGGTGAGCGCGACGGTCCGGCCAAGATATTTTATCCCGACGGGACTCTTAAATGGGAGGCGACCTTCAGACACGATCAGCTCGACGGGACATCGATCGCCTACTCGCCAACGGGCGAAGTGATTCTGAAAAGCGATTTCCGGGACGGTCAATTGGACGGCCGGACGCAGGAATTCTATCCGGACGGTCAATTGAAGGTCGAAGCGACCTACCGCAAAGACCGGCAGCACGGTACCACCCGGCATTATTACGCCAACGGGCAGATCAGCCTGGAGCGGGA
Source organism: Candidatus Omnitrophota bacterium (assembly GCA_020429915.1). GTDB lineage: Bacteria > Omnitrophota > Gorgyraeia > Zapsychrales > Zapsychraceae > JAGOSC01. Next base: position 233,575 of record JAGQKV010000018.1, on the reverse strand, counting down.
ATACACCGACGGCCGGGAGAGCGGCGATTCCCGGCAGTATTTTGAGGACGGCCAGCTGTGGGTGTCGCGCAAATATGTGAACGACAAACAGGACGGCACGCTGGAAGAATTTTATCCGAACCAGCAGCTGAAACAGCGCTGGACGATCAAGGCGGGAAAACTTGAAGGTGAAAGCAAGAGCTTTTTCGCCGGAGGACAGCTGCGCAGCGAGGAAGTTTACCGCGACGGCGAGAAGTTCGGCCGTCATCGCTTTTTTGACGAGCAGGGCAATCTGGCGCAGGAAAACACGTACGTGAACGGAACCATCATCGAGCGTCGCAATTTCGATCAACCGGACGGCCGCACGCCGTAATTTCAACCTGATACCTATGAAGCGAAGTTATTACAGAAAATCCCAGCGTCCCACCCTCGGTAAAAGTCTGCTGAAGCTGTTTTTGGGCGTACTCATATTCGGTGCCCCCGTGTTGGTGTTGTTGCTGATCTTTAAGCCGTTTGTGAGCCAGCAGGTCGCCGAAGAGCGGCCGGCGGTGCAGATCGACTATAGCCTGCCCCTGGGGTACCAGCGGAAGGATGTTACGGAGATCGTCAAAAAGATGAGCGACGACCCTGAGTACCTGTTCTACTTTTACTCCATCGGCAAGGACGACATCGTCAAGGCCACCTATGACGTCTTCGAAATCCTCGACCGGGCGCGAAACCGCGACGCCCTGAAGTCCGAGATCGACAGCCTGCAAAAGAAGACCCAGTCGCTGGCCACCATGTTCTACCATTTGGAGTACACCGATGATTACGTGGACGATCCCACCGCGTTTCCGGAGCTGCAGAAGGTCCTGAAGACGTTTCTGTACGAAGAATTCAAACTGGCCATTCTGGGCGTCAGTTATAAGGGGACTTACGACGAAAACTTCTATTTTCAGTGGGACCGCACATCCCGTTTGGCGGCCCGCAAGTTGCATGGTATCCTTTTGAAAAGGAGGCGAGCAGCCAAGAAATAAGTATTAAAAAATAATGATCTGAACTGGTATTTGCTGTGATTCTCGCTACAATATGATTATTACCCCGGGCTAATCCTGATTAACGCCTAATCATGACCGAACAGAGTTCACACAAACCGCACTTTACAGGATCGATTGAAAATGCGTCCATCATGCGCAAATTCACGGTCCTTTTTTTGTTGATGTCGCTCGTCCCGATGCTGGTGCTGTTTTACTTCTATTGGGATTTTCGTACTCAGGGCAAGATCGTCATCACCGAGACCTCCTTTAACGTAGCACTAATCTTCATAGCCTGCGGGGTTATCATCGGCTACGCATCCATGCGCAGGGTCGTCCAATCCCTGATCGATCTGAACAAGGCCAGCACCAAGGCCCTGCAGCGGGTGCTGACGCCGGAAAAGGTGACCGAGTTGGCCGGCGAACAAAACGAGATCACTGCCCTGGCCCAGTCCTTTCAGGCCATCACCGAACGGCTCGAAGACAATGTGCGCAGCCTGGAGTTGACCAAGAAGACCCTGCACGAGGTCATGACCCGCGTCGGCCACGGCATCTCCAACATGCAGAATATCGACAGTTTCCTGGAACTTATTCTGGAAACGATCATCAAGGCTCTGAACGGCAAAGGCGGATTGATCCTCCTTTACAACCGGGAAGAAAAGGAGCTTGTTTTTAAGATGGCTTCGGGGATCCAAAGTGATCCCGGTTACAAGGTGGGGGCCATCCGGGTGCCGGACGATTCCCGGCTGAAGGAGATCCTCAAGACCAAAGGACCGCGCGTCTTTCTCGAACCGTTTCCCGAGTTTCAGTCCCGGTATCTGAAGAAGTTTGTGGAAGGGCCTTTCATTTGTTCGCCGCTGCTCGTCAGGGAAAAGCCCAAGGGGTTGATGATCCTCAGTCACAGCGATCCGTCAGGGACGTTCGACAATGACGAGATCAATCTCTTTTTTAATCTGGCCACACAAACCGCCGTGGCCATCGAGAACTCCGTTCTCAGTCATGACATCGAGACGACGTATTTCGAGACGATTTCCGCGCTGGCGCTGGCCGTCGATGCGAAGGACCGGTATTCGCGCGGGCATCTGGACCGGGTGGCCAAGTACTGCGTGATGATTGCCAAACAACTGGGGCTGGATGACGACGACATCAAGACTCTGCGTGACGCCGCCCGTCTGCATGACTTGGGCAAGATCGGCATTCCCGACGAAGTGCTGAACAAACCGGGGCCGTTGAATGATCAGGAGTGGGTCCTGATGAAGCGGCATCCCGAGATCGGTGAGACGATCATCAAGCCGATTACCTCGCTGCGCCACTTGTGCGATCTGGTCCGCCATCACCATGAAAAGCTTGACGGAAGCGGCTATCCCGACGGGCTCAAGGGGGAAGAGATCACGCCGTTGGTCCGGATCATGACGATCGCCGACATTTACGATGCGTTGACCACGGACCGTCCGTATCGTGACCGCCTGAGCAACGAAACGGCAATCGAGGAGCTGCGTAAGATGGGTGACAAACTCGATCAGGATCTGGTTGATTCTTTTGTCGAGTCATTGGAAGGATCCGACTAGTCCGTCGCTGCGTCGCGCCCGCCCGGTTCCGCTGTCCGGAACATTTCATCGCCATCAGTTATGGGAAAGATCATCGAAATCAACGGAGAGTACTTTGTCGATTTCTACGGCAACGGTCTGCGTTTTCGCAAGAAGGCCGGGCGGTCTTTGACCGAGGCGCAAGCCAAGCTGTCCGAAATCGAGGCGTCACTGACCATCACTGCGCCTGAGGTCCCTCCCGGGACCGCGACCTGCGCGCTTTTCTTTGATCGGTTCACTGCCTACGCCGCGCAGTCCCATCATTCCGTGACAGCTGTGCGTTTTGCAGCGGCGGCGCGGCATCTCGGCATTTTTCTGGAATCGGCCCTTCCCGAACCGCGTTACCTCCGGCTGGTCACGCCCCGGATTATGGAGGACTACCGGCAGCAGCTGCGCGCGCAGCATCCGGGGAAACCGGTGCTGATCAATTTCACATTGTATCTTCTGCGGGAGATGTTTCAGTACGCCTTGGCCCTCGGTTGGCTCAATGACAATCCGCTGCGCCACATCGCGGATGTTCCCGAACCCGGCCGGCGTGAACCCCGCACGTATGCCGAGTCCGAGCTTTATCAATTGCGGGAGTCGCTGAGTCCGGCGGATGACCGGGTTCTGGCCGTGACGCTGTACGCCGGACTGATGCCCGATGAGGTACGGGCTCTGTTGTGGCGTGACGTCGACATGGCGGAGCGCGAAATTGAAGTCCGTCGCGGCGATGCGGAGGAAGCCGTGATTCGCAGAGTCCCTTTGGACGTGCGTCTCTACGAAATGTTCCGGGAATTGCGCGGGCAGGCAAAGGATGCGGACCCGGTTTTTTCCGAACTCCGCTGGCCGCCCCCGGTCAATGTGTACCGGCTGCGCAACACCTTTATCCGGGAGGTGTTGGTTCGCGGGGCGACGTTGACCCGCTTAAACCGCCTGCTCGGCGTACCCGATGTGGCACGCGTCTTTCGCTACCGGGTCTTTTTGCCTGCGGCGTAAAGGGATATTCAGTCTCATGCCGAAAGCCTTAATGTCTTTAGCCGCTGTCCTCACCCTGGTCATCCTGACCGCACTGGTCTACGGTCATACCCTCGGCTACGCGTTTCATTTCGACGACTACTACTTCATCACTGAGAATCTCAAGATCCGGGACATCACCGATATCGGCGCGATTTGGCACTCGCTGGCCAAGCCGTCCCGTTTTCTGGGGATGCTCAGCTTTGCCCTGAATTATCACTTTCACGGCGCGGATGTCACCGGCTATCACCTGGTCAATATCTTCATCCATGCCGTCAACGGTCTGCTCGTCTACTGGTTCTGCCGGCTCACTCTGGAGTCAGGGCCGCGTCCGGCGCGCAGGCCCGCGGCGGCGGCCTTGTTTGCGGCCGCGCTTTTTATCGTGCATCCGGTCAATACCCAGGCGGTGACGTATATTGCCCAGCGCTTCGCCGCGCTGGCCACGCTGTTTTATATGGCGGCTTTTTGTCTGTATATCCGCGGGCGACTCAGTTTGTCGTCGGGGCGGCGCGTATCCTGGTGGGCGGGGGCGGCGGTGTGCGCCGTGGCGGGGATGTTTACGAAGCAGATCGTACTGACGCTCCCGGTCATGATTATCCTATACGAATTTTGCTTCTTACAGCGCGGACGGCGTTTCCGTTTGGTCTGGTGGCAGGTGGCGGTCTTCGCGGGGCTGTTTTTGCTGGTGCCGACCTTGCAGAGCTGGGACTTCGGTCGGCTGTTTAAGGTGGCCATCCAGTCCCGCTCGCATGAAGGCGATGCCCTGACCTGGTACACTTACATGCTGACGCAATTCCGTGTGGTGCCGGTCTACTTCCGGCTGATGGTTTTTCCGGTGGGGCAGACACTCGACTATGATTTTACGGCTTCGACGAGCCTGTGGGAGCACGGCACCTGGGCAGGGGTTTTGCTGGTGGCGGCGGTCTTCGGCTACGGGATCGGACGTTTGCGCCGGGATCCCTTGACCGGCTTCGGTATCTGCTGGTTTTTTATCGCCATGGGGCTGGAATCGACATTTATCCCGATCTATCAGGTTATCTTCGAACACCGGTGCTATCTGCCCAGCGTCGGGTTCGTTCTCGCGTTGGCCACGGCGACCGACCGGTTATTCAATTGCCCGCGACGGCAGGCGGCTGCCATGGCCGTCATCGTTGCGGTCCTGGCCTGGACCGCGCATCAACGCAACAAGGTATGGGAAAGCGAGGAAACCCTGTGGCGCGATATCATGCACAAATCCCCGCGCAAAGTCCGGCCCTACATTCACCTGGGGGTGGCGCATCTGATGAAGGGCGAGTATGAGGCGGCCGCCGAGATTCTCGACGCGGGGATCGCCATCCGGCAGGACAATTACCGCCTGTATCATAACCGCGGTATCGTTTACGAGATGCAGGGCAACCTCAAAGAGGCGATGTGGAATTATTCCAAGGCGATTGAATTAAACAAGAATTCCGCCGTGTCCCTGACGAATCGCGCCGGGCTGTTCGGTCAGATCAAACGCTTTGACCTGGCCTGGGGGGATTACAACGCGGCGATCGCCGCCGATCCGGATTACGGCAACGCCTACCTCGGACGGGGCAATCTTCTTTACGGGGCCAAACGCTATGCCGAGGCACTGAAAGACTTTGAGCGTGCGGTGGCGCTCGGGGTGCCGATTGCCGACGAGGAAATTGAAAAGGTGCGGAGGCTCGCGCCGTGAATATGACCGATCGTGCGCACGGATTTGCCGCCGGACTGCTGATCCTGATCGTCGCCGGACTCGCTTATGCCAACAGTTTTCACGCGGAATTTCATTTTGACGACTACACCTACATCGTCAACAAACCCGCGTTGCGCGACATTACCGACTGGCGCGCGATATACCGGGCGCTGGGCCACCCGTCGCGGTTTGTCGCTTTTTATACCTTCGCCGTAAACTATCATTTTCACGATTACAACGTCTTCGGTTACCATCTGGTGAACTGGTTCATTCACGCCGGCAACGGATTTCTGGTCTGGTGGATGACCTTGCTCTTTTTGCGCACACCGCAGCTGGCCGGCCGGCTGTCCACCGGGCGGGAATACGGTTGCGCGCTGCTCACCGCCTTGATCTTTACCGCGCATCCGCTGCAAACCGAGGCGGTGACTTACATCGTCCAGCGTTTTACTTCGCTGGCCACGTTGTTCTACCTGGCCGCGGTGGTCTGTTATCTGCGGGGCCGCCTGCGGACCGGGCCAGGATGGCGGCCGGAGTATGTCCTGTTTGCCGTCTTTACGGTGCTGGGGATGTTCACCAAACAGATCTGCTTTACGATCCCCTTTATGGTATTGTGGCTCGAGTGGTGCTGTTTTGAGAACCGGATCGGCGGCTGGTTGCGGGAACGCCGGATGATCCTGGCGGTGCTGATCGTCCTGCTTTTGATCATCCCGTCGTTTTTCGGTTTCAACGCGGTAAACATCGTCGGCCGTGAGCTGCCTTCGCGTTCGCATACCGGAGAACGGTTGAATGCCGTGCGCTACGCGTTGACGCAGACGCGGGTTATACCGACCTACTTGCGACTGTACTTTTGGCCTGCGGGACAAACGCTGGACTACGACTTTCCGGTCTCCACGGATTGGCGTGAGGGGAAGGTGATCGCCGGATTCCTCTTGCTGCTCTTGTTGGCCGGCGGCGCGGTCGCGGCGCGGTCGCGGTTGCCCGAGATCACGCTCGGTACCGGTTGGTTTTTTGTAACGATCGCCGTGACGTCGAGCATTATTCCGATACCGCACGTCATATTCGAGCACCGCGTTTATCTGCCGTCGGCAGGATTGGCCTTTATATCCGCGTGGATGCTGTGCCGCTTGGTGAGCCGCCGGAACCGCCTGCTGGCAGCCGCCGGCATGATCGTGGCGGTGTTGACCGTCCTGACTTATCAACGCAATGCGGTGTGGCAGACCGAAGCGACGCTGTGGGCGGACATAGTCCGCAAGGCACCCGCCAAGGTACGGGCCTACAATAATCTGGGGATGGCCGCCCTCGCGGAGGGCCGCGCCCGTGAAAGTCTGTCGTATTTTGCCGAGGCCATCGCCCGCAATCCCGGGGCCGGACGCGTGTACAACAACCGGGGGCTGGCCTACCTGGCCCTGGGCGACGAGGATCTTGCCCTTGCCGATTTCGACCGGGCGATCGCTCTGTTTGAAACCAGCGAGGATTATCGTAGCGGACGCTATAAGCCGATTTGGGCACAGGTCTATGCCAATCGAGGGAATCTGCGCCTCGAACGCGGGGATACGGACGGCGGCCGCAGGGACTTGGCGACCGCGCTAAGTATCGATCCACGTCATCCCGCCGTGCTTTATCGTATGGGACAGCTGAGCGAGCAGGACGGAGACTATGACACCGCCGCCGGCTATTACCGGCGGCTGCTCGCTACCGATCCGCGTCATCCGCAGGCCATGATCGGACTGGGATTCGTCAGTCAATATCAGGGAGACGACCGGCAGGCGTTGCAGTATTTTGATCAGGCCTTGGCGCTTGTTCCGGACAATGGCGAAGCGCATTTCTTCCGTGCGCTCAGCCGCTACAACCTGGGGGACCGAAAAGGGGCTCGGGACGACATGCGCGACGCCCAGCGAATGGGGTTTGAGGCCGCTACCCCCCAGCTCAAGGCGGCGCGTGAAACGATATTAAATGTGGATTAAGGGCCGGATTCCGCTATAATAGAGGCCACGGTATCCGATCATGTCAAAAACTTCATTCCTCAGTTTCCTGGCCCTTCCCGAAGCATCCCAATTGAGCGAGAATCTCGACGACGTATCCACGACGCTCGTCCACCGGCGCATTCTGCAGCGCAAGCCGTTCTTGCGACAGATTTACAGCGAGTTTTACCAGATGATGCGGGCCCTGGCGCCGGGATTCAGCTATCCGCTGGTCAAGGGGCTCGGGTATCTGCTGACCCCGCTGCACGGGATGCTGGGCATGTTCATGACGGCGGAGCTGGAATACCGGCCGGCGGCGGGTTCGTAGCTATGCGGGGTGACCCGGTCGGTCGGGCGTGATATACTTGCAGAGGAGGAGGGGAACGTATGCTTCAGACGGCAACAAAGCGAATCCTGGTTGTGGATGATGAGGCCGACCTGGTTGATATGGTCCGCCGGAAGCTCGAGCGCAACGGCTTTATGGTGGAAGTGGCCTACAACGGTCGCGAGGCGATCGAGAAGGTCAGCAGCCACGAATTTGATCTCATTCTCACCGACGTGGTCATGCCCGTCATGGACGGCTTTACCTTTTACAAGAATCTGAAGGACAACCCCGACACCTCAAAAATTCCTGTCATCATCCTCACCGCGCGTTCCAACATGGAAGGCTCGTTCCGAGCCCTGGGCGCCGATGATTTCCTGACCAAACCGTTCGACGGCCGCGATCTGTTGCAAAAAATCGAGGGCTTTCTGCGGCGTGATGAAAAGCCGACCAAACACGCCAAGGTGTTTCTCACCGGGAGCAAGCCCGCCGTGCTGCGGGAAATGGAACAGATCCTCAGCGATCTGGGCTGTAAAACACGCGTGGTGGATGATCCTTTTGTGCTGATTAAAAATTGTTACGAAGAGCAACCCGATATCGTCCTGCTGGATGTGCTGCTGGATGGGCTGCGCACACCGGAGATCATCCGGGCGATGCGCTGCTTTTCCCGTTTGAGTAATCTGAAGATTGTCACTTTTACGCATTTTGATCCCGAGCAATTGTCGGATGTGGAGACGATCGAACAGCTCAAGGAAGCCAAGAACGAATGCATGATTGTCGGCGCCAGCAAATATATCGGCCGTTACACCATGGTTTCATTTATCGACAGCCTGCGTGAGTATTTGTTTTGACACCCTTCATTCCGGATCTCTCCGGGAATCCCCGCTGACCCGACAAACCGCAAACACATGAGCAATCCGTTTTTACATCCGCCCAAGATAACCCGACAATCCTTTCGCAATACCATTTTCACCGACCAGCAAGTCTTTCGCTGGTTCCTGTTTTTAACGGACCGGCCCACGGTGCGCGCGGCGGTTTCCGGGGCCGAGGAGATGAACGCGACGTATCGGCGGCTGGCTCGGTGGCGGATGTGGCACCGGGTGGCGCTGGCAGGCGTCCTGTCTGTTATCGGCGCGGTCATTCTGACCCAACACTATGCCCTGGCCCTGCTGCTCTTTCCGCTGTGGGGAGGATTGGCGGTTGTGGAGCGCCCGCTCAAGGAGGCTCTGCATACCATCAGCCGGGCGGTGGTGGACATCCACTATGACGAAGCGTCGTTTACCCGGTATACGCTTTACCAGATCGGGGAACGGCTCGGCCGGGAATACGGAGTCCGGTCGTTGGTGGACGGCATCGCCTGGACCGATATTTTGTTACGCCGGTGGCTGATTATTGTTGCGTTCCTGGTGGTCTTTTTATTTGTGATGAGTTTTTGGCGGGGGGCGTTGATGATCTTTATTTTATACTTCGCAGGCAATATCGTGATGAATGCGGATCCCGTGTACCGACGCTACATGAAGTGCACCACTCCGGCCACGAAGATAACCGCCAGGTAAATGTGGCCGATAAACGAAGTGGTGGAAAAGAAGAAGAAATAGATGACCGGCCAGCCCTTACGCAGAACAAAATTATTGATGTGATCGTGCCGGAACACCAGTGTGTGCCCGCCGTAGTTCCGCCAGTTCAGATCGGTGATCCGGTCTTCGCGCAGCATATCCGTATGGACCTTGGTCCCGGGAAACGGCGTGAGTACGGAGATGACCGTGACGACAGGATGAATGGAAAAGCAGAATCTCCAGAATTTAATGAGGTTGCGCAGCCGGTCGGAGTCGAACCCGAAAATAAAGTGAGCCTTGATTTTGATCCCCTGTTCGCGGATTTTTCGGGCATAGATCCTAAAATTGTCCGCCATCGATAGCTTCCCGCCCTGTTGTTTCTCGAAAGAACCCTCGGAAATCTCAAAGCCGATTAAAAGCCCTTTGCAGCCGGCCTCGCGCATGAGCCTCAGGGTCTGCTCGTTCTTGGCAACGTCGATCGTGCACTGCGTCATCCAGCGCATATTCAACGGTTTGATGGCCTCGAACAACTCACGGGCGTATCCCGGATCGGAATAGATATTGTTGTCGATAAAGGTCACCTCGCGGTACTCGGTGCGCACCCGTTTCAGCAGCTGGACCAGATCGTCGATGCTCTTGGTCCGGACCTTACCCTCACTGAGATTGGGGACCGCGCAAAAGCTGCAGCGGAATTTACAGCCGCGCGTGGTCTCCAGAAAATCACGGACCATAGCCGGCGGGGATTTCATCAACTCGGCATGGATCAGCTCGTGACAGTTGTCCAGCGCGTGTCCCCGGTAGATCTGCTTCATCGCACCGGCCTCGTAGTCGGCGATAATCTCGGGCCAGGCACTTTCCGCCTCGCCGAGAACGACGCAGTCGCAGAATTCCAGGGCCTCCTCCGGCATATAAGTGACGTGCGGACCGCCCAGGACTACGGTCGACCCTCGCCGCCGGAACTCTTGTGCGATCTCGTAGGCGTCAGAGCAATTGGAGGTAAAACAGGTAATGGCCACCAGTTTGTTCGGGGCGTAATAATGCGGATGCCATGTCTTGAAGCTGAATTCCCGGAATCGGTAGCCCTCAGGGGTGAGTGCCCGCAGAACCATAAATGCCGGAGTGTGGCGCGGCATGAACATCGAGCTGATGTAGTAAAAAATGCCGCCGCCTAACGGATTGATAAAAAAGATTTCCTTGTCCGGATTGTATTCGGCATCCAGCTCGGGATAGGTCCGCACGATCGCCTGGGCCAGATAGGCCAGCAGCAGGAAATCAAGGTAGATAATAAACAAAGAAGCAAACCGGGGCAATTCGATCACCGCATTTTGGTAATAATAGGGAAGATAGAAGCAAAACAACTTCAGGGCATAGATGCCCAGGACCGTCGCTGATTCGGAGCCCGACAACCGGACGCGTCGTCCCGGTAACTTCATCGGTTCGAGATATTTTCCGTAAAACACGGTGTGCAGCAGAAAGAAGCCGATGAGTACGTCGAAGTGGGCGAAGGCGTGGTAGATCTCGAACCGCGGCGGAATCAGTCCGCTGACAACCAGCACCATATGGATCAGCACAAGGATCGTCGCCATGAAGGCGTACAGGGGCCAGTACTGGCGGGCATTCTTGATAAACCGCCGACGGTTGATCAGATAGTGCTCCCGGCTGGCCAGTTCCGGGATGGTGGCCAGGATACCGGCCATCATCAGGATGCGCAGCGGGACGATCAGTACGGCCGAGATCCAGGATTGCCCGGTCAGATTAAAGTAATTGAAGAAGACGTCCAGCCAGAAAGCCAGGAAAATCAGTAAGATACAGGAATTGGTGAGGTGAAATGCGGCCGGCAGCAGGGGGCGGGGATTGTTCATGGCCCTACTATAGCACAATTTTTGAGGGGGTGAAAGCGGCGAAAGTGTGCTATAATCTCCTTTCTAATATCAGGAGCAAATACCTCTGCCCGTATGAAATCAACATCACTCATCGCCGTTGCGGCGCTAACCATATTGATCTTTCCGGCCGGCAGGAGCAGCGCGGAGAATATCCGTCTGACATCCGGTGTACAGCTTTCCGGCGAAATTGTCAGTCATGGTGCCACCGCTCTCAGTCTTTCCCGCAATTCCGAAGTGGTCGGGGTGCCCTACCGGCTTATTGAAAGCATCGATGACAACGGCGACAACCCGTATCCCCAGATTGAAGACTTAAAGGACCGGTGGAAACTCGTCCGGAATGCGCAGAACGGCGGCGCGGCAGAATCCGTCGATGTTCGGCAGAAGGCAGCCGCCGGCCAAGCCCCGGCGGTCGAACTGTATATGACCCTGTGGTGTCCGTACTGCCGCAAGATGGAGGCCTGGCTCAAGAATAACGGGATTAATTACCAGCGGTTCAACATAGACTACGACCAGGCGGCGCGGCGGCGTTATGAAGACCTAAACGGCAGCAGTATTCCGTTGCTCAAGATTGGAGACACCATTATCCACGGCTATGATATCAGGGCCGTGCAACGCGCGTTGCAATGATCCCGGCGTGTGGAAAATCAGGACGGCGGTTCGGGACCGCCGATTCTGGAAAGGGGAGATTTGATTCATGAGAATAGGGGTGATGGTCTTACTGGTGTTGATGACATTGATTGCACCATCGGCATGGGCACAGCAATCGGCCCTCCAAGCCGGCGTGGCCACGCGTCAGCCCACGCCGGAAACGGACGCGCAACCCGAACCTGAGGAAGATGCCGAACCTCTATCCGAAGCCGATCAGGCCTATCAGGACGCCATTATGTTATTGCAGGCCGGTCAGCTTCAGTCAGGGTTACAAAAGATCCGCCACGCATTGGAGGCCGACGAGTTTCACGCCCCGAGCCTGCTGCTGCTCGGGGAGGTCGCTCAGCAGAAAGGCGAAGAGGAAGAGGCCAAGGGCTACTTCAACAAGATCCTCGAAGGGTCCAAGACCAAACAGGGTATGGATGCCGATGACTATTTTCATCTCGGCACGGCGCACTACTATTTAGGCAATTACAAAGATGCCATTTACGGACTGGAGAAGGCCATCAGTCTTAACGTCGACGTCGAACTGAAAATGATCATCCCGATGCTGTTCTCTTCGGCAGTACAATCCGAGAATATGGACCGGGCCGTTATGTACGCGAAGAAATATGTGCAAATCGAACCCGAGAATAAACAGGCCTTGATGACACTGATCTCGGCCCTGTTCCAGAAGCAGAATTACCAGGAAGCCGAGGAATATGCGAAGCAGCTGCTGGATATTGACTTCGAAAACGTCGATGCCTACACCTATCTGGCCATGGCGCAGTTTTACCAGCAGAAATATACGGACACGATCATCAACGCGGGCAAGGCCATCAACCGCGGCGGCGACAGCAGCGAATTGTATTACATGCTCGCAGTCAGTCTTTTCGAGGATGAGGTTTATTTAAATGCCATTCCGTTGTTCGATAAATACCTTGAAGACGTTCCCGACGATTACCGGGCCTATCTTTACCTCGGCCAAAGCCATCAGGGTGTCGGCGAATATGACAAGGCCGAGGAGGCTTATAACAAGGCCATGGAGTTGCAACCGGATGATCCCTACGTCCATTATCAGCTCGGAACGTTGTACGAATTCGGACACAAGAAGATGCGCGGCGCACTGCCACATTACCGGACAGCGCTGATCCTGGCCAAGAAGAGCGGCGCCAAGCCGTTGATTGCGGCCCTTGAGGAGCGCATCGAGACCGTCGAATACGAAACCAGCTGGTGGCCGTTCAAGTAGAGACATGCGCGGACGGGGCGTTCGTCCGCTGATCCGGCAACGCGCCATTCTTAGGCACATTCCAGTTACAGGAGAGGATAGAGCATGCAGTCTATTTTAAGAGTAGGTGGCGCCGTGTGCGTCATGACAGCCGTGCTGGCAACTTGGGTTTCCGCGGCCACGTTGCAGGAACAGCTCGACGCGAAGCGGGATGCGTTTCTGGAAACGGCAGAGCCGGATAAGGTCGCCGATTTTCAGGCCGGCATCGATCAGGTCGCCGCTTCAGGGGTGCTGCAGTCCGCCAAACAGGTCGGAGATATCGCGCCGGACTTTTCTCTGAATAGCGCCTCAGGATTGCGGATTTCATTGCAGGAACGGCTCAAGTACGGACCGGTCGTCCTCATCTGGTACCGGGGCGAGTGGTGTCCGTACTGCAATATTCAATTGCAGGAGTACCAGAAATACGCCGCGGAATTCGAGCGCGCGGGTGCCACACTGATCGCGATCAGTCCGCAGACGCATGATCACACCCTGTCCACGCTTAAGAAAAACGACCTCGGATTTCAAGTGCTCAGCGATCCCAATCATCAGGTGGCTGAGCGTTACGGCATCGCGTATCGGGTGCCGACGGTGATCCAGAAACATTTCGAAGGGCATATCGACCTAGATGAATACAGCGGCGAAAAATCACGGCGCCTGCCGCTGACCGCTACCTATGTGATCGATACCGACGGTATGATCACCTACGCGTTTATCGATCCCGACTACAAGAAACGTGCCGATCCGGCCGAGGTCCTCCGGGAGGTCCAAAAGCTGCGTTAAATTCATTCCACATCCATTCGACAACTAAAGGACGATTCATGACAACCAAGTTAAATTCCCTGATCCTCATCTTTTTATTTCTCATCAGCCAAGCGCTTCCCGCCAGCGCCCAGCAACCGCCGTTCAAAACCAAACCCAATCCTTGGCAAGGCGTCGATTATATGCCAGGTGAAGTTATCATCAAATACCGGGAAGACGTTCCCGACAATGCGCGCCAGGGGTTGGCCGCGCGGCTGGGCCTGCATCAAATGCGGCGCAACGCCCGTTTGGGAATCAACCGTTACCGTCTGCCGGCCGGCCGGCGCATGAAAGATTTTATCGAGGAGTGCCGTAAGGACCCGAATATCGAGTATGTGGAGCCGAACTATAAGGTGCATTTGCATTACACACCGAATGATGAATGGTTTCCGTACCAGTGGAATTTCGACAGTTCGGGTACCGGCGGGATCCATATGCGCAACGCCTGGAACGTGAATCGGGGTGGGAACCCCGGCGTCGTCGTCGCGATCGTGGATACGGGGATCGCCTACGAAGATTACACCGATGTGATCAATTCATTTCGTTCGGAGGAATACTATCAGGCGCCGGAACTGTCCCAGACCAGCTTCGCTCCGGGTTACGATTTTGTCGACAATGACGATCACCCGAATGACGACTACGGCCACGGGACGCATGTCGCCGGTACGATCGCTCAAAATACCAATAACTTTGCCGGAGCGGCAGGTATCGCCTTTAAAACGACGTTGATGCCGGTCAAGGTTATCAACGCCAATGGTTACGGAAGTTCTTTTGATGTGGCCGACGGGATCATCTGGGCGGCGGACAACGGGGCGGATATCATTAACCTCAGTCTGGGAAGCCGGTTTTCTTCAACGGCCATCCGAAACGCTTGCCAGTACGCGCACGAACGGGGCGTTACGCTGGTATGCTCCGCGGGCAACGACAGCCGCGACGAAGTGGGTTATCCGGCGCGCTACGGCGAGTATTGTATTGCGGTGGGCGCCACGCGTTACGATGAGACGCGCGCCTTTTATTCCAACTGGGGCGCGGAGCTCGACATCATGGCCCCGGGAGGGGATCTTAACGTCGACCAGAACGGAGACGGAATCCTCGACGGTGTCCTGCAGCAGTCTTTCCTGCCGGAAGACCGCTCGACTTTTAATTATTACCTTTATCAAGGGACTTCCATGTCGGCTCCGCATGTCAGCGGGGTGGCCGCATTGTTGATTGCCGCGGGCGTAGCCACTACCCCCGACGAAATTCGGGCGGCATTGCAAAACACGGCCAAGGATCTGGGCGCGCCGGGTTGGGATCCCGATACCGGTTGGGGGCTGCTGGACGCCGAGGCGGCCTTAAAGTATTCCGGAGGATCCCCACCGCCGGTCAACAATCCGCCCCAGGCAGATCCGGGCGGACCCTATACGGGAATAAGCGGCCAGTCCGTAGGCTTCGACGGCCGCGACTCGTCTGATCCCGACGGGGATCCGTTGACATACCTGTGGGACTTCGGTGACGGAATTTCGGGTGCCGGCGCCACACCGCAGCATTCTTATTCCGCCGCCGGGACATACACCGTATCCTTAACGGTCAACGACGGACAGGCCAGTTCGGCCGCGGCTACGACCACGGCGGCTATCACCGGTGCCAATCAGGCCCCGTCCGCTGATGCCGGCGGGCCGTATTCAGGAGATGCCGGTGAGAGCATCACCTTCAATGCCTCGGGCTCGTTTGATCCCGACGGAACAATCAGCTCGTACGCATGGAATTTCGGCGACGGTACCGGCGGCAGCGGTGTTTCTGTGCAGCATGCCTATGCCACTGCGGGAAATTATACGGTCAGCGTGACGGTCACCGATAACGACGGCGCCACCGACAGCGATACCGCCACCGTCAATGTGGCCGACGTCACTCCCCCGGGGGGCAGCGTGGAAGTCTTTACCGACGGCTTCGAAAACGGGGAGTGGAACGGGTTGTGGACCGAAGACGGACAGAGTGATTGGCAGGATTCTTTTATCCGCTCAAGCGAAGGCCGGTATTCCGCCAATGTCGACGGCCCTACGGAAAACGGGGCTCTGACATCCGTCGCCATCAGCCTGGCCGGGCATGACAACGCCACGGTGGAATTCACTTGGTTGATCCGCAGTTATCTGGACCTCGGCGAGTATATTGCGTTCGACATCTCCACCGACAACGGACAGAGCTGGCAGGAAATGCGGCGGCTCAGCGGGGATGTGGATCCGGAGGATGCATGGATTACGGAGAGCGTGCAGGTGACGGGGATATCCCAGTTGCAGCTGCGCTTTCGGGGGCTCATGAACTTCGGGTCGGAAGACGGGCACGTGGACGACGTTCATGTGACGGCCTGGTAACATGGCCGCGTCGACGAGGCCGGCCACCCTCAGTCAGCAAATCTTCGCGCGATTTCTGCTCGGCGGCGACGATCTGAATCACCGGATGTATGCCGCCAGAAAAAACGCGTTGTTTAAAGAAGTGCATGGACGCGTTTTCGAGATCGGCCCTGGTACCGGGGTAAATCTGAGTTACTACCCTTCCGGAATCTCCTGGACCGGTATCGAACCGAACCCCGTATTGCATCCGGTCTTGAAAGGGAAGGCACGGGAGCTCAATATCACGGCGGATTTGCACACGGCTCTCGACGAAGCCGTGCGCGAAGACAAAGGCCGCGCCGATTTTGTGGTCAGCACTATGGTCTTGTGTTCGGTGAGCGATTTGGCCGGTACTTTGAAGTCGGTTCGCGACCTGTTAAAATCGGGCGGCCGATTTCTGTTCCTGGAGCATGTCATCGACCGCGCGAATCCCGTACGCCGCTTTGTTCAGCGGGCTGCCCCGTATACGCCGTGGCGTTTTTTTTCAGATGGATGCGATCCGGGACGGGATATTGCCGGCGCCATCGCCGCAGCAGGCTTCACTCAGGTGGAGTGTCAGCACTATTTACAGAACGGACCGGGCCTAATCGCCTTGGTCAACCGCCCTCACATTTACGGCCACGCCGTAAAATAGCTATAACCCCATACATTTCAACTAATTGAATTAATTCACCACGCGCGTGGTGAATATTTGCCGCGGCGCATGTCCTGGTCTGTCATATTGACTATTTCCGCGCCTCTTTCTAGAATATATCTAGTAATATTACTTAACTTACGACGCTCTTCGGGGAACAAAAACGATGCTCCGGACAAACCTTTACAAGCCTGGTCGCAAATATCTGCAGTTGTTGGCGGTGACAACCATTTTGCTGTGTGCGGCGCCAGCGCATGCCGGATTGAATCTGAGTGTCACCCCCGTGAGCGGAGGAAACAGCATTCGTTTCGGCCGCGTCGATCTGCCCGCGGCCACGACCCAGGAAGTCCGCATCCGCATCAACTCCACCGAAGCCACGCAGTATCAGGTTTTTCAACGCGTCAGCCAGCCGTTCACCAATGAGCGTGGTGAGGCCCTCGACCACGATACGATTCGGGTTTCGGTGCTGACCGGATCCAACAGTGCCGGATCCGTGGAGTTGCAAACCGTAGAGGAACTCGGTTATACCGAGCAACTGATTTACACCTCGACCAACAATGGTCTCAGTGACGGTTTGACCTTGATCTACCAGGTCGACGCCGACCGCATTACCCGCTCCGGAAATTTTTCCGGTCAAATCCTTTACACCGTACGTCCCATCGGGAGCGGCAGCCGTGTGGACGAACGGATACTCAATGCGTATCTGGAAGTTGAGGGTGAACTCGATGTGCGCCGGGAGGGCGGCCGCGGCTCCGACATCGTACGGCTATACTCCGACAATCCTGGCTTTCAAGACGACTATTTTCGCGTTAGTTTCAGCGGGAACCGTAGCGGGCAGCTGCGTATTTACCAGGAAGTCGTTCGTTATCCCGTGGATGACCTCAACACCGATATGGGGGAGGGAACAGTCCAATTGTGGGCCACCGGCGGTGAGCTCGGCGAGCTGTCCGTTGCGCAGCCGGTTCCGCTGAGCCGTCAGCGGCAGTTGATTTATGAGGGGAGCGCCGCGGCCGATGAAATCTGGATGCGTTTCCGGATCAACGAGGAAAAGGATCCGCCGCAGACCGCCGGGACATTCCATGGCCGCCTGCAGTACATCGTCGAGACCGAAACCGCCACGCACGCACTGCCCGTGGATTTGGAAATCGTCATCGCGCCGGTCTTTGAAATGACGACCGAATATCCGCCCGGCGGAATGTCTTTTCAACGCCTGCTCCCGACGGACGAACCGCAATACAAAGAGGTCCTGGTCACGGTCAACACCAACACGGGACAGCCTTATTTGGTCAGTCAGAATGTCCGTTCCGCCTTGACCAACGATGCGGGGGAGGAATTTGAGCGCGATAATTTTACTTACAAGCAGGAGTTATCCAAAGATATCCGCGGCCGGGTGACCGATCCCAAATTTGTCCCGGTCCCGGAGGGTGAACATGTCATGTATTACTCGGATGAATTCGGGTCTCCGGCCAGCTTTCGTGTAATCTACCGTTTGCGACCCCATTCCCGTATGCGGGCGGGGGACTACAGGACATCCGTTCGCTACACGTTGGAGGAAAAATAAACGTCAACATCGGGAAAAAAAGGAGGTGAACCAACACCACATCTGATTTCCGGCGGCCCAGCACGCCGTGGGAAATAAGCCAACTATCCGTAAACCCAATAACCAAGTGAGGTAATTCATGCGAAAGCTTGCATTATTTATAATTTCCGGAGTAACGGCGGTCGTCTTGGCCGCGTCACCGGCAGCGGCACAGACCGATTTTTTTATCGATGCCTATATCCCGCCGGCTGACGGGGCCGTTTACACAGTCAGCAAAGTCACCCCGGGAACCCCGGACGTTTTTGAAGTACAGGCCGCGGGATTCGACACTTTGGATTTCGGGCAACTGGATCTCGACGCGGGTCTCGGCATCTTTCTGCCGGCCTACTTTTGGGTCGTCGATGTCGGCACGAACGGTGCCGGATTCCCCGATCTTCAATTCGCATATGTCGACACCTTCAATCCCAACGGTGCCTTGAATGACGGTTCCGGGCTGGGCGGACATGGAACAGTGGCGTATCTGGAGGTCGTGGACAACGGCAACGGAACACAAACCGTCAACCTGATTCGCGGCGAGAGCCTTGATGAGGCCAATACATCAGGCGGACTTGATGAAACGCAATACGCCAACGGCTTTGCCCGGATCAGTTTCGGTATCGCCACCGGCGATCCGGGTTTGGAAGAAGGAAACGCGGTTCCGTTTACGCCGGCCGATGCAACCGGGACGTACTCGGGAACATTCACAATTACCGCTTCTTTTGACGTACCGTAATTAATGGCAACTCAGGAGGGGCGGTCCGTCGGGCCGCCCCTCTTTTAACCGGAATGAGATTATGAAAAGAATTCTAATGACAGCGTTTTTGGTCCTGTTTGCGACGAAGGCGGGGGCTCAGTTGCTGATGGAAGAGAGTCGGGTCCAATTGACCGTCACTCCCGGAGAGACGGTGGTGGACGGGATGAATATTCACAACACCGGACAACAGGACGTCGATATCCGCGTGTATTGGCAGGACTTTGAATATGTCCCGCCCTACACCGGGAAAAAGAATTTTACTCCCCCGGGGACCTCGAAATATTCGATGGGAGAGTGGGTAACGTACTCTCCCCAGGTGTTGACCGTCCCCGCGCAGGGGAAGCGCGAAATCCGCTATACAATCAAGGTCCCTGAGGATGCGACCGGCGGCCACTACGGAGTCCTTTTTTTCGAAAGGTCCCTGTCAGCGTCACCGCAAAACACAGGGGTCAATATTATCACGCGACTGGGGTCGTTGTTCTACCTGGAAACGGTCGACAGCGACAAGTCGGCTGTGGTCGACGAAGTTCGTGTTCAGGATGAATTTATTCGCGGGCGGTTCGCGAATGAGGGCGATGTCTTTCTCTTTCCGCGGGGGGTGTACTACCTGGTTGATAACGACGGCGTCCCCGCCGATCGCGGAGAAATCGACACGATGTATGTCATGCCGGATACGGCGGCGGAATTCTCCGTGGTGCTCGATGGAGCCCTTGCCGTCGGCGACTACACAATGGTGATCACCTTCGACTTGGGTGGAGGGGAAAGTGTTACTAAAGAAATCGATTTGACGAAATTCAATACAGGACAGTATCAAATCAGGCAAGTTCGGGACTAGCGCGCGTTTTACACAGCCAGGCATTGATCACCCCAGTGATACGAGAAACCATCCGCCGTCGGAGACGGGCTTGTAAAAGGGAAGGATTGACCAATGCAGCGAATTTACGGGACCATTACCCGGCAGCCTACGGTTGAGCGGCATGATACGTTTCAAACAATTCTTCGTATGTCTTTTTTTGGCCGTCCTGCTCGGCGGTCAGACCGTGTATGCCGAAAGTGTGTCCAATTATCGCGACTACATTATCAAAGCCACTCTGGCACTTGAGGACGAGGACTTTCCGGCCGCGTTGTCATTGATAAAGGCCGCCCACTTCGCCGCCCCCCGGCAACGAGAACCTTTTGATCTGCTGGAGCAGCTTCCCGCCTTCAGCAATTACCGGCGATCCCTCCGCCACTACTTTGACATGGCCACCGCATATTATATGCGGGGCGATTACCGCAATGCCCGGTTTTTCTACGCGGCGGCCCATCACGTGGATCCGTCGGTGCCCGGGGTTCAAAAACTGATTCATCACGTCGACCTCGTCCGCCGCGGACAGGTCGCTCCGTTGACGGACGAACGCAGTCTGCGACAGTACGGCGACACTCTTCACGTTGAGGCCGAGCCGGTACAAGTCAGCGCCATCCGCGCCGAACACGTTTCGGGCCGGATCTACACCGTGGATCATCCTCCGGAAGTCGACGCAATTCTGGCCAAGTACCGCAATGACAGCGAGAGTTTGGAAAGGGAGCGGCAACGTAAGATTGATGCCGCCCGGCAAGAGGTCGCCCGGCGTCCCAACGACGTATCACGGATCATTCAGTCTCAGAAGCTCAAGCAACAGGCCGTTCGTACACTGACGACCGTGGCACAACCTCCGGCTCAGTACCGGCAGACCGGCTACCCTCAGACCGCCGGCCGCAGCATCCCGGTCCCGCCGCCCACTGACGTCGGCCCTGACGAGGCGGTGACCAGTGAACCGGAATCCGCAGCCGACCGTCGACAGCAAATTCGGACTGAAAATAGGGAGGATCAGCGCGGGGGGGCTGGTGACGGGAAAGATGTCATCCGGACGGCCGCGGTCATTAGGCTGAATGACGAACTCTGGGAGCGGCAGCCCGGGAGCATACTTGAGATCGAATTCGGCGAATCGCTGGTTTTAGAAGGCGATGGTGTGACGCGTTTTTTGATTATTAATCCGGAAGTCAGTTCAGCGGAACGGGAATCCACGGATCGCGTCCGGATCACGATGAACCGTCGGGGAACGACAATTTTTCATATTTGGGATGAGCGCGGCCGCTGGACGTTTAATTTGAAAGGGGTCCTTCCCACAACGAATGCCGCTATCAGCCAGCAGGCGGGCGATGCCTTCGAACGGCATGCGACGCCCTTCCGGATTAGCTATTCAAATAACTGGGGTAGCTTTTACTTGGGAGACAGTCCCCATAATCTGGACAGACAGAACCTCAGTTTCACCCAGTGGGTCGGGATCTATGGAGACACGCCTTATGGTTTTCTGGATGCATCCGCAAACTTTTTTCGCTTTGCCGATTCCACTGAAAATACCGGCCGCACCCTCGGCTTGAGTAACGCGAATCTGGGACCGTTCGAGGATTTTTCCATCCGCGGTTGGGATGCCTCCAAGCGTTTTTCCGACCTGTCGTTGCCCGGACGGTTTTTCCGCGGTGTCTTATTCGATAGTTTCGCGCTGGATCGTAAGGTGCAGTTTAGTTATCTTAAGGGCCAGGACCGCGCCGTATTTCTGCAGACTTCACAAGGCGTCAGTGAAGTCCGTAAGTCGTATATTGAAGGCGCACGGGTGTTGCTGTTTCCCGAGGACGAGCTTCAATTCGCCTTCAACTATGCACGCGGTCACGGGACAGAGCGCCCGCGTTTTCTCAATGACAAGGTCTTTTCCGTGGAAGTCAAGAACCGCTTCGGCGAGGTGGACGCTCATTTGGAAGTCGCTTACGATGAACATAACTTCGGTACATTGCTGCTGACTGACTATCAAGAGGGAGATGCCCGGCTGCGGGTCAATCTGCGCGATCTGCAGGATGGATTCACCACGATCAGCTCGCGCCCGGCAGACAGTGGGGAGGTGGGCGGCAACATCATCTTCGATTACCGGCCGGAAGACCGACAGTTGACCACAAATCTCGATTTGTACCGGGATCGCGAACAAAAGAATCCGGACGACCCGGATAATATCAATATCGATCTGGGAACCGTTTATACGCAACAATTGGGCCACGGGTACACCTGGAGCAATTCTCTCTTTTTTTCGCATACGCCGCAGCTGATTTCCCCGCGGTTGTCGATCCGCTGGAACACTTCGCTATCCAAAACGTTCCGGATTATCTTCGAACGGGATCTGTCGACGTATGTGACGTTAAGCGGGCAGCTCAGCCGCTTCGACAAGAGCCCGACGTCCGAGTATGACCGTTACGGCGTGGGGGCGGGAATCCGGATCCCCTTGATCGACCGGCTCAGCTTTTTCGCCAATTACGAACAGTCGTATGTGGAGGTCAAACAACCGCGCGAGCGCAACGAACCTAATGTTATGAGCATGGGGGTGAGCTACGCGCGTAATTTCGGGAAAAAGCTCAGCGGTCGGGCCAGTGTTTCGTATCGCAACGAGGAGAATACCGAAGGGCGTTTCAGCTTTTTGGCGGGATCCGATACCATCCGCAGCAGCATCGGTATCAGTTATCGGCCGGTCCCGCAGGTGGAGGTTTTTTTGGACGGGAGTCTGCGCAATGTCCTCAGCGAGTCGGCCACACAGCCGGCCTACAATGACGCCGATGTGCGTTTCGGGATGCGCACGGACTGGGAGACGATGTTCCGCTGGGATCCGACGGCCACCGTGCGTGGAACCGTATACAAGGACTTTAACCGCAACGAGATCCAAGATCCGGGAGAACCCGGAGTAGAAGGGATCGTGGTCCGGATCGGAAATTCCACCGTCACCACCGGCCCGCGCGGGACCTACCGCGGCACGGCACGCGCCAAGAAAATCAAGACCGGTCTGGATTTCAGCAGCCTGCCTCAGGGCTACTCCCTGCAATCGTACCTCATGAAGGATATCGCCGTCCGGCAGGGAGAAACCTACGTGATTGATTACGGATTCATAATCCGTTCCGGCGTCTATGGAGTGTTTTTCGAAGATGTTAACGGCAACAAGCAGTACGAAGCGAACGAACCCACGATCGCCAAGGCATTGATGCGGTTGGACGGCTCCGAAGTGGCGGCCGCTGATTTTGAAGGGGTGTACCAATTCTACGACGTTGCCCCCGGTGATCACATCCTTACCATCGATGTCAACGCCCTGCCGCGCGAATTCCTTCCCACGATCCGTCTCAAGAACAAGATCACCGTTCAGGAAGGGCGGACCTTCATGTTCCACGTTCCGTTGAAGCGCAGCGTTAAGTAAGGCCGATCATACATGCTTCGCTGTGCGTACGATTCTGTCGAACATTTCGTTGTCCATTTGGGGCCGGATGGAGTTGCGGTGAGAATAGAGAATGAGGATAAAACTGCGAGAGTAATTCATTGAACCCCTTCCTGCGGGCGGACACTGGAATTATCGTACCACATATGTCCGCAACAGGATGTCGCGGTCACCGAGCCGGATGTGTTCCTCGATCATCTCCAGGCCGGTATCGGTGTGGGAAAGCGCCAGTGCCGGATCCCGTTCGTCCTCAAAGGGCGGGACGTTGACACCGGGGATGGCGGGGATGGTCACCGAGAGGTGGTACTGCACCGTCTGCGCCGTGGCAAACGGCGAGACCGTGATCATAAAGATCAGGACAGTAAGTCCGGTGATGCGAAACGTCCGGCGTAACATGGAAAGCCTCCTCATACGCGGGCCTTTTTGCAAAAAAAGGCCCTCACCGAACGGCGATGAGGGGCTCAAATATTACGTAAACTATTCGATTACAATAGTTGACGGCAACCAGACAGCCATGCCGCGCGGTTGGCGCGGGTTAGGCTCACGGCTTTGTCCAAGGATCTTCGTTCGGAAGACCCATGTCCTGTTCCGGATCCCTCCGGACAGGGCCCCCACCTTTCGGTGAGTTTACCAAGAACCAAATTGTCAATACTTCCTAAGGCGGTTCAAGTATACCACACGGCCTGCGGAGTGCCCAAAATTCCGGACCGCCGGACGGCTGGGGCCGCAAGACCGCTTATTCGCTTTACACCCCCCGGCATAAATAGTAGTATGAGATCAATTATCCGTATCCCGAACACGACCCTGCGTACGCCTCCGCGCGGCGAAAGGCTCCCATGTCCGAAACAACGCAGCGACTCATTTTTTTTGACGGCGTCTGCGGCCTGTGTAACCGGTTTGTTGACTGGGTCATCCGGCGCGACCGCAAGGGCATTTTTATGTTCACGCCGATCCAGGGGGAGACGGCTGCCGGCCTTATTGCGCCGCTGCCGGCCAACACCGACGAATGGAGCATCATTTACCGCGATGCCGAAGGCAAATTCACCCGCGCTTCGGACGCGGTCCTGACGATCCTCAGCGACCTCGGCGGGGGATGGCGAATGCTGGGGTGGTTTAAGGTCATGCCGCGGGACTTTCGGGACTTTTTCTACCAGTTCGTGGCCAAACGCCGGTACCAGTGGTTCAAGAAGCGCGCGCAATGCCGGCTGCCCACGGCCGAGGAGCGCGCCAAGTTCTTACCCTAAAATATCTATGATCACCTATTCTTCCTTCTGGCCCAAGGTCTTGCTGCCCGTGATGTTGGTTATGCTCGGACTCGCGGTTTATATCAACAGTCTGAGCGGGGACTTTCAGTTTGATGACCACCCGGTGATCGTCCACAATGAGGCGTTGCGCGCCGGCAGTCCGGCCGGACTTTGGGCGGCCCTGCCGCATCCCAGCCGGGCGGTGGCCTACCTGACCTTCTGGATGAATTACCGGCTCGGCGGGCCGGAGCCGTTCGGTTTTCACATCGTCAATCTCCTGATCCATCTGATCAATACGCTACTGGTGTATGCGTTGGTCCTGGCGCTCGCCGGGACCCCGGCCGTTCAACGCGGGCGGGGGACTGACGGCGCCTACGGACTTGCCTTTACCGCGGCCGCCTTGTTTGTCTGTCATCCGTTGAACACGCAAGCCGTCAGCTACATTACCCAGCGGTTTACTTCGTTGGCGGCGTTGTTCTATCTGGCGACCCTGTGGTGCTACCTGCGCGGCCGTTTGAGTGCTGTGGGGACGGGACGCGCCGGGTGGTGGGCGGCGGCTTTGATCAGTGCTCTGTGCGGAATGTTTACCAAGCAAATCGCATTGACCGTCCCGCTGATGATTATTTTACTGGAGTTCGCCTTCTTTGATCGTCGCCGGCCCGGGGCCGCGGCAGGCCTGTTAATTACGGCGCTGTTGACGGGGGCGGTGATCCCGGCACTGTATCATTTCCGTGCGGATCGCATCTTGAGCATTACCCATGAAAACGGGAATCATCCGGGCGATATTATCAACGCCGGCACGTACGCCCTGACCCAGCCGCGGGTGGTGGCGACTTATCTGCGGTTGCTGGTCTGGCCGGCCGGGCAGACGCTGCTTTATGATTTCCCGGTGACCGCGGGGTGGACGGACCCGCGGATGTTAGTCAGTGCCGCAGTGCTGGCCCTGTTGTTCTGTGCGGCCTTGGTGTTGTGGGACCGCGCGCGGCTCGTCAGCGTCGGTATTTTGTGGTTTTTTATCGTGTTGCTCGTCGAAGCGACGGTGATCCCGATCCGGCATGTGATCTTTGAACACCGTGCCTACCTGCCGTCCGTGGGGCTGTTGCTGGCGGTCGCTTGGGCGTTGCATACCGGGATCCGGTCCCGGCCGGCCCGGGTGGCGGTCACTGCCGGGCTGATCGCGGTATTGAGCGTGCTGACGGTCCAGCGCAACCGCGTGTGGCAGAGCGGGGTGGCGATGTGGACCGACGTTGTCCGCAAGACACCGGACAACGCACGGGCGCACTACAATTTGGCTTACGAGTATCTGAAAGCCGGCAATCCGGCGGCCGCGCTCGACCACTTTAACAAGGCCGTACTCATCGATCCGGATTATGAACTCGCGTACGTGAACCGCAGTCAGCTGCTGCTGGACATCGGAAATCTGGAACTTGCCCTGCATGACATCAACCGGGTGTTGAAACTCAATCCGCGGCGGGCCGGGGCCTATCTGAACCGCGGTGCGATCCTATTGCAGGCCAAACGTTACGACGAGGCGCTGGACGACTTTGAGAAAGCGCACCGTCTCGATCCGACTATGAACGGTGCGACCGTCAACCGGGCATTGGTCATGGGGCACCTCGGCCGTTACGCCGACGGGCTGCGCCTGCTGAATGAGATGAAGGACGTTGATGCCGATGCCAAATTCTACAATGTGCGCGGGGCATTGCTGATGGGGGTCAACGACCTGACCGGTGCGTTGGAGAGTTTCAGTGCGGGTATTGCCCACGATCCGGCCTTGGCTGAGCTGTACCGCAACCGCGCGCAGGTCTTTCAGGCCCTCGGCCGCTATGAACGGGCCGAGGAAGATTTGACTGTCTTGATCGCGCGCGGGAAAGGGACCGCGGAGGTTTATCTGCAACGCGCTTATGTGCGCACACGCCTGCAGCGGCTGGCGGGGGCGTTGGATGATTACGGCGCGGTCGCGCGGCAGCGGCCCGGGCTGGTCAAGGTTTACCTGGAGCGCGGAAAAATTTACTACCGGCAGGGAGAATTCCGTCGCGCGGCGCAGGAACTCGACCTCTACCTGAAACAGACCCCCCGGGCGGCCGACGCCTTTATGCTGCGCGGACTGAGTCACTATGAGCTGCGTGACTTCAACCAGGCGCTGGCCGATTTCAAGCAAGCGCGTGATCTCGGCTACGACGTCGACGACACCTATTTTGACCGGACCAGAAAGGCGATGGGGAGTATATGACGGACTGGCTTAAAACTCACCGCTACCGGCTGGCCGTGGCCGCTCTGCTGATAGCCACCGGTGCGATGTATTCCAATGTGCTTCACGGTCCGCCGATTTTCGACGATATCGGGTACATCAAGAGTAATGCGAATATCCGCGACATTACCGACATCCATGCCATCTGGCACGCGTGGAAGCACCCGGCCCGTTTTGTGGGTTATTTTACCTTTGCCTTGAATTATGCGATTCACGGTTACAATTGGCTCGGTTTTCACGTAACCAATATCGGCATTCATATGGTCAACATACTCCTGGTGTGGTCATTGGTGCGCCTGTTATTCCGCTGCGAACAGATGCGCGATGATCCGCTGCGGCCGGATGCGGAGCTGGTGGCACTGATCACCGCGATGCTTTTTGCGGCGCATCCGATGCAAACGCAGGCCGTTGCTTACATGGCCCAGCGTTTTGCGTCACTGGCGACGCTGTTTTATCTGTTGAGCGTGTGGTGCTATTTGCAGGCGCGGCTGTATCCCCGCCGGGCGTTGCCTTTCTTTGCCGCAGCTGGCTTCAGCGCGCTGTTGGGGATGTTCACCAAGCAGATTACCATTACCTTGCCGGTGGCGATTTTACTGGTGGAGTTTCTCTTTGTGCGTCCGCGGGGGAAGGGCGGGCGCATTGACTGGCGGATCGTAGGCGGCACCGGACTTTTCCTGTTGATCGTGCCGGCGATCTTCAAGTTCAATGCCCCCGCGATGCTGACCATTCAACACCATTCCGGTTCGCACCGGGGGGATGAGTTGTACAACATGGTCTATTTGATGACCCAATTCCGGGTCATCTGCACGTATCTGAGTTTGATGTTCCTGCCCGTGGGACAGAACCTGCTGTACGATTTTCCCGCCTCGTACTCGATGCTGGAACCGCGCACCTTTTGGTGCTTTGTCCTGCTGGTGACCATCTTTGCCTACGGTATCCGCCGCGTGGGATCGAACCGGTTGCTGGCCTTCGGCATCTTCTGGTTTTTTCTGACCCTGTCGGTGGAGTCCTCGGTGATTGTCATCAAGCACGTGATCTTTGAACACCGCATGTACCTGCCGTCCTTTGGATTTTTTCTCTGCATCAGCGCGTGGCTCCTCAAGACATTCCGCTCACGGCGCAAATGCCTCGCCGCCGCGACCGTGATTGCCCTCACGCTGGCCGTGCTGACCTATCAGCGTAATTTCGTATGGGCGGATGATATCGCGATGTGGGAGGATGTGATCGCCAAGGCGCCGGAGAAGTCCCGTCCGCACATGAACCTGGGGATCGCCTACGTCGAGAGGAGCCAGTGGGAGACGGCGATTCACCATTTGGATACGGCCATCGAAAAATACGGCCGCAATCACGCCGCCTACAGCAACCGCGGGATGGCCTATTTCGCGCTGGGAAAACCCGAACGGGCGATCCAGGACTTTAACCGGGCGCTTGAGATCATGCCGGATTATCAGGAGGCCCTCATCAACCGGGGCAATTACTACAGCTACGTCAAGGACTACGCGAGGGCGATTGCCGATTATGACCGGGTCATCACTCTTAATCCGCAGGCGGTCGAGGCCATTCACAACCGCGCCAACAAGTATTACCAGATGAAGAGGTATGACCGCGCCCTGGAAGATTACGACCGGGCGCTCGCATTGCGGCCGAGTTTCGTCCGCGGATACACCAGCCGCGGCCAGGTCTATTCCCGGTTGAAGAAGTTTGAACTGGCCCTGGATGACTTCAGCCGCGCCATTGAACTGGATAAGGAGAATCAGAGCGCTTTGTTCGGCCGGGCCACCACCCGCTTCAAAAAGGGTGATTTACATTTGGCCTTGGATGATTATAATAGACTTTTGGAATTAAACCCCGATCACAGCAAGGCCCGGGCCCTGAAACGCAAATTGCTCTCGGTTCTCAAGCAGCAATCCGCGGTCCCGTCCGGACCCTAATCCCGCGTGGCATGAAACCGGAACACCGCAAATACATCCTTAAACACCACGATCAACACACTGCCGAGCAAATCGCCCACCATCTGAATCTCAAGGAACGCACCGTTCAGCGTTATATCGACTCCCTTAAGACCAAGGATAAACCGGTCGGGAAAGAGGAGGCCGGATTCGCGCCCCTCACGGATAAGAGGGTGCGCCCGAACTGGTGGCTGGTCTTGGCGGTGGCTCTGGTCGGTTTTATCTTTTACGCCAACGCATTGCAGGGCGAGTTTATCTGGGACGACAATATCCTGATCCGCAACAATACCGACATCCGCAGCTGGAGTAATCTCGACAAGGTCCTTTTCGGTAACCTGGGGGGCGAGAAGCTGTACTACAAACACTCGTCCTTCCGTCCGGTACAGACCATCACGTATATGTTCGACTATTCCTTGTGGAAGATGCGACCGTTCGGCTTTCATTTGACGAGCATTGTCTGCCATCTGTTGGTCGCGGTCTTCCTCTACTTGTTAGTGGTGAAGTTATTCGCGAGCAATTTTATCGCTTTTATCACGGCGGTCCTGTACGTCCTGCATCCGGTCCACACTGAAGCGGTCACTTATATCGCCGGCCGCGCCGATCCGTTGTCCTCGATGTTTATGCTGGCCTCGTTGGTGTTTTATTTCCGGATGGTGGAGAGGGAAAATATCCTCGACGGGATCGGCATGGGGCTGTGCTATCTGCTCGGGGTCCTGTCGCGGGAGAACGGGCTGATGGTCCCGGTATTTGCCCTGATGTACCACTTCGCGATGCGTAAGAAAATCCCGTGGAAGCCTTTTGTGATCTACGGGACGATCGCGGTGGTTTATATTATTTTGCGCAAGTTGGAGATTCTCGGGGGGATGGGGCTGAAGGAGCCGACCAAGACCTCGGTCTTCGAACGGCTCCCCGGATTTTTTGTGGCCTACAGCTCCTATTTCAAACTGCTGGTGGCGCCGTTCCATTTGCATATGGAGTATCTGCGGCCGATGTTCCCGTGGTCCGACCCGCGGGCGGTGCTCGGGCTGCTCCTTTTCGTGGCTACGGTCGCGGTGGCGATCTGGTTCCGCAATCGCAAACCCTATGTGACTTTCGGCATCCTCTGGTTTTTGGTGGGATTGTTTCCGGTGTCCAACACGTTCGTGGTGGTCAACGCGTATATGGCGGAACACTGGTTGTACATTCCGGTGATGGGCCTGTTTTTAATTATCGGTCATTTGTTCGCCGACTGGACCGTACGCAACAAGGCCATGCTGGGGCCGGTGGTGGTGATCGTGGCCGGGTTAAGCCTGTTTTTCGGCGTGCGCACCTACCAGCAGAACAAGACCTGGTTGAATCAAATCGCCTTTTACGAGCGTACCCGGGAATTTGCACCGAACAGCGGCCGTTTGCATGCCGATCTCGGCGAGGCGTACTACCGCGTGGGCCGTATCGAGGACGCGCGGGATTCCACGATACGTGCGATCCAGTTGCGCCCGAGTTACTACGCCGCGTGGAGCAATCTCGGGACCATCTACATGCGGCTCGGCGAGACCAAAAAAGCGATCGATGCGTATGAAAAATCGCTCAAGATTCGGCCGAACTACTTCAACGCTCATTTCAATCTGGGCAATCTTTATAAGGGCCAGCAGGATTTCGACAAAGCGATCGAACACTATCAACAGGCCATCAATTACATGCCGAGCCTGACCCAGGCCTACAACAATATTGCTATCAGTTACAACCAAAAGTCTTTGATCGCCAAGAAACTGGCCGAGACCAGCCGGAAAAAAGGAATGGCGGAGGAGGCGCGCCGCTTTACCAAGGAAACGAAACAATTCAAGCTGGAGGCGATCAAGTTTTATAAAAAGGGGATCGAGATCGAACCCACCAATACGAAGTTCTACAATAATCTGGCCAGCGCGTACAGTGATCTCGGCCGCCACCAGGAGGCCGTGGAGCTATATAAAAAGGCGTTGGCCTTGGGCGGGTCTGCGTACGATCAAGCCGTTATTCAGTACAACCTGGCCTTGGGGTATCATCGCCTCAAAGACAAAAAGAATTTTACGCTCTCGTTCCAGAACGCCAACAGCATCCCGTTGCAGTCGGCGCCGGTCTATCAACAGCTTGCGTCGATCTATGCCGGGGCCGGTCTGAAAAAAGAGGCGACACTACTTATGCAAAAGGCCCAGCAGGTCCAATCCCCATCAGCCAAAGGACACCCATGAGCAAACATAAGAAGAGGAAGGCCTCCCGCGGACCGACCCTCAGCCGCGGCGCGACGTCCGCACTCGCCGAACCCAAGTCCAAGAAAACCTGGTACGAATTGATGGCGTGGCCGGTGCTCATACTGACCTGCCTGGTTACGTTTTTGTTGCTTATTCACGGGGCCGATTATGAACGCCGGCAGGGGGCTTATACATTTGATGAAAGCGTTTATGTCAATCTCGCGGTCAATCTGAAACAGGGCGATCCCTACAACACGATCCGCTTGTGGGAAGAGCGCCACCGGTCGCGGTTGCTGCCCAACTACATGAAGCGGCCGTTGTACAAACATCCGCCCATGTTTCCGTGGCTGGTGTCGATGTCCTACGCGATGCTGGAGCAAAAATCCGCTTACAGCTATCAGGAACTGTATGAGGCCGGGTCCAAGGTCTCGAACGTGATGGTCTGTCTGCTGCTGGTCCTGTGCTTTCGGTTTGCGCGGCGGTACTTCGGCTATCCGACCGCTTACGCCGCGCTGTTTCTGCTGGCTATCGATCTTAATATCACGTTGTGCGGGCAAAAGGTGTGGATAGCCGCGACGCTGGCGTTTTTCACCTTTGCCACGTTGTATCTGTTGTTCAAAGCCTGCGAAGAACACCGGGCCTGGTTCTACCCGGCGGGCGTGGTGTTCGGTCTGGCGATGCTGACCAAATACACCGCCGTGTTGGTGGTGCCGGTCCTGTTGTCTTATATTCTGATCTACCGGCGGGAACTCCTGCGGTCCAAAGAGTTCTACATATTTTTCGGTATCGCCTTTGTCGTGTTCCTGCCCTGGCTGATCACCAATTTGAAGGTGTACGGCATGGAGACGTTTACGATGATGGTCCTGCGGCAGACGGCCGGTCCGCGCAAGATGCTTTATTTCGCGCTTTTTGCCGCGGCGGCGATTGCCGCGGTCTGGGGCGGTATCGTCCTTTACCAGCGGCTGGCCAAGGCGGCGGCGCAGGACCCGCGAGCCGGATCGGGGCCACAGTGGCTTCCGTTTACCGCGATGGCGGCGATCGGGCTGTTCTTCGCCTTGCTGTGTCTGCACAAACCGTATGTGGCCAGCGCGCTGAAGTCTCTCAATTGGGCGGAAATTCCCAACGCAGGGTGGGACATGAAGATATACCGGCAGGAACCGTGGTACTTCTATTTCAAACAGCACCTGGAGTATTCGCCTTTTTATCTGCTGATGTTCGTTGCCTTTCTGCGCGCGCCGCTGGGCCGGCGGCAGGAGGTGTTTCTGCTGCTGAGCAGTGTATGGGTCCTGTTATTTGCCACGGTCTGGAAAAACTTTCAGGGACGCTACGCGGTGCAATTCGTGACGCCGACGGTGATCCTCATCGCTTCGACGATCGTTGTCGGTTATCAAATGCTGTTGCGGCAGAAGAATGTCTACGGTTACGCCGGACTGACTGTGGCGAGCCTGGCGCTGTTCTATGCCGCCCTCAAGGCATTGAAGGTTTATCACGCCATTGCCCTTAACAATAATGTCGCCTACTTCTGATGATCTGCCCATTGTGTCATGCTTCCGATAGCGAACATGTCCATCAGCGGACCGACAAGAGCTACGGCCGCCGGGATTACTACCGGTGCGGCCGCTGCCGGATCATCTTCCTGTCGCCCGATCAGTTTTTGACCCCCGACCAGGAACGCGCCCGTTACGATTTGCACCAGAACCATCCGGAGGACCACGGGTATGTCGACTTTCTCAACCAATTGATCGAACCGCTCAGTAAACTTCTGCCGGCCGGCGCGCGCGGACTCGACTACGGTTGCGGACCGGGACCGACCGCCTCGGTACTGTTGCGGCGGCTCGGTTTCGAAACGTTGGTTTACGATCCGGTCTACTATCCGGAAGACGACCTGCTGCAGGCCTCCTATGATTTTGTCACCTGCACCGAGACGGTGGAGCATTTCTACCAACCGCGGCGGGAGTGGGAGCGGTTCGCTCAGCTGGTCAAGCGGGAGGGCGGGCTGTTGGGGATCATGACCGGAATGTACCGCGACGTGGATTCTTTCCGGGACTGGTGGTACCACCGGGAACCCACGCATGTCAACTTTTATCACGCCGACACTTGGCCGTGGATCGCTACGGAATGGGGGTGGCGTGTCCTTCATCAGACCGAACGGGTCGTCATTCTTTCCCATTGATTTATGAGCAATCCGATTGCCTTATCGGGCCCCCTAAAATAATCGGTTGCCGTCTTGACCCGGCAGGTAATTACTTCTATATTAATTCTAAGAATATCGAAGATTAGGCAAAATTTGTATTTATGCCGGGAGGGATATGCCGACGGTACTCGTTGTTGACGACGATCAGGACTTAGCACAGGCGATCGCCGCTGTCCTGCAGTATGCCGGTTTTCACCCTTTGGTGGCTTGCAACGGACAGGATGGTATGGGGATGGCCCGGGAGCACAAACCGGACCTGATCCTGCTTGACATTATGATGCCGGGCATGGACGGTTCGGAGATGATGATCAGGTTGCGGGCCGACGACGATTTGCAGCGGATTCCGGTGATCTGCCTCACCGGTTTGGTTTCGACGGAAGACGAAGCTGGGGGGCTGGGGGAGATCACCATCGGCGGCGAAAAATATCAGTCCATTGCCAAACCGTTCGATAATGAAAAGCTGGTTGCAGTCGTACAGAATTATTTGGCATAGATCCTACACGTATTACTCCTGCCTGATTTTCCACTCCGGTGCGTATCGAATTATACGCATTTGATCACGTAACCAGCGGAGGACCTATGACTGATTTCACGGATGTTCCGGACCAGCTCATTCAACTGATCGACGCCCTCCAAACCCACCTCTGTATCCTTTCCCCCGATACTAAGATTACACAGTTAAACAGGTGTTGCCGTCAGCATTTTGAGAAAGTCGTTTCGGACCCGGTCGGCAAACCGTTTACGGCTCTGGTGAGCCCCGCCGACCACGAAGCATTTAGCCGGATGTTGAATCGCCTTTCGCGTGAGGAACCGTCGGCGGAATTCGAGCATACCTTTTCCGAGTCCAACGGGACTATCCGCAATCAACGCTGGCAATTTACGGTACGCTTTGATGGGATGGGAGAAGTCCACTCCTATCTGGCGGAAGGGCGGGATATTTCGCGTTACAAAGTGCTTGAGCAGGCATTGCATCAATGTGAGAAGCGCGTGAAGCTGGTCGAGGCCGCTGAGGGCGCGGACCGCAGTGCGATGTTAAATACTATCTGCCAAGCGATACAGGATGCCGTCGTTATCATGGACCACTCCGGATGTATCCGTTTCTGGGGCGGCGGAGCGGAGCGGATCTTCGGTTACACCGAAGAGGAGGTCGTCGGCAAGGATCTGCATTCCATCCTGGCTCCCCAGCGCTATCATGAGGCCGCGCGCGAAGCCGTCGCCAAGTTCCGGCACACGGGGATCGGACAAGTTCTGAATAAAATCGTCGAGACGGAAGGCCGGCGCAAAGACGGGACCGAAATCCCGATGGAATTGTTTCTCTCTCCGTTGAAGATTGACGATCGGTGGTGCGCCCTTGGGGTGTTGCGTGACATAAGTCAGCGGCGTCAAGCCGAGAATAATATACAGGTCAATCTTGCTGAAATCCGGGATGCCGAAAAACTCTTGAATCGAATCCTGAATTTGTTACCCATGCGGGTCTTCTGGAAGGACCGGGAATTGCGGTATTTGGGATGCAATGACTTATTTGCCAAAGACGCCGGGATGTCGTGTGCCGCGGATATGATCGGCAAGGATGACCGTGCGATGAGCTGGCGGGATCAGGCTGAACTTTACCGGCAGGACGACTTGAATGTTATGGACAACGGCGTAGAGCGGATTAATTTTGAGGAACCGCAGTCCACGCCCGACGGCAGGACAATCTATCTGTTGACGAGCAAGGTTCCCCTCACGGATGAGGAAGGTCGTGTTTGCGGTGTGCTGGGTATGTACCATGATATCACAGACCGCAAGGAGGCTGAGATCAAGATGAAATTACTTATTGAGGAGTTGGAACAATTTCAGGATCTGGCTATCGACCGGGAGAATACCCTTATTGACCTAAAAAAACAGGTTAACACACTCAGCAGGGAATTGGGCCGGGCGGAGCCGTACGATCTGTCGTTTCTGGGCCCGGACGAAGATTGAGGATGAGGTTGCCTATGATGCACAGACGCCATTGGACAGGAATGTGGTTTGGTGCGGTCATCGTTGCCATGTTTTGGATGAGCGGATGCGGGGGGGGCGATGGTCACGGCCGTCAAAAAGCCCGTCCGGATGCGGAGCCCGGAGTCTCTGAAAATGAGATCCTGATCGGCTCCTCGTTGGCGTTATCCGGGCACGCCGGTTTTCTCGGACGGACCTACTTGATCGGCGCGGAAAGTTATCTGAATGAGATCAATGAGGCCGGGGGGATAAATGGGCGGCGGATTCGGGTCATCAGTTACGACGATGCCTACGATCCGGCGATTTGCGTTTTAAACACACAACGCCTGCTCGTTAAAGATGGTGTTTTCGCCTTGTTCAATTACGTCGGGACGCCCACAACCAAGCGGATCATTCCTATTTGTGAGCAGGAGAAAGTCCCGCTGGTGGCCGCCCTGACCGGCGCGCAGATATTTCGTTATCCGCCACACCGTATGATATTCAATATCCGCGCTTCCTACGCTGAGGAGATCCTTACCGCCCTGACGCATTTGCGCGACCACATGGGAGTCCGGAAGTTCGCCGTCTTTTATCAGAACGACAGTTTCGGTTTCGACGGCATTAACATGGCGGAGAAGGCGGCCGCGGATCTGGGCCTGGAGTTGGTCGTCTCCGCGTCCTATCCACGCGGCACCGAAGATGTGGAACCGGCACTCGAGGAGATTGTTTCTTCCGGAGCCGAGGCGGTGTTATTCTTGGCGCTCTATGCCCCGAGCGCCAAGTTTATTACTCTTAGCCAGCGGCGCGGATATCATCCGGTTTTTTATCTGGTTTCCTTTGTGGGACCGGAAACATTGGCGAGCGAACTGCATCGACTCGGCTATACGGCCTTCCCCGATCAGCACATCATCGTTTCGGCCACGGTTCCCCCGCCGGACAATCTCCATCTTCTGGCCCCGCGGGAATACCGTCGCCTGCTGGCTAAGTATTACCCGCAGGAGAAGCCAACATTCAGCGGATTGGAGGGTTTCATTAACGCCCAGGTTTTGGTCGAGGGGCTGCGACGCGCGGGGCGGCATTTGACACGGGAGAGTCTGATCAGCTCGCTTGAATCGTTATGGGAATATGAGATCGGTATCGGCCAGACGATCGGTTATGGTCCTGAAGATCGTGAAGGGCTGAGTTATACCTACTTTATTAAATACCAACCTGACGGTTGGCATTTTTTTACCGATTGGCAAATATTGAAAGGCGCAAAGTAATGCGGCCGTCACTACGCCACCAAATCGTTATCTCACTCGTCGTGCTGTCCGGGGTTATTACGGTCGTCAGTGTATGGAGCACCGTTAGGCTAGTTAGTCATAATATGCGTGATGAAATTCTTCGTCGGGGGCAGTCCACAGTAGCTGCCTATACAGAACCTGTCAGCGACCTGGTCCTGGCCGGTGACCGGGCCAAGTTGACTGGCTTGATCGTAGGCGAAAGCTTGCGCAATGAGGATATTTCTTACATCGTGGTTTTTGATTCACAACACCGAATTTTGGCCCATACTTTTTTCTCGGAAATTCCCGAATCGATCATAACTCATCGGCACACGTTAACGTCGGATGGTGTGCCGATGACAGTTATTGTTGAGCTGCCGGACGGGTCGAAGGTCTACGATATTGAGCACGAACTTATGCATCAGAAAGGGTACCTGAATGTCGGTTTCAACAAATCCTTTATTGATTCGTCAGTCGCCCGGATTGACCGATCCGTGGTTTTCCTGATGTTGCTTGTCGGGGCATTAACCTTTTTTATCTCATGGAAGATGACGGACGGTCTCATAAAACCGCTGCGTCACTTGAAAGAAAAAGCGCATGCTCTGGGTGATGGGGACTTTGATGCGCGAATAGATGATGTGACCGAAGATGAGATCGGAGAATTGGCTGCGACCTTTAACACGATGGCCGAGCAACTTTCACGAATTACCATTAAACGTGATTATTTCGACAACATCATTGCCAATATTGCCGCCTTACTTATTGTCCTTGATCCCAAGGGCCGGATCCTTTTTGTTAATTCGGCCGTTGAGCTGGATTTGGGGTTTGCCGATGACGAACTGATCGGTCAATCAATTGGTGCCTTACTGAGTGAAGAGTTGCGCGGGGGGACTCCCCTGAAGGCTGAGGAGTTAGTCAAGCTCGTCCGTCTGGGGGCGGTCCTTGACTATGATACATGCTTTGTGGCAAAGGGCGGCCACTGCATACCGGTCATACTCAGCGGGTCGGTGCTTACCGACAAGTTCGGAAGGCCGGGTAATTTAATCTTAGTGGCCAAGAATGTCACCGAGCGCAAAAAGGCTGAGGCCGTATTGGAAAAGACCAATGCGGATTTGCGCAAAAACGAACGGGCGCTGAAACACATGATGTTTGATATGAAGAATACCTACGATGAGCTAAAGAATACCCATGCCCAGCTGATGCAATCGGAAAAATTGGCCTCGTTAGGTCAATTATCGGCCGGAGTCGCGCACGAAATCAATAACCCGCTCGGATATATTTCCAACAATATCGCGGTGATCGCCGAGTACATCGCTGCTTATCAGGACGTAACAGAGTCCGCCACTCAATTGCGGTCTGCTATCGAAAGGGAAGATTGGGAGGCTGCGAAACAAAAGGGCCAGGCGCTGAAGGAATTGGAAGATCAATTGAATCTGGCGTATATACGGGAGGATTGTGAGAAAGTGGTCCGGGAGACAATCAGCGGCACAGAGCGTATCAAACGGATTGTCCAAGACCTGAAGACATTTGCCCGCAAGGATGAGGGGCAGATGGAGTTACACAGTATCGAAGACGTGATCGAAGGAGTTATTAACATTGTGTGGAACGAAATCAAGTACCGTGCCGAGTTGAAGAAAGACTATGCGGACCTCCCGCTCATCCGCTGTAATCCGCAAAAGTTGGGCCAGGTTTTTATCGCGTTGCTGGTCAACGCCTCCCAGGCGATTAAGGATAAAGGAGAGATAACGATCAGGACCTACGTCGATGCTCCGTATGCATGCATCGATATCAGTGACACTGGTTGTGGAATAGATGAGACGCATCTGGAGCATATATTCGAGCCTTTTTTTACCACCAAACCGGTCGGAGTGGGGACCGGATTGGGACTAAGTGTCAGTCATGAAATTATAACCGGTCACGGTGGAAAACTGGTAGTGAAATCAGTTCCTGGCCAAGGAACGACATTCACCATCCGTCTCCCTTTGAACGAATCGGTACTGAAGCGACAGCACAAGGGCGCGGCGGCCTAGCGTCGCCACCGCAGGAAAGAGGTCAATATGGAAAAAGAAATCAATGTCGTGGTTCTCGATGATGAGGAAAACATACGCGAATCGGTAAAGCGTTTGTTCTTCCGGGAATCTTTCGCGGTAACGAGTACGGGGGACTCCCAAGAAGCCATCGGTATTATCGAGAAGCATCCGATCAAGGTGATTCTGAGCGATCAACGTATGCCTCAAATCACCGGAGTGGAGTTCTTGAAACAGGTCCGTGAGAAATTCCCGGACGTGGTGCGCATCCTCATTACTGGCCACGCGGACATTCAGGCGGCTGAAGACGCGATCAACTACGGCGGTGTTTACCGCTTTATCAACAAACCGTGGAATTCAGAGGAGTTGAAGGCAACCGTTAAGCAAGCTATCGAACATCACGATCTGGTCGTGCAGAACCGGGAGTTGTTCGAAGCAACCAAAGCAAAGAATGAGGAATTGGAGGTTCTTAACCGTCGGTTAAAAGGGATGTATGAGACGCAAAAGGAGTTCACCTCTACGGTATCGCATGAGCTGCGTACACCTTTGGCGTCTATTAAATCCACAGTCGACCTTGTACTCAGCGGTGCTCCGGGGCCCCTAACGGAAGATCAAAGCAAGTTTCTTCAGAAAACCAAGAACAATGTCGACCGGCTCAACCGCCTGATCAATGACATCTTGGACTTAACCAAGTTGGAATCCGGAAAGACAGAACTACAGATATCCTTTCACAATCTGGCCCAACTGATTGCCGAAGACGTCGATAACCACGCGGAGGCGGCTGCGGCCAAGGGATTAACATTGACAACGAATATTTCCGATAATTTGCCCGCGATCCCCATGGCTGTTGATAAAATACACCAGGTGTTGAATAACTTGCTTAGTAACGCTATCAAGTTTACCGAGCAAGGCGGTGTCATGGTCGTGTGCACCAACAACGTCGAGCGGAACTACGTCGAAGTGAGAGTTGCCGACACCGGTCCGGGTATTAGCGTGGAGGATAAAGATAAACTTTTTCAGAAATTTCAACAACTTGGAGAGCCCCATCAACACACCGGTGGGACCGGCCTGGGATTGGCGATCTGCAAAGAGATCGTAGACCGTCACGGCGGAAAGATTTGGGTCGAGTCACAGGTCGGGGAAGGGAGTTGTTTCTGCTTCCTGCTGCCCATTGAGGAAAGGAGAAAAGGATAGCCATGAGCCATCACCCCAAGACCGTATTGATTATCGATGATGAGGAAGACCTGCGCGACACCGTTGGGTATAAATTTAAAGCGGCCGGCTATACCGTCGTAACCGCCATAGACGGCGTTGACGGGTTGGAGAAACTCGCGGATTTGGAGCCCGATTTGATCATACTCGACGTTAACATGCCGCGCATGAACGGACTGGAGTTTTATCAAAGAATCAAGGGGCCCGATGATCGCACCAAGTACCCCGTCCTGATCCTGACCGCGCGGGCTAACATGGAGAACCTGTTTCATGATCTCGACGCCGACGGCTTTATGGCCAAACCGTTTGAGCTGGACGATCTTTTGCAAACCGCTGAACAAATCATCCTCAGCAACTCGGGAGTATTGCATAACGAATCGACAGTGGGTGTCGTGCGGGCGCGTCGGATCTGTATTGTGGAGGACAATCCCAAGATCATGCAAAAGCTGTCGCTCGGATTTCTATGCTGCGGTTACGTGGTTCAGATCGCTCACAGCGGTTCGGCTGCTATCAGACGGATGAAGCTCGATCCGCCGGATGTGGCCGTTATCAATATGTTGCTGCGGGATATCTCGGGAGACATTCTGGTCGGAAAACTGGTGCGCGAGAATATTGCACAAAATTTCAGGATCGTCCTGTACTCCAGCCGTGAGGCTGATGTTGATAAGACGGTCATCACATCCACCATAGCGCATAAAGACGGAGTGGATAAATATGTTCCGTCCGATGATTTCAGCGATATCCTACCCGCCGTTAACGGTGTTTTTTAGGCTGGCCGCTTTGGGTCGCGTAAGGGACAATTTTCCCAACAGTAGAAACATATAGGATCTCAGCATGAAGAAAATACTTATCGTCGAAGACGAACCGGATATCTTAGAGACCATCAAATATCGCTTTGAAGCGGAAGGTTATGAAGTCATAACCGCTGAAGACGGCCAGGCCGGTTTGACGATGGTCAAATCGGAAGGGCCTGATTTGGTCATTCTGGACGAAATGATGCCCAAACTAAACGGGTACAAGATGTGTGCGTTGCTCAAGGCCGACGCGCGTTTTAAGAGTGTCCCGGTTATTATCTATACCGCGCGGTTGGTCACGGATGAGGAAGATCTCAAGAAGAATATTGGGATGGATGCCATTATTTGCAAGACCGCGGATTTTAGTGAATTGCTAAGTAAAGTCCGCCAGCTGTCGGGCTGATCCCGAACGGGGTTGCCGGTCCGGTTCGCGGACGGATCTTGAAGTCATGTCGACACACAAAAATAATACTTTAGGCGAATTACTGTTAGCCAAGGGGCTCATCACGGCCATGCAGCTGGAGGAGGCGCGCGCGACGGCGCGCCACGGATCGACTTTGCAGCGGGCATTGATCCAGGCCGGATTCATTTCCGAAGAGGATTTGGTCAATTTTATTGCAGAGCACATGGATGTGCCCCGCCTTGAGTTGGGTAATTTTGACATACATGAGGAGCTTATCGCGTTGATACCGGAAGGGCTGGCGCGTAAGTATCTGTGTATACCCGTTCTGAAGATTGAAGACAGTCTGACCTGCGCGATGGCCGACGTTTTCGACCTTGACGCGTTGGACGAGATTGCGGCGGTAACAGGCATGACCATCGAGCCGGCGGTGGCTACCGAAGCCGAGATCCGGACGGTTCTCGATAAGCATTACGGCGTCAAGGGCGACTTTGGAGAGGTCATCGAGGAGTTCGAGGCCCGCAACTGGGGATCGATGGAGGAGGTTAGTGCTGATGAAGTGAACCGCTTGCGCGGCTTGGTGGAAGAAGCGCCGATTATCCGGATGGTGGACAAGATACTGGACGAGGCCGTGCTCCAGCGAGCTTCCGATGTGCACCTTGCGCCCCAAGAAGATCGTTTCGTCATTCGTTTCCGGATCGATGGATTCCTCCACGAAAAAGACTCGCTGGCCATGAAGTTTCATCCTGCCGTCATATCCCGAGTTAAAATCCTCGCCAATCTGGATATCTCCGAACGCCGCCGGCCCCAAGACGGCCGTTTTCAGATTAAAGTCCAAGATAAACCTGTTGATGTCCGCGTCTCCTGCGTGCCGACAATTTACGGAGAGAAGATCGTCATGCGTCTGTTGGATTTGGGGACGGTCTTGCTGCCGTTGAACGATATCGGCATTCCCGATGACGTCATGCCGGACTACCGCAGGCTGCTCGGTCAACCCAACGGGATTCTACTGGTGGCCGGGCCTACGGGGAGCGGCAAGACAACCACCTTGTATTCGTCGCTTCACGAGATTAACTCTCCGGACAAGAATGTCATCACCCTGGAGGATCCCGTGGAGTACCGGTTAAAGGGGATCACTCAGATTCAAGTCAATCCGTCCGTCGACCTGACTTTTGCTAACGGCCTGCGCTCGATTCTCCGTCAGGATCCCGACATCATCCTGGTCGGGGAAATTCGTGATCTTGATACCGCAGAAATGGCTGTTCAGGCCTCGTTGACCGGGCATTTGGTATTGTCGACCTTACACACTAACGATGCCCCGTCGGCCGTCACCCGGCTTACCGATATGGGAATCGAACCGTATTTGATCGCCTCCGCACTGATCGGCGTATTGGCGCAGCGTTTAATCCGTCTGAAGTGCCGCCATTGTGACGCCAAAGGTTGTGAGCGGTGTTTGCAATCGGGTTACGCCGGACGTACCGGGATTTACGAACTCATGCTGCCCGATGAGGATATCCGGCAATTGGTCCTCAGAAAGGCTTCGTCCGAGGACATCCGGCAGGCGGCCTTGGCCAGCGGGATGCGCACCCTGCATGATGACGGCATGGGCAAGGCGGAGGCCGGTCTCACAAGTCCGGAGGAAGTACTACGCGTTATCAAGGAAGGATGATTTCACGACGATGCCCAAATACCTCTATAAGGCGCGGGAAGAAAACGGAAGGCTGATCCACGGGGAAATGGCTGCCGCCAGTGCGGACGAGTTGGCCCGCAAATTGCGCAATGCCGGATGCATGCCGACACACATTACACCGGTAGCTGACAACGAATCCGCGGACGACGGCAGGCGCGGAGGCAGTTTGTTTGATTTGGACCGATATCGTCCTGTCAGCGCAGTTCAGATGATCATGTTTACCGTCCGATTGTCAAATATGATCGACGCAGGAATACCGTTACTGCGTTGTCTGGATATTTCGGTCCGTCAGACCGCCAATCCTCGTCTGGCGAAGGCCCTGGAGGGTGTGCGCCGGGCCGTATCGGGCGGCTCCTCGTTTTCGGACGCCTTGGCCTGCCTTCCCGGAATCTTTTCTGCGCTGTTTATCAGTATCATTAAAAGCGGTGAAGTGAGCGGAAATTTGAAGTTGGTACTCCATCGCTACGCGGTTTACCTGGAGAATCAGGAGGATATCCGGCAAAAGATCAAGAACGCAACGTTTTATCCGATGATCCTGTTGTGTGCGGCCGCGATCATATTCTCAGTGATGATAATCTTTATCATTCCGAAGTTTATTGCTATTTTTACCGAATCCGGAGTCCCGCTCCCGTTGCCTACCCAGCTGCTTTACCAGCTGGGAACGGCCATAAATAAATACTGGTATCTGTTTGGAATCATATTGATTGGCGTTATAATGTTCCTTAAAGGTTACGTGCGCACCGGAGTAGGGCGGGCGCATGTCAGCCGAATTCAGTTGCGCCTTCCGGTTGTCGGTGATCTTGCGAATAAAATCATGTTGGCGCGCTTTTGCCGTTCATTGGCCACCTTGTTGCAAAGCGGGGTATCCATGTTGGAATCACTTACCATTACGCACGACGCCACCGGCAACACCGTCATGGCAGCGATGATCCGAGACGCACGGCGGTCGATCGAGAAAGGCGAAATGCTGGCGACGGCCTTCGCACGGCATAAAGGCATACCCGAAGATGTGCGGCACATGATCGCTGTCGGTGAAGAGACCGGCAAGTTGGGGGCAATGCTGGACAAGATTGCCGATTTTTACGATGCAGGCATTGATCACGCGATTAAACGCCTGTTGCTCCTTATCGAACCTGTCTTGATCGTGATCATGGGTGGTGTCACCGGACTGATTATGGCATCGATGATATTGCCGCTTTTCGATATGGTTAAGACGATCCAAAGATAAGTAGGCTCGTATGTGACAAAGGAAAGGAGTCGAATTTGAAAAAGGGATTTACCCTCATCGAGTTAATGGTTGTCATGGTCGTGATTGCTATCCTGGTCGGGATAGCGATTCCGCGCTTTAAAGGTATGCAGGACGAGGCAAATATCACCAAGGCCCAAAGCGAACTTAAGACGCTGCAGGTGGCTGTGGAATCTTATCGTTCCAACCAAAATCCGCCTGCATATCCGGATACTGCGACCAGTCTCGTGGAAGATTACTTGTTGGATGCCTCGCCCCAGATCGTGAGTTCGATCTTGTATGACCCCTTTAATCC
Source organism: Candidatus Omnitrophota bacterium (assembly GCA_020429915.1). Taxonomy (GTDB): domain Bacteria; phylum Omnitrophota; class Gorgyraeia; order Zapsychrales; family Zapsychraceae; genus JAGOSC01. Next base: position 189,554 of record JAGQKV010000018.1, on the reverse strand, counting down.
GGACAACGAAGCCGAATATCAATACATTTTGTCGGACGACGGGCACTTTTATATTATCTATAGTTATGGCCCCGACGGAGTGTCCAATATTCTCAGAATCCAGGATTCTACCGGAGACATCGATGTCGACGACACCGAGACCGATGATATTTTTGTGACCAACGGATCCGGTAATTTCGGAGTTTAGGTTGTGTCTTGAAACCGGTAACTGTCAGTTCCCGCGAAAACGGATTTACCCTTCTTGAATCCATTCTGACCATGACCTTGTTCGTCATCGGCGTCGTGGTCATTTTTCATTTATTCAGTTTGGCAATTAATGCCGATACCTCTATCGAGAACAGGGGTATCGCATTGCAACTTGCCCGTGAACGCATGGAGCAGATCAAGGCCGCCGCGAGTTACGGCGACATCGATTCTTATGCCGGGGTACGTGCGCCGGTGGGCGGTGGATTTCCCATATTTGAACGTGAAGTGACAGTCGTCGCCGATCCCAAACAGGTGGTGGTCAACGTGTATTGGGATGAAAAAGGGGATGAAATGGCTCTTGCCTTGACCACGTTAATGGCGGACTACGGATTTTAGGGGAGGGCATGACGGGTAGGCGTTTTTCTTCACCGCGGGGGCTCACGCTCGTGGAACTGATGGTCAGTCTTGCCGTGCTGGCGATACTGGGCGGATTGGCTACATCAGCTTATCTTTTCGGGACCAACGCGATTGCGTCATACCGGGAGATCGCCGCCGCGCGGGCGGACCTCACGCAGGCCTTGGATACTGCGGCACGGATGCTGCGACAGGCCAAGAGTATTGATGCATTGACGGCAGGGGGCATGACGTTTACCGCTGATCTCGGCGACGGCGATAATACGTACCGCTTGTATCTTTATCATCCCTTGGACCCTGACCCCAATCCGCCTTTCACCCAGAGCGAATATGAAGTACGCCTGGCGGTCGCGGATACGAATTACGGTTCGGGGGCTGTCCTGGTGCGCGGAGTGGCAGCGCCGGGCGAACTGCCGTTTAGTATGAACGGACCGGTCGTGAGTCTGGACTGGTCGATCTTGGTGGACGAGCGCGCATTACGGTTGCGTTCGGCAGTCCGGCCGAGGAATTTATGATGAGGCGCGACGCTCTCCGACGGCAACGAGGAGCCGTGTTGGTGGTCACGGTCATCATACTCGTAGGGTTGACAGTGATTCTGTCTACGTACCTGGTCATGGTCCGTTGGCAAACGCGGTGGAACAGCGACAGGTATGCTTCTGAACAGGCCCTGTACCTGGCCGAGGCCGGCGTGAACCGGGCGGTGTGGTACCTCATCCATGCCGCGCCCGACGGATCCACCGATGGATCATGGCGGACCGCCGCTTATCCCGCGGTCTCCGGTCCGGGCGTGACCGATCCGCAGGAAGAAACACTCGCGGACGGGACTTACACTCTGTGGGTGGAGAGTTCGGGCAGTCAGGTTGTGATCACCGCACGCGGTGAGGTCGGCCTGTTAAACAGAACGGTCCAGCAGGTGGTCACGCTAACCTTGGGAACTCCCAATATAGTGGATCCCGTGCCCGCGACGTGGCGCGAATTATAAAAGGTGATTGCATGTCCAAACACGTTATCGGTCTGAGTATCGCGCCGCATGTCCTCCGGTTAGTGGAAGGGGTGCGGGACAAAAACGGTTGCGTGATCACGAACGCCGCGACAGCGCCGGTGACGGATTTTAGTCCGGAGGGCCTCGCCAAAGGCCTGCGACAGGTTTTGCGCACGATAACCGCGAAACGGGCGGAAGTAATTTGCGCCGTCAATTTGCCGGATATGTACCTCGGCAAGATCGTGACGCCAAAAATGCCGCGCCGGGAGTTAGCGGAGGCGATCCGTTGGGAGATCGGTGAAAACCTTACCTTTCCATCGGAGCGGGCGGCGATCGATTATTTCCGAACGGAGACGCTACGCGGAGGGACAGGCGAGAAATTCAGCCTTCTGACCGCGGCCGTGTCGCGTGACGCCATCGATCGTATCCGTTCAGCCTTCCGGTTGGTCAACGTTGACCGAGAACTCCGGAATATCCGGTTGGCCAAGATCATCCCTGCACCGCTTGCCGTTACTCAGCTCTTCCGACATCAGCTTGTGGCAGCAGCAGAACACGTGGCGGTTGTGCACATGGATGACCATATGATCAGTATGGTATTTCTTCGGGAGTGCGGACTGGAATTGTTCCGGCGTTTACCATTGGCCGGAAAGGATATCACCATCAGTATGACCAAGGCCCTGGTGTCACCGGAAGGCAAGATTGAGCTCTCACTGAGTGAAGCGGAAACATTCAAGCGAGCGTACGGGATTGCCGAACGCGATAGCGACCAGATCCTGGACGGAAAAATATCCGGCAAACAGATCTATATGCTGATCCGTCCGCAGTTGGAAAAGCTGGTCAACGAGATCCGCCGTTCGGTCAACTTTTATGCCCAAAAGTCCGGGTATCCGGTCCGGCACGTTATCCTCTCCGGGCCGGGAGCGCACATCAAAGGATTAGTCGATTATCTCGGGGAACAGTTGGATTTGAACGTCGCAACAGCGGTCGCGGCCAATAGTCTGGCCGTCCTGCCTGCCGTGACAAGCGAGTACTCCGGATTTGGCCTTGATTTTGATCAGGCGACCGGAGCCGCTTGCCATCCGCCGGATGAGATCAATTGGCTGAGCCGACAGTCCACCGTTTCCGCCGCGCCGGGACCTTCGCGGGTCGGTTATGCCGTGTTGCTGGCGGTCGCGGCCGCCGTTTCGCTGACATACGGTTGGGCCCAGAGTGAACGCATACGGGGACAAAATCAGTGGGAAGAGGCGCGCCGACAATATGACGCCCTGCAGCCGCGTGTCGACGAAGTGCGGATGTCGGTAGAGCTGGCGTCGATCGCGCAGGATCGCCGGGACTGGCGGACGGCCCTGCAGGTCATCAGCCGTATCGTTCCCGCGGATATTTATTTTTCCGAGATGTGGACTGAGGATAATATGCTGTACATAAAAGGGGCGGTCGTCGGTGAAGCGGACGGTGAGTCCGGAGTGTCAGGATTTATGTCAGCGCTTGAAGGCGAGGCCTGTTCCAAGTCACAGCTTTTGCAGGTGCGCCGGTTGCGTGGTGAGGACAAACGAACGGAATTTCGGATCGCCTGCGAGATTCCCTGGAGGATAACGCGAAGATGAACCAAACGCCCGTCACATCCGGCAAAACCATGTGGACGGGTCTCTTGGCTGTCGGGATGGCCGGCTGTCTGTTGCTGGGGACCATGGCGACGAATGCCGTCCGTGAGACAACGGTACTGCGGGAAAAAACGCATGGGCTGCGGGCAGATACCGCCGGCCTGAAGGCCGCCGCGGCCGATGGCAAACTGAAGGAGCACATCGCCGCCCTGCTGCCGGCTTCGGCCTTATCCTCCGTTGTCGATGATCTCTCGGCAATGGCTGTCCGTAACGAAATTGCGTTGTCGGCGGTGGATTTCCAAGGAGCGTTGCGCGCGCAGGGATACGCACGAAAACCGGTCGTCCTGACGTTTACCGCCGATTTTCCGGCCGCCGGTGAATTCCTGGGTGCGATTCAAACGTATCCGCGCGCCCTCATCAGCGTGGAGGAAATTCGCATGTCGGCGACACCGCAAGAACGAAACTCCATCAACGCGCGTGTGACTCTGCATATTTATACAGAGACAGAAACGAATGAATAGACAGACTCTTTTAAAGGCTATTTTTCCCGTATTGATACTTGTCGCGGTATACGTATGGTCTCAAAATTTTTCTACAGGTACGGCCCCCGGTCGTACGGATCGCAAGAAGAAGGCTTCTGCGCAGCATACCGGAGTGCGGGATCTTATGGCCCGCTATCAACAGCTTCAAGGCAGTGCTCCGCAACTCGACTCGTCCGGAGGATGGGGGCGAGATCCCTTTCGGCAGCCGGTGGATGTGGTCGTGCGGCGACGTCCCGTTCCGGAGCCGCAGCCGAAGCCCTTGCCCGAACTCCGCTTAAACGCGGTAATGGTTAATCCGGACAATGCTGTGGCGGTCATCAACGGAGAAGAGGTTGTTCTCAACGGACAGGTCGAAGGATTTGCCGTTACCGAGATCTCACCCGAGCGGGTGCTTCTCAGTGACGGTCAGCGCACGGTGGAACTTCGTTTGTGATCAAATTTCGACCGAGATAGATCGCAGATATTGCGGTATTGTCTTGACACTGTCCGGTCGCTATATAAAAATAAAATAACAAGTCGGTATTGACCGGAATCATTGCCCAAATGAACATTTATACCCCACTCGAACTGACCAAGGAACCGTTTTCCACAAGTCCGGATCCCGCTTTTTTTTATCATTCCCCGGGCCATCTAAGTGCCAAGATCCGTCTGGAAATCAACATTCGCCTGAGGCGGGGGCTGACCTTGCTCCTGGGAGATATCGGGACCGGCAAAACCACATTGTGGCGTTCGCTGGTGACCTCTTTTCACCGGGAACGGGATTACATATTTCATGTGATTCTTGATCCGCAATTTGCCGACGATGGCGAATTCATCGCCTATTTGGCGCGGCTGTTCAACATGTCGGTCCCGTTTGCCAGTCTGCAGGAAGCCAAAGAAGCAATCGTTCACTATCTTTACCGCAAGGCTGTCGACGAACAAAAGACGGTCATATTAATTATTGATGAAGGACAGAAGCTCACGGCCGGCCAGTTGGAAATCCTGCGGGTACTGCTGAATTATGAGACTAACGAGTACAAGATGTTGCAAGTGGTCATTCTTTCGCAATTGGAGATCCTGCCGGTCGTCCGCAAGATGCCGAATTTTGTCGACCGGATCGTTGACACCTGCCTGCTCGAACCTTTGAATGAATTCGAAACAGGCGCGCTTATTCACTTTCGCTTGAAGCAGGCCGGCTATCAGGCATCTCACGAACTGTTTGACCGCTCCGCTGTGCGACGCATTCATCGCCATACCAAGGGTTACCCGCGGCAGATCGCCCGTGTGTGTCACCGGGTGATGGAGTATGTCCTGACAAACCGGTGTGAAGGCGTCTCCAGTACATTGATTAACAGGATCATCGATCAGGATAAAATTTGGGGACAGCATGCTATCAGCCGAAACTTCTGAAGAGCGCTTGTTAAATCTGATCCGCAACAGCGATCGTTCCTACTTGGATGCGCACGGCAGTGTGGCAGAACCGGTAACCGTGAAGGAATTCACGGTCAAATCCGCAGCGGCGGTTCAGAAATCCTGGCCTGTGGCATGGATGATGCTGGTATTGCTCGGCATTGCATTGGCTGCGGGGCCGACGCTGGTTTACAATATGCAAAAATCTGCCTACAGATCTCCTCCGGCGCCTACGGAGGAAGCGAATCCTGTGCCGGAAATGGCGGCGGTCATGCCGGTACCGAAGGTCACCCGAACAGTCGAGGCCCCGGCCCGGAAAGAAAACAGCCGCGTGCCGGCTTATGAATCTGTATTGCCGGAGCAAGTAGTGCCGGATTTCCCATTACGGCTTTCGACTCCACCCGTGCGTGTCACGCAACCGCCTGTCGTAGTCCATGACCGTTTCCGGATTCTCGGTCTGATGATCGGTGCTGATTCCAACGCTGTGCTGGAAGACCGGCGCAGCAAACAAACATACACGGTCCACGTGGGTGAACATATTGACGGGATCATGGTGAAGGAAATACGTCCGGAGAAGGTCATTTTCGAAAGCGGCGGACGGATCACGGAACTGACCCGGTGATTTTCATGAAGAAATTTCTTGCGACGATTGCCATTGTGAACGGTTTATGTGGTGCCGGATCCGTCTGGGGCGCACCTGCATCCGGTCAACCTGTTTCTCCAAGCCATATCGAAATTCTCGACATCCGCAGTTTGGGCGTCCACGACGTCCTGAAATTACTCTCCAAGAAAAGCGGCCGCAATATTATTGCCAGCAGGGAAGTGCAAGGCGAAGTGAATATTTATCTCACAGACGTCGACGCCATGCAGGCCTTAAGCATGATTGTCGACACCAACGGGTGGGCATACGCCACGGAGGAAGACGTCGTTAAGGTTATGACCAAACAGGAGTTTGCCAATAAGTTCGGCTACCCGTACGGACCCGAAACCGTATTAAAGGTTCGGTCGGTCGAGTTTATGAACCTGGACGAGTTGGTTAAGATCCTGGAGAAGGTCAAAACCGAATCAGGCAAGATCATGCCGTCCGAAAGTTCCCGCAGTCTTATTTTAATGGACACCCCTGACGCGGTGGCATCAATGGAGGAGATTATCAGGGGGGTTGATAAGCCGCCTGCCACCGAAGTTTTCGAGCTCGCTTATGCCGATGCCGACAAAATTCTCAGCGAAATAAGTCAGGTGCTGACTCCAGAGTTTGGAACCATCCGCAAGGATACGAGATCAAATACCCTGGTTGTTTCCGACATGCCGGCCAAAATCGCCGAAGCCGGGCGTATTATTGCCGCCTTCGATAAAAAGGACCGGGAGGTCCTGGTCGAGGCCAAGATCGTGCAGGTCAATCTGGGAGATGAATTCAAACTCGGTGTGGATTGGACAGGCTTGGTGCAGGATTTACATGATCTTACCGTCAGTGGCGATTTTGACGTGATCAAAAGCAACGATAAGAGCGGCCGGCTGCGCATCGGTACGCTCTCCAGTGACGAATACGAGGCAACCGTCGAGGCCCTGGAAACGATCGGTGATACCCGAATTCTGTCCAGCCCGAGCATCGTAGCTCTTAATAACCGGGAGGCCAAAATTTTAGTGGGTTCAACCGAACCGTACGTGACCACCACAACGACCACGCCCTCGGCCGGACCGACGACTTCATCGGAGTCGGTAGAGTTTATCGAAGTCGGCGTGAAATTGTTGGTGACGCCGACGATCCATAAAGATGACTATGTGACTCTGCAGATCAAACCGGAAGTGAGTTCTGTAACCCGGTCGCTCATAACGAGCAATAACAATGTCATTCCGGTCGTAGAGACGACGGAGGCCGAGACTACCGTTACGGTTAAAGACGGAGTCACGATTGTCATCGGCGGACTTATCAAAGAAGATACTATTCACACCAAAAAACAGATCCCGTATTTGGGTGATATCCCGGTCATCGGCCGAACGTTCGGCAGTGAAGAAACCGAAGAAACGCAGAATGAGATCGCCATATTTCTCACCCCGACCATTATTACAGGTGAAAATACCGCACGGACGGCCTTGAGCACCAACGCCCCCGTTTCGCCCGCCTATAACCCTTAGCCGAAATCCTGGACATCGCCGGTCAATTCCACATTGAACCCGGCACACGTATTTTTACAAGGAAGAGAGTGTTTTTATATCGAAAGGAGAGAGCCATGCTTCATGGCTTGAACGTCGGATTGGCGCTTCGCAGGATCAGTATCAATTCCTGTGAAGCTGGACCAAAGGAGTGAAAAATAGATTCAATCCTTTGGTCCAAGCGAAGGTGAACGGAGAGACAGGGATTCGAACCCTGGAGCCATTTTTCAATGACCACACGCTTTCCAAGCGTGCGCCTTCAACCGCTCGGCCATCTCTCCTGATATGTAGCTTTGAATGGGGACCGGACAGCCAGTCCGCTATCGATGAAGAAATCAAGAATATCACACAAGCACCTGCAATGCAACGATATTCTCCCCCCCGTAGCGGAATATTCTTGCAACTACCGCCCAATCGTGTATATTAATATATCCGCTTGCGGTGAAAGGATTTGAAGATATGGATCTGGAAAAAGCCTGGAATGCCGCTCTCAAAGAGACCGAGATCATCCGTGCCCGCGTGGCTGCATTGCCGACGGCCACAGCGACTTCCGTGCCGTATGTGCTGCTGGCTGAATCGTCCATTAATGTCGGTGATACCGTCGTTCGCACCGGAGAAGTCAAGGTCGACAAACCGTCGCTCATCCTGCCGCCCAATAATCCCCAGTTCGAGGGTTTTGAATTCGATCAGCTGAACGCCTTCAATCAGAATGCCATGGTCAATTTTCTGCTGATTCGCGGGGTCAGCATCCCGTCATTCCGTTACGACAACCGTACCCAGTCGATATCCGTTTTCGAAGGCGATTTAAGCAAAGCCGCCAAGCATTTTCAGAATGAACTCAGCCGGCAGGAAAATGTATCGACCGGCCTGATCAAGGGATCGGAAGAGTATTGGCCTTTTTCCGTCCTTATTTTTACCTGCACGCAGGTTGCGCGCAATGCCGACATCGACATCCGCAAACTGCTGGAGCGCTTCAAAGATGACCATCCCTAAACAAAGGAATCCTTCATGAAGAAATTTCTTTCCGCCGCCGCTGTGCTGATCCTGTTATGTGTTCCCCGCGTCGGCGATGCCTATGAGCCCCACATTACCAAACGCGTCCTGAAAAGCAACGGCTTGACCGTCGTCATCCAGGAGATGCCGAACAATCCCATGGTCTCGGTCTATGTGCTGGTCAAGGCGGGTTCGGCTACCGAAGATAAGTTTCTGGGCACCGGGTTATCGCATTTCCTGGAGCATATGCTTTTTAAGGGGACGGAGAAGCGCGGCGTCGGGCAGATTCCCGCGGAAATCCAGGCCGTGGGCGGCAGTCTCAACGCCTCGACCAGCATGGACTTTACGATCTATACGATCAATGTTCCCTATACGGAGTTCGAGACCGGTCTTGATGTGGTTACGGATATGGTCCTGAACTCTGTTCTTGATCCGGAGGAAGTGGCCAAGGAACGTGAAGTCGTCTTCAATGAAATGAGGCTGATCAATGACCGGCCCCAACGCAGACTCACCCGCATGGTTTATGAGACCATGTTTACCGTTCATCCGTATTATCATCCGATCATCGGTTACAAAGACCTGCTGGCGCAGATTTCCCGCGATGAGATGTGGGAATATTACAAGTCCCGCTACTTCATTAACAATATGGTCCTGGCGATTGCCGGAAACGTCAAGGCTGAAGAAATCATGCCGATGATAGAAGAGAAGCTGAAAGATTATCCGCGTAAACCGTATTTGGTCCGCAATCTGCCGCAGGAACCCGACCAGGTCGCGCCCCGGCGTGTTGAGGAGTACTTCGAGACGGACGTCACCCGTTTGACCGTCGCGTACCCGTCGGTACGCATGCTGAACCACGATGTATACGCGCTGGACGTCTTGGCCCAAGTGCTTGGTGAAGGTGAAAGTTCACGGTTGTACAAAGATCTGTTCAAGGATCGGACCCTGGTCTCATGGATCAGCGCCGGCAACTATACCCCGGTGGACAAGGGGGTCTTCGATATTACCGCCACATTGGAAGACGAAGACAACGTGGAAGAGGTCATAGAAGGGATTCGCGACCACATCGCGCGCATCAAGGCCAAGGGAATTACCGCGGACGAATTGGCGAAGGCCCAGACCCAGGTGCTCAGCGATTTCATTTTCGGCAACCAGACCACGCAACGGGTCGCTTGGTTCATGGCCTACGACGAGGCCTTCACGGGAGATCCGGCCTTCACGGCGAATTATGTCAAGGGTATTGAGGATGTCACCACCGCCGATATCAAGCGGGTGGCTAATGAATACCTCAAGCCGCAAACCGAATCCATTTGCATCCTGCGGCCCAATTCCAGCCGGCCGGAGAAATCCGCCACCCAATCCGATGCCGTATTGCAGCAAATCCATCGGGAAGTGTTGCCCAACGGTATCACCTTGCTCACGCTGGAGAATCCGCAGTTTGAGGTCGTGACGGTCCGGATGAATATTCGCGGCGGCGTGAATGAAGAGCCGGAAGAACTTTCCGGTCTGTCCAATATCATGGCCACGGCGTGGGCCAAGGAGACAAAATCCCGTTCCGCGCAGGCCCTGGCGGAACTGAAAGATTCTCGCGGAATCAGCCTGAGCGGCAGCTCCGGGCGGACCAGTAACGGAGTCTATGTCGACTGCCTGAGCCGCGACTGGGATCTGTGTCTCGACTTGTTGCGCGACGTGACTTTCAATCCCACTTTCCCGCAAAAGGAAATTGATCTGCAGCGGCAGAATCTGCTGGTGCATCTCAAGCAGCGGGATAAGGAGATATTCCGGTTATCGAACTTTCATTTGAAACAGAATTTATTTTCTCGAAATCCGATCCGTCTCGATGGCGCCGGTACTCCCGAGTCCCTGCCGCGGATCACCCGCGACGATGTCACAGCCTTCTACCGCAAGATCCTGACCCCGCGCGACATGGTCATCAGCGTGTTCGGTGATATCGATGCCGAGGCCGTGACGGAAAAGATCCGGAAAGACTTCGGCAAGATGGAAGGCGGCGAGTATATGCCCGCGATGACCGAGCTGGCCCCTCCGGCCGGTGAAAAGCGGATCAACCTGAACTTGGAAAAGGAGCAGGCTATCGTTCAGTTCGGTTTCCGAGCGGTCGGTTTCATGCATCCCGATTACTATAAAATCGATGTGATGACCTCTATCCTCGGATCGTCGTTCAGCGGCCGTCTCTTTACCAAGGTCAGGAATGTGTACGGAAAGGCCTATACCCTGGGCGGAAACGTCTCGGCCACGATGGATGCCGGGTACATCTATTTTTATGTGATAACGGACGCGGAAAGTCTCGAAGACGTGGAAAAGCTGGTCCGCGAGGAGTTGCAACGGATGAAGGATGAAGTGGTCCCGGAAGGCGAACTTGAAGACATCAAGCACTATCTGAAGGGAGACAATGCCTCCAGCCTGCAAACCGTATCCCAGCAGAATTCGCGCAGTAATCTGAACGAGCTTTATGGTCTCGGTTATGACTACCACACCCGGTACGACGAATTCGTGGATGCGGTTACCCAGGAAGATGTGCAGGCCATGGCCCGTCAATATCTGGATTTCGACAACATGGTGTCGGTGTTCGTCCGGCCCGCCAAGGATAAGGAGTAGATGCGTTATGTCGCTTGCGGAATTTAGGGACAATCGAATCGAACTTGAGTATCGCCTTGTTGAGAAATTGCAGGGTCAAATCAATCTGTTGCAGCCTGCCGAGGAGAAGGAAGCTTTGGTGGAGAAGGAGCTGCAGGGGATCCTGGACGCCAATGAGTTCCCGAATATGAAGGAAAGGCTCCAACGGGCGGAGGAGCGGATCGCGTTCATCAAGGATTTTCTATCCTACGGAATTCTGACCGATATGCTGTGCGACGGCTTTGTGGAAGATATCGTCATCAATAACCTCAAACCGATTTACATACACCACGGTCAAAAAGGGTTTGTTTCCACGGGCAAGAAGTTCGGCAGTCAGAAAGAGATTGACCTGTTCATACGCAAGCTGTTGATGTTTTGCAACAAGAAGCATTTGACCAAGATCGTCAATATCGAGTTGCCCAATCTGGAAGGTCGGGTCAATATTGCGCTGTCCCCGTTCGGCCCGCAGCTGACCATCACCAAGGCCAAGGTGACGCCCCTGAGCATTATGGACCTGATTCATACCGGCGCGATGAGCCATGAGGTCGCCGCCCAGCTTTGGCTGTATCTGGAAGGGATGAATATCCGGCCGGCCAACATGATTATCGCCGGGGGTCCCGGTGTCGGCAAAACGACCATCCTGAACGCCTTGCTGAGTTTTATTCCCAACGGTCACCGGATTGTCGTTATTGAGGATACGTTGGAGCTGAATACGTTCATGGAAGACAGCTGTTCCCGCCTGGAGAGTGATGATGAAATCAGTCTGGCTGATCTTGTTAAAAACAGCCTGCGCATGCGTCCCGAACGGATTATCGTCGGGGAGGTCCGCGGGGAAGAGGCCACCGATATGATCACCGCCTGTAACATCGGAAAGTACTGTATGGGGACGATCCACGCGTTGACCTCGCGCGAGGCCATTATTCGTCTGCAAAACGAACCGATGAACATCCCCGAGATGCTCGTCAACCTGATTGATGTGTTTGTGGTGCTGAAACGATACCACATCGGGGACCGGCTGTTTCGCGTCGTCGACGAAGTCAGCGAAACCAGCGGGATGGAGCAGGTTAAGATCCTGCTGTCTCAAGTGTACAAGTTCGACTACGATTCCAAGAAAATGGTGCAGATGAATCCGAGTACCGTGTTTCGTGACCGGCTGGCGCAACAATCCGGACTGACGGCCAAGGATATCATGAAGGAGCATCTACTGAGGTCATTCCTGCTGAAGCATCTCGATGAGCAGGGGATGACGACCATGGTGGAGGTCTCCACATTCTGCCGCCATTACTCCGAGAACCCTAATGAGGCCGTCGAGCAACTTGGCTTCGACCGAAACGAGCTGCTGAAGAGCGCCGACCGTTAAGGCCGGCCGCCGGTCCGCAGCCCCGGCCAAAGCTGCCATGGTGATCCCCACCCAATATCTTGTGCTCGAGCAGGGCGCCTCGCTATCCCGTTTAACGACGATTAAGCGGATCCGCCGGCTCGAAATCGCCTACAAACAACACCTCACCGTTTACCCCGCTGATTTTCGCGAGGCCCTGCGTCTCTATAAAAGGCTTAACCGTGATTTTCGACACCTGGACAGATTCGTCCGCGGGCAACAGCGTCATGCCGCCAACCTGCCCAGCGGATATCCCGATGTCTTGGTCGAATACCACGATGAAATCGTCCGGACGCATCAGGCCGCGCGCCAGATTTTGTTGCTGTATCTGGGCGCCTGGCTCGATCACGACGCCACCTTTGAGATCAGACGCGAGATCCGTCATAAATGGTATCTACGGCGGCTGCAACAGCATGCGGCGGCCGCGTTTGCCGCGGTGTACGAGCAATCCGGTGAGATCTTTCAGAGACACGTGCTCGACCTGCGCCTGAAGTATCTGGACCAAAAAGTCAGTCCCAAACAGCGTCTGGATTATCTGGAACTTTACATGGAGCGGATCCGCGGGTTGATCAAACGGACGTACCGCCGCGAGCATCATCGCCTGCGGGAGTTGTTTAACACCATCCTTTATGCGCACTCATCTCTCAAGGAAATCGAGAAGCAAGTCGCGGACTTTGATGCCGGCCAGAGGGGTACATTGTTGCGCAAGATCCGGGAATTCATTCGTGACATCCTGCACGGCTACACGCCCAGGCTGCGATCCGGGTCTCCGGACGGAGTAGGCGAAGAGGCAGGCGGCATGCTGGGCGAGGTCCGTTCTTTTGAAAAGATTCAACAGCGCCGGCGGCTGCTTTCAGTAACCGTGGTCGCGGTGGCGGCTTTCCTGTTCGTGAACGCGATGTACGCTACCGGAGGGAACCGCGTGATTATGCGCCACCTGAAGTGGGCGTGGCACGACGTCGTCCAAGTTTTCAAAATGATTCCGCACGCCAACGAAAAGATGGCTTACTTTGAGAATGAAATTATCAACACGGACGTCAATGTCTCGGTCCCGGAATTTCAGAAGAAACTCGCCAACTTTGTCGACGGCGGTCTGTACCGCCGTGCCAATAAGCATGAAATCCTGGCGGATTTTATCCTGAAAGATTACTTGATCCTGCTGGCCAAGGGGCAGACCGATCCCCAGATGCAACGGGATATGTACCGCGCGGGTTTTCTCGTCGATCCGGAGATGTTGAACGTGCTGGAGGCGCTCAACGGTTTGTATCGGAAGCGGCATATCATGGAGTCGGACCTGCGTGAGCAGATGCTGGAGCTGCGGCGGCTTTTGATACGCGGCAACGTTTATCCGCATCTGTTTCTGGTGATCAGGGAGGCGACACCGTACGTGTTTCTGTATCCGGACCGGATTGAAAAGACGATGCTCTTGAAGAAAGAAGACCTTCAGAAGCTGGGGATGGATCCGTTCTGGTACGACGATATCAGCAATCAGCGTCTGCAGGCCTACTTCATGTCCGGCGAGAATTATCCGTTCAAGGGTAAGGCCGGTTTCTTCGAAGGGGAGTTCGCGATCGTGTTTACCTCGCTGTCGACCCGGCCGTACTGGACCGCTTGGCATGAGCTCGGACATGTCGTGGATTACATGCAGTATACATTCGCCGGTCAGCCTGTACCTCCGAATGTGGAGGTCAACGCCGTGTTATTCCCGCTGATTTTCAGCGATCATCCCAAGAATTACTTGCAACGGCATGTTTTCAAACTGATTCTACACGGGGACCGGCGGGACAGTTATGTCCAGTCGGCCAAGGGGATCCTGAACGGGACGATTACCTATCTGAATGAGGTCAAAGGCTTTGATCAACCGCTGATTACCAACCGGTTCGAGAAGAAGCGGATCGACTGGATTTGGATGCAGTTGAACGGCCTGAACGATGAGCAACTACGGCAGTTGGGGATCTTGATGTGCCGTAATCAGCCTAAATACCTGATCACGGCCGAACCGGCCAGTTACCGCACCGTCTTTACCAATACCGAAGAGATTGTCTACGGGGTTCACGGTTCACCGCAAAAGGAAGTGATTGATGTCACTTCGGGGTTGGCCGGATTGTTCGCCACCGGCGACGGACCGCGTTTTATCCGGGACGGGGAAGGGCCAGCCGATGATTCGGCGGCGCTGCGCCGGGCCGCCCTGATCCGTGCTGTCATCGTCTTTTTCCTGTTTGAAGCGTTAGCCGTCCTGATTCACTTCTTGGCTTCGCCGTACCGGAACTACAAGACACGGGGCCGTCCGCCCTTAAAGATTATCGACCGCATGTTCCGGACGCTGCCCAGTGACCGCGGTGCGCGTAGAGGACAACGCCACCTGCATGCCGCACAGGAGCTGCTCCATTCCATATACGATTCCGCTTACGACAAAGGGGAATTGTTCCAGCGCAAGATCGATCTGTTCCGGTTGACGTCTTCGAATCGCGAACGGTTTATGTTCCATGCCGGACTGGCCGTGGCGCCGGCGATCCCGGACCGATCGGTGATCCGCAACGAATTTCATCTGCTGCTGTTCTATCTGCCGTTTCTCGGGCCGTATTTGGCCCGGCATCCATGGCTGTTTTGGAAACAGCGGCCGTTTGCCGAGCGCGAGAAGTATAACCGCAAAATCCTCAAACTGGTCACCCAAAGCCCGGCGAATACCCCCACGCACAAGCTCTCCGATCAGCTGGACCGGATCATGAAGGAGTACGAGCAGCGGGATCCCGCCGTGGTCGAGTCGGTGAACCGGGCGGCCATTGACTTCGAGCAGATCCAGGACTGGGTCATGGCCTTCCTTGACAAGGTACTCGGCCATACCCGGCTGAACTACGGCGGGCGCTGGATGGACATGGCACGGCTGGCCAAGGCAATGGAGCAGGGTAGTGATTTCGACCGACTGGACAAATACGTCCCCGGCGACGACATCCGCATGATCGACTGGAACGTTACGGCCCGGTCGACCACGGGTGAGGCCATGGTGCGCACGCGCGTGCATGAGGAGGAAGTCAAGGTCGCGTTTCTCTTTGATATGACCACCCTGGATACCGTCGTCAATCAGAAGAAGTGGGCCGCCGACCTTGCCAAGTCGATCCGCGCGGTGGGCGGAAACAATCACCTGAAAACCATCGTCATGTTGTACCCGGACGGGCAATACGTGGTGCGTCCGGTCAGCCTGCACTCCAAACTGCACAATAAGCGGCTGGTCTCCAAGGTTTTGACCATTGTGCGCCGGCAGTGGGAAAAGTCCTCGGCCGGGCTGAACCTGGCCCGCTACAGCGGACTCAGATTTTATTCGCCGGAGGAGAATCAACGTTACCGCAAACAGTTGAATTGGCTCAGCTACGACTTTATGGATCAGCAGACCACGCTCGGGCATCTGAAGCTGCGCAATCACACCATTTTCATGATCGGGGTCAAACCGCAGCGCAAGAAGCTCATCGCCCATGTCTTGAACCGCAAGAACAAGGCGATCTTCTGGTGATCCGGTCGCGGCGGAAATGCCTGATATGCCGCTTGCCAAAACAATAATCGCTGATATAATACTGGCTAATATGCAGACGGCGGCAGACTTTTACCGCCCGGTTTCGGACCGGAGCCGGCCCCGTTTTGTGCCTGAATATGACAAGATTTTGTTGCGCCCGTAGATCAATTGGATAGATCATCTGTCTACGGAACAGAAGGTTGGAGGTTCGAATCCTCCCGGGCGCACATCACACCGCCGGCCGGCGCGCCGCGGTGACGTTGGATTCCCCATCGGACCCCGACCCCAGCGGGGCCGTAAACAGGACGAAGGTAATTATGACTCGATGAACGTTAGCCGGCTGAACCCGCAGATCATCCCCACCAAGTCGTATCGTATCAACGGAAAACTAGAAGGATTTTATCAACAGCTTGTCGAACAGGCTGCGGACGGGATATTTACCATCAATCTCCAGGGGGAGATTTTGTATGCCAACCGGGCCGCCCGGGATCTGTTGAAACTGCCCGCCAAGCAGGTTTTGGGAAAACACTTCATGATTTTCCTGGACCGCGAATCCCGCCAGCGGGCCAAGCGCTACTTCAGCAAGGTCAAGCTCGGTGATGTGGCCATCCGCGACAATCTTCACATCCGTGATTCGCTCAAGCGGGTGCGGCCGATCGAATTCACCGCCTCGCCGGTGGCACGCGAGAAGAAGGTCGTACAGTTTTTGGTCTCGGTACGCGACATATCCGAGCGCGAGCAACTGGAGGCCATTGCGCGCGAATCCGCCAAGATGAGCGCGGTGCAGAACTTTATCTCGGGGACCACTCACGAAATCCACTATCCACTTGAAGGGTTGGTCAAACAGATCGACAAGCTGATCAAACTATACAAGGCCCGGGAGTTTGAATACATCGGGTACAAAGAGTTCGTCCATATCTTCGAAACGCTGGAGAATATGCGTGACCAAGCCCAGTATTGTTTCGACACGACCGACCGTCTGATCAATATCAGCAAACGCAAGATCGGCCTACGGCGCAATTACAGCGACGTCAACAAGGTGGTCCGCGAATCCCTGCAGTCGGTGCGCGACGGGATTATCCGTATCGACGGGACGATCAATACCAAGCTGTCCCCGCGTCTGCCGCCGGCAGCCATCGGGGAGATCGAGTTGGGACAGGTGATCATTAAAGTCCTGACGAACTCCTTGCAAGCCGTCAACAAGGGAGGGCGGGTTGAAGTCCGGACCTCATACCTCAAGAAATCCAACCAGATCCGTATCGAATGTCTGGACGACGGGATCGGCATCTCCCGTGACGATTTGGCCCGCGTCTTCGATCCGTTCTTCACGACCAAGGAGCGCGGTCTTGAGAAAAGCTCCGGTCTCGGGTTGGCCATCGCCTATTCGATCATCAAGTCATTCCAGGGAAGCATTTCCATCACCAGCAACCGACGCTCCGGGACCCGGGTCAAGCTGTTGCTGCCGATCTACGACAAACCGCTGGGAAAAAAATGAGCCTCAGTTACGCCGGCGACGAATTCTTCATGGCACAGGCCTTGAACGCAGCCCGCGAGGCGTACGAACAGGATGAAGTCCCGGTCGGCGCGGTCATCGTCCACGAGCAGCAGATCATCGCCCGTGCGCACAATCAAGTGGAAACCCTCAAGGATCCCACCGCGCACGCCGAGATGATCGCGATCACTCAGGCCGTGAGTACTCTGAATACCAAGTGGCTTACCGATTGTACGATATACGTGACGCTGGAGCCGTGCCCGATGTGTGCCGGTGCCCTGGTCCTGGCGCGATTGGCGCGCCTGGTCTTTGCCGCGGAAGATCCCAAGGCCGGGGCCTGCGGGACGCAAATGAACCTGGTTAATCACAAGGCCCTCAATCACCGCCTAGCGGTGGAGCAGGGCATCCTGCGCGGCGAATGTTCACACATCCTTTCGGATTTCTTCCGCCTCAAACGTCATATCCGCAATTAGACAACCAATATACGCCTTGCCGAGAGCGTCATCAGAGGCTAGAATGGTGACATGAAACGCCTGCTCCTGATGCTGTTCGCCATGGGCGTGCTGGCTCAAACCGCCGCGGCTGCGGATATCTTCCGCGTCGATAAAGTCATTAACGGTCACACGCTGCTGTTGTCGAATAACAAGACGGTCTCGCTGATCGGGATTGATACGGATCAGGCCGAATCGGACCGCTTTCTGCGGGATTTGGTGGAGGGCAAGGGCGTTAAACTGGAATTCGACGAACAACGGCAGGACGCGCAGGGAAACTGGCAGGCCTACGTGCTTTTGATCGAAACCAATCTGAACGCGACCATGGTATACGCCGGGTACGCGGTGCCCAAGTCCACGCCGCCCAATACCATGCATGATGAGCTTTTCGAAATGCTGTACCGCGACGCGGTGGAGCACAAGAGGGGATTATGGGCCAAACGGTAAACCGGGAAGAAGGACTCAGCGAATTTCTGAGCGACCTCCGCCGCCGCTTAATGACTCCGGTGGATCCGCTGAATTTGGGGCTGTTCCGCATTTTATTCGGATTGGTCCTCATCGGCTATTTCAGCTTTTACCGGACACCGGCGATCCTCAATCTTTTTTACCTGTCTTCCGATTTTCATTTTTCCTTTCCTTTGCGACAGTGGCTGCACCTGCCGGTGCCGACCGCAGGGATGTTGCTGGTCATTCACCGGATCATGCTGGCGGGTGCCGGTTTGCTGGTGATCGGACTGTTCACGCGAGCGGCCGCCGCTGTCCTGTTATTCACTTCGGGATACCTTTTCTTGCTGGAGAAAGCGGTCTACGCGCATCATGACTATCTCATTTTGTTGTTTCTGCTGCTGTTTACGGTGACCGGGCCCGGGCCTTTTTGGGCCGCCGACCGGCTTCTGTTTCGCAAGGGCTCGGCGCCGGTATTGCCCGGCTGGACGCTGTTTCTCTTCCGGTCTCAGGTGGTCATCGTTTATTTTTTCAGCGCATTGAATCGCATCAACGGGGAATGGCTCAGCGGCCGTGTCGCCCAGTCGCTTTTCACCGGGGCCGGAGACGCCTTTGTGTTTGCGACGGTTGTGATCGGCCTGCTGGCGGACATGTGCTTGGCGGTCATGTTGACAATCCGCGCGTTGCGGCCCCTGGCGCTCATTATTCTCATCGCCTTTAACATCGGCATCAAGTATTATCTGGACATGACGATATTACCGTTTTTGATGATCAGTACGGCCGCCCTGTTTGTCAATCCCGTCTGGATTCGACACCTGGGGGGAGCGAAAGGCGGGAGGGCCGCGTATACGCCTCCGGCGCCGGCCAAGGATGCGCGGGTGCCCGGCCCGGCGTGGGCCTTTTTCTGTGTGTATTTATTTCTGCAGGTGATGATCCCGCTTCGGCATTTTCTCATCCCGGGACCGGTGCAATGGAACATGCTGGGTGAACGTTTCAGCTGGCGGATTCTTTCCCAGGTCAACGTCGGACATATCGATTTTTTTGTCACGGACATCATCACCGGAAAGACCGAAGAGGTGCCCCGGCTGTCCGGAATTAACCCCGGGAGCTACCTGATCATGAATCACCACCCGGACATGATCCTGGAGTACGCGAACTACATCCGCGAGCGTTACACCGCCAAGGGAATTTATGCGCCGTTGGTCAGCGTTAATTCGTTCGCCTCCACCAACGGCCGTCCGTTTTCGCTATTCATCAATCCCGAACTCAACATCGCGCACGCTGAGATCGGCCCGTATTATCCGATATTGATTAATCCGACGGGACTGAACCAACCCAGTACCCGGATCTATCCCCGCAGCGTGGGTAAGTTTTTCGCGGCGCCCTATCAATTGGCAGTGATTGACGAGGAGGAACTGCTCCCCGGCGATCATCCGCTGGTGAAGGAAATGGAGGCCATGATCGACCGGCTGGTGGATACCGAGATCATCAGCCCGTACCAGGTGTCCAACCTGATTGTGGAGACGCAGCAGATTCTGTACACGGAGTACGGCCGCTTTTATACCACGCATGAATTACTGCAGGGATTGCTGGATAAATACGGACACCTGGACACCATGCCGCATATTGACGAAGTCACCAGGAAATTTATTCATTCCCCGTCACCCTGACGACCCGGGACCCTGACGCAAAGGAATCAGAGATGCGGACAGCCGTATTCAGCACCAAGTCCTATGACCGGCGGTTTTTAAAAGAGGCCAACGATCACCGGCATGATCTTACTTTTTTCGAATGGCCGTTGAACACCCATACCGTGAAACTCCTTCACGACTTCGAGGCCGTGTGTGTATTTGTGAATGATCGGGCCGACCGGGTCATACTGGAGCAACTCGCAAAGAACGGGATACGCCTGTTGGCGCTGCGCTGCGCCGGATTCAATAATGTGGATATCCCGGCGGCCGCCGAACTGGGGATTACCGTGGCCCGGGTGCCGGCCTATTCACCGCACGGGGTGGCCGAACATGCCGTGGCCCTGATGCTCGCCCTGAATCGCAAGATTTACCGCGCCCATAACCGTATCCGGGACGGAAACTTCTCCCTGGAAGGGTTGATGGGTTTTGAGATGCACGGAAAGTGCGCCGGCATTATCGGAACGGGGAAGATCGGCGAGCTGACCGCCGGTATTCTTAAAGGATTCTCCATGCGCCTCTTCGGATACGATACCCGGCCCAATCCCGCTTGCGAGGCGATGGGCATGACCTATCTGAGCCTGGATGAACTGTACGCGACATGCGATATCATTTCCTTGCATGTGCCACTGCTGCCGGCAACGCATCATCTGATCGATGATGAAGCGGTCGGCCGTATGAAGGACGGCGTGATGATCATCAATACGAGTCGTGGCGGCCTGATTAAGACCCAGAGCGTTATCGACGGGTTGAAGTCGGGGCGGATCGGCTACCTCGGCCTGGACGTCTATGAAGAGGAAGCGGACCTCTTCTTTGAGGATTTGTCGGACAGTGTCATCCAGGATGATGTCTTCGCGCGTCTGCTGACTTTTCCCAATGTGATCATCACGGGCCATCAAGCCTTTTTTACGGATGTGGCCTTGAATAATATCGCCGAGACCACCATCGCCAATCTCACCGGCTTTGCCGCCGGCCACGTCGACCCCGCCAATCTGGTGAAACCCCGCGCCTGAGGCAAACCGGTTGTGTTATCCGGCTCTTCAAATATCCCGGATTCGGCTTGAGCGAACCGCCGCCAGCACCTACAATCAAAAGTATCGTGGGTACGCGAAAATCCCTTCAAAAACAAGATAAACGGAAAGGACGTCAGTGAGCCGAACCGCTCGCCCTTTATTGACGGTCCTGGCCGTATTGTTGTGCGCGGTGATCGTGCCGCGGGCGCAGGCCGGGACCGGATACTACCGGCAATTTCGTATTTTTATCGTCAGCAGTTATCATCGGACTTATTTGTGGTCGCAGGATGTTCAGTCCGGATTGTGCGCCGCCCTGTTGGAAGCCGGGCTGCTTAGCAGTATCGAAGAGCAAAATGAATTTACCGAGAAGGATGTCCTGGAAAACGAACGGGTTGTACTGCGCAAGGTGTGGATGGATACCAAGCGCAAGAACAGCCGGAGGCAAATCGCCGACGCTGTGGCGCAAATCGTCAAAGAGGTCGAAGAGTTCCGGCCGGATATCATCCTGTTGGGCGACGATAACGCGTCGAATTATGTGGGCAACCAGTACATTGATACGCCGATCCCTGTTGTGTTCTGGGGGGTCAACGGCCTGCCTGTTCGTTACGGTTTGATCGATTCCGTAGAACGGCCCGGCCATAACGTGACCGGTGTATACCAGGCGGGTTACCTTCAGGAAAACATCGTATTCCTGAAGAAGCTGGTCCCCGATATTCGGACCATGGCGATTTTGTCGGATGATTCGCCGACCGGCCGGTCTAAGGTCAAGGCGATCGAACGGTTGGCCGAAACCGAAGATCTTCCGGTAAAGATCATCGGCAGCGTCGTGACTAATGCCTATGAGGAATGGAAGGAGCGGGCCCTGCGCATGAGCAAAAAGGTGGATTCCTTCTTTGTCCTGAACCACAACACCCTTAAGGACGTGAACGGCAGTGCCGTCGATCAGCTGGAGGCCGGCCGCTGGTACCTGGAAAATATTCGCAAACCGGATTGCGCCCAGGAGAAGCAGTTTGCCCAGGAAGGAATACTCCTGGTCGTCGACGATTCCGGATTCAAACAGGGATTCGACGCCATGAAAATCGCCTTGGACATCCTGTTGAAGGGACAGGACCCGGCGTTGATTTCCGTCACGGCGCCTACGCGCGGTCCGGTTATCATTAATCGCCGGCGCGCCGAGATGCTCGGTCTGGATATTTCGGGCATCGATTTTATCGAGCAGTACATTGACGAAGCCATGGCCTTGCAGCCATAAACCGGGGAGCTGTCGTGCATGCGCGCCAAGGGCATTAAGATATTCCACAAGATTTTTCTCGCCTACGTTTTGATCGGGGTCGTGACGATCTCGGTCACCAACATCATCCAGTACAACAGCCGCAAGGCGTACATCGAAAACAGTTTCCGCTCTCAGGGACAGCAATTCCTCAACGCCGCGGTGGATTACTTCCAGGAAGTCTACAATCTGCGGATGATCCGCGATTTGCAGCTCATCGCGGAGTCGCCGTCACTCGACAATATGCTGACCTCACAGCGCAATGAGGCGCTGGTCACCCGGCCGAATGTCGAGAAACTCTTTCTGCATTTCACCCGCAATGATGCGCATAAGTACCTGTCGCTGCGGTTCATCGATGCCAAAGGGGAAGAACAGGTGATCACCGAAGGCAACCGCCGCATCCGTGAATACATCTCCTATGATCAATTGCGCGACCACTCCCGTGACCGGCTTTACGCCGAGATTTATCACCTGTATGAAGAATTGAGTGCGGATCAAAGTGTCGGTGTGATCGTCTCCAAACCGTTCATTCATGAAAACGAGTACACCCTCGTGGCGGCGATCGCCAAGGAGGATCCGGAGGTCCTCGGTTTCGGCGGGGCGGTGGTGCTTCATATCTCGCTCAGCGACTTTTACGATTACATCTCAGCCGTAGAGGTCGACGGTTACCCGATTATCAAGTCGTACACTCTGGACGGTGAGAAGATTTTCGATGCCTATCCCGGCGGCGCGCCGTATGAGCGTGAAGACGAAAGCCGCTATATTGTGTCCGCGAATCTGATTCAGTCCGGAAGCGATCAGCGTCCGTTGTTTGTCGTTAAGTCGATGATACCGTTGTCGATTTTTTCCAAAGAAATTCATCAGGAGCTGATCGATTTCCTGCTGATAGCCTGCTTCATGATGGCGCTGGTAGCGCTCGCCGCCTATGTGCTGTCACGGTTCATTTCCCGTCCGATCAATCAATTGGTCGAGGGGACAAAGCGGATTTCCAACGGTGACCTGTCGACCTTTATTCAGGTCGGATCGAATGATGAGATCGGCCTGTTGACGGACCAGTTTAACAGCATGGTCCGCAACCTCAAGCAGTCTAATGACCGCTTAACGTATGAGGCCTGCCATGATGTGCTGACCGATTTGCCGAACCGAGCCCTGTTGATCGACCGCCTCGATATGCTGATCCGCCGCTACCGTCGCGATTCCCGTAGCCGCTTCGCGTTGCTCTTTATCGATCTCGACCGGTTCAAGTTGGTCAATGACAGCATGGGGCATCATGCCGGAGACAAATTGCTGCAGCAGATCAGCCAACGGCTGAGCCGGATCGTACGCGACGTCGATACTGTCGGCCGGCTGGGGGGTGATGAGTTCGTCATTTTGATGGACCAAATCGCCACGGAACGGGATCCCGAGATCCTGGCGGAGCGGCTCCAGCTCGAGTTAGATCGGCCGTTTAAACTCAGCGGGCAGGAAATTTATGTCAGCTGCAGTGTCGGGATTATCATCAGCCAGCCCGGCTACGAACAGCCTTCGGATTATTTGAGGGATGCCGATACCGCGATGTACTATGCCAAGTCGTCGCACGCGACCAAGTACAAGATGTTTGACGAGACTATGCGGTCGTCGGTCATGTCGACGATGCAATTGGAGATGGACCTGCGTTCGGCTCTCGAACAGGGGCAATTCGTCATGTATTATCAACCCATTGTCTGTCTCAAGCAGATGCGTATTGTGCGGTTAGAGGCCTTGATCCGCTGGCAGCATCCCGAGCGCGGTTTTGTTCAGCCGGACGAGTTTATCCATAATGCCGAGGAAACCGGCATGATCGTGGAGATTGACCGTTGGGTCCTGCGACAGGTTTGCCAGGATATCCGGCGCTGGTTCGACTTAAAACTGCCGCCGGTGCGGTTCAACGTCAATTTTTCGGCAAAGCAGTTCGAACAGCGGGGATTGATCAAGCAGATCAGGGAGGCGTTGAGCGATAATCAGGTGTCCCCGAAATGGTTGGGGATTGAGATCACCGAAACGGTCGCCATGAGTGATGTCGCAATGAATATTGCGCTGCTCAATCAACTGCACGCGATGGGAATAACGATATCCATCGATGACTTCGGCATGGGTTATTCTTCGCTGAA
Source organism: Candidatus Omnitrophota bacterium (assembly GCA_020429915.1). Taxonomy (GTDB): domain Bacteria; phylum Omnitrophota; class Gorgyraeia; order Zapsychrales; family Zapsychraceae; genus JAGOSC01. The sequence goes on along the minus strand of JAGQKV010000018.1, from coordinate 165,252 downwards.
CAGTTTGAAGCTGTTTCCGGTGGATCATTTGAAGATCGACCGGCATTTCATTCATTCCCTGGAAGCCGAACCCGACCGGACCGCTATCATCGAGGCGATTATCGTGATGGCGCATAAGCTCGGCTATGAAGTGGTCGGGGAAGGAGTCGAAACCGAGACGCAGCTGCGTTTTCTGCGCGGCAACCATTGTGACCAGGCGCAGGGTTATCTCTTTTCGCGGCCGGTCGATTTCGAGGCGATTACCAAAATTATTAATCAACCCCTTACTACGGTGACAAAAAAACAGGAGGGATGACCCGCGCTCCCCGTCGGGATCCTCCTTGCCTCCCCCGCGGGAGTTGGTTATAATTGAAGCATGCCGCCCAACCGCAATATATTGCTCATTAATACCTGTATCCTCACCATACAGGAATACACGGCCAACCGGTGTTACCCGGTTGGCCTTTTATCGTTGGCGTCCTATTTGCGCCGGGAAGGACATACGGCTATTGATTTGCTCGATTTCAACATACCCGGCAAGTACCGGGAGCTGGAGTCGGTCCTCCGACAGACGCAACCGGATGTTGTCGGATTAACCGGTCTGACCATTGATCGCGAATGCATCCGACAGACGGCGGAACGGGTCAAGCGCTGGAATCCGGACTGCCTGGTGGTGTGCGGCGGTCCGTATGCGTCGGCCTCCTGGCGGTCGGTGGTGGCGGATCCGAATATTGATCTGGTTGTCATCGGAGAGGGAGAGGAGACCTTTCGCGAGATCCTTGATCGCCGTTTCGACGGCGAGTCTCTGGACGGTATTGCCGGAACGGCCGTAGCCGGCGACGACGGGCTTGTCACGCAAGGACCTCCACGGCTGCCGATCATGGATCTGGATTCCCTGCCGGCACCGGCTTACGATCTGGTCGATCTGAAATATTACGCCCGGACCGAATCGATGGCCCCGATCGGCTGCCGGCCGTATATCGCAATCTTCAGCTCGCGGGCCTGTCCCTACCGGTGTACGTATTGTCACGATATTTTCGGCAAGACCTTTCGGGCGATGAGCGCCGAGCGCATGGTGGAGTTGATTGAGCATTACATCGCCGAGTACGGGATCCGTGACTTTGAGTTTATCGACGATATCTGGAATCTCGACCGCAAGCGCGTGATCCGGTTTTGCGAGCTCGTGATCGCCCGGAAGCTCGCCATATCCTTTCACTTTCCCAATGGGATCCGTATGGACATCATGGATGAGCACATCATCACGCTGCTTAAACAGGCCGGCTGCGTCTTTATGTGCATCGCCGTGGAATCGGCGGATAAGGGGATTCAAAAACAGATCAAAAAGAATAACAAGCTGGAGAAGATCAAAGAGAATATCGCAATCGCCGACCGGGTGGGTTTGTTGACCATGGGATTCTTCATGATCGGATTTAGAGGGGAGACGTTCAGCCAAATGCTGAAGACCTTCCGCTATATGGTGACATCGCGGCTGAATCTGGCGGTGATGCACACCGTGACGCCGTTTGAAGGCACGGAATTGTATGAAGAAGACCGGGGCAGCACCTCCGGCCCGGAGCAGGACTTTGATATGGACACCTACCACCGCAGCTACACCGGATTGTCGCCGGTTCCCGATTGGCAGATTGCGCTGGGCAAACAGATCTGTTACATCTTGTTTTATGCCCACCCCATCAGAGCCATTAAACTCATCCGGCGGTATCCCAACAAAGCCTACCTGCCGCGCAAGGCCTGGCAGTGCGTAAAACGGACCATCCACCTCTTGCGTCCCAAGCGGGGCAGAACGTTGGCTCAATTTCAAACGCCGGAATCCCGCGCGTCGCAGGCCAAATTGTCCTCTCTCTCGCAATAAACCCCCACAGAGCACGGTTTTCAGCGGTTATTTCCAAAATTTAATAATTTGCCGGAAATAGGAAAAATGTGTTAATATTAATCATCTTGTAGCACCGCAGCGATACTCCCGCACGCGATTCCCCAATCACATAACATTGCCAATTAATATTGAGCGAATACCGTTTGGCCATGATCGGCATGGCCGGCCGTTTTTCGTATTCGGGGAGTCCCATGTTTATCGAACAACATCAACCCAGGAATGGAATCTTTCGCCGGATCGTTACCGTTGCCCTGATGGTTTGCTTTATCACCGGCAACGTGATGCTGCCGGCCCCGGTCTATGGTGCCGATCCCGGTGCCGGAGCTGAGGGGTTGCCCGTGCCCGGTGTTCGAGTCGCTCCGAGTCCCGCTTATCACCCGGTTCTGGTCAAGGGAATGACGGTCTATCCGGACGAGCCTTTCCATTTCGAGTTTATTATGGAAAGCGGAGACGCCAGCATCTCCCGCGAGGGCATTCGTCACGAGGCTCAAAAGATGGCGAAATATTTTCTGACGTCTTTGACGGTTCCCCAGGGAGATTTATGGGTTAATTTATCACCTTATGAGTCAGAGCGGATCATTCCGCCGGATTTGGCCCGCACGCAGATGGGTCGGGACTTACTTAAACAAGATTATCTGCTTAAGCAGCTGACGGCGAGTTTGATGTACCCCGAGCAGGAATTGGGGAAAACCTTCTGGGAGCGTATTTATAACAAGGCCCGCGCCCGGTACGGGACAACGGATATTCCGCTGGAAACGTTCAACAAGGTCTGGATCCTGCCGGATTATGCGCGGGTTTACGAGGATCAATCGACGGTATATATCGTCCAATCGCGCTTGAAAGTCATGCTGGATCATGACTATCAGGCGTTGCGGCAGGCCGATGATTTCGCCGCCCGCGCACATGCCCCCGCGGAACTTCCTCTCAGTGCCGAGATTGTGCGCGATTTAATTTTGCCGGAGATTGAACGGGAGATTAATGAAGGTGAGAATTTTGCGCCTTTACGGCAAATCTACAACGCGTTGATTTTGGCACAATGGTATAAAGAAACCCTGCGGGACAGCTTTTTGGGGCAGGCCTACGTTGACCTCAACAAGGTCCGTGGAATAGACGACGTTGACGCCAGTATGCAAGGTCGCATCTACGATCAGTATATGGCCGCTTACAAGATCGGAGTTTTCAACTACATCAAAGAAGACCGGGATTTGCTCTCGGCTCATGCGATTCCCCGGCATTATTTCTCCGGAGGATTTACCGGTACGGACATTACGCTCGGGCACAGCCCCGACCGGGCGATGTTTGCCCGGAACCTTACGGGTGATTTGTATAAAGTGAACCTGCAAGTCCACCCTGAGTGGAATTCTCCCTACCCCTCGGACCAAGCCATATTGACGCAGTTGGGACACATTCTCAAGGTCCCGTTTAAGGGGAAATTCCGCAGCACATCCGTGCCTTTACGGCTTATTCTCAGCGGCCTCATTGTCCTCGGTGTGTGCACGGCATGCGAACGGGATCAGGCCGGAGGCCAGGGCAAACAGGACACGACCGTGATCCAGTTGTTCGAGGCGGATCGCCTTGAGGATTTGTTGATAGCGATCTACCGCGACAGCGACAATTTCGGTTTTCCCAAGGGATACGAAGATCAGTTCCTGGCCCTGGGACCCAGGGCTATGGACCGCCTCATTCAGGAATTGGGAAATCCCCAATCGGCCGTCTTTCAGGATGTCGCCGGCAACACAGTCGTGCCGAAGTCCGCTTACAGACTTCTGACACGTTTCGGCGAACCGGCGTACAATGCCCTACTGGGGCTGCTTGAAAGTCCCGATCCCTATGTGCAGGGCCGCGCGGCGGAAGGTTTGTTAGAGTTCGGCGATCCGCGAGCGATTCCGTTTTTAATCCGCCGGCTCATGACAGCGGACGGACGTCTCAATGACGGGCTGAGCCAGGCATTGACCAGATTTCAAAACGAGGGGGTCAAGGCGGCGATACCGATCTATGCCCGTGCGCTGCGTGCCGCCGACAGGCGGGTCGTCGGCAACCGAGGATTGTACCCGGACCGTAGCAATCATGTGGTGGCGATCAGAGATTTGCAGCGTATCGGCGATGAATCCGCCGTACCTGTCCTCGAAGAACGACTTCGACAGTTGCGGATTATTAGTGAAGAATCAATACCGTATGAAGTCACTAACGTCATCTCCGCCCTTACCGAAATTTATTTAAGGCTCCAGGCGCAGTCCAACTCTCTTTTGCCGGCTATCAGGAAATACCGGGATAGTGAGGAATGGCGGATGCGATTGCTCGCTTACCGGATTGCGGAACGCTTGCCTGATTCGGTGCGCGCTGTATATCTGTCAGAGGTTCCGGAATCAGAGAGGATCAGGCGTATTCGACGGGACCTGGACTCAGCCCAACCGGAATTGCGGACGCATGCCGCTCGCTCTGTCGGCGCCCTTGCGACGGTCCCGGCGGAATTGGTGGAGGATTTGCTGAGGATTGCCCGCACGGAGGACATTTTCACACCCACCAGTATGCCGGGCAGTTCGGCGTACCTTTATACCAGAGACCTCAACGGACCTGCCCGGATCGCGGCCCTGCAGCAGTTGCATAGGCTGGAGGTCCCCGAGGAAGCTCTCCTGCCCATATATATTGATGTCCTGGAGAAATACTGGTTACATAGAGCCAAGATCGTGGGTCTTAACAGCCTGTTCCTGGTGACATTGGAAGGGATGCGCCGGATGGGGCCGGAGGCCGCGGCCGCCGGGCCGTATTTGAGGGATATCATAGATGTGGAACGCCTTTTTGGTAATTCCAACCTCTACGAAGATTATCCCGCCATTGCCGACACGCTGGTCAGTATCGGTTACACGGAAGGAGTGATGCCGATCGTGGAACGGCATTTCTACAGTGCCCGATCCCCCAACGCCGTGGATTATGTGTCCAGTCTGAAGGTATTGGCCATGGATCCGGTCACACTATTGGATGTACGGGCCCGGGTCAATGCATCGCCGCAGCTAACGCTAAGATACAATAGGAACAGAGATATTAATGCTATTCTCTACAATGAAACGGACCGCGAGGTCTTAGCCGCGATTCTGAAGACGCGCTTGCTCGACGCCTATGACAGGGAAGATTTTCTGGAAGTGTACGCCGATGATTTGGATTTACTGGCGGCCGTCGATCCGGAATACTTTGACGGACTCGAGTGGAGAATATTCAAGGAGAAGCGCTGGCCGGTGATTCGCAATTGGAGCCTGACGGCCGGCGGCTTGCTGGCCCTGCTCGCTTTCTACGGGTATATCCGGCGTAACAGGTCCCAGGACAACGCGCAACTGTCGGAGGTCGGCGGTATCGACATGAACGAAATTGTCATCGACCGCGGTGGTCGCCTGGATGGTCTTTCCCCTAGCCCCGGCGCGGGGGAGAGGGCGGGAGTTTTAATTAACGGACTCCGTCCCGTGATTGTCGAACTGACACCGGTTTCCGAGGCCCTCATCTTTTCCGGTCGGGAATAGTCCCGCCTCCCCGACGCACCCCCCTTGATTATAAATAAAAAATCCGCCGAAGGGATATTCGGCGGCCCGATAGGCGCGAATTAATCAATGGATTCAATGACGTCAGCGGATCAATCATTGATTGACGCTACGCGGGTTCTCAGAAATCTTGTTTGAGTTTCTCAGACGGGATTTGGAGAAGAAGAACGGAGAGGCAGGGATTCGAACCCTGGGTCCCCCTTGCGGGAGACAACTGATTAGCAGTCAGCTCCATTCGGCCACTCTGGCACCTCTCCAAAAGGGGTAGCTGCGTAATTTCCTGTGGAGCCGTCTCGTCAAATTTGTTCTGCAAGTTTGGCGGACTCTCCGGAATTACACAGACTAAATACAGACAGTTCAATGATCAAAAAAGGGGTTGGTCGATTCACCCGGCTTGAACTGGCCTTCCCGGGATGATGTTTCCGCAGCCGTTGCCCGGGATGTTTCAGCAATCGACATAAACCTTTTTTCTGCAGCAGCTTATCAAGATGTGCCTGGAATACATAAATTCCCGCCAAAGAGGCCGGGAAGAGGAGGCTGATGCTGTGCGAAATTCAAGTTTCCTTTATACCAAACTTTCCAATCCCTGTAAAGCACGAACTCACGCAGTCCGTCCGTCAACACAAGGCCCGCCTTTGCGCGTCAGTCGATCCCATTTCCATTTGATCCGCGAACATAATTCTCCGACAGGCGTATGCCGTTGCCGCTCGCACAAAGTCCCCGCGGTCATCGCCACACGGTCAGGCCAGTACGCCGGTCCGGGACGGTGGTGCGGTGGTTCCTGAATCATCCGGTCTACGGCCCGCCGGAAGTTTTCAAAAAACAACTCGTGAATGTTACGTCGCGGGACGTTGCCCACGTGACTGTGGGCGATGATCATCGGATTGGTATTGATTTCCCATGTCTGCACACGACCGTTGAGCACGCCGAAGTCGATCCGTCCGAATTGCACATCGGCTCGGGTAAAAATCGCCGTCAATTGTTCGGTGAAATGATTGTGGTGATGGAAATCAAGTTCCTCGCGGCCCTGATCAAGTTCGGGCAGGTTCATGTCGAATTTCTGGATCCACTCCTTGCTGAAGAACAAATGCCGCGGGATGATGGTGGTGCCGAAGACAAACGACGAATATTTGCGGTAAATGCCGTGCCGGTCGATCACATTACAAAATTCGGTGACCAGCCACTTCCGCAAATCCTCGCCGTTGTGCGCGAGCCGTTCCAGTTCTTTGTTCAGGGCGTGGCGATCCGTCAATAATCCGGTCTGCGGTCCGCGATGGTCATCCGTCCGGCGCAGAAACACCGGAAAGCTGAGGGAGGAAAGGTCGTCGGCGGCCCGGAAGACATTGAAGTCATTGAAACCCTTTTCATGTAAGGTGCGCAGCAGCGGGAAACGTGTTAAGGTGCGCCCCGGATGGTTGAACAGCCGGTAGCGCTGCGGCTGATCGGCCAGCCTTTCATACAGCTCGACCAGCCTCCGCCGCCGTTCACCGTCCAGCAGTTCGATGTCCGTGAAGATATACAGTCCGGGGGGGAAGTTTTTCTTCTTGAGCAGCGACCGGTAGGTCACCGGCAGAACGGAACCCGCGTGCACACGTCCGCTGAGGGTCAGATACTGGCGGATCGGATTGGGATTCGTCCCGCAGTACAGGTAGAAAATCTGCATGATCAGCCGCCGGTCCGTCCGAATGTTTGATTAGGTGTTCCCGGATAAAGCGAGTAGTGGGTGTGTTTGGCCAGCCAGGCGCCCTGTTCATTGTCCCGAACGAGCAGGATGGTGACGCGCCCCGGACGGGGAAAGGAGGTTCCGTCTTCATGATATCCGGTTGAGATCCAGGGGACGATTACACAGGCTGTGCGCCCGTCAGCGCTCATCTCGCAGTGAAAGCGATCGGTGAGGAAATGGAACCCCGTGATGTTCGGCCAGATCGCTTTCCATTGCCGCTCGATGAGATCATCCAACCCGATGAGGATCTCGGCCCGGCTCCCGAAACAGACCACGTCTTCGTAGAACATCTCGCGGCCGCCGGCAAAATTCCGTTCGCGCACGCACACCGCGAATCTGGTCAGCCACTTTTTAATCTCTTCCATCACCGAGTCCATCCGGCCTCCGTTGTTTTTGATTGAAAGAATGAGCCCGCTTCGTTAAGATAATAGCCCGTTGACTACGTACTATTATTCATGGTTCCCGCTAAAGCTCAAACGTTTTGTCTGCTATCCCTCTGCCTGATCGCCGGCCTGGGCACGGCCATATACGCGAATTCCCTGCACAACGCCTTCCATTTCGACGATATGTTCTTTATCGTGGAAAAGCCCGAAATCCGTGATATCAAGGATACCACAGCCATCTGGCATGCGCACTCCCATCCGGCCCGCTTTGTGGCCTTTTACACCTTCGCCCTGAATTACCATTGGCACCGCTATGATGTCGTCGGCTACCATATCTTCAACACGGTCGTGCATGTGATCAACGGCTTGCTGGTGTGGGGGATGGTGATGCTGCTGTTTTCGACGCCGCGGATGCGCGGGCATCCGCTCGGGGAGCATGCCCGCTGGCTTGCTTTATTGACGTCCCTGGTGTTCGTCGCGCATCCGCTGCAGACGCAGGCGGTCACCTACATCAGCCAACGTTTTGCCAGCTTGGCGACGCTTTTTTATCTGCTGACCGCGGTACTTTATCTGTTGGGACGACGGGCCCGGGCGGTGCCGGCGGCGGTTTGTTTCATCGCGGCGGCGGTCTCCGCCTTGTTGGGAATGTTTACCAAGCAGATCACTTTTACTCTGCCGTTGACGCTGATCCTGATGGAGACGGCATTTCTGCGGGAGGAACGGACCCGCTGGCGCACCATCGGCGTCATTGCCCTGTTCCTGTTGGTCGTACCGGGCATATTTTCATTTAAGCCCGGCATCCTCAATATTCAGCACGTCTCCGAATCGCATGAGGGGGACCCGTTAACACCGCTCAGCTATTTTTTCACCCAGATGCCGGTGCTGTGGACTTACATCCGGCTTTTCTTCCTGCCGTACGGACAGAACCTGGACTATGATTTCCCGACGTTCTATCACTTTTTTGATCCGCCGGTGATCGCCGGATTCGTCGGTTTGACCCTACTGTTTGTCACCGGCTGCCGGGCGCTCCGCCGGCATCCGTTAGTTGGCTTCGGTATCCTGTGGTTTTTTATCACGATCAGTGTGGAGTCGACATTTATCACCATCAAAAATGTCATTTTCGAACACCGGATGTACCTGCCGATGGCGGGGCTGACCCTGGCCGTTGTTACCGCGCTGTGGACGGGCACGCGCCGGCCGGGGGCGGTCAGGGCGGCGGTCCTGATCTGGGTGGCGGTGCTGTCGGTTCTGACGGTCCAGCGCAACCTGGTCTGGCGGGACGGGATCAGCCTGTGGACCGATGTGCTCCGCAAGTCGCCTCACAAATCGCGGCCCTATACGAGTCTGGGGATCGCGTACCTGCAGCGCGATCAGCCGGCCGAAGCACTTGATTATTTGGACACGGCCATCAGCCTGAATCCGCAGGCCTACAAGGCCGTCGGCAACCGGGGGCTGGCCCTGACCAAGCTGGGACGCTTGGATGAGGCCCTGCGGGACTATAACCGCGCCCTGGCCCTGAAGCCCGGGAGCGCGATCACTTTCAATAACCGGGGCGATCTGTACCGCCGGCTGGGCAAGGATGATTTGGCCCTGCAGGACTATGACCGGGCGATTTCCCTGCGGCCGGCCTACGCCCAGGCTTATGTAAACCGGGGCGTCCTGTACGGGCAGAGCGGGCAATCGGAGCTGGCCCTGGCGGATTTTACCCGGGCGATTACACTAAATCCCACGCTGTATGAACCTTACAATAACCGGGGCATCGTGTATCAGCAAAAAGGGCTTTTTCCACTGGCCCTGGCCGATTTTGACGAAGCCCTGCAACGCAAGGCCGATTATGCCGACGCCCTGTACAATCGGGGCAACGTATACCGGGATATGCACAATATTGAGGCGGCGATGAAGGATTATGCCGCGGCGCTGAAAATACGTTATAATTACTCTCAGGTCTACAACAACCGGGGAATTATCTACGGCGGCCGCGGCCGCCGCGAGCTGGCCCTGGAAGATTTCAATAAAGCGATCGACTATGACCCTGATTATTCGTCAGCGTATTTCAACCGGTCACTGGTGTATATGCAGACCGGCGACTACGAGCGCGCCCTGGCCGATGTCCGCAAGGCGCGTGAGTTGGGCAAGGACGTCCATGAGGTTTACATCCAGCAAATCCAATCACTCATAAAACAGCGAGGCAAAGCGACCGACCATGAATGAAAAACACATCCAAAAAATCACCGCCGAATTAAAGATCCCCAGCGACAAGATCAAGGTCACCGTAGAATTGTTGGACGACGGCGCCACCGTTCCGTTCCTCTCGCGCTACCGCAAGGAAGTGACCGGCAATTTGGACGAGGTCCAGATCACCAAGATCCGCGACCGCATTCATCAATTGCGCGAGATCGATAAACGCCGCGCCACGATCCTGGCCTCGATACGGCAACAAGGCAAGCTTACGCCTGAACTCAAGGCCAAAATCGATGCCGCCGAATCGCTGACCGTGCTCGAAGATATTTATTTGCCGTTCAAACCCAAACGCCGGACGCGCGCGACCGTGGCCAAGGAGAAGGGATTGGAACCGCTGGCCCAACTCATCTGGGATCAGCACGGTATGACCGCCGAGGAGCTGGAGGCCGAGGCGAAGAAATTCGTGACCGGAAAAGTCGACACCGCCGCCGCCGCGGAAAAGCTCGCCAAGGAGAAGGCCAAGGAGGCCGGGGAAGAACCGAAAAAGCTCACGAAGAAAGAACTGGAGCATCTGGAGAAAGAAGTCCAGGCCAAGCAGGTCAAGGATACCGATGAGGCTCTCGCCGGTGCCCGCGACATCATTGCCGAATGGGTGAGTGAGAATTCCTCGGCCCGCGGTCATCTGCGCAAGGTTTATGAAGAAGAAGCCCGATTGATTTCCAAGGTCGCCAAGGGGAAGGAAAAGGAAGGAGTCAAGTTCCGCGATTACTTCAATTTCGACGAACAGGCCCGGACTATGCCTTCACACCGTATGCTGGCGGTGCGCCGCGGAGAAAAGGAAAAGATCCTCACGGTCAAATTTCAGATTACCGAGGAAAAAGCGATCGCCATCTTAAATTCCCTTTTCGTGGAAGGCAAACAGGCAGACTCCCGCCAGGTGGAGATCGCCATCGATGACAGTTTCAAACGCCTGTTGGCCCCGTCGCTGGAAAACGAATTGAAGGTCGCTCTCAAGAAGGAAGCGGACGAAGCCGCCATCGAAGTCTTTGCCAGCAATCTGCGGGAACTGCTGATGGCCGCGCCGCTGGGCGAGAAACGTGTGATGGCCGTCGACCCCGGGGCGCGCACGGGAAGCAAGGTGGTCTGCCTGGACGGGCAGGGCAACCTCAAAACATTCAAGGCGATCTACCTTTTCGGCAATGCCAAACAAAAGACCAAGGCTGAGGATATCGTCAAGGGCCTGGTTCAGGAATATAACCCTTATATCATCGTGGTGGGCAACGGGACCGCTTCGCGCGAAACACTGCAGTTTCTTAAGGAAATCCGGCTCCCCAATGAGATCCCGATTATGATGGTCTCTGAGTCGGGGGCCTCGATCTATTCCGCCTCGGATGTCGCCCGGGAAGAATTCCCGGACCAGGACGTCACGGTGCGCGGGGCCGTCTCCATCGGCCGCCGGCTGATGGACCCGCTGGCAGAGCTGGTCAAGATCGAGCCCAAGAACATCGGCGTCGGCCAGTACCAGCATGACGTCGATCAGAACCTGCTCAAGAAGAGCTTGGACGACGTGGTTATCAGCTGTGTGAACCAGGTCGGCGTGGAGATCAACACCGCCAGCAAGCAATTGCTGATGTACGTCTCGGGACTCGGTCCGGCCCGTGCCCAGCAGCTCATCGATTACCGCAATCAGCATGGTCCGTTTCAATCACGGACCCAGTTGGAGGAAGTGCCGGGGCTGGGAGGCAAGGCCTTCGAACAGGCGGCCGGTTTTCTGCGGATCCGCGGCGCGGAGAATCCGCTCGACACCAGTGCGGTCCACCCCGAGAGCTACCATATCGTCGACAAGATGGCCAAGGACGCCAAGTGTACGATCCAGGAACTGATGGCCGACGAAGTGAAACGCGACAAAATCGACCTGCACAAGTACGTCAGTAAGGCGGTCGGTCTGCCGACGTTGCGTGACATCAAGGAAGAATTGGCCAAACCGGGCCGCGATCCGCGTGATCCGTTTGAGGTATTTACCTTCAAGGAAGGGGTGGAAACGATCGACGACTTGCGGGAAGGTATGAAACTCACCGGCGTGGTCACCAATATCACGGCCTTCGGCGCGTTTGTCGATATCGGCGTTCATCACGACGCCCTGATTCATATCAGTGAACTATCGGACCGCTATATCCGCGATCCGCATGAAGTCGTCAAGCTGCATCAAAAGGTCAATGTCACGGTGATGCAGGTGGATAAAGAGCGGATGCGTATTGCCTTATCCGCCCGTCAATAAACGGACCTGTTCCAGCAGCTGCGCGGACGTAAAAGGTTTGATGAGGTAGGCGTCGGGTTTGCGCAGGCGCGGATTCCCGCCCAACGGCTGGGCCAGGGTCGCTTGGGCCGTACACATCAAAATCGGGATGCCGGCGGTGGACACGTCCGACTTGATGATATCGGTGATTACATCCCCGTTCTTTCCCGGCAGCCGGTAATCCAGAATGATCACATCCGGCCTGAGACTGCGCAGTAGTTCCAGGCCTTCTTCGCCGGTGCCCGCGTGTAACACCCGGTAACCGCGTTTGCTCAGCAGCGCCGCGGTCGCGTCTGAAATCTCCTGGTCGTCATCGATGAGCATGATAGTGAGGGGCGTGGCGGTCTCCATGAGTTATTGTACCGCGCCGGCCGGATCCTTCAACATTTGCCTCGCTATTATATTGACAAGCATTTTGGCAGCCTGTAACATAATTTGTCCCCGCAGCAAGAGTGTTGTGGCAGCGAAAACCCCACCAGTCAAGGACCTTACGTGCGTCATATTCTCATCCTGCTGATCTGTTCGGCAATCTTAAGTGCATGGCCGGGAGTGTGTTTGGCGCAGACACCCGCGGTGGCGCAGCCGCCGATGGAACTCGCCGCCCAAAATCCGGCCGCGGCGTCCCATCCCGACGCGGCACTGCGAAAAGAATTTATTCACAAGAAAATCCTGCAGACCATCATCCTGCTGGTGACCAGCTATATCCTGTTGTTCGTTATAATCAAGTTCATCAACAACCGAGTCAAGGATATCAAGGCGCGCCACGTCGTGCGCAAAAATACCGCTTATGCGATCACCTTTACGGTCATCATGATGATCCTGGTGATCTGGATGCAAAACATCACGTATTTGTCACTCTTCATCGGGGTGGCGGGTGCCGGTCTGACACTGGCGTTGCAGGAGGTCATCCTCGGGGTGGCCGGGTGGTTGTTGATCCTGATCCGGCGGCCGTTTGAGGTCGGCGACCGTATCGAGATCAACGGCATCAAGGGAGACATCATCGATATCAGGCTGTTCCAGACGTCGATGCTGGAGATAGGCAACTGGGTCGACGCCGACCAAAGCACCGGGCGGATCGTTAACATCCCCAACAGCTTCGTTTTTAAGACGGAGAACTACAATTACAGCCGCGGATTCGAGTTCATCTGGAACGAGATTCCGATATTGGTCACTTTTGAGAGCGACTGGCAGAAGGGCCGTGATATCATCATCAGCCACGCCATGCGCTTGGCCGAAGGCCAGGAGGATAACGTCCGCCGCAAAATCGACGCGATGCGTAACCGGTATATGATTTACTACGGGAAGTTAACGCCCATCGTTTACGTCAATATCAAGGACAGCGGAGTGGAACTGACTCTGCGTTATCTCACCGAAGCCAAAAAAAGACGCTTTACCCAGGACCAGCTGTGCCGCGCGATCCTGGAGGATTTCGACAAGCACCCCGACGTTAATTTTGCCTATCCAACCTACCGTATCGTTAAGGAGTGATACGTTCATGAAGATTGCTGTTTCCGGAGCAACGGGGATGGTCGGAACCGCCGCGACCAAATATTTTACTGCCAAGGGGCATGAGATCATCCGTATTGCCCGGGCCGAAGGAGCCGATCCGTCCGGGGCCGTCGTGATGGATGTGAAGAAGAATATGATCGACGGCAAGAAATTCGAAGGCGTCGACGCTGTGATTCATCTCGCCGGGGCCAACATCGCGGGCAAGCGCTGGAACGATGATTACAAATCGCAGATTTTGCTCAGCCGGGTTGAGACGACCCGCATCCTCGCCGGCGCCCTGAGCAAACTCGCAAATCCGCCGAAGGTATTTTTATGCGCCTCGGCGACCGGCTATTACGGCAACACCGACCCGGACAGCGGCGTGACCTTTGAGGAGCAGTCGCCGTTAGGGAGAGGGTTTCTGTCCGACGTGTGTCATCAATGGGAGGCCGCCAGCCAGCCGGCGAAAGAGAAGGGCATCCGCACCGTTAACATGCGCCTCGGCGCGGTGCTGAGTAAAAAAGGCGGGGCCATTCAAAAGATGTGGATCCCTTTTCAGCTCGGCATGGGCGGGAACCTCGGGCACGGCTGGCAGATGTTTAGCTGGATCGCGCTGGAGGAAATACCTCCGATTATGGATTTTCTGATCACCAATGACAATGTGATGGGACCGGTCAACGTCACCAGTCCGCAACCCGTCACCAACGCGGAGTTTACCAAGGCCTTCGGCAGGGCCATCAAGCGGCCGACGATCTTTCCGGTGCCGGCCTTCGGCGCGCGACTGCTGTTCGGTGAAATGGCCGACGCCATCCTGCTGGAGGGGGCCCGGGTCATGCCCAAGAAACTGCTGGAAGCCGGGTACGCTTTTCAATATCCCGATATCGACTCCGCCTTAGCCGTCAGTCTGAAGTCGTGATACAATGTTCGAGAATACCACCACGCATCTGCAACTGTTGACCGTCCGGCTGCATATTCCGCACGCCCAGTCGCTCAAGGAAAAGAGGATGGTCATCAAGAGCCTCAAGGAGCGGATGCGACATAAATTCAACGTCACCGTGGCCGAAATCGGGCAGCAGGACAAGTGGCAGGTCGCCACGCTCGGCATCGCTATGGTTGGCAACGACAACCGCCGCATACACGCCTCGTTACAAAACGTCATTACGTTTATGGAACGCTTCGGGTTGTGTGAGATCTGCGAAACCGACATCGAGGAACTCTAACCTATGAGCTATCTGGTACTCGCCCGTAAACACCGGCCGCAAACATTTGACGATGTGATCGGTCAGGAGCATATCACCAATCTGCTGATCAAAGGCATCGAAACCGGTCACCTGGCGCACGCGTATTTGTTCAGCGGGCCGCGCGGGGTCGGCAAGACCACCTGCGCGCGCATCCTGGCGATGTGCCTGAATTGTGAAGACGGTCCCCAGGCGACGCCGCCGGCGGACAGCATCATCTGTCGTGAGATCGCCGAGGGCCGCAGCTTCGATGTCCTGGAGATCGACGGGGCCTCGAACCGCGGGATCGATGAGATTCGCATGCTGCGGGAAAACATCAGCTTCGCGCCGACGGTCGCCAAGTTCAAGATCTATATCGTGGACGAGGTCCACATGCTCACTACCGAGGCCTTCAACGCGTTGTTGAAGACGCTGGAGGAGCCGCCCGCGCACGTCAAATTCATCTTTGCCACCACCGAACCTAACAAGCTGCCGCAGACGATCATTTCCCGCTGCCAGCGGTTTGATTTCAAACGCATCGCCATGAACCGGATCGTCGACGGGCTGAAGGCGGTCAGCAAGAAAGAGAAATACAAGATCGACGAAAGCGCGCTGTTTTCGATCGCCAAGGCCGCCCAAGGCAGCCTGCGCGACGCGTTGAGCATCCTGGACCAGCTGAGCGCGTTGAGCGACGACGGTATCAAGGAAGACGATGTCTACGGCATGCTCGGGCTGGTCGAGGTCGAGCTGCTTTTTGCGCTGGTCGATCATATCGCCCAACAGAACTGCGCCGCGGCCCTGCAGGACCTGGACACGCTGATCGGCAAGGGAAAAGACGTCAAGCAGCTGCTCAAAGACCTGACCGAGCACTTTCGACATCTGATGGTCGTGCATATCGGCGGCACCGATCTCAAACATCTTGTCGATTATCCGGGCAGCATCAAGGAGCGATTATGGAAGCAATCGCAGGAGTTCGATCTGCCCATGATCCTGAAGGCGATCGACACACTGATCAAGGCGCAGGAAGACGCGCGCATCACCGAGTCACTGCGCATGCCGCTCGAAGTCGCGTTGGCCAAGCTCACCTTCAGCGAGAATCTTGACGCGGCCGTTCCGTCGGTCAAGACGTCGCGTGCGCAGCCCGCGCCGTCGAAGCCGCGTCCCGCGGCCAAGCCCCGGTTAAATGAAAAGACCGGTTCTGCGGCCGTGGTCCCGGCGCCGAAAGCGTCGCCGCCTCCGGCAGATCCCCCGCCGGTGGACGATGAGGGCGAAGAGGACCTCCCGCCGGAGATCGAGATGCCCGATCCGGTCGAACAGGATATCCAGCACGTGCAGAAGGTCTGGGATGTGCTGACCTCGGCGGTGAGCAAGGAGAAGATGTCGGTGGCCACCTACCTGCAGGAAGGTTATCCGCAGCGCTATGAGAAGGATTTTCTGGTGATCGGATTCCCGCCGCACTGTTCCTTTCAGATGGATGCCGTGGGCGATCAGAAGAATACCCAGATGGTGGAACGCATCTTCGCCGACAAGCTGCGCCAACCCGTTAAAATTAAACTCGAGACCGTGGAAGAACAGCAGGATATTCCGGTCGAGGAGAAGGTCCAAAAGACCCTCGACTCCTTCGGCGGCAAGGTCGTCAACCGCTGGCACAACGAATCATGAGTACTTACCCGCGTCTCCTCGAGAACGTCATTTTCCAACTCAGCAAACTCCCCGGCGTGGGCCGGCGCAGCGCCGAGCGCATGGCCTTTTGGCTGCTCGATCAGGACGCCGCCGAAGTGCGGCACATCGCCGATGATCTGGTGCAGCTCAAGGCGGGCCTGCGTTGCTGCCGGCGCTGTAATCATTTAAGTGACCAGGAACTGTGCGCCGTTTGCAACGACTCCGGCCGTGATCAGAAGACGATCTGTGTGGTCGAAGACCCGAAAGACGTGCTGGCCATTGAAAAGTCCGGCGCCTACCGCGGAGTGTACCATGTGTTGCTCGGGACGATCTCGCCCGGCGACGGCCGCGGGCCGGAGCAGCTGAAGGTCCAGCACCTGCTCGACCGCGTCGGCCAGGAAGGCACGCAGGAAGTGGTGCTCGCCACCGATCCCGACAGCGACGGCGAGATGACCGCGCTGTATCTCACCAAACAGCTCAAGCCGCTCGGCGTCAGGGTTAGCCGCATCGGCCTCGGCATCCCGGTCGGCGGCAGCCTCGAGTTCGCCGATCTGTCCACCTTGACGATGTCCCTTAACGCGCGGCGGACCATCGAATAACCTTTGACCATACTGGGTTACGGCTATACGACTTATCTGGACAATTGGTTGACCCTCACCGGCTGGGCCGTTTTCCGGTTGATTATCCCCTGGGATCCCGTCTATGTGAAAAACATTCCGCTGCATGCGCCGACAGCGAGGTACTGGAGATGGGACTGGAGATACTCGAGAAGTCGCGTTCTGGCAGGATGAGGAGCGCTACAGTACCCGCTGGCTGGCGGTCAGTCCCGGCAATCACCTGGCGTTGATCTCGCTGGCCCAGCAGCAGGAACGCCGTGAGAAAATCGACGCGGCCCTGCGCCACAAGCCCGACCTGTCCGACGCTCGCGTCGGTTTAAAGCAGGCGGTTGTGGACAACTAAGGGGTTATGTCCGGGACCAGCCGGGTAGGAAAAGTATGCTATAGTAGATCTCAAACAGGGATCCGCTCAGCGGTCCTGACATGGCGGGGGAGCGTACTTCCTGCCGAGCCAATTCTGTAAATTGGGAAAGCTTTCGTGAAACAATCTTTCATCCGCAATCTGACTTGGCATTGTTTGTTGATTTGCCTGATCAGTCTCGGGGCGATCGGTGCGCTGATGGAGCATGCCGGTTTTTCGCTGAATTTGACGTTTTACATCGGGTGGGCGCTGGGTATCACCTTTATCAGCGCCAACGGGACGATCCCGTTTGTGACCTTCTACCGCGCCATTACCGGCCGCGGTTTTGCGGAGTATTTCTGGCTGTTGTGGACCACGTGGTTGGTGCTGATGTTTTTTCTGCTGCCCGCCACGTATGTGGGGCAGCGTATGGTGGAGACCCGCGACCGGATTTTCGATACGGATACCGCGTACGCCGATACGGTGACTGACGTGCCTACGACGGAGAAGCCGGTCAAAATGCCGGAGATTATCGACGAAGATACGATTGAAACCGACTGGCCGGAACAGGAACCGTACCTCGAAATTAACCTTGACGGATATCGGGCCTAGTTTTTACTGTCTGCCCGGAGACGCAACCGATTCACAAGGAGATGCCATGAGATCACGTTGGGTAATCGTCGCGACGTTACCAGCTATCGCGGCCGCAGGCATGCTTATTGCCAATGGTGGAAAAACCGGCGCCCAGGAGGCCGACAATGCCGATCAGGTCTGCACGGACTTTCTGTCGCTGCAGGGTATGGACACCACGATGGCCAAGGCCGTCCTGGACTTAACGGAAGAAACGGTGCGCCATTGCGAACAGGATGAAGACTGCGCCGTGGTTATGGTCCCGTGCGGACAATTTACCCCGGTCAATCAGGAGTTCCGGCAGTGCTATGACAAGGCGGCGGTTCAGTACGGCGCCATTCTGGATTGTGCCCGGCCCGCGGCCGCCGTGCCGAAACCAGTTTGTGATGGAGGGGTATGCGCTCTGGAAGAAGCCGAGTAAGGGCCGATTACGCATCATAAATTGTTCCGAGTAAAGAGGTAATGACGTTCTGTCCGGATCGCTTCCGCGCGGTTGATTCCGGCGGTTGAATGACTTATACTATTAATCATAGTAATACACCAACCCATTCCCCAATCATATCCAATCTTTAGATTCTGAATCAGATACGCTTCCGTGCGCGAGCATGTAAGCCATAAACTATGTCCCTTTTCGAACGAACATTGCGGGATTCCTGTGGCCGCAAGATTTTGTCCGTGTTGATCACGGCGGTCTTTGTCTGGGGAACGATTGTGCCTCCGGTTCCTGCCCGTGCCGCTCAGCCCGCCACCGTACTCGATCTGCCCGCGCCCGGGACCCGGGTGCAGCCGGCCGGCCGCTTCGAGCCGGCATTGATGCGCGGGATGCGGCTGGATGAAGGCAATCCGCTCAAGCTCGAATTCGTGATCCATCCCGGCGACGCTTCCGCGGATGATGCCGCCTTCCGGGACGAATCCGATAAACTCATCAAATACTTTCTCGCCGCATTGACAACGCCCGAAGATCAACTCTGGGTCAATTTGTCACCCTATGAAGCCGACCGCATCATTCCCGCAGACTTCGGCAGGACACGTCTCGGCCGTGACATGCTGGCCCAGGATTATCTCCTGAAGCAACTCACCGCCTCACTCATGTATCCGGAGGAGGAGCTCGGCCGTGAGTTTTGGGAGCGTGTGTATCGAAAGGCGCAGGCGCGCTTCGGGACCACCGCCATCCCGATGAACACCTTCAATAAGGTTTGGATCGTTCCACAGACGGCCACCGTGTATGTGCATGACGGAGCCGTGTTTGTGGTTGACTCTCATTTGCGGGTCATGCTGGAATCGGATTACCTCAGCCTGGCGGAACATCACGCCGAAAGCGGCGCCGTCGATGGTGACAACGGGATCACCGCCGATATCGTGCGTGAGGTACTTATTCCGGAAATCGAACGTGAGGTGAATACGGGCCGGACCTTTGCGCCGCTGCGGCAGATCTTCAGCGCGGTTATTCTGGCGAGTTGGTACAAACAGAATTTGCGCGAAAGTTTTCTCGGTCAGGTGTATGTCGACCGGGCCAGGACGGACGGCGTCGATACGGCCGATGCCGACATCAACCGCAAGATCTACCGGCAGTATGTCGCGGCGTTTGAAAAGGGCGTGTACGACTACATCCGTGAAGACTATGATCCCGTGACCCGTCACACCGTGCCGCGCAAGTATTTCTCCGGCGGCGTGCAGGCACAGGTGCAAGTCGCCACTGACGAATCGATGTTGAGCCGGCAGCGTCTGCGTGACACCCTGGAAGGGGCCCGCACCGTCGCGGTGATACTGGACCGGTTTCAGGGAGAACGCCTGTCCGACGGGGCCGGCGTGACGGAGGCGCGTGACGGAGCCATGCTGTCCAAAGACGAATTCGACCGGAGGCTCGGCCGCGTCACTGAAGAAGTGGAATGGCGCGCCGTCCGCTCGCTGGGATTCAAAGAAGAATTGTTGGCCGCGCTTCCCCGGTACAATCTGTGGGATGAAGCGCGTGACCGTCTGCCCGGGGATCTGCAGCGCGGCCCGCTGCGTCCGCGCAAGCGTTATGAAACCGCCGCGCAGCTGGTGGCCATTGTTAACAGACTCGACGCCCTGATCGACGCCGCTCCCGAGCAAAAAGAATCGCTGTACGAACAAATCATGCTTTACACATTTCTTTACGAAAGTAATACGGACAACTTCCGGGGCATGCGGCCGGCGGAATTGTTGCTCGCCGTCCTGGATGCGGTCACCGAGACCGGCCGGGCTACCCGAACACTGGTGTTGCTGAACAATGTGATCGGGTATGGGATCATTGCGGACGATGAGACCATCACCGGATTGGCCCGGAAATTGACCAGTCATCCCCGAAACTGGCCGGAGAGAAACGGCCGTCATTTCGAACCCCGTGAAGCCGACGGCCGTAAGCCGCTGGTCCTCGTGGTGGACGATAATTTCAGTGAGGTTGAAAAATTGATTGCCCGCATTGAAGAGGAGGGCTACGAAGTGACCGTGGCCGACAGCGGTCTCGCCGGACTGTCCAGTGTGGGACAGCGCCGTCCGGATATGGTGATCACTGACGTGAGTATGCCGGATATGAACGGGATCCAATTCACCCGTGCATTGGGGGAGACATATCCCGACCTGCCGGTGATTGTCCGCGACAATCAGTTGGGCAACGGCCACTGGTTTCCGACACGGTTGAGCAACTTTGTCATGACGGCCTTCCCCAACGTGATTGGAGTCCCGGGCAAGAGCGATGTAGGTCTAAAAACCATGAATCTGCTGCGTCTGTATCTACCGGCCCGCGTGCGACTGGCGGGGAATGTCCGGGTGGTTGTGGAGCGGGCGAACACCAGCGTCCGCGCTTTGTACCTTAATAAGAAATATGACCGGGACTCGTTGCGGATCATGCTCTCTCAAATCGAATCGATTGCGGATGCCATGAACGTTGCGAATTTCGAAGGTCAACGAGCAGCTCGATTGGAAATGTCCGGCGGTTATGAGAAGGGGTTTGTCCTTTTAAGGGAGCGTGATCCGGCCACCGGCGAAATTACCGAGGATAACAGCCCGGTGGGGCGTCTGCTGCGCGACAACACATTGCAGCCGCGCATCGACAACGGCCGGGTTCGCGAAGGCGACTGGATAACCGTCGCCGGAAGCGCGTTGCGCGAGGCCCTGCATGCCAAATTGCAGGAGGAGTTTGAGGATGTCATGAGCGAAGCGCAACGCGTCATGGATGGCGAGGAACATCGCCGGGAGAGAATGACGGTCGTGATGACTAATTTCATGGATGCCGTTTATGCCCTGCAGGCTATGGATGAGTCCGATGCCGCGCTGCTGGTACGATCAGCGCGGGACTTGAGCCGGGTCGGTCGGGAAACGCCCATCGCCGTGTTGCCGTTTGCGATAGTCGGTTCCCGGCGGCGGGAGATGATCTTGGAAGAAGCGTATCACCGCGGATTGGGCCGGGTCAAGGTGACGTCTACGGAATCTCCCTACGGGATGGAAAGTTATTTGATATTCGACCGCGGCGCGGTCGACGCGATACTGGCTGATGAAAACTTTGCCGAGGCCCTCGGGTATGTCGGCGTGCCGTTGACCACCGATGAATTCGTGGCCTTTCTGGCCAACGGACGGGATCGCTTTATCATGAACCGGGACGCCGCCGCCGTGATCAAGCATGCCCTCGGCTCTGTACTGCCGGGCAATACGCTGGATGTCGTCATCGCCGACGAGCTGGCCGACCTGGCCGGTCCGTTGTCCCGGCCCTATGTCACGGGCAACACCGTGGCGCAGCTCATTGATGCTCTTCGCCTGGCGATGGATGTCGGGATTTATAAACTGGAGCGGGACAAGCTGGAGGAGGGACTTGGTTCGGAAGATCGCGAGGCGCTGGACCGCCGGCTGATTCGACTGCAGGATCTCCGGTCGCGGCTGTTCACCCGTGACGGAGAATTTGATTTCGCGCGGGCGCATTTGTTTATCAACAATATTTCGGCCCGCGCCATGGACCAGGAAGTCACGGCCCGCGACCGGATCCTGATTGCGCCGAACGGCAATCCGGCCATGGCGGTCTATCCGGATCCGGTCCGCCACACGCAGATCGACACAACGCGTGATCGGCCGATGCAACCGGAAGCGCCGGGCAGTGCGGCCGCCGATAGCCTGGTGGTCCGGGACGCCGATAAGTTCCTGTCGACGGCGGATCTCGTTTTTCGAACATTGTACGTTAACCGACAATTCGACGCCCGAGCGTTGATCACTATGTCCAAGAACGCCCGGGCGGTGGCGGATATGTTCGGTATTCAGAAGATCCATGCGATCCGCCGCGCCCGTTTTGATAAGGCCGGCGGCTACGAGCAGGGTTATGTTCTGCTGCGGGAACGCAATCCACAAACCGGTGAGGTCATCGAGGACAACGGGGAAGACGGCCGTCTTCTGCGTGATAAGACCTTGCAGCCGCGTATCGACGACGGCCGGGTGAGAGACGGAGATTGGAAGGTCGTCACCGGAGAGGAAAAGCGGAGTGCTTTGCGTCGGAAGCTTAAGGAAGAATTCGACGATATCCTGGCCGAAGCCCGGCGTGTGTTGAAGGGGGACGAGGTGCGCCGCGAGCGCCTGACGGTGGTGATCACCAATTTCCTTGAGGCCATTGTCGCCCTGCAGACTCCGGACCAGGCGGTCATCGTTTCTGCGGATGATGAGGACTTGGCAACACTGTTTGATCAGTTGGCGGCCGCCTTCGGAAACGCCCTGCACTCAGGCTTTCGTCCGGAAGAGGCCGTCAAGATGTCACGCCGATCCTTCCTGGGGTTGGCTGTCGTCGGTCTCTGTTCCGCCTGCACCGCGCCCGGTTTGACCGCCCGGAGGACCGCCGGAGTCCCGCAGTCGGTCCCCAGTAACCGTTATGAGGATTTGACAGTTGCGGAGATTCAAGAGATTTACATGGATATCGCGGCATACAACGCCGACACCCGTCGGAGAGAAGTTTTTGGTCCAATGATTGAAGAATACCGTCAGCTGTATCGACTCGACCCTGCGGAGCTATCCCGGCGGTCCGGCGGTACTTCGTTAGAAACACTACTATCGAATCTCGGTCTTAGGGATCGTAGCAAAGATTATCCGCTGCCTGTGGCCGTCGAGTCGGCGCGGGTGTTGGGTTCCATGGTCCGTCTGGTCTTGCCCGACCTATTGTTTATCCAACCGCGTATTGACTTAAACGCCCGCGGGACCTATCGGCCAATGTACGCGACGCATCCTGTTTTGCCGGATGCGATATTACAGACATATGTCAACGGACTCGCGGACCTGGCGCCGTTATTGAATTCGCCGCAGCGTTCATCGCGAGTCCTCGCCGCATTGGCGCTGACCCGCATCCAGTATTACGCCACGCGTCACCTGCGCGTGTCAGAGTTTTTGCTGGAAACGGTGGATCGGGAACAGGTAATCCCGTCCCTTGAGCTGGCACTGAGTTCAACCGATCTCCTAGTGCGTAAGGTTGCTATCGATATGCTCTGGGAGCTGGGTGTCAAGGACGTCCGCCCGGACTTTGCGCATGTATTTGACGGACATAAGCAGGCCAATTTGAATAAGATTGCGCGCCTGACGGCTTGGATGGCCAGCGGCAATTCCGGATACGACTATTGGGATTTGGGCCTTTATCCGTTGATGCGCTTCAGTCGCAACAAGGCCTTGTTGTCGGACGCCGACCGCGACATTATCCGGGCCTTTAACCGGATTATCCAGGAGCGCATCGAAAGGATGAATCGGCCCGGTAGTAGGATGGTCACCATGGGAGATAGTTGGCTATTTAATGCCCGCGACTTAATGCAGGAGATCCTCGACAATGCCTTGTTGACCGAAGATACCAAAGGGGGGATCGACCTGAATCCGGCCAACTACGAATTGCGGACTCAGGGAGAGTGGGTATTCACGCCGACTTATTTCACGCCGCAGGAACTGCACAACATCAACATCAACGGCTTTGTGCCCGTTATCATCAACATCTCACCGCTCACCGACATTCCCCTCCTGCTGGGGACGACCGGTTCCGACGCTGTCGGGCCGCTCAGCCGCCGCCAGGCAGATGCTCAACACCGCCAACGGATACACATGTATGAAGATACGGGGAAGGACCCCGGACGATCCCAGGCCAAGCACCGACTTGTAGATGCCCGTCAACGTCCCCAGGCCAACATACACGGTGATAAACGCGATGACGGTGACCGCGGTAACGAGACGCGCCGCCTGTCGTTGCCGGTCCACCGGCAGCCAGATGCTCAGCGCGAAGAGCGCCCACAAAATATGCCAATTACCGCTTAAGAAAAGCTCCCGGCCGACGGCCGTCAGCACTTCCCACAGCCGGGAACCTGTCCCGCCGGCGGCGTGGACCGTGGTGTCCTGAGTGGCGTGGGTTGCCCCAATCAGATTTTTATAGATGAAATAGATCGCAAAGATCCCCGCGCTAATGGCGGCGCTGATCCCGGTTGCGCGGATCTTGGCGAAGCGCTCCCGCGGACCGTACAACAAGACCGCCGCGGCAAGGAGCATCAATCCCAGTCCCATATACAAAGCCCCTTCCAGTTTGACAAAGCTTCCGAGACCTAACAGGATCGCCGTGATCCATAACAACGGCGGGCGTGTATTTTTCAGCCAGTAAACCAGCACCAGCATGCCACCGCAGAAATAGTTCATCATCACCGTATCGCGGTACGCGATGGTCGCGTGATAGGGAGCGAAGAGGACCGAAAGGAACAAGGCTGCGCACAGGGCGGCCCAGAGACGGTCGACGTATAGCCGCGCCGTGGCGTACAGAAAAAGGGCGAACAAGAGGTAGTACGTGGGAAACAGGACCTTGATCAGGGTCTCGCTCCACTCGCCGAGATGGAAGGCGATCCACGCCAGGCTCAATGGCACATGCAGCGGGTAGGCGGAATTTGGAAGCTTGGCGATGGGGATCGCGCCGCTTTCATAAAAAAGGATTTTCGCCTTCAGCGCGATCCAGGATATCGCGTCCCACTCCATGATCGGGACCATCAGCGCGCGTACGCCGATGAACACCGTCATATATGCGATAAAGGCGTAAATCACGACCAATGCCGCCGTGCGCCAACCGCCGGCGGCGGTGCCTTGCCTCGGCGCCGGCGTGTCCGTATGGCTGCCACCGGCCGTAAGCCACAAGGCGGCAGCGATAACCGCCAGGGGCAGATGCAGGCTCACCACCGAATAGCCCAC
Source organism: Candidatus Omnitrophota bacterium (assembly GCA_020429915.1). Taxonomy (GTDB): domain Bacteria; phylum Omnitrophota; class Gorgyraeia; order Zapsychrales; family Zapsychraceae; genus JAGOSC01. Next base: position 140,121 of record JAGQKV010000018.1, on the reverse strand, counting down.
GCCCGCTATGGTCATCAGCAGCATCCAGTGGCTCACCATGCCCATCCCGAGGGCGAACGCGCAGGGAACGCGCGCGCCGAGTGATAACAACCGGTCCGCGTGCAAACGACGCATCAACGCCAGTCCCAGGATAACCGGAAAGCCCAGCGCAATGAGGAGTCTGACAATGGTCATGGCGCGGAATCCTCCCGTACCGCGATCAGGCTGCGGCTGTCAAACGGCGGCTTGATAACGTATCCCGGCGGGACGGCTTCCCGCGGATGCTGTTTTAAGAAAACGATCTGGCATTCCTGTTCGGAGGGATCGGTCGGTGTGACGATGTCCAGCGGATAAACGTAGTAGCGGACGGCCAGGTAGGTGATCAGGTTCTTCTGCGGCTGCTTGTCAATATCCGAAATCACGCCACAGTAGTGCCGGCCGGGAAGATGTTCCCGGCAGTAGCGGGCAAAGCCGTAGGACTTGGCGAAATTGTACGCCATCTTTTCGTCCAGCGATTTTCCGGTGAATTTGGTCAGTTCCTCTGCAAAATAGCGGGCCTGGCTGAGCGTTTGCGACAATAGTAGTACGCACAGGACCAGGACGGTTTGAATAACCATATGTGACCGCAGACGCTGCCGATTAAAGGCGGAGACTTTGCCCGACAGGGTGACACCGGCCACACCGAGCAGGGCAAACAGTAACATGAAATAATAGGGAAGGAGAAAGTTGGCGCCGGAGATGGTTTCCAGGGCGCCGGAGTTTTTATCCGGTGCAAACACCGTGCCGAAGATGTCTGAGATCAGGACGACCGGTGGTATCCCTGCCAGCAGACCGGCTGTGAGAAAGCCGAGGACAAGGGATATGACGAGAATGAGGATATGCATACGGGCCGGACCGTCCGGGGGCTGAAACCATTGAATTCGCCTCATTATTGATAACCAGTCGATCTTTGTCAAACAAAAGTTGGCGGAAGACGGGGCGGACGCGCTGCGGCGCCGCGCCCGAGTTCATATCCCGTCTTGATTGTCGAGGCGACCGTGTTATAATCAGGAACTCGAATTTCCCCCGAGGCCGCTCATCCCGTCGCGCGTTTGCTGATACACGGCCTGAGGTTCATGAACCGGTTGTTGTTGGGCTTTTTTCTCCTGCTCCTGCATATAAAGGAAGCAGATGACCAAACCGATCGTGAATGCCAGCATGAATATGATTCGCATGATTTCCCCCTTTTTTGGAAGTTGTTTTTTTCGGAAGGCGTCTTAGTATATCGTCCGCGGACGTGCATGTTAATTGCACAATCCCGCTCATTTTGTAATCCCTTATGACTGTCATAAAAACCGACAAACACGCCCTGCTCAAATCCATTTTCGGCTACGAAGAGTTCCGGCCATTGCAGGCCGAGTGTATCGACGGTGTGATGGCCAAGCGCGACACCGTTATGATCATGCCGACCGGTGGCGGCAAGTCGCTGTGCTATCAAATCCCGGCGCTCATGTTTGACGGACTGACCGTGGTCATCTCCCCGCTGATCTCGTTGATGAAAGACCAGGTCAACCAGCTCCAGGAGTTGGGGGTGGAGGCGGACGTGCTCAACAGTTCGCTCAGCTACGGCGAGTATCTGCACAACCGGGAGCGGATTCAGACCGGTTTAACCAAACTGTTATTCTTGGCACCGGAGACCCTGTTCAAGACCGAGACGATCACTTTTCTGCAGGAACGCGCCGTCGACTGCATCGCCATCGACGAGGCGCATTGTATTTCGGAATGGGGCCATGATTTTCGGCCTGAGTACCGGCAAATCAGGACTTTGCGCGAATATTTTCCGCGGGCCGTATACCTGGCGGTCACGGCAACGGCCACCGAGCGGGTCCGTCAGGATATCATTTCCAATCTCGGATTGCAGCAGCCCGCCGTATTGCAGGCCAGCTTTAACCGGTCGAATCTCTTTTATGAAGTGATCGAAAAGGCGCGCGCTACCGATCAGGTGGTGGACTTCCTGCAACGCTTTAAAGATCAAAGCGGGATCATCTACTGTTTTTCGCGCAAGGCCGTCGACACCCTCGCGGCGGACCTCAACCGCTACGGATTTAGCTGCTTGCCCTATCATGCCGGTTTGACGCCTGATGAGCGGCGCCGGAACCAGGAACGGTTCATCCGTGATGACGTGCCGATTATGGTGGCGACGATCGCCTTCGGTATGGGGATCAACAAACCCAACGTACGCTTCGTGATTCATCATGACCTGCCGAAAAACATCGAGTCCTACTATCAGGAGACCGGCCGCGCCGGGCGTGACGGATTACCCGCGCATTGCCTGCTGCTGTTCAGTCCGGGGGACATCGGCAAGATCAATTACTTTATCGACCAAAAGACCGACGAGCAGCAAGTACGCGTGGCCCGCGATCACCTCAATGCGATGATCGGTTTTGCCGAAAGCACGGTATGCCGGCGGATCCCCTTGATAACGTACTTCGGGGAAAACTACGCGCAACCGCGTTGTGACATGTGCGACAATTGCAAGAATCCCCAGCGGGAGAGCGTCGACCTGACGTCGCAGGCCGCCCTGTTTTTCAAGGCCCTGCACGAGACGGGGGAGATGTTCGGCGCGGTGCACGTCATAAATGTTTTGCGCGGCAGTCAGGCGGAGAAGGTGCTGAGCTATCACCACGATGAATGTGCGGTCTACGGCAAGGGCAGCGGCTGGTCGCAGCGGCAGTGGCAGCATCTGGTCCGGCAGTTGGTTGTGCAGAAACTGATCGACAAGGAGCCGCAGTACGGTGTGATCTCACTCAACCGCCGCTCCTACGCGCTCCTCAACGGCGAGGCAGTTTTTCACGGGATCAAGCCGCCGGCGGACCGGCCCAAATCCCGGGCCGGTGCCCGTGAGCGGACGCCGGTGGCGGCGACAGCTGCGGATGATAATCTGTTCACCTTGCTGAAGATTAAACGCAAGGAACTGGCCGACAAGAGCGGTGTGCCGCCGTATGTGATCTTCCCGGACAAGTCGCTGATCGACATGAGCCAGCGCAAACCCGTTACCCACGAAGAATTCGCACAGATCTTCGGCGTGGGCGAACGCAAGCTGAAAAAGTTCGCCGACATATTCATACAAGTCATCAAGAATTACCGGTGACCGGGAGCCGGACGCCGGTGCCTTACAAAATCGGGTCTTAAAATTTCCCTATGAATTGTGTACAATGTTTGGCAGCGGACGGACACTGAATATCCGGACCGCGCTTTTGTGTTAAGGGCATTGCCGGCGCCGCGGGCGATTTCCCTTAATAACCATTGAAACAAAGGATAGAAGCCATGATTTCATTGCACTTACGGATGTACATGCTGCTTGGCGCCCTGTTCGCCATCATTTATGCGATTGTCGTCATGCTCGGAGCCGCCTCCGGGACGGGCACATTTCTCACGTATGCGGTCATCGCCGGGGTTTTCATGATTATTCAGTTCCTGATCGGCCCCAAGATCGTGGAATGGTCCATGCGGATCAAATACGTCACCCGCGAGCAGTTCCCCAAGCTCTATGCCATGGTCGAAGACCAGGCCCGCCGCGCCGGGATCCCGATGCCCAAGGTCTGCGTCTCACCGTTGAGTGTCCCCAATGCCTTTGCTTTCGGGCGCGGTCAGGCCGACGGCCGTGTTTGTGTGACGCAGGGAATCATGCAACTTCTTAACGACGAGGAATTGAAGGCGGTGATCGGTCATGAAATCAGTCACATCAGGAACCGTGACGTGGTGACGATCACCATCTTGTCGGTCATCCCGCTGATCATGTACCGCGTGGCCTTTCATATGCTTTTTTTCGGCGGACGCGACCGGGACCGCGGCAACACCATGCTTATCGGCCTGGTCGCCTTTCTTTTCTACTTCATCACCAATCTGCTGGTCTTGTACGCCTCACGGATTCGCGAGTATTTCGCGGACAAGGGGTCAGTGGAGCTCGGTAACCGGCCTGAGGCCCTGGCCAGCGCGTTATACAAGCTGGTGTACGGTTCCGCCCGCGCCGGCAAGCGGGGCATCAAGGAGGTGGAGGGGTTCAAGGCATTTTTTATGAACGATCCCTCGCGTGCTGCGGAAGAAATTCGCGAGCTGGCCCAGCTGGATTTGGACCGGTCCGGTGATATCGATGCCGCGGAACTGGCCCATTTTCGCCAGCAGCGGCTGAACCTATCCTCCCAGGACAAGATGCTCGAGGTCCTCAGCACCCACCCGAACATGCTTAAGCGCATCCGTCATTTGGCGTCCTTAAACACCTGAACATCAGAGATTTGTGTCTCCTGACCTGTGCAGGTTCGCCTGTGGATGGTATAATTCCTATAAATTCACGGGAACGGGAAAGTCGCGTCAACGGACTCACTTCCGGGAGGGCGGGAAATGGACAATCGCTGGTCGCAGATCGTCAGCTGCGTGGTGCTCGGGTATGCCGGGATGTTTTTGGGCATGTTTGTGCTGGACGTCCTGGACGGTATTGCGAAACATGTGGGCGTGGAACACCGCAATATGACGTTTATGTTGATGATGAGTATCGGTGTGTATCTGGCCTGGATTTTTGGCGTGTCCACCTGCATGTTCGACCGGCTGCACTACTTCGTTCGGGGCCTGTTATCGACGCTGTTTCTGAATCTCGGTATCTTTTGGGCGCTGAAACACCGGCTCAGTATCAAGACGATCTCCTGGGAAACCATCCCGGAAATCGTGTTCTTTATGATTGTCCTGAATATCCTCATCGCGGCGTTTTCGGGCCGTTTCTTCGAGGACAAGCTCAAAGACCTCAAGACCAGCGGAGAGCCATTCTATCAGCTGACACCGTACGCGGTGACCTATCCGCTGGTCATGATCGCCGGTCTGTGGCTGATCATGTATGCCGTGAGGGCCGTGTACCAGATGACGTAAGTCGCCGGATAACAAATCCGGTTCCGCACCCGCCCCGCGCGGGGATTTCCGCCATATAAAATAACTTGCATCATCCGCTGCCATGGTATATATTTCGTAGGAAGAAAATTTCGTATCACGAAATACTTCCGGAGCAGCGATATGGGGATCAGTCCCGTCAAATTCGGCGACCGCTTGGTCGAACTCCTGCCGCAGTTGATGCAGGAAATCTCGCGTTACGAAAATAACTATGTGACGAGCGGAAAAATCACCTGTCAGCAGTTTCTGGTTCTTGACCAACTTTCCCGTAAAAAAGAGTGGACCATGCAGGAGTTCGTCCGATCCACGGATATGAAATTTTCGTCCGCGACGGGCATGATCGACCGCTTGGTCAAGCACGGTCTCGTCCGCCGGCGCCGGGGAAAGGAAGACCGGCGTACCGTCTTGGTCATGATTACGACCAAAGGTCGGGACATTATTAGTGAAGTATATTCCCAGAAGAAGCACGGGATCATCCAGTTGTTCAAGCGTCTTAACGCCCAGGAACGTCAAAACTATCTCGACATTCTGCAGAAGCTCGTCAGCAGCCTGTCATCGGCCAAGGGAGGACATTCATGAGATACGGCATCAGATCCGATAAACAGGGCGGGGTCCTGCTGGCGGTCATAGCGGCCGCCGTGCTGACCTCCAGCGGGTGTTCCAGTGAGAGCACCGCTGAGCAACCGTCGAAAGCAAATGAGCCCGGTGGTCCGCCGACGGTGAACGTCGTGGCATTTAAATCGCAACGGACCGCGCTGACCGACAAGATTTCGATTGTGGGATCAATGGAATCCAACGAGCAGGTTAATATCCAAAGCGAGATTAGCGGTACCATCGAAAGCATCCGGTTTGAGGAAGGCCAGCCCATTAAGGCCGGTGAACTTCTTTTCGAGATCGATAAGGAAAAGCTGAAGGCCTCCTACGATCAGGCGCTTGCCAATCTGAAACTCGCCGAGACAACGGCCACCCGTTATAAAAATTTGGTCCAGAACAAAGCGGTATCCCAGCAGGAGTACGACCAGACCGTGGCCACCCTCGAATCCAACCGGGCCACCTTGGCTCTGGCCAAGGAGCAATTGGCCGACGCGACGATCGTCGCCCCGTTTGAAGGGGTTATGGGAGAACGTCTGGTCAGCGAAGGGCAGTTTGTCACCCAGGGCACGCCGCTTGGATCGCTCTATAATCAAAACCCGATGAAGGTGACCTTTCACGTGCCGGAACGCTATGTCGGCGAAATCCGCACGGGTCAAACTATCTCGACGAAAGTGGCGGCTTTCAAGGATAAGTCTTACGAAGGAAAAGTCTATTTTATTTCTCCCAATATCGATGAGACAACCCGTACCGCGCTGGTCAAGGCGAGGATCCCGAATCCGCAGGGGGAACTGCGCGCCGGGATGTTCGCCAACCTGGAGTTGATCTTGGACATCAAGGAAAACGCTATTCTTATTCCGGAGACCGCCCTGATTATTAAAGGGGATAGTGTCTCGGTGTACACGGTCGGAGAAGATGACACCGTGGCCCTGAAACAGGTAACCGTCGGGACCCGCCGCGAGGGGATGGTGGAGATCGTCACCGGGTTGGAGGCCGATGAGGTTGTGGTGACCGAAGGCTATCAAAAAATCGGCCCCGGATCCAAAGTGAACGTCCGTTTCGAAGACCTTAGCGAAAAGAAATTCTATGAAATTATCTGAGATCAGCATTGAACGTCCGGTTCTGGCGACGATGATGAGCCTCCTGCTGGTGTTGTTCGGTGTGGTGGGATTGACCCGTCTGCCGGTACGCGAGCTGCCTGATATCGATCCGCCGATCGTAAACGTGCAGACGGTTTATCCCGGTGCGAATGCCGCGGTCATCGAGACCCAGATCACCGAGCCTTTGGAGGACGCCCTGTCCAGTGTCGAGGGGATCAAGAAGATCACTTCGGAAAGTCGCGAGCAGCTGAGTTCCATCACCATCGAGTTTGATCTGTCAGAGGATGTCGACATCGCCGCCCAGGACGTGCGTGACCGCGTGGCCCGTGTGCGGGGAAGGTTGCCGGACGATATTGAAGAGCCGATCGTGTCCAAGCAAGACGCCGACGCGAGTCCTTCCATCTGGGTCGCCTTGTACAGCGAACGATTCTCGACTCTTGAGTTGACCACCATCGGCGAGAATTTATTCAAGGACCGCCTGCAGACCGTGCCGGGGGTGAGTTCCGTCATCTTGGGAGGATCCAAACGTTTTGCCATCCGCATCCGGCTGGATGCGGACAAAATGGCGGCCCACCGCGTCACCGTGTTGGACGTTCAGCGGGCCTTGAACGAGCAAAGCGTGGAGCTGCCCAGCGGGCGTGTTGAAAGCCTTCAGCGCGAACTGGCCATCGAGACCCAGGCTCAGCTCAAGACCCCTGAGGAGTACGATAATATGGTTATCCTGCGCCAGGGTGATGAGCTGGTGCGCTTGCGCGATATCGGTTTTGCGGAAGTGGGGGTCGAGGACGAGAGGTCCGCGGCCCGTTACAATACCGAACCGGCCGTCGGTTTGGGGATCATTAAGCAGTCCAAGGCCAATATCATTGAGGTGGCCGACGGCATCAAGGCGGAGATGGAGGAAATCATTCCGCTGATGCCGGAGGGGATCAACTACAATATCGCTTACGACGAGTCGGTCTTTATTGAGAAATCGATCAAGGAAGTATGGATCACGCTCGGGATGGCTTTCTTCCTGGTGGTCTTCGTCATTTATATCTTTCTGCACAATTTCCGCGCTACGCTTATTCCGGCGGTCACGATCCCGGTGTCCATTGCCGCCACCTTCGGGATCCTCTACATGTTCGGTTATTCGATCAACGTGATCACCATGCTGGCCTTCGTACTGGCTATCGGACTGGTGGTGGACGATGCCATTGTGGTCTTAGAGAATATTCACCGGCATATCGAAGACGGTATGCCGCCCCGTGAAGCGGCGTACAAAGGGATGAAGGAGATCGGTTTCGCGGTTATCGCGACGACCGTGGCGCTGGTCGCGGTTTTTCTGCCGATGGCCTTTCAGACAAGCGATACCGGTCGGCTGTTCATTGAATTTGCCGTCGCCATTTCATTCAGCGTCATCATCTCGACATTCGTTGCGCTGACGCTGGCACCGATGATGTGCGCGCGTATCTTGCAGTCGCATCACGAGACCAAGAAACGCGGCCTACTGATCCGATTCGAAGAGTGGCTCTACCGGCGGCGCAAAGGTTATGTCAAAATGCTCGGCTTTACGTTGCGTTATTCCTTCCTGATTTTGTTGCTTTGTGTCGGCGTGGTCGCCGGAGCGTTCTATTTTTATAATCATCTCGACAGCGAATTTCTCCCTGAGGAAGACAAGGGAAGATTGTTTATTATCGCCATCGCGCCGGAGGGGGCGACCAGTGAATACACCGACCGCATGGTGCGCAAAATGGAAGACATTATCAGCAATACGCCGGAAGTTCAGGGATTCTTTTCGGCGGTGGCCTTGGCGCGCGGCGGCCCCGGACAAGCCTCGCAGGGGCTGTCCTTTATCCGTCTCAAGGAAAACCGTGACCGTCACGTTCGCGACATCGTCAACGGTCCGACCGGGCTGGCCGGACAATTCTTTATGAACATCGAAGGCGCACTGGTCATCCCCATCATTCCGAAAGCGATCGGCCGCGGTTTTTCTCAGCCGTTTCAGCTGGTCCTGCAACATCAGGACCTGGATGAGTTGAACCGCATTGCCACCGAGTTCAGCCAGACTCTCCGTCAAGCGGGGTATCTCGCCAATGTCCGTTCCTCCTTTGAACTGAACAAACCCGAACTGCGGATCCGTATCAACCGCGACCGGGCGGCTGTGCTGGGAGTGTCGGTGCGGGACATCAGCCAGGTCCTGCAAATCCTGTTCGGTGGACTCGATTTAGCCCGGGTCAACCTGGGAGGCAAGGAGTATGATGTGATCGTCCAGCTGGAGCGTAAATCACGTCTGTCGCCGACAGATTTGGAGGATATATACATACGCAATCAGGAAGGAAAATTGATCCAGCTGATTAATCTGATCGACTACGAAGCCGGCGGCGGCCCGAGTACGATCAATCACTTTAATCGGCTGCGCTCGGCGACGATCGAGGCCACGCCCCGGGATGTGCCGATGGGCGAGGCGATCACTCGGACAGAGGCTCTGTTGGCCCAGCTTGACGAGCGCGGGCTGAGGTATGACTGGAACGGAGAGGCCGCAGATTTGCGCGAGGCCGGCAGCGAAACGCTGTTCGTAATTTTGCTGGCGATCTTGATCATTTACATGGTGCTGGCCGCACAGTTCGAAAGTCTGAAGGATCCGCTAGTAATTCTGTTCACGTTACCGTTGTCGATTTTCGGAGCGCTGGGCTCGCTGTGGCTGATGGCCAAGCTCGACGCAGCGATTGTGGCGGCGGTAGGTTCGGAATCTTTCCTGGCATCGTGGCCGCGGATCCCGGCTATGGGCATCAATCTCTTCAGTCAGATCGGGATGATCATGCTGATCGGTATCGTGACCAAGAACGGGATCCTGCTGGTCGACTTCGCCAATCAGGAAATGAATAAGGGTAAGGATGCCGCGCGCGCCATGATGGCTGCCGGCAAGATGCGCTTCCGGCCGATCCTGATGACCGCCTTTTCCACGATTGCCGGAATATTGCCGATCGCTATCGGTTTCGGCGCGGGGGCGGAGAGCCGCCGGCCGCTGGGCGTGGCTGCCGTGGGCGGGATCGCTCTGGGAACCTTCTTGACATTGCTTGTTATACCGGCCGTGTACGTCTTACTGAACCGTCGCCGGCGGACCAAGAATGTCCCCCCTGCAGCCAAGCAGACGACCCCGCCGGTTAAGGCCGCGGCTGCTGTTATTCTGATACTTTGCCTGACGGCGAGCGGATGTCAACCGCTGGTCGGAAAGGACTATCAGCGTCCGGAACTCACTATTCCTTCCAACTGGAGCCTGACGGAGCGCGGCCGCTGGAAGGCCGCCAGTCCGGGCGACGATACCGACCGCGGTCGCTGGTGGAGAATCTACAAGGACGAGCGGCTCAACGATCTGCAGGAATTGGCACTGGCCAACAATCATAATGTGAAAAGCGCGGTGGCGAATGTCGAACGCGCTCGGTTTTTGGCGCGGGTGTCCCAAAGCGAATTCTATCCTGAGATAGATTTCAACCCGAAATACGAACGTTCCCGGACAACCAAGAACAGCTTCAACTCCACATCGGCCGGGACGAAGAGTTTTGCCAGCAGTTTCTACAGTGCGCCCTTTGATCTCAGTTACGAACTGGATTTTTGGGGGCGTGTGCGCCGCGGATTCGAATCCGCGCGGGCCGAGGCCGAGGTAACCCGGGCGGAACTCTATTCCGTCCGTCTGATTCTTACAGCGGATGTCGCGGCCAATTATTTTCAGCTGCGCCAGCTGGACAGCCAGATCGATATTATTGATGAAGCTATAAAGCTCCGTCAGTATGCGGTGGACGTCGTGCAGGAGCGGGTCCAGGGAGGCGTCACCAGTGAACTCGATTTTAACCGGGCCAAGACCGAGCTAGCCAAGGCCAAGACGGACCGGGTGGATATTATGCGCCGGCGCCGGGAAATCGAGACCGCGCTGGCGGTCCTCTGCGGACAGCTGCCCGGCGACTTCAAGGTGGACAAGAAGCCGTTAAAGATAGAGGACGTCCCGGATGTCCCGGTGATCCTGCCGTCGGATCTGCTGGAAAGACGGCCGGATATCGCGATGGCCGAACGCAAGGTGGCCGCCGCCAATGCGCGCATCGGTGTGGCGGAAGCCGCGTTTTTTCCGCGGGTGACCTTGTCCGCCAGCGGCGGAGTGCGCAGCGTTGAGTTTGACAATCTGGGCGAATGGGAAAGCCGTTTCTGGGCGGTCGGCCCGGAGGTGGAGTGGCCGATCTTCAGCGGCGGCCGCAATAAGGCCAACCTCAATGCCAGTGAGTCCGAGTACCTCGGCACAGTCGAAGATTACCGGCAGACGGTCCTGGAGGCGATCGGTGACGTGGAGACGTCCATGAGCAATATCAATTATTACCAGGAGCAGGCCAAGGTTCAATACAGTGTCCTCACGTCCTCCCGGGAAACGGCCAAACTCTCCATTTCCCGCTACCGGGAAGGGCTTGTGACATTCCTGGAGGTTATTGACGCCGAACGGTCCCGGTTGGATGCCGAACTCCAGGCCACGCAAATCCTTTCCCAGCGGCTGCTGGCCACGGTTCAGCTCATCAAGTCGATCGGCGGCGGCTGGTAACACCTTTACACTCACGATATTTTCCTTCCCGCAAATATTTGCTATAATGTCATCTCAAGATTATCCGCCGTATCAAGGAGAAGTTGTGATGTACAGGACCCTGCTGACCGTACTCATCGTCGGTTTTTTCATCACCACAGTCGGAGCCGCTGAAGATAAAGCGGCCGGTGAGGCAGATACCGAATCCGCAGCCGAGGCCTCTCAGGAAAAGACCGCGGATCCGTTTGCGGAATTTGAGGACAAGTTTTCGGAAAAGCAGAAACAATTGATGCAGGATTTTCAGTCCTGGTATGACAAGTCCCGTGAGGCGGGTGAGAAAGGCAAAGACTGGATCGTTAACGATATCAAGGGTATCGGCGATTGGGAATACCTGATCGTCACCCTGCCGGCCGGCAGCGAGGCACAGCTTTCCGAACAGCTCAACAGTTACGGCCAGGACCGCTGGGAGGTTTATTGGGTTCAAAAAACCCTGCAGGGAATTCAGTTTTACTTTAAGCGTCCGGTCCGGACGTACATCAAACATATCCCCGTGGGCGATCTCCTGCACATAATGCCGAATAACCAGCAACCGTAAGCGTCGCAACCAATCTCCCTTCACATGCCTATTCAAAAACTACATATCGGCTCGCGCGCCAGCCGCTTGGCCGTTATTCAGGTCGATGAGCTACGGGCGATGATAGCCGAGGCCTGCCGTGATATTTCCGTGACGCATGAGACGTTTCAATCGGCCGGGGATCTCGACAAAAAAACGTCGCTCATGCAGAACAAAAAGGACAATTTATGGACCGATGTTCTCGATCAGGCCGTCCTGGACGGCCTGATTGACGTGGCGGTCCACAGCGCCAAGGATCTTCCCGAAAAACTGCCTGCTGATTTAATGATACTCGCGCTGACCCGCAGCCCCGACGAGACGGACGCCTTCGTCGGGCGGCAAAGCCTTGGCAGGCTCCCCGCGGGCAGTCGCATCGGTACCAGCAGCGGTTTGCGGCGTGAGTCGGTCGCCCGTCTGCGACCGGACTGCGAACTGGTAGCCGTGCGCGGCACGATCGAAGAACGGCTGGCTCAGATCGATGCCGGCGAACTGGACGGCTTGATCGTCGCCACCGTGGCCCTGAAACGCCTCGGCCTGGAAGACCGGATTACGGGCATCATGCCGTGGGAAGGATTTCCGCTGCAAGGGCAGCTGGCCGTGGTCGGCCGCCGGGATAACCGGGCGTTGCGCCGGTTTTTTGAACCGTTCGACGTGCGCCGCGAATACGGTGAAGTCACCTTGGTCGGCGCCGGTCCCGGTGATCCGGATTTGATCACCTTAAAAGGGATGAAGGCCCTGCGCTCGGCGGATTGCGTCATGTACGATTATCTCGTCCATAAAGCCATTCTGGAGCATGCGCCGCAGGCCGAGAAGGTCTATGTCGGAAAACGCAAAGGGGATCACACCCTTTTGCAGCAGGAGCTGTGCCGGTTGATCCGTCAGCAGGCCATGGCGGGGAAGAAGGTTGTACGGCTCAAGGGCGGCGATCCGTTGATATTCGGTCGCGGGGCCGACGAAATCGGTTATCTGCGCAAATATCATATGCGTGTCAATGTCATCCCCGGTGTCAGCTCCGCCACTGGTATCCCGTCGCGATTGGGGATGCCGTTGACGGCGCGTGATTATTCCTCATCCGTGGCGTTTCTCAGCGCCCATCAGGCCGAGGAGACATCCATCCGCAACGACGCGATTCATGTCCCGCAGGGAGTGGACACGCTGGTATTTTTGATGGGGCTCAGCAAGCTGGAGGCGATCGTCTTTGCTGTGCGCGGCTCCGGGCGCGACATCGCGACGCCTGTCGCGATCATTTCCCGGGGCACCCGTTATGATGAGACGATCGTGACCGGCGACCTCGAGAATATTGTTGACCGCGCCCGCGCGGTGAACGCCCAGCCGCCGGCACTCATTGTGATCGGCAAGGTCGTGACATTTTATCGGCCCGAACGGGACCGGGAAACGATTGTTTACACGGGGACCCACCCGGAAAAATATCGCTCGATGGGCAGCCTTATCCATTTGCCGATGATCGAGATCTCACCCGCCGAGATCACCGGCGAGCAGGCCGACCAGCTGGCCGCAGATTTCCCCGCGTATGACATCATTCTGCTGACCAGCCGCTTTGCGGTCGTCCATTTTCTCGAACTGGCGCGCCGCCGGCCGGCTATGTGCGGATTGCTGGCCGAGAAGGATATCGTAGTGATCGGCAAAGATACGGCTCAGGCATTGATGGACGCGGATTATCATCCTCGTTATGTGGCGTCCGATGAAACATCCCGCGGCCTGTTCAGACTTTTAACGCAGAAGTATGATGTGCAGGGGAAACGCATCCTCTTTCCGCGCTCCAATCTTCCCAATCCGTATTTGAAAACCGAACTGGAAAAGCTGGGGGCGCACGTCACCCAGCTGACCGTTTACGTCAACGAGCCCACTGCGAAGGCGGAGCTGCCCGCCGGTCAAGTGGATAAGATCATTTTTACCAGCCCGTCGACGGTGAATAGCTTTTTAGACAAATATCAATCGATCCCGGCGGATTGGACCATTCTCAGCAAAGGTCCGGTGACGCAGCAGGCATTGCGGGAACATAATTACGAAAGCGAGATGATGATTTATGGCTGAGCACGCAACGGTCAAACAGACAAATTCCGACAAAATTTACGAGAGGGCGTGCGCCGTGATGGTCGGGGGCGTCAATTCCCCGGTACGCTCCTTTAAGGGGGTCGGCGGCCATCCGCTGGTCATGAAGTCGGCGCACCGCGCCACGCTGACCGACCAGGATGACAATGAGTACACCGACTACTGCCTGTCATGGGGTTCGCTAATTACCGGTCACGCCCATCGCAATGTCATTCTCCAGACAAAGAAGCTGACCGAACGCGGTATCAGTTTCGGCGCCTCGACACGGGCCGAAGTGGAAATTGCCGAGTTTATTGTGGAGAGCATGCCGTCGATCGAGAAGATTCGTTTCGTCAATTCCGGGACCGAGGCCACGATGAGCGCGCTGCGGCTAGCGCGGGGTTACACCAGCCGGGCCAAAATTATCAAGTTCGACGGCTGTTATCACGGTCATGTGGATGACTTGTTGACGACGGCCGGGTCCGGCGTCGCGGCCCTGGCTGAATCATCTTCCGCGGGGATCCCGCAAAGCCATATCGAGAATACCATCAGCCTGCCGTTTAACGACACCGCCGTTTTTGAAAAGGTGATGGGCGAACAGGGCGATCAGATTGCCGCCGTCATTCTGGAACCCGTCGCGGGAAACATGGGGGTGATCCGGGCACGGCTGGAGTTTCTGCGGAGCCTGCGGGATGAGACGAGCCGGCACGGAACGGTACTTATTTTCGACGAGTGCATGAGCGGATTCCGGCCGCAACGCGGCGGGGTGCAGGCCGACGTCGGCATCACACCCGACCTGACTTGTTTGGGGAAGATCATCGGCGGCGGATTTCCGATCGGGGCCTACGGCGGGCGGGCGGAGATTATGGATCACCTGGCGCCGCTGGGGCCGGTCTACCAGGCCGGCACCTTCTCAGGGAACCCGGTGGTGATGCGCGCCGGACTGGCCCAGCTCAAATTGCTCTCGGACGAATTCTATCAGGCCCTGAATACGCGGTGCAACGCTTTTGCCACTGAAATGAACACCTTCTTCCGGGACGAAGGCATTGCCGCTCATATCTGTGATTATTTTTCCATGATGAGCCTTCGTTTTTCGTCGGATCCTGTCTATAATTATCACGATGCCCAAACTGCTCAAGGTCACGAGCGCTACGGTGAGTTGTTCCACCACTTGTTGGCGCGCGGGATCTACTGGCCCCCGGCCGATTTGGAGGCTTTCTTTGTGAGCGGTGTGCATTCGAAAAAGGATCTCAAGAATCTGGCCGACGCCTTGAAGGAGTTTTTCCGGCCGTGACCGATTATCGAAGGGAGAGGCGATGAAAAGATTTACGAGTTTGTTGTCGTTGGCGTTGTTGAGCCTGACCGTTATGTGCGCTCAAGGTTGTATGCTGGTGGCCGGAGCGGTGGTGGGGGCCGGCGGATACGCGTATGTCACCGGTGCGCTGGCCAAGAACGTGGACGCGAATTATGCCGACGTTCATTCGGCGGCGTTGGACGGACTGCGTGACATCGGTGCATTTGTGGTCAAGGAATCGATCGGCCAGTCGTCCGCGGATATTCATGCCGAGAGTGAGGACGGAACGACCATCAAGATCGATATCGAGGCCCTCACGGAACGGGCGGCACAGATCAAGATCCGTTACGGGACGTTCGGTAATGAAGCTGAGTCTCTGCGCATCTTAAACGCGACCATGAACCGCTTGTAGGGATGCGGCCTGCCTCATCCCGGAAAGGATACCGTATGCGATCCACGAATTCATGGGTAAGGACAGTTTTACTGGGGGTGACGGTTGCCAGCGCTCAGGGTTGCATGCTGGTGGCCGGTGCTGCCGTCGGAGTCGGCGGATACGCGTATGTCACCGGTGCGCTGGAACAGAACGTCGACGCCCACTACGCCGAATTACACGGTGCCGCCCTGGATGCATTGCGCCAGGATATCGGCGCGATGATCGTCAGTGAGGATCTGGGACAGGAGGGATCCGAGATCAACGCCAAACACCCCGACGGCCGGCACATCAAGATCACGATCGAATCTCTGACCCTTAAGGCTTCCAAGATCAAGATTCGTCTGGGGACCTTCGGGGACGAGGCGGAATCTTTGCGCATTGAGCGCGCAATTGCCGCCCGGATCTAGAAGGCTTTGAATAAAGGCATACCCGTACCTGTTGGGGACGGCGGCTCAGCGGGAACCATATCGATCGGGATACCACAGTTATATGACCATGCCCAATTCTCAGCACACGATCTCCGTCATCATCCCCGTCTTCAATGAAGAGGCGTCCCTGCCGAAGGTGATTGCCGATCTTCCGAAAAATCTCCTGCGCGAAATTATTGTGGTCGATAATGCCAGCACCGACGGGTCGGCCTCGGTCGCAGCCAAGCTGGGCTGCCGCGTTATCCGGGAGGACCGTCGTGGTTACGGGCAAGCCTGTCTGGCCGGGATTGCGGCGCTGGATCCGGCGGCCGATATCGTGGTCTTTGTCGACGGCGATTACAGCGATCATCCGGATCAATTACCACGGCTGATTCAGCCGATTCTTTCCGGTAGCCACGATTTTGTCATCGGTTCACGAGCGTTGGGAAACAGGGAATGCGGTGCCATGACCCCGCAGGCTTATTACGGAAACAAGCTCGCCTGTTTTCTGATGAAACTATTCTGGGGGGCCGTTTATACCGATCTCGGCCCTTTTCGCGCCATAACCCGCCGTGCTTTGGAGCAGGTCGGCATGACCGACCGTGATTTCGGCTGGACCATCGAGATGCAGATTCGGGCCGTCGAAAAGGGGGTCCGCACCACGGAAGTTCCCGTCGATTACCGTCGCCGCACAGGTGTCTCCAAAATATCAGGGACCGTGACGGGAACCATCCTGGCGGGGCACAAAATTCTCCATACGATTTTCAAATACAAATTCTTCCGCCATCCGGGCCGCGGACCCGTGGCCTCCGTGGCGGACCGGGTATGTTGAGACGCCTGCGCGCCGAACTGATCGTGATCGGAGTGATCCTGTGCGGCCTGTGGGGATCGGTCACGGCCATGTCCAAGGGACTGCCCAAACTGTGGTGTCAAATCATCGACCGGGCAACCGGCGGTCTGTTTACGTCGTCCGTCATGGCCATGGAGAACGGATTTTACTATCAGGTCGACAATAACGCCATGCCGACCACGGCCTTTCTGGTCGTGTTTTTCATCGCCTTTCTGCTGGTGGCCTATCTGACGCTGCGCATCGAACGGTCGCAGGCCGATCCGTGGCTGTTCGGCACAGTACTCGCTTTCGCCATTGTGTTCCGGTTGATCCTCCTGCCGGGTGAGCCCATTCATGAAAATGATTTTTACCGTTACCTGTGGGACGGTAAAGCGACGGTTCACGGGATCAATCCCTACAAGTACGCGCCCAGCGATCTTTTCATGCATGAATATCATTATACCGAGGACTATTACGACGACATCGGCGGCGTCGTTCTTTCGGCGCGGACACGGGAGAGAGCGGACATGACCCGGCTGGACCGGTTGCTCGAGCTGCGTGACGCCAACCGTCTGTTTTATGACCGCATCGGTCATTGGCAGGTCCCTACTATTTATCCGCCAGTAGCGCAGGCGGTATTCGCGATGATTAGCTGGTTGCGGCCGGATTCTTTTATTTTTATGAAATTCATTTTTATGCTGTTTGATCTGGGCGTCATCGCACTGACCGTCTTGCTGCTGCGCCACGGCGGACGGAATCCGGCCATGGTGATCATTTATGCCTGGTCGCCGCTGGTCCTCAAGGAATTTCCGAATGCGGGACATTTTGATCCGGTGGCCATATTCTTTACGCTGCTGGCCGTCTATTGGCTGGTGACCGATCGCGCATTAAAGGGGTTCGTTGCCCTGGCATTGGCCACATTGTCGAAGTTTTTCTCGGTAGTCTTGCTGCCGCTGTTTGCCGGGGCGGGCCGCCGGCGCGGCATACCGGCTTTTTTTGCCGTGATCGCCTTTGCCTATGTTCCTTTTTTGTTGTGGAATGACGCTAGTTTCACGGAGATCTTCCGCGGGTTGTCCACGTACAATGCGGAGTGGTCGTACAACTCGAGTGTGTTTGCCGTCATCTACCGGGTGATGGAAGAAATGAATGCGGACTGGGTGCGGACCCTGATCCCGCCGAAAGTCGTGGCCGCGGTCTTGTATGGGGCCGGAATTCTCTGGCTCAGCGTCCGGCCGTGCGCCGGTGCCACGGAACGGTTGCATCGCTGCCTGTTGGCCGTGGCCGGACTCTTCCTCATCAATCCCGTGGGAGACCCGTGGTACTTTTGTTGGTGTATCCCGTTCCTGTGCCTGTTTCCCTACCGCTCCTGGATCTTGCTGTCCGGGACATTGATTCTCAGTTATCTGAACTTTCAATCCGTCTATCCATTTGTCGACTGGATTTGGTGGGGGATCCCGGCGCTCAGCTATTTTATTTATGTGCCGTTCTTTCTGGTTTTGGTGTGGGAAGTCCGTCGCCGGCCTGACTATTTACAGGTCCGTTGAATATTCGCACGCGGGCTTCTGTTAGCGGGATGTGTCCGGACCTTACGTCCGGAAAAATTTTGACACTATCGATGAAATTGGCTAAACTAGGGACGTTTGTCGCCAAATATCGCCGTCGACGCTGCCCGGCAGCGTGGCATCCCTGTCCGGCCAAACATGAAGGAGAGGCCCATGAGCACGTTGACTCATCAGAAAGTGAGCGAGTATTACGGTAAGGTCCTGCAGACAAAGCGCGATTTGAAAACCAGCGCCTGTTGCGCCTTGGACAAGGTGCCGGATTATGTCCGCGAACCGTTGAAGCTGATCGAGGATGAGATTCAGACCAAGTTTTACGGCTGCGGCGCACCGTTCCCGCTTGTGCTCGAGGGCATGAAGGTGCTGGACCTTGGTTGCGGTACCGGACGCGACTGCTTTGTTTTGTCTTTCTTCGTGGGGCAGGAGGGAGAGGTCGTCGGCATTGATATGACCGACGAACAGCTTGAGGTGGGTAGCAAGTACCTTCCCGTGCAGATGGAAAAGTTCGGTTTTCAAAAACCCAACGTGCGCTTCATTAAGGGGTACATCGAAGACCTCGAATCGCTCGGCTTGCCGGACGATTATTTCGATATCGTCGTCTCCAATTGCGTGGTCAATCTCTCCCCGGACAAAGAAGCGGTGCTGGGTGAAGTCTACCGAGTCCTCAAAGAAGGCGGCGAATTCTTCTTTTCCGACGTTTACGTCGACCGGCGCCTGCCCGCTTGGGCCAAGGAAGATCAGGTCCTGCTGGGCGAATGCCTGGGCGGTGCGCTGTACTGGAAAGATTTCGAACGGCTGGCCAACCGCATCGGTTTTATCGATCCGCGGGTCTTTGCCAACTCGAAAATCGATCTCCTTGATCCCGAGACGATCGACAAGATCGGTTTCGCCAATTTCAATTCCATCACCTACCGTTTATTCAAATTGCCGCAACTGGAGACGGCCTGTGAAGATTACGGCCAGTCCGCGGTCTACAAAGGGACAATCCCCGAGAGCCGGCACCGTTTTATGCTCGACAATCATCATGTCTTTGAACGCAACCGGCCGCTGCCGGTCTGTTCGAACACAGCCTTCATGCTGCAGGACACCCGGCTGCACAAGCACTTCGACATCCACGGGGATACCTCAGAGCACTTCGGTTTGTTCGCCGGCTGCGGGGAGACGCCGATGATCACCGCCGAGGAAGATGCCGCCGGAGGGTGTTGCTGACGCCCGTATGCTGGATATCATCATTCCCGTACTGAACGAAGAAATGATCCTGGACGAACGGCAGACGTATTACCGGATGCTCGGCCGGAACGCCAACCTGGTATTTGTCGACGGAGGAAGTATCGACATGACCGTGACGCGCGCCCGCCGCTTCGGCGAGGTGCTGCAAACCCGCCCGGGTCGCGCCTACCAGAAAAACTACGGCGTGCAGGTCACCGACGGCGATTTCCTGTTGTTTTTGAATGTCGATTCCTTCATATCCGAAGAAATGATCCACCAAACCGCCGACGCCTTCCGTCACGGCGCGCAGGCCGGCTGTTACACCATGCACATCCGTCACCCCGGAGCCATGTTCCGGCTGTATGAGTGGGTCGTCAATCACCGGGCCGTCCGTCACGGCATCATTGATGCGGATCTCGGTATGTTCATCCGGCGTGACGTCTTCGAGGCGCTGCACGGATTCGACCGTTTGATCATCATGGACGACATCGTGTTTTCCAAACGGTTGCGCCGGCATTATCCCATCACCGTATTGAATTCCCGGATAGAGGTTTCCGCCCGCAAGTGGGATGAACGCGGATTCATGGCCACCTTCGGACAGTATTCACTGGCCTATCTTCAGCTGTGGACCGGCATCCCTTTTTTCAAAGACCGTTATCAAAATTATGACCCATTCCAACGCGTTGATCATCTTCGCCCGGGAACCGAAACCCGGCAAGGTTAAGACCCGGCTTTTGACGGATCTTGACACGGGATTCGTGACCGGATTGTACCGCGCCTTTATTCAGGACGTGATGACGCTGGCGTTGCGGCCGGGCGACTGGTCCCCGTTCCTCTATTTTGCCGATGACGACGCCGACCCGCCGTTTTTATCGGAATTCCGCGCGCGGTGTCCGGTCGTCCCGCAGCAGGGAGAAGACCTCGGCGCACGGATGTACCGGGCTGCCGGCGACTGCTTTGCCCTGGGTTACCGTCGGGTATCGATTATCGGAACGGATTGTCTGGAGGTGACAGGGGTTGATATCAAGCAGGCTTTTGCTGATTTGGAACGGACGGAATATTGCGTCGGGCCCTCGGCGGACGGAGGATACTATCTGATCGGCATGAATGTCCTGCGGCCGGAGCCGTTTGCGGATATCGACTGGGGAACACCAACGGTTTTGAGCAAGACGCTTGAAAAAGTCCGTCAAATCGAGCATAATGTATCGTTGTTATCCGAGAAAGAAGATATCGATACCATCGCGGCCCTGCTCAAGTTCCGCGGCCACGTGCTGGCGGGCGGGGTGGAGGCCGCACATACCGCCCAGTTTATTCGCGAACATCAACAATACCTGCCTGACGCGTAACCGTTGCTGGCAGGTGTGTTCCCCGGGGAACAGGACCCGACAGCCATGGACAAAATCGCGCATATTGCCTACTCCATCACACGCTCCGATCTGAAAGATCTCATTGCCGCTCTGATCTACAAGCAGCAGGAACAGGGGGCGGAGGCCGAGATTATTCACGTCGTCCGCGAGACCGACATCGCCCACGTCTTGAAGATCCGCGGAATCAACGTCTACACCTACACCAAGGCCGAAGGGCCGGATATCCGGTTGATGTTCAAGCTAGGGAAGTTTATCCGCTCCCATGGTTTTAACATCGTCCACGCGCACAGCCCCGAAATTGCCGTCCATGCGGCGATCGCGGCCAAGATCGGCCGCGCCAAATCTATATTTTCCTGTCACTGGCTGACCGCCAAACCGCTGTCGCGCTATGTCCGCGCGTTGAACAATCACATTGTCACCACCTCCGAATTCGTCCAGCGCAAGCTGTTTAAGGAACAATACCTGCAGGACAGGAAAATGAAGATCATCTACGACGGGATCGACGAGCAGATGTATATGCAGAATTTCGGAATCAATGCCGAAAACGTTAACCGCGAAAAGCTCGGCTTGCAGGCGGATTCTTTTATCCTCGGAAATACGGGGGCACTGGTGAAGGAGGAGGACCAGGCTTCGCTGCTCAAGGCGTTTCGCAAGCTGCGCGCCAAGGGGATGAACGCGGAGTTGATCTTTACGGGTGAAGGGCCGCTGCGCAAAGATTTGGAAAAAAAGGCTCAGCTTTACAAGGTCGCTGATCGCGTGCATTTCCTCGCCGGGCGTCTGTCGCGGGTTGAGTTTCTGCAACTCTTCGATGTCCTGGTGCACTGTGCGCACAAAGAGGCCTATCCGTTCACGCTGCTGGAGGCAATGGCCTCCGGGACGCCGGTCATCGCCACCAAGATCGGTGCCAATGCCGAAGTGATTCTCGAGCGGCAGACCGGTTATCTGGTGCCGTGCGGATTTCCCGAACGCATCGATTCGGCCATCATGCGCCTAAACGCCATAAAGACCCTCCCCAAAGAGATGGGCGTCCAGTCCCGTCTCCATGTGCAAAAAGATTTCTCCATTTCCTCCATGGCCGCCCGTTATCTTGAACTTTATCACTCCTGATAAGCCATCTCACCGGTAGGCACATAACATATTGTAAGAAAAAGGCTTGTGGCTATACTCCTGGCCCGTTACACACCCGCTTTGATTGAGTAATGATATTTTGACCAATTATAGTATTTATACTATACTTAAAAAGCTTCCCCGATCGCGTTGTTCCCGTTTTGAGGATTTCTATGCGGCGCATTTTATCGACATTACTGGCCGTTATGCTGGCGGTACAACAGACCGCTCCGGCCTTGGCTCAAACTCCTTCGGAAAGCGTAAGCCTAACCCTTCCTGCGCCCGGCTCTATGGTGCGCCCTTCCGCCGAGTACGATCCTGTCATCGTCAAGGGAATCCGCGTTCATCCCGACAACCCGCTCCAGTTTGACTTCATCGTGGACACCGGGTCAGCCGAGTCCGACCCCGACACGCTTAAACCGCAAGCCGCCACTTTGATCAAGTATTTTCTGACCGCCCTCACCGTGCCGGATGACGAGTTGTGGGTGAATCTCTCGCCGTACGAAAAAGACCGCATCATTCCCGACAACTTCGGCATCACGGACATGGGCCGAGACCTGCTCGCGCAGGACTATATTCTCAAACAACTGACAGCCTCAATAATGTATCCGGAGGAGAAGCTGGGCAAGGATTTCTGGGACCGTGTTTATCGGAAATCCCAGCAACTCTTCGGCAACACCGATATCTCCGTGGATACTTTTAATAAGGTTTGGGTGGTTCCTGAGAAGGCCAAGATCTACCGCAGCGGTGACGTGGCTTTTATCGTGGAGAGCCGGCTGAAGGTGATGATGGAAAAGGACTATCTCGCCCTGGCGAATAACGCGCTGGAACATCAGCCCGGGGAACAGGAGGCCGCGCGCGGACGCAGTGAGCAGATGCGGGATGTTTCGGAGCAGATGATCAAAGAAGTCCTGATTCCGGTCATCGAGGAGGAAGTCAACAAAGGGGAACATTTTGCCCCGTTACGACAAATTTATCATTCGCTGATCCTGGCCACATGGTTTAAACAAAATCTGCGCGAAAGTTACCTGGCGAAGGTGTATGTCGGGGAAAACAAGATTAACGGTATCGATATCGACGAGAAGACGGCCAAGGAGCGGATTTACCGGCAATACCTGGAGGCCTTCCGGACAGGTGTGTACAATTTCGTGCGCGAGGAATTTGATCCTGACTTGCAGGAAGTCATTCCGCGCAAATACTTTTCCGGCGGGATGCGGTTCGGTGCGGATATATTCTCGGATGTCCTGGAAGTGGAGGAGGTCAACGCGGACCGGGCGGTCCTCGCGGCCCAGGCAGATACGCGGGGTAGTCTGTTGACGCTGCCGACCAATATGAATCCGGTCAGACCGGAGGAAGTTTCCCAACCGCTGCGGGACGCCGCCATTCTCAGTACCACCAGCGCCGTCGATTTGGGTGATTTCATTACGTACCGCAAACTGTTCCTATCGGGGGCCGAACAAGGGCGCAATGCATTGCCCGCGGTGGGGGAACCGGAACTCTTCCAGTCCTTGGTTAACGCCGGACGCGACACTCGCGAACCGGCCAAGATCGATTTTCTGATCACCCGCCAGGCGCCGATCCAGCAGTCGGTTTTGGAACTGATCGCTAACGCCGCCGACGCGATCACCGGCCGTGCGACTTCGATCGGCCGGTTCGGGGTGGGGGCCCTGCAGATGCTGGCCTTTGTCCTTGATGAGAACAATGCGGCGTTGAGTGCCGGGGCGCATGTGGTTGTCGATACCAAGACGTCTGACGGAGCGGCCCGTCAAATCCAGTTTTTCAAGGGAGAGGACGGACATGTCAAGTTCAACATTCTGGCCGGTACCCGGACGACCCCGGGAACGGCCGTGCGGATTATCTTTCCCGGCGGACTCGATGCCCCGACCCGCGAGCTGATTACCGCCTTCGTTAAAGAACGGACCAACCTTTTCACCAAAATGCCGGTCATACTGAACGGCATCATGATCAATCCGCTGGACGATCATATATTTCTAAACGGGGACAAGGTCCGCTATGATGTCCCCAACGCCGAAGTGCGGGTGCAAATCGGAACGAACCAGATTGTCGTGGAGGACAGCGGATCCGGTATGAGCGACAGTGTCATATTGGACAAGTACCTGATCCCGCGTCGCGGTGAGAATCAGGATTTCGCCCGGGTCCAGTCGTCCGATGAGATCGGACGGGAAGTGCATGTATTTTACAAGGGGCCGCAGTCGGCCGCGCAACGGTCCAACACGCGGGTCGTGTTCCAGGTTGGCGGGATTAATATTCAAGCCACTGAAATTGAAGGCTACGGACTTCCGCGGGAGATGATCATTCAGCTGCCCTCGACGACTAAGTTGACGGTATCCCGCGATAAGATCGAGATCGACGAAAGCACACACACCGCGGTGCGGGCCTTGGCCCGCAAGATCGTGGAAGGTCAGCCGATACACCAGATCGCCTTGATGAACGGATTTATGGAGGCCGTCCAACTGCTGGACGCATCCAATACCCGCGTCGAAGCGCTGCAGCCGCTGGTCGACACGGCCAAGGAAGTGTTTATCCCTTTCATCATGAAAAGGCAGGGGCTGATTTTACCCAACGATGAACTTTTCCGGCAGATGGATGTGCCCGCCGATACACTCTTCCTGCATGAGGAGTTGACTTATCGCATTTCTCCGGACCAGATCCCCGGGGCCGAGTCGCTGGAAAAATCGTTCCGTCCCGGCCGATTCAGCAAGGCTTATGTGGTGCCGTTTAAGACCGGCGCGGATGTGACATTCCTGGAGGCCGGGCCGTACCTGCTGATCAACCGGGCGGTGTACGAAAAGTACAAGTACCAACCGATGCTGCTCAATCTTCGCCTGAATTACTACAGGGGTTACGGCCGGCGGCAATCTCCCCGGGGGACGATTTTGCAGCCGACGGCAGAAGCTGCCGAACAGCCGGAGGCCGCTGACGTTCTGCCCATGCTGGACGAGTTTAAAGAGCTCAGCGCGGTGGTGAACGCCGGCCAGGCGAGCTGGTTGCAGCGGTACTTCAAGCAGCGGTCGGAACCCACCCTGGCCGAACTTTACGAACAGATCCAGCGCGGAGAACGCCGAATTCCCAATGTCACATTGGAAGACATACAAAGATTTGAGGCTTTGTCCCGGCAAATCGGGCGGGGAGATACAGATAAAGCTATTCTCAGCGACGAGGAACGCCGGTGGGAGACGATGAAAACCAAATTCATCTCCGTCAACAAAGAGGTCGATGCGTCGGAGGAGCGGGTCAGACAACTCTTTGCCCGGCTCAATGCCTTTGTCGCGGCGGTCCCGGAAAATATGCGCGACAGTGTCGAGTGGCGGTGGATCATTCCGCTGGAGGGGAACTCGGGAGCGCTGTTTGAGAACCTGCTGGAAAATCTGGAACGCATCCTGCCGCCGGATACCGAGTTTCTCAGTGTGAACGCGGCTTATTTTCTCAACCGGGATCATCCGCAACGGCTGCAACGCTATCTCGGAAATTTGTTGTTGGGCGCTGGGCTGGTTGAACAGGCATCCGACGCGGACTTTCACCGCGTGTTGTCCCAACTTGATGAAATGGGGCTTGAGGCCGTGGACGCCGAGGTGGTGGAGACTGTCGGACGTATTTTCCGGAACCGCAACCTGGAGAGTATGGAAGAGGCCTTTGCGGCTATCAACGAAGCGGTGCCGTATGTTTCGGGAGACGGGATCAAACGGGTGATTTCCCGTTGGTTGCGGATCTACGACCAGGACCCGAAGGCCGCGCAGTCCTTTGCCGACCGTCTCGGACAGGTTTACGCCACGCAGGAGGATCTCGGTCCCGCCGTGACGAACTTTCAATTAGCCCGGACGACGCAGTTCAGCGCGGCGACGGTAACACCGGACGGCAAACGTCTGATCAGTATCGACGGCGAAACGTTGACAGTTTCCGATCCGTCTACCGGACGCCCGCTGCTGAGCGTGAGCGATCCTCGTTTGGCCACGGTCCGATCCCGGGATCAGATGGAGATCGCGCCCGGCGGACAATACCTGTACACGACCGTGCGCGGGACCGGTATTGTGAAATGGAACTTGGCCGACGGGACCGTCGCGACCGAGTTTGAAAATTCTCAGATTGTGCTCTCGATGAAGGCCAATCCGAGCGGAAATGTCCTGGTGACGCATACGTTTGACGGCGCGGTCCGTATGTGGGATGCGCGCACCGGAACTTTGCTGAACGTTCTCGTTGCCGACACGGGCCGGAGGGCTGATATTGTGTTCGCGCAGGCGAATGCGGATCATGAGGAGCAGATTCTGGTGATGACCGCGGACTCCTCAATCTGGCAGTTCGACTTGACCGGCAACACAATGAACCGCATCTCCGGGACGCGGGAAAGTTTACCGTCCACGTCGCGGCAACTGCTGACCACGCCGGATGGGAGGTTCGCCATACGCATCGGTGAGGAGGTCACGGTCTTGCCGCTGTTTGCCGGCGGTGAGATCAAGCACATGCGGGGTTGGGGTAGCTCCCGCAATGTGGCCACCCTGACACCGGACGGCAAGCGGTTGGTTCTGCCGATGACCGATATCATGGCGGGCACTCATGAAATCGGCGTGTTTGATGTGGCGACCCTGGATGCCGTGGATGTTTATGAAGGTCATACGGACACAGTCGATTATTTAGGGGTGACGGGAGACGGGCGGCAGCTGGTTTCCCTCGGCAGCGACAGTAAAATCAAGATCTGGAACCTGCGGCCGCCCGAAGGTGAGGATACCGGATTTGACGCGACCGATAAACCGGAGCAGGTCCTTGATCTCGCCGACCAGCGGGCCCAAACCACGTTTGTCGGTCCGAAAGGGGAATGGATCATCACCGCGTCTCATTCGGAAGACGAGGACGCGGATCTGCTGCATGTTTATCGGCCGATGGACCTGGTTCAGCCCTTGACCGAGCTGTTGGCGGAACGTGACGGACAGCAAAACTATTTAGGCAGCGCGGACAAAGATCACATCGCCACGGCGGACGCGGACGGGGCGATCCGGATCCGCAATGTGCGGACCGGAGAAATCAGCGCGATGATCCACGGTTCGGAAATTGAGGTGTCCAATATTAGAAGTGTTAAATTTATTGAGGACGCTATTGCGATTCACTCCAAAGACAATACGCTGGAGGTATGGGACAGAAATACGTCCCTGTTGCGGCACAGTGTGGGGCCGGAATTGATGCAGTATTCGTCCGACGGCAAATACTACATCGAAGCAGGCGCAGACATCCTGCTCCGCTCGACGCATGACCAGCGGGTCAGGTCACGGTTCAGCGCCGAGCAAATCCCGCGTTTTCTCACCGACGCGGGCGGTAAAACACTGGTGTTTGTGACCGACCGCGGCACGCGGGACACGGTCATCTTTGACGTCGACGGTAATGCGGGCTCATATGTCATCCCGGCGGAAATAAGCGTCAACGACAATTTCCGTCTGTCCAGCGACGGTCGCTTTATGATGCTTCCATCACGGATGAATGTGTCGCGCTGGGAGATCTGGGACCTTAAGGAAAGACGGCAGGTCAAACTTCTTGATGGGGTGCTGCGCGCCGAGATTTTGCCTAATGTGCCCGTCGCCGTGGTGGAACGGTCGGATAAGCCGCATGTTCAGGTGGTGGACCTCGAGACGGGAATCGCGGAGAACGATTTTGATACCGGACCGCCCTTGATGGAAGAGATGCGCTCCGTGTTCCCCTGGCGGGTCAGCAACGACGGACGGTTTCTCCTTTACACCACCACGGACATGTCGACGCAGGTTTGGGACCTGTTTGACAACCGTCTGGCGCACACCGTTGAAGATGGTCACTGGGCGATCAAGATCAGTCCGGATAATAAATATATAATTATGGTTAACACCGCTATGGACCAACTCAGCATCCGTGACATTGCTACAGGCGAAATCATCCATGAGTGGCAGCCGCACGACGGCACTATGGAGGCCTTTGATATCACGGCGGCCGAAGGGCTGATTTCCACGACGGGCTCCGACGGAGTGATGCGCATCTGGGATATGGAGGACCTGATCAATCCCACCGAACGGCGCACCGGATTCGCCGCCCTGAATCCGCGGGACCGGCTGGACGGGCTGCCGGGACTGCTGCGCGCCGTCGTACGATTCCTAAGAGAGGAAGACGTCACGCTTCTTGAGGAAGAGGAGGCCACCCCCCGTAATCCGGCCTGGCGGGTGACCGACCGGTTAAGCGAGCCGGTGTCATTGGCCCTGCTCAATAATCTGTATGAAACTTTCTCGCGAACGATTCAGGAGAATCCCGACATCGGTTTCACCGAATTTCTGGCCATGGTGGAACAGTTGCGCGGACGGAATTTGGAAGACTATGTCGGCATTATCCGCTCCGCAATTGAAGGGCAAGACAAGACGCAGCGGGCTTGGGTGCGGGAGATTGCCGTCCAGAATGCCCGTGACGCTACCCGGCGAGCCCGAGAGGAAAATACACTGGCCGTCACCGACGGGGATATCGAGATCCGTAATTTTATGGAAGGAAATGACTGGGTGTTCGCTGTGCGGGACCGCGGGACCGGGATGAATCTGTTCCATTTGATCCGCTATTTCTTCCCGCTGGACCAGTCATCCAAGGATTATCTTACGGACACCGGGAATCTCGGGCAGGGTAACTACACGCTGTTTGCCGATTTTGACCGGGTGTTCATCCGAACCTCGACGGGTGACGGCGTTATCCACGAACTGCAGATCGTCCCGGACGCGCGTCGCGGTCCGGTCATCGAAAGCTGGGAGGTCTTAAGCGGGGTCGAGCGGGGAACAGAGATCCGGCGGATCAAGAACAATCAAAAGAGTGATCCCCAGCTGGAAAGTTTGTTTATCCAGGAAGCGCTGCAACGCTTTGCCGGCGGGATCACGTCGCCTGAACAGCGCGCCAACCGCGATGAAGCGCCGAATGTGCGCGATGTCCGCATTAACTACAACGGCGAGACTTTTACGGACGAAATCGATACCGTGGCCGTCACCAGTATGGGAGAACAATGGGGCGAGGTCAGTGTGGGCCGCGCCGATGAACGCTTCAAGAAGCGCGTTATGCAGGACGGCATCTTTATCAAGGAACCGGACCAAAAGGAATTGCGTTTTGTCCCGACATGGTTGTTGGCGGCCTTTGAGCGCCGCGGAGGGCTGCACATTGCCCTGCCGCGCAGCATCCAGTTGAACATTCCCCGCACCGGGTATTCGCAAGAGCACAAATTCATCAAGGAATTGCAACTGACGGTTCTGCATAACATACTCAAGACGGTCCTGCGTGATTACGTCGACGACGGCCGGAAAATCCCGGGGATGCCGGCCGATTATTTTGATAACTTCCGAAAGATCGAGCGAGCAGATGCGCAGGACCTGGTCCGCAAGATGTACACCGGACGCTACGGGGAGATTGATGAACAAGTCTTGTCGGAATACTTAGAGACACCCACGCGTTTGTTCGCGTTGCTGTCCTATCTGCCGTTCGAGTCGGACGCCTACAGCGGGGAAATGACCTTGCACGAAATCCGCGAACGGTTTATCGAGCGCAGCCAAATACGTGCCCGGACGGCGGGAGCGGTGCAGATCGATGAGCGGACCCGGCTCAAATCCGATTTCAAACCGCGCGGCGAGTTTGCCGCCGACCTGGAGGAATCGATCGGCAACCTTTCGGATTACGCCGCGGGTATCACCGGAGGCCGATTGCAGGGGTTTATCTCCGCCGCGCAATCCAGGCGTCTCGACCCGGCTGAAGTGTGGGATCGACTCCCGGCGGGCGGTCGGCTCTTTTTGGATTACCTTATCCGACGTTTCCTGCAGCCCGTCGTAGGAGAAGACATGCCCGCCGTTGAATTTTACAATCGGCTGGATAGCGCCTCGGCCAGTTCCGGCGTCGGCGGCATGCGGTGGAATCTCGCTTATAACGAGCGCGTGTTTGCCCAGTTGTTGGCGTTACGGAACAATCCCGAGCAGCTGGAGGTCTTTCTGTCCAGTGCCGAAGCCGGGAACGAGCTGTGGAATTTTCTGGAAACGCTGTTCCATGAGTCCCAGCATTTGCCGCAGTTTGAGGAACCGGGCGATCACACCCATCATGATGACACGGACATTGAAGGTCTGGATCCGCGTAATGATCAGCGTTTCGGTATTCGCATGGGCCGTGCGATCGACGCCTTTCTGACCGGTTTGACCGGTGATTTCACGGCCGAATTCACTCGTTCGACGGAGGAGATGGAGGTCTTCATCCGCGAGGTCGATACCGCAGCCCGTCAGCGAAAACAACAGCCGGGATCGGATTCCGCCGTATTAAGTCAACCTTCCCGGGAGGTCGGGGGTATCGATCTGAACCCCAACCGTATCGATCTGGAAGTGAGCGGTGATAACGGCGTTACGGCCATTCCGCTGGATACGACCACGCTTGATTCCATTCCCGTGGAAGGGTTTTACCCGGTCATCCTCAACGTGCTGCCGACCAATCTCCCGCTGCTGCTCGGTGCCAATACCGAATTGCCGGAAGACGATTCAGAGCCCCAGCTGATCAGTGCCTTACGAGAAGAAGACACGCTTCTTTAGTTCACATCATAAAGTTATTAATTACAGCATCTTAAGAATATCTATGTTTCGCGAATACATTCGCGGCACACTGCATCCCGTATGACTTTATCGGCCCGAAACCGCAATTTAATGAGTGCAATACGGGAAGAAGATGTTATGCTTTAAGAGGTCCGCGAGGGCCCATTTTCCGTGTCAAAAAGGAGTATTGCTATGCGTTATTTCCTCCCGTTGTTCATTCTGTTTTTGACCGTGAATCCCGCGGCCGCCGAAGATATCGCGGCGGAACCGGTCGCGGTGGAAGAAGAGATGCCCGACTACGATCAGCTCCGCGCTCAGTTGCGCGAAGACTATCTCCAGCTGAAAAAGGAGGTCGAGAAGGATTACACGGCCCGCATCAATGCGATGAATCCGGGGCCGGCCGATCTCACCCTGCAGATGAAAAAGCAGGATCTCGAGCGGGAGTTTCGCAAGCGTAAGCAAATGATCCTCGACGACTATCAAGAACAGGTTACCAAGCTCCGGGATGAGGAGGCCGCCCGCAAGGGTAACCTCGACAACTATTATTACGAAGAAGCTCCCCCCAAAGAGAAAACTACCAAAACTACCGCCAAGACCAAGGCCGACAAAGTCGTTGAGCCGGTCGAAGAAACCGTTCGCCGCGGTTCGCGCAGCATTCCGCCGTTTGAAGGAAAATCCGAACTGGGCAACAAGCCTAAGTTTAGCAGCCGTGGCCGTGCCGGTGGGATTGTCAAATCGCATGAACGTGCCACGCAGTTACGCGGCGGTGATGACGATGATGACGATAACGGAAAGAAGGCAGCCAAGCAGCCCCGTAACATCGGCGAGGCCCGCAGCATGTTTGAACGAAACCGGCGTAAATGATCCGTGTCGAATAACCGCTCCTGAATCTTAAAAAAGAAATTCCTGCCAAACTGCGATGCGTTGTTCATGGTGTGATTTAATGCGTTTTAAAGTGATAAAATTCACGTAATAATTGACAATCACATGTGATTAGAATAGAATAATCATAAATATTGTGACTGCTCAGAACAACAAATGAAGACACCCAAACACTTCATCAAGCGCCTCTATCAGTACCGGCAGGCGCTCTTCCGGCTGCAAAAACTGGGCTTTGTGCGGATCTACTCTGATGATCTGGCCGAAGCCATCGGCGTGACGGCCGTCCAGGTCCGGAAGGATTTCTCGCTCTTTGCAATCAGCGGTAACAAGCGCGGCGGCTATGTCGTGGCGGAACTCATCAACCAGCTTAATAACAAACTCGGCAAGAACGAAACCCAGGAGGCCATCCTGGTCGGCGCGGGAAACATCGGCC
Source organism: Candidatus Omnitrophota bacterium (assembly GCA_020429915.1). Taxonomy (GTDB): domain Bacteria; phylum Omnitrophota; class Gorgyraeia; order Zapsychrales; family Zapsychraceae; genus JAGOSC01. Next base: position 108,245 of record JAGQKV010000018.1, on the reverse strand, counting down.
GGGCTCTTTTGCAGTACGACGGATTTTCACGGGAGGGAATCCGGCTGGTGGCTGCCTTTGATATTGATCCCGCCCGGCACGATGCTGGCGCCGGTATTCCCGTCCTGCCTTTTGACGACATGAGCGCCTTCGTCCGGCGGGAGGGCATCATAACGGGGATCATCGCCGTTCCGGTCGCTGCGGCCCAGCAGGTGATGGACAAAATGGTCGGGGCCGGCATCCGCGGGATCCTCAATTTCGCACCGGTGGTACTCAAGGCTCCCGAGGAGGTCTTCGTCGACAGTATCAATCTCGTGCTGGAGTTGGAAACGGTGAACTACTTCGCGCAGGCCTATGCCAGGGACGAATAAATATTATATGGGGAACACCTCAAACGGAGGATGGGAACATGACCCAAGCGGTTGCAGATAAAAAAGGCGGAGACGTTAAGGCGGATCCGCGTCTAAAACTCATCAATGCAGCGATCAAGAAGAACAAATCGCAACCCGACGCGCTCATCCAGGTGCTGCACGTGGCGCAGAATATGTACGGTTATCTGCCTATGGACGTGGTCCGTCACATCACCCACGCGCTGCGCCTGCCGCCGAGCCGTGTTTACGGTGTGATCACGTTCTATCACTTCTTCAATCTCAACAAGCAGGGAGATCATACCTGTATGGTTTGTACCGGTACCGCATGCTATGTCAAGGGCGCGCAAGCGGTGCTCGACGCGATTGCCGACAGGTTCGGCATCCGTCCGGGCGAAGTCACCGCCGACGAAAGCCTCGGACTGCAAACGGCCCGTTGTCTTGGTGCCTGCGGTCTGGCGCCGGCCGTCGTGATCGACGACCGGGTCCTCGGCAAAGTAGCGCCGGAACAAATGGAAAAAGAACTGACCTTTTAAGCGGGGGATCCGATATGAATACCAATGAACTCAAGGAGCTGAGCGAAAAGATCGTCGAAGAAGGTAAAGCATTCAAAAAGAAAGTCTGCGTCTGCTGCGGCGCCGGATGCCTGTCTTCGGGAAGTGAAGCCGTTCTGGAGTCGATGAAGCAGACTATCAAAGACAAGGGGCTGGAGAGTACGGTTCAGGTGATCCCGTCGGGGTGCATGGGGCCCTGCAACCAGGGGCCGCTGGTGAAGATCCTGCCCGAGGAAACCATCTATGAAAAGCTCGACGGCGATGCCGTCGAAGCGCTGGTTGACGACCACATCGTGAAGGATACGCCTCAGGAGGATAAGCTCCTGTTCAGTGAGTACCGCGACAAACCTTTTGTCGACTCCCGGGAAGATCCTTTTTTCAAGCGACAGAAGCGGATCGTACTGGAGAACTGCGGACGCATCAATCCCGAAAGCATCGAGGATTACATCGGCGTCAACGGCTATCAGGCGCTGGCCTACGCGCTGCACCGGTCGAGCCCCGAGCATATTATCGGCGAGATCAAGCTCAGCCGGCTGCGCGGCCGCGGCGGGGCCGGGTATCCGACCGGTTTCAAATGGGAGACCGTGTACCGTCACGTCGCCGACCAGAAATATGTCGTGTGTAATGCCGATGAGGGGGATCCGGGTGCGTTTATGGACCGCAGTATCCTGGAGGGCGACCCGCACCGCGTTCTCGAAGGAATGATCCTGGCCGGCTACGCAATCGGCGCGACACAGGGCTATGCCTACATCCGCGGGGAGTATCCGGCGGCGATCAAGCGATTTGAAGAAGCTCTCAAGCAGGCCAGGAAAAAAGGATTCCTGGGCCGCAGTATTATGGGCAGTGACTTCTCCTTTGATGTGGAGATCCGTATCGGCGCCGGGGCGTTCGTCTGCGGCGAAGAGACCGCGTTGCTGGCGTCCATCGAAGGCAAGCGCGGTACGCCGCGCCCGCGCCCGCCGTACCCTGCGGAAAGCGGCCTGTGGGGAAAGCCGACTCTGATCAACAATGTGGAGACGTTCGCGAATATCGCCCCGATCGTTATCAGCGGCGGCACAGCCTTCGGTGAAGTCGGGACTCCCAAGAGCGCCGGGACCAAGGTATTCGCCTTAGCCGGCAAAGTACAAATTTCGGGATTAATCGAAGTCCCGATGGGGACTAACCTGCGCGACATCATCTTTGAGATCGGTGGGGGGATTCCCGGCGGCCATAAATTCAAGGCCGCGCAAACCGGCGGACCGTCCGGCGGGTGTATCCCGGAACAGCATCTCGACCATCCGGTGGATTATGAATCCCTGCAGGAGCTCGGTTCGATCATGGGGTCCGGCGGGTTGATCGTTATGGACGAGACCTCGGATATGGTCGACGTAGCCCGGTATTTCATGGAATTCTGCGTCGACGAGTCGTGCGGAAAGTGTATTCCCTGCCGCGTCGGGACCAAACAGATGTTTGACCTGTTGACCAAGATCTATGAGGGGCGGGCGACCGACATCGATCTGGCCACCCTGGAGCAGCTGGCGCATGTGGTCAAAGACACCAGCCTGTGCGGACTGGGCATGTCCGCCCCCAATCCGCTGTTGAGCACTTTGCGGTTTTTCAAGGAAGATTATATCCAGCATTTGAAGGACAGTGCGCTGGCTAACGTATAAAGGAGGCCTTCATGCCAGATAAGATCACGATATCGATTAATGGAACAGAGATCAAAACAGAAGAGGGCAAATCCATCCTCAGCGTCTGTAAAGAGAACGACATCCACATCCCGGTCATGTGCCATTTCCCGGGGCTGACGGATGTCGGCGCGTGCCGACTGTGTCTCTGCGAGGTCAAAGGCTATAACAAGCTGCTGCCCGCCTGTACCACGCTGGTAGCGGAGAATATGGAGATACAGACTCACACCGAGAAGTTGAAGGAGTACCGCCGGGTGATTGTGGAGATGTTTTTCTCCGAACGTAATCACATGTGTTCGATCTGTGTGGCCAATACCAACTGCGAACTGCAGGACATGGCCACGGAAGTGGGGATGCAGCATGTGCGTTTTCCGTTTCTGAATCAGGAATGCGCAGTTGATGCCTCGCATCCCAAGTACGTCATCGATCATAACCGTTGCATTATGTGCACGCGGTGTGTCCGGGTGTGCTCCGAAGTCGAAGGCGCGCATAATTGGGACGTGAAGAACCGCGGCTATAATGCCAGGGTCATTTCCGACTTCGACCAGCCGTGGGGCGAGTCGGAGACCTGCACGTCATGCGGCAAGTGCCTGAACGTCTGTCCGACCGGGGCCTTGTGGGCGAAGGGATCGGTGCAGGGAAAATTGGATAAGTTTCCGGAGAAGATCACCGATTTGATAGAAAAGAGGGGGATCCACTGATGAAAAAGAAGATTGCAACCGTATGGCTGGCCGGCTGCTCCGGATGCCACATGTCCCTGCTCGATATGGACGAACGGATCCTGGACGTGCTGGCGGTGGCCGACATCGTGAAAAGCCCGATCGTCGATGGCAAAAAGCTGCCGGAGGTGGATGTCACCGTGGTGGAAGGCGCGGTGGGAGCCGATGAGCATATCGAGGAAATCAAACACATCCGCAAGCAGTCGAAGGTCCTGGTTTCGCTTGGGGATTGCGCAATCAACGGGAATATTTCGGCGATGCGCAATTTCTACACGGTGCAGGACGCGCTCGAGCGCTCCTATGCCGACAGCGACACCAACGATGCCCCGCAGATACCCGGATGCGAGGATATCCTGACGCTGGATAAGAAGGTCGTGCCGCTGCATGACATCGTCAAGGTGGACTATTACATCCCGGGCTGTCCGCCGACGGGGGATATGATATTCTACGTGCTCAACGAAATCCTTAATGACCGTGTGCCGGATTTGCAGAAGGAAGGAGGGCTCAAGAATGGCTGAAACCAAAGGCAAGAAAATCACTATCAGTCCGGTGACCCGGATCGAGGGCCACGCCCGCATCACGCTGCAATACGATGCCAAAGGCAAGCTCGACGAAGCGCGCTTTCATGTCAATGAATTCCGCGGGTTCGAGAAGTTCTGCGAAGGCCGCTATTTTACGGAAATGCCGGCCATCACCCCGCGCATCTGCGGGATCTGTCCGGTCAGTCACGCCGTCTGCAGTGCCAAGGCGGGCGAGGGTATCATGCGCATCAAACCGCCGCGCATCGGTGATCAGCTGCGTCGGTTGATCCAACTCGGCCAAATGATATCTTCGCACGCGCTGAGTTTTTATCACCTGTCCTCGCCGGACATGCTGATGGGTTGGGATTGCGACCCGGACAAACGCAACATCGTGGGGATGTATGAACAGTTTCCCGATCTGGTCCGCCGGGGAATCCGGTTACGGCAATTCGGACAGGAAATCAGCATGTACATTACCGGGAAGAAAATTCACACGATGGGCGTGGTGTGCGGCGGTATGAGCATCCCCCTCAAAGAAGAGGCAAGGGAAGCCCTGCTGAAGTGGATCCCGGAGGCGCTGGAAACTCTCGATATGTCTCTTGAGTTGTACAAAGGCTATTACGAGAAGAATAAGGAAGAACTCAATGTCTTTGCGTATCATCCAACGATGTACATGGGACTCGTGCAGGCCGACGGTACACATGAATTCTACGACGGCAAAGTCCGCCTCGTTGATGAAAAAGGGGAGATCGTGGAGGACGGCTTCAATCCGGCGGACTTCGCCCAGTATATCGCCGAACATCCCATCGCCTGGTCCTATCTCAAGTACCCGTACTACAAACCGTACGGATTTGAAAAAGGCTTCTATCGCGTCGGCCCGTTGGCGCGGCTCAATGTCGCCGAACGCATGCCCACTCCGTTGGCGCAAAAGGAGTTTGAACTATTCCGCCAGCTGGAAGACGGAAAGGTGATCCACGGGACCTTCCATTTCCATTACGCCCGGTTGATAGAAATGCTGAGTTCCGTCGAGCAGGCCCGCGACATTCTCAATGATCCCCAGATCCTGTCGACCGAAACCTGGGCCCGCGGAGAACGCAACCAGCACGACGGGGTCGGTTGCACCGAGGCCCCGCGCGGCATCCTGTTCCATCACTATACGACGGACGACAACGGACTGCTAACTAAGGTGAATCTCCTCATTGCCACCGGGCAAAACAATCCGGCGATGAATACATCGATCAAGCAGGTGGCCGAAAAATACGTCAGACTTGACGACGTGCAGGAAGGAGCGCTCAACCGGGTTGAAGGCGCGATCCGCTGTTATGATCCGTGTCTATCCTGTTCTACCCATGCGGCTGGCCAGATGCCGCTGCTGATCGAGTTGAAGGATCATCGCGGGAAAATTGTCCGAACACTGGCCCGCGGCGGATAATCCCTTTTGCGTCCTCCCACCGACCGGTTTTACGCTCAAAAGGGATAACGCCGGTCCCGACAAGGAGGCATGCCATGGACACCAAGATGACCTACCAGGATGAACACGACAAAAAAGTGAACGGCTATCTCGGAATGATCCACGGAGACAACGGGACGGAGCTGGTGACACCCGAGGTGGTGTACAAGTTAAGCCTGATGGCTCTGGACGAGTTGACCTTGAGCTTCTTGGCCTTCTACGATGTCCAGCCCTATGACCTGGGCAGCGTGGCCTTGTTGAAGAAAGTGCAGGAAATCGTCTACATCGACGACGGTGTGGTTGAAGGTCTGAGCCGTATGATTATCGCGCATGACTGCCGAATCAAGGCCGGTTGTGTTGAGGATCGCATCACTCCGCGTCAGGCTCATCGTGTGATCGAGTATGTCCTGAGCGTCTATGATATTCTGAATCCGTACTTGCCCGCGTGAGGGGATTAAGTGGTGGATGCTGAGTGATGATCGTATTCCGTACGGTGGTCGCCTTTCCGGATCATCACTCAGCACTCACCACACATCACTCAATCCCCATTTATTGCCCCCTGCCCGCGCTTCCGGTATAATCCCATCATGCGTCCGCAGCTGCTGATAAGCTTGCTCTTTTTGACCGTCCTTCCGGGTTCGGCCGTATGGGCCGAGAATCCGGTTCTCCGCGGAAAACGTATCTTGTCGGTGTCCGTCAATGAAACGGATGCCGTCGGCTACGATCAGGCCCTGTCCGACGCGCAGCAAGCGGGGATTATGGCCGTCAGTCTTTCGCAAAATTGGGATGACCTCGAAACCGCTCCCGGCGTCTTCCGGCCGCGCCCGAATCTTCTCAAAATCGCGAACCGTTATTATGTCGGCACTGGCCTGATTCTTTCGCTGGGCATTAATCCGATCGATACGGTCAATGTCCGTCTGCCTGAGGACTTGCGCGGCCGTTCCTGGGACGATCCCGAGGTTATTGAGCGCTACAAGCGGCTCCTCGATTTCGCCCTGATGGAAGTCAGCGCGCTGGAATTGAATTCGCTGACCATCGGTAATGAGATTGACGGGGTATTGAAAAGCCCGGAAGAATGGACGGCCTATGAGAAATTCTTCAAGGCAACCGCCGAATACGCGCGCCGTTTCTGGCCCGGTCTGCGTGTCGGGACCAAGGGAATGATGGCCGGATTGACCGGACGGTTTGCCGCGGAATTCCAGCGTATCAACCGGCACGCCGATGTGGTCATGGTCACCTATTATCCGCTCAATGAGGATTTTAGCGTGGAAGCCCCGGACACGGTTCATAAAGCCTTTGCCGAGTTGACCGCGCTCTACCCGGAGAAGCCGGTCTATGTGATGGAAATCGGCTATCCCTCCGGGGCGGAGCTGGGCAGTTCCCAGGTCGCACAGGCCCGATTTATCAGTGAAGCCTTTCGCATGTGGGATCGCTACGCCGGCCGGATCGAGTATATGGAATTCACCTGGATGAACGACCAGTCCGAATCTCAGCTGGACGTATGGGAGGAGTACTACGGCCTGAACCAGCCGCATTTCCGGGAATTTTTGGGAACACTGGGATTGCGGGACGAAAACGGCCGGAATAAGGCCGGGTATGAGCGCCTGCTGCGGGAAGCGGAGGCGAGGGGATGGCGCTGATTAATTGACCGTTCCCGGAGCCATTCACCCCGGACAGGCAAAAAACACCAAATAGCAAAAAACTACAACTCTAATGCAAGATTTCTCCTTGAATAAGCTACCCCATATTATATAATCTAGCGAAATTTGAACCGGGCGCTACATCCATAATACAAGCTCGGTTCCGGTAGCAGGCTACTGAGAACGGAATTTTTAATAATCCCTTCAAGAAGACCGCTCCGCCAAAAATCCAACAACAAAGGATAATTACGATGAAGACTGCAAGAAACGTGTTTGGAATGATGCTCTTGATGGGAGGCATTGTACTCGCAACGGCTCCGTTGGCGTTTGCCCAACCGTATGCCGGTGATATGGCGACCGACAGCTGTGAAACCGGTCCTGGAGGGATTGCCGGAGTTGCGACACCTTGTCAGGTGGATGTCAATCCGCAAATTTACGAAGCGATTAACCACATTTGGGACGTGACCGGAGCGCCTTTCGCGCCTCTGGCCAACAACGCTCAGACGGACAGTCGCCAAATTCTGGGAAGCAACGGATACTGGAGCCAATTGGGTGGCGGGACGCCGTCCAAGGTCGCGGTCATCGCGATCGGCGCCGCGCGCACCAATCAGTTGGGCGTCTTTCCGTTCGGTGATCCCGGATCAGTGAGCTATATCATCCCGGCACAAACCGGATTCACCTTGTTCGGAACCGGCGGCAACCCGTTCCCTGGGGGTGTGATCAACATCGCCGGCGATTTCGGCTTCGCGCTTCAATCGCAACCTACGGGATTCCCGACCGATATCTGGTACTCCGATCCCACGCTGAATTCGGATTTGGTTGATCACGTCCTCGCTTTCGGTCTGCCCGGACTTAACGGGCTGAGCATCGACATCGATTTGGACGGAGACAACGTCGCCGATGATACCGTCACCTTCGGTGCCAACACATTCCTGTTCGGCTGGGAAGACCGTCCGGCGACACAGGCCGGTTTCGACGGCGACTATAACGATACGATCTTTTTGATCTCCCGTTTGTCCCAGGATGAAACCGTGGTTCCGGAACCGGCATCACTTCTGCTGCTGGGCAGTGGATTCGCCGGTATGATGGGATTGCGCCGCCGTCGCAAGTAATTCTCAAACGGCTTACGAAAGATAGACAGCAAAATCCCCTTGGTGATGATTCACCAAGGGGATTTTTTTTGAGCTGAGCACAGGCCACACGCGTTGGTACCAATGAATCTGTCCCGGGGCGCACGTTATTGTGTTAGCGAGCCCTCTATCAAGCCTCGTCCGCAAATAGACGATGTTAGCGGTTATATCCGGCGTTGGCCGGTTTATATTTGGATTTGTCCGCGGGATGTGCGGAAGTAGAGACCTCGGGGTTCACGGCCGGTTTCATGACATCTGACCCGCGCGGAACAGCAGGACGCAATTTCGAGGCATCCGCGGGATGGGGAGAGGAATATTTGTCCGGGTCCTTCGGTACGGCCGCCGTGACCACATCGCTGTCTCTGCGCGGGACCGCAGCCTTGAGTTTGCTCTTGTCCGCGGGATGCGTGGAAACGGCGCGGCGCGGGGCCTGGCGAGGCTGAATCTCGGCCTTGAGCAGTTCTTCGGTGATTTCAAGTTCCTGCGTCAATTCCCCGCCCAGTGAGGACTCGGCCGTGATGGTGAGGACATCGCCTTTTTCGGCCTTCAGGCTGATGTCAACGTACTGGACGTTGGGATTGATCTGCTGGCGGGGCCGCTTGACGACCGGGCTGCCGCCGTTCTTGCTGATTTCCACCCGCTTGATGTATTCTTTGACGTTGTCCCGGGACAGATGGTAGATGTCCAGCATCAGGACCCCTTTGGACTGGTCGTACTGTGCTGTTATCTTCGACGGTGGTCGCGCCCAAGCGGGGGAGGCGAGCAGCAGGAAGGCAGCGAAAAGAGATAGAATTTTCATATGCATAATCCCAATCTTATCACATTTCGTCTGGAAGTTGATGTTAAAATGGAGAAAGTTCTCCACCGTTTACGGTCGGCGTCGGCGGCCTGGAGAAGACCCGACAGACGACGCTTCAAGTATATACGATCCGGGCCGGCTTCGCCAAACGGTCCGTGGACAATCGATAAGGATAACCATGACCCCCTCTGAGACCCGGTCTAATCTCAGCTACACATCCCTTTTTATGATGCTGTGGTGTCTGATGATCATCGCCGAGTACGACAACATGTTCAATTGGCGCGATTCTCCGTACCACGTCCTGAGTATCCTGACGGCCTACACCGGGCTGTTTTTCGCCCGCTCCAAATATGTGATGGCCGCGGTCTGTCTTTTCCAGATGCTGTCCTGCTTCAAGGATATGCCGGTGACGGCGAATCATTGGTTTTTCAGCATGATCCTCAGCGGCCTGCTGCTGTGTACCCTGGGGTGGCAGATCGTGCGCGACCGCTTCAATAATGCTCCGATTGATACGGAGTATCCCAAGAAGGTCTTTCCGGTCATCCGCTTGCTGGTGGTATTGATGTATTTCATGGCTGTTTTTCACAAGCTCAACACGGATTTCTTCGATCCGCAGGTGAGTTGCGCCGTACATATATGGGAACAGATCGCCTCCGGCGGTTTTATGTTGCCGCTACCCGCCGATCCGCCGTTATGGTTCCGTCACCTCCTGATCTATGGAACATTGCTGATCGAATTGACGATCCCGGTCCTGCTGTCCATGCGGCGGACGTGGTTTGTCGCGCTGATCGTGGGCGGCGGGTTTCACCTGATGACCGGTCTGATCATGCGGCACTTTCCGGTGCTGATTTGCGCGCTGTATTTTCTTTTTATACCCAAGGGCGCGGCGAGACCGTTGACGCAAAAGTTCGAGACATTGATCCGTCGGATCAGTCAGGACAGTTTCGGGGTGATCGGTGCGCTGATCCTGCAGGCGGTGGTGATGACGCTCGGCTCCGTCTTGGCCTTTCTGCATGATTACAGCCGGGAGATCGGACATTACCGCTGGGGGGCCTACGCCGATCAATCCGCGCTGTGGCCGCTGTTGCGGGTGTGGTGGCTTCTGGCGGCCGCCGTCTTCGGTATGACGGTCTTTTTTGTGATCCGTCACGGCTATTACCGCATTCAACGCGACCAACTGTTTCGCACGAGGTGGTTCGCCGCCTACGCGGTCGTGCCGGTGTTCATGCTGAATTGTCTGGCGCCTTATCTAGGGCTGAAGACGGTGGATACCATGGCCATGTGGAGCAATCTCAATACCCTCAACGGCGAGAATAATCATATGGTCCTGCGGGGGAACGGGTGGAAGGTATTTCCCTACGGGGACGACATGGTGGAAATCATCGACACCAATGTGCCGGAATGGCGACAAAAACTGGTCTATGAAAACAGGCTGGTGGCCTGGACCATGCTGAAACAAATGGTGCAGGACCGGGTGCGCACGAGCCGGGCGCGGATCTATCTGAAATACCGGCGCGGCGGACTAGTCGAAACCGTTGACGACGCCGCCTGGAACCCGGAGTTGATGGACACCAACCCGTATTGGTTCCGCAAGTGCGTGTTTATCAAACTCGTTTCCAAAGGAGAGGTGCGCGAGTGCAGTTGGTAAAAGCAGCGCTAAACGGCCAGCGGTTAGAGACGAGACAGGGATAAGAAAACAGGGACAGATACCAATTAACAAATGGATTCCCTTGGGTAATTGGCGTCTGTCGCTGTTTTTTTGTTGGCTGCTATTTAAACTTCGCCCACTGGTCCCGCAGAGACACGGCGCGATTAAAGACCAGGCTCTCCATGCTCGAATCCGTGTCGACGCAGAAGTATCCCAGCCTTTCAAACTGAAAATTTTCGAAATGCGTGGCCGTCTTCAGGCTCGGTTCGAGTTGGCATTCCTCCAGGATTTCCACTGAATCCGGATTGAGATAATCGGTAAATTCCTTGCCGTCTTCGGTTTTGTCCGGATTTTCCTTCACGAACAGCCTGTCATACAGGCGGATGGTCGCCGGCACCGCGTGCTGGCAGCTGACCCAGTGCAGGGTCGCCTTGACCTTGCGGTTGTCCGCCGATTGCCCGCCTTTGGTCTGCGGATCGTAGGTGCAGCGTAACTCGGTGATGTTGCCGTCGGCATCCTTGACCACTTCCTGGCACGTGATGTAATACGCATAGCGCAGGCGCACCTCACGGCCCGGAGCAAGGCGGAAGAATTTCTTGGGCGGCTCTTCCATGAAGTCTTCCTGTTCGATGTACAACTCGCGCGCGAAGGGGACGTAACGGAAGCCCGCCTCGGGATCTTCCGGATTATTGACGCATTCCAGTTCTTCAAAGCTGTCTTCGGGATAATTGGTGATGACGATCTTCAGCGGCCGCAGGACGGCCATGACACGCTGGGCGCGCCGGTTCAGGTCGTCACGCAGGCAATGCTCTAAGAGGGCCATGTCCACGGTGCTGTCGAACTTGGCGATGCCGATGATATCGCAAAACGCACGGATCGCCTCCGGTGTGTAACCGCGGCGGCGCAGACCGGAAATGGTCGGCATGCGCGGATCGTCCCAGCCGTCTACATAATGCTCCTCGACCAGTTTGAGCAGTTTGCGTTTGCTCATTACGGTATAATTCAGGTTCAGTCGCGCGAACTCGATCTGCTGGGGACGGTGCGGGACCTCGAGTTTTTCCAGGAACCAGTCATACAACGGCCGGTGATTGACGAACTCCAGCGTGCACAACGAATGCGTGATGCCTTCAATGGCGTCGGAAAGGCAATGCGCGAAGTCGTACATCGGATAGATGCACCAGCGGTCACCCGTGCGGTGGTGTTGCACGCGTTTGATAATGCGATAGATAGCGGGATCACGCATGGCGATGGTGGGGGAGGCCATGTCGATCTTGGCGCGCAGCACGCAACGGCCTTCCTCGAAATCACCGTTTTTCATCTTCTCGAACAGCGCCAGGTTTTCCTCCACACTGCGGTCCCGGAACGGGCTGTTGACGCCGGGCTCTGTGAGGGTCCCGCGGTTGGCGCGGATCTCTTCCTGGGACTGATCATCCACATAAGCCAGTCCGCGCGTGATCAAATCAACGGCGTACTCATACAGCTTTTGATAATAGTCCGAGGCATAGTAAAGGTGATCTCCCCAGGAGAATCCCAGCCATTTGACGTTGTCCTCTATAGCTTCGGCATACTTGGTTTCTTCCTTGCAGGGATTGGTGTCGTCGAAGCGAAGGTGGCAGCGGCCGCTGAACTCCAGCGCGGCGCCGAAATTCAGGCAGATCGACTTGGCGTGCCCGATGTGTAGAAATCCGTTGGGCTCCGGTGGGAAGCGGGTGACCACCCGGCCGTCGTGTTTACCCTTTTTGACGTCCGCACTGATCTGCTGACGGATGAAATCGACCGATTCTTTCTTGGGTTCGCCTACGTTGGGTTCGTTCATAACCGACCTAGTTCTTGAGAATTAAAGAAACCGGACCGGGACACCGATCCGAAATTTTTCGTGAAATGGAGGCTATTATAGCATAAAATGGGACAGAAAAGTCAACCCAACGGGGCGTATTGCACATGGGGACCATACTCGACAAAGTCGCGTATCTGATCTTCGGTTCCAGGGAAAACGATATCAGCAATCTTCTGGACAAAAACCTGGACTATGTCCACCGCGACGCGGCCGCCGAAGCCCTGCTCAAACGGGAATTCGGCCCGGATACGGTCGCGGCGTATCTGCGGGTCGCCTGTGATCCGGACGAATCCAGGGAGCTGGTGGAAGAGTGTGGCGAGGATCTGGGGATTGTCTGGGCCGGCCTCGATGAATGCCCGTCCGTGGAAGATTTTGCCCGCCTGCGGCCCGAGGCCCGCGCCTACGCTTATCACATCATTCAGTCCCGCAAGCCCGAATGGCTCCCTATGCTGCTGTGGCCGTGGAAGAAGGACGGACAGATTCTTGCCGAATAAACGGCGCCATTGCGTTATTTTCCGAAAACGGTCAACGTCAACCGAATCCCCTGAACCTGAGGAAATCCTTAAGGACTAGTACCGGCAAGCCGAATCAATGAGTTCACCTAAAGTCAGTATCGTTACCCCCACCTACAACCGGTGCCAGTATATCGGAGGACTGGTACGCACGGTATTTGCGCAGACGTATCCGGACTTCGAGTTGATCATTGTCGATGACGGGTCACAGGATGATACGCGTGCGGTCGTTGAGAAGCACATTCACGAACATCCCGACCGGATCCGCTACTATTATCAGGAAAACCAGGGTTCGGCAGCGGCGCGCAACCGGGGGATCCGGGAGGCGAAGGGAGAGATCATTGCCTTTCTCGATTCGGATGATGAATGGTCGCCGGAATTTGTCACGCGCGTGGTGAATGCCCTGGCCGACGGAAGCTGTCAGTGGGCGGTGACTGCGGCCTGCAAGGTCACGGTCGACGCGGACGGCAACGAACACGACGAAGTCATCGAGACCGTGAATATTCAGCGTCATCGCGAACTCTTTAACCGGGAACTAAGCGTCTATGACAGCCTGATCGTCGGCAATTATCTGGGCGGCGCTTCGCGCGTGGCCGCGACCCGTGAGGCCTTGCTGAACGTGGGAGGGTTCCGCGAGGACCTGCGCCTCAGTCAGGATTATGAGTTATGGCTGCGTCTGGCCAAGAACGGTTATCAATTGGCGATTATCAACGAGCCGCTGGTGCTGTACCGCAAGACGCTCGACAGCGTGACCAAGACGCGCTACATGGAGGCCCTGCGCTGCGGCTACAAGATCATGATCGAGTACGCGCCCGATGCCGTCCGCCGTGATCCGGCGCTCAACGCACTCTACGCCCGCAAATTCTGGGACTACGCCCGCGAGATTCATCATCATCCGAATCCCGACCGCCAGCTGTTTATCCAGTGCCTAATGCGCAGCCTGTGGTACAAAGTCCGCCACACGCTGTTCGGAAAACGCCAGCCCGGTAGTCAATAATTTCCATGCTCGCACAGAATTATTCCATTGCCCCATCGGCGTATCCGTGTTAAAAAGCTTCGTTAACACGCTATCCCGTTACACATGGAATCTGATCACAAAAATACCCAACAGTCTTCACTGGACCCCGTTCCGCCGGCGGTGCAGCAGCGGATGGATTCGGTCCCCGAACCGCAATCCCGCAAGCCGGTCTATCTTAATTCGTTGAATTACTTCCGCGGGTTGGCGATTCTTTTTATCGTTGCCGGGCATGCCTTTACCTTGGCCGGCTGGCACACCGACGCGGCCTACGAAAAGGTGATCGTCAACCTCGTCAAGGGCGGGACCGCGTTCTTCGTCTTTATCTCCGGATTCCTGTTCCACCACATCTTCAGCCGCAATTTTAACTACCGGCGCTTTATGTCAAAGAAGATCGGCAACGTCCTCATGCCGTACCTGGTCGTCTGCACGCCGCTGGTAATTTATTACGTCGGCATCCGCCAGGGCGGGCCGCATGCGGATTTGATGTATACGGCGGGGACGGGGGTGGTCGCCGATTATCTGTTGCCGGCGTGGAATTATCTGAGTACCGGCCGGCTTTTCGACGCCTACTGGTACATTCCGTTTATCATGATCGTCTTCGCGCTCTCGCCGTTGTTCCTGAATTATCTGACCCTGCCGCGCCGCGCGCGTTTGGCGGGCCTGGGCGGGGCGCTGCTGATCGCCATGCTCATCCACCGGCCGGTGCATAATATCGCGATCGTGCAGGCGGTGGTCTATTACCTGCCGGTGTATCTATTGGGGATGTGCGTGTCGTTGGACCGGGCCGCGGTGATCAAGCACCTGACCGGCAAGGAGTGGGTGATCGCCCTGATGATGCTGGCGTTGTCCCTCGAGCAGGTGATGCTGTATCCAGAATATGCCAATATGCACAAACCGGCCCTGGTCTGGGCCGGGCTGGACATCAATCTCGTGCAAAAGATGCTCGGCTGCCTGTTTTTCTACGTATTTCTCAACCGGTTCGAGTACCGGAACTGGCCGTGGTTGAAGACCCTGGCCGCCGCCAGCTTCGCGGTGTACTTTCTGCATCCGGTACTGATCCTGGCCGTTAAGAAATCCGGCCTGACGGACCTGCCGCTTTTCCATCAGCTGCCGGGTATCGTGATGTGGGGGGGATGGACGGTGGTGATCGGTGCCGGCGCTTTTCTCATCGCCGCCGCGATTCGCAGGACTTTCCCGCGCCGCAGCCGGCAGCTGATTGGATGGTGACTGGCAAGAGAACATTAGGGTGATGAGTGATGGGAGGTGAGTGATGGTCGTATGAGGCGCTTTCCAAGCACAATCGGGATCATCATCCAAACGCGGACTGGATCATCACTCATCACTAAGTGTACTGCCCGGCTACAGCACTCACCACCCTTGTGACCAGTCCCATAGTCACCAGAATATCGGATATTGACGGGCAATAGGATTATAGGGTGATGAGTGATGGGCGGTAAGTAGTGGTCGTATTTGGTGCATTCCACGCACCGGAAGAATCATCCCCCGGACACGGACCGGATCATCACTCATCACCCTGTTAGGTCGCCGTTCATGCTGGGAGCAAATCAATCGGAACGTAGTTACTTCTGCTTGTCGGTAAGCTGATACGCCCCGCTCAGGTCCCTCAGATAGTCGGACTCGCGACGAAAGTGCGGATTGGCGATAACCCGTCGTGTTCGAGCGTGGGGAGCATTTTTAGTAGTGAAAGTGCTGATACAATCAATCAGCAGAGACCGGCCCCAATTGATTTTTTCTTGCGTTAGGACTTGCAGACCCGCTTCTGAGGCGAAACGGTCGAATTTGTCGGCCGTCATGCTGGAGGCGCGCCAATGCTTGTAATGATCTATTAGCCGCAAACGGTATAGGGCATCATGAGCAAATGCCAGTTTATCCACGAATTTGAAATAATCCGCATACTCTCCAAGATTGGAATGATGGATAAAGCCATACCCACCGGGCTTGAGGACTCGAGCAAACTCCCCTATGTAATTCTGGATAACATCTTCTTCGACGTGAACAAGTGAGTCAAAACTAAAGATTAGATCGACGCTGCCGTTTGGAATCATGGCCAGGGATTTTCCGTCATTGACATGATAGGATATATTTTTTGATTCCCGGAATCGTTCCTGACAATATTCGATACACTTTTGCACGAGGTCCACGATGATAATACTATCACCTAAATTCTGCAGATAATGGGTCCAGCGCCCATAACCCGGAGCGATTTCCAGGATCGTTCCGGCCGGGACAAACTGATGCAGGCGGGGGAGCAAGGTGCCGTACCACTGCATATCTACCGTGCCCCAGCCCTCGGACCATATGTCGCCGTGGGTATCCCAGTGATAGTCTTCCCAATTCTTTTTATTTTCGTCAATCGTGGGCACGCGCGCCTCCCGGTTCGACAGATTAAAGGGGTAAATTTCCAAGAGTTTATCACGCCCGCGTGAGGGATGCAAATCTTTGGTGGACAGCTTCAGTCCGCATATGGTATGGTTTACCATATTTGAGTAGTTTTATTACGTAGAGAGGTTTCAGTATGGATATCAAAATCAATGTCACGGAGCGCCCCTGGGGGCATTATATTAAGTTTCTGGAGGAGGAAGGGGTGTGGGTCAAGCGTGTGGAGGTCAAGCCCGGTGCCCGCCTCAGTCTGCAGAAACACTTTCATCGTTCAGAAAAATGGAACGTCGTCACCGGCTCCGGTGAGGTCACGCTGGACGACAAGATCGTCAAGGTACAGGCCGGCTCGGTGATTGATGTGCCGGTCGGCACCGTCCACCGGATCGCCAACACCGGTACGGTCAAACTGGTCTTTATCGAAGTCGCCTGCGGCAAACTGCTCTCCGAGGATGATATCGAACGCCTTCAGGATGACTACGCCGGACAGCGGCAGGGCGATCCGGGCATATAATCGCCGGGCGTCCCAATCCCTTCTATTCGCATGGCTGATAAACCCGTATCCCGATTTATATTCTGGTTTTTGTCCCTCGCCTACGGTGCTTTTCTGGCGGCGATGTACTTCGGGGAGTATCTTCCGGAAAAATACTGGTGGATTCCGAACCTGGTCCTGATATCGCCGTTGTGGGTCCTGCTGATCCCCTTGATCCTGCTCCTCGTGATGGGATTCCGGGTCAATTCGATTAAGGGCGTCTATTTTCATTCTTTTGTTATTATCCTCTTTGTCTATTTTCTGATGGATTTCCGTATACCTTTGAAGACTCCGGAACGGTTGTACGGGGACACCCTGACGTTGCGGGTGATCACCGTCAACATGGAGGGGATCCCGGGAAAGGCCTTCTACGGTTATGCCGACCGCATGGATGCCAATGTGATCCTGTTCCAGGAGTTTTATGATGATGTGGCCAAAGGGATTATTGCGCAGCATTTTCTGGAGAGCGGGTGGGAGTTCATTTCCAACAACGGGCTGGCTCTGGCGACCAAATTTCCGGTAATCGATACCGATTTTCATGAGCACTATCTGATCGGTGCCCGGGTAGCGACCGACGGCGGCGACCTGATGATCTACGGTGTCCACCTGGAAACCCCGCGGGAGGGGGTGGAGTCCCTGATTCACCGGGGGATCATCGGCCGTTACGACATGCAAGGCACCACCGACGTTCAGCTGTACGAATCGGCGACCGCTTCGACGCTCATTCCGCGTTCGAAGAACATCATCGTCGCCGGCGATTTTAATCTGCCCGCTAACAATCCGATTTACCGAAAGTATTGGGGGCACCTGCAAAACGCCTTCCTGGTCATGGGCAAGGGATTCGGCCACAGCAAGTTTACCCGCTGGTACGGTGTCCGGATAGATCATATCCTCACGGACCCCGCCTGGACCGTCCTGAAAGCCGAACCCGGGCCGCAGCTGGGCGGCGACCACAGGCCGATGTTTGCCATGGTCCAAAAGCGGATTACGCCCGGAGCGGCGGCGCGCGCGGCGGGAGAAGGGCAACCTGGCGACTCATTTCAGCTGCCGCCCGGCGAGGATGTCTTTATCAACGAGAATTTTGAAGACACCGACACCCGGCTGGCCGTGGCCACGGACATGCACCGCGCCATTGTGTTCAAGCCGGATCACGGCCGCTGTTACCAGCTGGAGAGCGGCCGGCTGACGATCCGCAACGCTTCGATCAAGCTCCCGCCCGAACCCTTTACCGCGTATCCCAAGCTCAGATTCACCTACCAGATGCTGCCGGACCAGCCCATGATTCTGCGCGCCAGGACGCAGCTGGGTGAATGGGTCTGCCTGGGAGCGACCACGGGGGCTCTCTGCGAACATCCCCGCATCCCCGCCATGCGGACCCTGTCCAATGACGGCCAATGGCATCAACTGCAAATCGACGTGATCGGCGAGATCCAGTCCCTGCTGAGTGCCAACAAGTCGATCAAGGAATTGGAGCTGGTGATCCCGCCGCACGATGGCAATCTCAACAAGTTGTGGCTGGATGATGTGCTGATTTATCGCTGAGATTCAGCGGACAGCGTCCAGCGGCTAGAGACCAGACAGGGATCAGCGGTCAGATGGTCGTGGGCTCCGGGAATAGAGAAATTAGCCGCCAAACTCTTCTCCGGTGACTATCCGCCCGATTCTAATCCCGGAAGGTACGTCTTGAACACTCGCCGCCAGCCGCTCACCGCTAAATGCCAGAGGTACGCGTATCTCAAACATGAGCACTTGCCGCTGTTCGCTGAACACTATCCGCTGTTGATGGGTTCCGGTCCAAGGGGAGACGTTAGATTTTGCGCAAATGCGAGGGCAGGATATTCAATTGTTGCCGGTACTTGCTGATCGTGCGGCGGGCGATCTTCATGCCTTTGTTCTCGAAGTGGGCCTGGATGGCCTGGTCGGAGAGGGGGTGTGTCTTGTCCTCATCGTCAATGAGGCTCTTGATTTCTTCCTTGACGCTGCGGCTGGCCACGTTTTCGCCGGTGGCATTGTCATTGACCGCTTGGGAGAAGAAGTATTTCACGGGGTACAGGCCGTGCGGTGTCTGGATATACTTATTGTTGATCGCCCGGCAGACCGTCGATTCATTGCGTTCCACCGCTTGGGCGACATCCTTGAGGATCATG
Organism: Candidatus Omnitrophota bacterium; assembly: GCA_020429915.1. Taxonomy (GTDB): domain Bacteria; phylum Omnitrophota; class Gorgyraeia; order Zapsychrales; family Zapsychraceae; genus JAGOSC01. The sequence continues at coordinate 89,327 of JAGQKV010000018.1, read as the reverse complement.
GGTTTCAGCGGATTCTGTTCATTTACGAAAAAGGCTCTTTGGTGGTTGAGGATGTACTCCGCGATCTTCTTCAGGGTCTCCCGGCGCAGCTCGATGCTGCGAATGAACATCAGCGCATTCTTGATTTTTTCCCGAATAAACTCGGTTTCCTCCGCCGAGCGGTTGGGCTGCTTGAGAATTTTCTCATAGGTGGCGCTGATACGCAGGCTGGGGACATTTTCGTTATTCACCTGGACCTGGAACTGTTCTTCCTTGTCCTTGGTAATCATGATGTCGGGTTTGACATAGATGTTGCTGTTATAAGGCTGGTATTTGCGGGCCGGCTTGGGTTCGAGATGCGATATCGATTTGGCTACGTGTTTGACGTCTTCCAGCGAACTCTTGAGTTTTCGGGCGATATCCTGGTAGCGGCGGCGCCCGAGCTCATCCAGACAATCGGTGACGATCGCGCGGGCCAGGTCGGCATGCCCGTTGAATTGAGTATTGATCTGTGCCAGCAGGCATTCCTGCAGGTTGCGGGAGGCAATGCCGATCGGATCAAAACCCTGAATCATCCGCAGGACGTCTTCCACGGGTTCGACTGAATCCAGCCGTAGCGTGCGGGCGATATCCATACAGCTAACCGTCAAATAGCCGTCTTCATCCAGACTGCCGATAATCAGTTCTCCGATTTCATCGGCCAGGGGGTCGTTGGTCTCCAGGCGCAGCTGATTGAGCAGGTGGTCATCAATATGGACCGCCCCGGGAATCGGCTTTTCATCGGGCAGGTCATCATCGACATTCTCGGATTCATCACTGGTGCTGTAGGCGCGGTCCGCCCGGTGGCGCAGGGCATTCTGGATGATATCGTCCAGCTGCTTGCGTTCGCGCGCGGTCTTTTCTTCATCGATCTCCAGGCAGGGATTTTCCTGCAGCTCCAGGTCGATGGCCGTATTCAGCTCGATAATAGGGAGCATCAGGACCTCGATCGATTGCTGCATGGTCGGGGCCAGAATTTGCTTTTGGATCTGAATTTGTGAGGTGTTAAGTGCCATACGCAAAAAGTATACCACAATGATTATTATTTACAAATTCTATTAATTTATAGACCTATATTAGACAGGAGTGCCAGGATCGCTCTAAAATGCCTTTTCTTGCAATTCTGGAGGGGGCGGCGGATGGTGATAAAAATAGACATTGCCGTAAGTTGTTGATATAATACGCCGTTCCGAGTGTGTCCGGGTGTGTCCGGGACTGTAATGTTTATTCTTTTAAACATCGAGAAACACAGGTGAAGTCCAATCTTTTCTGCTTTTGTTTCAACCTTCCTTACAAACCTTTCTACTGCATATGTTTATGAGTCGTAGTATTTTGATGACCGGCATTGTCCGGGTTTGGCACGCTAATTGCTCCCTAGTTTAGGTGATTGCAGCGCAGACCCCTTGGGGTCAGAGATAACAACCGGATATGAAGCCACGAGTAATGTAGGGAAAACGAAAGGGAGGAAGACAGTGAACAAACGAATGACTATCACCGAAGTCGCTGAAATTGTCGGCATTTCTCCAAAGACGATCGTTCGTTGGGAAAAGGTCGGAAAAGTCCGCAAGGCAAAACGCGACTGGCGCGGTTGGCGCGTTTATGATGAGGACGATTTGGAGAGCATCAAGCAATTCCGCGAAACCATTGTCGAAGTATAAGCGACAAAATTTAACACCAAGGGGAGTCTGAGAAATGACGAAGTTACTGAGACACTATAAAATGATTGTATTTTTGACAGCGTTGATCGCGGTCCCCGGTCCGGCCCACGCCAAGGAGCAAGCCATGACTCCCGAAGAGCTGGAACGACAGCAGCAATTGATCAATCAGCAAGTCTTGCAGACATATGCCGAAGCGGGAGCCCAACCGGTTGATCCGGGCATCATTAATATGGAAGTCCCGAGCGACAGCCGTTACACGCTGGGGGTTAACGACGTGATTGAAGTGACCGTCCTGCGCCATCCGGAAGTCAGCGGCCAGTACATCATCAACCAGGAAGGCAAGATCCAGTACGAATTTGCCGGCGATGTGCATGTGGCCGGACAAACCAAGGATGAGGTAACGGATACGCTGCAGGAGAAATTGACCGAATTTATTATTTCACCGGAAGTGACCGTTAAGATCATTGGCTACAACAGCAAGGTGGTCTACGTGATCGGCGAGGTCGGTCAACCGGGAAAGATTTTTATGCGCGGGGACACGATCACCGTCCGGGAAGCTTTATTGCAGGCCGGACTTCCCTTACTGACCGCCAAGGTCGAGAAGTCGAAATTGTTCACGCCCTCAGCCAATGGCGTGCCCGAGCAAAAGAAAGTGAACGTCAAGAGCCTGCTGTACAAAGGAGATTTGCGCGAGAATCTCGTCATGAAACCCGGCGACACGTTGTTTATACCGCCGACGGCTATGACCAAGGTCATGCGCACGATTCAGCCGGTGGCCGCGCCGATTACTACCGGAGCGGGAGTAGGCCGTACCGTTACCACGGGCGGATTCTAAAATTTGTGAGAATATCATAGAGGAGAGGTTGCCATAAATGTCACGACACGCTGAACTATCCATTATGAACTATCTGAAGATTTTCTTCCGCCGGAAGGAATACTTCATTATCCCGGTCTTCACGGGCTTGATTCTGGGGATCTGCGCGGGGATCATTCTTCCCAAGAAGTTCAAGTCCTCGACGACTTTGCTGATAGAGGACGGCAAGAGCGACAATCCGCTCTTCAATAATATCGCCGTATCCACGACCGTGAATCAACGCCTGGCCACCATCCGGGAATCCATGCTGGGATGGAACAGCTTGGTGGAGCTGGTCAAACGCCTGGAAATGGATAAGGAAATCAAAACACCCCAGGAATTGGAAAAACTCATCCTCGGTATCCGGGATAAGATCGACATCAATCTGAAAGGCCGTAACATCATCGACCTTTCCTATGTCGGTGCGACGCCGGAAACAACGCAGGCGGTGGTCAAGAATATCACCGAGATCTTCATCGAACGCAACGTGAATATTCAAAACCGGGAAACGGCCGACGCCATCCAGTTTATCGAAGAGCAATTGCGGGTCTATCGGGGCAAGATCAAATCCGCCGAGATCGTTCAGTTGCGGGACCAGTTGAACGCGCTCCTGATTGATTCGACCGAACGGCATCCGCGGGTGAGAGAGCTGCGGGAGCAAATCAAGTCGAAGGAGCAGGAGCTCGAGCGCGAGAATCTCGAATTTAGCGAGGCGGCCGCGCTGGACATGTCCACCACCCGGCCGATTATCGATGAAATCCGCAAGGCCCTCGATAATATCGACGGCGGCACGGTCGCGGGAATCAGTCTGGCCAGCGGACAGCCTAATAAGGCCGATGAAATCCAGAAGGACGCTTACAAGCTGATGTTGTTGGACAGGCTGGATAACGTCATGGCCCGCGATGTCCAGGTCAACAATCAGATTTACAACACGTTGCTGCAACGCGCCGAGACGGCCAAGATTACCCAGCGTTTGCAGGCCTCCAAAGAAGGAACCAAGTATACGATCCTGGACCCCCCGCGTCTGCCGTTGAAGCCGATCCGGCCGAACAAAGTGTTGGTCGGGATCGCCGGTGCCGCTGCCGGCGCGATGTTCGGTATCGTGCTGGTCTTCGGTCTGGAATTTCTGGACAAGTCGTTTATCGATGTGGAGGACGCCAACAAGTTCTTTGGACAACCGTTGTTGGGCGCCATTTCCAAGATCAATACGGATGCGAGTTTGCGTAAGGAACGGGAACGATTGAGTTGGTTATACAGTTTGGTGATCCTCGGCGGGATTATCGCCATCGTGGTGACGACCGCCTTGACCACCATTATCTAAGGATGCGACGGATATGTATTTTAACTACTACGGTTTTGCTGAAGCGCCATTTAATTTGACGCCGAATTCCCGCTTCTTCTTCGAAAGCGAGAAGCACTCCGAGGCCCTGAGCACATTGCTCTATGCCATTAAAGAGCGTAAGGGATTCGTGGTCGTCAGCGGGAATATCGGTTCCGGAAAGACCACGGTCTGTCGAACCCTGTTGAATCAGCTCGATCCGAATACCAAAACTGCGCTGATCACCAACACTCACATCAGCGGGAAGGATCTGCTGACCTCCATTCTCGAAGAATTCGAAGTGGACTTTGTCCCCGGGTCCAAATCCCGGCTTATTGCTCAGCTCAACGATTACTTGATTGAAGAGCTGCGTATGGACAACAATGTGGTTTTGATCATTGATGAAGCCCAGAACCTGAAGCCGTCGGTTTTGGAAGAGGTCCGCATGCTCTCCAATCTGGAGACCGAGAACGAGAAACTGATTCAGATCCTGTTCCTCGGTCAGCCGGAATTACGTCAGAAGCTGGCGCTACCGCGGTTGGAACAGTTGCGGCAACGGATCGCGGTGTTTTATCACCTCACGCCGTTGACCCGGGAAGACACCATCAATTATATTCGTCACCGTGTTAAGGTGGCGAGCAACAGTGACCGGGAGTATTTTACGCCCGATGCCTTGGAGCTGGTCTACCGCTTTTCGAAGGGGACACCGCGCCTGATCAATCAAATTTGCGACAGCGCGTTGTTGACCGGCTACATCCGCGAGGTTCCGCTGATCAACGCCACGCTGATGATGGAAGTTATTAACGAATCACCGATGGTTGTCATCGGCGAAGTCAATCCGAACGCGACATCCGAAGAAATGCCCTTTATACAAAGGAACTAACATGTACTCCATCAACGACCGACAATTCAGCCGTTTTGATCCCTCTCTTCGCCGGGACACCCTGGATGTATGGAAGGAAGCGGTCGAGTTCATCAACCGGATCAACGGCGTCGCCGTCACCATGCCGGATGATGCCAAGCGCGGTCTGAAAGATAAGATCCTGGCGTCCTCCGTCCGGATCGCCGATCGGGTGGCCAAGGCCTCCCGCAGCCGGTCCCAACACGCACTGGAGTCATGCTTGAGAAATGCCGTGGAGGCGGTCCACGAAACTATCGCCCAACTGTACATCGCAAGGCAGTGGAATTACGTGACAGCGGATTACTTTCAGAAAATGTTTGAGGAAGGGCGGGGTATGGTCGAGAAACTCTGTCTTTTCGGGGGATTTGAGTATTTAAGACGGGAAGCGAATTAGGTTGGGGAACCTAATGGACCAAGGCGGCTGGCCGATGGCCAGCCGCTGTGGTAATCTTGGATTAACACGACGTCACCGAGACGATCTTGAGAATAGGAGATGATCAAGGATGGGTAAGATTACGAATGCATTGAAGAAAGCGGCTGAGGAACGGATTCAACGGATTGAAAAGGTCTCACAGATTCGGGAACGGGACAAACTGATCGTCAAGAAGATCGGGGAATCGAAGGTCGATCCCAGTATCATCACATATTTCGATCCCAAGGCCTTGATCAGCGAGCAGTACAAAATTCTTAGAACCAACGTTTTGTCCATGAATAAAGGTAAGCCGCCCAAGACCTTTGTCATCACCAGCTCGATCCATTCCGAAGGGAAGACGATTACGTCCTTGAACCTGGCGATGTCACTGGCGCAGGCCGTCCACAAGCCGCGTGTTCTGTTAGTGGACGCGGATTTGCGAAAAGGTAAGGTCGCCAAGTATCTGGGGACCGAGCCGACAATCGGTCTGTCCGAGGTTCTCTCGGGTGAAGCCGAAGCCAAAGACGCGTTGTTCCATGTGGACATCGAAAATCTGGCGTTGATCCAGTCGGGTAAGGTTCCGGAGTATCCCTCCGAACTGCTCGCGTCGGACTCCTTCAAAAGGTTTTTGAACCAGATGCGCGGCGAGTTCGATCACATCATCATCGATACACCGCCGATCATTTCGGTTACGGACTCGGGTATTGTCGGAGCCCAAACCGACGGTGTTATCCTGGTCATCCAGGCCGGGCGGACCCAGCGTGGGATCGTCAAGCGGGCTGAAGAATTGCTGTTTCAATCACACTCCAAAATTTTGGGGCATGTGTTGACAAATATCGAGTATCATTTGCCGGAGTACATTTACCGCTACCTTTAATCACAATCTCAGACTCTCTCAGCAGGCTTTGATGACATCACCGTGAAAGGTGTAGGCGACATCCGTCCATCGGAGCCGGAGGGCAGGGTCTGAGATTTTTTTTAAGCCTTTGCGATGGATATCAGTATCATAATGGCGACTTTTAACCGGGCTCACCTGCTGAGCCAGTCGCTGACCGCGCTCAGTAGTCAGACGGGGTTGTCCGGTCTGAACTGGGAGGTCATCCTGGTGGACCACAACTGCACGGATGAATCGCTGGTCGTCGCAGAAGGCGTACGCGCACGTACGGGACTGCCTGTCCGGATTCTATCCGAAAGCCTTCCGTCATTGTCCGCGGCCCGCAATACGGGCATCCAAGCTGCGACCGGACGTTATCTCGGTTTTACCGACGATGATGTCCTGCCGCAGAGCGAATGGGTCCGCGGTCTTTATGATGTATTCGAACAGACCGGCTGTGACGCGATTGGCGGCAAGGTCCTGCCGGTCTATCCCGCCGGGACGCCGGCCTGGATCAAGGAACACCGGCAGTTTTTAAACGGCCCGATCGTCTTCCGCGATGAGGGAGACGAAAGTCGGTATTACACTGAGCACATGCTGCCGTTCGTGGGCGCGAACATGGCGGTCCGCCGGGACATGGTGACGCGCGTCGGCGGATTCAGCGAAGATTTGGGGCCGGGAAGTGACGCGCCGGTCGGCGGTGAGGATACCGATTTGTTCCGGCGTATTGCCGCCAAGGGCAGGGTGTATTATTCGGCGCGGTCCGTGGTTGAGCATTTGCATCAGCCGCACCGGATGACATTCGGCTATGTGACGAACTGGTTTTTCCGCCACGGCTACAGCATTGCCCGGTCGCATCAAGACAGTCTGCGGCTTTGTGAGCGGCGGTTCGCTGGTGTTCCGGCGTATTTGGTCAAGGAATGGCTGCAGCGCAGCGGGCGGTTGATGGTCAACGGTTTCAGCAGTCAAAGACGATTAGAGTCCTGGTGCAAACTGATGTGGATGAGCGGATATTGTCAGGGAGCGAGAAAGACAGCACAACGAACAGAAGAGAGGACGCGCGCATGGGCCGCAAAATCGGAGTAATTGCCGTAGATTTTTTTCCCGAGATCGGAGGAATGGAAAACTATGCCGCGCAGCTGGTGGAGAATTTCCGCGACCGCGGTCATGATGTCCACCTGTTCATCAAAGCGACGGGTGAACCTGTCCCGGGTGTTACCGCGCATAAGGTCCTGACCAAGGACCTGAATCATGACTTGCCGCAATTGATCGGACATGACATGGATGTCTGGTTGGGGATTAATTCTTCTTACAGTATGCTGGCGCGGCACAAACCGAATGTCTATGTGTGTGCGCACGGAAATGATTTTCTGTCGCCTTGGGTGACGTACGAATTGCCCTGGCTTCATCAGCGCGGCATCTGGCGCCTGCGGCCTCAAATCGAAAAGACTATTTTTCGGCCAGTACGCAGAAAACATCTGCCCAAGGTCACCGGGATTTTTCCGAACAGTGAATTTACCAGAGACCGTTTTCTCAAAATGTTTCCCGAACTGGAACCCAAGGTCCATGTGATTAATCCCGGTGTGGATCCCAGTTTCTTTCAGGAGCACGAATCAGCGCCGAACGGGACCTTTTCCCTGATGAGTGTGGCGCGGTTGACCAATCCCCGCAAGAATATCGGCAGTGTGATCAAGGCCCTGGCATTCTTGAAGAACGACTATTCCTTTGAATATACGGTTATCGGGGACGGCATGATGCGCCCGGCCCTGGAAGAATTGGTCATGGAGTCCGGTTTGCAGGGACGGGTGCATATCAAAGGCCGCGTCGCCTTTGATGAATTGAAGCAGTGTTACCGCAGCGCCGATTTATTCGTGCTGGTTCCCTATACTACGTCGGTTGATGTGGAAGGTTTCGGTATGGTGTATCTGGAGGCCAACGCCAGCGGGACTCCGGTGCTGGCCAGTCGTGGCAACGGGTCGAGCAGCGCCGTGAAGGAGGGCGTCAGTGGGATATTTGTGGATGAACCAAACGTCGAGAATTGCCGGCGCCGGCTAAGGCAGTTTTTTGACGGTGAGGTGCGCTTTGACCGCGCCGCGGTGGTGGCGCATGCCGAACCGTTTCGCTGGTCGCGAATTGCCGACCGGTTTTTGGAGCACATGGGAGTCAACGGGAAGATTTAAAATGGGCAATACCGAGAACATACCCAAAGAAGAACCGAGTCTGAAGATGAAGGCGATCCGCTCCGTCAAGTGGACGACCATGGCGGAAGTGGTGCTGAAGATTTCCAGCATGGTGGTCACGATTTTCCTGGCCCGCATGCTGGATAAGGAAGACTTCGGGTTGTACGCCCTGGCGTTTGTCGTCATCGACGGTTTAGGGCTCTTTAAGAGTATCGGTATCGATAAAGCCTTGATCCAGAGGACTAAAGATCTGGACAAGGCTACCGACACGGCATTTCTCATCATACCACCAATGGGAATCGTTCTCTACGGAGTCCTATGGGTGATTACTCCATTTGTCGCGAGTTTTTATCCAGAGGCCATCGATTTACCTGAGGTATTGAGGGCCCTAGGTCTGTTCTTTGTTATTTTTACTTTAAGTAAGGTTCCATTAACTTTACTTGAAAAAGATATAAAGTTCGATGTCATTGCGAGAATAACTGTAGTTTCACAGGTATTTTATTCCGTTACAGCACTGACTTTGGCTTTCAGTGGTTGCGGTGTGTGGAGTCTGGTCGTTGCCTATTTGGCAACGGAATGCATACGATGCATTTTGTTTTGGCGGGCGGTACCTTGGCGGCCGTCTTTTACTTTTGATAAAAAAGTTGCCTTAGAGATGCTTCATTTCGGAAAGTTTGTTTTCTTGAGTTCATTGATCTGGTTTTTGGAAAGGAGTTTCGACAAGATCATTATCCCCAAAGTCATCGATATATCCACGCTGGGCGTCTATTCGATTGCTAACAATTTGGCTAGCATACCAGCCGCTTTTCTTGGAGTGAAAGTGAGTCACGTATTATTTCCTACCTACTCGAAGCTTCAGGGAAACCTATATAATATGAAGATGGCTTTCTTGAGAGTCTATAAAGTGGTGTTTATGATTTGTGCGCCGGTAACTTTAGGGCTATTTCTTATCGGAGGCGACTTTCTGGTCGTTGCATATGGATCGAAGTGGATTGATGCCGTACCATTGTTACAGATTCTGGCGTTTTGCGGTCTGTTTACTGCAATGGGATATGCCAAAGGGCCTATTTTGCTGAGCTTGAATAAGCCGAAGATAGGATTTATTCTTGGGAGCATCAAGGCCGTCATCCTGTTTGTCGCCTTGATCCCGGTCGCAAGAACGTACGGTATTGTCGGCGTATCCTGGTTTATTTTAGTTCTGACCATTGTCATGTTTTTCATTGGACAATCAATTACACTGAATCTCATAAAAGTGAAGTGGTCCGAGGTGTTGGCAGTTCTAAGCTCCACATTGTGGGCCTGTGCCGCGATGGGAATCGCCTTTGCCCTAACCAATCCGTACGTGATGGCCCTGGAAGCACACGCTATCGTCAAATTCCTGCTTAATTCTACGATCATCAGCGCGGCATTCGGGGCGGTTATCTGGATCAAGGAAAAAGAGTTCATTTGGGACATTAAGCAAATGGTGATTAAATCCTGACATGAAAACGATTTGTTACTATGAACCGAGTTCGGGTTTCGGCGGTTCCAGTTCGAACCTGTACCACATTCTCAGGCAGCTGGATAAGGAACGGTTCCGGCCAATCGTGGTCGTCCACAAAGACGGCGATCAGTTTGAACGCATCCGGTCGCTGGGGGTGGAGGTCATAAAAATCCCTTACGCAGGGATGGACGCGTTCAATTGTGCCGGGGGGCTCAAACTGATCCGGTTGGGATTCACGGCGTTGAATCCGCTGGTGCGGCGATTGACCGCGCTCCTAAAGGAAAAGTCCGTGGATCTGGTCCACATCAATACCAATATTTCCTTGGGGATGCCCATGATCCTTGCCGCCAACAAACTGGGGAAGAAAGTTTTCTGCTACATCAGGGAATCCCGTGCCCTTATCCGCCGCGAACGAATGATGGTGCCGAAGGTCGATCAATTTTTTATCCTGAATCAGGCGGCCGTGGAGATTTACGGCAAGGACATCCCCGCCGCTAAACTGCATGTGGTCCCGGACGGTGTTGATCTGTCTGAATTTGAAGGGCTGTCCAGCAAGTCTTTTCGGGGAGAGTTTAACCTGGAAGGCATGAAGGTGGTCGGCCTGGTCGGGCGTATCGTCGAAGGGAAGGGGCAATTGGAGTTTGCGCAGGCGGCGAAACATGTCTGCAAAAGGCACAGGGACGCCTGTTTCTTCATCGTCGGTGATGCCAAGGGTTCCGATACGGCCTACTATGAAGAACTGAAGAATTATGTGCGCCGCGAACATCTGCAATCCAAGGTGATTCTTACGGGGTGGCGCACCGACGTTAAACAGATCATGCACGGATTGGACGTACTGGTGCTGGCCAGCACCACTTTTCCCGAAGGGTTGCCGAATTCGATCATCGAGGCTATGGTCCTCGGCAAACCGGCCGTGGCGACGGATATTCCCGGGCCGCCGGAGATCATCGATCACGATCGGACCGGCTATATTGTCCCACCGGGAGATGTGGACGCCCTCGCCGCTGCTATCCGGCGATTGCTGGATGATCCGGAACTCGCCCGGCAAATGGGGGAGCGCGGACGGCAGCGGGCCGCAGAGCGTTTTGACGTACGCCAGGTGGTCAAGACCATGCAAGATATGTACACGGCGGAGCTCACCGCATGAGGCCGAAAATATTGTATCTGGTGGACAATCTGTTGATCGGCGGCGCGCAAATGCAACTGGCGCGGCTGGTTCACGGACTGGGAGACCAGGATTTTGATTTGCGTGTCTTAGCCCTGGGCGACACTCATCCGCGTCTGATGCAGATTATCGGTGCCCGCCGTGTGGCTGTTTTCCCGATGATGTGCATTTGGAAGCCCGGCTTCTGGCTCAGTTATCAAAAAGTCCGTCATGCGGTGCGGGCCATCAAACCCGACATCGTGCATACCTATCTGAATACTTCAAATGTCTTCGGGGGCTATACGGCACGACAGTCAAAGGTTCCGATCATCGTGACATCGCGACGTGATATGGGCCGTTTCCGATCGCGTCGCATCGCGGCCATGGAACGCTGGTCCAACAAATTTTGTCACCGCGTGGTGTGCGTGTCCGAGGCCGTCAAACAGCAGACCGTGGCCAACGAAGGCCTTGACCCGGCCAAGGCCGTGGTGTTGTACAGCGGGGTGGAAGTCCCGACCGCGCCGCAGCGGGATGCTTCCCGTGGAGGCGCTTTGACGGTGGGCATGGTGGCTTCCGCGGACCGCGTGGAGAAGGGGCATATGGATTTTCTGCAGGTGGCGCGCGAAGTCTACCGCAAGAACAGGGAGATCCGTTTTGTTATCGTGGGTGACGGGCACTTGCGGCCGGAGCTGGAGCGCTTCGCGGACCAGGAGGGAATACGGCCGGTCGTTGATTTTCGCGGTCGATCCTCGGACGTGCCTTCCGAAGTCCGCAAGTTCGACATATTTGTCATGCCGTCGCATACAGAAGGGTTTTCCAATGCCGTGCTGGAGGCGATGGCGATGGGCGTGCCCGTCCTGGCCAATGCCCTGGAGGGAAATCTCGAGATCATAGATGACGGTGTCAACGGGATGTTGGTCGAGCCCCGGAATACGGCGCAGATGTCCGGACAGATCTTGGCCTACGCCGCCCGCCGTCCGGATTTGCGGGCGATGGGAGAGCGGGCCCGGGCCAAGATCGAGGCGCATTTTACACTGAAACATATGGTCGAACGCTACAAAACGTTTTACAATGAACTCCTGAACGGATAATGAAGGCAAAAAAGAAAAAAATCGGATATGTGGTATCGCTGTTTCCCTGCTGGTCGGAAACCTTTATTCTCAATGAAATCATCGAGCTGAGCAAGGCCGGCTACGACATCACCATTTTCTCCATCCGTAATGACTTGGAGAAATACACTCAGGAAAAGGCAAAACCCTACCTGTCCCGTACGCACTATATAAAGGTAGGTGGGATGGTGTTGTCCTATTTCCGGTGGCTGCTGCGTAAACCGGGGGTGCTTGTGCCGTGGACTCTCAAGGTCATGTCGGCCAGTCTCGGCAATGTTCGTATATTTCACAAGAATATCTGGTGTGTGCTGGTCGCCGCTTACTTTGCCGAACTGGCACGGGAGGAGGATTTGAAGCACCTCCATGCACATTTCGCCACTTATCCGGCCCTGGTAGCCACCGTGATATCCAAGCTCACCGGGATCGAATACACGCTGACCACCCACGCCCACGACATCTTTCTCGACAAGACCCTGTTGCGCGAGAAGATTGAGGCGGCCAAGGCCGTTGCCACGATTTCGCAATACAACCGGCGCTATCTGGCCGAACATTGCGGTGAAGACATCCTTCCCAAAATCCATATCGTCCACTGCGGACTGGACCTGTCCGAGTGGGATTACCATCCGCATCCCAACGGGCATCATCCGCCGTCTATCGTGTGCGTAGGCCGGTTGACCCAGATGAAGGGGTTTGAGAATCTTATCCATGCTTTGAACCTGATCAAGAATGAGCACGACTTTCGCTGTCATATCGTAGGCGACGGCGATCTGCGGCCCCGGTTTGAGCAACTGATCGCGGAATACGGATTGGAGGGGCGCGTCGTCCTGGAAGGGGTCCTCGACAGCGCGGAGGTCCGCAAACGGATCAAGGAGGCGCACATCTTCGCCGTGCCTTCGGTGTGGGACGACGCCGACGGCCAGGACGGTATCCCGTTGGTGCTGATGGAGGCCCTGGCGGTAGGCACGCCGGCGGTGGCTTCACGCATTTCGGGAATACCTGAGCTCGTGATCGACGGGCAGACCGGATTGCTGGCCGAACCCGGCGATGTGGATGTGCTGGCCGACAAGATCCGGCATCTGCTTTCCGATAAAGACCTGCGCGCGCGGTTGGCGACGCGGGGACGGGAGCGGATAGAAAGAGAATTCGATATCGCCAAGAACGCCAGACAACTGGCCAAACTTTTTTAGGGCAGGCATGATGTTGCTATCTATACTCCGTCGCGATTTATTCCCGTGCGCCGCGCGCTGCACGTTGCCCGTTCTTGTCGTTCTGCTGGCTGTGGCCGTGCCGGCAGCCCACGGAGAATTAATCAAGATCGAGATTCCTGAGCAGATCAAGTCCTACATGGACGAGCGCCACTACAATCCATCGGAGATAGATGGATTGTCCCTGCCGCCGAATACAAATGATCAGCGGACATATTTTATTGACGGTACCAACGGCAACGATGAGTGGAACGGACTTTTTCCCCGCCACACGCACGGCGACAACGGCCCCTACAAAACCATCTCCAAGGCGACCGGTCGATACGACAATCACAAACACGGGGAGCGTGTGCTCATTCGCGGCGGCTACTACCGGGAGGGATTCGGTCTGGGAAATCTGACCGGAACGGTGGATGAAGATCATGTGACGACTTTCGCTCCGTACGGCGATGGGGAAGTGGTCCTCGATCTCAGCGATACCAGGGGCCTGGATGAATTCACCGTTTTTGACGGCGACGTATGGATGGCCAAGGTCAATGAGAATTGGTTTGCCCATCCGACCAGCAATGTCGACTGGGCCGTGATGGACTGGAACCATCGCTGCTGTCGTGAGGCCATAGGATATAACGGTACCGATAACGGCAAAAAGGGCGGCCGGACGGCGCAGCTCGTCGATTCAACCAAAGATTTCACGGAGTATAAAAAGGAACACGGAAAAGGGCCGACGGATTTTATCGGGGCCACCGTATGGAATATTACCGACGGATCCTGGGCCAAGGTAACCTCGGTTGCCACTTCGCACAAAAAGAACGACACGCTGAATTTGACGCCGTTAACCGGAGGACAAAAAAATGTCTTTAATCCGGGTGACCAATATGCGGTTTATCAGTTGGATTTAGATGGGCGGTTTGCCAATGTCGGAAATACTTTTTATATCAAATCGGTAAAGGCGGAACCTCGTCAAAGAAATTTAATTGCCAATGGAGATGACAGGGATAATGCCCAGATTCCCATTTATTTGCAAGGTCAGAATTTCTATTTTTATGGTTTAACTTTTGTCGGCGCTCCATCGATCGGAGTGATGACGGTCGGCGAAGGACAGAATGTTGTTTTCGAGAAATGTCGTTTTCTATTTACAGGAAAGCATGCGGCAACCCAATTTGGAAAAGGTCTAGAGTCCGTAAAATGGATAAAGAATTTCTTTTATGCAACCGTCATGTTGAATTGGCCTCGCGGGAGGACTTGGGGTGGGTCCGGTGGGTGGCCGGATGCCGTCGGTGACGCTGTGACGGCAGATTCGGAAATGATCGGTAATATTATTCTGAATAGCGGTGGTGAGGGGATGCACAATGTTGCCGTTTTCAAGGACAACATAACGGCCGACAATTACAGCATGAACGTATACGTTGGTCCTATTGCCGGATACAATGAGCGGTATGAGATATCCGGCAATGATGTTATATTTTCCGGATACCGACCTACGGATGCTTTGGACCGATTTTATTTGGATGATTTCTACAATGGATATCAACGTAACTATGTAAAAATGCACCCCAATGGAATAACAATTGCCTATGAAAAAGGTGGGATTGATTCGATGCCAAGCGGCTATCATATACATCATAACAATGTTATTGGTTGTTGGAATGGGATAAACGGGTATTTTGAAGTTCCTACCGCCGGATTCGCGGACGATATTATTGAAGATAACGTCATTGTCCTTATGACGGCCCAGGATCGAGATTGGTTGCTTTATTCGGACAGTGCCGGCATGCAACTGCGGGCCCGTAAGGGGGTGGATTTCGGCACGGTGATCCGGCGCAACCGGGTGATCGGCGCGGATAATACCGACGGACGACATCATCTGGTGTACATCCGCGGGACCGATTTCGATGTCCTGGACGTCGACCGCAACATCTATTCTTTCCCGGGGCACGATTCCTTCAGAAGCGATAAGGGGATCAAGAATTTCGAACAGTGGCAGAAACTGACCGGTTACGACCGGAATTCCGTGTTCACCGATGACGCCGGCCTGGTGGGGCGGGATTGGTCGGACTCCTCCAAGATATTCCGCCAGCATTTGCAGGTGCGTCAAGAAATCACGGAGTCCGTGGGGAGTAAAGGTGCGGATTAAATGCCTGTTCGTTATTTGGAGCCTCGAACGCGGCGGGGCTGAGCGTTTTCTGGCGGGACTGTTGGAACATCTCGATCGCAGCAAGTTTGATCCGACTTTATGCTGCCTGAACTGGAAAGGGGAATGGGCGGCACCGCTGGAGGCCAAGGGGCTTAAGGTGATTGCCCTGGAAAAAAAGGGGGGGCTTGATCTGGACGCCTTTCGCCGGTTGAAGAATATAATTAAGGAAGGCGAATATCATATCGTAAACACCCACCTGTGGGCCGCGGACGTGATGGGCCGGGTTGCCGCTTTTCAGTGCGGGATTCCGGTCGTTGTCTCCACCGCGCAGAACGTGGATGTATGGAAGAAGTGGCATCACCGGGCCGTCGACCGGTGGCTGGCCGGCCGGACCGATCAATTGATCGCGGTTTCCGCGGCGGTTAAGGAATATTATCATCACTGCGTGGGGTTTCCGGAAGAAAAGATTACGGTCATCCCCAACGCCATCGATGTGGAGCGTTACCGGGACCCGGGCGACATCGGTTATTTGTATGAGGAACTGGAGGTCGGGGCCGAGGATTTCATTCTTGCCTGCGTCGGACGCCTGAACCATCAGAAAGGGCATCCGTACCTCTTCCAGGCGATGAAAGAATTGTCCGGCACGCTGCCGGAACTCAGGATTCTGATTGTGGGGGAAGGCGAAGACAGGACGCGCCTGGAAGCCATGGCCAATGAACTCGGGATCATGCCGATGCTGCGATTCACCGGGCAACGCGCGGATATCCCTGCGCTTTTACAACTGGTCGACGCGCTGATCCTGCCGTCCGTATTCGAGGGGCTGCCTTTGTGTGTGCTGGAAGCCATGGCCGCGGCCCGGCCGGTCATCGCGACCGATGTCGGAGGAACGGCCGAACTGGCCGTGGACGGTGAAACCGCCTTTATCGTACCACCGCGGCGGCCGGAGGCGCTGAAGGATGCTATACTCCGTTTACGGCGGCTGCCCGACGGCGGCCAAAGCATGGGCGCGCGCGGTCGCGAAGTGGTGGGGCGGGAATTTTCAATTCAGAATAGTACGAAGAAAACAGAAAAACTATTTACGGCATTGCTAAAAGGTAAATTATGAAATTCAAATATTTAGTGATTCTCAGCCTGATCTTTTATTTGCCACTCCAATTAAAGCTTCCCAACTGGCCACATTTTCCAGCGATAAATATACTTGCCCTGTTCATGTTAGGAGTAATGGCTACATCGCGCAACCCCGGCTTCAAACGGCCTGCCTTCGAGACTCCGCTGATAATATTTCTTGTAATTTGGACCATGTCTTTTATCTATGCATGTATGTTTACAGACGGGATGCCCCGCATGGAAATTGCCCGTGAATTTAAACGGTTATTCTTATTGCCATGGGTATATTTTATCATTTCCCGATGTATTGCAGACAAACGTGAGCTTTATATTTATTTAATTGGGGTCTTACTTTGCTTGATGCTTTGCGGTCAAAATACGTATTATAACGGTGTGTTGGCGGGCGCGAATTTCGCTCTGCATAAACGTTCAAGTGGTCCATTCGGCTGGGGTTGGCGAGCATCTGACATCGCCGGTGGATTTTTGGCCACGTTTACGCCCTTATTGATTGCCTATTTCTTTTTTGTTCGCAAACCGCTTTTAAAATTCATAAGCGCTATCGGTGTGGGATTGTGTGGTTTGGGACTAATGACAACATATTCCCGAGGTTCAATGATGGCATTACTTTTTGCCTGTTTGGGAATGATTTTTGTGGGGTCACGTCAGTTGGCAAAAGCTTCAAAGATTAACTTCTTAGTTATTTTTATCGGTCTGGTAATCGGTGGCGTTATGTGGAAGGCTTGGGTTCCTCCATCGATTATTGCGCGGGTTGAGGGGACGATTGTCGCTGATGAGGATGATATGGAGTTTGTAGACGCATCACTTACGGATGAGACCGGTGAAAGTGTATTGGATTTAAGTTCTCAGTTGAGAATGCATGCATGGAGACAGGGGTTGAGTTTTTTTACTACACATCCTCTTACCGGGATCGGATTTCGACAGGTGCAATTTCAACTCGGACATGATCCGCATAATGGATTTGTATTGATTGCGGCAGAAATGGGTATCCTGGGAATCATGGTGTTTATATGGTTAATATTTGCTGTGACATGGCAAGCCTTTCGACTTATTAATACGGACTTCAATTATATAGGTGTTGGTGCTGTGGGGATGATGATAGGTTTTGTTGTAGTAAATATGTTCTATGCGAATTTCTTTCGGGACAATGTGGTGGGTACTTTCTGGATAGTTCTGGCCTTGCTGGCGGCAGCAAATTCTTTTTATGCGAATGGGGAAAGCGGTGAAGTGGTTGGTGAAACGGATCCGACACAGAACAAAATGAGCTATGCAGAATACCGTAAGCGCTATTTGCAGAGTGTTCTTCTTGCGCTGACACTAGTCGTTGCTGGTATTGTGTCCGTCGCCATGTTCTGCCGACTGCCCGAACGTACCGGCGTCGCGTCGGTTTTCCGTGCGACCCCGGTGTCGCTCGGAGGTAACCAAGGGAAGGAGCTCATCGCCGGATGAGGGTCCCCAGTCCCATTAAGGTTCTGTTTGTCCATCCCAATAACAAACTGACGGGGCAGGAATTCTCGCTGTTGGAGCGGATGATCGGTCTGCGCCGCATCGGTGGGACCGAGTGTGCCCTTTTGCTTCCCGAGGAGGGCGATTTCAGTGCCTTGGTGAAGAAGGAGGATTTTTCGGTTCGGCACATTCCCATGCCGCGTTTGAAAAAGCTCAATCCGGTCCCGTACTTGAAGACGGTGTTTGCCGTAAAGAAATTGATTCAGACGGACGGTATTCATGTGGTGCATTGTTCGGGTATTTATCCGAATCAATTCTGCCTGCCGGCGGCGCGAATGAGCGATGTGCCGGTCATCGGCCAGGTGACAACGACCGTGTACAATGACTATGACATCAGTTCCAATTTTGTTTCCAAGATCGATTTGCTGATTACCTGTTCACTGGCCGCGAAAAAACATTTGGAAGGCATCCCCGAGCTGGCGACCGGCCTGAAGCCGGAGAATATCCACTGCGTCTACGATGGGATTTCCGAAAACACGCACAAGTTCACCGACGAACAGATCGCGGTCCTGCGCGCCGAGTTCGGTATCGCCGAGGATGATCAGGTGGTGGGCCAGCTTTCCGAAGTGATCCCTCGTAAGGGGTGCGAGTATTTTGTCGAGATGGCGCGCGAGGTCAAGCAGGCGCTGCCCAAAACAAAGTTTCTCATCATCGGCAAAAGCCATCGGGATGAGTACGAAGAGAATTTGCGCCGGAGCATTGCCGAACACGGACTGGAAAAGGATGTCCTGCTGACGGGGTTTCGCAAAGACTTTTACGCCTTTCTGCAGTTGATGGACGTCAGTGTCCTGGCCTCGCTTGCCGAAGGGTTAGGCCGGGTCATTGTGGAATCGCAATATATGGAGAAGCCGATGGTGGCTACCGCCGTCTCGGGAAACGTCGAGGCTATCGAGGACGGTAAGAGCGGATTTCTGGTGCCGCCTGAGGACCCGTCCGCGCTGGCGGACAAGGTCATCCGGCTACTCAAGGACGAAGAGCTGCGCCGCAAGTTGGGTGCCAGCGGTTACCTTTCCGCCAAGAACAAGTTCAGCATCGACGGCCACGCGGCCGCTTTGCGGGAAATTTATGTAACGCTGTTGAAGTCGTTATAATCGACTGAGAAGGAATTTTCAAGCCGTGACTACGGACAAGGTGATATTACAATTTTCATGCATGCATTCGACCAAATACGGGGCCGTGGAGGCATATTTCCGGGAGTCGGTCAAGTACTGCCGTGAAAAGGGATATCTTACAGTCCTGCAGTACGAATCGATGCCGCAGTCCGCGGATTATTTGAAGGATTTAAGCCGACTGGACGCGCGGATCCTGGTCAGGCCCGTCCCGCTGTCGGTATTCGGCGCTTATACGACCGTGCGTCAGGTGCTGCGTGAAGTTCGGCCGGTTTTAGTGCATGCTCATTTTGCCGAACGCTTTGTCAAGATGTGGATCCCGTTGCTCGCGCGGCGGGCGGGGGTGGCGCGCACGCTGTGCTCGGTCCACAATATCCCGGAATACAAAGGGAAGACCTGGGCGCGGCATATTTATAACTTGTACGACAAGGTGCTGGCGGTCAGCAAGGCGGCGGAGGACGGCTGCCTGACAGGCGGAGTGGACACCGACAGGCTGGTCACACATTATCTCGGTCTTTTCGGCGAGCGGAAACGCTCGGCGGAACTGCGTCAGACACACCGGAGCCGTATGCAGATCCCGGATAATGCCGTGGTCATCGCGTGCATCGCGTTTGATACTCCCTTCAAAGGCTTGGACCTGCTTCTCAAGGCGTTTCAACTGGCCGGCCGTAACGAATCCGGGTTGCATCTTGTTCAGATCGGTGTCGATCCCGAACAATCCCGGCTGCCTGCGCTGGCCGCCGAACTGGGTATCGCCGACCGGGTCCATTGGGCCGGGATCATCGATGAGGGCTGGCGGGTGCTGAATGCCGCCGACATCTATATGCAACCGTCGCGTTTTTCGGAAGGACTCGGTCTGGCGATCGTTGAGGCCATGGCCTTGCGCCTGCCGGTGATCGGAACGAACATCGGCGGCATCCCCGAGGCGGTTATCGACGGAGAAACCGGGATAATAACGGAGCCGGACGCAGAAAAGCTGGCCGGCGCCATAAACGGCATGCTGTCGGACCGTGAGACCTGGATGCGGATGGGCGAGGCCGGCTACGAGCGCTACCGCAAGGTCTTTGACGGACCGCATTCGGTCAGTCAGCTTGTCGATCAGTATTATTTTGCCGATGAGCAGTAACCGCAATCCGGAAACCAGTATCGTTACGCCGACATATAACCGCGCGGCCCTGCTGCCCGGGCTGCTGGCTAATGTGCGGGCGCAGACCTGCCAGGATTTCGAATTGATCGTCGTCGACGACGGTTCGACGGACGATACGGAGCGGGTGATGGCTGAATACACCGCCGCCGAACCCCAACGGATCCGATATATCCGCCAGAAAAACCGGGGCTCGGGCGCGGCGCGCAATGCCGGGATCCGGGAGGCGCGCGGCAAGTATGTGGCCTTTCTGGATTCGGACGACGCCTGGGATCCGCGGTATCTGGAGCGCGCCGTCGGCGCGTTAACGTCGGGACGGTACCATTGGGCGGTGACCGCCTGCGAGCGTATTGATATCGATGCCGAGGGGAACGAACGCTCCCGGTCCGTGATCGGCTGTGATATTCAGCGCGAAGGATCCTTTTTCGAACGGGAGTTGTCCGTATACGAAGGGTTGCTCACCGGCAACGTGATCGGGGAGACGTCCCGTGTGGTCGTGACCAAGCAGGCCCTTCACGTGGTGGGCGGTTTTCGCGAAGACTTGAAGCTCAGCCAGGACTACGAGTTGTGGTTGCGTCTGGCGCGGGAGAATTATTTTCTGACGGTGATCGATGAACCGTTGGTCGCCTATCGTAAAAGCATCGACAGCGTCACCAAGACACGCTTCGTGGAGGCGTTGACATTCGGGTACCGCATCATCAGGGAATACAGCCGGGACGCCATTGAACGGGATCCGCTGTTCGCCAAGTTTTACGCTCAGAAAATGCGAATCTACGCGCGCGATGTCTACTGCAGCCGGCCGTTGCGCTTGCTTTTTTTGTTGCGGTGTCTGGTGAGCCGTCTGCGTTTCGGGCTTATCTATCAAGTTAGGAACAGGAACTCATGAGTAAAGAGCGGATCATTTTGATGTATCACGGAATCGTCAACGGGCAGGATCCCGTTCCGCCCGGGCGTGAGGTCGGTGCCGATCTCTATGACGTGACCGAGTCCAATTTCCGGGACCAGCTGACCATGCTGCGTGAGAAAAACATCAAGGTCAAACGGATCGAAGAGGCGGGGACGGTGGACGTTGTCATCACCTTCGACGACGGGGAAGCCAACAACTGCCGGACAGCCTTGCCGATCCTCAAGGAATTCGGCTATCCTGCCTATTTTTTTGTGATCACCCGCCGGGTGGGCCGGCCCGGGTACATGACCATGGACGAGCTGAAGACAATGGTCGCCAACGGCATGGTCATCGGATCGCATGGGATGAGTCATGAAATCCTCACCAATCTGAAAGATACGCAGATTGAAGAAGAGCTTGCTGCCTCCCGCCGGTATCTGGAGCGCAATCTGGAGACCGAAATCCGGGACTTTTCTATCCCGCGCGGTTTCTGCAACGACAAGATTTTAAGAATGGCCTATGCGGCCGGCTACAAGAATGTGTTTATTTCAGACCGTCCCCGGGACCTGTCCGATGAACAGTGCCACGCGCGGGTCGCGGTCAAACAAAACTGGGACCTCGCGCGGTTTGAACTGGCAATCAAGGGGGAAGTCCCTGTCAAAGAGGCCTTCATGGAAAGGACCAAGAACCTCACCAAGTTGGTTCTGCGTGAAGGGGGGTACAATTGGTTGCGACAAGTGTTTATCAAAATTATGAAGTGAAGCTTTCATGTGAATTTTGCTGGTATATGATCTATTGAAAAAGAAAACCGAGGGTATGGGGTCCGATTTTCTTAGTGTAAATTCGAGGAATAAAATTGGCAGGTAAGTAAAAGTCTATGCGAAGTAGAAAATCATTAGAATAAAAGACTGCCCAAATAGACTGCGTTCGTCCGGACCGGACAGACCAGCTGTTTCAATGCGCTATGAGTATAATTCTCTGGATCTCGATATTTTTAATACTTTGGTGTTACCTGCTTTATCCGTTATCGGCGGCGGCGTTCGCGCGGGCGGCCGAGCGGAAAGTGGCCAAAGGGGAGTATTGCCCCACCGTCTCGGTGGTCATTTCGGTCTGGAATGAAGAGGATGTGATCGAGGCCAAGCTGAGGAACTTTCTGGCGCTGGATTATCCGGTCGATAAGTTCGAAATCCTGATCGGTTCCGACGGCTCCACCGATCGGACCAACGCGATCGTAAAAAGTTTTACCGATCCGCGGGTGCGTCTGATCGAACATGCCGAACGTCGAGGCAAGATGGCGACGTTGAATGACCTGGTCGCCAAGGCGCGACATGAAGTTATCGTATTCACCGACGCGCGGCAGGAGTTTGCCGCCGACGCGATCCGTCAGCTGGTGGCAAACTTCGCGGACCAGAGCGTCGGATGCGTGTCCGGAGAACTGATGTTCTCGCGGAAAGAGGGAGCAACGGCGCGCGGCATCAATCTCTACTGGAATTATGAGAAATTTATGCGCAAATGCGAGAGCCGCATCCACTCGATGCTGGGCGCGACCGGCGCGGTCTATGCGATCCGGAAGGCGCTCTACCCGACGGTTCCCGCGGAGGTGGTCTTGGACGACGTGTACATCCCGCTGAAGATTGTGCAGCAAGGCTACCGGGCGATCTTCGACGGGGAGGCCAAGGCTTACGATGAGGTGGCGGACAGTCCCCGCGAAGAGTACCGCCGCAAGGCGCGGACTTTGTATGGCAATTGGCAGGTGTTCCGGATATTTATCGGTCTGTTCAATCCCCTTGCCAGTCCGGTCGCCGTTCAGCTCTTTTCGCACAAGTTTCTGCGGGTCGCGGCGCCGTTTTTGCTTATTGGAATTTTTTGTCTCAACATGCTGTTGTGGAGTGAACCGTTTTACCGCGGATTGATGACTCTGCAACTGCTTTTTTACGTCATGGCCGCGGTCGGCGGGTTGGCAAGGCACCAAAAGTATGGTATGCTCAGGATCTTGTCCAAAGTGTGTTACATACCGTATGTCTTCTGTTTATTGAACTTTTCGGCCCTTATAGGATTCGTCCGTTTCATGAGTGCCGGTCAGCAGATTACCTGGGAAAAGGCGAGGGCCCGATAATGGACTATGTGATGAAATTAGCGCGAATGCATCAAAAACTGCTCTTGGCATTAATTGTCATGATCGCAGCTTACTTTCCCACCATTTTGTGGATGTATGACCGCTGGATTGCCCGTGATTCGTATTACTCACACGGATTTCTCATTCCGATCGTCAGCCTGGCTTTGATCTACTGGAACAAGGAGGAGCTGGCCGAGATCAAATGGAAAGAGTCCCCGTGGGGGATGCGGCTGATTATTGCCGGGGCGGTCCTGCACCTGCTGGCGAGCCATCCGAATGTCCGCATTTACTTTGTGTCAGGGTTTTCGATGCTGGTGTTGATTTGCGGTCTGGTGTTGTACCTCTACGGCGAGGAGATCTTCAGGCGGATCCTTTTTCCGCTGTTTTTCCTGATCTTCATGGTGCCGATGCCGCTGGTTGTCATCAACAAGATCAGTCTCCAGTTGAAAATGTTTGCCGCGGAATTGGCGACGATGGTGCTGAATAATATGGGCATCCAGGCCCTGCGGGACGGGAGTATCATCAAAATGCGGCACGCCCATGTCACGGTCGACGATGTGTGCAGCGGGTTGCGGTCGCTGATTTCGCTCACGGCGCTGGGCAGCATCTGCGCCTACTGGCTGAAGGCGGCGATGTGGAAACGGCTCACGCTGTTTGCCTCGACGATCCCGATTGCCATTATCACCAACATGTGCCGGGTGGTGGCGTTGTCCGCGATCAGCGAGATTTGGGGGACGGAGTACGCCGAGGGTTTCGTCCATGACTTTTTGGGATTTATGGTATTCGCCCTTGCGTTTATTATGCTGATGGCGGTCGGGAAGCTGCTGGAATGAAAATCAACAAATTTGTCATCATCCTGTTACTCATCGTGGGGGCGGGGGCTGTGTCCTGGACGACCTATCTGAAGGAATTCAACGAGGAGGACACCGTCAGCATCCACTCGTTTCCGAAGGAAATCAACGGCTGGGTTTCCGAGGAATTGCCGATCACGGAGGACGAATACGCAATCCTGGAGACCCGCAACGTATTTACCCGCAAGTATACTGGCCCGAAGGGCCAGATCGTATATTTCTTTACCGTGTATTCCCAGTATAACCGCAAGGTCGCCCACCCCCCGGAGGTGTGCTACACCGGCAGTGGGATCAAGGTCGTCAGCAACACCGTGGACGCCATCCCTATCCCCGAGCACAACGTAACCATAAAAGCCCACAAACTACGGCTGGAACGGCGCCAGCTGAAGCAGGTGGCCTACTATTGGTTCAAAGTCGGTGATTCTTTTACGCCCAGCTATTGGCAGCAGCAGCTGCGTATAGCCATCAAGAACCTCCTCGGGCGCCCCGAAGGCAGCGCCCTTATCCGTGTCTCCGCGGTTTATAATGATGACGACCAGCAGGCCGTGGAAGACATCAAAGAGTTCACCCGCCTGGTTTTACCCGCCATCTACAAGCACCTGCCTTAATAATAAAGACAAATAAATACTACATGTGTATAAATGCGTTGTTGCGTGTCCACAACAAATGTTTAATTAATTGAACATTAGTTGGGATGGTCTGTCTAGGACTGTCCGGGTAAGTCCCGCCTGAGCTTGCTTTTTAGTTCCCCCAGAATTACGTAAGTCATTGAAATATATAGTAATCGTGTGCAGGTCGATAAATATCTCCCGGTCTATCAGGATTGGCACGCATATTGCTCCCTACAGAGGCAAGTATACATTCTTGGAAACGCTTTCACGAGGAACGAAATGACAAAAAAGAGACGACAGCTTAAGAAAAGACAACGCATCCTGACGACGATTATGGTGATGCTTTTTGGCGTATGCGTGGCTTCTGCCTGGGCGACGGTATCCTTCGTCAAGACCGAGCCGGCTTCCCAATATACGGCTCAGACCGCTGATGCCGGTCGCACGGAAGAGGTAATCCAGCCAGCCAAGTCCCACGCGCCGGAGCCGTCAACCCTGGCCTTGTTCGGGGGAGGCTTCTTGGGCATGGTGATCAGCATCGTCCGCCAGACCTATGAGGCGGCCAAACGGGCCTTCGATATCGTCGCCAGCACCTTGGGTGCCATTATCCTGTCACCGTTGATGCTCTTGGCCGTGATTCTGGTCAAGTGCACCTCCAAAGGGCCGATCATCTATTCGCAAACCCGGGTCGGTAAGGATGGCAAGCATTTCAAGATCTACAAGTTCCGTACCATGCGGGTGGATGCGGAAAAGAACACCGGACCGGTGTGGGCCGCCAAGAACGACAAGCGACTGACTCCGGTAGGGGCATTCCTGCGCAAATCCCACATTGATGAGTTGCCGCAGTTGTTCAATGTACTGAAAGGGGAAATGTCCGTCATCGGTCCCCGTCCGGAACGTCCCGTATTCGTTCAGGAATTCAGCGAAGTTATCCCGAACTACACCCGCCGTCTGCTGGTCAAGCCCGGAATTACCGGTTTGGCGCAGGTTTGGCACCGTTACGATGAAACCATTCAGGACGTGAAGAAGAAAGTTCGTTACGACCTGCTCTACATAAAGAAAATGTGCATTTGGGCCGACTTGAATATCATCCTGCGGACGGTCCGCGTGGTGATTACCGGGGAAGGGGCCCGCTAGGCAACCTAATAATAGCATCCAGCGTGATGTTTGACATAAATCTCACTAGCAAAAACAGCAAATGAATCGAATCAAAAGGGGAGTAATCAGAATGAAGAAATTAGTTTTCGCACTCACAATGACACTTTCGACAGCATTCATCGCGACAAGTGTTATGGCTGATCCTGGACCCTACGACACAAGCCATTGTACCGATACCAATGGCGGCGTGTTCACGGCCTGTGAAGCCAACAACAACGTTGATATCTTCAACGCGATCAACAAAGTATTCACGGACAGAGGCCTGGCGTCTCCCGGGTTTACAGACAATGAAGGAACGGACAGCCTGCAATATACAGGCGCCAACGAATTCTGGCAAGAAATCGCTGACGGTGATTCTTCTGAATTCGCCTTCATCTCTATTACAGCGTCCAACGTGAACCAACTGGGTGTTTTCCCGGCTGGTGGATCCGCAGCGGCATCGACATTCTTCACGCTGTCGTTTACCGGCGACCTGTTTACCGGAAACGGTAGCATGGCCAATCCGTACCCGGGTTTCATTAACCCGCTGGCAGGGTCAAATTTCGGATTCTCACTCAAGTCTGACCCGGCCGTCGGCCCGGATATGATTTGGGCTTCCGAAGTTGCCCAGAACTCAGACGGAATCGACCACATGCTGACTTTTCAACTGCAGGATTTGGCTAAGCAGAGCGTTTACATCAAGGTTGATTACAACAACGACGGTGACCTGACCAATGACGGTGACAACGTGATCGAAGTCGTTTTGGACGAAGACACGTTCCTGCTGGCCTGGGAAGACAAGCCGCAAAATACTTTCGACTCCGACTACAACGATGCCATTTTCTTGGTAACAAGACTTGAGCCGACCGTTGTTCCGGAACCGATGAGCATGGTTCTCTTCGGCGGTGGTTTGGCCGGATTGGCAGCAACTCGTAAAAGAAAAATCAGCTAATTTAACAGGCTGACTTTTGTAGCACTATAATCTCTTGAGCGAAGTCTGCTTAAGAGAAATCTGAAGGAAGGAGGGCTCGTCCCGATGAAAAAGACAACCGAAGTTAAGACACTGAAGGGGTTATTTCTTGCCGCGCTTATTCCGTTCATCACGGCATGCAACGGTGGCGGGGGAGGTACGGCCCTTCTTGGTACCGGCAGTTTGTTCAGCGGCCTAGGCGGCAATGGGGATACCGGTTCAGGATTACTCCCCGGTGGCGGCGATGAAATCGCGTCACTTACCAACCCCGAACCGGCCAGCATGATATTGCTCGGCAGTGGAATGGCTGCTTTGACGTACTTCAATAATAAGAAGAGAATCAAGTAAGATTCATTCTGAACATTGAATCCAGGACAAAAACAAATAAGGCAAGCTATTACCCAATAGCTTGCCTTATTTTTTTATCCCCGCGGGGACGGGGACTAGGTCGGCGTGGTTTTTTCGCAAATCTGATTGACGACAACGCCGGCCTATGCTAGGATTTAGAACGTAATATCTTCGGATATAAGGATTTACCTAATTCTCTCACGTTCATCCCGAAGGCAGTATCGACCGCCCCCAGTGCATTTCCGGGGACTATCTCTGAAATAACAGGCGTACTCATGAACAAAGAGAAGAATCCAACACTTAAGGTATTTCCCCTGCTCCGTATCTCCATCAATACGTTGTTCAGCAACGGTCCGATTGTCTTTCCGTACTTGGTTATCCTGTTCGTCCAATTTCTCCTGCTCGAGATTCTGTACTTCTTTCCGCAATGGCCTTTGAATCAATTCTTTGACCCGCTCGTTAGTAAGCTGGAGTCGCCGATGTTTATGCATTACCCGCTGAACCTGGCGCTTTTGCAAAAGATGTATTTTCAGGCCTACATACCGGTCTACATCTTTTTCTCCAGTTTCTTTGTATGTGTGGCCATTGCCGCCATCAAAGATATCAACGAGGACCAAAAACCGAACGTCAGGCAGATCATGGTGCGCATGCTGCCGTTCTACCTATATATCATCGTGACCGCCGTCCTCATATATGCCTTCAGCTATCTTTTCTCGGAGAGCTTCGGTATGATTGAAAGTCGGGCCGATCAGATTCGCTCGACCGCGGGGCCATTCTTCTGGCTTAAGCAGACAATCCTGCAGGGCGGTCCGTATTTCCGGCTCTTGCTTAACGTTGTCGCGGTGACCTTGTTTGCCTATGTCTTTCCGCTCATAGCGATTGAGCGGCGCAACCTGTTCGTGGCGCTGTTGGAGAACATTAAATATGTCATTACCGCACCGATTAAGACTTTTATGATCGTGCTGCTGCCCACCGTCGTTTTTGCGGTGGTGCTGCTCGCGCGCAAGCACGTTCCCTTTGAAGGGGAATTTCCGGAGATGCGGGCGATCATGATCGCCTTCAGCATTTTGGTTATGGTGATCATCGATGCGGTGGTTTATACATCATTAACGATGTTTTATTTAGTAAGGAAGGGCCAATAAATGAAAAGGGCCGTCGTCGCATTTATTCTGATTTTAGCTGGAGTGTTTGCCCTGTTTACCATGTTGGACCGTAACGGGGACTTTGTCGCTGAACGCGATCTATGGCGTATCAATAATAGGTTCGCCAAGGCGTCCCGGGATCCGCAGATTGTGCCTGACTCCACTTTTCGTCAGATTGTCGCTGACTATAACGCCTTTATCCAGCAGTATCCCGAGTCGCATCTGGCCCGGGTGGCGCATATTCTGATCGGCCGTGTCTATATGGTGAAAGGGGACTTGGCCAAGGGGCGGGAAAAGTATGAAGAAGTGGCCAAGCTGTACGCCGATGAGCCGAAGATTGCGGTCGAAGCCGTGGCGGATATCGGCCGTACCTACGCCATCGAGAACAATGCCCAGGGGGTGATCCAGAATTACGAACGGGTTATCCGTGAGTATCCGTTGACGATGCACGGTATGCAGGCGCCAATCTTGTTGACCAAGTTGCATGCCAGCCGCGGTGACACGCAGCGCGCCCAGGATGCCTACCGGGCGGGTATCGCGCATTATCAGAAGCTGATCAAGGAGTATCCCGGCGGTTCCACGGAATTTAACGCGCTGCGCTCGATGGGAACCTTGTACCTGGCGGGTGGTGACCGGCGCAAAGCGATCGAAACCTTCGGAAAGGTCTTGATCAATTTTTCCGACCAGAAATACATGACGTCGAAAAGGGTGGCCACGATTGTGCGCACCATTAATACTGTTGCCATCGTGGATCTCAAGGATTATGACTTTCCTTTGTCTATTTACCGTGAGTTTATCAAGGCGCATCCGCAGCATCCGTACCGCCCGCGCTTTGAGCAGATCATAGAAAGTATTGAGTTGTTGAAAGAAAGTAAGGTTACGCTCGATACGGCACCCCAACGATAGCGACGGACATGAAATCGGCCATTCAGGAACTGACACAAACAACGCTCTTTCAAAAAATCGGCGATATCTGCGCGACGGTGAACACAGCCCTTGGCGCCCAAGACCTATTGGAGAAATCGCTTCACAAAATTATGGACTTGTACGGGGCGACCCGTGGTTCCGTCTTTATCGCAGAAGGCGGGAGCGGCAAGTTGGTTTTGAAGGCTTCGTACGGCATGAAGCTCAAAGAGGAGCAATCCATGGTCAAGCAACTGGGCGAGGGAATCGTCGGCCGGGTGGCGAAGTTAAAACAGCCGTTGTATGTGGAAGACATCGCGTCGGATGAGCGGTTTCAGAATTTCAAGCTGCGGGGTAGTTACGCCACGCCGTCGTTTATCTGCGCGCCGCTGCTGGTCAAGGATCAACTGATCGGCGTGATCAATATTGCCGATAAGGAAACCGGGAGCCGCTTTAACGAAACCGACATGCAACTCCTGGATTTTCTCACCACGCAGGTGGCCCTGAACTACCGGCGGATCGAATTGCATCAGAAATTCAAACGCATCGTACGGGAAAAAGAAAATCTGAAGGACCGGCTCGGTCAGACCGATCAGGAAAAACTGAACCTGAAGAAACAAATCGTGGTCCATGAAAAACTGGCGACCATTGGAAAACTGGCTGGCGGTATCGCGCATGAGTTCAATAATCCGCTCGACGGTGTCATGCGTTACACGAATTTATGCCTGGATCACATCCAGGACGATGAGGTGGTGCGGGGGTATCTGTTGGAGGTCAAGCACGGCCTGAATCGTATGGCCAATATTGTGCGCAACCTGTTGGCCTGTTCTCGGGACGAGCATCCGGCGTCGCAGTCGGTGGAAATCAAACAGGCCTTTGAGCATGCCTTGTCCGGCAAAATGAACGACATTGTCCGGAAGAATATTATTGTCGAGCGCAAGATTGCGTCGAATATGCCGGCCATACCCGATTTGGGTATCGAGCGGATCTTTTCCAATCTGATTACCAATGCAGTCGACGCCATTGAACGTGACGGGCGGATCTCAATGGCGGCCGACATGTACGCGCAAGTCCTGGTCATCAGTTTCGCGGATACAGGACGGGGGATCGAGGAAGAGAATTTGGAGAAAATATTCGAACCGTTCTATACTACGAAAGATATTGACAAAGGTTGTGGGTTGGGCTTGACGATTGTCGGAGAGATCGTCAAGTCTTATGAGGGAACCATTAATATCGAAAGTGAATTCGGGAAGGGGACGACCTTCACGATTAAAATACCTGTTCCGGAATACGATGGATAAAAGGGACAATCAAAATTACAGTATGCTCATCGTCGATGATGAGCCCCTGATTCGTGAATCGCTATTTGAGATCTTCAAGATCGAGGGGTTTCGGGTGCAGATGGCATCCACCGCTGAGGAAGCCCTGATCCTTATGGAAAAGAATCCGGTCCACATTGTCATCACGGACCTGAAGCTTCCGAACATGTCCGGACTGGAGCTTTTGCAACAGGTTAAGAAGGATTACGAGCAGGCCGAGGTGATCGTTATTACCGGCTATGGATCCATCGAAACCGCGGTGGAGGCGATGAAGATCGGGGCCTTTGAGTACATCACCAAGCCGATCAATGACAGCGAAATCAAACTGATCATCGCCAATATTGTGCAAAAGATCCGTTTGATAGAAGAGAATACCGCGTTGAAGGGCCTCATAGCGAAGGACCGGCGACAATCCTTTGCGGGGATGATCGGTTCCAGCGAGCGGATGCAGTCGGTCTACAATATCATTGATTCGGTTGCGTCGACAAATGCTACAATCCTGATTACAGGCGAGAGCGGTACCGGCAAGGGAATGGTGGCCAAAGCCGTTCACCAAAGCGATGAGCGGCGGCGTAAACGGCCGTTTGTGGAAATCAGCTGCGGAGCGCTGTCCGAAACTCTTTTGGAAAGCGAATTGTTCGGGCACGTCAAGGGGGCCTTCACCGGTGCGATCAAGGATAAAGAAGGCCGTTTCGAGTACGCCAAGGGAGGCACGATCTTCCTCGACGAAATCGATGCTTTTTCGCCCAGTCTTCAGGTTAAGCTTCTGAAGGTTCTGCAGGACGGACTATTCGAGCGGGTCGGTGAAAATGTTTCCCGCAAAGCGGATGCCCGAATTATTGTCGCCACCAATCAACAGTTGACCAAGCTGGTGGACGAAGGCGAGTTTCGTGAAGATTTGTATTACCGGATTAATGTCATCGCAATCCAAATGCCGCCTCTGCGGGACCGGCGCGACGACATTAAACCGTTGGCGGATCATTTTCTGGAGATGTTCAGCCGTGCGAACAACAAGACGGTTAAGGAAATGTCCGACGAGGTATTGGCCCTGTTCAAGTCATACAGCTGGCCGGGCAACATTCGTGAGCTGGAAAATGCGATTGAGGGGGCGGTGATCATGGCGAAGGGGGATGTGATTCAACTGTCGGACATCCCGAACAGCACCAAGTTTGAGGAGGAAGACGGGAGCAAGAGCGCCGAAATCAAATCTCTCAAACAGGTGACCGAACAGCCGGAGCGGGATCATATTATATCCGTTCTCAACGATTGTAATTGGAACCGCAATAAGGCGGCGGCCGCACTGGGGGTCAACCGGACGACGCTTTACAATAAAATGAAAAAATACAATATCCTGGATGCCAAAAAGTAAAGAACATGTCTGACGAAAAATCAAGAAGATTGGCGCAACAACTGATTGTTAAGGACAAATGGTGGGACATGCTCTCGCGGTTCATCGATGTTCTGCGCATCAATATCTATATTGTTGACCGTACGGGCCAGTTTATTTTGCCTCCGGAGGAAACGAAGTACGGGGGGCGGTTATTGATGCACCCGGAACTGGGCTTCGATGTCTTTAAGAAAAAAGGCACACGCTTCGAGTCGCAATTCGTCGGACATACCCATTATCTGGAAACCGTCAACCGTTACGATTTGTTCAGCTTTGCCATTCCTCTGCGAACCACGGCCCAGGAGATCATCGCGTACGTCATGGTTGGGCCGGTGATTCTCAACAAGCGCCTGGAGACTTCGGAGTATGTCCGTTTGGCCAAGGCGGTCGGAGCGAATGAAGACGAGCTTTTGTTCGAGATCAATGAGATTCGGGTCGTGTCCAATATCATGATGAATTCGATCATCAATCTACTCACCGAAATCGTACGTGACAGCATCGAAATCAAATCGCCGCAGGAGGCAACCACCAACGAAAATGCCGTCGCTCAGAAGGTTTGGGAAAAAGAATTTGAGAATATTGCGAATGAGATATATTCCACGGTTCGCGTCGATGAGCTTCTGATCACCTTGCTGGATATCGCGCTGAAGATGACCGGGACGCAATGCGGATCGGTCATGATGCTCGATCCCAAGACCAATGAATTGACGATTAAGGCCGCCAAAGGACTCAGTGATTTAAAGATTCAGGGTGTCCGCGTCAAGATCGGAGACGGGATATCCGGTTTGGTCGCCAAGGTCAAGGCACCATTAATTCTGGAGAGTGAAAACCCCGATTCCCGGGTAGCCCACCTGATGACCCGGCCGGAAATCAGGCGCGCCCTGGTCATGCCGTTAGTATCCAAAAATCGTTGTTTCGGGATCCTGAATCTGCACACCCACGCTGATGACGACCGCATCGAGGAAAATCTGGATAACCTTCACTACCTGACTCAGTTGCTTTCCTCGGCTTTCTAGGCGCTTGGGTCGCTCGCGCGATATCTTTGCATCCCCACTATCCGAATGATATACTTCCATCTGATCATCATTCTCATAAGTAGCTGAAATCAGAGGATCTTTTGTATGACAAAGACAATATTGGTGGTCGGAGGGGCAGGGTACATCGGTTCCCATACTTACGTGGAACTCCTGGCAGCCGGTTATGATGCCGTTATCGTTGATGATTTCAGTAATGCCGAGCAAAGGGTAATCGACCGGTTGGTCGAGTTGACGGGGCACTCTGTACGTCTCTATGAAGGAGACGCCGCTGACCCGCGGTTTATGCGAAGTGTTTTTGAGGCGGAGTCCGGCCTGACCGGAGCGATTCACTTCGCCGCCTATAAAGCAGTGGGGGAGTCGGTCCGGGAGCCGCTACGCTATTATCGGAATAACATCGATTCGATGCTGGTCTTGCTGCAAACCATGGCCGATTTTGATGTTCCCGACTTGGTGTTTTCGTCATCATGCACTGTCTACGGTGTTCCGGACGAACTTCCGGTTACCGAGATGACCCCGCGCAAAGACGCCCACTCACCCTATGGAAATACCAAG
Organism: Candidatus Omnitrophota bacterium; assembly: GCA_020429915.1. Lineage (GTDB taxonomy): Bacteria > Omnitrophota > Gorgyraeia > Zapsychrales > Zapsychraceae > JAGOSC01. The sequence goes on along the minus strand of JAGQKV010000018.1, from coordinate 55,898 downwards.
CGTATTTGTGAGGACATTATCCGTGATGCGGTCACCGGCGGCAACCATCTCAAAGCGGTGTTGCTGCGTTACTTTAATCCGATCGGCGCGCATCCGTCCGCATTGATCGGTGAGCTGCCGATCGGTGTGCCCAATAATTTGGTCCCGTTTGTCACCCAAACCGCGGCCGGGATTCGGCCCGAATTGACTATTTTCGGCGACAACTACGAAACATTTGACGGGACCTGCATCCGGGACTATATTCACGTCGTCGATCTCGCGCGAGCGCATGTCAAGTCGCTCGACTACTTGGAAGGGGTCGACGGCAGGGGGTGCTGCGAAGCCATTAATGTAGGGACGGGACGCGGCAACAGCGTTATGGAAGTTGTTCAAACATTTGAGCAGGTCGCCGGCGTAAGTTTGAATTATAAGATCGGTCCGCCGCGTGCCGGCGATGTTCCCGCTATTTACGCGAACGCGGACAAGGCCCGGTATCTCCTGGGGTGGGAATCGCAGTTAACGCTCGAAGATGCGTTGCGTGACGCATGGCGTTGGCAGGGTATGTTATCTACAAAAGAGAAGGAATAGATGAAGACGATATTGCTCACCGGCGCGGCCGGTTTTATCGGGTCCAAGACGGCGGAATTGTTGTCCGGACGGAAGAACGTCGCGGTTATCGGCGTGGACAATGTGAATGACTACTATGATGTTCGTGTTAAGCAACACCGTCTGCGGGCGCTGAAGAAATTGCCCAATTTTACTTTTCATAAACTGGATATCGAGAATCTGCCCGGTTTGAGGCGACTGTTTCAGCGCTACTCGATCGATGCGGTCGTGAATCTCGCGGCCCGGGCCGGAGTCCGCTACAGTATGATTAATCCGCACGTCTATTTCACAACCAATACCCAAGGGACGTTGAATCTCCTGGAGTTGTGCAAGGATTTCGGCGTGAAGAAATTTGTGCTGGCTTCGACGTCATCTCTGTATGCCGGCCAGAAAATGCCGTTTACGGAAGGTTTGCCGGTTAACACGCCGATATCTTCTTACGCAGCCAGTAAAAAGGCGGCAGAGGTGACCTGCTATACCTACCACTTCTTGTACGGGATCGACGTCTCGGTGGTGCGCTATTTTACCGTCTACGGTCCGGCGGGGAGGCCCGACATGTGCATGTTCCGGTTTATCAAATGGATCGATGAGGGCAAGCCGATGGAGCTATTTGGTGACGGGTCCCAAAGCCGGGATTTTACCTACGTCGACGATATCGCCAAGGGCACTATTAAGGCGCTACGCCGGGTGGGATTTGAGGTGATGAATCTCGGCGGAGGGAACAAGCCGTATTCTCTGAATTATGTCATTCAACTCATCGAAGGTCATCTTGGCAAACAGGCGCGGATCAAGCAAATGGCCTTTCACAAGACCGATATCAAGTCCACCTGGGCCGATATCTCCAAGGCCAAGAAGATTCTGAAGTGGCAGCCTAAGATCGAGCTGGAGGCGGGGGTTAAGCGCACGGTAGAATGGTATTTGGCCAATCGCCAATGGCTCAAGGATGTCAAACTCTAAAGATCGCGCTTCTCGGCGTTCTGCTGTGCGTCTCCGTCGCGGAGGCTGCGTCTGATCCGTTACTTACTCATCCCGTTTTTTCTCGCCAACAACAGTCTCTCCGGCAGGATATTCTTAGAATCATAGAACAAGTGAGAAGTGACCACCGCGTCGGCATTGAATTCGAGAATTTAGATCCGGACGATATTGATCAGACTCAAATCAGTTTGAGGGAGGCTGCGCCCAAAGACTACGGACGCGTATATCGGTTTTTACTTCTCTTGCAAGAAGAGTTGAACAAGTACCCGCCCAATTTTCTGCGTCCTGCGCAGTTGGAATCCATTTATTTGGTCAAAAGTTTGTTTAGGGAAGACAAGAACGCGCAAGGTATCTACGATTATCGCCATAAAATCATTTTCTTTGACTTCGCCCGGCAGTATGGAGGAGAGATGGCTCAGCGCCATAATATCCATCACGAATTCTTCCATGTCATCGATACGAATTCTTTTTATTGGCAGGAAAAAGTGGGTTGGGAAGAGCTCAATGCCTCGGATTTCGAGTATGTGCGAAAGGGGAAGGTTCACGTAGATCCCGAGCCTAATCAGGCTAATTACTTTGCTCCCACACGGAAAGGTTTCGTGACTTACTACGCGATGATGTCGCCCTATGAAGATAAAGCTGAAGTGTTTGCCTGTTTATTTGTGCGTTCGCAGTCGCGGTTGATCCAGCGTTGGGCCGCGAAGGACGACATTTTGCAAAAGAAAATATCCTACCTGAAGCAATTTCTGAATATCTACACTGACGGAACCATAAACGAGGATTATTTCACCCGGTTGTGGGCCGCTTCCGAACGGTAGAGTTCCCGTCCAAAGCCCATAAAATAATGCAGATCAGAGTGGTCATGATCCGGCTGCTTCGTTACAATAAGCATATGCTTATATGAAGGCGTGTGTTGATATGAGCATATGCCAATAACAACCGGTGCGTTAAAAAAGGTGCCAGCTCAAAATGCGTAAAGGCCGACGAAAAAAAGTCCGATATATCCAGGAAATGCCGCCGGTGGCGCTCTTTTCGCCGCGCGGCCGGCCCGGCCGTCCTGACGAAATTGAGCTAAAAGTCGACGAATTTGAGGCGCTCAAGCTGGCTGATTATCAAGGTTATGATCAGTCGGAAGGCGCTCAAGCCATGGGGATTTCGCGCGCCAGTTTTGGCCGGATACTGAGGAATGCGCGAAAGGTGTTGGCGACCGCCATTGTGGAAGGTTGCTGTCTGAGGATCCGGATTGGAGACGTACAAGTCGGGGTGCGCCAAAAGAATCTTCCCAAGAAAGACCGAAAGCCTGCCGAGGTTGGGGATGTGGAAAAAGTCCTGCGCGAAAATATTCTCAAGTACACCCGCAAAGACCAGTAAATCAAGGTGGTACCTTGGGTGAACTTCATCTGATTTTCATCTTCTCGAAACTGCACATAATACATCTTATGTTAAGTTGATGCGTGTGGAGGCCGGATATTAGAGGTTTATATGGATCGTCTTTATAGATTATTTGATGAGCTTTCCCGTTGTGCAATGTCTGGAATGGTTATCCCCGGGGAATCATGATCGGCCGTATCAATACGGCTGTCCGCGTTCTTTGTTTGACTCCTGATACGGGATCAGTTGTTAAACGGCACGCTCTCCGGTTCTTTTTGGTGGGGTGTCATGGCTTCGACATGGGTGATATCAATTTCCATGAGATTAAAGTTCGGGTCTTCCACGCCGCCGAAATATTGCTTCAACATGGGAATGGCATCCCACAGCAATTGCTTCCCTGCCTGGTCTTCTGATATTTGAGCTTTGCCGGTGATACGGGCGTACCACATCTTCCGGTCAACAAAACAGATCTCCACATGAGGATTGGCCTCCACCTGCGCGATCGTCCGCGATCGTCCGAGCATGGCAACCAGCAGACGGTTGTCATCCGTCAGGTATGGCATCATCGGCCGGACACGCGGCTGATCTCCTTCCGTTGTCCCAAGAAATCCAAACCCTGTATCACGAATCAGATCGATTACATCCTCTTTGGTCATCTTGTTCGTCCTTTTTTTGAAGTTTTAGCGGATTAACCTTTTAAATCTTTCGTCCGGAATTTGTCGGTACCGGTCGCGTCCGGATTATTTCTGCGGATCAGCTCCGCGGCGATGGATACGGCAATTTCAGCGGGTGTCTGGGCGCCGAGATCGAGTCCGGCCGGGATGGATATCCTCCTTAGGTACTTTTCGGCCACGCCGTCCTCCCTCAACCGCCTGAAGAATTTGACTCGTTTCGCCTGGCTGGAGATGCAGCCGAGATAGCCGATCTCCGGAGTGCAAATGACCGCTTGCAAGGCCTCATAATCGTGTTCATTTCCATGTGTAACGATCATGATGTCGGTGAGGCCGTCTATGCGGCATTTCTTCAGTTGAGCGGTAGGCTTTCCGACTAGGATTCTGTCGGCCCAAGGCATCCTTTGCGGATTGGCAAACGCCCGGCGGCTGTCGATAATCGTCAGGTGATAGTCCAGGCTCTTAACGATGAGCGAAAGCGGCAAGGCGATATGCCCGGCCCCGACGAGGATAAATTTTCGTACTTGGATGAGCGGTTCGATAAATATCCGGATTTGTCCCCCGCAGACCGATTCGCCCTTGCGGCCGAAGTAATCGTAGGTCATCAGACGGGTTTCGCTCTTGCCGATAGCTTCGAGGCAACGGGCAATGACATCTTTTTCGTTGCGTCCCCCTCCGATCGTGCCGTGGGTCGAACCGTCTTCGAAAACGATCATTTTGGCTCCGGCCTTGCGGGGCGTACCTTTTACGGTACTTTCCACGACCGTGGCAAAGGCGCAACGCCGGCCCGCCTTGATGGCGAGCCGGGCGTGATTGATGAAATCCTGATTCATGTGCGGAGATTTGATTACTGGACGACGTAAGCGTTGAAAATTTCCTGCTTTTCGCGGGGACGATTGCCCTGTGCGGTGGGTACGCTTTCCAGGGCCTTGACGACACTCATGCCTTCCACGACTTCCCCAAATATGGTGTGTTTACCGTTCAACCACGGGGTCGGAACGGTCGTGATGAAGAATTGCGACCCGTTTGTGTTCGGTCCGGCATTGGCCATGGCCAGCAATCCCGGCTTACTGAAGGTGACGTTCGGGCTGGTTTCATCGCGGAATTTACCTCCCCAAATGCTCTCGCCGCCGCGTCCGGTCCCCGTGGGATCGCCGCCCTGGATCATGAAATTGGGGATGACACGGTGAAAAATCAGGCCGTTGTAATAGCCATTGTTCACATGACCAACGAAGTTCTCAACTGCCTTAGGGGCGACATCCGGGAACAGTTTCAACTGAATATCCCCTTGCGTGGTTTGCAAGATGACATAGATCTCATTTTGTGCGGCTGACTGGCGTGCTGTCAGGCCGATCACCAGAAATGCAGCTAATGTGATGAAAAGCACAGGGATCCACTTTTTCATGAGGACACATCCTTTGTTACGGGGTTTGCGTGAGATAATTAAAACCGTTTGTCTTCCGATGACGAATCAGAACCGGGTGGTGGCGGGGGTTGCGGGCCTTCGACGGGGGGGCGCTGAGTGGCCGCGGGGCCCTGTCCGTCGTTCGCACCTGCCTCTGGATTCTGATCTTGGGGTAAGTTTACCATAGGATCAGGGTCAGGGGAACCATCTTTTCGTGCGGCCTCCTCCCTGTCGTTTTGTTCGTTTAAATTGCCGAGAGGGGGGCTTTGAGGGGGGGCTTGATCCTTCCGGGCGTCGCCCGGGGCATCTTTTAACTGGGAATTCTTGCGCTGAATTTCCTCCTCCAGGATGCGCACCTTGTCCCGTAGCTGTTGAGCCTGGACTTTTTGCTGCTCTGTCTCCATTTGAGCGTTTTTCAGCGTGTGCTGCAGGTCCCGGGCGTGATCCTTGACTTCCTGGATCTCGTTTTCGAGAATTGATTTGAGTTTGAAGAAATCATCACGATTTTGTTTCTCGTTGGCCAATTGAGACTCGGCTTGGGCGAACTGGCTGCTCTTTTCTTGGAAGAGCTTGTCCAGACGCTCGTATTTTTGCTTCCATTCATCCAGCTGGACCGTGGCCAGGTGCTCGCGTTGACGTGACGACGCATCACTTTGTCCACCTCCGGCCGATGATTTCGTCTGCTGAAATTCTTCTTCAATCGGGAGAACCGGCTGGGCGTTCGCAGGTCCCGGTGCAGGTGCTGCGGGCTTCGGCGGCGGAGGTGCTCCGGGGGGGCTCCCCAAGTGTGATGATGATACGGGCGGTTTTTGGGTGGTCATGGCCGCCGTGCCTTCGGACAGGCCCGGTGATGATATCTCTGTTTCTTTCCTATGCAGACCGGGAAATGTCGTTGGACGCGGGATATCGTCCAGCGGGCTGGGCTTGGATTTGCGCAGGCTGAGCTTACCCAAAAAAGACTTTTTCTTCGGCTTATCCTCGGGGAGGTCCGGCGCGGCTTCAATGGCGTCCAACCGCACGGGGGATTCACCGCCTTTTTGTCCCCCGAAGAGTCCCTGCAAAGCGACACGCGGCCTTTTGGGCTTAGCTGATTTCTTGGGCGGCGCCTGCGTGGCGGTCCCGCCTTGCCTCTTCTTCAGTGTTTCTGTCGCGGGATCGTAATTCTTGAGTTCATCCGGTGAGAGTTTTTGGATGCCGGCGTTACCGGAAGCTTCCTGCTGCAATATCCACAGGGCAACCATAATGCCTACGACACAAACGCCGCACATGATAAAAAAGATTGTCGTCAATGTCAAGGTGAGCTATCTCCTGCGGTTGGGCCTGGGCCACATGATTTGGCCTGTTTGACAGAACGGTCATCACAGCGCTATACTGTGCGCATGTTGGCATGCATACTACTAGCTGCGGGACAAAGTCGGCGATTCGGCAAACCGAAAGCCGTGACCGATATCAACGGGCGCCCTCTGATTCAGTTATTGCAAGAGACAGTGCTGGCCGCGGGTTGTGAGGAACTGATCGTCGTGCTAGGGGCGCGATCCGAAGAAATTGAACCGCTTCTATTAAATCACAGCCGGGTAAACGTTGTCCATAACAAAGATCACAAATTTGGTCAAACTTCTTCATTTCAGTGCGGTTTACGTCAGTTGAGCAAGGCGGTTACGGGGGTATGGTTGCTGCCGGTTGATTATCCGTTTTTGTGCCGCGCGACTCTGCTTCGGTTGAGTGAAATTTTATCACAACATCCTGCCGATATCGTGATCCCGACATTTGACGGAAAACGGGGTCATCCGCCTTTATTTCCGGCCGATCTCATCGATGAATTCCTGGCGCTGGATCCCGGCCTCGGACTGAACACGGTCCAGCACCGTCACCGCGACCGTTGCCGCGACTGTCCGGTCGATGATCCCGGCGTGATCGCTACTTTCAACACGCCGGCGGAATTGCTCGCCTGGCGCGCCAAGCTCAAGCTTTAATTACGGATAGAAAAACAGGCATTTTCCCGCGAGCACGAACGCGACGCGTGAAAATGCCTGTCGGAGATATATTAACCGGCGGATTACTTTAAGATAACGACTGTAGCGCGGAAATTAGCGCGGACGTAGGCGTTGCCGATGATATCCTGGGCCGGAAGCCGTTTCCATTCACCGGTGGCATCACTTTGCAGGTTTGTGATGACGTCTCCCCCCATGATGGCCGTTTCACGTTTCATCCGTTCGATGATCTCGTCAATCTTTTGCCGGCGTTCGGAGTTGACCGTCACGTAGCCGATCACCTCATGCGGCTTGTCGACTTTTTCCTGATAGACGATGCCCTGGGTGCTATCCTTGGGCGGATAGTAATTCAAGCTCGTCTCTTCCGAGGTAACGTTGTACAGGCTGCAGCCGGAAGCGGCTGCGGTCAAAACTAGCAGCAATAATACTGTCGGTGTTCTCATGTCTCGTTCTCCTGTTGCTCTTTTTCTTGCAGCGCTTTTATTATCTTGTCGGGTGTAATGGGCAGCTCCCGGATGCGGACGCCGATAGCGTCTTCGATGGCGTTGGCGATGGCAGCCGATGTCGGCAGCAAGGACGCCTCTCCCATTCCTTTGGCGCCGAACGGACCTTCGGGATCGTCTGTCTCGACGAGAATGGACTCCATTTCCGGGATACCCATGGTGCGGGGCAGACGGTAATTCGCGAAATTCCCGTTGGCCGGACGCCCTTTTTTATCGAAATGGAGGTTCTCCAAGAATGTGTAGCCGATCCCCATCGCCAAGGATCCCTCAATTTGCCCCTCCACCGACTGGGGATTGATGGCCTTCCCGATATCGTGCGCGTCCCACAGTTTCAGGATCGTTACCTCGCCCGTCCCGGTGTCCACTTCCACTTCGGCAATCTGGGCCTCAAAACCGTAGCTTCCCGAGACGTTGCCCTCTCCGGTCCGGAAATCGATCGGTGTGGTCTTGGGATTATAACTCCCCCGGCCGATAATCTGACGGCCGTAGCGGAATGAGTAGGCCAGTTCCAACGCCTTGTCAAAATCCATAATCACTTCACCACTCGATGTGACGACTACCTCTTCAGCGCGGATATCCAGGTCATCGAAGGCGAGATTCTTTTCTTCACTGACCACTTTCAGAATCTGTTGTTTGGCGTCTCTGGCCGCCAGGATCGTTGCATTTCCGGAGATGAAAGTCACCCGCGAAGCGAAACTGCCGGTGTCAAACGGTGTGATCTCGGTATCTCCGGATTTGCATTTGATCCGGCCGTAGCTGACACCCAGCTCCTGCGCGGCGATTTGCGACAGCGCCGTGTTGGAGCCTTGGCCGGTGTCCGCTGCCCCGGTGAACAGATAAACGGACCCGTCCTCTTCAACCTTTACAATTGATCCGGCGGACTCATGCGATTTGTACATCTTCGATCCCATGACGTCGGCCGCGATGCCGATGCCGATGCCGCGTTTTTTCGCGCGCTGCTGTCCTCTTTTCTTGGTCCACTCCGCTGAGGCGCTGGCCCGTTCGATACATTCACGCAGGCCGTTGGTGGTGAGCTTCATTTGATTGATCGTCGTCATATTAGGTCCGGTGATGTTGCGCAGGCGAAATTCAATCGGATCGAGGCCGACGCCGGCGGCCAGCATGTCCATATGCGATTCGATCGCGAATCCGGCCTGTACCCCGCCGAAACCACGCATCGCCCCGCTGATCGGAGTATTGGTATAGACCCGGTAACCGGTGACGCGGAAATGTTCGATCCGGTACACCATAAAGATGCGCATGATGGCGGCGGCCAGGACCGTCGGGCCGTAGCTGCAATACGCGCCGCCGTCGGCGATCACCTCGCCGGTTATGGCGACCAAGGTCCCGTCCTTTTTAACGCCGGACTTCAGACGGTAGATCATGCCGTGCTTGCGGCGGGAAGCGAGAAATTCCTCCTCCCTGCTGTAGCAAATCTTGACCGGAAGTCCGCCGGCCTTCTTTGAGAGCAGGCACGCCGCAAAATCCATCGGCAGCATTTCCAGTTTGCCGCCGAATCCTCCCCCGACGGCGAGCTTGATCACGCGCACGTCGTTCAGGTCCATCTTCAATGTCTTGGCCAAGGCCTCCCGGCATTTGAACGGGGCCTGGCTTGAGGCCCAGAGCGTAACTTTATTCGAAAATGTCTCCCATTGTCCGACGCATACATGCGGTTCCATGGCGGTTTGATGAGCGGCCGGCGCGTAAAACTCGTCTTCGCGGATGTAGTCGGCCGCTTTCAGTGCGCGGTCGGGGTTGCCGAAATTGACCGGCAGGATAACGGCGATATTGTTGAGGGATTCGTGGATGAGCGGCGCGCCCGGCTTCATGGCCTCCCGCACGTCGACGACGTGAGGCAGTTTTTCGTATTCGACCTTGATCAGCTTTAACGCCAGGTCCGCGGTTTCTTCATCGACGGCCGCCACCGCACCGAATTCGTCGCCGATGTATCGCACCCTGTCCGCTTCCAGGGCCATCTGGTCGATGGTATGCGGGAAGAAATATTCGTTCGAACCGAACTTGATGTTGTGCGTGTCTTTGGCAGTGACGATCGCGCGCACGCCCGGCAGTTTTTCGGCCTCGGATGTGTCGATGCTGAGGATCTTGGCGTGGGGATGCGGTGAGCGCAGCATTTTGCCGACGAGCATATTGGGAAAGCTGACGTCAAAGGCGTATTTGGTCTGGCCGGTGACCATCCCCAATCCGTCGATGCGCGGCACGCTTTTTCCCACCGGATCGACATACTCTTTTTTGTGATCGACTTTGATATTCATAGGTCAACTCGCAGACTTCGTTTCCGCGGAGCGCGGATTGTTCGCCGGCTTTTGCCCCTGCCCGGCCATTATCTCTCCGGCCTCCTCGATGGCTTCGATAATCTTCAGATAACCGGCGCACCGGCACAGGTTGCCGTCCAGGGCGTAATCGATCTCAGCCCGCGTCGGCCGGGGGTTGACGTCCAGCAGGGCCTTGGCCGACATGATGATTCCCGGGATACAGAAGCCGCATTGGACCGCTCCCTTGTCCAGAAAGGCCTGCTGTAACGGGTGCAGCGTGTCTCCGTCCGCCAGCCCTTCGATGGTGGTGATCCGCGCGCCGGTGCAGGCGGCGGCCAGCGAAATACACGACAGCACGGCGCTGCCGTTAATCGCCACTGTGCACAGACCGCACTCGGACTCTTCACAGCCGGTCTTGGTCCCGGTGAGCCCCAGGTTATCCCGTAGTACTTCGAGCAGGGTTTCGTTTCCCCGCAAGGTCAGCGGATAATCGCGGCTGTTAATATTTAAAGTGACTTCTTTACTCATCGTTGATCAACTCCTCGATGGCCTCCCGCAGATATAACCGGAAGAGGTGTGTTTTGTAGTCGCTTCCGCGTTTGGCGTAAATCTCCCCGGTCAAATGATCCAGGGCGGCTGCCGGTAGGTCCGGTCCGGCCGGCGTGGTATTCAGAAATTCTTCCAGGGCAGCATCGCGTTGAGCAAACTCGACGCAGTTATTGACCGCGACCCGGCAGTCTTCTAAAGAAGCCTTTCCCCTGCCCGCAGAAATGATCAGCGATAACATCGGGATATCGACGAACTGCGACTTCTTGGCGCGCCGGTAGGCGCAGCGCCGGTCCGCGATCAGTGGGAACCGGACGGCCGTCAACAACTTGTCGGTCTTGGCCTGCCCGGCGAAGAACTCCTGGGGATCGACCGCGGTCTCATTCATCGCGGTGTCCACAAAATGCAAACTCGCCCGCAGCCCGAGGCTTACCGCCGGCATCTCGGTCCACGTGTAGCGGCAGGTCAGATTACCGCCGATAGTGGCCATATTGCGAATCGGTTGCGTTGAGATATTGCGGCAAACCGTCTTGAGGACCGGCAGGTGCTCGGCGACCAGCGGATGGTCGAAGATCTCGGCGATGGTCGTCATGGCCCCGATACGCAAACCGTCCCGGTCCAGCGAAATCCCGCGCAATTCAGCGATATGCTGCAGGGTGATGACATGATCCGGCGTCCGCGCACCGTTGCGCTTTAGCAATTTCAGCTGGTTCAGCAGAAATGTCCCCCCGGCGTGGAGCCTGACGTGTTCGAGCTCGGCCATCAGGCGGACGGCCTCGCTCAACGACGTAGGGGCGTGAAATGTGAGTGGATTGAGTAGCATCGCTTCGTCGGTTTTTTGACTTTCTGATCGTGTTGTCGGCGGAGTGGGAACGTTGCCCTAGTATATCAAAAATAGCTGTGCGTGCAAGGAATTCGGGGGCCTCCGGCGGCGGACGCTCACGGCGACGCCTCCCGGCCGAGAAACTCGTCCACCGCCACCTCCACCACGGCAAAATCCCACCCGTTGGCCGCGATTTCGCTCTTGATTTCAGCCGCCGGCCGCCCCTGAAATCGCGCCGCCTGCGCCTGCAGATAGGCGGTGAGGACCGTCACGTTAAATGCCTGCTGTTTGTTCAGATGCCAGCGCAGCGGGCGTTCGTCCACCCGGCGGTTGAGGATAAACGCGATCACGGCGAATAGCATCGGCAGGCTGAGCGCAAACAGGGCTCCGGCCAGATAAACAATATGCGCCGATCCGAACAGGTATCCGGTGGAATGCCAGAACACGTTAAAGACATAGTGACTGACGATGGTGCATATCAATCCGAAGCGCAGATAGATAAAGGCCATGAAAAATCCGAGAATTGAGACCTCGACAGCCCGGTACCACATCGGATAAATCGGATAGGTGGTGTGGGCGAATCCCCACAACAGCGATGAGATCACCACGGCAGCCGCCGTATTCTTGAAGAACTTCTTCCCCACGTTGATGCCGAACAACCGGTAGAGGACTTCTTCGGATACACTGGCATTCAGTCCGAGGGTGATCGCCGCGAGGCACGGAAAATAAGACGTACTCAGCGAGGTCATCCAGGAATACTCCACCCACACGCTGAAGAAACGCTCCCCTGTTTCGAGCAACAACGCCTGGCAACCCAGCAGCACCAGAAAAACCAAATATCCGGCAAGCACGGATTTGGCGACCTCACGCGAAAAGAACGTGGTATGGATATATTTCAGGAGGCTTCCCTCACGCTGGGACCGGGCCATCTCAAAGTGCAAGAGTTCTCCCGATAAACCCGGCATCAGCACATAAAAGGCGGCCATCACGGTTCCGACCAGCGCATTGGTCAGGAAGCGGATAACATAGGAATTCATCGACGACGTGGTGTGGTATTGGGTGATTATCGATTCGAACGCATTGAAGAAACCGAGCATGTTCAAGGCAAACAGGACCGCGGCGATCTTGATATACATCCACTTGGTCGTATGCATGGCTAGATGGTTTTTGCGAGCCACCACAAAATACACTGCGGATATAATGAAGATCATATGAAAGATCCGGGTGACGGCATTGATGTTCTGCGAGACGACCTGCTTGCTTTGTATATCGCGTTGGTAATCCTCGGGGATCTTGAAATGATGATGGGCATAGGAAAGGATTTGATCCCCGGAACTGGTTATGTTGGACAGCAGTTTTCCGGTGCCACCACCATCCTTCCACGGGATGCTAACCTGGTTATGGCGCCAGGCAAACGTGTGATCGCGGCGAAAATCGTAGATCGTTGAGAGGTCTCCCACCAGGGTATAATTTTCGATCTGAAATCCGAACCGTTCGTGTAGAAAATCATTGGAGCGTTCACGGGCACCGTCCTTGGGGATTTCCTCGATTCTTTCGGTTTCTTCGATTTGATGCTGATAGAAAATGACCTTGCCTGTCCGCGAGGACACCAGAACTTTGTACTGTTCCTTCTGCCCCTCCCGGAAAAAACGTACCGACCAATAGAAGAGATCGACGTCATACTTCCGCAGGAACTCCTTCATCTTTTTGGTGCCGATTGATCTTTTGAGGTAGCCGCTGGTCTGCGTGTCGCGTTGAAACACGATCGCGTGCCGGTAGGTGCCGAGTTGAGGTTCATTCGCGGCCACATAGCGGGTGGCGATGTCCAACGCCTGTTTGCGGTTGACCGACAGATCGATATATGTTAATTCGGGCAGCCGCAACATACCCCACAAAAGAGCACCGGCCAGCGCCAGGGCGACGAATATTAACCAGGGAAAAGAATCAATGGCGGGGCGGCGGTCGGTCATAAGTGGTTACAAAAGCCCCAACACCTCGTTGGGGAGGTTGTCGAGCTCTTGGTTGCCCAGCACCTTGATCGACCAGCGCAGCAACTTCAATTTTTGTGCCAACCGCATGTCCGGTTCGACCACCTGGGTCAGCCGCTTGCGTGACAGGAAGAGGACTTTGCGCAGGGTGTTGAAGAAGATCCGGGCTTCACGGGCCCGGTTGTCCCCTTTCTCGACGATGTCTTCCAGCGCTTTGTAGGCCATATCATTGACCGTGGGATTGTAGTGATCGAGTTTTTGGATCAGTGCCGGCACCATCGATTTCAGGTACTTGATGCGGTCGAGCAGGCACAGCGTGTGCATGATTTCGACCTGTACAAACGGGGAGTCCGTCCGCTTCAGGCGACGCAGCAGGATCTTCTCGATATTCTTCTTCTCTTTGGATACGACTTCATCCGCATAGTTTTCCCGGAACACCCGCAGCGAGGCGGCCCGCTGATAATCGTTGGGCAGCGCGTCGTCGTCTATCATCGCCATCAGGATTTCTTTAGAGTATTTGGCGTATTGCTGTGCCCCGCGATCGAGGAGCTTGCGGTCGTCGAACATCATCAACCCGTTAGGTCCTTCCGGTGCCGGTTGCTGGGCGGTTGCCGGTGAGACCAGAAGCATGACCGTCACAGTCAAATAGAGGGTTTTATTTCGGATCATAATCCAACTCCAGGGAAACGTCCACGGACGGTGCCGAGTGGGTCAGGGCGCCCAGCGAAATCCGGTCTACGCCGGCCCGGGCGTACCGGGCCACATTGCGCAGGGTGATGCCGCCCGAGGCCTCCAATTGGATCGACTTGTTCAGCCGGTTACGGATGGCCACGGCCTGGCCGACCATGGCCGGACGCATGTTGTCCAGCAATATGATATCCGGCGCGGCAAGCAATGCCGCGGCCAGTTCTTCCAGATCTTCGACTTCCGCCACAATTCGGCGCCGGGTCTTGGCCCGCACGATGCGGATAGCGCCGGCAATGTCGACCTCCGGCCGGCAGGCGGTCCGGTGATTGTCCTTAATCATCACCATCTCCTGCAGGTCAAAGCGGTGATTCTGACCGCCGCCGCAGCGAACGGCGTAGCGCTCCAAGTCACGCAACGTAGGGGTTGTTTTACGCGTGTCCAGGATCGCGCACCCTGTCCCGGATACGGCATTCACAAATCGTCGGGTTTGAGTAGCTATGCCGCCCAGGCGTCCGAAGAAATTCAGCGCCGTCCGTTCCCCGCTCAATACGGCCCGCGTTTTAGCCCGTATCAGGGCCACGGCGCTGCCTTTGGCTGCTTCTTCTCCGTCTTTGATCAGCGCCTTATAGCGGACTCCGGGGTCCAATTTGCGAAAAATCTCGCGAGCCAGCCGGTGCCCGCAAACGGTCCCCTCCTGCCGGTAAATAATCCGGGCCGAGGCGAACTGACGGGCGGGAATCAGGGACAGAGTGGTGATGTCCTGAGCGGCCCGGTCCTCACGCAGGGCCTGCCGCACAAGGCTATGGATGGCTGCTGTGTTCATGTGATTTGACAATTCTCCGTTATTATAGAGGCAGGTGTGGGGACTTTCAAGGATAAGCTCAGAGGAAACACGCGGGGAAATCTTCGGTTTTCTCGGCGGCAGATCCGGAACGCTTTGCTATTGTTGAGGTTCTGCCGGGACTTCTGCGGGGGCTTCGGAGTCGATGGCGGTTTCGTCCTCTTCGGCCGGCGCTTCTTCCATAGCGACAGCTTCGGGTGCGCCTTCTTCGGTGATCACCTCCATAGAGTTATCGATCATGGCTGTTCCCTCTTGGGTAGTTTCTCCGGTGGCGGCACTCTCGGGAGCAGTGCCTTCTGTCATGCCTCCCTCGGCGACGGCGCCCTCCAGATCAAACTCTACGTTGGGATCCCACAAGAGTTCCAGGGCCTCCATGGGAAACGGGCCTTTGGAGAGCCTCGTGATGATCTTGGCGTTACCTTTCGGCTTCCATTCAAATTCCAGTTCATCGCCGGGCTTCAAATCGTTAATCTTCTCAATATTAAAGACTTCTATACTTCGGGAGTTGTATTGATACATAACATCATCAATTTCATGGGTATCCCAGTTATACTCGGAAACCTGCATGCGCTGGCCCTTGAAATCGATTTTCTTTAAGGTGCCGAAGCCTTGGGTGTCTTTGGCCGTGCTGGCGGACGGAAACAGCAGCAACAGAGATACCGCAGCCGCGGCGATGATGAAATGAGACTTCGACATGAATTTACCTCCGTAAAAGATATTAGTAGGGGAACAGATCCCTCACAAATTTAGCACACGGCAACGGCCTTTGGCAAGCGTTGCCTTGAACCGGGAGCGTCTCCTTAATTTGGGGCCGGCCCCTCCGTTAAGTACGTTTGGACCAGATCCTCCCACTCCGCCTCCAGCCCGCCGCGATAAGGCGATTGACCGGCCCGGGAGTACCAATAAGCCGCATTGGACCGGTCTCCCTCCCTTCGATGCAGATAAGCGTGAATCCGCGCCCCCTGCGGCCCGGATATATCCTGAGCGATGCGGTGCGCTTGTTCCCAGTCATTCTTGGCGTCCCACCATAATGCTGCCAGAAGTTCGGAGCATCCGGCCGGAGGTGACGCGCCGGTCAGGGATTCTTTGAATCCGGTCACATCCATCAACCGATCGTCCCTTCGTATTCCGGGAAATAGCGTTGAATGACGGGCAGTTCAAAGCGGCTCAGGATCATGGTATTGCTTTCCCGTTCCAACAGAAACGCGAACGATTTTTTCAGCAGTTCTTCTTTGGAGAGCCTGCCTCCGGTAAGCCTTTGGTGATAGGCGTCCGTCACCGTCACAATATGCCGTGTCGTCGTGCCTTCACGTACGGTCACTTCAAAATCATTCTTATCGAGGTGCGTGACGGATACGTTGCCCATGGAATTCTACAAAAACGGAAAGTACACAAAGATTTTATTGATCGCGGCGGACAGCTTCGGATGCTCTACGCCCACCCGGGTGCCCAGCAGTTTGGAAACCACCAGAAAATCACGGAATCCGGTAGACAGATTTTTCTTGTGAAGCAGGATGTCTTCCAGCTGATGCAGCGACTCCTTCGCCAGGTCCGACGCCGTCTCCGATGAGACAAAGTCTTCCAAATAGCCGATAATCTTTTCAAATTCGTTTTGGTCCAGCCAAATGCCGTGGCAGATCGCGCATTTGTCAATGATGATATCGGAGTCGCTGTAAGGCAGGGAATGCATTTCGGTTTGGCATTGCGGGCACAGGGTGCCGTCCGGGGTGTCGTTGGTCTGCGGGACCTCCTGGTCGAAGGGGTCGAAATTGATCCAACCGAGATCCTCATCGGTGTGGTCCTTGGCCTTTTTCAGTTCTCCGCGGTCAAACCAACGGCCGTGACAGGTGGGGCATTCACCGATAATAACGCCCTTAAAGTCGACCTGCATGAGTTCACTGTGGCATTGGGGGCAATCCATCACATTTACTCCCGAGTTATGGTTTGACATTGCCGGGCATTCGGCGCGCGAAAATTAACGGTGTCCCTATTGTCGGCGACAAATTCGACACTGTCAATAATTTCCTCGAATAAGGGGCGGTAATCCTCAAATTGAACCGCCCGGGACACGGTAAACTGTACCGAGTATATCCCTTCCCAGTCGGCCAGATAGTAGTCAAAGGCGCGGCCGCGGGGCGTACCGTTTACATAACCCATGGTCTGAACCAGTTTGCGGCCGCATTCATGGCGTTGCGACATGTCAAACCATCCCTGGTAACGGTCCAGGGCGCGCAATTCCGCCCAGCCGAAACGAATGCCCGCCGGCCGTTTGTGCCGGCGGTAGGCCAGCAGAAGTTCCACGGACGGATCCGTAGAGATACGCAACCGGACGGTCTCCTCCTCCACCCGCGCCGTCCATTCGGGCGCGCAGCCGAGGCGCAGCCCGGTCCCGGCGTGCCAGCAAGTGGACGGCAGGGTCTGTGCGTTCGGACCGGTGCGCGGGCTGACGCTGAAGACCTCCGTTACCGGACGGAAGCCGTCGGCAGATGCCGTTGTGGTCCCCGGAAAAACAATCACAACGGCCAGCCACACGGCCATTAATTTATTGTGCGAAAAATACATGGTGTGCCTTGCGGCGGTCCCCCCGGGCCGCCTTTAGACGAAAAAGCTCATCGCCAGACCGATGACCCCTCCGAACACCCCGCCCCACACCACCAGCCAGCCGAGATGATCGCGGATCATCCGCTGGATGATCTCCTTGACCATATCGGGCGTCAGTTCATCCAGACGCTGGTCGACGATCTCCTCGATTTTATCGAGGACCTCACGGCTGACGTGGCTGGGCAGTATATTATCCTCCAGCGCGGCCAGGAAGCGCGGGCTGCGCGCGGTGTCCGTCAGCAGGATTTCCATCTTCTTCTTGAAGGCCGGACGCAGCGGCTCAAAAACGTGCGACGCCTTCATAACACTCAGCACGTTGCCCAGCGTGGAATTCATCATCAGTTCCACCAGCCGGTCATACATCTTGTCGAGATCGACCGCCGCGATCAGCGGTTGGACATTGATGCGGGCGGCGGTGGAATCCTGCTGCCCCTTGAAAAATTTGTCCACGTTCTCGTCGGTGAAGAATTCATCCATGATCAGCTGTTTGATGCCGCCCTTGAATTCCTCAAACCGGTTGGGGATAACTCCGGACCCGTAGAGTAACGGGACTTTTTCAAACAGCATGTGCACGGCCAGCCAGTTGGTCAAGGCGCCGGACAGGGCGAAAAAACCGATCGACTGCAGTTGCCGCTGATAGGCGGGCGCGTAATATCCCGCCGCTATGATCAGCCCGGCCGAGACATTGGTCACCAGGCTTTTGTTCATTAGTCTTCGCGGCTGGTAATTTCCACCAGGTGGTATCCGAATTGTGTTTTCACCGGACCGTGGACCTTGCCGACTTCTTCGTTAAATACCACCGTGTCGAATTCCGGTACCATTTGGCCCGGTTGGAATTCTCCCAATGCTCCCCCGTGCTTGCTTGACGGACATTGCGAGTGTTCCTGGGCCACCTCTGCAAAATCCTTACCGCCCTCGATTTCCTGTTTGAGTTCAAGACATTTTTCTTCGGAATTGACGAGGATGTGACGTGCGCTTGCTTTGGCCATGTTCGTTCCCTTCTTTTGATTGTTGTTTGCGGTTTGCGAAATGTGGTGATGTGTTGAACGGACTGGTCGTGGTTGCCCCGGGCCGGTTCCCGTCCGACGATGGCGGAAGCGGGGCTCTGCATTAAAGGTATTTGGCTTCTTTTCGTGTAACGGGCGTTTTGCCCAGTGTTTTGAGGGCTTCTTTGAGGATTTGGTCCCGGATGTCGCGGTCCGGGTCACGCATAAAGAAATACAATCCTGTGCCGATGACACCGACAATCAACAGAATCTGTACGTAAATTTCAACATTGATGACCCATATCAGGATCAGCAACACACCGTAAAAAATCGATAGCCCGATGTATTCCTTCCGGCGCCGGTTGGACACGCACCGGTCGCAAATATATTCGCTTTGTTTGCCCAAGACTTGGTAGCGGGCCTTCCCGAGGGCCTCATTCAGGTCACGTTCGAAGGAATTCTCCTCGACTTCGACCAGAATGACCTCCCCCATTTTACTCTCGGGCGGTTCCAGCACTTTGTCTTTTCGGCAGCCTTCGCAGCGGCGATCTTCTTCCATAGATTTTTCCTGTAAAATTTCTCCTATTTTATCAGAACCTGTCCGAATCCCAAATGATAATTCTGGATTCCCGTCTGCGGGCGGAAAGCCGGCCGGTTACGCGGGGTCCTGCGGTCGCCCCAAGGATTCGCCGCAAAACCGGCAAAACAGCGAATCAACGGCATGACCCTCCTTGGTGCACGCCGGGCATACTCTTGAGGTTTCACGCCGGTGGATCGTCCGGTGCAGTTCCACCGAGAAGATCCCGGTGGGGACCACGATAATCGTATAGCCGGTCATCATGATTAACGATGCCATAAACTGCCCGAGAACCGTTTGCGGGGCGATGTCCCCGTACCCGACCGTGGTCATGGTGACGATCGCCCAGTACACGCTGCGCGGTATGCTGGTAAACCCGTTCTCTCCCCCCTCGATCAGGTACATCACGGTCCCGGAGATAACCACCAGCGTCAGGATACATAGTAAAAACACGGCCATCTTGTGCAGGGAGGCGCGTAGGGACTTCAGCAGGATCGTGTACTCATCCAGTAAATGGGCCAATTTAAGGACCCGAAAGACCCTCAGCAGGCGCAGGGCACGGATGACCAAGAGCGACGAGGCCCCGGGAAAGATAAATGTCCCCAAATACGTCGGCAGGATGGCCAATAGATCAATGATGCCCAGGAAACTGCGCGCGTAGACAATCGGCCGGCGCACGCAGTACAGGCGCAACCCGTATTCGACCGTAAACAGCACGGTGAATACCCATTCCAGAAAAATCAGCAGGCCGCCGTGGTTGTTGCGGATGCTTTCCACACTTTCCAGGACAACGGCCAGCACGCTGACGATAATGGTCCACAGCAGGACAATATCGAACAGACGGCCCTCTCTGTTTTCCGCCTCAAAGATGATAGCGAACATCCGCCGCCGCAACGGGTTCGGGTGTCCCTGGATATGCTGTTCGTCATTTTTCATAGGAGATGACTTTATTCCGCACTACGTGGTGAATTATCCGAACATACGGGCCAGCACACCGATGACGCCGACCCAGATGATGATATTGGCAGCGACATACACGATGATCATCCAGGCCGGCAGCACCTTTTTTCCGATCAGAAACCGGATCTGACGCACCGGCAGGTTGCGCTTGCCCTGGAATATGTGACCGTTAATCTCGGCGAAAAAGACCCCGGCCATGCCGAGGACAATAAGTAGGACAAATGTAAGCATGGCGTGGTCCGTGCATCACGTATTAAAGGTTGGAATAAAAATTGACCGAAGTCACCCGGTCGCCGCTAAATAGGATATAAATATTGCGCCAGCCGCGGTATTCCCAGCGGCTGCCCCCGCGCAGATACGGTTCTCCCCAGGAGGCTTCAACATCGTCCTTACTCATGCCGGGGATCACCCGGCCGCCGCGGATCGCCCGTTTGACCGGCGATTCGAGTTGCGGGTTTTGCCGGACGTAGGCGGTCCGGACATCCTTGGCCGCGACGTGCAGCGGTTTGGACGTCTGGCAGCCGGCGACACACATCACGGCCAGTCCGATCAGCAATGTTCGGCGCATGGTTAACTCCCTCCCTGGCTACTGTTGATTCTTGCATTATCCGGATAGGGGCGGCCCTGTCCGGTTTCCAACAAATCCTTCAGACTGAGCAGATAGCCGGCCCATTCGGCGGAACAGCGTTCAAACAAGGGTGTTTCCTCAGCCCACATTTCATGCCGGAAGTGAACCAGCGTCCGGCCGTCCTGTTCCTCCCATTCGAAAAGGATCTGGGTGTCTTCCCATTCCGGCTCCACCTGCAGGCACTGCCAAACGATCTTGGTGGGATTCTGCTGCAGGACTTGCAGCGTCACGACCGATGCGTCGAAATGCACGGCGATTTCCCCGCCGGCCTCAAATTCTCCCTCGGTGCGGCTCCACCAGCCCGATATCCCGTCTGCGCTGGAGAGGGCGCGGTATACGGATTTCGGATCGGTTTTTATTTCGACCCGGTGAGAAATGGTGAACAATATGCGCTCCTTAATATCGGAAATGTTTCGCTGCTCTCCAGGGGGCTGTTACATCCGGAGCAGTGCGTTGACCACGTTCTGCGCGCCGTTGGCGATCTCGATGATATTGGAATCGAGCATGTAACAGGGGCCCGTGACCAGTTTTTTCTTTTCATCGACGACGATTTCCTCCGCCTTGGTATTTTGCGGCGTGGCGCCCATCGCCTTCAGGGCCTGGTTGACATCCTCGTCATTACCGACGGTGACCTTAACCTCGTCCAAAAGTTTGGCAAGCAGAACCGGTGCGATGCACAGAGCTCCGATCGGTTTGCCGGCGGCATGCGTGGTGGTGACGGCGCGTTCGACTTCCGGGTGAATGCCGCACTCGGTCCCGTCCACCGCAAAAGTGCACAAGTTCAGCGCCGCGCCGTACCCGCCGGGCAACATCAGATAATCGAAGTCTTCCTGCCGGTACTCTCTCAGGGCCTTCACCTTGCCCCGTGCGATACGGGCCGATTCGACGAGCACGTTACGATTGCCTTCCTCCGGCTCACCGGTCAGGTGGTTGGTTACATGATGCTGATCGCAGTCCGGTGCGAAACACTGATAGCTGTTTCCGGTCCGTTCTATAGCCAAAAGCGACATGGTCGCTTCATGGATTTCACTGCCGTCCTGGAATCCGCAGCCGGACAATATGACGGCGAAGCGTTTGTTCATGTTAAAGCCCCTTTGGTTCTGAGTTTGAAAACAAGTAGGTAAATGCCGAACAAAACGTCGAAGACCAACAGCCCTTGCATCAGATTGACGGCGGAAAGCAGCAGTGTCCCCTGTCCTCCCCACGGTTCCATGCCTACATCCCGGCACGTCCCCCCGGGATAGCAGCTTTGCGTCGGTTTGAGGGGGGTCGTCAAATCATCGATGTCGGCATAAAACAGAAAGTTCAACAAGTAAACGGCAACGCCACAGCCGACCCTAGCGGCGATCAGTCCTGAAACTGATCTTGCTTCGCCGTCGGATGCTCTGAAAAAGGTGAATGCGACAATCCCCACTGAGTCAGGGACCACGCTCGGAAAAGCCGGTTTTCGGTACAACGGCCGCGCGATTACCGGTCGAAAAACGGTCCGCCGGTAGTAATCGCGAAGACCTTGGACCCGGTCTGACCCACGGTCAACGGGGTCGCGACGAATTTAAAACCGTCCTCCGACATGTGGCAGTTGTAGTGAAAGCCGGAATAAATCTTATTACAATAGTTGTCCTTGATGTAGGGTGGAAACACATCGGTGAGCTGGTTCATATGCTGCGGGTAAATCCCGTTGTTCCGGCGCGCGAAGCGCCGGGTGGCACGAGCCATTTTGTCCAACACCTCCTGAGCGACGCGGTCGTTAAATGCCGGTCCAGGGTTGGCCGGGTCGGGTAAGGACATTAAAGTCTGGATTTTTTCCAATTTATTGATCAGTACTTCCTTTTCCACCCGCAGGTCGATTACTTCGCGACGAAGCTGATCGAGTTCCTTTTTGTCGTTTTCCGTGAGCATTTGCGTGGCGGCGGCAACCGGTAAAGTCGACACCAGCAGGGTCGTCATAACAAGCAAGCATAATCGTGTTTTCATGGCAGCAAGATCCTCCTCTGTAATCCTCAACATGTTCTGAGGCACTATTTTAGCAATTTTCCGGGAGTTCGGCCAGTGAAAAATCGGAGCTGGTGGGATAGGGGAAATTCGCCACGCGCGTGACGAATCTTCGTTCCGGCAGTCGTCAGAGGGCTTTTTGTATTATTCTTAAACGTTTGATTTCATTTCGGATACGGATCTTTTCCCGCATGGGAAGGGCGTTGTACCTTTCATTAAACGGGCCCCAGCTCGGCTGGAGGAAGTACTTGAGGGCTTCCAGCTCGTGGACTTCCGGATACTTGTCGCGTTCAAAGTAGACACTCAGGATCTTTAACGCGGCCCGGTATTCGATGATCGGGAAGAACAGGACCTTTTCAGCCATCAATTCTTCCACGTAGGCATAGTATGCCTCCACGGGTTTGATCCGGCCGTTGGGCAGGCGGACGGCTTGGCCCCCGAACCGGTCGTAAAGGATGCTGTCGAAGTGCCAGTCCGCAATTTGGGAGCGTACCTGGATGAGTTCCGCTTCGCTCATTTTAGAGCGCAGCTTACGAACTTGTTGCAGGTAGGCGTTCACTTCTAAATCGGTGACTTCATAGCCGTACTCTTCGAGCAGACGGTGCTTCATTTTGGCATGAATTCGGCGGGCCAGTGTCTCCATGCGGTAGGTATACTCAAATTGCAGGAATTTTACCTCCGAGAGCTCGGTGCGGCGGGAGGCAGCCCGGTCCTCCGGAAGCTGCAACGCCTGCGGCATGATCCGGTCGTTATTGAAGACGGCAGCGGCCGGCTCGTCACCGGCGGCAGATGACGACACAACCGAAAGAGCGAGTAACAGGATCATTCCGGCGGAATATCTTTTCATTTATGTTCCTCTCCCCTGGCGGGCCGGGGTTTCATCCCTGAACATCCGGACGGGCCGGCTGTCCCACGCGTTGAGGGATGTTTATTTAAGTATGCGCGATCACTTCGATTTCCACCAGCACATCCTTCGGAAGGCGCGCGACCTCCACGGCGGAGCGGGCCGGGGCGGTGTCGGCGGCGAAATAACGGGCGTAGACCGCGTTCATCGCCTGAAAATCTTCCATACTCTTCAGAAATACCGTGGTTTTGATGACGTGCTCCAGATTCAGTCCGGCGGCCGCGAGCACGGCCTGGATGTTGATGAAGACCTGCTCGGTTTGCGCGGTCACATCACCCTCGATCAGGCGCCCGTCCTTGGTCAGCGGGATCTGTCCGGCGCAAAACAATAAATCACCGCTACGGACCGCTTGACTGTAGGGGCCGACCGGTGCCGGCGCGTTCGCGGTTAAGATAATCTGTTTGCTCATTCTATGTCCTTTCTCGCCGACCGGCACACCGGTCGCCGTCATTTGATGAGGACCCGGCCCTCGCCGAGGTTCTTGTTATCCACATCTTTCGGTGATCCGAAAACCGTTACCGTGCCTTTGCCGTGATGTTCAATCACTGCCGTCGCGGTGGCCGTCAATGTGACGTCCGCATCACCCGTCACGATGACCGAGGCAACGCGCGCGGTGAGCTCCCGCAGATCCACATGACCCGATCCTTCGCTGTGTATGGTCAGTTTGTTCACGGTACCGGTGCCCGAGACCGTTCCGGTGTTCTTCACCGCCACGAGAAAATCATCGGCGTCGGTGAGTTTCAAGGTCACTGGACCGTGACCCACATGCGTTACCGCCTCCAGCGTCGGGCTGACCACGCGTATCTCTCCGGGACGACGGCTGCGTAATTCCATGTCGGGTTCCAGCTGAAGCGCGCTGCCCGCGACGGTGGTGCGGATGTGCTGCAGCAGATTGGAATCGGCCGTCAACTCGGCCTTCGGCGGCAGTCCCTGTTGGGCGGTGACCGCGAAATCACCGTGAATCACGGCCGTACCGAAGGCGGTCAGCTCGCGTGACTCTGTTCGCGAGCGCCCGTTACCCTTAACGACACCGGGTTCGCAGCCGGAGACGAGCAGGACAGCTACGATGAGCAGACTCAGTCCGCTTTTCCGGGGTCCTCCGTTCATTTCATCAGTTCCCGCATGGCCTCCTCCCGGGAGTCGAAGACGAGAATCATCTCCTTCAATTTGTAAATCTCAATCAAATGCTGGAATTCCTCCGGCATATTGATAAACGCCACCCGGTGATTCCGCCCGCTGTTGCTTTCGAGGCGATCGATGATATTGGCGACCGTGGCTGAGTCGACATCGCCGACCAGCTCGTAGTCGACCAAAATACGCAGATTGTCGCGTTTGCCGATGCGGTGCCGGCGCACGATTTCGTCGAGGAGTTTGCGCGATTCAGGCAGCGTGTACTGGTTGATGTCGCCGCTGACCTGGATCGAGATAAAGTCGCCGTCTTCCTTGGCGATGAAACTGGGCCGTAGGTATTTCTCAGGCATCGGCCTTATTCTTCCCAGGCGGACGATTCAGCCGGGCTGCCGGCCGAGGCCCGCGACGGTGCCGGTTCGGACTGGTAGCCGCCACCATCGTACCCGCTGCCGCCGTCTCCCTGGCGCTTGGGCATGAAATGGACATTATTGGCCACGATCCGTACCTTGCTTTGGGTCTTGCCGTCTTTGTCCCACCGGTCCTGTTTCAATCGACCTTCCACTATAATGCCGCTCCCCTTGGCGAGGTATTTGGCGCAATTTTCGGCAACGACGCCCCACACTTCGATGTCGAAGTAGGACACCTCCTGCGTCTTCTGGCCGTCTTTACTGTAGACGCGGTTATTGGCGATGGAAAGATTACATACCGGACGGCCGCTGGACGTGAAGCGCATTTCCGGATCGCGGGTAAGATTTCCCATGATGTTGACACTGTTTAAACTCATTGGTTTCCTTTCGCTTGGCAGAGGTTAACTGGCGTTATAGGGTTCCTTAATCAGGTATTGGATGTATTCATCTTCGGGGAGAACCTCGACATCATTGAATTTTTGTTCTTCCCCGTTCTTATATCTGACGGTCAGACTCATTTTCAAGAAGCCCTTGCTCTTGTAGTCGCTGAGCTCATTGAGCCGTAAAACGCGTTCCTGCGGTTTAAAGAAATACAAGGCTCTGGAGGTGGTCACGAAATTTCCTTCACTGAGGTTGACCAGAAACTCCCCTTCCTCAAACGGCCGGATTTTCCAGGCGCGCTCGATATCTTCGCGGTATAGGCAATGCCCTGCGATGAACTGCTGAAGCGAATTGTTGCGCGCCTCCCGCGAACACGTCGGGCTGAGCGGATTCAGTTCGCCGGCCCGCCAGGAAGTATGTGTCTGCGACATCAGCTTTTCAAACGGTGAATCACCCGGTTCAAAGTCCGGGTCCTCTTCGACAATCTTCCCGACCCCGACCGAATCCGCGGTTTCTTCCGCCGCCTTTTCAGCTTCTTTGACCTCCTCTTCTGCTTCGCGGGCGACTGCCTGCTTTCCCCTGACCGCGCGCCCGATGACGATGCCCAGCCAACCGCATCCGGCCATTAACACGAAGCCCAGGACGCCGCCGGCGATAAAGAACGGTTGTCCGTTGCCTTTAGCAGCCGCCCGGGCGGCCGTGAGGTAAATGAGGGCCATTCCGGCAATCAGTCGCAAGAAGGAAAAATTTCCGCGTTCATCATGCGCGAAGAGAAAGACGATGCACGAGGCCAAAGACGGCACCAGTGCCTGCTGGTAACCGAGACCGGTGAGTTTTGCATAAATGAGCGGGACCGCGCCCAGCCCGCCGAAAATCATCGTGCCGGCGATATACGGAATGAAGTCGGCCTTGCGGTACATCCCGGCCATGGTTTAGTGTCCGCAGCCGCCGGCGCCGTGGATATGTCCGTGTTCGAGTTCCTCGGCGGTGGCTTCGCGCACCTCCAGGACTTCTATTTCAAAGTGCAGGGTTTGTCCGGCGAGCGGATGATTAAAATCAACCGTTACCTCGGCCTCTCCCACCGCCTGGACGGTGGCGATTTGTGCACCCTGCGGGCTGTTGACCTGCAGATGCATGCCTTCCTTGAGATCATCGAGGCCGTTGAAATGTTCCTTCGGGACTTTCTTAATCTTGAGTTCGTCGTGGGGGCCGAAGGCCTCCTCGGGCGAGAGGCTCATGGAGAATTTTTCGCCCTGACCGCGTCCGTCAAGGGCCTTTTCCAGACCGGGCATGAGATTGCTGTGTCCGTGGAGGTAGCCCATGGGCGCGTCATTGACTGTCGAGTCGATCGTATCGCCGGCATCATTCTTCAGCGAGTAATGGATCAGGGCGACTTTTCCGTTTTCGATTTTCATAAGGGTCCTTTCGTTGACCGACCGTCAGTCCATGGCACGCAATCGGGTAACCGTGTCACCATCTTCCAATAGTCGCAAGTGCATTCGAGAGTTGCGACGGACTTATCCGGCCGCATTTTTCCAGGCGTCGAAACCGCCGCGCAGGCTGTAGGCGTTGGTGAAGCCGCGTTCCTGCAGGGCGGCGCACACACCGAGGCTGCTGTTGCCGTAATAGCAGTAACAGATTACGGTGCGCTCCTTATCGGCCTGCGTGATAAATTCGTCAAAATCTTCCTGCGACGCGATATGCCGGGCGCCTGCGATGCTCTCTGTTTCATGGTCCAGGGCGGAGCGGACATCGATCACGATGGCCTCGCCGGCGGAGATTTTGTGCCGCGCTTCTTCGACACTCAATTCTTTGATGTTGTCCTGATCGGGGATCATGCTATTTCTTCCTGATAGTGCCTTTGCCGGAATTGTCGATTTCCGTCTCCGGCGGGTTGCCCGCATAAATAATTTCGCCGCGGCCGATGTTGGTGGCCTCCAGTTTTTGCGTGGCCATGACCGTCACCTGGCCTTTGCCAGTAAGCAGGACGTCGACCTGCTTGGCGGTGACGTCTTCCAGCTGGAGATTCCCGTCGCCGCCGGCCTCGATCCAGAGCTTGTCGACCCGGCCCAATCCGGAGACATCGCCGTCGCCGGAAACTTTAAGCGCCAGGTTTGCCAGACTGAGATTGTCCAGGATCACGGTTCCCCGGCCGCTATGATCGATACGCTCCAGGTCGGGCGTCTCGATCCGCAGACGGACGGGTTTACGGGTGCGAAAACCCTGTTCAAATTCCGGCACCAGGATATTGTCGTTGATTCGCGGCTTCAGCAAGCGGGTAATGTTATCGTCGGCGGTAATAATGACGCGCGGGGAACTCCCCTGGGCGATATTGATGTCAAAATCATGATCGATCTTCACTCCTTCAAAGAAGTGAACGTCGATGCGCCGGGTGGTCAGCACTCCGGATCCGGCGACCGCGCCGTCTCCGTACTTGGTCCCGACCGGTCCCCCGGAGCCACCGCAGCCGGACGCACCCGTCAATAAAGCGGCGGCCAGCAAGGCACTCACTATCCGCGGGCGCGTAAGGCTTAACATATTCCGGCACATTGCCCTTACTATAATGAATATTGGCGGCGGCGTCAATAGGAGGTCGTCCGTAGCGTGGGCCCACATCACCGCCCGTGCAGTTTGTCGAGATCCCGGCGGTCTTTCTTGGTGGGGCGGCCTTCCCCTTTGGGGCGGCGCGGGGTCCAGGAGGATTTGACCTCCTTCAGCCGCTTGAGGTCCTCTTTCGGCGTCAGGTCTTCCCGGCATTCCGCGGCGATCTTGGCGCCGACGCGTTTGTCGATACACTTGAGCACCTTGTACTGCCAGTCGATACCGTCGCGTTTGACCGTAATGAGATTTCCTTCCCGGATCTCGCGCGAGGGTTTGGCGTTCTGTCCGTCCACGCTCACCCGCTGGCGTTTGCAGAGGTCCGTGGCCGCCGCGCGCGTCTTGCAGATACGCACCGCCCACAGCCACTTGTCCAATCGTATTCTTCCGGCGTCTGTGTCCATAAAGTGTTTGGAATATCGAATATCGAAAACCGAAGGAAATCAGAAGCATCGAATTTCAAATTACCGAAACGGCCGGACGAGAATTCCTGGGATGCGGCGCGCAGCCTGGCAAATTTGGTCCTTTGATCACTAGGTGATTCGATATTCCTTCGATATTCGGATTTAATACGCTACTTCAAAGCGTCACAAGTCATGCGCTTATAAATTTCAAACCGATGATTCGGCGTTTCAACAATCCCGTCCGGCTTCTGCGGGATGATAAATGCCGCCGACGCCGGGCGCTTGATAACCACGCGTTCGGCGGCGAGCGCCATCGCCTGATCGAACAAGGCCACGGTCAAGTCTTCATCCCCGGCCAAGGCGCGCAGCACCTGTAGTTCCTTTTTAACAGCGGCTGATTTTTTGCGGGCCGGGTACATCGGATCGAGGTACACGGTCTGCGGAGCAAACGGTAGCGGCGCGTCACCGTCCTGCAGACTCAACCGCTCGGTCACCCAATGGCCGATTTCCGAATCCGTTGCGGCCCGCCGCAGCCCGTCGGCCAGCAATGCGCGCACCGCCGGGCATTTTTCCAGCATGTGCACGCGGCAGCCCAGCGCCGCCAAGACAAAGGCGTCGCGTCCGAAGCCGGCGGTATGGTCCAGCACGGTGGGCAGCGCCCGGCCCTTTTTGATCCCCACCGCCTTGGCGATCGCCTGGGTACGTCCTCCCCCCTTTCGAATTCGGTACAACAACGTCGGATCGGTAAAGTCGACGGCGTACTCTGGCAGCCCCAAGCCGGGCTCAAACCGGACGGTCAGACGGCCGTTGCTATCGATGATGTGGAAATCCTTGTCGCTGAGCATCGGCATCATTATAGGTGTCCCGGTGAGGTGTGTAAAGGTCGCCCGGTCAGCGCGTGTTGCGGACCAGTGGTTCGTTGTATTCGCCGGTGACGTAGGGAAGGTTCTCGAGAAGCTGGCGGCGGCCGGCGTTGCTGACCGGTGTGTTTTTTAACCCGAGCTTTTTCAGTTGCGGCAGGGCGTTGAGCTTTTCCACGCCGAGATCGGTCACGTCCGTGTGGCTGAGTGAGAGCGTTTCCAGCTGGCGCAATCCGCGGAGTTCCGTAAGGCCGGCGTCCGTGATATTGGTTTGCGCCAGGTTCAACCAGGTCAGGGTGCCCAGCCGTCCGATGTGCACCAGGCCGACGTCCTCCAACGGCGTGTAGCTGACGTCCAGCTCCTTCAGGCGGGCCATGTCACTCAACGCGGCCAGCCCGCTGCCGGTGATGTCGGTGCCGTGCAGTTTCAGGGTTTCCAGGTCCGTTAAACCGGCCAGCGGTTGCAGGCCTTGATCCGTGATCGACGTGTAGCGCAGATCGAGGTGCCTTAAATGGGTCATCCCCGACAGCACACCGAGTCCGCGGTCGGTGATGCCGGTGCGAAACAGGCTGAGGTCCTCCAGCCGGACCAATCCGGAAAGTACGGCCGCGTCGTCGTCCTTGAATTTCCGGCAATCGGCCAGGGATAACGAGCGCAGATTCCTGAGGCCGCCCAATTTTTTCCAGTCGTCCAACCGGGCCGAATCGAGCGAAAGTTTTTGCAGGGGAAGATCGACCAGGGCCTGCAGGCCGTCGCCGCTCAGGATCACGTCTTCCATGCTCAGGGCCGAGAGTTTGGTCAGGCCGGACAACGATCGCAGTCCGTCGTCGGTGAGCCCGGTCATCCCGGAGAGATTCAGATTCGTCAGGCCGGTGAGGGTGCCGATATGGCGCAGCCCTTCGCCCGTAAAATGCGAACCGCTGAGGTCCACCGCGGTCAGTTCCGGCAAGTCCTTTAACACAGCCAGTCCCGCGTCGGATATATCCTGCGATTCGATGATCACGGTATCGAGATGATGCAGGTCTTTAAGGAGTTTAAGTCCCTCATCCCCTCCGTTATAACCGCGTCGGTCGGAGAATTCGACAACGGTCCGGTCGGCCCCGTAGGACCCGTATTCGACATAGGTGCCCAGGGCCTCAAGGGCGACCACCGCTTCCAGGTGTGCGCGCGGCAGCACACCGTTGCCGGCCACCCGCCGGGCCTCTCCCGTGTGGACCTCGGCCATCCCCGCAGCCACGGCCACGCACCATATCCCGGCCACCGTAAGTCCGATCTTCAAATATCGATCGGGCCTCATACGAAGTTCCCCACGGCGGTCTGTTTTGCGACATCGTCACCGGCGGTCGTCAGCGTTTTTTTCGGGAGTGAATCGTCGGGGCGGCGGCTGTTGACGGGAGCGGTGCCTGAGGGGCCCCGGTCAACGGCCGGAATTATTGGGATGGCGGATTTATGAGCCATATCGGGCAAGAGATCGATGCGCGACATTTGTTCTGGTCGACGGTGATGATCTGCGTTACCCTGTCAGTATAAGGGGCATGCCGGAGCGCGTCAAGAATCGGTTGACCTATTTACAGGTTCAACAGCGCCGGGCCGGTGGTCAGCGGTGTGATTTTGATGATCAGCGGAGTGAAACCGCCGATGTTCATATTCTCGATCGGTTGCTGCTGGATCGGCAACGGAATTCCGGTGCCGTCGCGTTTGATCTGCAGGTCGAGCAGGCCGGCGTCGAGGTCGATACCACCGACCGGCACATCCGGTTCCAGGGCGCGGTCGATCGCCAGCAGGGCCGCGTCGCTGAGTCTGAGGTCCGCGCCCAGCGGTTGGCGGATGTCGACTTGAGGATTTTCATCGAGGATGATGACATCCTGTTGCCGGCGGAACGGCAGGAGCCCGGTTCCGGTGCGCGCGATCCGGCCGGAACGGATGATGATCTGACGCCCGGATACAAAGGCCACCAGCGACGACTGTCCCTCGGTCTCGGGCTGCACCAGGATGTACGGCGTGACGATGGTGGATTCCGGACCGGCCAGCGCCACTCCCTGCTGGATCGGCCGCAGCGGAAAGCGCCGCGCAAAACTCGGCAGGACCTGTTGCAGCGAGTACATCGCGCCGATGGCGTAGCGCAGGTCGTTTTCGAGCCGGCGCATGGTGCGCACCATGTCCGCGTCGAACAAACGCTGCAAGACAGTATTCGCCGCGGTCGCTTCCCGCCGACTGAAACGTCGGTAGAAGTACCCCTTTAGTTTTTGCAGCATGGCCGGGCTATTTTTAAACTTCAGCGTCAGCGCGCGCATCCGTTCACCGGTACGCCGGCGCGTGACCGTCCCGACGGTAATATCCAGGTATTGTGAGAGGACCGGATTGATTTCCTGCAGGGTGCCCAGGATGACGTCACGCAGGAATTCCCTTCTTTCGGCGCGCCGCTCGGGAATGTTGATTTCAGGTCCGGCCATGAGCACAAGATTTGCGTCCTGACCCTCGCCCTGGACCGGGAATAACTGGCTTTGGGTAAGCATTTCATTAAGATACACCAATCCCTGTTCACCGTAGCGGCTCAGTTTTTCCTGAAGACCTGCCAGTAGTGAACGGCGTTGCGCATTTGCCGCCGGCAGGATCATCTGCGGCAACGGGGCGGTCTCGGCAACACGGTCTTCACTTAAGTCCGGCTGTTGGAGGTGCAGGAGCTGATGCCGGGCAAGCTGTGTCCGGTGTTCGCGGCTTTGCGCCAGGATGGCGGACAACGTGGCCGGATCGAGATACAATGCACCGTCAAGAACCCCCGGATGCATAATCACCTCCAAGCTGGCGTCGAGATTGTTGGCATAGGCCAGTTCGTTCACCCTGTCCATCAGGCCGGGCAGAACGAAAATAGGGACACCGGCCTGCGCAAGGATACCTTCCGGGTCGAGCCGCGCATAACGGGAGGTGCCGGGTTCGATCTCCCGTTGCAGGGAGAGAAACTCCGCTGTCTCAAGACTAGACCGGATGTCGAAGACGGCGGTGTTGATCAGTTCTTCCTGGGGTACGGTGATGCCCTGGCGGATACGCGGCAGCGACGGAGCCGTTACCCCGGCGGTCTGTGCTACGGAGGGGCTGTCGAGACTGGGGACCGGCGCCTGCGTATCGATTTCCTCCGCGCTGCTGTCCGGTTGCGTCGCACGCCGGTTCAGACGTGTGCTCAGGGCGCTGCGAAATTCGCGACCCTGGCCGGTGATGATCTCGACGGCGGAAGGATCAAAATAGAGATTACCCCGCAGCGTGGCCGGTTGCAGCAGATACTCCAGCGGGATGTCCAGGTTCCGTTCAGCCGCGAGCTGCTGGACGCGTTCGGTGAGCCCCGCCAGTTGAAAGATGGTGACATTGCGGGCGGCCAGGGTTCCGTCCGGATCCAGGCGCCGGTAGGTGGCGCTGTTCGGATCGATGCGCTGCTGACGGAGGATCGTCTGCGCGGCATCGTCGAGTTCAAGCAGGGCGATCTGCATCAGTTCTTGGTAAACGTCCGGCAGGTACTCTCCCTCCAACCCGCGGAGCCGGTCGATTGCCTTGGGGACGAACAGTGAGGCTTCCTCCAGCTGCGGCAGCGGGACGATACGCGGCACATCGGCGTACTCGAGTTCTCCGGCGCGGATCAGTTCCCGAACATTGACCTGCAACATGTGGTGTGCGGCCAGTTCCTGGCGGTAGGCGTAACTCTGGCTGGAAAAGACATCCAGGGCAAGGGGATCGACGTACAAACGGTTGCCCGAGCGCGCCGGCTGAATCAGGTCTTCCAACGACATCTCGACACCCAGTTCGTCGGCCACGGCCAGGGTCGTTTTAATCAGATCAGGGACGACGAAGACATCCACCCTGCCGTTGCGCAGGATACCGCTCGGGTCGATGTCGGCGTAACGCTCCGACTCCGGTGACAGGTAATTCGATCCGTACGCTTCCAAACCGAATTGCGCGTCGAGGCGTTCGATCGCCTGGTTGACGACAGCCTGCGGCGCCACGGTCACGGCGGCCGGCGGACGAACGCCGTCGCCGAGGTTCAGCTGTTGCGGATTGCGCAGGCGGGGCAGCGGCGCGATGGTGTTAATTTGTGACTCGCTCAGCTCGGGGCGCCGGACGTGCGCCAAGTGGTGACGCACCAGCGCCGCCCGGTATTCAGGCGGCTGGCTGGAGATGATTTCAATAGCCTGCGGGGAAAAGTACAGGGCCTTGCCGACGATACCCGGATGCAACAGCATGTCCGGTCCCAGCTGCACCCCCTGCTCTTCGGCGATACGTAATACGCCTTGCAACAGGTTATCAACGACATAAACTTTCACCCCTGCGTAAGCGAGGTCGCCGCGCGGGTCAAGAATTTGAAACTGCTCATCCGTCGAGGCGATTTCCACCGGGTCGGC
The DNA here is from genome assembly GCA_020429915.1 of Candidatus Omnitrophota bacterium. GTDB lineage: Bacteria > Omnitrophota > Gorgyraeia > Zapsychrales > Zapsychraceae > JAGOSC01. Next base: position 22,422 of record JAGQKV010000018.1, on the reverse strand, counting down.
CGCCAGGGCGGCCAGCTCATTGAGGCTGCCGGATGTGGGCAGACGGTTGCTCAGGTCGCGCCAGTACGTGTCGCGGCTCAGCTCCTGAAGTGTGGTGACGTCGCGGGAGGCGATTTGAATGCGGGGCTGTCCCGCGGGCGTTGTGCCCAGGACGCCTTCCAGTCCGGCGGTGTCGCCGATCACGATAACTCCCGCGGCATTCTCGACGATACTGCGCCAGACCCGCTCGGTTTGCGGACCGATCCCCAGGATCTCCACCTCATCGGTCAGCACCGGCGAACGGCGGTGGACCCAAATAGTCCGCTCGGCACCGACGGCGTCACGGATGCGGATATCGAGGATCGGAAAGACCGGTGAGACATCTTCCGGTCCGGTAAAGCCGTACGACGGCTGCATGAAGCGCTGGGTGGCTTCCGCCATTTGAACGGTCAGCGGACTTTGCTCATTGAGGCGGGGATTCAGCGCCGTGATGATTTCGCCCAGGGCGCGCGTGCGCGTGTAATTGATGTTGCCGACCTCTTGCTCCTCCAGTCGGCGGATGGATTCCTGGATCGGTTCCAGATCGACCTGCGCGAGCTGATCCGAATCGATGACGCCGGATTCGGGTACGTTGATCCCCACGGACTCCAGCTGAGCGCGCGTAAATCCGATCGCCTTGGGGCGTTCGCCGTCGACAAATCCCAGCGACGGCAGGTTGGCCGGTCCCATCAGCCCAAGTACATTCGCCCGCCCCGAAGTCAGGAAACGTGCCACGGCCAGCGCGTCGGTGTCAAAATCGATATTCGACAGGACGACCACCTGTCCCTCCGTTTGCGGGCTCATCAGTTCCGCCAGATTCTGGTCGAAGACTGCGCGCGCTTCGGCCTCGAACGAATCCAGGGCGATATTGATGCGGCTGATCAGATCATCGACAGCCTCGGGGTCCTGCGGCAGGTCGACGTAAAACGCGGTGCCCATTTCCGCGGGTGCTGCGATCTTGCCCCCGACGTCGCCTAATGCAAAATTGCGTTCGACCGGAGTTCCTTCAAAATCCGATCCGGTGAAATCCTTGTACACGAAGATTCCGGCTGCGTCCCACAAGGCGTTCATGATGGCCTCGTAGTCGCGCCAGCGCGCGTTGAGGATGGGATTGTCTCCCTTGCCTTCCCGGATCGCGGCGAGCAGCAGTTTCGGCCGGCTCTGGTTCGGCATCGGGTACATCGGGACATCGATCACCGGAGCGGCCCCGTCGAGCATCCGGCGGACCTCGGCGACCGTGGCCAGCACCTGTTCCGGGCGCAATTGGCGGTTGTCCAGCGTAACGGTTTGTATGGATTGCGCCTCGGGCTGTTCGCCCAGCACGGCGGCGTCGGCCAACTCCCGGAGTTCGGTCGGGGCGTTTTCGAGCAGCGAAATCTGGACCTCCACAATGCGCGCGATGCCCGCGTCCGGTATGGGCCTTCGTTGGATCAATTCCTGAATGCGGTCCCGGTCCGCGGCCTCCATGGCCTGAATACGGGCGATGATCTGTTGGCGGCTGGGATCGCTCAGGCGGCCCGAATCCAGCAGGGTCAGAAAGCGGACGAATTGATCAAGGTCGAGCTCGGCGACGGCGGTCTGCGCGCGAAAAACGGCGGACACGTTCATCGAGGCCCCTCCCGAGAAAAACTTGCGTGGGATCATTGTGTCCAGGGAGGCGTCGTAGTCTTCCCTCACATAATTGTAGACGCCGACTTTAAAGGCATCGAGATATTGCTGGTAGATGCGGTCTTTCATCGCCTCGTTGATTTCGTCGATCCCTTTCATCCGGGCCCGGTCAACATAGACCTGACCGAGCAAACTGTCGCGCAGGTTCTGTTTGTACCAGGTCGCCAGGACCATCGCGTCGTAGATTTGCCGGAGTTTGGCGAAGTGGCGGCCTTGATTGATCTCTTTTTCGATCTCCGGAATGAGGATATCGCGGACCACGCCGGAGGTAATCCCGCTGACGACCTTCTCGTCGCGTTCCGACATGAAGCGGGGCCGCTCGCCGTGTTTGGCCAGCGCGAAATAATCTTCCTCCAGCATCACCTTCAGCCGGCTTTCGACGACATAGGCGGTTCCGTCCAGCTCGAACACCGTGGCCGCGGCCGGGATCACCCAGATTTTGTTGAAGGCATTCATCGGGATGTCGCTGGTGCCGTATTCCTGCATGGCTTTCTTCTTGACGCGGTCCCAGAAATCCCGGCCGAGTTTGTCCTCCGGGTACATCAACGACGCCGTGAGCTGTTTGAGCATGTAGTCCATGCCCAACAGGTCGCGGCCCATCGCCGTGACCTCCAGTTCCGGAGAAATAATACGGTCCTTTTCATACGGGGACAGGTTGACCCACATCTTGTCTTCGGGGATGGTGAGGCTGGCCAGGAAATACTTGATCAGGCGTTGCGAGGTGGTTTGCAGTTCATCGCCGTCGAGGAGATCCTCCCCCTTGTCGATGACGAAATCGAACATCAGCGGATTGTCGGGATAAACGCGCAGCCCGCGGATCAGGGCCGGGGTGTAATCTTTCGATGCCGGGACCATGACCCCGGGGATGGGTAATTCGATATTGGTGGTCGGCAGATTTTGCGCCGCGGCGGTGCCGGGGACGGTCAGGCTCATGACCGTAAACAGGACGGTCACGGCCAGCGACAGGCGTTGATAATATTTTGTAAGTACTGACCTGTTATGGATTTGCGTGAACATCGGCCAAATCCTCCGGGTGCCGGTTGACCGTCACGATTGTATGGGGAATGGGAAAGGCGCGTTGCCGCGCTATCAATAGTATATGTAATATAGAAGTACGCGTCAAGTCGCGAATGAGTTGGTCAAGGGGTACGAATTCGGTCGGTTGGCGGTTAGTTTCTGCCGGGAAGTTTTTCCCCTGTTCCCCTACGGTTCACCAGACATTGTCCGCTAACCGCTAAATTTCGCGTGAATATACGTACCAATGACCAGCCACAGGATGACGGCGGACAGGCCGGTGAGGATGTTGAGGATGACCTTGACCGCAACCGGGAGTCTGGATTTGTAGATCTCGAAGTTGATCGCGAAGGCCGCTCCTCCCAATCCCCCGCCGAGCGCCCCGCCCACAAAAACCAGCACCAGCGGCCAGCCGCACATGATGTAGGCGGAGGTGGGGAGTTTTTCTTTATTTTCGGATTGGCGAGGTTTCGCTTCTTCATTCATGAGTTAAATGACTCCGGTTAATTTGGTTTTGTAGAAGTAGATTTCGAATAGCGTTAAGATTCTTACCCGTGGCGTTAACATGAAAGCCAACTGTCGGCCGGGTGAGTTGTATTACTTGCATTTGTGTTCATGTAGCGCGTGTAGCTGCCTGACTTACTATTCATGAATTTTAATTGAATTGTATGCTCCGGCATCTCAATAGTCAAGTTGTCGAGCCGTAGTGCAAATTGTGGGGCAGCGCCCAATTGAGGGCGCTGCCCCGGATTATTATGGCAGAACTACTTCAGGCAGCGACACAGTACAGTTCTCGTCGATGATTGTGTTCGACTGCGTCCCAATTTCCTCGATACATTTTGTCGCGTTGCCCGTCGCATTCATTTGAGAGATGAGAACGTACGGTTTATTGCCGCCGAGTGTCGCCAGGTTGTCCGTGCTTCCCAGTTTAACCAGCGCATCCTGACAGTCCTGGAAGGGGACATTGATCGGTGTCCCTGTATCGGCAACAGCTACCAGGACGATGTCTCCCGGCGAAAAGTTGCCCGGGTCCATCGCGTAATTTTCGAATTCGGTGCATTGCGGAACGGCCACACCCGCAGGCCACATGTCGAATGTGCGCAGGTCTTTTGGTGTGCCGGTATTACCGTCGACGACCATTACATTGTACCCGCGTGCCGCCGGTGTGCCTCCCTCGGTTGCATAACGCAGTGCCAGGGGGGCACCGTTCTTAAAGAAGGCAGCATAAGACAACTCGGATCCCTGGCCGCCGATACCGGTCTGGCTGCGGGCTCCCAGCAATACGTTTTCAGAGGGTATGAGTGAACTTTGATACTCGGTCATCATCGTGGCGTAGGCGTCGCGCGGATTGCGGACAGTATCCAGCAGACCGTAATATTCCTCATTGGAATGCCCATCGTCTGGATGACCGTAAAAACACACGGTTGGGGCGGTCCCGCCGGGGACCTGATTACCATAGCATACCTTCAACTGGAACCCGCTGGCATCGTGATTGGCCGGATTGCCTGCCTTCCACCACTCGTCATTCCATTCGAAGGCAAAGCCGCCGACAACCTGCCTGTCCGGATCTATGGCTGAGGCATTGCGGATGATTTCTCTCCATAGCGCCCGGTAAGTATCGGCCTGTTGCTGTGGGTTGACAGATCCCGCAACATGGTCATAGGCGTCAGTGCCGAACTCGGTAATGAGGATCGGTTTATTGGGAAATGCGCGTTTCCATTGTGCGAAGAATGTGTTGAAACTATTTCCTCGATACAGATTGAAGGCCCACAGGTCCACACTCGGAGCGGTAGCGAAGATGTCCGCGAATTCACCGAAATTGACCTCATCCTCCGGAGTAAACAGATCAATGTACCCGCCGTTCATCTGGTATGTTTGAATGAAACCCAAAGATGATGCGACAATGTGATCCGGGTCCAGTTCCTTAATACCCTGAGTCCACGATAAGTAACCTGCTGCCGTGCGTTCGACCCCTTCGGCTGCATCATGAACACTGTTGTAGCAATAGAACGGCTTAACGACATTGTTTTCCAGATTGATATTCCATTCGTTTCCGATCATCCAACCTAACAGTGCGGGATGATCTTTAAAGTGTCCGACGACCTTCGAGTATTCAAACTGGGTCGGCGCCGGGCATACGTGCGGGGTGGCAAAGGAAAACGAACCGAAGTCGGACGTCCGGACATTGATCAATACCATCAATCCGTATTCATAGGCTTTATCCATGAAGTCCTTCCAGGCCTCAACATCCAGTCCGGGATCCACGTAGGTCCGGATGGTGTTTACGCCCATGTCCAGCATTGACTGAAAGTCTGATTCTATCTTGTCATTGTCAAAGGTCATGTGCGTACGATGCTCTTCGTAACTTGATACCGTTTCGTTTATGTCGACGGGTGAGTAATTGACTCCTTTTATGGTAAACACCTCTTCCTGACCCAATGCCCCGTTGGAGAGACGGCGTTGAATCTTCAGCTGGTTACCGTCGATGCGACTCTTGCTTCCGGCCAGTAACTTTTCTTGCCACCAGGTATCTCCCCCCTGACGAAGATAAGATATACCCGCGCCCGGTTCCAATAGCAGATTCAGGCTCCAGGAAAGCGGATTACCGGTTAAATGGCAATAAAATGACGGCTGTCCATCAACAACGACTCGGTCAGCAAGGGCGCAGTTAGAAGAATAGACCGGATTCTGGATGCCGGCACTTTGCAGGTGAATGGGAACGCTTAAGGGGTTGGATATATTATTGAAACCGTTCACAATTTCCACATACACCGCGACGGGCGTTGATGTACTTGCCCCCTCAACCCAAACCCTGCTGTCGGCCGCTTTACTGTCGTAGGTGAAGGTCTCTCCCGGTTGTAAAAGCACCTCGGATGGTTTCATTTGGACCGGATCGAACCACTTATTCTGGTACTCTTCAGGTACGGTCGGATCTTCTCCGATGAAGTAGAGGTATTCCGTAAGTCCGCTCGCCGAATTGAAAACGGAAATATTGTCGGCCAGGTAGGCGTCGATATTACCGACGGCGTTTTCCGTAAAGGCTGCTTTCTGAATATTAATCGGTTTGTCCATCGGATTGGACAGGAAATTGTCCGGTCCGGGTTCGATTCCGCTGACAGCTATACGCCGGAAGTTGGGATTCATTACCCGCCAAATCTTGGTTTCGGTGGCGGCGTTAAAGAAGTAAAAACCCTCCCCCGCCTTCAACGGAATCGGAGATACTTCGGAGGTGCCTTCCGCCACAAAATGATTATCGAGCTCTGGATCACCCGAGCCGGTAACCCAGTCATAACGCAGGAGTCCGTTGTCATCGATATAGACATGATCACCTGGCTCGGCAATCTCGGTCAGCCGCGTCTCATTTAAATCCACGGCGACACCGTAAGGGTGCGCGATCAGGTTGTAATTGGGAGTCAAATGAACGCTGGTGCGCGAACGCAGCAAACCGGTCACGGGGTACTCCGTCCACGGGAAGGATTCCGTCGCCTTGTTTGTGTAGATAAAGCCTGTCCCTGGATTTAGAACATAGTCCGCAATTTGACCGTTGCCGGTATCGTACCACTTGTGCCGAAATTCTTCGGGAATGTATTCCGCATTGCTCACGAAAAAGAAAAGCCGGAACCCGCCCAGTACCGGATCATATACTTGTAATGTATCGGCATTATTGGAGTTGGTACCGCCCGTCGCCCGAAAGCGTAAACGCGCGTCCTGAATGTGAATCGGGACTCCGGACGGATTGGACAGAAAATTGGTTCCCGGTTGGATGGCAAGTGTTGCCGGCGAGTAAGGGGTTTCGCCGCCACCGGGTATATCGTTCAGTGATTGCAGCCGCGGATATGATCCGTTGATCAGCCATACCGTTTCAAAATCCCAACCAAGGTAGGTGGCCAATTGCGACAATTCGGCCGTGGTCTTACCGGTAATGCCGGCGCCGTTACCGCTGCCGACGCTGTTTAGACCGGAATTCAGATCCGTATCCCAGTAGTTTGCGACCGATGTCCCGGCAAACTTGGCTCCGATAAATCCGCCAACCGGACTATTGCCGTCAACGGTTCCCGCAAAGTATGTGTTGCTGACGCCGTCATGGTAGGAATAAAAAAGTCCCGCTACTCCCCCCGTATATTGGTTGCCGGCAACGCTGTTGACGGCGTAACAGTTATGGATTCCGGCATTTTCGATCGTATATCCGGCAATGCCACCGACGCCCATATTCCCGGAGACCGAACCCTCCGCAAAACTCTCAAGGATGTCGCTGCTTTTGGTGTAGCCCGCGATGCCGCCGGCCATATTACTGATGGCCGTGACATCGGCCGTGACTGCGGCCCGCAGGATGGTATTTATGGTTCCATCCCATGTCCGTCCCACCAATCCCCCGACTTCCGAGATGCCTGACACGCCAACGTCATCGACCAGTGCGTCTGTAATGCCGTGCCCGTTATAACTTTCCCCGACCAACCCGCCGACCCGCTGGGAGCCGTTTACCTGACTTTGATGGACCGCGATATCCGCGACATCGGCCAAAAAGAGATAACCGGCCAGCGTGCCGACCTTGTTGTTACCGGAGATATTTGCCCCATAAAGGGAAACATCACTGACATGTCCGTCATTAACGATGGCCCCGAATAAACCGACCTTGTCCGTGGTGGGGCGGTTAATGGTCAAGCCATAGATTGTATAACCCTTCCCGTCAAACGTTCCGTTAAAATCCATAATGGGATCAAAACCTTCCCCGTTGTTCCAATCCGCCGTTTCGGCTGCGTTGATATCATTGGCGAGAATGTATGATCCTCCCGGATTAAGATTGATGTCCTGCAACTCCTGAATATTGGTAATGACCGTATCAGCGGCCGCACAGGAACCGCGCATGAGGAAGAGTATCGCCAACATTCCCACCCGGAACAGATGGCGATACAATATTTGACAACCGTGATCATTCCTGACTTTGCCGAAACATTTAGAGCGTTTGGTTTGAAATCGTCTGCTCACTTCGCACCCCCTGTTAGAGTTGTTTCACACTATATGTCGTCCCCCACATTTGTTGGATCCTTCCCGGATATGTGCTTGCCATAAAAAACGGAAATCCGGCCGGCGCACCAGAGTTCCGTCAATAATTTGTATTCCACCTCACAGGGAGCGACCCTGAGAAGTTTGGCTGTTGGTTTTCGTCCTTTTATGAATCCAGTAAGGAACCTTCCTCAAGCCAATTCACGATATCGTCATCACTTTCCACGCCATCCTTTCCCAAGGAATAAAGATCATATTTATGTGTATTGTGTTGACCGGGATATTGATACATGTACTTTCTCTCCCACGGGTCTATCGGATGCCGCAGGTCTTCAAGATAAGGCCCCAGCCATTTATCTGAATGTTGTGATTCGCTCGGTTTTCTTACCAGTGCCACTAGTCCTTCCTCCGTGGTGGGATAGTCTCCCGTATCCAAATAATATTCCTCCAGGGCGCTCTTGAGAGTAGTTCTGATCTCGATATAGGCGGTCCGATTTTTTGCCTTCGGCAAACTTCCGAACAACATACGGCTGCTTATAGTGGCCAGGATCACCATAATAATCAGCACCAGCATTATTTCAATAAGCGTAAACGCATGACAATCGGATGATCGAAGTCGACCTTTCATGCTTAGCGGCATCGATAGCCTCCATATGTATATCGGTTGTCTGAATATATAGAAATCATCCAAGATAAGGACAGACAGATGATGGCGAATAACTGTCCCCAAAAAAAGAGCGGATCCCCGGCTGGTGCACCAGAAATCCGCTCTTTTAATTGCTTTGGGGTTCTCTCAGGGAGCTACCCTAAGAGAATAAGGACGAATCGGCAATAATAATCAAGTTGGCTTAGAAATTACGGTGAAAGATACAAGGTAAGTACTCGATGTTTGGCCCCCTATCTATTAATGCCGAAGAGTATATCGAATTATCCAAAATATTTTGAGAAAAATCTATACGGTTTTAGCATCAGTTCCCTCGTGTAATCCGTCAGATTGCCAAAATGCAATCTGACGGCGGGAAGATTTCAGAATCGTCCGGTCGGACGAATCATTCTCAATTGGGATCAATTCTTTTATCCTGATTCAATAAAGACGTTGTGAGCTATCGCATACTCGAAATGCGAACCAGGATATCTATTGAAGGTGCGATCGGGGAATTCTTCTTATGGTAACAGGCTACAATATATCTGACCAGAATGAATTGAAAATGACCAGGGCTCATAATTCACGGAAAACCAGATAGTTATGTCTGTGCGGATGCTTTCCGTCCGCTGCATCTATCAAAAATGTTTTGGTTCTCGTCGACAATCTAAAATTGCCATAATTGCGTAGTATTTTGAAAGCGATTTCCCTTATTGCTTAATAACTCTTCGGCATATAAAACCCCGTCCTGCTCACCGCTTGGCCGTAGCCGACATTGATGCGGATGGTGTTCGGACGGTAGTAGCCGTTGATCTTCTTGAAGCGGATCCGGTAGCGGCCTTTCGGGACGACGATCGTGTCGCCGCTGTCCTTCCATGATGTGTCCGGTCCGCTGCTCAGGCGCCACTGCGCCCCGACCGCGGCCGCGGCGGAGGGTTGGATGGTGACGGTTACCGATCCGTCCGTACGCTCCACATAATCCCCGGTCACGGTGACCGGCGCGTCGATCACGGTCACGTATTGGTTGGCCGGCTTATCAAAGCCGTGTAATCGTTTGAAGACTACCTTATAAGTGCCGGGCCGCAGGTTGTCGATGGTCTCTCCGCTGTCGTGCCAGCTGGTGTCCGGCCCGCGCCGCAGGCGCCATTGCGCCCCTGCCGCAACTGCCGATGCCGGGGTGATGTTTACCGTAATGGACGGCGCCTCCGGTTTCAGGTACTGAGACAACAGCATGGTCAGCGACGTGTCGGCGATATGCCGGGCTGTGGTGTAGCGGGCGAATTTTTGCTGGAGGGTCTGCGCGCTGTCCACGGTGACATCCGGCAGGTCCGCGTCGTCGATGTCATGCACGAACAGTCCCCAGTTGGCCAGCGACGGATGGGTCTTGTAGGACCACATCGCCCAGCTCCAGCCTTCATTCGTATAATTCTGCATATGGGTGATCCAGTTGGCGCGGTTGTCGAACCCGTTGAACTCCCCGACCAGGACCGGGACATTGTACTGGGACTGCTTGGCATTGGTGATCTTGCCGAAGAGATACTCTTCATGGCCTTCCGTGCTGCAGATCCCGTTGATGTTGCCCTGCTCATCGAACAGGAAGCAATAGTAGTGGACCTGATACATCACGTTCTGCCAGTTGTAGTCGTCCGGATCGGGCAGCGTGTTCCAGTCGAATTCGGACGGGATCGTCTCCATGACGATCAGGTGCTGGCTGTCGTTGGCCCGGATGGCGTCGTAGATGGCATCGTACAGGGTCCACAGGCCGTTGTCCGCGACAAAGGTGGGGTCATGGTCGTCGGCGCCGAACGGCTCGTTGAGGATATCGTAACCCACGACAACAGGATTGTCTTTGTAGCGTTCAGACACGGCATCCCAGAAGGCCACGGTGCGGGCGCGATAGTCCTCGCCGAGCGACGAGTCCTCGAACAGTTTGTTGTAATCCATCCGTCCGGCATGATGTTCCTCGCTCTGTGCCCCGGGCGCGCCGTGCAGGTCGAGCAGCACGTACAGGCCGCGGTTGGCGCAGTGGCGGATCACCTCGTCAATCTTGTCGAACCGGGTAAAATTGCCGGACGCGTCTTCGACGACGCGGTAGTAAATCGGCAGCCGCACGAAATTGGCCCCGGTGCGCATGATATGGTCGAAGTCCATCTCGGTGATATACGCGGCCTGATAATCGAGCAGCAGGTCGTCGTCGCCGAAGCGGGCGATCAGGTTTTCCCGGATCCCGTAGTCATCGTCATCCGTGGCAATGGACCCGGTGAAATTCCCGCCGATGCCGGTAAACTCCGGCTCGATCAACAGCAGGTTCCCCAGATTGATGCCGCGCAGGACCAGTGTGCCGCCCTGCCCGTTGTCCTCTTTCAATTGCTGGTTGACCGCTTTGACGTACAAGCCGGGACGGTAGCTGACCGCCGGGCTCCAGTCGGTCTGATCGACGATCTGTCCGCTGACTTCTCTGACGGCGCGCACGCGGTAGTACTCGTAATCCTCGGCCTGATCAGTGAGGACCGTCGACGGACCGTCGTAGAGAAGCGACCACGGACCGTCGGGGCCGGTTGCGGACTCCACCTGGTACTGAGTCCCCTGGCCCGTCATGATGAAGGCGATGTCGCCCTCGGCCAGGGCGTCGTAATCGATGACCGGTTGCGGCGGTTGATACAGCACGGGGCTCTGCCAGTCGCCGACGTAACGGTTCGGATTAAGGAAGGACGTTTGTTCGCTCCAGCGGACGCGCAGATACTTCGGGCTCAGGCCGTTGTACCCGAACCCGGTCGCGCCGCCGGTGAAGATCGTTTCCCAGCCTTCATCCCCGTCGTCACTGCGCTGAACTTCATAGGCGAAGGCCCCGGGTACGGCGCCCCATGCGATGTTGCCGTCCGGCAGCACATCCTTGTCGAACGCCGGTGCCCCGCGCGTGGCGCGGATATCGTCGAAGTAGTAAACCCCTTTCCAGTACACCTGGAACTGGATCTTGTTGATGTTCGTCAGGTCGAGCGACGGCGGCAGTTCATCAAAGGGAACGGTCAGCTTGGTCCACTCCCCGTAGAACGCGCGCTCCGTGGTCCAGTAAACGACCGGGTCCTCAAAGTGCTGGTCATGATCGAAAAACTGCACGGCCAGATTGTTGGCCAAGCCGTTCTCGGCGAGATTGTAGACCCAGAACGTCAGCCGGTCATTAAACTCCGGATTGAGGTCCACATGCCAGTACGACTGTTCGTCATTGACGGCGTCATAACTCTTGACCTGGGCCCTGACCCCGGTGCCCGCCCAGTTCTCGGTCGCGTTGAGCCGCCAGGCGGTCTCCCCTTCATAAACGTATTCTTCCTCGATGCCGATGGTCCCTTGCAGTCCGATGGTTCCGCCCCAGGCCCAGCCGCAGTCGCCGGCGTCGGCGCAGTCTTCAAAGGCCTGATACACCCGGTCCTTGGCCGTGACCTCGAAGTCATCGAAATAATAGGTCCCCGCATCGTAGTTGAAGATCTCGATCTTGTTCACATGATTCAAATCAAAGCCGTCCGGGAGCTGACTGAACAGGACCTCGATCTGCGTCCACTCCTGATACGCCGCGCTTTCGGTCGTCCATACGTCAAAACCGGTGGAAAAAGTCCCGGTGTCCGTCAGCTTGAGCAGCACGGTGTTGTCGGCGGGAGTGGCGGGATCCGACCAGATCCAGAAGGTGAGGCGGTCGTTGATGTCCGGACGGAAGTCCATATCCCAGCGTTGCGTCTGCGACTGCAGTCCGGTCCCGGCAAACATCTGTCCGGAGCTGACCTTCCACGCGCGGGTGCCGCCGTGGACCTGTTCGGTGGAGAGTTCCGCCGTCGCGCCCGGGTAGGCCCACCCGTACTCATCCGAGCCGTTACCCGGTTCGAAGTCCTGGAAGACCGACACGTCGGCCTGGCCGTCGGGGGTGCCCGTTTTGAAATAGATGTTGTACCCGGCGGTATGGTTGTCCTGCCAAACGGCATACATCTCGCCGCCGCCGCTCATCGCGAGATCAGGGAGGTCGCTGTTATAGCCTCCGTTGCTGACATCGATATCCTCTGCCTGCCACGTCACCCCGGCGTCCTCTGAAAATTTGGCGTAGATCGTTTCCCACGGTTCCACATTCTCCCACAGCACGCCGACCTTGTTTCCCGCTGCCTTCAAGGCGTAGTGGTCCTGCTCGGTGTCATGACTGGTGTTGATCCGGACCTCGGAATCAAAGGAGTTTCCCCCGTCCGTGGAGCGGCGGAAACGGATCGTCAGGTATGGTGAATTTGATGTGTCGGTCCAGGTCACATAAACTTTACCGCCGGCACCGGCCTGCACCCGGGGATAATGGCCTGTCGTAGTGAACGTCTGACGGTTAGGCCATGTCACTCCGTAGTCCGCGGAGTGATTGTAGAAAATTTCATTTTGATAAAATTGACCGTCAAAAGAATGCCAGGCGACATGGACATTGCCGTTGTTGTCGCAGGCAATCTGGGGATTATCCGCGTTTTGGGCATAAGAGGGCGGTTCAATGCGCTGTTCCTGCGCCCAGCTTTGGCCGTAATCACTGGAATGATTGGAGTAGACATACTTCCAGCCTCCGCTGACCCCGTCGCGGCCGTCGACCCAGGCCGTGTAGACGTGGCCCCCGTCATCCATGCAGACTTTGATATCACGTTGCGTCTGTCCGCTCGACGGGTTATTGGTGTTGATCTTGACGTGCGTGCCCATCCATGTCGCGCCGTAATCAGCGGAACAGTTGCTGTAGAGATTGAGCGGAAACGATCCCCCCTCGCTCGCCGTCAGGCAGACGTGGCCGGACTCATCATGGTCCATATCCACGTCATCCACCCACCAGCCGGATTCGCCGACGTTGACCGTCTGCGTGGACCAGGTCGCGCCGTAATCGGAGGACGACCCGAAGGCCACATACTTGGCGCTGTTGAGGATGTAAATCCAGGTGACATAAACATGACCGGACTGGTCGGTGAGGATCTTGAGGTCTTTCAGATAGGAACTGCCGGGGATTTCGAGGAAGGTGTCGCTGCTCTGCCAGGTGCCGCCGTTGTCGTGGGAATAATTCAGGTAAACGCCCGCTCCGCTGCGTTCGTCCTCCCACGCCACGTATATGTGACCGGCGTTATCGGCCGCCACCTTTCCTTTGACGGCGTTGAGGCTGGTCGGTTCATGATCGACGCGGATGTTCGGGCCGTCGAATCCCGCCCAAGCGGTTCCGGCAGCCAGGACGACACCCAGCCCCAGTGCAAAGATTATCTTTTTCATAACACTCTCCCCCGGTTACGATTTTGGATAACTGGATATATGACGCGGGCGGTGGCCCTGGTCTGTATTATGGCTGAACGGGACCGCGAAGCGCGGCCGTCATGGTAGTTGACGGCACCGTTCGCAAAGTCTGACAAATTTTATAAAAAAAATTTAAGGTCGTGTCCGGCGGGTGTCTTTGACTTGATCATACACCGAATCCAGCTCGTTGTAAAATTGAGAGTTTTTCAGCCCGAGTTTGAACAGAGAGATCCGGATGAGCTGGAAACGGCGCATTAAAAACGCCAGCTGGGAGTCGGTGAAGCGGGCGCGATCCGCGGCAAAGGCCGTACGAAACTCTTTCAGCGGGGCCTCCGCCTGCAGGCGGTCCGATTCCACCAGGGCCTGGATCAGGTCGAGCGTCAGGATACTGCGCAGAAACAGATGCCCGGCATCCCCGCCTGAAACGTACGATAAGGCCTTCCGGTACTGTTCGGCGGCCAGAAAATAATCTCCCCGTTCGATGTGCAGGTCGCCGTTTCGTTTGATGCGCAACGCCTTGACGCCGGGCGCGAGCCGGCCGTCCACCGCGCGCAGGCCTTCTTCGTTGCGGGTAATAAATTCTTCCCACACATAGGTCGGCACGCGCTCATTGGCAAAGATCACCTTCAGCAGGGCGTCCTCCTCGCCGGTGATCGTCACCGTCTGTTCGGCCACGACGGCCTGCCGGGAACGTTGCGTTATCCGGTCCTGCCGCTGCACCAGGATGGCCGTCAGTATCCCGGCCAATACCAGAACGCCGGCCGCCGCCGGGACCAGACGGCGCAGCCGGGGATATGTTTTCTTACCGACGATGACGGTGGCCGGGTCGCCGTAGAGAATGTAGTTCGCCCAGGTCAGCTGATGCGCGCCGGCAGCGGAGGCGGCCTGCTGCCGTGCCGTCTTTAAAGCGGATCCGATGGCGTCGCCTTTCAGAAGTCGGGCGTAGAATCCCGCGGCGAATGTCCCCGCCGAGGCATCCGGGACATTCCAGAGGGTCCCGACGAAGTGGCGGACGCCGTTGAGGATGAAGGCGTTGGCGATGCCGGATATCTCCTCCCCGGCCCGGTGCAGGGTATCGTTGTGCCCGTCAAACGCTGACCGGCAGGAATTGGAAAAGACCAGCACCGGCTGGCTGTCCCGGGCACCCAGCCGCTGGATGTCCGTGATCGACCAGATGCCGTCGGTCAGGACCCAGCCCCCCTTCTCCGGCGCCTGCGGATCAATCTCGCTGTGACCCGCGAAATGCACGATGTCATACCGGTGCAGATGGCGTTCCACGTAGTCGCGCGTGATCCGGGTGGATTTGGTGGAGATCTCCAGACGGTCCTTGCCCTGCTCCAGTTTTTTGCGGAGGTCCTGCATCTCCTTTTGCGCCGCGGGCAGATTTCCGCAGGGGTCGGCCAGGATCAGCAGACGGTACGGGCGGCCGGCCGTCCGGTGGCGTCCGGGCCGGTGCGGCCTGCGGGTACGCATCTGTCGGCCGACATTGAATTTGATACAGAGGAAATCCCCGCCGGTATGCGCCAGCTCCCACGGGATGCCGAGCAATCCTTCGTCAAGAATCAGCAACAGGTGTTCCGCCCGGGATTCGGTAAGCGCCGCGCGGATCGTGCCGGGTATCAATAGCGCGAAAAGTTCCCGCCCGGCCGCGGTCAGTTGCGCGTTAATATCCGGATCGAACCGGCCGATCTCATGTGCGCGCTGAATGAGGCCGTAGATGCGCTGCGACGCGGATTGTATCGCGGGAAACGAAACGGGATGGTCTTCCACCCCGCGGACCGCACAGCGGGTGTCGTGCAGACTGAGCGTCATCTGCCCGTCGCGGGCCTGTACGTCCAGTATGAGGGATGCGCCGCGCTCAGCCATGCGAAGTCAGGTTTATTTTGACGGCGCCCAGCAATGCGTCGCCCTGCCGCAGTTCCACAAAATATTCCCCGTCGCCGACCTCGTCAAAGGCGATGCGGCCCCGGGCGCTCAGATGCGACTCGAGCTCCTGTCCTTCAAGTAAAAGTAATCCGCGGACGCCGTCGGCGTCCCGGCCGGTGTCCGCCCGGCGGAGGCATACCGTAATCTGACGGTTGTCCGCATGGATGCCGACCGCCACCTGGATGTCCAGGTCCCCCACCCTTTTTTCGACTAGGATATTCTGCTTAGGGACGAACGATTCCCCGCGCAGCATGACCGGCTCAGCCGTTTGCGGACCGCACAGGACAGTGGCCGCGGTGGACAGGCGCCGGAACGCGCCATCGGCTATTTCCGCGAGGATGTCGATAAAAAGCGCGCCGTAACGGGGATGGACGAGGTCTTGTGCGCGGCGGACCACGTGCTTGGGGACACCGGTGCCGGCATTCGGATCGAAATCGCCGACGATCTCGCGCAGGTCATCCAGTTCTTTTCTGAAGGCAGGGTCTTTTTTCATCGCCTCTTCGATCCGCTCTTTTTCACCGGCGCTGCACACCCCTTCCAGATACCGGGCGACGGCTTCATCGGTGATGTTGAATTTTTCAGGTGTGTTGTCCTTCGGCATAGTTGACGGATACTTTCGCTGTTTCTAATGAACTTTTTTCACTAATTTCCGTAGTTTCTCCAGGGCCCGCTGGATCCGTGCCCGGGCGGTTTCCACCTTCAGACCCAGTTCGTCCGCGATCTGATTGACGCTCAGCCGTTGAAAGATTTTCAGATCGATAATCCCTCTGTCCTTTTCCGGGAGTTGGGGCATGCAGCGGCGGACGAGTTCGATAAGATCATCACTGATCGCCTGGTCCAGCGGCGAGTCCTCATCGGCGCTGTCCGCCCGGGACGTGAGCATGAATTCGTCGAACGAACAGTGGCTTCGACGCCGGCGGAGATAATCGACGGTCAGATTAAAAACGATCCGTCCCAGATAGGTGGACAGCATGGCGTCGCCCCGGAAGGCCCGCAGTCGGCGGCTGTTGTCTTCCAGCAGACAGAGAAAGAAGTCGTTGTGCAGGTCTTCCAGCTCCTCCGGCTGAAGCACCGCCCCGTTCTTGTGCGCGCAACGGCGCATGACGTGGTACACCAGGCCGGTGTACCGCGTGACCAGCAGGTCCCACGCGGGTTTGTCGCCGTCAAGGCACCGGCCGACCAGGTCCCGGTCCGTTATGTTGTCATTGGCCGCCATATTCATTGAGGTAAAGATAATTTAAAAGCGTCAAGCCGTGCCGTTCATATACGGTCCGGCAAACTTCCGGATTCTCCGGGTGACAGGCCAGCACATATTCCCGCTGGAGGCATTCCTTGTCCTTTTGCGGCGAAAAGCTGGAGGCAATCTCGATATCGTCGTAGTAATATGTCCCGTCCCAGTAATTATAAAACTCGATCTTGTCCACGCGCTCCCAGTCAAAATCGTCGGGCAGCTGCCGGAACAGAATTTCAAGATGGCTCCACTGCCGGTCGGCGGCCTTGCCCTCCGTCCAAATCCCGATGCCGTCGCGTTTGTAATTTCCCTGGTCGAAGAACTTGACCATGACCGTGTGCGGGCCGGGCCGCGACGGAGCGGACCAGATCCAGAACGTCAGCCGGTCGTGGCATTCGGGCACGAAATTGATGTGATAGGTTTGGGTCTGAGACGGGATCCCGGTCCCGCCTTGAAGAGGTTCGTCCAGGGGCAGCGTGTAGGCCCAGGCGCGCTGCCCGGAGTGGACCGGTTCGTCATCCCCGGTCAGGCGGCCGGATGCCCCGCCGAAGGCCCAGCCGTATTCCGGGCCGGTTTGTCCGGTTTTGGCCGGCGTGCCGTTGTCCGGTTCAAAGTTTTGATAGATCATGACCGCGTCGGCGCGGGACGCCAACAGCATGATCACAAACAGAATTCCCCAACGGCCTGGATACATAACGGAGTATCACGGATAAATGGTTAGTTGCTATCAAGTGAATTTCGTAATCATCATACCACAGGGCGCAAGGGGGGAACAAAAAATTGAGGAGGGGGGGGTGTTAATTGGTAGCGAGGGTGGTGAGTGATGGGTGATGAGTGATGGGTGGTGACTGGTGGGTGGTGGTCGTAACAGGCGAAACTCCTTGCCTGCGTTCTTCACCTCCGTCAGGAAAAAGATGATGGTGCTGAGTGATGGTCGCATCAGACGTAACCCGCCTCCTGCGATCATCACCCGGCACTCACCACTCATCACCCAGTTGCAACTTACTCAAACAAACTCTTCGTTGCCTCTCCCGACCCTGAGGATGGACGCGCATGCCTCCCCTTCGCATTCTCTTCGATAATTTTCAGCAACTGGTCACTCGCCTCTTTGGGCTGACCGAGTTGTTTGTGGAGTTCAGCCAGCGTAAAGCGGATCGCATTGCGGCCGCCCTGGTCCTCAACGATCTTCAGCGTCTCGTTGAGGACCTGGACCACCCGTTCGGATTCGCCGTTTTCCACGTACAGATCCTTAAGACTGTTTTGCGCCAGGCCGATGGCATTGGTGGGGTCTTCGATGACGTCGATGAAGTTGGCGAGAAAATCGACCCAGCCCTGCATGACCTGCAGGTTCTCAAGCTGGTTCTCCTTCTGTCCCAATGCCGCGGCCGGACGCGCGTACAGGGCGGCCGCGCCGAACAGGCAGGCGGTCAGGATGACTATGGATACACTTTTTTTCATGAGGTTCTCCTTGTTTTACAGTTTGATCTTGGGAAATACGAGGGATACACCCTCGGTCAGTTTGGGTGTCGCCGGAAAGGCCGGCATCGGACTGGGAGACAAGGCAGGCGCTTTGCCGGCGAGGGGCCAACCTCTCTCCAACAGTCCGCTGAAATCCGGATAAACGGCCGGCGTATGCTTGGCCAGCCGGGATATTTTGTGATCGGGTCGCTGTTGTGCCACCGGCGCGCGCGGTCGGCACGGTGCATCCGGTGCCGGATGCCGTAACAGCAGTAAGAGAAGCATCACCAGTGCCCCGCCCACGGCCAACCGGCGCAAAAGTCCGAAGACCGGGCGGCGTTCGTTTTCGGCATCGATGCGTTGATTGACCTCAACAAGGAAGGCCTCTTCGTTCCCGGGATCCGTTTGTGTGCCGGCATCGGCGTTCAGCCGGGTTCCGATTTGCGACAATTGTTCAAAGCGAGTCCGGCAACGGGGGCATTCCTTAAGATGGGCCTCGACCCGGGCCCGGTCTTCCGCGGGCAGTTCATTTAAGATGTAGGCGATCAGCCGGTCTTGATCATGTTTACCGCTCATAGTCGTTCTCCGTTTGTAAGAGCCCGGACAGTTTTTTCAAGGCCTGGAACAACAGGGCCTTGACCGTGCCTTCCTTGCATTTCATGACGTCGGCGGTTTGCGCGACGCTGAGTTTTTCATAGACGCGCAGGATCACCACCTGCCGCTGCCGTTCGGGCAGGGCGGCCACTGCGGCGCGTACCGCGACGTGCCGTTCGGCGGTGATTATCTCTTCCCGGCGGTTGCCGGAGGGCGCCGAATCGGGCTGCGGCGGTTTTTCTCTGTACTGATGACGGTAAGCCTTGCGCCGCACCCCGCGGCTGAGGTTCCAGGTCGTTTGGTACAGCCAGGTGAAGAACTTCGCCTTGAATCGCCAGCGCGGCAGTTCACGCCACGCGAGCACGAAGACCTCCTGGGCCACGTCGCGAGCCTCCTCTTCATCGTCAATGAGCCGTTGCGCCAGTCGCCGCACCGCCGCCTGATGCCGTCGCACGAGCTGATTAAAGGCGTCGCGGGAGCCGTGCTGGATTTCCAAAATAATCTGTGCGTCGGGGTCAGTTATTTCTCTCGTCATGAGCCGTCCCTGCGGTTCGGGTGCCTTTATCTGTTAGTGCATCTAATGGCTGAAAGGTTTAGCCGGAGGTGAAAATATTATAGCGTTGATATGGAAATCCGGCTAAATGAGACCCGGATGGTGACGTGGATCGGGGGGTGTTTGTTGCAGCGACTATTGGGAGATCAGTTTTGCCCGGACAGCCGCGGGATCTGCGGGCCCAAACCGATCACCTCAATCCACAGCGACTTGCGGCCTTTCAAAAAATCCCGCGTTCGATTCACGGGATCACTTAAAAGGGGGCTGATGGGACATCTTTTACGATCTTGTTGGACTTCGTCAACTTATTCGGTTCGGGTGACGATATGTGTCCCCGGACGATGCCCAGCGGATGCTTCGGTATGGGATACGCCGGGAGAGGTTCCTTCCTCCAGCAGCTTCTTGGCCGTGGCCACGGCGTCTTCGGCTTCGATAATGGTGTCTTTCTTGACACTCTCATTGCGGGAAATCAAGAAGAATAAGACGTTGATCGTCTGGAGCACGATTTGGACATCGAGCAGGATCGACATGTTCTTGATATAGAACATGTCAAATTCAAATTTGTATTCCGCATCCTCTACGGACGCACTGTAGGGAAACTTAACCTGGGCCCAGCCGGTGAGCCCCGGCTTGATGGCGTGGCGCAGCGCGTAAAAGGAGATGTGCTGTTCATACTTATGAGACAGCTCCATCGCCTCCGGACGCGGTCCCACGAAACTCATATCCCCGATGAGAACATTCCAGAGTTGCGGCAGCTCATCAATGCGGACCCGGCGGATAATACGGCCGACCCGCGTCACACGGGCGTCTTTGACGGATGTGTACAGCCCGCCCTGCTTTTTCTCGGCATCCACCACCATGGACCGGAACTTGAACATCATGAATTCCTTGCCATGCTGCCCCATCCGTTGTTGTTTATAGATCAGCGGGCCCTTGGAATCCAGTTTGATCAAGATGGCCGTGATCAACATGACAGGCGATGCCAGCACAAGCCCGAACAGCGCCAGGGCAATATCACAATACCGTTTAAATCGGGTGTACAAATGGCGGGCCATCCCGTTGATCGACGTAAAGACGATCCACCCCAACCGCACGTGCGCCATGGGGATTCTCCCCGTGGTCAATTCATAAAAGGTCGACGCATCCAGGATCTTCACCCGAGACATCTTGGCGGCCAGCAGCCGGTCCAGCAGGTCCTTTTCTTTCACCGACTTGATGGCGACGACAACAATATCGATACTGTCCTGTTTTGCCATCTCCGGCAACCGCTCGGTTGGGCCGAGGACCTCGACCCCATGCACGAAACCATGATGTTTGTCCTGATCATCATCCAGAAAACCGATGATGTCCAGGCTTTCCACGTACCGGGCTATCTTGCATACATACGCCCCGAGTTTCCCGGCTCCCATGATGAGGACTCGCTTGCGCTGGATTCTTGTGCGGCACAGCTGATCAAAGAGCGTCCGCCACCCGCCCACAAAGACGAGGGTATAGCCCGCGCACAAGATCGCGAGCCAGCGGGCGATGCGCAGAGGAAAAACAAAATACGACAGGGCCGAGCTGATCAGGAAACCAAAGCCTACCGCGGCGCACAGCCGTGAAAGGAAAAAGGCGCTTTTGGACCGGTCGCCGGTCTCATAGAGGGTGAAGGCATAAAAACTGATCACGTAGATGATCGCTATGGCCAACATCGGCCATTGGTAGAGGGTCCAGGCCTGAGTGAAATTACCATAGCGCGTCAGGCCAGCGACATGAAAGGCCGTGAACAGCATCGCACAGTCCCCCAGAAGCGTACACCATTGCCGCGCCTTATTTCTTCGACTAAACATAAATCCTTTTTCGCATTGCGTTTTTAGAAGGATGCATCCCCCGGACACCATATTTTGTTCCACTTATACACGATTTTGCCCATTACAATACCGACCAAGTTCCCATACATACTTCGCCGCAAGCTTTGTCCAGTAGCTATTCGGTACATGATTACGGAGTGTTCGGAACCGTCGGAGGCGGGAGTGCCTTTCGCGGTTTGGGCTCGCTGCATAAAGAAATCCCCCGTTCGATTCAAGGGACCCTTAAACCCGGTTCGGGTTACGGTATGTGGCTCCGGATTCGCAAAAATACGTCGTTTCATGGCAATAACACGGTTGTGATCGTCAGGGTGCTTTTTTTACTGGGTGTTTACTGCAGAAACAGGGCAATGGATTCATTGCCGACGCATGGGCTGTTCCACAAGACGTGATTTAGACCGAACGAATAAGCTTAAGTCGGTTCCCGGGAAACGGAGTCGGGAAACCTGCTTTTTTCGGATTAACCGCGATCGGGAGGATCGCGGACGTACCGGGATGACGCGGTCAGGATAGCTAGGTATCGGATTCACTCTATCAAACGGTATCAGGCAGGCAAACAATTCAGTACGAAACAATCTCAGAAAACCACGTATCAGAGAGCGTATTATACGATGGGTATTTCAATTTTTCAAGTATTATCATTTTATCACATTTAATGGACGAACGTATCCATCAGGAATGTGTTCCATGCGTTGGACTTAGGGCTGATTCGGAGCGGTCGGCGTCTTGGGCGGCGTCGGTGTTTTCGGGGGCGTCGGTGTTTTCGGGGGTTTGGGCGGTTTCGGAGGCTTGGGCGGCTTCGGCGGTTTGGGTTGAACCGGTGACGCCGGAGACTCCGGACTTGTGGGCGGCGTCGGGGGTGTGGGCGGCGTCGGTTCCGTCGGGGCTTGGGGGGCGCGCGGTGCACGCGGAGACACTTGGGCGATGCGCCAGGCGGCCTCAGCGCTGAGCGCCGGCCACATCGTTGCCGTGATACTGAGTGTGAGAAGGGATGTCAGGATGTATCGTGTGAGGTTCATGGTCACTTTCTGCCACGGGTGTCTTTTCAATACGGATAATGTACACGCATTTGGGGGGGAATGCAAGGGGAAATTTTAAGTGTTCGCCTGGTGTGTGTGTTTGGGCGCTTTGTTTCCGTAAGACGTTAGACGTAGGACGTTCTCTTGCCCGTTGCGCTTTGTTCCCG
>JAGQKV010000017.1:37724-58514 GCA_020429915.1 Candidatus Omnitrophota bacterium | reverse complement strand
CGGAAATTCAAGCTGATCGTGGACGATATTCAACAGCCGTACGAAATCGCCGGGGATCATCCCTATGTACGCAAGTTTATGCAGGTCAACCGGGCCCTAAAATCACCGGCCAAACTCAAGGGAAGCGAGGGGGCGACGGTCATCACCTTTTTCCAGAAGCACGGGATACCCGCCTTTGCCACCGGGTGGGGGGCTCACGGTACCCTGCACACCAACGACGAATACATTTACATCAAATCTCTGTATCACGGGACCCGGATTTTGGAGCAGTTTGTCCGGGAATTTGATGCTTTGGCGTGAACGGCGGATTATGGTATATTATGTCCATATGACCCATCCCGGTAAATCTCAACACGATACAGGCGCCCGCCGCTACCGCGTGCCGGCGCCCCAAACGAAAGGATCGTCATGGAGCTGAAAGGAACGGTTGTTTTCTCCTCCGGCAAGCATGGGGATTACGATATCTGGACGATCAATCTCGAGGACAAGAAGGTGAGCCAGCTCACCGACGGAAACTGCAAGAATGATTGTCCGCGGTGGTCCCCTGACGGAACCGAAATTGCTTACATTTCCAACCAAACCGGCACTCCCGAGATTTGGTTGATGGAGGCCTCGGGGGCCAATCAGCGTCAGGTCACCCGCAGCAAGCAGTGGCAGAACACGCCGTCTTGGTCACCCGACGGTGAACGTCTGGTCTTTACCGCCAATTACGAAGGCAATTTCGATATCTATTCGATCAAAAAAGACGGAACGGACCTGCAGCGGATCACCGAGCACGCGGAGGCGGACTACTCACCGGAATATTCCCCGGACGGGAAAAAGGTCGTCTACGCTTCCAAGCGTTCGGGAAGCGAGAACATTTGGCTGTATGACCTGGAATCCAGGGAATCCACCCAGCTGACCGATTACGAAGGCCGCGACTATTGCCCGACATTTTCCCCGGACGGCAAGGTGCTGATTTATATTTCCGGAGATCTGAATCCCGACGGCAGTGAGAATCTCGAGATTTTTGCCATGGAATTGGCCGAAAACAAGACCTTTCAGATTACCAAGAATCCGGGTGTGGACCGCTTTGTGCGCTGGTCACCGGATGGAAAACACCTGATTTACTGCGCTCAAAAAGGGTCAAGTGCCGAAAGGCTGACGGTCCTGGAATATTCCTCCGGTCGCTACGAGGAGGTCCGCTTCGACCGCACCCGCCTGGACATCGAGCTGGACAGCCAGCCGAAGGGGTACGGGCTGTTCCAGTTTCTGCCCGAAAGCTTTCGGCGCAAGCTCTACCCGGACGAATATTTCGGTTCGGAACGCTATCCGGATTGGAAGTCCTGACCCGACATGTACCGTTCCCTTGATTCCACCAAGCTCATCGGGACCATAGCGATCCTGCATGAGCGGATCCAGAACCGATTTCCGCAATCGGGACTCGCCAAGATCGGCCGCGAACTGTTGGAAGTCGCCCGCCAGGCCAAGGTCAAATGCGATGACATTCAGCGACCCAACTATTGGCTGCGCGCCGGGGCCGTGGTCGCCATTATCATCATTCTGCTCGGCCTGCATATGACGATGCAGGAGGTCCGGGTCGTCGGCAGGTTAAGCTTCTCCGAATTCATCCAGGTGCTTGAGGCAGGGCTCAACGATGTGGTCCTGATCGGGGCGGCGATCTTCTTTCTGATCACCTTCGAGAACCGGATCAAGCGTGAACGGGTGTTAAAGTTACTGCATGAGCTGCGCGTTATGGCGCACGTGGTCGATATGCACCAGCTGACCAAGGATCCGGACAAGATGCTGGGCGATCCGTCCGATCACCTCTATCCGCCGAAGAAGAAATTGTCCCGGTTCGAACTCAATCGCTACCTGGACTATTGCAGTGAAATGCTCTCCCTGATCGGTAAAATCGCCGCCCTTTATGTGCAGACCTTTCATGATCCGGTGGTCATCAGCACCGTCAATGAAATCGAAAACCTTTCGACAGGACTCTCTCGCAAGATCTGGCAAAAGATCATGATCGTGCAGTCCTATAAATGAACCCGTTACAATTTGCTTTATCCGGTGATTTGTGCTTGAATAGATGCTTCCGCGATAGGAGTATATATGTCTCTTCCCGACAAAACAGGACATTTCGGCGAATTCGGGGGCCGGTTTTTGCCCGAGACCCTGATCAGCCTGCATGAGGAGCTGACCGAGGTTTACGCCGCCGCCCGGAAGGACCCGGCGTTCCGCAAGGAATTCACGCACTATCTCAAAGAGTACGCCGGCCGGCCGACCAATTTGTATCTGGCCGAACGCCTCAGCGCCCAACTCAAGACGCTGAAGGTGTATCTCAAGCGGGAAGACCTGCTGCACACCGGGGCGCATAAAATCAATAATACCTTGGGACAAGTCCTCCTGGCCAAGCGGATGGGCAAAACTCGGATCATAGCCGAAACCGGGGCCGGTCAGCACGGTGTGGCCACGGCCACAGCGTCCGCCTTGATGGGGTTGAAGTGTGTCATTTATATGGGGGAAGAAGATACTCACCGTCAGTCGCTTAACGTGTTTCGCATGAAGCTTCTGGGTGCCGAGGTGGTGCCGGTGACCAGCGGATCACGGACACTCAAGGACGCCATGAATGAGGCGATCCGCGACTGGGTCACCAATGTCCGGGATACGTTTTATATTATCGGATCCGTGGCCGGATCGCATCCGTATCCGATGATGGTGCGTGATTTTCAGTCCGTCATCGGTCGCGAGGCGCGCCGTCAGTTCCGCGCGCTGGAGAATAACCGGCTGCCCGATTATGTGGTCGCGTGTGTGGGCGGCGGCAGCAACGCGATGGGGATCTTCCATCCGTTTTACAAAGACGCGCGGGTCAATCTGATCGGTGTGGAGGCTGCCGGCAAGGGGCTGAAGTCGGGAGAGCACTCGGCGCCATTGGCCATCGGCGAGGTCGGCGTACTGCACGGCAGCAAGAGTAATCTCATGCAGACCGCGGACGGCCAGATCCAGGTGGCCCATTCCATCGCTGCCGGGCTCGATTATCCCGGGGTCGGTCCTGAGCATGCGTATTACCGGCAGACCGGCCGGGCGGAATACGTCTCCGTCAACGATGAAGAGGCGTTGCGCGGTTTAAAGCTGTTGTCGGCGGCTGAAGGGATTATCCCGGCCCTGGAAACCGCGCATGCGGTCGCCTACCTGCCCAAATTGGCCAAGCGGGTTAAGGGACGCAAGACCGTGATCCTGTGCCTGTCGGGCCGGGGAGATAAAGACGTCAACGCTATCAAGGATATGCTATGAACAGGATAGACCGGACTTTTAAGCGTCTGCGCTCCGCGGGAAAAAAGGCCTTTGTCGCGTTTATCACGGCGGGAGATCCGGACCTGGCAACCACCGCCGAGCTGGTTCCAGCTCTCGAGCGGGCGGGAGTGGATATCATTGAGCTGGGGGTGCCTTTTTCCGATCCGTTGGCCGACGGCAAGACGATCCAAACCGCCTCGGAGCGGGCGTTGGCCCAGGGCGTGACGACTGAGAAAATCTTTCAGCTGGTGAAGCGGCTCCGGCAGAAGACCGATATCCCGCTGGCGCTGATGATGTATTACAATCCGATCTTTCACTACGGCGACGCGAAATATGTGGCTGCGGCCGCGGCCGCCGGTGTAGACGGGTTGATCATCCCGGACCTCCCGCCGGAAGAAGCGGGACTCCTCAAGGCGGCTGCCGACCGCGCGGATATCTCTACCGTTTTTTTTATGGCCCCGACTACGACCGCCCGGCGGATGCCCTTGATTGCGCGGCACGCCTCGGGATTTATTTACTTCGTCTCACTGACCGGCGTCACCGGCGCGCGTGCGCAAATCCCCGCGGCCGTCAAGAAACAGATCGCCGCCGCCAAAAAGGTGACCGACAAGCCGGTATGCATCGGTTTCGGTATCTCCCGGCCCGAACAGGTCCGGGATTTGGCCAAGACGGCCGACGGTGTTATCGTCGGCAGTGCTATTATCAATGAAATCGTCCGGCACACGGGTAAAGCGGATTTGGTGCCCCGCGTCGAACGGTTTGTCAAAACATTAACCGCCCCGCTGAAGTAGGTTAAATATGTATCAGATTGAAAAACTTGCAAACGGATTGCGCGTCATAACCCAACCGATGCCCGACCGGCACAGTGCCGCGATCGGCGTGTGGGTCGGAGTCGGCGGCCGGTATGAACCGGTCCAGGTTAAAGGTGCCACGCATTTTTTGGAACATGTCGTATTTAAGGGAAGCGACGGATACGATTGTGAAGCGATTAAGGAGAATGTAGAGGGAGTCGGGGGGACGCTGAATGCCTTCACCACGGAGGAACAGACCTGTTTCTACGCCAAGGTCCCGGCGCGCCATTTGCATAAGGCCTTTGACGTGCTGACGGACATGGTATTCTTTCCGAAGCTGCGGGCGACCGATGTCACCAAGGAAAAGACGGTCATCCTCGAAGAAATCAAGATGTATCATGACCTGCCCCAATATTTCGTGATGGAATTGCTGGACGGATTGTTGTGGCCGGGGCATGCCCTGGGCGGGCAGCTGGCCGGGACGCTGGAGTCGGTGTCCCGCTTGACCGCACGCGACTTACGGCAGTTCCACCGGCAATATTATCTGCCGGGAAACGTGGTGATCTCGGTGTGCGGGCAGTTCGACCAGGATAAATTGATGCGGGCGGTAAGGCGTAAGATTGGGAAGCTGGAGGGGCGCGATGACTGGAGTTATGCCCCGGTCGGGGACAAACAGGCCGAGCCGCGTATGAATTTCTTTCGTAAGGATATTGAGCAAATGCATCTGGCCTTGGGCATGCCGGGGTATGATGAGAATCATCCGGACCGTTACGCGCTGGGCCTGTTGAGTATCATCCTGGGCGGCAATATGTCGTCGCGGTTGTTCGTCCAGGTCCGGGAGAAGAAGGGGCTGGCCTACTCGATCGGTAGTTATCACAAGACGATGCACGATACAGGTGTCTTTATGATCAGGGCTGGCGTTGACAATGTGAAAATCGTTGAGGCCGTGGAAGTCATACTCAGAGAATTGCGCAAGATCCGCACGGCAGGCGTCACCGAAGGCGAATTTAAGCGGGCCAAAGACTATATGATCGGCCAGATCCAGCTGGGCCTGGAAGATACCATGGAGCAGATGCTGTGGATCGGGGAGGCTTTGATTTCCCGGAACAAGGGGCGAACCGTCAAGGATGTGGTGGCCGCGTTGCAAAAGGTCAAACCGCAAGACCTCAAGCGCGTGGCCCGGGAGATCCTGGACGATCAGCGGTACAATCTGGCCCTGGTGGGGCCGATCACCGATGAACAGGAAGAGATATTGAGGAAACTGCTGATTAAGTGATTCAGGGGCCTTTTTTAATTTGACAAGGCTATCGGCAGCCGTTAGAATCAGAGTAACATAACCACCAAACGACGAGAAGGAGCGAACATGGCAGAAGAACTATCCTTTTATGATGTGAAAACAAAGTCGAAATTCAACACATCAGAGTACGAGGTCAGAGAAAAGAGCGGCCGTTTTTTCGCTGTGACAAAATCTCCCAAAGGCACGCATGAATGCTGGCGGGTTCTCAGTAAGGACCAAGCTGCCAAGCTCAAACAGTAAGCCGAATAATTTGAAAGCCGATATCATCGTAAGAGCCAAAGGCCTGTAGATAAGGGCCGATTCCCGGAACCAGAAGGACTCCTGCAATAAAACAAGCTTCACTTTCATCACGAATCCTCGCAAAGAAGATCGCCGCCTTCGCGGACGATAAGAAGGCCTTGGACATCGTCATTCTTGACATGCGTCAACTGGTCAATTTTTGCGATTTTTTTGTGCTTTGCTCAGGCAATACCGAAAGGCAAGTCAAGGCCATTGCCGACGGCGTCGATGAGGGGTTGGCGCAGATCGGCATCAAGATCGGTTCGAAAAGCAATGCCAAACAGGCCGATTGGATCGTCTTTGACGCCGGAGACGTGGTGGTTCACATCTTTCAAAAGGACAAACGCGAGTTTTATAATCTGGAATATTTGTGGAAGGAAGCAAAGCAGGTGGCTTGGGAAAGCAGCTGACGATTGCCGCCGCGACGTTAATCCCAGCCCGTGAAAGGCCGACATCAGAAGCGCGACAGCGCTTGTGATTTTTTTTTATGTTGAGTCAATACAAGAGCGAAATCGAACAGTATTTGAAATCCACGCTGGGTGCGGCCTTTGCGGACGTAAAAGAGTGGCCGGCAATCGAGTTGGAGGTCCCGGCGGATAAGAATCACGGCCATTTTTCCTGCAATATCGCCATGCGCTCGGCCAAGACGTTTCGCAAACCCCCGGTCGTCATCGCCGAAGAATTCCGGCAAGCCATCACCGACTCGCTGTCCGAGTCATCCCTTCAAAACGTCATCGATAAAGTCGAAGTCAAGAACCCCGGGTTCATCAATTTCTTTCTCAAGACCGGATCGCTGGTGACCGTGCTCGAACAGGTCTTTGAACAGCGCGACCGGTATGGATCGCTAACGGACGGGAAGGGCCGGAAAATTTGTATTGAGTTTGTCAGCGCCAATCCGACCGGTCCGCTGAGTATCGCGCATGCCCGTCAGGCCGCGGTCGGCGATGCCTTGGGCAATATTCTGGCTTACATCGGGTTTGACGTCACTAAGGAATATTACGTCAATGACGGCGGGAATCAGATCAACATTCTGGGACGCTCCATCCGCTTTCGCGCCCAGGAGATTCTCGGCGAAGACGTGGATTTTCCCGAGGAAGGGTATCAGGGCGATTATATCAGAGATATGGCGCGGCTGTTTATGGAGCGGGAAGGTGTCGACACACCGGAACAGCTGCACAAGATAGACGAGGATAAGTTCAAGGAATTCGGCGTTGCGTTTCTGATGGACATGATCAGGCAGGACCTGGCGGACTTTCATGTGGCCTTCGATGTCTGGTCCCACGAGTCCGTGGTTGCCGGCCGGGACAAGATCGAAGAAATGATCGCCTATCTCGGTGAAAAGGGATTTCTCTACGAGAAGGATGGCGCGTTGTGGTTCAAGTCCACCGACTTCGACGACGACAAGGATCGTGTTCTGGAGAAAAGCGACGGGACGTACACCTACCTCACACCGGACATCGTTTATCACAAAAACAAATTCGACCGGGGCTTCGATACCGTGGTCGATATTCTCGGGCCCGATCACCACGGGTATATTCCGCGTCTCAAAGCGGCCGCCGAGGCCATGGGCCGCGATCGCGATGATCTCAACGTCCTGATCGTTCAGCTGGCGACCATATTTCGAGACGGACAGGCCGTTTCCATGTCGACCCGCCGAGGACAATACGTCAGTCTGCGGGAGGTGCTTGATGAGGTGGGCTCGGACGTCGCCCGCTATTTTTTTCTGATGCGTCACATCAAGGCGCATCTGGAATTCGATCTGGAGCTGGCGAAAAAAGAATCCTCGGAGAATCCTGTTTATTACATCCAGTATGCCTATGCCCGGATCAACAGTATGAACGCCAAGGCCGTTGAGGCCGGTATCACCGCGCCACACAACGGCTTCGACCGGTTGGGTGCCGATGAGGAATTGGAGTTGATCCGTCACCTCGGCGGTTTCAGCGATGCGTTGCAGTACTGCCATCAGCAGTGGGATCCATATCCGCTGGTCAGTTATCTTCTCGAATTAGCCACCCGCTTTCACAAATTCTATGACGTGTGCCGTGTCATATCCGACGACGCGGAGCTGTCGGCGCAGCGGTTGGGGTTGGCTAATGCCGCCGGCATCGTCTTGGCCAACGGGCTGGTGCTTTTGGGGATCAGCCGGCCGAAATCCATGTAGGAACATTCATATGTCAAAGATCTGGAAACTTTATCCGGACCGGTCCGGTAACCGGGAACGCCTCAGTGAGGCGCTCGGCATTCATCCGATTGTCGCCCAATTGCTGGTCAACCGTGGTATTGAGGACACGCGGGAGGCCCGCGATTTTCTACAGGCGAACCTGGCCGCGCTTCACGATCCGTTTGAAATGAAAGATATGGACCGGGCCGTCGCGCGTATTAATCAGGCGGTCCGCGACCGTGAAAAAGTTCTGGTCTACGGTGATTATGACGTCGACGGGGTCCTGTCGTCGGTGATCCTGAACCGGCTGCTGACGGCCCTGGGACTGGAAGTGGTTCACCACATTCCGCACCGTATGCGCGAAGGGTACGGCCTCAATCACGATATCGCGGAATCCGCCCGGGCTCAGGATGTCAATTTGATGATTACCATCGACTGTGGGATCACGGCCCGCGCGGAAGTCGAAACGATCCAGGCCAACGGCATCGATGTGATTGTTATCGATCACCACGAACCTCCGGAAGACGGTGTGCCCCCCGCGGCAGCGGTCATTGATCCCAAGCGCGCGGACTGTTCCTATCCCTTTAAGGAGCTGGCGTCGGTGGGGTTGGCCCTGAAACTGGTCCAGGCGCTGCGCTCCGATCTCGTCGAAGATGTCCTGGATCTGGTGGCGGTGGGCACCGTGGCGGATGTGGTCCCGTTACGCGGAGAGAACCGCATTCTGGTCAAGAATGGATTACAGCGGGTCAACGCGACGCCGAATGCGGGGCTGCGCGCCTTGTTGGCGAACGCCAAGCTGACCAAAAAGCGAATTACTCCGTTTCACGTCGGATTTATTCTCGGACCGCGGATAAATGCGGCCGGACGCATGGGCAGCGCGCACACCTCACTCGATCTTTTTCTTTCGCAGGAAGACTCCCTGGCCGGTGAAATCGCCAAGGAGCTGGAGTCGCATAATCAGGACCGGCAGAAGATGCAGAACAATATTATTTCAGAGGCCATGGCCATCGTCGAAGAGCAGGTGAATTTTAAGGACGAGAAAGTGATCGTGTTGAAGAAAGAAGGATGGCACAAGGGCGTGCTGGGGATTGTCGCCTCACGGTTGACGGACCGGTATTACCGTCCGTCCATTGTGATCTCGACGCGCGAAGGAATCGGAACCGCGTCCTGCCGTTCGATCGACGGATTTCACATTCACAATGCCCTGTCGGCCTGCCAGGACATGCTGGTTACTTTCGGCGGGCACGAAGGAGCGGCCGGTCTGACCATCAAGGAAGAATTTATCGAGACGTTCCGTACGATGATCAACGAAGTCGCGGCGAAAACACTGGAGCTGAAGAAGCTCACTCCGACTTTGGCGATCGATTGTGAAATTCCGCTGGCCAGCATTGATGAAGCGCTGGTCCAAACGATCGACGAGTTGCAGCCGTACGGTGAAGGCAATCCGTCCCCGGTCTTTTGCACCCGGGGAGTGGAGGTCAAAAGCTATCCGCAGATCATGGGTAAGGGGACGTTGAAGTTTTGGGTTCAGCAGGGGGAGAAGGCGATCTCGGCCATCGGTTTCGGCATGGAACGCTTTGCCGGCCTGATCAGCCCCGGCGGACGGGTCGATTTGGCATATGAAATGGCCATCGACGACTGGAACAAGGCGCCGCAGGCACAACTTCGTTTGAAAGATATCCGGCCGAGTGAATAAGGGCGATCTTAAGCCTTGGTGACTTTACCCTTTTGGATGCAGCTGACGCAGACATGCGCGCGACGAATGGTCCCGTTATCATTGACCTTGACGCGCTGCAAGTTGGGATAAAAACGACGCAGGGTTTTTCCGAGGATCTTGGAACCGGCACCGCCAGTCCGTTTGATTTGACCGCGACGCTTATATTTATTGCCCGGTTGAGCTGTTTTAGCGCACAATTCGCATACTTTTGCCATAATGGTAGTCCTTTGCTGGTTTGCAATTGAAACTAAAGTATACTGAAATTGTCCCGAATGTCAAGGACATAATTTGCACCGCCAAAAATACCATAAGCAACTGAAAATAATCGACTTACATATCTTAAGGAGTTTGTTATGACATCATCGGCCCCCACTTCGCTGGAATTCGACCGGATTCAACCCTATCAGGACCGACGTTTTGTCCCCGAGGACGCCGATTTACTGGATGTCGTAACGGTTAAGGGCCTGTACCGCCAGCTGATCGACCGGCCCGTTTCCGGTACGCCGGGTTTTGAACAGTGGATCCAAGACCGTTCCGAGCTCGAAGCCGCGCTGGATCAGGCGGGATCAATTGTATATATCCGGATGACCTGTCAAACCGATGACCAGCAGCGGGCCGAGGCCTACACGCACTTTATCGAAACCATTTCGCCCGCCGTCCAGCCCTTGGACGACCGGCTGAACAACCGGTTTCTGGAACTCCTGGACAGTTATCCGTTGGATGAGGAACGTTATAGTGTGTATATCCGCGATGTCCGCACGCAAATCGAACTCTTCAAGCCGGAGAATGTCGAACTGCAAAAACAGGTGAGTCTATTGTCGCAGGAGTACCAGAGGATCTGCGGGGCCATGACTGTCGAATTCGACGGGCGGGAGCAGACTCTGCCGCAAATGAGCAAATACCAGCTGGAATTGGACCGGGATTTGCGCGAACGCGCGTGGCGCGCGGTGAGCGAGCGGCGGGCCCAGGACAGTGACGCGCTGGAGGATTTGTTTGATAAGATGCTGGCCATCCGGCACCAAATTGCCCGCAATGCCGGTTTTCCCAATTTTATGGAGTACAAGTTTAAATCCCTGCACCGTTTTGATTACACGCCGGACGATTGCAAACAGTATCATGCCACCGTGGAGAAACTCGTGGTTCCGTTGTGGCGGCAGATCAGCGAACGTCGCCGGGAGACGATGCAGCTGGAGCGTTTGCGACCGTGGGACGGAGCAGTCGATCCGCAGGGACGGCCGCCCCTCAAGCCGTTTTCCGAAGTCGCCGATTTGATATCCGGTTGCGAACGGGTCTTCGCGCGTGTGGATCCGGAGTTCGGTGAGCAATTCGCGGCGATGTCCCGGGACGGCCTGCTCGACTTGGCGTCGCGCAAAGGCAAGGCGCCCGGCGGATACCAAAGCAGTCTGGACGAGGCGCGCCGGCCGTTCGTGTTCATGAACGCGGTCGGTGTGAACGGCGATGTGTTTACGTTGCTGCACGAAGGCGGACATTCTTTTCACACCTTAGCGTGCCGCCATGACCCGTTGATTGACTACCGTCACGGTCCGATGGAGTTTAATGAAGTCGCCTCGATGGCCATGGAGTTGATGGGGGCGGAGCATTTGGATGAGTTCTATTCTCCGGAAGACAAAGAGCGCGCGCGGACGTCTCACTTTGAGGATGTGGTATATATCCTGCCGTGGGTGGCTCTGATCGATGCCTTTCAGCACTGGATTTATGAAAACCCGGGACACAGCCGCGCGGAGCGCCGGAGCAAATGGGTCGAGCTTTTCCGACGTTTCAACGGCGGGGGGGCCGACTGGAGCGGACTTGAGGCGGTTGAGGCCGTCCTTTGGCATCGTCAATTGCATATTTTTGAGGTACCCTTTTATTATATCGAATATGGGATTGCCCAGCTCGGGGCCCTGCAGGTGTGGCGCAATGCCCGGCAGGACGGGCCGCGCGCGGTCCAGGCCTACAAGGACGGGTTGGCGGCGGGCGGGGCATTGCCGGTGACCGACATCTATTCCCGGGCCGGCATCAAATTCTGTTTTACTGAGGATATCATTGCGCCGCTTATGGATGCGGTGCGTGAGGAATTGAATCTGGGTAAATAATTGAGTTTTTGGTTCCTAAAAGATTGGTTTTATTATATTATCT
Organism: Candidatus Omnitrophota bacterium; assembly: GCA_020429915.1. Taxonomy (GTDB): domain Bacteria; phylum Omnitrophota; class Gorgyraeia; order Zapsychrales; family Zapsychraceae; genus JAGOSC01. The sequence goes on along the minus strand of JAGQKV010000017.1, from coordinate 46,857 downwards.
AAAAGAATCCGGAGTAACAGACCTAACCCGTGAGGTTAATAATGAAGCTCAAATATTTCCTGATGTTTGTCTGCCTGGCCGGGCTGTCGGCAACGACCGTTCATGCCATGGAGGGCATGCTGGCCACACCGGAAACCATTTCCCAACTGAAAAAAGACCTGCGGGAAGGGCACATCCGTATCGGTCAAACCCGACTTGGGGATGTCATCCAGACCTACGGCAAGGCCGTATCAATTACGGACGAAGACCGGCGAATAGTGTTCGATTACGATGATATCCGGGTGGAATTCATTAAGCGCCGGATGTGGAAGGACTGGTCTTACGACGGATTTCGCAAACCTGTGTACACAGATGACGTGGACGATCTGCGTTTTGATCTCGAAAGCGAGGAGCTGGTGGGCAACAATATTACCGCCGATATGATCTTAAAGGACTACGGCGAACCCACGGAATCCAAGATCTCCGATGTGGACGGGGAGAACACCGTGTACTACTACGGTGATATCAAGATGGTCTTTGAAAACGTGTTCGTTCTGCGCAGCTGGCGCGCCCAGAATATCGCGGATGACTCCACCACCGGGGTCCTGACCGGAAATTAGACCGTTAGGGGATCCCCCGGGGCCACAAGCCAGCTATGGCCGGGTTATTATTGCGCCTTGCATAATCCTGGTCGAAAAGTTACAATATAGCATATTTCGTAAAGGAGCGCCGAATGACTTTGACCAGGTTACGTCACACCCAAATCTTCACCATCTTCGGATTCCTGCTACTTTTCTCGGGCGTCGCCGAGGCCCAAAGCCTCGAAAAGCGCGTGAATGCCTTGGAAGAATATGTGGAAACGTTCCAGCCGACCCTCATCGAATTCTCCGAGGAACTTCAAGATAACATTCAAAAGTACACCAAAGGCCTTGAGGCCAGCTTGGACAGCTATTCCAAGAGCCTTCAGCAGCAGGTCAATACGCACCTTGAGAGCCTTAAAAATGACTCGGCCGTCCTTGACCTCAATACCCAAGCCTTCCAAAGTGTGGATACCAACGGCGGCCGGTTCCTCGTTTCGGTCGACCGGGTCGAGAAAATGCCCTCCGGAGCCTTCCGGATCTACCTCAACATCGGTAACATCAATTTTGCCGACTACAACGGATTCAAAATCAAGTTGATTTGGGGAAAGAAATTCTATCCCGGATTTGCCCAAAAGATGTCGGACTGGCGCGAGACACTGCGTGGCGCCGAATACACCTTCGAGGGGGCGTTGCTTAAGGGATCCTGGAACCAGGTGGAGATTGATATCGAAGCCGCCGATTCGGGTGAGCTTGCTCACGTCGAGTTTGAAATGACCGTTCTTTCCGTCGAATTACAGTCCCTCTAACGGTATTCCATGTCAAAATTAAAGTTGTCCATATGGATGCTCTTTGTCCTGGTTGCGGTGTTATCAGTGCCGCAGGTCAGCGCGGAGCCCGAGGGCATGGAATTTGACCGTAAGCAGGAATACGACATTTATTTTTTCAGCAGCGAGAGCCAGACGTCGGTTCTCGAGAACGTAACCATCATGGGATTCAAGAAGATCGCCGGCAAGGAGTTCCTGGTGATCTCGTCCAAGGGATTCAAGTTGACCGAGGAATCCGGGTATATTGATTTCGCTTCGGTGATCGCCATCCTGCCCGACAGTCACTTTCGCGTCCGCAAGAGTGACGGGATCCGCATTCGCGACAAACATTAATCATTATCATGGACGTTTCCAAATTCAAGCAGGCCCGGGAACGCATCCGGCACCGCGGCAAGTTTCTGCATTTTGTCGACAAGGCCGGATGGGAGTATATCCGGCGCAGTAACTGCACCGATATCGTGATCATTGCTGCCGTTACCCGGGACGGTGAAGTTGTCTTTGTCGAACAATTCCGTCCTCCCGTGGGGCGCTATGTCATTGAGTTTCCGGCCGGGTTGATTAATGACAGGCCGGGTGCGGCCCATGAGTCGTTGAAGGCCGGGGCGAAACGTGAGCTGGAAGAGGAGACCGGGTACCGGGCACGTCGGATGACCCTGCTGACGAAAGGGCCGGTTTCTGCCGGCTCCAGTGCCAATCTGGTGACCCTGCTGCTGGCCGAAGGGCTCATCAAGGTCGGCGACGGCGGGGGGGATGCGTCCGAAGATATTGTCACCCATCTGGTTCCGTTGGCCGAGGTCGATGCCTGGTTGAATCGCCAGATGCGCCGCGGGCGGCTGATCGAGCCCAAAATTTATACTGGACTTTATTTCTTGAAGTCTTATAATACTTCTTTCCGCTAATTCGGAGAGGCCGTCAGCGTCTTTCCTCGCGCCACCTCAATAATCCAGAGGTTCCCACACATAAACGACGATGAATTTTATTAATCGCAAGAAGGAGATTTGTACAAATGAGTAAAGTTATCGATTATCTCGGAGATGCGGCCAAGGATTTACTTGAGCATACCTGCAAGACGATCCCGAAAGAAAACATCACGCTGCCGTCAGGTGATTTCGTGGATCAGATCTTCATTAATTCCGACCGCAGCAACAATGTTCTGCGCAATTTGCAGTCGATGTATACCCATGGCCGCTTGGGCGGCACCGGTTACCTCTCTATTCTGCCGGTTGACCAGGGGATCGAACACACCGCGGGCGCTTCGTTCGCGCCCAACCCGATGTACTTCGATCCGGAAAACATCGTGAAGCTGGCGATCGAAGGGGGCTGCAATGCCGTGGCATCGACCTTGGGCGTATTGGGGTTGTGCTCGCGAAAGTACGCACACCGAATCCCGTTCGTGGTCAAGATTAATCACAATGAGCTGCTGACGTACCCCAACAAGTTCGATCAGCGCCTGTTTGCCGATGTTGAGCAAGCCGCCGACATGGGTGCGGCCGGAATCGGGGCGACCATTTATTTCGGGTCGGAAGAATCCTCCCGTCAGATCGAGGAGATCAGCGAGCAGTTTCAGCGCGCACACGAACTCGGGCTGTTTACGATTCTGTGGTGCTATGCCCGCAACAATGCCTTTAAGGCAGACAAAGATTATCACGTCGCCGCCGACATCACCGGTCAGGCGAACCATCTCGGCGTCACCATCGAGGCCGATATCATCAAGCAAAAGCTGCCGGAAAACAACGGCGGTTTCAAGGCGGTCAAATTCGCCAAGACGCATGATCTGGTCTACAGCCAGCTGAGCAGCGATCATCCCATCGATCTGTGCCGTTACCAAGTCGCCAACTGTTACATGGGCAAGATCGGTTTGATCAACTCGGGCGGCGCCTCCGGTGAAAATGACTTCCAGGACGCTGTCCGCACGGCCGTCATCAACAAGCGCGCCGGCGGGATGGGTCTGATATCCGGACGTAAGGCCTTTCAACGGCCGATGGAAGAAGGCGTTAAGCTCCTGAACGCGATTCAGGACGTTTATCTGGCCGACGACATCACCATCGCCTGATCCTGACCGACTCTAAGGGGGTTACCATCATTTTCGACAATGGTGGTAACTCCCTTTTCTGTTTTGTGATATAATCCTAAACGAAATCACAACGTTTTACCCACAGGTGTTCATGTTTGGCTCCATGCGGACAACAGTAATCGGCGGGATGCTGGCGGCGCTGCTGATCACGGCGTCACAACCGGCTCACGCCTTGCAGATCAGTCAGGAGGAGTTTGCCGATACCTTTAAGGACGGTGAGCTCGAACTGGTCTTGATGGGGGCCGCGCTGAAACGGTTCCAGGTCCTGAAGGCCGTTGCCGTCGGATTCTATCTGGAGGAAGGCGTTGAAGAAGACGAGATCCTGACCCCAATCCCGAAGCGGGTCGAAATCGCCTACCTGCAGAATATTTCCCGTACCGAATTGATGGCCGAGACGACCGAAGGCCTGCGTGACAATCTCTCCGCCGACGCCTTTGACGGTATTCAGGAAGATCTGAAGACCTTTGCCGGTTGGATGCGGGATATGGAGCCCGGCGACCGTTACGCGATGACCTACCGGCCCGGACAGGGGACGGAGGTCCGGCTTAACGGCGTGCTTCAGGGGACAATTGCCTCCGATGATTTCGCTTTGGGTTTCTTCTCGATCTACGTGGGGGCCAAACCCGCGGATCCGCGTGCAAAAGGCAAACTTTTGGGTCGGCTGGAGTTCAATAAATAATCCGATCACCCCGGCTATTTTTTCCTACTCAGTGGCCGGCGACATGTTACAATAGCGCATATGATACGCTTTTACGGTTACAGCAAATGCTCCTCCTGCCGGAAGGCGAAGAAGTTTTTGCAGGATCACGCCATTCCATTTGATGAAATCGACATCACAGTCCAGCCTCCCGAGGAAACGGTTCTCAAAAAAGTCCTCACAAACGGGGATTACGAATTAAAACATTTGTTCAATACGTCCGGTCAGTTGTATCGTGAGATGGACATCAAGAACAAGATCGGATCTTTGTCCCAAAAAGATTTGTTGAACCTGCTCAGCCGCCACGGCAAGTTGGTAAAGCGGCCGCTCATTACCGACGGCCGCCGTCATTCCGTGGGGTACCGGGAGGAGACACTACGTCAGACATGGTTATGAAATATTGGAAACAAGTCAGTGCGGTCGTGGTGGTGCTCGTGATGTGCTGTTCGACGGCCTCCGCCGAGATGCTCGGCAGTAACCGCAACTTCCGTAAATACAATCCCGATTGGAAGAAGTACGAGTTTACCCGCGACTATCTCACCAGTCTCGGCTACATCAAGAAAAACTACGACGCCGATGACGTCATCGACTTTGCCGGAACGGAACCCGATATTCTGAACCGCATCGCGCTGATGCGCGACGAATTGATCCATGAGAACGTCAATTTACGGGTAGCCCGCAACTATCTCAAACGTTATACCAACCAGGCCCAAAACGGTCTGATGCTCAAAGTATCGGATCAGTTCACCAAGGTTTGCGACGAGTTGATCCAGCTCAACAGCGGGCAACGCACGATGTTAGAGGAAATGCACACGGTGCAGCGCCGGGGGGCCATGGATGCCGCTGCGATCGCGGATTTCGAGCAGCGGCAGAGCCGGATCAATGGCGAGCGCCGGGAAGCTCTTAAGGGTCTGCTGCGAGCATCCATTTTGGTCACCAAGATTCTGGTCAGCCCGACGGAAAATTATTACGGCGAATTCGACCGGCTCGGCATCACTCAGGAACAGCGCTTTAAACTGCTCGAAAAAATTCGACATTTTGACGAGGCCTCTTACCAAGGCGAGTTGCGGTCGGGGCAGTCTTTTTTGGAGGGCAGCGTAGTTACCATCCGGGAGATATTGGAAAACTATAACTACGAGACCATCGATGGCTGAGGGGACACTCTCCGTCAGCCGGAACAGGACGTGATATGAAAAAAGAAGACCGAAATAAACTTCTGAAGGACAAAAAAGTGGTTGAAGAAATCAACCGCCACCTATGGATCGAAAGCGAAAAGGCCGGCTATGACATCGGCTTCGAAAAGGCGGCGGAAGACTGGCTGGAGAAATTCTCCAAGGCCTGGCTGGATTATCACAGTCCCAAGAAGAAGCCTACCAAACCAAAGAAATCATCCTGACCGGCATTCCGCGGCCGCTGAGCCGTGTCCGCGGGCCGGTTACGCAAAACACTTAACAATCAGTCCTTTTCGTGTAGAATGAAACGCGGATTCAGGAGATAACACAACAGAGCAGGAGGTTTGGCAACATGTCGCAGTATAAGATCGTGCTTTTACGCCACGGCGAGAGTGTGTGGAACAAAGAAAATAAATTTACCGGCTGGACCGATGTCGATTTATCGGAAAAAGGCCGCCAGGAAGCGGCGCAGGCCGGACAGACATTGTTGAAGGACGGCTACACCTTTGATGTCGCCTACACGTCGGTCCTCAAACGCGCCATCCGGACACTATGGCTGACTCTGGACGGGATGGACCTGATGTGGATCCCGGTGATCCGCGACTGGCGCCTGAACGAACGGCACTATGGAGACCTTCAGGGACTGAACAAGTCGGAGACGGCGCAGAAGTTCGGTGAGGATCAGGTGCTCGTGTGGCGGCGCAGTTTCGATACGCCGCCGCCGGAATTATCCAAGGACGATAAACGATGGCCCGGTCATGATCCGCGCTACCGGAATGTGCCAGAGGCGCAGCTGCCGTTGACCGAAAGTTTAAAGACGACCATCGATCGCGTCATCCCCTATTGGGAGCAGGTCATCGCCCCGGACGTCAAGGCCGGGAAGAAGGTGCTGATCGCTGCGCACGGCAACAGCCTGCGGGCGCTGGTCAAATTTCTGGATAATGTTTCCGAAGAGAAAATCGTCAGCCTGAATATTCCGACAGGCAGCCCGTTGGTTTACGAACTCGACGAGAATCTTAAGCCGTTGAAGCATTACTATCTCGGAGACCCCGAGGCGATCGCCAAGGCCCAGGCGGCTGTGGCCAATCAGGGGAAGGCCTAGTCACGGGAGCGCGTACATGAGCGGGGAGACAACCGACAAGGCCGGGAAGATCGCCCGTTTGCGGGAGCAGATTGCCGGCTGCCGGCGCTGTCCGTTGCATGAGACCCGAACCCTGACAGTCCCCGGAGAAGGCGATCCGGACGCGGACATCATGTTCATCGGTGAAGCTCCGGGCCGCAATGAGGACCGGCAGGGCAAGCCGTTCGTCGGGCGCGCCGGCGATGTGTTCGACCGTCTGCTGGCCTCGGTTGAATTGACCCGCGACCAGATTTATTTGTGCAATATTCTCAAGTGCCGGCCGCCCAACAACCGGAATCCGCTGGTCGGTGAAATTCAGGCCTGCGTGGGAAGCCTAGACCTGCAGATCAAGATCGTCAACCCCAGTGTCATCGGGACGCTGGGTAATTTCGCCACCATGTACATTCTGGAAAAGTTCGGTATTCCGTTGCGCAAGATCAGCGAGCTGGCCGGCACCAGTCTGGCGGTGGAATCGCAATTCGGTCCGAAGCGGATCGTCCCGTTATACCACCCGGCGGTGGCGACGTACAGTCCGACCAAGATCGACACCTTGCTCGAACACTTTCAGGTTTTCCGGGAATCACGTTTGCTCGCTGCGCGGCGGGATCCCGGCGCATAATTTCAATCTAGGATCGCGGAATATATTATGCCCTCGAAGCCACGCCGTCCGGCCAATCAGCACGATGAATATCGTAGCGTATTCCAAAACTGTTCGCTTCCCATCCTGATCAAAGATTTCTCGGTTCTGCAAAAACTCAAAAAGCAACTCGCGGATGCCCGTTACCGCAGTTTGGCCGCTTACTTGTTCCGCAATCGTGAAATGATGCTGCGCGTCAACGAGCAGGCTCGCACCGTGGCCGCGAATCAGGCCGCACTCGACCTGTTCGGCGCGTCAAACCTCCGGGAACTGCAGGGTTATCACAATCAAGCTCCGTCCCGGGATTATCTGCGGGTGCTTTCGCAGGCCATGGCGGCCATGCTCAGCGGAGAGACACGGTTCCAGGCGGAATTCAAGACCCGTGCGCTCAACCGCAAGTATTATGACGTGATATTGTGTCTGAACGTCCCTCCGGAGCAGATGCGCTCGCTGAAGCGGGTGATCATCACGTTGCAGGATATTACGCGCCAGAAACAGTTTGAGCGCAACTTGAAGAAGATCGCGCAGACCGACGGGCTCACGGAGTTGTGGAATCACAGCGCCATTCTTCAAAGGCTTGAGGAAGAGTTCAAGCGCGCCTACCGTTATAACAAGGACTTGTCGTGTTTGATGATCGACCTTGACCACTTTAAAGGTATCAATGATTTGTGCGGTCATCAGCGGGGAGACAAGGTCCTGCGCCAGACCGCACAGATGATCCGCAGTTTTGTCCGCGAAGTGGATATCGTCGGCCGGTATGGCGGGGATGAGTTTCTCATTATCCTGCCGGAAACTCCGGCGGACAAAGCGCAGATCGTGGCAGAGCGCCTGGTGAACGTCTTTGACGGATTGACCAACAGCAAGAAAGGCGAAATTTTTAGTACCATCAGCGTCGGTATCGCCGGCGTTCCCAACAGCACCGTCCGGTCCCCCAAGATGTTGTTGGCCCAAGTCGACCGGGCGATGTACCGTGCGAAAAAGGCCGGCCGCAATACGTCGGCCGTCGTTTCTACCTAACCAGGAGTGAGTCATGGACTTTAAGATACCCGACACCCCGGAGGAATTGTTCCGGCAGGGATCCAAGAATTTTATGAACATCAACCGGTGGATCCCATTGGTCGCGATCCTGTTTGTACTGCTGTTCTTTGTGGTGACCAGTTTCTATACGGTGGAACAGGATGAGGTCGGTGTCATCCGCCGGTTCGGCAAGTATCTCAAGACCACGGAACCCGGGCTGCAGTGGAAGATGCCGTTCGGGATCGATCAGCTCGATAAAGTCCGCGTGACACGGATTTTCAAAGAAGAATTCGGCTTCAGGACCGTCAAGGCCGGCACGCGCACAGAGTATTCCAATAAATCTTTCGACGAAGAGGCCTTGATGCTCACCGGCGATCTGAACGTGATCGACGTGTCATGGATCGTGCAGTTCAAGATCAAGGATCCCACCGCCCTTTTGTTTAACGTCCGTAATCCCGCCGAACAGCCCACCAAAACGATTCGGGACCTGTCCGAGGCGGTGATGCGCCAGGTCATCGGGGATTACCGTGTGACCGAGGCGATTACCACCAGCAAAAATGAAATCGATATGAAGGTGACCCAAAAATTGCAGGAGGCGCTGGACCTTTATAAAAGCGGCATTCAGGTGACGCAGGTCAAATTGCAGGAGGTTCTGCCGCCGAAGCCCGTGGCCAAGTCCTTCAACGAGGTCAATGAGGCCGAACAGGAGCGGCAGAAGGTGATCAATCAGGCGTGGGAGGCCTACAACAAGGTGATCCCCAAGGCGCGCGGCCAGGCCAAGCAGACGGTCCGCGAAGCGGAAGGGTACGCCTTGTCGAAAATCAAGGTCGCCGAGGGAGACGCCGCCAAATTCAGCGAAACCTGGAAGGCGTACAAAGAGGCCAAGGACGTCACCCAGCGCCGGATGTACTTGGAAACCCTGGAAGAAATTTTGCCGCGGGTGGGCCGGGTCTATGTTTTTGAACCGGAGGCCAGTCAGGTGATCCCGTTGTTGAATCTCGGTAACGCAGGGGGGTTGTGATGAAAGGAATG
>JAGQKV010000017.1:0-37637 GCA_020429915.1 Candidatus Omnitrophota bacterium | reverse complement strand
GTTACCAAATTCGGCCAGTTGGTCGGTAAGCCCAAGACGGAGGCCGGTCTGTACTGGAAATTTCCGTGGGAACAAGCCAACTATTTCGACAAACGCATTTTGGAATGGGACGGCGATGCCAACGAAATCCCGACGCTCGACAAACGCTATATTTGGGTGGATACGATGGCCCGCTGGAAAATCGTCGACCCGTTGCGTTTCATGCAGTCGGTCCGTACCGAACCCAGCGCGCAGAGCCGGTTGGATGATATCATCGACGCGGCCACGCGTGAAGTCATCTCGCGGCATCGCCTGATCGAAGTGATTCGTTCCTCCAACCGAATCCTCGAGGATCAGAATCAGGAGGAGGGGGAAACGCAAACCATGGCGGAGCGGGGTGAGACCGAGTTGGCGCCCATCGGACTGGGAAGGGAAGAATTGGCCCGCCGCATATCGCTGCGGGCGGCAGAGACCACCCCGCAGTTCGGAATCAGGCTAGTCGATGTCCGCATCAAGCGTATCAACTACAAGGAAGAGGTCCGGCAGAAGGTGTACGAGCGGATGATTTCCGAACGCAAACGGGCCGCTGAAATGTTTCGCGCGGAAGGCCAGGGAAAGAAGGCGGAAATCGAAGGGCAAATGATCAAGGAGTTGAAGGAAATTCAATCCGAAGCCTACCGCGAGGCGCAACTGCTTAAAGGAAAGGCGGACGCACAGGCGATTCAGATATATGCCGATGCGTACAATCAGGATCCGGAATTTTATTCCTTTGTCAAGACGCTGGAAACCTATCGCAAGACGGTCAATAAGGAAACGCAACTGATCCTGTCGACCGACAGTACCTATTTCAAAGTCTTAAACGGCGGGTGGGAAGGGGCTGCCGAGTAAGGCTGTCCCGGTGGCGACCGGTACGTGAAGACCGTGGAGCGCTGGCGGTCCGCGGGCTTCTTTTGTCTTCATGAAAAAATATTCCGACTCACATGAAGTGACTTTTGCCTTGAAGAAGGCCTCGCCCGGACAACTCGAAATCCTGCGCCGGCTTCTGATCGCCCGCGGGGCCAAGCCCGAGTCGGTCGTCGAATCCAGCTTCAGCGGCAGCGAACGGCTCACGGTGTATTTCACGGATGCTGAACGGGCACGCAAGTTTCGCGGTAAAGTTCTTCCGCTGGGTCTTAAGAATGTCCGGATCTCTCAAAAGACCGTCAAGGCCCGTGACTGGCAGACCGTCTGGAAGCAGGAATACAAACCTTTTGCTCTAACCCCGCGTTTCGAAGTGGTTCCTTACGGATATCGGAAGACCCACCGTAGCCGCGGACATGAACCGGTTTATATCGATACGAGTTATGCCTTCGGCACAGGTCTTCATGCAACCACGCGTTTTATGGCTTCCTTTGTCGAGCGTTGCGCGGGACGCTACGAGAGTTTTCTGGATATTGGAACCGGGACCGGGATTCTCGCGATCTTGGCCCTAAAATGCGGGGCCCGCGAGGTAACGGCCATCGACCTGCGTCGCGATATTGTTGAAATCGCGAACATGAATTTTAAAGAAAACGGATATCCTGTACAGCGCGCGCGGGCGGTTGATTTTCAGAAGTTCCGCACGTCGCGGCGTTACGACTTTGTGGCTGCCAATCTCGTTACTCTGGATTTGATCGCGTTTCGCAAGTCACTCGTGCGTCTGGTCAGAAAAGGAGGTTATCTGGCTGTGTCGGGGATATCGTTGGCACTATATCCCGAATTGCGCGCGGCGTTTGACGGTCTGCCCATACGTTGCCTGAAGGTCGAAAAGGGTGAAGGCTGGCACGCGTTGTTGTTTCGGAGAAACGTCTGACATGCCGTCTTCCTTTGTGCAAACGCAACAGGACCGCGAGCTGCGCCGCCGCATGCGGCAGGCCGGGATTTTTGAAAAGGATTTGAACGAAACATTTGTCCATTCCTCCGGTCCGGGTGGGCAGAATGTCAATAAGGTCGCGACATGTGTGGTGCTGGTGCACACCCCGACGGCGATTCAGGTCAAATGTCAAACCGCGCGGACACAACGGCAGAACCGTTTTCTGGCCAGGGATTTGTTGCTGGAGAAAATTCTGCGGAGGCGGGAGGAAGAGTCCCGGCAAGCCCGGGCGCACGAAGAGAAACTCAAACGGCAAAAACGCAAGCGCTCCAAGAAGTCCAAAGAAGCCATGTTGGAAGATAAGCGGCGGCAAAGCGACAAAAAGAAAAACCGGCGGAAGGTCGGCCGAGAACGATGGCAGGACGATTGATGCAAGAGCCTTCCGGACCCGTACCGTTCCGTTTTAGCTGGCAGGAATTATCCGGATCTTTGGGTGATCTGGGGTTGTTCATCCCGCTGGTGCTCGCCATGACCGTGGCCGCCGACCTGGATATCGGCATTGTCCTGATAATGGCCGGTCTTATGAACGTCATCACGGGACTGGTTTTCCGTTTGCCGATTCCCGTCCAGCCCATGAAGGCCATGGCGGCCGTGGTGATCGCCGAGTCGATGTTGAAGGATGAGCTGTTTGCCGCCGGGATTATGCTCGGCATCATCTTGTTGTGCATGACCCGCTGGATCGACTGGGTGAACCGGTGTATTCCCCGGTTCGTGGTTCGGGGGATTCAGTTCGGGATCGGTGTCAAACTGGTGTTAAAGGCCTGTGAATGGCTTGGCGGATTGTCGGGATGGGGCTGGGACAGCTGGAGCATCGCGGTGATCGTAGGTGTTGTGCTGTTGCTTATGCAACTCTACAACAAACCGGGACTCGTCGTCGTTTTCGGCGCGGGTTTTTTGCTGCTGTTGTGCGATCAACCGCAGGTCTATCGTGAATTGACTGTGCAGTTTCCCGAATGGCAATGGACGATCCCCGGATGGTGGGCGTTCAAACACGGTTTATACAAGGGAGTCCTGCCGCAGCTACCGTTGACGCTGTTGAATTCGGTGGTGGCGGTGTGTGCCCTGAGCGAAAGTTATTTTCCGGGCCGCGGCGTGACCCCGCGCAAAATGACGGCCAGCGTCGGATTGATGAACTTATTGGCGGTTCCCTTCGGCGGCATTCCGATGTGTCATGGGGCCGGCGGGTTGGCCGCGCACTACCGTTTCGGCGCGCGTACCGGCGGCAGTGTCATTATGCTGGGCGGTTTGAAGATCCTGGTCGGGCTTTTATTCGGCAACGCACTGTTCCAGTTGCTACAGTCCTATCCGATATCTATTTTGGGAGTAATGCTTGTCTTTGCCGGCGGCGAATTGATGTGGTCCGCCCGCCGGTCGTTGCGCAGCAAGCGCGGGGCGGTGGTGGTTCTGGGGACTGCGGCCGTCATCGTATGGAAGAATACGTTTGAAGGTTTTCTGGCGGGACTGGTCTTGGCGGCCGTGGTCCATTTGGTGACGGGAGGGAACGGTAATGACGAATCGTGATAATATTTCCGAAGGGGCGGGCATGGTCGACGTCACCGCCAAAGCGGTAACGCAGCGCCGGGCCGTTGCCCGGTCCACGGTACGATTGGGGCCGAAGGCCTATGATGCCCTGGTCTCCGGTCAGAATCCGAAAGGAGACGTTCTGGCCACCGCCAAGGTCGCCGGTGTGATGGCGGCCAAGGCCACGCCCGGCATCGTTCCGTTGTGTCACCCTTTGGAGTTAGGCAAGGTTCGCGTAGATATCGAGCTGGACGCGGCGCAGAACTCCGTGCATATTACCGCGGAGGTGGCATATCACGGGCGGACGGGTGTGGAGATGGAGGCCTTGACCGCGGTCTGTGCGGCAGCCCTGACTGTTTATGACATGCTGAAGTGGGCGGATAAGGGTATGGTGATTACGGACACGCACCTGTTGCACAAGAGCGGCGGTAAAAGCGGTGACTATGACGTCGACGCTTGAGCAGCGCGAGACCGGAACGCGGGTCAATCAAACTTTACTTCTCAGAGCGGGAGCCGTTATCGCTTTGCTGGCGATCGTTGTGGGTATCGGCCTGCGCTTTTTCCGTATCACGGAAAACACGTTTGTCTTTTATGACGAAGGCATGTGGTTATTGCAGGGACGGGATTTGGTCGAGGCCATGGAGACAGCGGGCGAGGCCGGGAAACCGTCGTCCGGACGATTGATCGAGGCCGCGTTTCATCTGTCCTTGCGGACGGGCAAGGCCCTGTGGGCGTTTATGAGCATGCTGCGCGGTTTCTTCGTGGGGGCCGACGGATTCTTTTTCACCCGCATCATCTCGGCGGTTGCCGGGACGGTGACGATCGGATTGACATTTCTTTTTGCCCGCCGTTTTTATGCGTCGACAACTGTCGGATTGCTGGCGGCGGCCGTGTTGGCCGTGATGCCGACGCATATTTTTTATTCCCGGCTGGCGCTGCAGGAAGCATTTTCAGCATGCTTCTTCCTGTTGGGCATGTACCTGTATGTATTCGGAAAGCGCGTATCGGTAGGGACGTTTCTCTCCGGGCTGTGTTTTGCCTCTGTGTTCTTTGTGAATTACCGCATGATCATCATTCCTTTCTTTGTTGCCGCTGCGGAAGTATATTTGAACCTCACGCAGGGGCGTCGTCCGTCGGTCATCAAGTGGGCATGCTCCACGGCGGTCTTTTTGGGACTGGTGTTCGGTATCGGTGCTCTCGACGGGGCAGCCAACCTGCGTGTCACGTTCGGCTGGATGTTTCATCAAGGCGAGTTGGCCAAAGGAACATTCGCGCCGCTGAATCTGCTGTCGTACCCGTACTACATGTTGACATTCGAGGGGGTCCTCTTCAGTCTCCTGTTTTGGGCCAACGGATATCTTCTGTGGAAAGGAGAGCGGCGCGCAATCTTTCCGTGGGTGATGGTTCTGGTTTTTATGGCGGTTTTTTCTTTGCCGCAGGAAAAGGGGGTCCGCTACCTGACCAGTGCCCTTCCGTTTATCGCCGTGGCCGTGGCGTGGTCGGGTTGGCGAATGTTCAGCGGTTTCCCGTCGCGGGGCGTCCGGTGGGGCATCATTGCGGCGGTATCGGTCATGGCGGCGGGGATGATCGGGAGCGGAATCCGGGTGGCCGGTTTTAACAACGATTACCGGGCCGCGATATCGGATATAAGGCGCGAGCAGCCGGATGCCAAATTTGTTTCCACCCAGAGCATGATACAAAAACTCTACGTCGCCGACCCCCGGGACGTGATGGAGTTTCGTTATCACATGAATTACCTGGCATTCCTGAACGGTCAGGGGTATCGTTATCTGGTCATCGACCCGCAAGCGTATGTTTCGTTCACGGAAAATGATTTGCGGTTTGAACAGAAGCTGAAAGGCTTCCTGGACTTTATCGAAAAGAACGTCGAACCGGAACGCGAATACAGGCATTTCAGCAGGCCGTTGCTGAAGCGTTTCGTGCTGGAACACAATGAACATCTCGGCCGGTCGCTGGCCTTTGTCCGGGACAGCGAGGAACAGGGGTTCGGTAAACTACGCGTATATGATCTCAACAAGGTCCTTTTCATCATGAAAATGGCGGTGGCACAATGGCAAAAAACATAGCGCGCTGGCGTGGCTTCATAGCTTTTAATCTAGTCGGGGTGATCCTGTTGCTGGTCGGCTGCGCCAAACCTCAGTCCGCCGCGCTTACCCGCTATTCGGAGAAGAAGGGACTGATGGGGACGATAGTCCAGGTGGACGTGTGTTTGAACGATGAGGCCTCCTCACGGGTCGATGCGGCGTATGCCGAGGTGTGGCAGCGCATGTCGGATATATCCTGGCGGATGAATGTCTACGATCCCAATAGTGACGTGACAAAGGTGAATGAGGTCTATCCCGAAGCGGTCACGATCGGGGCCGATACGCATGCGATGTTGCGGCGTTCGGTCGAATACGCCCGGCAAACGCGCGGGGCGTTTCTTATCTCGGTGTGGCCGTTGATCAAACTCTGGAGGGCCAGCCAGGAGAGTCAGCAGCCCCCGGCGGAGGAGGTCCTGCGGGAAACTTTGCGCCAGATCAATCTGAATCAGTTATCCCTGCAAGCGGACAATAAGGTCGCCCGGCTAAACCGGACCATCAGTGTGGACTTGGGGGGGATCGCCAAGGGGTATGCCGTCGATGAAGCCGCCCGGATCTTGCGGCAACACGGTTTTCGCCAATTTTACATCGACGCGGGCGGGGATATTTATGTAGGCGGGCTGAATTGCCGCTCGGAAAAGTGGCGTATCGGTATCAAGGACCCGCGCGACCGCGAGCGGATCATCGAAACCGTGGCCGTCTCCGATCAAGCCGTAACGACGTCCGGGAACTATGAGCAGTTTCTTGTCATCAAGGGAGAACGCTACTCGCACATCATCGATCCCTCGACCGGTTACCCCCAGCGGGAAGTGGTCAGCGCGACGGTGATCGCTCCTACCGCCGAAGCGGCCGATGTATTTTCCACGGCTATGACCGTACTGGGACGTGAGCGCGGGACAGAATTGATTGACCAGGAACAGCCGGAGATGGCCAGTCTGATTTACGCGCGTCAGCCGGACGGACTCGTTGTTCGCAAGGCGAGCCGCCGCTTCGAAAGTTATCAACTTAACCGGTGAAGGCGCCGGCTTTCCGGTGGTCTCATCCGACGAAACGAAGGAGTACCCGTGAAACAGTACCTCGATCTCGCCCGTTACATCCTCGAACACGGTGAAGAGAAGTCGGACCGCACCGGGACCGGAACCCTGTCGGTCTTCGGTTATCAAACCAAATATGACCTGCGGGAAGGCTTTCCCTTGCTTACGACGAAGAAAGTCCTCTTTCCGGCGGTGGTTTACGAATTGTTGTGGTTCCTGCGCGGGGCCACCAACGTGAACGATGATCTTGCCGAACACACCCCGATATGGAACGCTTGGGCCGACGAGAACGGCGAGCTGGGTCCGATTTATGGATATCAATGGCGGAATTGGGAACAGTTCCGTTGGGATGAGGACAAACGCGCCTATCAGAAGCGGCATGTCGATCAGATTTCCCAAGCGATCACCATGATCAAGTCCAACCCCGCGTCGCGGCGCATTATCGTGAGCGCCTGGAATGTGGCCGATATCGACCGCATGGCCCTGCCGCCCTGCCACGCGTTTTTCCAGTTTTACGTCATCAACGGCCGGCTGGACTGCCAGCTTTACCAACGGTCGGCCGACGTGGCGTTAGGCGTTCCTTTTAATATTGCCAGCTACGCGCTGTTAATGTCGATGATGGCCAAGGAGTGCGGATTAACCCCGGGTATCTTCGTTCATACTCTGGGTGACGCGCATCTGTACCTCAACCACTTGGACGGAATTCGCGAACAGCTTACGCGGCAACCGAAATCCCTGCCGCAACTGGAACTGGCCGACAAATCTGTCCTGGAGATGGCCTTTGATGATATTCGCGTTGTCAATTATCAGCACGACAATTTTATTAAATTCCCGATTGCGGTCTGAGGTTTTTCACTATGGGACAAGTTGACCTGGTCGTCGCCATGGACAGTGATAACGGGATCGGTAAGTCCGGGGGGTTACCCTGGCAGCTGAGCGCGGATTTACGTCACTTTCGGGATATCACCACGCGCATGGATCACCCTCCCAAGCGTAATGCCGTGATTATGGGGCGGCGGACCTGGTTGTCGATTCCATCAAAATTCCGGCCTTTGCCGGATAGGATCAATGTCATCCTCAGTCGTGATCCGGCATTTCAGGCCCCGGAGGGGGCTTTAAAGGCTCAAAGTCTCACCGAGGCGGATCACCTCCTGGCCCGGGATCCGGTCGGATTTGACCGGGCCTTTGTCATTGGCGGTCAGCAGATCTACGAGCTGGCCCTGCGCGAGACCGCCTGCCGCCGCATCTATCTGACCCGCGTTCATCGCCGTTTCGACTGTGATGCCTTTTTTCCGACGCTGCCCCCCGAATTTCAGGAAATCAGCGCCGGTCCGGTGTTGTCCGAGAATGGCCTGGACTATTCCTTCCATATTTTTGAATATGTGCCGTTACCGGCGTCGGGGGCAAAATAAACCTGGTTATATTCATTTTTTGCCCGAAATATTGAAAACGTTTTCTTCAGCCCGCATATGGACTCGTAAGTCACTTAATATCAGTTAGATGAAGGAATATTGAGAAACCGGAAGTGGATACTTTGGCGGTAAAAACTTTTTCGATATTCCCCGGTCCATATAATATACTTAAGACGTGAGTGCTTAAGACAGTAATCGTGCGGAGGATGTTCTGGGGGGCTCTTTGACGTAGCGTGGAGCCGCAAAGGTGGAATCTTATGCTTAAGGGTAACGCCAGCAAAAAGCGGATCCTTTTGGTTGATGATGACCGGGCTGTGAGTCAGATGTTGACGATGTTGCTCGAGACCAGGGGGTACGAGGTTCTTAATGCCTTCAGTGGTGCGGAGGCCCTCGAAAAGGCAGATGAAAGTACCGATCTCATTCTCCTTGATTTAATCCTGCCTGATGAAGAGGGATTTGATGTTTGCCGCAAGTTAAAGGAACAGCCCAAGACCGCGGATGTTCCGATTATCATTCTTAGTGCCCGGGTCCTCTCCGGAGACATTGTCGAAGGCCTTTATCTGGGGGCCGACGATTACCTGACCAAACCTTTCGAATATGAAGAATTAGTCGCGCGTATGGAAGCGGTCATGCGCCGCGGATCGCTTTTTCATAATGGCAGCTCCAAGAGTAACGGTGATGAAGAGGTTGTGCGCGAGCTGCGCCGCATTATTGAAGAGGAACGCATCACTCCGTTTTATCAACCCATCTTTCTGTTGAAGCCTTTCAAGTTATTTGGTCTGGAGGCCTTGTGCCGTCCGAATACGGAAAGCATGCTGGCGAACCCGGAATTGCTTTTCAAAGCCGCCATCAAATACGGCTGTTACCAGGACCTGGAGCTGTTGTCCTGGAAAAAGGCCATCGCCTATGCCTCGGAATATTTACACAATGAGTTCCTCTTTCTGAACTGCAATCCGTACCTGATAGAAGGCCCCAAGTTTCTGAGCATCAAATCCCTGTTTGAGAACTGTGGATTCAGCATCGGCAATGTGGTCTTGGAAATAACGGAACGCTCCGAGGTCGGTGATTTCAAGGAATTCTACACACAATTGGGCCGATTTCGGGAACAGGGTTTCAAGTTTGCCGTGGATGACGTGGGTGGGGGGTACGCCAGTCTGGAATCCATTGTGGAGACCAAACCAGAGGTCGTCAAAATCGACCGACACATCATTAACAATCTTGACAGCGATCCTTATAAACGCAGTATCGTAAAATTTGTGGTGGCGTTTTGCCGGGAGAATAATATTTTTTCCATTGCCGAGGGTATCGAAACGAAGGAAGACCTGCAAAAAGTGATCGAAATCGGGGTCGACGCCGCCCAAGGTTACTACTTATCCAAACCGAGTCCCGAGATTAATATCAAGGCCCTGAACGCTGCGGTCAGCCAGTTCGCCTGATCGTTCCTTGCCATCCGGACTATCCCTCACAGATTATCATCTGATGTTCCATCCGGTCCCAAACTGTTTTCCCGGTCCGGTGTTGGGGCGGTCTCACGCCGGGATTAACCGGGAAGGAGCCAGCGCCGGGACGGGGAATAGCCATTAAAGGTCTTTGCAACAGGCGGCCCATACACTATAATGGCGGAGAAAAGTTCTCCGTTCGCAGCCGGTGTTTCGGGCCGGCCATGCCGGTTAAGACGTGTGCGATTGTCCTCGGGATTCCGGGTCGCGTTCTTCGCAGGAATATTCCGCCGCCTTCACATTTGGTTATCCGCCACCGGGAACTAACCATCATCATAGGTTAAAGATGAAGAAATACATCTGTGTGCACGGCCATTTTTATCAACCTCCGCGGGAGGATGCGTGGACCGGGAAGATTGAAGAACAGCCCAGCGCCGCGCCGTTTCATAATTGGAATGAGCGGATAACGGCGGAATGCTACCGACCGAATACCGAGTCTCCCGTCAATGAAAAAGACGGCGTGCCGTCCAAGCTCCTTAACAATTTTGCCTGGATCAGTTTCAATGTCGGGCCTACGCTCATGAGTTGGCTGGCCGAGCATTCACCAGAGACATATGAGGGGATCATCGACGGTGACCGCCGGAGTTGTACCAACTTCGGAGGATTCGGAAGCGCCATGGCGCAGGCGTACAATCACATCATTATGCCCTTGGCCAACGAGCGGGACAAGCGCACCCAGGTGATTTGGGGTATTGAAGATTTTCAATTCCGCTTCGGTCGGCGACCGCTGGGAATGTGGTTGCCGGAAACCGCGGTGGATACCGCTACTTTGGAGGTTCTCGCCGAGCACGGGATCCTGTTTACGATCTTGGCCCCGAAACAGGCCCGGCGTGTCAAACCTGCCGGGTCCAAACGCTGGAAGGCGGTGACGGAAGACTCCCTGGATGTGCGCCGGCCGTACGCGTGCCAGTTACCGTCGGGGAACAGCATTGTCTTGTTCTTTTACGACGGATATCTCTCCAACCAGTTGGCCTTCGGTGACCTGATTAAGAACGGACAGGTCATCGCCGAAGCCATGGCCGCGACGCTTGACACCGGCAGTGAGGGACCGCAAATCGCTCACATCGCCACGGACGGCGAGACCTACGGCCATCATCGCCAGTTCGGCAACATGGCCTTGTCGTATTTGATTGAAACGGTCAACAGTTCCCGGGAAGTTATGCTGACGAATTATGCAGAATATCTGCACCGCTATCCTCCGACGGATCAGGTCGAGATTCAGGAGAATACGGCGTGGAGCAGCGCCGTCGGTGTTGAGCGGTGGCGCTCCGGGGGCGGCGGATGCATATATCCCCGCAAGCATTGGAATCAGAATTGGCGCGGGCCGTTGCGGGAAGCGATGGATTGGTTGCGCGATGCGCTCATTCCCGTCTATGAACAGGGGATGGCGCGGGAGGGCCGGGACCCGTGGCAGGCCCGAGATGAGTATATATATGCCATCCTGCAGGGTGAAAACGACCATCCGCTGCTGGAGATGCAACACATGGCGATGCTGATGTACACCTCCTGCGGCTGGTTTTTTGACGACATTTCCGGAATCGAAACAGTGCAGATCCTGCAATACGCCGCCCGGGCCATGGAGCTTGCACACGAACACGGCGGAGTGGATTTGGAACCGGAATTTCTGCGGATTCTGTCATGGGCTCGCAGTAACGACATCCGTCAGGGGACGGGCCGGGATATCTACCAAACACATATCAAGAATAGGGTTCACCATGGCTAAACGAAGAAGCGGAATATTACTCCATATATCATCTCTCCCGTCGGCGTACGGGATCGGCGATTTCGGTCCCGAAGCGTACGCTTTTATTGATGCCATGCGGGAGGCTAAACAGACATTGTGGCAAATATTGCCATTGAATCCGGTCAATCCCGCGCTGGGGGCTTCGCCCTACACCAGCGATTCGGCATTTGCCATCAATCCGCTCCTGATCAGTCCGGAGCGTTTGGTCGAACAGGGATTGCTGCGCTATGAGGACCTTGAGCTGGCTGGCGAGTTTGAGGACGGTCCCGTGAATTTTGAGGCGGTCGTTAAGTGCAAGGTGCGGCTCTTGAATTCGGCCTACGAAAGCTTTCGGAAATCCTCGGAGCATCGTTCCGCTTTCGAGGCGTTTGAGCAGGAGCAGGCGCATTGGCTCGAGGACTACGCCACCTTCCGTCTGATCAAAAAACACCACGACGATCTGTCTTGGGATCAATGGCCGAAAGAATTCAAGTTCCGCGATCCCGCCGTGATCGAGGATTTGCGCAAAGATAAACCGCGGGATTTTGAGAATTTCAAGTTTATCCAGTACATCCTGTACCATCAATGGATGTCCCTCAAGTCTTACGCCATGATGAAGGGAATACACATTGTCGGTGATCTTCCCATATATGTCAATTTTGACAGTGCGGACGTGTGGACGAATCCGACCAATTTCAAGATGGACCGTGAGGGCCGCATGGAAGTGGTCGCCGGAGTTCCGCCCGATTATTTCAGCAAGACGGGCCAGCGCTGGGGTAATCCGGTTTACGACTGGGCGGCCATGACCGAAGACAACTTTTCGTGGTGGATCCGCCGGGTCCAGCACAACCTGAACCTGTTCAATATCGTCCGCGTGGATCACTTCCGGGCGTTTGTCAACTACTGGGAAATCCCGTCCGCCGAGGCAACGGCCATCAACGGCAAGTGGGCCGAGGCGCCGACCACGGCCTTTTTCAAAACACTGAAACAGGAGTTCGGGGATGTTCCGTTTATCGCCGAGGACCTGGGAATGATTGACGATGAGACCCGTAAAAAGATCGATGCCCTCGGTTTTCCCGGCATGAAGATTCTGATGTTCGCGTTCGGCGGTGATATGAAAACGCACGCGTATTTGCCGCACAATTATGACGCCAACTCCGTAGTGTACACGGGAACACACGACAACAATACCGTGCAGGGTTGGTATGAGAAGGAAGCCACGGAGGAGGAAAAAACCAATTTCCTGGAGTATTTTGAAGGGCATTCCCGTCACGGCCTCAGTGACCGGTCCGTGCATTGGGATATGATCGAGTTGGCGCTGGACTCAAAGGCCAGTATGGCCTTGATCCCGATGCAGGATATCCTCGGACTCGATCACAGCAACCGGATGAATGTCCCCGGACAGGTCCATGATAACTGGCAATGGCGGCTGTTGCCCGATCAGCTGACCAAAGCCGTACTCGAACGGCTTGCCCGCTACACCCGGGAGTGCCGACGTGCCGACTAGTCGATTTAGGGGCAATTTACTGGCGAATAATCTTGTGGCCCCTCGGGGGCTATGGTAAAATTCTCACAATATGAAGAGTGTCAAGCCGTTAGCGTGTGTATTCTTGGCGGTCATTCTGACAGGTTGCGGCGGGCTCAAGGTCCCGAAATGGGTGCCGTTCACCGGTAGTAACCAGCCCGCGGAACCGCAACCGGTGCCTCCGGTGGCCGTACAATTGCCTGTCAGGGACGGCCGGATGATTGCCCCGGAGAAGCTTGCCAACGGTGGCACGGTGATGCTGGTTCCTTTTCGGGCAGGCGAGCATGTCATCGCGTCGCAGGAGCTGGACAAAATTGCCTTCCGCATGATGCAGGGGATCGCCATTCCCTTGCGAGACAACCGGCCTTACTTTGAAATTGTCATCAATAGTGAAGAAGGTGCCGCCCCCGACTTCCTGATCGACGGCTACTTCACGCGTAAGAGGGAAAGTGCCGATATCCTTTCGCGGTGGTTTTTCCTGAGAAAAAAGCGTATCTTGAGTGTCGAGGGAAAACTCATGGACGCCCGCACCCGGGAAGTGCTTGCCACTTTCGAGGATGGACTGGTGACGCAAGATGCCGATCAGGATTTCTTGCAGCTGGGATTCGATATCGGGCGCAACATCGGTGAGTTCATCAATGAGAATATCAACACAGAACCGTAAGCAACTATGATTATTGTTACCGGTGCCGCCGGATTCATCGGAAGCTGTATTGTCGCCCGTCTCAACCAGGAAGGTGAAAGCGACCTCATCCTTGTCGATCATATGCCCGACGACCGGAAGAAGGGCAATCTCGCAGGCAAGACGTACCGGGCTTACCACGATAAGACGGAGTTCATCAATAAGGTCAAGTCCGGTGCAATGGAGCCTGCTGTCAAGGCCGTCATCCACATGGGCGCGTGCAGTTCGACCACCTTGCAGGATGAAGCCTATTTTACCGAGAACAACTTGGAGTATACCCGGACGTTGGCCGGATGGGCCATGGATCACGGTATCCGGTTTATATACGCCAGTTCGGCGGCCACCTACGGAGACGGCAGCGTGGGTTACAAGGATGATGATGAAACGGTGCGCCGGTGTCGCCCCCTGAATTTGTACGGTGAGTCCAAACAAAAGTTCGATCTCTGGGCCCTTGAAAACGGACATCTGGATCGGATGGTGGGCTTGAAGTTTTTTAATGTCTTCGGTCCCAATGAATACCACAAGGGCGATATGCGCAGCGTGGTCGCCAAGGCCTACCGGCGGGTGGCCGAGGAAGGTGTCATCGAACTGTTCAAGTCTTACGAGCCTGATTATGCCGACGGAGAACAGA
Organism: Candidatus Omnitrophota bacterium; assembly: GCA_020429915.1. GTDB lineage: Bacteria > Omnitrophota > Gorgyraeia > Zapsychrales > Zapsychraceae > JAGOSC01. Next base: position 23,638 of record JAGQKV010000017.1, on the reverse strand, counting down.
AGCGGGATTTTATTTATGTGAAGGACGCCGTCGACATTGTGCTTTATTTTCTGAACCATCCGGACATCAACGGAATCTTCAACGTAGGTACGGGGAACGCCCGCTCTTGGAACGACTTGGCCAAGGCGTTGTTTCTCGCTGTTGGCCGGGCCCCTGACATTCGCTATATTGAAATGCCCGAGGTGCTGCGCAAGCGCTACCAGTACTTCACCGAAGCCGAGATGAGCAAATTAAGGGAGGCCGGTTACGGTCGCGAAATGACGTCTCTGGAGGACGCCGTTGCCGATTATGCCCGCTATCTTAAAAACGAAAGTCATCTGTAGAGGACGGTTCTTATGCTGATCGTCGTGCCGCTGTGTCTTGCCGTAACGTGTTTTGTGGCGGGATCCTTTCTTTTTTACAAGGGGTACCAAGCCGAGGAGGCGGAAAAGGCGGAACAAAAGTCTCTCGAAGAAGATGCCGTGCCGATCGATGACCCGAGCGAACTTGATGAGTTGAACGGCCAATTCTCCGGACCCGTCGAGCCTCCCGCCCATGAAGGCAACGATCCGCGACCGACCCTCAGCCTGGATCCGTTGGCAACCGATACGAACAGTAACGAGTCGCCGCCGCTGCCGGATTTCGAAGAGATTGTCTCGGAAATGGAGGCTGAAACTCCTCCGGAGTCCGAATCGTTGCCGCCTGAACCGGAGGTTCACTGTGAACCCGAACCGGCCGGAGAGGCGGATTTTCCCCCGGAATTCAAACTCGAGCCTGATCTCCCGGCTGAATCCATTGTCGAGCCGGAACCGCAATCGGAACCCGGTCCGCAGCCCGAATCCGAACCCGAACCGCAAACGACAGCTGAATTCGAAACGGTACCGGCTGCCGCGCCTGAGGCGACGGAGGAGGATCTGAATTCCCAAATCGATCAACTCAAATATGAGTTGCGGGACCTGGAAGAAAATTCCCGTTCCCAATTGATTCAGCTCATGGATGAGAAGAAAGAACTGGAAGCCAAGCTCAAAGATGCGGAGGAAAAGGCAGCGATCGCTGCCCCGCCGATCGAACCAACCGACTCGTTGGGCGCGGAAGGCGCCGCTAAACTTTTTGCCGTCGAGGAAGAATTACGTCAGCTCAAGGCGGAAAATGAGCGGCTGCAAGCGGAGGCTGTCCGGGATCAGAGCGATGTCATCGACGGCGAAGCCCCTTCCGGATCGACGGGCGGAGACGATGCCGAGCAGCTGACGAGTGAGATTGAACATCTGCAGAATGTAATTCAGGAAAAGGACGAGAAGATTCTCGAGCAGCAAAGAGAAATGGTCACCCAGGAGGCGCTGCAAACCGATGTGCCAGAACCGGCGGAGAACACCGAGTTGGCCGGTGAGCTGGAGCGCCTGCAGGCCGAGAACGAACAATTGCAGTCGGATTTGAAGGTCAAGGAAGAACAGATATTGGAACACCAAAGGGAATTGGTGGCGCAAGAGGCCGCCGGCTCCGATAGCGAGGAGCTCAAACAGCAGCTTAAATCCGCCGAAGAAATGGCACAAAAGCTTACGGAAGAGAACAGCCGTATCGGCGAAGAATTGGCCCAAAAGTCCGCTCAGATTGCGGAATTACTCGCCAAAGAAGAAACCCTCACGCAGCAGGAGACACAACTGCAGGAAGTCCGTGAGGCCGCCGACCGTCAGGCCCAAACCGCCCGGGAGCTGGAAGAGCAATTGCGGGAACGGGATCAGGAGTTGTTGACGCTGAAAAGCGAAACCGATTTGATGAGATCGCAACTGCAGGAGGAGCAGCAACACCAGCAAACCAAGATGGATGGCTTGCAACAGGAGGTGGAATCATTTCAGGAGCGACAACAAGCGGCGCAGGACCGTATCCGCTCGCTCGAGGAGGAATTGGCGCAGACCCGCGAGGCTGTTGCACAAACATCGTCAGAGGAGACCGTTTCCGCGGCGGATCACGCTAACGCCGTCGAGGCGATGCAGGCGGAAATTGATCAGCGGTCCGCGCAGCTCAATGAAATGGAATCGCAGCTGAACGCCGCGCGACGGGAACAGGAAGACAAGATTTCACAGTTAATGGCTGAACTCGAACACGCCCGGCAAGCCTCGGCCGGGGATGTGCCGACGGAAGACTCTCCGGCCCAGGAGGCCGAAATCCAAAAGCTTCAGGAGCAGATCAGGAAGCATACAGAAAAAGAGAAGCTGTTGGTCTATGAGCTGTCTAAAAGCAAGGCGCAGATCATGGGGTTGGAGAAAATCTGCGAAGATTTTAAACGACAGTTGGATCAAGGAAAATGAGACATTCGCGATGTCCAAGGAGAACGGAACAAACATGGTTGAACACAAAGCCTACACCCGCTATATGGAAATAACCGCCCAAGACATTATGACCGACTTTGTGGAGACCATATCTCCGGATATGCTGGTCGGTGAATTGGCGCATATCATGCTGCGCAAGGGGTTCAACGGGTTTCCCGTCGTCGATAACGGTGTCGTTGTCGGGATCGTCACTTTTACCGATCTTTTCAATCTGCTGCATACCTTTGAGCAGAGTGAAATTGACGGACACTCGGAAAAACTGCACGAACGGATTGCGCATCTGAAGAAATGGCCCGTATCCAAGATCATGAGCCAAAAAGTCCACACCGTGCTGCCGACGACGACGCTCGACGAGATCATTGAGATTGTGGTCACCCGGAAAATTCATACGTTTCCGGTCGTCGAGGACGGAAAACTGGTCGGTATTCTCGGCCGGGAGGATGTCCTCAACGCGACGTTCACTTATGGATAAGCCGCTCGCGGATTCGGCCGGGCGCCTGCGCCGGGTGCATCAACGCCTTCACGATATTCTTCCGCGGTTGGAGGGGGCGCGTAACAAAATCCGTCCGGCGGATTGCGAAGAAGTTATCTTTGAGTTGTTTCGGATCGAAAACGCGGTGTTCTACGACGATCTTTGCAAGCAGTATGCCGGTCGGAAGGACGAAACCGCCATGTTGCGCGCGCTACGGGAAGGTCTGAATCCACTGAAAGTCATGGTCTTGGCCTTTCTTGACGATAAGCGGGCAAACGGAAGGCCGCTGGCCGATGAACTTCGTTTGAGAATCAAGCTTGAAGAAGACTATCTCATCCCGATGCTGAAAGGTGTCGCGGACCGCTATTTAACTTCAAACAAGGAATTATGAGAAAATCCATCCTCCTACTATGCGGTGTTCTGTTGGTCGCCGCGATCGGCGGTTGTGAGACCGCCAAGCGATTTATGGGCACGTCTATTGCGCATCTCGAGACGGCCCGTGAAGAAGCGATGACGATGTCGTTTGATTGTTCGTTTGCGGATTGTTTCGATTCGGTGCTGACCTTGTCGCGCAACGAATATATGGACGATTCGCTGAGCGGCGAGGAGCCTTTTGAGACATTTCAAAAGGACCGGGTGCGCGGATACATCGTGGTGATGGGGATCGCCGGAAACATCGACACCACCGAAGTTGGCATCTTCTTCATCGAATTACCGAACGGTGTTCGTATCGAGATATCTTCGCTGAGCACCGCCGCTAAGGAAAAAGTGGCCAAGGCCATCTTTCGAGAACTCAGTTTAAAATTCAACAGGCTGCCTTGATATGCATATCAACCGTTATACCAAGATCATCTGTACCATCGGCCCGGCGAGCAATCAGGAAGACATGCTGCTGAAAATGGCTCAACGCGGCATGAATAAAGCGCGGATTAACTGTTCTCACGGGACACCGGCGCAGCATCAGAAGATCGTCGATCTGGTCAATTCCGTCAATCAACATAACGATTTTGATCTGGGGATTCTCGTGGATCTGGAGGGTTACCGGATCCGGATCGGGAAGATGAAGAAAAACGTCCCGCTGAATCCCCATGAAGTCGTTTATATTTCCAACGAACGAAATCCGGAACCGGGCGTCATCCCGCTTGATTTCGACGGAGATCTACGCTCCATTACAAAAGGCTTGAATATGTTTCTCGACGATGGGACATTGCAGTTGCGCGTTCTTGGTCACAGCGGCGACCGGCTCGAGCTGCGGGTGGTTCAGGGCGGGATCCTGCGCGAGCGTAAAGGCGTCAATATCCCGGGTCTGAAATTGCAGTCCAATATCATGACCGAGAAGGACAGCGTCTCGATTGATTTTGCGCTCAGGAATCAGGCCTCTATGATTTCCCAGTCGTTCGTCCGCAACAAGAAGGATATTCAGCGGGTAATGGCTAAAGTCAAACCGCATTCGCCCGGCACCAAAGTCATTGCCAAGATCGAGAGCGAAGACGGCCTGCGAAACGTTGAGAGCATTCTCGACGAATGCGACGGGTTGATGGTTGCGCGCGGCGACCTCGGTGTATCGCTGCCGATCTATAAAATACCGATCGTCCAGAAGTATTTGATCCATCACTGCAATCGCAAGAAGAAGCTGTCTATCACGGCGACGCAGATGCTTGACAGTATGATCGAACGGGGCCAGCCCACACGGGCTGAGGTGTCCGATGTCGCCAATGCCATCATTGACGGCACCGACTATGTGATGCTGTCCGGCGAGACAGCGGTCGGAAAGTATCCTTCACGGTCGGTTCAGATGATGAGCCAGATCGTCTCCTACACCGAAAAGCATACCAACGTTCCGCCGAAGTAAAGACCATTATGATCGAGAACGAACTCCTTTTCTTGGGGCTGCTCAAAGACGGGCCGAAGCATGGTTATGAAATCAAGCGCCTGATCGAAGAGGACTTTTCACGCTTCGTTGGGCTCAGTATCAAATCGATATATTACCCGCTTAAGAAAATGGAACAGTTGGGCCTGATCAACAAAGAGCAGGACCGGTCCGGCAATTATCCCGAAAAGCATGTGTACAGCCTAACCCCGAAAGGGGAGGAGATCTTTGAGCATCTGATCACCGAGAGCTTTTTGAGTATCAAGCGTCCGTATTTTGATATCGATCTTTCGTTATATTTCCTGCAGTATGTGGATCGGGCCATCGCGCGGAGGCAGTTGCGCGGGCGGATGCTGTTTCTGAAGAAAATCATCCGGCAGATTGAGGGCGTGCGCGCCGAGACGGATCCCGCCAAAAAACACCTGCACATCATCCTCGAACATAACCTCGATCTGGTCGCCGCCGAACTCAAATCGGTCCAGAAATTGGTCGGCATCCTGGACGGCCCCGAGCAGCTCTAGGGCAGCCCGGTTTAACGGATAATATCTTGACATTTCTCTAATATTGCTTAAAATCAGACTAGTAAAATTTTACTACCTATCGACCCCGCCCAAGGGTAAAGCCATAAAACATTGATATAGAGAATGTTAAGAGGTCTTTTCGATGTCTGTTCCTGAATTAGTGGCGCAATGCGCCAGGTGTTATGCCGACAAACCCGCGTTGATTTTCAAGGATCAGGAGATTTCCTTTGCCCAGCTGGCGGACCGGGTCGGACAGTATGCCGCGCTTTTCCAGCAGGTCGGTATTCGCAAGGGCGACAGAGTCGGATTTCAGCTTCCCAACGGGCCGGAGGCGGTTTACTGCTATTTGGCCTGTTTTTACGTGGGGGCCGTGGGCGTCCCGCTGGATTTCATGCTGAAGGAAGATGAGGTCCGTTCGTGTCTGGGGCATGCCGAGGTTAAAGTGTTCATTTATCAGCCGCGCCGGGCAGCCGATCCCGCCAAATGGCGGGCTGCCTTGCCGGCGCTGAAGTCGGTGCTGACAGTCGGAAACGGCCAGCCGGCGGAACTGGATCTCAATAAGCTGGCCGACCAGGCCGGTTCCGAATACCAGCCCGTTGAGACGGCCGACGCGGATCCCGCCCTGATCATGTACACCTCCGGCACCACGGGCAAGCCGAAAGGCATCCTGTTGAACACGCGGCATCTCACCGGATCCCCGGCCGCGATGAAACATTTCGTCGACCTGACCGACCACGATGTCAAGCTGGCCGCCATTCCGTTCAGCCACATCGGCGGGTTTATCTATATTCAAAACTGCATTCACTTCGGAATCACGCTGGTCATCATGGACCGCTTTCAGCCGTTTGAATTCTTGGCCAACGTGGAACGCTACCGTGTCACCTGTTTCCATATCGTCCCGCCGATGTACAATGCGCTGCTGACTCTGAAAGAAATCGAACGCTTTGATTTGTCGTCGCTGCGCTGGGTGGTCGTGTTCGGTGCGCCGAGTTCCCCCGATATTCTCAAGCGTTTTCATCAGTACATTCCCAACGCCAAACTCCTCAACGGCTGGGGCATGACTGAAACCTCTCCGCCGAATACGGTCACACCGCTCGACAGCGACAATATCCAAAGCGTCGGCAAGTCCGCGCCACACTGTGAAATCAGAGTCGTGGATGAGCAAGGCCAGGAATGTTCCGCCGGGACCATCGGGGAAATCGTCATCAGCGGTTGGATCGTGATGGACGGCTACTACAAGGAACCGGAGGAGACGGCCCAGGTTCTGCGCGACGGTTGGCTGCATACCGGTGATCTGGGTCGCTTCGACACGGAAGGATATCTCTACATCGTCGGTCGCAAGAAGGAAATGATCAAGGTGGCCGGACAGATTGTTTACGCCCCCGAAGTGGAGGCGGCACTGCTGAAGCATGAACAGGTCGCCGAGGCAGCCGTCGTCGGGGTTGAGGACGAATTGAAGGGAGAGGCGGTGCGCGCGTTTGTGGTCCTGCATGCACAAGCGGATGTTACCGCCGATGATCTGCGCGGTTTTTGCCGCGAGCATCTGGCCAACTTCAAGGTTCCCCAGGCCATCACAATTAAGGACGGACTGCCGAAGAATCGAACCGGAAAAATCGACAAGGCCGCCCTCAAGGAACAGTTTTCCGTCGCGGGCGGAGCGGGTTAAAGCCGCGCGGCCCAACGCCGAAAGGAGAAAGCATGTCTGAAATGATCAAAGAAGCCCATATGACCGGTCAGGACCTGATGAATATGGTCCAGCTAACCCCCAAAGACGTGGGCAAGTACGCGATAGTCCCGGGGCCGCGTGAACGGGCCGATGCCATCGTCAAAAAGATGGAGAACCCGATCAAGAATTTCAGTTTCATGGAATACACCATGCACACCGGTGACTATGACGGGATCCGGCTGACCACCATCAACGGCGGCCGGTTCGCGCCGGATACCGCCATTACCACTGAAATCCTGTGCAATGCCCAAGTCTCGGGGCTGATCCGTGTTGGCAGCTGCGGGGCTCTGAAAGCGGACATCAAGATCGGCGATTTGGTTGTGGTGACGACGGCGATCAAGGGTGAGGGCGTGACCAAATACTATGTTGACGATGATTTCGTTCCCAAGACCGACGAAGGGATGACCAAGATTCTCGCCCGGATCGCCGAGGACTCACTCACGGCGAACGGCTTGATCGAAAACGCCGTCCATACCGGCCCCTGCTGGACAACGGATGCCATTTTGCGGGAGACCCGCGAGCATGTCGGTAAGGCCGTTGACCAGGGCGCCATCGCCGTGGACATGGTTACCTCCGCCTTCCTGACGATCTGCGACTTGTACAAAATCCCGGCGGCGGTCATTCTGGCCGTGAGCGACAATGTGATGACCGGGGAGATGGGCTTCATGAATCCCGACTATTACATGGCGGAGACGGCGATCATCAACATCGCGCTGGACACCGTCAAGAAACTGGAAGCCTGAGTCTATGCCCGGAAACGCCAAGTTGCCTAAGGAATCGCCGCTGTTCTGGCCGGCCAAATTGCGCGGGACCACATTAAAGGTCCTGGACGAGACTCAGATCCCGGAAAAGTTGGAATACATCCCGGTGACGTCGACCGCGGAGGCGGTCCGGGTCATCAAGCAGATGAAGACCCGCGCATTCGGTCAGTTTCTGGTCGTGCTGAATACGTTTCTGCTTGAGGTGCGCAAGAGTGACAATCTGTCCGATAAAGCGCTGCTGCAAAAACTCAAACGGACGACGGAGCAACTGAACAACAGCCGGCCCACCTTTCCGTTTTCCGAGGTGACCTCGATCGTCATCCGGTGGGCCGAGGACGCGGTCGCGCACGGTAAGGACGTGCGCCGGGCTGTTGTGCAAGGGATCAACGGTTATCTGGCCGGCGTTCGGGAGCAGCGGTTGTTCCGGGTCCAACGGATTGCCCAACTTCTTGAGAGCGGCGACAGTGTGCTGACCCATTGCAATGTCAGCGGGGAACTGGCCATGGCGGCCAGCATGGCACAGCAGGAGGGGAAGGAGTTGCATTTTTTCGCGACCGAGACCCGGCCTTACATGCAGGGGGCGCGTCTGACCAGCTGGGAATTGCAGCGTCTCGGCGCGGACGTGACGTTGATCGCGGACAATGCCGTCGGATCGGTGATGAGCGACGGATTGGTCAACAAGGTTATCGTCGGTTCGGACCGGTCCTGTGCTAACGGCGATTTCGCCAACAAGGTCGGAACCTATCAGATTGCGGTCTTGGCCAACGAGTTCGGCATACCTTTTTATGTGCTGACGCAACCGTCCAAGAAGATAGCCGCAGGTAAAGATATCCCGATCGAGATCCGCAACGCCAGCGAATTGCTGACCTTTTACAAAAAGAAAATCGTGGCTGGTGTCGTCCAGGGCTTTTATCCCGGTTTTGACGTGGTTCCGCACGAACTGGTCACCGATACCATAGCCATCAAGGTGAGTTGAGTATGGGAAAGGCAGCTGAAAACGAGAAAGATACGAACGGGATTCTCGATGAATTCACCGAGTCAGTGACGGTGCTGCACGGAATCTTCAGTCCGAAGACCTTTGACGATATTGTCAGAAAAAGTGTCCGTGATGTCTTTGTCTTGGAAGGCCGGCCTTCGCTGGAATCGGCGCAGTTTTCCTGCCGGGAACTTATTAAACGCAAGGTTAAACCGACGCTGATTGCCGACAATATGGCCGGATTTCTGTTCTACAAGAATTTAGTGAAGGAAGTCTGGATTTCCTATCAGGTGGCCGACGAGGACGGGGCGTTGTGCCAGATCGGCGCTTTGATCCTGGGTGTATTGGGTAAGCGCCACAGTGTTCCGGTGCGGTTGTTTCCGAGCAGCCAGCGACTGGCTCTGTTGGGTAAAGACAAAGAGATCCTGTATTTCAACGGTGTGAAAGTCGCCCCGCGCAACGTCAAAGGTTATGTGCCGCTTGCCGAGTGGGTCCCCCGTAAGTACATTTCCGAAATCGTGAAGGAAAAATGAGCGTGGAACGTTTGGAACAAGTGAAACAGGATATCATCGCCGCCGGCAAGTTGCTGTGGGACAAGAACCTGGCCGGCGGACTCAACGGCAACATCAGCGCCCGTCTGGACGACGACAGTCTGCTGTTAACGGCGACCGGGACGTGTCTGGGGATGCTCACTCCCGGACAACTGCTGCGGCTGCGTGTGGACGGTGAGCTGATCGATGCGGGCCGTGTATCCACGGAAAAACTGCTGCACACGGCAATCTACCGGAATTTTCCGGAGGTCACCGCGGTGATCCATACGCACACGACTTATACCAACGCGTATTTTCTTCACAACGAAACGCTTCGTCCGCGTATCTTTGAATCCCGTATTTATTTGGGTGATGTCACCGGCGTTCCGCAAAATACACCGGCCGTTACCGACGCCGCGCCGGTGATTGAGGCGCTGCGCACCAACAATATTGTCGCGCTGCGCAATCACGGCGTTGTGGCGATGGGCCGGACACACTTCGACTGTTTTTTGCTGATCCAGGCCCTGGAAGAGGCGGCCCATATCGACGCCTTGAGCCGGTTGTACGATGGCGGTGACGCCGGGGCGATGACCGCGGAGATCTCAACGGATGCGCCAGCCGCCGGCCGCAAATACAAACTGTTTTCGCAAGAACAGATGGACGAGATCGTCAAACATGTGAATGCGGATGAAAAGATGGGGGTCCTCGGTAAGGAAACAAACATGACTTTTGATCTGGCCGTTTTGCTCGATGATACCGGTCAGGCGTACTCGTTTGAATTTGAACAGGGCAGGATCAAGCAGGTGCGCGGGAATGCGCAAGCCGAGTTTGTGGTGTCCGCTTCCGAGAAGATATGGCGTCAGGTATTTAACCGCGAGCTCGATCCGTTCGTCGCAACCACGCAAAAGAAAATGAAGTTGGACGGCGACTTTGCGAAAATCTCTAAATGGTACGCCCCGTGTTCACGGGTCTTTGAAATCTGGGCACAGGTACCGGTGGAATAGTATGACGCAGACGACCGGCCAGACCTTCGACGCAATCAATCCGGCCACCGGACAGGCCTTCCGCACGTTACCGGATGCCAATATGGATGATGCCGTTGCCGTGATCGCCCGGGCCCGCCGGGCCTTTGATGAAGGTTTGTGGCCGGGTATGAGTTACGCTGAACGCGGGATTTATCTGAAGAAGATCGCCCAATTGATTCGCGAACACGCCAAGGAGCTGGCGGATTTGGAAGTCGCGGATGTCGGCAAGACGATCAAGCACGCCAACTTTATCGATGTACCGACGGCGGCGGACTGCTTTGAGTACTTTAGTTCCGTCAGCATGGATGATATGGAAAATGCCGTGGCCGCCCCGGTGGCCAGCCACACCGTTTACGAACCGCGCGGTGTGATTACGGCCATTTGCGCCTACAATTATCCGCTGATTTATGCCGCCTGGAAGATCGCACCGGCGATCATCACCGGGAACACGGTGATCCTCAAGCCTTCACCGCTGGCCGCGGCGACCATTCATCGGCTGGGAGAATTGTTGCCGGCCACCGGACTTCCGGAGGGGGTGGTCAATGTCATCACCACCACCAGCGACGAGGTCGCGGCCAAGCTGGTCCGTTGTTCCAAGGTGGACATGGTCAGTTTCACCGGCGGCACCGAGACCGGCAAGAAGGTGATGGCCGAGGCCGCGAAGAAGGCCAAGAAAGTGGTCCTCGAACTGGGAGGCAAGTCACCGAATATCGTGTTTGCCGACTGTCGGTTGGAGGCGGCGCTCGGCGGGGCGCTGTCGGCGATCTTTATCAATCAAGGTCAGATGTGCACGGCGGGATCACGCCTGTTTGTGCAGGACGAGCTGCACGACGAATTTGTCAAACGTCTGGTAGACCGCGCCCGGACATTGAAGATCGGTAACCCGGCCGACGCTACGACGGAGTTCGGACCGTTGACCAGCCGGGAGCAGCGTGACCGGCTGCTGCAGACCATCGCCCGGGCCCGCGAGGAAGGTGCAACAGTGGCCTGCGGCGGGCGCGCGCCTGACGGTGACGGGTATTTCCTGGAGCCGACGATCCTGACCGATGTCACGAATGACATGGCCGTGGCCCGCGAAGAATGTTTCGGCCCGGTCCTGTCGGTCATCCGCTTTCGGACGGAAGAGGAGGCGGTGGCTATGGCGAACGATTCCCGTTACGGTCTGGCCGGTTGCGTGTGGACACAGGATGAACAAAAGGCGTCGCGAGTCGCCCGCGCGTTAAAGGTCGGCACCGTCTGGATCAACACGTACGGCAACTTTTTTAACGAGGCACCCTTCGGCGGGATGAAGCAGAGTGGATTCGGATGCGAACTCGGCACGGAGGGATTAAAAGAATACGTTCAGGCCAAACATGTGTGTATTGACAAAACACCGGGAGGGATGCCGCTGGCGGCATCATGGTTTTGACTGTCTGATTTCGGCAAGGCCAGGATATATATGGTGAGCCAACTGATCGGTTGGATCAAAAAGACAAAAATCAAGTGGAAGGCCGCGCGCAACAGCTCAGGACCGGCAGACACGGCAACGCAGAACAACGAAAAGGGGAGATGATATGAAGGCATTATTTTTAACACCGCCGCTGAAGGCGTGGGACTCACATGGGCACCATTTGGCAGCGAATCAGATGCATGCGCAGCTGGCTGCTTTTTTACGTGAAAAGAAAACCGCCGATGTCGAGGCGCTCGACTGCCGCGCTTTGGAATTGGATTGGGACGGTATGCTGGCGAAGGTCCGCGAAATCAAGCCGGACATCGTCTTTGTCGGCGAGCTGCTGCACTCGACGTGCGGCGCGGCGGTCATTTGGTACTTCAATGAGGGACTGCGGATTATCAAAGAGGCGATGCCCGAAGTCAGGACGGTCGCCGGCGGACTGTGGTATTCCGGGGATGCGGAGCGGCAAATGCGGTTGAACCCGACGATCGACTACATCATGCTCGGTGAGGCGGAAATCACGATGGAAGAGCTGATCCACAATCTGGATGATCCTAAAGTCGATGAACGGGAGATTCCGGGACTGGTCTCCCGCCGTGAGGACGGTACGATTGTATTCGGTCCGCACCGCGATCTTATTCCCAACCTGAACGTCCTGCCGATGCCGGCCTATGATTTGTTTCCGATGGAGAAGTACGTCGGCCACACCTATTGGAAGCCTTTCGCCGAAATGATGACCTCCCGCGGTTGTCCGGGCAAGTGCCACTTCTGTTATGAGTGGGCCCTTTACGATAGCCGGACAGCGACACAGGACTTTACGTCGTGGCGGGGTATGACCGGAAAACGCATCGTCGACGAACTGGACGTGCTGGAAAAGCAGTACGGGATCAATACCGTCGTCATGCAGGACGACGCCTTTAACAGCGACACCGAGGCGATGATCGAGTTTTGCGAGGAAAAGATCAAGCGCGGCAACAAGATCGACTGGGTCTGTCTGGGACGGGCCGATCAGTGGATCAGCCAGCAGGACATCCTGCCGCTTATGCGCAAGGCCGGTCTCTTTCTGGCGTTGACCGGCGTCGAGGTTGAGGATGACATGACCCTGACCAAGCAGGGCAAGGGGGTCACCATTGAACAGATCAGCGACACGATCCGTATTTTGCGGGAGAATAATATCGGTTCGGTCGGGACGGTGCTGATCGGCCTGCGCGACGACGACGAGGCAAGGATTAAGGAACGTCTGCGGGTGGCCGATGAAATCGACCCGGACATTTTCGCGCTGGACTATCTGACGCCGGTACCGAATTCGCCGGACTGGAAATACGGTATCAAAAAGGGATGGTTTGACCCCGACACCATCGATCTGAAGCTATGGGATTTTCAGCATCCGGTCATCCCGACGGATCATCTGACTATCGAAGAGGTCGGACGCCTGGGAGCATGGTGCATGCGGGAATACTATTCGAAACCGGAACGCATTCACCGCATCATGTCTTCGGACTACGACATGAAGGTCAAGCTGTGCGTGAAGGACTTTATGAACAATATCTCCAAGTGGGAGGCCAATTCCCGCGTGGCGGCCAAGGCGTAGGAGGCCCGCATGAGTGAAACGCAATCTCCCCCGGTGGCCTGGAATCCCCAGGCCAAGGCCAAATACGACGAGATGATTGCCAAGATCCCGTTGTTCCACCGCGAGATCGCCAAGCAAGTCGTCGATAAAAAGGCCGCGCAAAACGCCCAGGCCCGCGGGGCGGCCGCGATTGAAGAGGAAGACATCATCCGCGCCTTTTTCACGGAGGTGCCGATGACCTTTTACAGCTTGATGATCCGGCTGTTCGAAAGTGTCGGATTCGATTATAAACCGTACGAACCCAAGGATTGAGGGAAGCGTATGCGTATTGCCGTTATCGGCGCCGGGGCCATCGGAGCCACCGTCGCCGCCTATCTGAGTAAAAGCGACAGCGACGTGTTGCTGATCGGACGGCCCGAGCAGGTGGAGGCGATCAATGCCCGGGGTTTGACGATCCGCGGCATGGGCGGTGATGAAGTGGTGCATCTGCGCGCGGCAACGGCGCTCGATGCCGCGTATGATCTGGTTATTTTCGCGACCAAGACCCAGGACCTGGAGCGCGCCTACCAGGCAAACGTGGATTATCTGGAGGACTGTTATGTCCTGACGACGCAAAACGGGGTGCAGGCCGACAATATTCTCAGTAGCCATTATGATCCCGGCAGGCAGCTGAGCAGTATCGTCATGTTCGGGGCGACCTACACCACGCCCGGCGAGGTCGTCTACAATTTTCCCGGCGACTGGATTATCGGAAAACCGTACACCCCGCTCGATCCGGCGTTTCACCGGATCCTTGAGACTTTACGGACGGATGCGCTGCCTGTGGTATCATCGGATAATATTATGGGAATGAAGTATTTGAAGTTGTTCGTCAATTTCAATAATTGCCTACCGGCGCTGATCGGCAAGTCGATGCAGGAGACATTTGCCGACCTGGATTTCTGCCGCCTGAGCATCCGGCTGCTCAAGGAGGGCGTGGGAGTCGTTAACAAGGCGAATATCGAGCTGACTTCTTTACCGCAATTTCCCACAGACCGGATATACGGTCTGATCAATATGCCTGAGGAACAGGCGGCAGGGATCATGAACAAGACGCTGACCGGACTCAGTGCCGAGCCGCTTTACGGATCGGTCCTGCAAAGCATCATGCGGGGCCGGACCTCCGAGATTGATTTTATTAACGGCGAAGTGGTCGCATTGGCTAAAGGAATGCAACAGAGCGCGCCGTTTAACGGACAGGTGGTCCGCATGGTTCACGAAGTGGAGAGCAGCGGGAGATATTTCTCCGTCGGACAAGTTAAAGAAGCCTTCGAGCTGACCGGGGCTCCCAGTCAGCCAACATCACAATAAGGACGACATATGAGTAAACGCAGAGTAGTCGTAACGGGAGTGGGGGTTATTGCCCCGAACGGCATCGGCAAGGAGGCCTGCTGGGACGGTATGATCAACGGCCGGTCGGCCATCCGCCGGGTGACCGAGTTTGACGTATCGATGTTCAATACCAAGATTGCCGCCCAGGTCCACGACTTCGATCCGGTCCGGTTGGGATTGACGCGGGATGAGGCGGTGCGTATGGACCGCTTTGTACAGTTCGCGATGGTGGCGGCGCGCATGGCCCTGGAGGACTCGTCGATTGATCTGAAAGGCGTGAACAGGGCGCGCATGGGCGTGTCGCTGGCTAACGCGATTTGCGGAACCAAGTATCTGGAAGAAGAATTTGCCCTGGTGACGAACAGCGGACGGGCGCCGATCGACCCGACGCTGGTCCGGCCGGATTTGTACGACGCAGCGATGTTCAATACGCCGTCGAGCGAGATTTCGGCGAAATACGGTCTGCATGGCGTGTGCAACACCATCTCGACAGGATGTACGGCGGGGACCGATTCTGTGGGTTTTTCCTACGAAGCCATCCAGGACGGCGACGTGGATATCATGATCACGGGCGCGTCGGAAGCGCCGATTACTCCGATCACCTTCGGGGCCTTCGACACCGTCAATGTCTTGTCGACGTTAAACGACGACCCCGCCAAGGCCTCCCGGCCGTTTGACGCCAAGCGCAACGGCTTTGTGATTTCGGAAGGGGCCGGGATACTCATCGTCGAGGAGTTGGAGCACGCGCGTCGGCGCGGAGCCAAGATTTACTGTGAGATTATCGGCTTCGGCACCACGTGCAACGCGTATCATATGACCGATCTACCGCCGGAGGGCGATGCCAAAGCCGCTTGCATCCGGCTGGCTTTGGAAGACGCCGCGGTGCTTCCGGATGAGATCGATTACATCAATGCCCACGGATCATCGACGCGGCAGAACGACGTCTTTGAAACCAATGCCTATAAAATGGTTTTCGGTGATCATGCCTATAAGGTACCGATCAGTTCCCTGAAGTCGATGATCGGCCATCCGCTGGCCGGTGCCAACGGGATCGAACTGGCTGTGGGGTCATTGATTTTCGAGCGGAACATGCTGCCGCCGACGATCAATCAGGAGGAGGCGGACCCGCAATGCGACCTGGACTACGTTCCCAACAAGGCACGCGAACGGCGGGTCCAGTGCATGCTCAAGACCTCCAGCGGGTTTTCGGGAATTCATTCGGCGATGGTATTGCGCCGGTTTAACGACAATTGACACGGGATATCTTATGGAAAAAGTAGCCGTAACCGGTCTGGGGGTGGTTTCCCCCAGCGGGATCGATTTGCATCAGTTTTGGGCCAACGTCAAGGCGGGCCGGCCCGCCGTCGAGAAAATTGAGCGCTTTGATGCGTCCAAGTACACGTCGCGCATTGCGGGGCATGTCAAGGAATTGGAGGCCTACAGCAACGTGTCTTCGCGCCTGCTGAAGAAGATCGATGTGTTTTCACACATGGCGCTGGTGGCCTCTGAGTTGGCGATTCAGGATGCCAAACTCGACCTGGAGTCCGAGAATAAAGAACGTGCCGGTATTTTCATGGGCAACGCGATCGGCGGATGGTTGTACGGTGAGACCGAGCTGCGCGATCTCTACATCGAAGGCCGGGAGGGCGTCAGTCCCTTTATGGCCTCGGCCTGGTTTCCGGCGGCGCCGCAGGGGCAGGTGTCGATTCGCTACGGTCTTAAAGGCTACAGCAAGACCGTCGTGGCCGACCGGGCGAGTTCGCTGATGGCGATCGCGTATGCGGCCCGGACCATAAATCGCGGCAAGAATGATTTTATCCTGGCCGGCGGCATGGAGGCCCCGGTGACGCCTTATGCGTTACTATGTTGCCAGACTTCCGGTGTGCTCACGCAGCAAAACGAAACGCCGCACACGGCCTATAAGCCCTTTGCCAAGGGCCGGGACGGTCTGGCCATCGCCGAGGGGGCGGGCATCGTGGTGCTTGAACCGATGCAGCGGGTCGCTTCACGCGGGGTCCCCGTTTACGGGTACATTGCCGGCTTCGGGACCTCCACGGACGCGGTCGACCGGATTGACCCGGCGTCCGACGGTGGGGAATTGGCACGCGCGATAGGGATCGCCTTAGACAATGCCGGACTGCGTCCCGAGGCTATCGATTATGTTTGCCTTGATGGTGCGGGAACGCCGTTGGGGGATGTCACCGAGACGCTCGCCATCAAGAAGGCCTTCGGTGATCACGCCGGCCGGCTGGTGTGTTCGGCTCCGAAGGCGGTCTTCGGCAATCTGCTCGGCGCGACCGGCGCGGTAGACCTCATTACTACATTATTGGCCATGCAATACAACACCGTCCCGCCGACGATCAATCTCGACGAGCCTGACCCCGAGTGCGATCTGGATTACTGTCCGGGTGAGGCGCGCGAAATGGAAATCAATAACGCGCTGATCATCAATCGCGGACGGGGCGGCATCAACTGCGCGCTGGTCGTACAGAAGAATTGACCCGGTCACCTGCCGGGTATTGGCGATAACGCACAAGGGAGAGGAGAATTTCCTATGACTGCGGAAGAAACCCTGAACCAAATATTGAAGGATGTCCTTGATATCAAGCCGGAGGATATAATCCGTGACCGGCCTTTGGCCGAAGCCCATGAGGTCGACTCTACCGAGATGGTCGAGATCTCCGTCGGGCTGAAAAAGAATCTACAGATCGAGATCGGCGACAATGAACTGAAGAAGACGCATACCTACCAGGATATTCTGGGGATTCTTGCGGACAAGGGGGCCAGCTAAATGCTCTCAACGCCCAAGGAGAAGATGAAGGCCGGCGCGATCCTGATGATCCTCGGCGGGTTGCTTTTGATATTTATCTTTGTGGTTACTTTCTTACGCGGCGGACAGTAGTCACCGCAAGGAATTGAGGAATGAGATTATGCACATCATAGATCTTAGTCTGCCGATAGACGACACCCTGGAAGAGACCCATGACGCCACCATTGACCGTATTACCCATGCCGACGGGGTGGAGCATTTCAACTGGGTGGTCATGAACAAGCGACCCGGTGGCCAGGAAGCCTTTGACAACGGCGAACGGGTGGCCGCCAAGGAGGAGATTCCCGACGGGGAGATGCTTTCGCTGGAGATCGTACACTCCTCTGTCCACATGGGGACCCACGTCGACGCCCCGTTTCACTACGGAAGCCGGTGTGAGGGCAAGCCGGCCAAGATGATCGAGGATGTTCCGCTGGAGTGGTGTTACGGGCCGGGTGTCCTGCTGGATTTTACGCACCTGTCTTATCCGCAGAATATTGCGGCGCGGGACGTCGAGGCGGCGTTAAAGAAGATTTCTTATGAACTGAAACCGCTGGATATCGTCCTGATATATACCGGCGGCGATAAGAATTTGGGGACGCCCGACTACGTCAATAAGTATGTCGGCATGCTGCCGGATGCGGTGGAGTATCTGCTCGATCGTGGCATCAAGATGATGGGCATCGACACGATCGGCCTGGACCGGCCGTGCTTCGAGATGTTCAAAGAATTTCTGGAAACCAAAGACAAGGCCAAGATCTGGCCCTCGCATTTTCTGGGCCGCCGCCGGGAGTACTGCCATATGGAGCGTCTGGGTAATCTCGGGGCCATCCCCCGACCGTACGGGTTTACCGTATCCTGCCTGCCGGTCAAAGTCAGAAATGCCGGCGCGGGATGGGCACGGGTGGTCGCGATCCTGGATGAGAATGCCTGAAATGGAAGAGAAGACCTCCGCTAAAAAGTTTCGTCCGACCCGTGATGACGTCATTTTGGTGATTGTCATTATCTGGGCCGTCTGCCTGCTGATTTTCCGCTATTGATCCGGACATCCGGGGCATCCACACAAACAAGCGGTCCAGCGGGGCGCTGATTCTCTATTTTTTCCCAAACCTCACTACTCTATATATAGCAATCAGATTTATATCTCTGCTTGCAATTGAAATCAACTTTGCTACTATAAACATATATTATTATTTATATATATAGAAGATATATAATATTTAGTAATACTATTCCCGGTGATTTGACCGGACCCAATACGGAGGACTATTATGGCGCAACATACGGTGAACTCTATTTTTGTAAATGCCCCTTTTGACATTACCTTTGAAATCTCCAACCACATCGAACGCTGGACGGAACTCTTCGGAGATGAATATGTCAGCGCGGAAGTCCTCAGCCGAGAAGGCAATGAAATCACCTTTCGTCTGACAAACAATGACGGCAAATCGTGGGTCTCCAAACGCTGGCTTCATCCCGAGCAACGCTATGCCATCGCCAGCCGGTACGATCCGATGTTTCCTTTTAAATATATGAAGATCATTTGGCTGTACCATGAAACGGATGACGGCACGCTGATGACATGGATCCAGGACTTTGACATGGACCCGGGTTTCACCAAATTCACGGGCGAACAGATCGCCGGTTTCATCAATGAGCATTCGCAGCACAATCTTAAGATTTTCAAGAAGGTGATTGAGCAGGAAGCCGCGCAGACGGCCAAAGAAGGGTAAGCGCCGCGCCCTTGTTTTTTGACAGATTGCAAAGGACCGGATCGTGACACGGGAAAAACTGGGGTTGTATGCATTGATCTGCCTGGGCTGCCTGACAATATCATTTAATGTGGCGGTCATCTCCGCCATTGTTCCCGTTATCAGTGAAGACTTAATGCGCACGAAGTTCGAGGTTGCGCGCATCATTCCCTACTATCTGGTGCCTTACGGATTTGCGGCGTTGCTATACGCGCCTTTGGTCAGCCGGTTCCGGTTCCGCACTGTCTACGTGGGCATGATGGGATTATTCGGACTGGCCTGTCTTATTTGCGCGCGGGCCGGCAGTCTGGAGGCGATGCTATGCGGCCGGATCCTCATGGGCGTAACCGCCGCCGGGGCGATTCCCATGGGGTTGATCATCATCGGGGATCATTTCGAAAAACGCATTCGCGGCCGTCTGGTGGGGATCTTTTTCAGCCATGCCTTTGTCGCGTCCATTCTCGGCCTGATCGTGGGCGGGGTCATGCCGTGGCGGCTGATTTTTTATATACCGGCGGGATTGGGGGTGGCTGTTGCCGCCGGTTTCGGGCTGTACCGGTCGGGACTGCTGGACTGCAGCCACGCCGGGCACACGGATTACCTGCACGCGCTCCGCAAGTCGGAGATCCTGCGCGTGTTCCTGTTTATCTTTTGTCTCAGCTTTCTGTACCACGGCGTGCACAAGTGGTACGGTGTGTATTTGGATCAGGTGTACGGTTTTGATCAGTTGACTATCAATATGTTCGTCGTGCTCACGGTCGTGATGGGGATGATCGGTCAGGTGTGCGGCGGTTTTCTGTCCGACCTGAAGGGCCGCGCTTTTACGCTGAGGGTCGGTGTAACCGGATTGGCTTTGTCCATTATGGCACTGCTGGGGACCTATGGTTCCGTGATGCTGGCGGCGGTACTGGGATTGATTGCCTTGTTCTGGACGATCGGCCACAACGGGATTTCCACCATCTTGACGGACTTTACGGACGAAGACCGGCCGGTGATCGCCGGCTTAAACTCCTCGGTTCGTTTCATCAGCGGCGGGATGGGATTCATCCTGAGCAAACCTTTTGTAAGTTTGAACTTCGGTCGGACATTTTTTGTTTTCGGATGTCTGGCCTTCCTGCTGTCGTGGATGGTTCCGCGCATAATACCTCAAGGAATGAAAACCTCATGAAGAGTTGGCAGTATGAGCTCATGCGCCCGATGTTATCCTGGCGCAACAAAATATACAAGAAATGGGCCGAAGACGAGAGCCGGCGTCTGAATTTGTATCAGGAGACGCTGAAAGAGGTCAGCGAGTACACCGGTGAACCGCTGGAAACCGTGCGGAAAAAGCATCATATGGGGCCGCGCAAGGAACCGACGTTCGCGATCTTCCAGCAACAGGATCGGCTGACGGTATCGGCGGTGGAAAACTTTTATCGTGAGGCGACGTATTATCTCTATGAGCTACCCTTGTGGAATGCCGAGAAGGCGCGTCCTCAATATCTATGCCGTATCATGCGGCCATATCTGGACAAGTTCCGGTGCCGGGAGGTGCTGGATTTCGGCGGCGGGACCGGCGATCTGTGTCTGGCCTTGGCGGCGTCCGGCCGGCAGGTCGCCTATTGCGATATCGGCAAGGAAGTGTCCGATTTCGCCCGGTGGCGGTTTCAGCGCCGCGGATTGGATGTGAAGATGTACGATGCGCTCGACGGCTTGTCCGGAGAGACTTTTGACGCGGTGATCAGTTTTGACTGCTTCGAGCACATCAAGGACCTGCCCGCGGTTGTCAACCGGTTGAGTCGCTGCGTCAGAACCGGTGGGTTGCTGATCAGCGGCGATGCCTTTGAGGGCGGAGGGTTGCACCTGGAGGAAAATTTTCAGTATCACAATGCGGATGCCTTTGACCGGCTGATGCAGGCGAACGGATTAAGTTTCGTCGGCCGGTTCGCACAGTTTGTTTTTTACCGTAAAGACCCTGGCGGGAAATGAAAGGATAGGAAGATATGGATATTAAAGGAAAAAATGCAGTCATTACCGGAGCATCGAAAGGTATCGGCAAGGCCATCGCCGAACGCCTGGCGGCGGAAGGGGCTAATGTTGTCCTGGCGGCGCGTACGCAGGCAACCCTGGACGATACCGTTAACAAGCTTCAGGCACAGTCGGCCGGAAAAATATTGGGTGTGGCGTGCGACGTCGGCAAGATGGAGGATCTCCAGAATCTGGTAGACACGACCCGGGCCCAGCTCGGCCCCATCGATATCTTGATTAACAATGCCGGCGTAACGAGCCAGTTTCCCTTCGAAAAGCAGCCGTTTGATGACTTTGAGCGGTTGGTGCACACCAACTACCTGGGCTACGTCCGTTTGATCCGCCTGGTCATCAACGAGATGATCGAACGCAAGCAGGGGGCCATCATCAATTCGGTTTCCGGTTCGACGCTGGTCGATCCGATCCCGCGGGGGTTTCTGACATACAGCTCGCTGAAGGTGGGATTGCGCGCGTTCTTGAAAGGGTTGTTCTGGGAGCTGCGCGATCATAATATCAAGGTGACGTCGATTCTCCCCGGAGTGGTTGCTTCGGACCTAACAGACTCCCTGGAGAACATCACGGCCCAGCAGCGCGACCGGCTGATGGATCCGCAGGCTGTCGTGGACATGGTGATGTTCGCCCTCAGCGTCCCGGCTAACTGTTGTCCCCTGGAGTTGGCCGTTATCAACCAGCAAACCCCCTGGACCAAGCCGGTCATCGACTATAAACAGCAGATGGCCGATTGCCCGCACTGCGGGGAAAATATTGAGGAAATGAAGAGGCGGAAATTGGAAACTAAGAAGTAATTGGTGATTAGGGATTGGGGATGCGTACAGTTTGCCCTTAACGAGCTTTCAAATCACCAATCCCTAATCACCAATTACTAGTAGAAAGTCGCTCCGTGCGCCAAAGGAGGTGATAACTCATGGACAAAACCATCGCAACATTCAAAAAGAATAAGTTCCAGGAAATCCGTGTCGGTATCCGGGAATTCAAAGGCAACGATCTGATCGACATCCGGACGTGGACGATGACGCAGGGGACCGAAGAAATGGTACCGACGGCAAAGGGAGTTTCCATCAACATCCATTTGCTTGCCGATTTGCGCAAGTGCCTGGACGAAGTGGAAAAAACTCTTAAGGATAACAAAATGCTCTAAACGGCGCATCAGCGGCGAACGGGCCCGGTAAGTGCCGGGGGCGCCCCGGCAGCATTGACAGCACAAGGATTTTCTGGCCGTGATTATCGACGCGCACAGTCATTACATGCCACCGGAAGTGGCCGAACATACCGCCTTTTTTAAGCAGGGTTGGTCGGATGTGGACCGTCAGCTTCAGATGATGGACGAACACCATATCGACCGGGCCGTTCTGCTATATCCCACCAGCGACGCGCACATCAACATGAAAGGTTGGAACAACCTCGTCGAGGTTTACAATCCCGCGATTGCCAAGATGGTCGGTGGGCATCCCGATCGGTTTGTCGGGGCGGGCATTATTCCTTACGGTGATTCCAAGGGCCTTGAGGAGGCTTTGCTCCGGGTGCAGGATTTGGGTTTAACCGTTTTGAGTCTGGCTTCGAGTTACGACGGGACATATCTCGACGACAAATTCTTCGATCCGGTTTGGGAGTTTGCCTCCGACAACAAGTTTCCCGTGCATGTTCACGCCCAGATCATCAAGCCCATCGGACACGAACGCGTGGAGGACCCGCTGCTTTCGCCGGTGCTGGAGTATGTGATGGACGTGACGATGTGTCTGGGGAAATTGATGATGTCCGACATCTTTTTGCGTTATCCTGATATTCAGTTTATTTTTCCGCACTACGGCGGGGTGTTGCCGATCGTCAAAGACCGCTTCGACTCCACGTATCACATGCTGCGCAAGCGTAACTATGTCAAGGAGCTGGCTAAACCGCCCAGCGGATGGTTTCAGAACCTTTTTTACGACATGAGCGGATCGTCCTCGGTCGCCTCATTAATGTGTTGTTTGGAGGTGGCGGGCCCCGAACAAATCCTTTTTGGGAGTGATTTTCCCGCCAATCCCAGCCCCCGGGGTGCTCTTGAGGCGGCGCGTCAAGCCGGACTTTCCGAGAATGACGTTGCTAACATAAATGGCAACAACATTTTACGTCTTATTCAATAATTTCATTTGCTTTTTTAGTTTTTCTTTGGTATTCTATATCACCTTCACAGGATATGCGTTGCACCGATGTAGAAGCTTTTTGTCAGAAGTCGTAAGTCCTTCTGAGAGGCCCTTTTTTGGCCCTTGATCCGGGAGATTTCGGGTTGGAAAAATCTTTCAGAAATGGCTTGACAAGCACTTCGAATTTTAGTACACTTCTGAAATCTTCACAGCAAAGCAATTCGCAAATACTGTGATTTTTTATGGATCTTTGATAATTTATTTTCTCGTTACAAGTCTTTTATAAGACAACCAAGTCACAAAAAGCCAAGTCATTTTGGAGAGTTTGATCCTGGCTCAGAGTGAACGCTGGCGGCGTGGATTAGGC
>JAGQKV010000016.1 GCA_020429915.1 Candidatus Omnitrophota bacterium | reverse complement strand
CAAAGGCCTTGGCCTTGTCGGCGTGAGCGAAGTGGACGAGGTGATACCACTGTTCCGGCGTCAGACCGCGTTGATCGTCCTGGACAGGCGTGTCCGTAGCGACGGGTTTGTAGGCGGACAACACGCCGACCTTCATAAAATCCTCAGCCGCGTCATCCGTTTTGTACTGAAAGTCACCGTACGTAAAACCGTCCTCCAGCCGCTCCCGCGCCTTGGACGGCAACTCTTCCAGCGGGATCACCTCCACCACCCGTTGGAGTTTGTAACGTCGCTGCAGGCGCAGGTCGACTTCGGTGATAACCCCGAACAAACCGTAACCGCCGATCGCCAGCGCGAACAATTCGCTGTTTTCCGTGCGGCTGCAACGGAGCTGTTCCCCGTCGGCATTGACCAGGATAAAGCTCTCCACATCCTGGATGATGGGCTTAAAGCCGGTCCCGCGGCCGTGCGCGTTGGCCGACAGCGCCCCGCCGATGGACAGCCGGTCGGCACCGGTCTGTTTTTGAATGATGCCCCACGGCTGCGTGTCACCCCGCTGGCGGTCGGCGAGTTCATCCATCAGGTCGGGCCATTCGATCCCCGCTTCAACGGTGACGATCCCGCGTTGTTTGTCCAGGGCAAGGACGTCGTTCATTTCGGTCATGCTGATGTGCACGGTCCCTTCGCCGAACTGCTGGCCGCCCATGGCGTGGCGCCCGCCGGAGATGCTGACCGCCCGGCCGCGTTTGGCTGCGTCACGGATGATGCGGACCACATCGGCGGTAGTGTGCGGATGATGAACGGATTCGACCCGGGTGGGATTCAGGCGGGAATGGACGTCGTTGAGCACGACACCTTCGGTGGGGGACGCCGGAAGTGATGCGCATCCGCCCAAGAAGGATGCGCCGAGCATCAGAGCCGAGACCGAGATAACCCGCGCGTTTGTCATAGGTTTTATTTTAACACGCGCACAGGGCTTGCACAGCCGAAATACGCCTGATCTGCGTCCACAAAAAAGGCCCCGCGGGGGATCCGCGGGGCCTTTTGTATTCTAATTTTGGTCTGCCTTACGGCGTTGAAGAACTCGAGGATGAGCTGGACGAATTCGACTCAAACTCGAACGATGAATCGGAGTCGGAACTGGACTGCGATTCGGACGTCTCTTCGGACGTTGAGGATGAACTGGAACTGGATGACGAACTGGAAGACGAATCCGAGCTGGTGTCGTAGCTCGAATCAGTGGACCATTCGTAAGAATAGCCTTCCCCCGAATCACCGCCCGAGTCCATAGTCGATCCGGAATCCATGTCGGAGTCCATGGTGGCGTCGGAGTCTTCGGTCATCTCCGATGTTTCATAGTATTCGTAAGAGGAATCCGACTGCGAGTTGCTGTTCTGCTGCAATCGCCACAGCTTCGTGAACATCGGATTAGCCCCCATTTCCGAAGTAACTTCCTGTTTGGCGACTTCGGAGAGACCGTCAACGGATTCCGGAGCGACATCCTTGATCTGGAGTTCGTAGTATACGTTGGCGGTGACATCGGCATCCTCGTTAAAGCAAACGTCTGCCGAATTTTGAAAGTCGCCATCTACAATACTTTTAATGTGGGCATCCTCGTCACTCGATCCGGGAACGGCGGAAAGAGTGGATTCATCGATCGCCACCGCACCTACGCCGATGTAATCGACATTGATTACTGCCCCGCCAATAAATCCGCTTTTAGCCGAATTGTTATGCTTGCTCGCTGTCGCTGTCATGGTAAAGGGCAGGTCGCTCTCTTCAAGCGACTCAGCAGCGATCAGGGCAGCGACGCTCACCGGAAAAGTGGTTACCGCCGAGACCTGACTATCAATATTGCTTGCGGCAAGCACTTCGATCGCTATCAGATTCAAGTCCGCAGCGACGGTGGCTACCGCCGATGAATCAACTTCACTCACCGCCATAGCGGCGCTCGGAGTCAGCTCGTCTATTTTTTGATGCTCCAACGCAATGTCGATCTCGGTAGTGGCATCGGCAACCACCTGCATATCCTCGGTGACCTGAACATTCACACCGGCACCGATTGTCGCTGAGCTCTCAGAAGATACCGAGGAGAACACAGCGGTGATGTCCTGATACTCCGCGTTGTCCGCATTGCTCAGGTCAGCCAGTATCGTATTATCCGTTTGCGTTTCGATGGCCAGAGAACTGGCCGTTACCGTTGAACTTTCGCCGATATGGCCCTTTGCCCACAAATTTTGTTCAATTGTGACTTCGTCCGGCATATCGGTTGTAGATATGTCAACGGTTCCACGCGCCCGGGCGATAAGCTGGATGACGCCTTCCGCCTCCAGCGTACTGTCTTCTATATTAATCTGTGCCGAGACATTGGTTACGAGAGCACCGTCAGATGGCAATGCTGTTTTGGTCACTTGGCCAACAGCGTGAAAACCGATGTTGTCCGCTTTCATCAGGGTGTCATTCACGTTGATCGCGAGTTCCACCGGATCAGCGCTTCCCACTCCCGAGTACTCGGCATTGGCATCGATGCTACCGGAATTAAATCCGTCTGTCGCATGCGTGAGAATTTGCGATCCGGCGTTAAAATTGATTTCCTTGGCTTCAAAGCTCAAATTCCCCGAATCCCCAATCGACGCGTCATTCACGTGATCGGCTCCGGCGATCTGGCGGGAGGAGATCGTGACGCCGTTGACATTGATCCGGTCATCGGCCGCGAACATCATATTAGCGCCGGCCGTGAAGATGTCGGCGTCCAGGTTCAACACCGCCGGGTCCAGCAGGATCGTCCCGGGCAGGCCGTTGGCGGCCGCGGCGAAAAGGTTCCCGCCGTCGATATCCACCTTATCCTTGGCGCTGAACTCGATGAACCCGCCGTTGCCCGAAGTCCCGGCACCGGCGTCGATCACGGCATTGTCTTCCAGCGTGGCGTCGTCCTGCGCGAGGATGATGATCTCACCCCCGTTGGAATTCGCGCCCTGCCCCTTGGCCGAGATGACCGCGTTCTTTTCCACGGTGATCGCGTCGCCGGCATCGATTGTCACGGAACCGCCGGCCACACCGGCCTTGCCGTCGACATTGATCTCACCGGTTACAAGTACGTCGTCAACGGCGACGATCTTGACGGTCCCGTTGTCCACAATCAGGTCCGCGCCGACCTCGACACCTTCGATATTCACAAAGCTTCCGAATCCGGCCACCGCACTCTGCGCGGCCGCCCCGGCGTTGATCGCGCCCTTAACGCTGACATCACCGGCCAATAAAGTCACGTCGCGTTCGGCGTTAATCTGCCCGTCCACGGAGATCCCGGCAAAGCCGCGCAGCGGCACGTCCCCGGCCAGGACACCGGCGGTGGCCGCGGCTGAGGGGTTCCCCGGTCCGGTGAAGAATTCCTTCATAAAGTCCGTCGTGGGTGTGATCGCCGTGAATGATCCGACATTCACCACCCCGCTCGAACTGACGGCCACGCCGTACGGATTCAGGAAGAAGACGTTCCCGCCGATCTGCCCGTTCTGATAACCGTTGAGGATCCCGTCGATCTTGGTCTTGCGTTTATGGACCAGATTGAGCAAATTGTCCGTCCCGCCCGGCAGATGCACATTGACCGTGGTCCCGCGCTTGACGTCGAACTGATTAAAGGAGTTAAAGGCGGTGTTGCCGCGCACCGTGGCGGTGGTGACATCGGTGACATTACCTACGGTCGTCACGGTGGTGGCGGTGTTGCCGTCGGTGACGATCGGCGCGGCGGCGAATGACGTCTGCGCCGCGAAAAGCAAAGACAGGATCGCTGCGGTAATCGATTTGGGAAGTTTCAGACCTGTGGACATAATGAATTCCTTTTGTTACGCGTTAGAATTGAGCTTCTATGTAAAAGTGAAAGCGGACGTCGTTTTCGTCCGTGCGCAGGTCATCCTTCACCGGAAAACCCGCCACGAAACGTCCGTTCAGATACTTGTTGATCCGCACATTGAACCCCGCCCCGGCGCTGACCAGGGTGTTGTCGTCGTCATTGTCTTTGACGGCAATCGTCCCGCCCTGATCGGCAAACAAAAATCCGTTCAGGCGGTTGCGGAAAAAGTCTTTGTTATTGAGTGTGAACCGGATGGGAAAATGGAGTTCGGCGTTGACGTAATAACCGGCATCCCCGATGAGGATGCCTTCTCTATATCCGCGTACTGTTGTCAATCCGCCCATTTGAAACTGTTCTGAAGATGGTAAAAACGGTTCGTCGGAGAATTGCAGGCTCGTCCGCAACAGGACATACACACGCCCGCTCAGGAAGTGTATTCTACTAAACTCGCTGTTGGACTTCAAGAACTCTCTATCGCCGCCGAACTTGTCAAACCCCTGGGTCAGAACGGATTGCGCGTACCAGTATCCGCGGGCGTCGTAATGCAGGTAATTGACCCCGAGAATGGCGGAACGCACCTCCGTTGTGAGGATTTCCACCCCGCTGACACGGGTCCCCGAGGATTTGACGTTGTACCCGGTAAAGGCGGACAATTGGCAGGCCTTGCGGACCAGAAAGGGATGCGTCACCACAAAGGCCAGGACCTCCGAATCCCCCTCGATATTCAGCGCGGCCAGGGCGCCGTCCTCCACGTCCACGTCCGAACGGTCGAAACTGATCCGCACCCGGGTCCCGCGACGTCCGACCGGAAGATCATAGGACACGTTAAAACCCTGAGTGCCGTCGGCAAAGACCCCGCCGAGACTAAGCCGGTCGCGTCGGCCCAGCACACTGTTGGCGGCCACGGTGAACCCGCCGCGCTCCTTGCCCGTTTCATCCCGGCCCGTATTGTCCGAGTAGATCGTCCCCTCGAAGCGGTTCGGTTCGACGACCGTCAACGTGAAATCGGTGGTGCCGAATTCCCGGCCCGGTTTAAGAAGCGCCCGGATGCGGGCATCATACACCGCGTTGAAACGCAGCAGGTCCTGTTCCAGCCGGGACAGGTCGACCGGTTCGCCTTCCCTGAGCCGGACCTGGCCGCGGATAAATCCCTCGCGCGTGGTCCGGTTGCCGGTGACCGTCAATGTGCCGAGGCGCCCCTCGATCAACTCGATCTGCACCACGCCGTCAGCAATCTCCTGCGGCGGCAGGATCGCGCGGGCGGTCAGCGCCCGCTTCTGACGGTACAAGTCATTGATGGCGTCCACCATCCGATTGAGATCGGCGAGTGTCACCTCCCGGCCGATGTACCGACCGACAACACCGTCGATGTCGTCATCCGACAGGATGCGTGAAGGCGTGGCCCGCACGCCCCGTAACCGGA
This sequence comes from Candidatus Omnitrophota bacterium, assembly GCA_020429915.1. Classification (GTDB taxonomy): domain Bacteria; phylum Omnitrophota; class Gorgyraeia; order Zapsychrales; family Zapsychraceae; genus JAGOSC01. Next base: position 137,552 of record JAGQKV010000016.1, on the reverse strand, counting down.
AACGTGCCGCGGCCGCAGGCCGGGCCGCCGGTGAATCCGGTGCGCCGAGCTGTTCGATCAGCGCCTCTTCCCGCTGCTCGGACTGACGCTTAAGTTGTTGGTGTTGTTGGAAATATTGCTGATTTTGCAGATAGCGCCCTTGCGTGGCGCCGGGCGTGAGGTCCGGGGTGACCTGAGCCCGGGCCGGTGCCGGGAACAGGATTAAGGTAAGAATTAAGCAGATCAGGGGTATCTTCATGGCTGAGACCGATGGTTGTCCGGTCCCAGTATTCTAGGGAGATAGTCCGAAATGTCAAGAAACCCCTGCGGGGGACCTGTTTCCGGATAATATCGCTATTCGCGTCCCGGTTTTCCTGCTATCCTAAATACCGTCATCATGGCTAAAAAAGACAAAACCTACCTGCGCGCGTTCACCCGGCGGATTTCCATGGGCGGATTGCTGTGCGTGGAGTGGCTGCTCGGTCATCTCCCGCGCTGGTGCATCGCGGCGTTGATTTCGCCGCTCTATTACGTCGTCTACCCCTTTATGGGACGGATGCGCGCCATTACCCTGACCAATCTGCGGGCCGTGTACGGTCCGGCCAAAGACGAGTTGTTCTACCAGAAAATGACGCGGGACTGCCTGCGCCGCGCCGCCGGGTTGATGATCGACATGATCTACTATGTCGAACATCCCGCCGAACTCACCCCCCGGGTCATCACCCACGGTGAGGAGCGACTGCGCGAGGCCCTGGACCGCGGCCGGGGCGTCATCGCCGTGACCGCCCATCTCAATAATTTTCCGCTGATGTTTGTCTCACTCATCCAGAAGGGCTACAAGATCAATGTGATCATCCGGCCGATGCGCGATCCGGAGTTCAGCAAATTCATGTTCGGCCAGTGCGAAAAGTGGGGCGTCCATATGATCCCCACCAAACCCGCGCGGGAATTCCTGCGGGAGACCTACGGAGCCCTGCAGCGCAAGGAACTGCTGTTTATCGTTATCGACGAAATCCCCCCCGACAATGCCGGCGTCCCGGTGACCTTCTTCGGTAAGGAAGTGAAACGCGCCACCGGCCCGCTCCTTTTCCACCGCAAGTTCGGCTCGCCCGTCCTGCCGATGTTTATCACCCAAGATGAGCAAAATCGTTTTCACGTGCATATCGAGGAAGAGATTCAAATTCTTGAAGGCCCTGCCGAACAGACCGACGCGCCCAACATGAACACCATGAACGCGGTGATCGAGAAGTACATCCGGTTTTATCCGGAGCAGTGGGGCGGGTGGTTTAATAAGCGCTGGAGTGAAAATCAGCGGTTAGCGGATAGCGGATAGCGGCGAGTGTTCAGGTGGCGGCGTTTTGAGGATAGTTGTAGTAAAGAAATCGACTACGCTAATTAAATCTAACCGGCATGAAATAAACTCCTAACAATAGAATTGTCGCAACACCTACAACTATCGTTGTGTGTAATCCAAAATCTATTTTCTCACTATTCTCAGGTTTGTCGTAACCTTCCACAATAGTGTTATATCTGTGTTTCCGGTTAAAATAAACCAAGTTACCGAATGAGAATATACCGGCACAAATTAGCACTAAAAACCACACCGATATTCTCCACTGCGGCTCGAGAACTTTAACAAATTCAGTAAAGGTAAGTGCTTTGGCAACATTGATGATTAGAAACACCTCCGTCATTGCCAAGATTAATGCAGCATAATCATGAGGGTAAGGATGATTGGATCGCCGAGCCAGACGATACCACAAGTAGTAAATGTAATGATATAATCCCTTCATACGGTCGGCACATTAAAGGCAGTGTCATCCTCCAGCCCATAAAGAAGATCTCTGTTCACTGGTTCCACTTTCACCGATCACCTATTCCCTATCTGTTCACTGTCCGCTAAACGCTGCCCGCTGATCAGCAAGCACGCAGCGATGATCGACGCAAGCCGGGGTCAGGGAACACGCGAAATCGCACACCGGGCCGCGGTAGTCTTTGCATTGCTCGTCGAGAATCCGGGGGCACAGGAATCCGGGGGCACATACCGTAACCCCAACTCTTTTCAGGCTGCGGATCCGGCGATACCGTAAATAGACACTATCCCATGATATATTAATTAATTTAGCCTTCCTAATCAGCAATTCGCTCTATGGCTTTCCTAATTGTCAAATTGGCAGCCAACAGCTCGCCAAAGGGAAGAATTAAGGCAATTAATCCCAGAAAAACCCCTTCCCGTCCCAAAAGTTTATTTATACGAATTATATAAATAAAAATTATTGGTTTTATAATTATCCATATAAGCAGCAATAACTTTCCCATGAAGAACTCATCATTCAAGAAATTCAACCGAATGTTGATTGTATGAAACAACAATAATACAAAATATAGAATCAGATAATAATTACAGATCGTATTCAACGCTCTTGTCTTTTCTTGTAATAGTTTAATATCCATTCTCTCACGTGAATTAGAATCCTGGGACATATGCCGAAACCCTAACTCTTTTGTGGTCCGGGATCCGGCGATACCGAAACAGGGGTTGCGTCCTCCGATTTTTAACCCTACTGTATCAGTTTATCGAGATAAGGCCTGATCCGTCTGTAAAGAAGGCCTGGTTCACCAGGAGAAACACTTATAAAGCTCGACCAAGTTTTTTCTTCACCATGCGAATAATGTAGTAGATTAACGAGGACGTTATTGACGGCCAGCGCCAATTTCGGAGATTCTATTCTTTCCTCCCACCACACCTTCGATAGCGCCTGGATTTCACATTTTTCCAGCCCAATTAAGCTGTGAGTTTCCCAATCGGGAAAAAAAGGCCCCTTTACGGCGGCCTCCAGGCATTCCCGAATTATTTGTATGTCTTTATCCGTCAGCAATTCTCGGATCATATCTTTTTCCACCTTACGAAAAAGTAACCGTCGAACTAAGTAAGCCCGCCAACTATTCTCTATCTGTTCACTGTCCGCTAAACGCTGCCCGCTGATCAGCAAGCACGCAGCGATGATCGACGCAAGCCGGGGTCAGGGAACACGCGAAATCGCACACCGGGCCGTGGTAGTCTTTGCATTGTTCGTCCAGCATGTCCCAGTATTTCTTTTTGTGGGCCTTGTTGACGGGCAGGCCGCAGGTGCAGCCGCCGCAGTTGTGGTCGACGCGGATGCAGTCGTCATCCGTCGCACAGATCTGGTCTTCCGGCAGAATGCTGATTTCCACTACGGCCCGGGAGCATCCGGGAAATAGTATCAAAGCGATCACGATTAACGCTGCCGCGGTCATCACCGTTCGCATAGCCTACTAACCTCCCTTTAACCGCTCGAGGATGTCGTCGATCTTCTCATCGACGTTATCAGGTTGAGCGGCCGGTTCCGGGGCCGGCTTTTCCATCTGCGGCGTCTCCGCCGGGTGTGAAGGATTTGGATCTCTGCCTTGCTGCGTCGGGGCGTAACGCTTTGGAGCGGCCGGCGGTTCGCTCGGGCGTGACGGGACGGCCGGAGATTCCGGACGGGCCCGGGTCGGCACGTACGGTTCATAAACCTCACACGACATGCCGCGCGATATATGTTCCTGCAGCAGCTTCCGTCCGGCCGCGGCCCAGTCATCGCGCCGTTTGCGGTATTCCTTCGGAGAAAGCCATATGTAAACCAAAGACAGACGCGATTTACTCGTCAGAATAATCCATTTTCTCTTCTTGTCGAATTTAACCGTAATCTCTTCCGCCGCTGACCGGCGCTCACCGCATTTGTTGTCCCACATCTCCTGATTCAACGAGGAAAACCAGGACAAAAGGATTCTGTTTTTTGGACCGTACTCGCAATTGACAGAACCACTGTGTATGTCCCTGATGTAGTCATTAGAGACCTTTCCGGAAGGCATATTGGGATTGGCGGATTTCAGCGCTATTCCCATGTCGGGACAGGAAATCGTCTCGGCCGCGGCTCGGTCGGTCAAGGTCAAACATATACTCAGGACAAGCAGGACAACTTTCACTCTCATACTAAAATGGTCTTTCATAGTTACTGCCCTTTTAAACGCCTGAGAATATCGTCAATCTCCGCGTCTACGTTGTCCGGGGCAACGGAAGGTGTCGACGGGACCGCCGGCGTTGTAGTAGAGGGGCTGTTCTTAAAAGTCGAACGCGGTTTCGCGGCCGGCGTCGCTTCCCCCGGATACTCACCCCATTCTCCCGTCGTCTGGTCGCAGGGCAGGCCGCGGACCTTGTATTTTTCCAACAAGGCCTCGGCCGCGTCCATCCATTTTTTACGGTTGGCTTCGCGGAATTCTTTGCGGGACAGATCGAGATGCACCGACGCAAGATGCGTGCGGCTGCTGATACTCGCCTTACGGCTCTTCTTGCGGACCTCATAATATTTTTCGGGATCACCGCCCAGAAACTCGTTCCAGCGGCAGTCCGGATAATTTAACTTCGCGTGATCGTAATAGGACACCCATGTCAAATACAGCCGGATTCCGCTCTCATAGTTGCACTCGGCGCCGTTGTAGGTAATCGTATCGCGCTTGTCCGGATAGATCGTTCCCGGCGGACCGCCCCTCATATATCCTTCTTGTTTAATTAACTCATATCCCAGGTTAGGACAAGGGATCGTCTCGGCCCAGGCCGGCGCGCTCATTCCGGCTATAACCAGGAGCGTAAAGAGAGCTGCTTTCATATTCTGTCTCCTCCATTTACCCAACTATCAATATCCCGGCGGCTTGGGCATATTCGCACATTTGGACGCAGGGGACTCGGTATAGCATCCGCAAATACAGCGTAGCTGGCTCATGCCCAATTCCGGCATTCCCCACGTCGGCGTACCGCCTTCCCACCGGCAAAAATCCTTGGGGTAGTCCTTACACTGAAGCGGTTGGTATTCGCCATTGGTGTTTCCCCCGCCCGTAGACGTTGACCCGCCGGCGGAGCGGTTACCCATCTGCTCACGACTGCGGTTGGTCGTAATCCCCGTGGGACGTTTCGGGGGCGGCGCGGGCTGCTGTTGCCGGCCGCTGTAGCGGTCGCTGAACCCTTCCACGCAGCGGGTACGGCCCGGATCAAACCCCCACCCCGGACAATTGCATGTAAACGTCTTGCCGCCGTAAAGGCCGGTCGATCCCATCGTATAGTTGTAGGCACAGTTACTGTCACTGGACGACCCCTGGGACGTGGAGCCGTCGCCGCAGCCGTCGGCGTAGATGCCGCGGATCGTGCGGTCGTACTGTTCGTTACCGGTACAGCGGGAGCGGTTGGACTGCCCGCTGCCGCTGTTCTGATTCCCACCGAACCCCTCGAGAATCTGCTGCATGGCGTTCGGATCGTCCCAGATGCTGCCTTGGTCATTCCCGTATCCGCCTTGATCATAACCCGTATTGCCGTAAGGATCATAGGCCGGCTGGGGCGCCGGCGGGACCATGCACCGGGTCTGATTGGAATTCCATGTGTAGCCGGCCCGGCACCCGCATACCGCCCGCTCACTGCCCGCGTCCCACCGCGTCTCCGCGTAAGGACCGTATCCGCTGCAGTCCGCCCGGGCCATTTCGCGCTGGGGATTGATGCACGCGGTGCGATTGCGGTTCGGTTGATATCCGCTGAGGCATTGGCAGGAGGCCTGCTGCGTTCCTTCGTTCCAAAACGGTTCCGAATTCGGAAACTGGTTGCAGTTCAATTTTGACAGCTCATGCTCTCGCAATGTTATGCATCGGTTCCGGGCATTTGAATAAACATCCGTGCCGGGACAGTCGCATATCGCTTTATGCTGGGAAGCATCCCATTCAGCCCGCGTTCCCGGCCAACGGCTGCAATCCGTTTGGGCCACACGCGCCTCGGGCGACGTCCGCTCCCGGTACACCGGCAGCGTCGCGCCCATGCAGGTACCGGCGCTTTGCGCGGCGAACTCGATCGACTCGCAAAATAACATGCCGGCTTCGTAGGAGGCATTGAATTGGGCCATGGCTTGTTCAACGGCACGGACCACCGCCGGATCCGTGGCCATGGCCCGGCGCTCATCAAGCTTGGCCTTGATCGACTTCAACGCGGTCAGCGCGCCGGCCAGCGCGCCCTGTTGTCCGGTGGCATATCCTTCCGCCCGCGAGGCATCGGCGATCACCGCCGCCTCGTCTTTGCGGATCTTGCCCATGGCACGGTCGATCTTCTTCACCAATTTCTTTTCCCGGCGTTCCAGGGATTCCACCGGCAGGGCATGGGCCTGGTCGACGAGGGTCACCGCTTCCTGAGCCAAGGCGGACACCTGTCCCTGCACACCGCGAATCTGATCGACCGCCGCCTGCATCTGCCCGATCTGATCGGCGATCCCCGAGGCCTGCGTTACCAAAGAGCCCATCCGGCTCTCGGCACTCTCCAGCCGCGGCGACACCCCGCCGGCCTTCGCGGCCTCTTGTTCGGCCCTTTGCTTGAGTGATTTCATCTGTCCGACAAGCCGTTTGTACTCGGTGTTCAGCCGGTCGACCTCCTGAAGCTGTGCGGTCATATCACCGTAAATATTGTCCAACCGGTCGACATTGTTCGTGGCCTTGACCTGTTCATAGGCCTCGCACACGCTGATGGTTAATGCGGAAATGCGGGAACGGATCTCGCCGAGCCTTTGCCCGGCGCTGTAGACATCTTTTTCATAAAGTCCGATCGTATCCGGATCGGCCCGGTCCAGCGGGGCGTCGCGCAGCGCGTCGGCCTCGGCATTGAGCAGGGCGACCTGCTCGGTAAGGCTATTTACCGCGCGGCTGATATCTCTGTCGGTGCCGCGCAAGGCATCAGCCAGATTATCGGCCTGGTCTTTAAATCCTTCGGCCTGCGCCTCCAGGGCCTCGATTGCCGCCAGCAGCGCGTCCAATGACTGCACCGGTTCACCGCCCGATTCGTCCCCACCCTCTTCACTGGAACCATCCCCGTCTTCCCCGGAGCCCTTGTAATGCGCGCGGAACTCCGCGAGGATTTCATCGATACGGTTAGCGTGCACGCGGAAGCGTTGCAAGGCGCGGTCCTGATCGCTCATCACGCCTTCGGCATTCGGCTCTTCCTGCCGGGCAGGGTCCTTCCCCAGATACGATTCCACCTCCACCGACAGCACACGGCTATTGACGTGTTTCCACATCTCGCGGTAGGTGTCATGATCAATCAACTGATCGAGGACACCGCGGTCATAGGCCCCTTCGCTCAAATCGAGGCGGGCCGGATCCGCGCCCGCCTCCTTTTTGATCGCCTGCATGCGAGACGACATTTCTTTTTCCGCCTGGACGGGATAAGCAGACCACTTCTTGGCCACGGCGACATCCTGGGCGCCGTCGCCCGTCAGGAAGTACGGGCCGGTAAGGATCCGCAGCCCTTGATCAGACCGGCGCAACGACAATAACGCTTCCGCTTCGCCACGCGCATCGAGGACTTTTTTGTAGTTGCCCAGGTTCCGGGTGACAAACACCGAAAGCTCTTCATACACGTCCCAGACGTCCACCTCCCCTCGCATCTCGCGCGTAACGCCCCGCATTCGGTCATACATCCACGTCAGAAACTGATAGACTTCCCCGCCGAACTCCTCACTGATCTTGGCCTCCAGCTGGACGCGCACATCCAGGTCCCCGGTGATATTCAGCAGTTCCTCGTACATCTTCTGGAATTGTCCGCTCAACAGCGATTCTTCACCGGCACGCCGCTCTTCCAGCTTCTTCTTGACCTCCTGCAGGAATTGCACCTTCACCTGTTCCAGCCGGGTGTACAACATATATCGGAAATGATCCTCCAACTTCGGACCGACGTCCGGGTGATTCTTCATCTCAATGATCAGTTGCAACCACGGATCGCTGCGCTTAAATTGTTGTTCAAAGGCATCGCGGTTGCGCCACCACTCGAACAGACCGTTGGACATCTTCTCCATTGGGAAGCAGGCCGGCCGTTGCGCCGAGGGTTGTTTCAAACATGCCCCCATTTCCCGAGCATCGGCGACCTCGGTCATGAGCAATTCTCTGAAATCAAACTCCTTACCCTGATACCGGACGGCCTTCAACTCCCAGCTGGTGACTTTTAATCCCTCCCCAACCTCTTCGACGGCGCCGGCTGCAAACTCGGCGTCCTCATAAAGATTGTCGATGAATATCGCCATCTCCTCACTGAGATAAAATTCAATCGCGGAAGTGGCAACCGATTCACCGACGGACTTGGCCGCAGACGCGATGGCGACCGGCGGGATCATGACCGTCGTCGCCTCCCAAGCCACGCCGTAGTAGTCCCCCATGATATAGCGTTCAATCGCACCGCCGACCGGAGTTCGGCGTCGGAAGTATTCCGTGGCAAAACCGGCCCAGTCCCCCCGGGAAATTTTCTCGATGTATATCGGCAATTCCTCTTTCAGATTATAGAGCATCATCGTGTTCATCATGACTTTGCCACCCCGAGAGGAAGACACCGACTCGTTGAATGTATTATTAATGGTGTGAATGGCCTTTAACCCTCGTGCCGTCAACCGGTTCTCAAAGACCTTCGACAAACTCTGTTCGATATCTTTGATCTTCTGACCGTATTCGGCCTCCAGGGACTGCAGTTTGGCGTCGAACCTCCCTTCAAACGGCGTCCCTTTCAGAAACTTATTGGCCTGCTCGTCCCAATACAATCCTTGACCTTTGCGTAAAATCTTGATGTAATCGGCTCCTTCGCCGTAACGCAGTTTATTCATCAGCCCGTCGTCTAGGAAATCCAGGATATCATTCAGCTTGCCCGGCGTGCTGAACAAGGCGGCACCGGCCCACTTAATGTTATCCGGCTTGCCCATGCTCAGCATTTTCTCCACCCATTTGTATGTCTTCCCGAGTTTAGGATCGATGTACTCGACGTGACCGAATTTCGCAGACTTTTGCTTGTACTCGCCGCGCGTGGTGCGGAATTCATCCATCAGCTTCACATAATCGGGATCCAGGCCCCCGTGCAGGCCGGCCACATCATCGCCGAGCACGCGAAACTCGATCTCCAGCATCTCATCCAGCTTGACCAGATCTTCGTAAATCTTTTTGGAGTCCTCGATATCGTCTTTTCCCAGGGCGGCGATGCGACGCTTCAGATCTTCCGTCTTTTTGCGCAGGACCTGATTCGCCCCGTCCCACATCGCCTTGCGGCAAGTGTCCCAAAAATCCCGGATCAACCGTTCATTGGCCTCAATCGTGGCCCGGCCTTTTCCGTCCTCGTTTATTTCCAGATTGACATCGTAGGGGATCGGCTTGCCGATCGATTCGAAGTACAGCTTAATAAACTCGACTTGCGCCTTCGGGTCCTTTTTCCATTTCGTTAGTTTCTCGACGAACTTCTTCAACAACGGATCGAAGGTGGCCCCCTCACCCAGCTCCTTAATCAGAAAGCTGTACGCGCGGTCCGTGTATTTTGCGGCTTTCACGAAAGACTCCAGATCGGTGAACACATCCTGCCCGGCGATGTCATGTTCAAAGTGGCGGATCATCTCGAGGCTAATCCCGGGCTGATAAGGCCACTTCAACTCCTGCAAGTTATCGATAGAATTGCTCACCTCCGCCACTCTGGCTTCCAACACCATGTTGCGCAGCACCTCTTTGAACGGGACCTCCTTTGCCTTAAGGTCCATGTCCGGTCCGGCCTTTTCAAAGTCGATTTCCCACGCCACCTTGGTGACTTCTTCGGCAAAGGACTGACCGTGTTTTCCGACGTACACCTCGGCGGTGGCCATGCCGTGCACCGTGCAGGGAATATCGAGTTCCTCTGGTGTACGGCCATAGCGCTTTTTAATCAGGTCGTCGAAGATCTTCTTAAGCTCCATTGCCGCGTCCAAATCGCCGGCTAAAAAATTGAAGTCGATGTCACCGGCGAATTTCAGTTCCTCAAACTTTTCTCCGGGCCAACCGCCGACCTCGCCGTAGTAGAAGGTAAACTTGGGATATTCCCCGGTAGCCCGAAAGACCTTGTCACGATAGGCCACGATGGCCTGTTTGATGGTTTCGAAGACGACCTGTTTCCGGTGGGTCAGGATCTCGGCTTCGACCCGGGTCGCGCCGGAGGCGAAGACCTCTCCGAACACAGCCCGCAATCCGTCTTGCCCCAGATAGTTGCCGATGTCCTTTTTGACCTCCATCAGGGTGTGCCGCACTTCCTTGCCCGACGGCATCTCCAGCTTGCTGACGCCCTGGTAGAATGCCTCCGGCGACATGCGGCCTTCTTTCACTTCCAGCAGCATCTCCACGATGCGGGCGCGCGTATCGACGTACTGCGGCCGGCCGGCGCGGACCGCGTTGATCAGGTCTTGGCGGGAAATCTCCCGCTCGTCCCGGACCGCCGTCTGGGCCCCGGCCTGCGGACACAAAAAAGGCGCCTGCATTCCCGTAACGAGAAAGACTAGGGCGCCTAAACATATACTCCAAAATCGCTTGCGGCTCATCATAAACGGTCTGACCGGCCCGTCCCCCCGTGCGGGGCGCGCGCCATCCGGTTTTCGACTAAGGCAATCTTGTATAGTATAACACCATATACAGCAAATGCATGCCGTAAAGTCCGATTCCGATGAACCCCAACGGCGGATGGATCCACCACAAAATCAGGGTCACGGCCGTAAATCCGATCAAAACGTTCCGCTCCCGGCGGAGAATCGGGCGAAGCTTCCGGGAGGGCTTCTTTGGGTCTTCGCTCCCCGGCCCGCTCACGCGGCCGCCTCCGGTTCCAGCTGCAATACGGCCACCGGCAATTTGGTAAAGAGCTCTGTCAGCGGCGGTGTGAAATGAATGCGGCAGGTTGCCGCCGGCGTCTCCATTATTCGATCGCGATCCGCAGCTGCTCGCCGACACTCTTGAACAACTCGTGCCACTTCGTCGGAAGACCCGCGACATTTTCCCCGTCGACCTTCTTTTCCTCGATCCGCCGGCGGTTGATGCGGAAATAATCGTCCTGCACCAGCCACAGGTTCATCTCCAGGTCCAACGGGCTCAGCACACGCAAGAAAGCCTCCAGGGCCTGCAAAGCCTTGAGATTCGTCGGCGCGGCTTTGAACCGTTCCATCAGGACATTGATCCGCTTTGCGGCAATAAAGCGGATCGCGGCCTTGTCGATCTGAAAGCTGAAACGCCGGACCTCATCGACGACCTTCTTGACCGCCCGGATCTTGAGTTTTTCCTCCTCCAACAGGGCGGACAAATCCTTATTAAGGATAAATTCCACCGAAGTCGCCATGGCCGGCGGCAGCGGGATCTGCAGCTGTTGCTGGGCCTGCATCAGCGGATAATAGTGGGTGTAGATCTGCCGGAAATGCGCCTCGATGTCGTCCAGGGCGGAGGCGATGATTTCGTTGAAGATCCTTTTCTGTTCATCCTTGAACAGGTGCTTGAGGGAATAATTGTTGCGGCCGAAGTGCTCATTCATCAACCGGATCACCTCGGGGATGTCACTGGCCTCGAAGGCCTCTTTAATTTGGTGATACATACCTTGAAGGGCTTCGTCACCGACATGCGGCCTGACCCCGCCGGAGAGATTGTGATCGCCGAAATGCAGCACCGCGAAGGTCACCTGCTCTTCCTCCCAGGTGATGTCCGAGCGGATGGCGGCGCGGCCGATGGCCATTTTCTGATGCCCCGCTTCCAAGGTTTCGTAAAAATCACTGTCGGCGGTGTAACAGTAAGTCTTGCTTTTCGTAGTGTGGTCCTTGAAAAGCGAATCGATCGCGTAGTGCACGCCGACCCGTAAAATATCGACCGAAGAGGGCTTGACGAATTGCTCATAGACCACCGCCCCGTTATAGAGATCCGGGACATTGCTCGGCGCGTAGCGCAGGCTGTTGACAAAATCCCCCTCCAGGTCCGCGCCGGTGGTCTCTTTGGCCAACTGCAGAACCCGCGCCGCGTACTTCAGGATCTGGGTGGTTTCCAATCCCGATATCTCGTCGAAAAACCACCCGCAGCTGGTATACATCAACATCGCGTGCCGCTGCATCTCTTGTAATTTGAGAATTCTGATTTTATCCTGAGGCGTCAAATCCGGGCGACAGTTTTCCGCGAAGTAACGCTCGGTGGATTTGGTCGAACGGTCGAGCATGACCTCGATAAAGTGATCCCGCGCCTTCCACGGATCGTCGCAGAATTCACCCATCGCCCGCTCGTAATGCGGGGCGATATTATTACGCAGCCAATCCAGACTGTTGCGCAACGGTTCACGCCACGCCTGGTTCCAATCGGGATAACCGCCGCTGCAACAGCCGCAGTCCGACTTCCAGCGTTCGATGCCGTGGATACAACTCCACGAGCTGTTGTCGATAATTTCTACCTCATGGACCGGAGGAAACTTTTCCAGAAACTCCCCGTAGATAGTGACCTGGGCCATTTTCTCACTTTCAATCTTATGCAGGCAAAAGGCCAGGGCCATGTCTCCGAAGTTTTGATGATGGCCGTAGGTTTCCCCGTCGGTAGCGATGTGCACCAGACGCTGTTCCTTCGTCTGCTTGGGGAAGGTCGACACCAAACGGTCGGCAAACCGGCCCCCGTCGCGCAGCAGGTCCTGAAAGGCCAATTCCTGCGAGATAGGACCGTCGTAAAAGAAAAGGTTGATGCTTTTGCCATTCGGCAGCGGACAAACGTAGGCTACCTGCGGGTCGATCTTACCGCCCTGAACGTCGATCCATTTCTCGGTGCCGAGCGGACGGACTCGTTTGGCCTGATGCGGTGCCAAGATGGTGAATTTGATCCCGTACTCCGCCAGCAGTTCAAGGGTCTCGGTGTTCACCGCGGTCTCCGCCAGCCACATTCCCTCGGGCATGCGTCCGAAGCGGTACTCAAAATCACGAATGCCCCAAAATATCTGCGTGCGCTCGTCCCGGGTGCTGGCCAGCGGCATAATCATGTGGTTGTAGACCTGCGCCAGCGCCGATCCGTGTCCGGAAAATCGTTTTTGGCTATCCTTGTCGGCCTGCAGGATCCGGCGGTAAAAATTCCTGTTGTTTCGTTCCAGCCACGACAACAGCGTGGGCCCGAAGTTGAAACTCATACCGGCATAATTGTTCACGATTTTCACGATCGTGCGGTAGTCTCCACCGAGGATGCGGCTGGCCGAATTCGGGGCATAACATTCCTGGGTGATACGCTCATTCCAGTCATGGTAGGGATGGGCGGATTCCTGGACTTCGATCTCTTCCAGCCACGGATTTTCACGCGGCGGCTGATAAAAATGTCCGTGGATGCAGACATAACGGTTGGAATTCATCTATAGCTTCCTTTGATAAAGGGCAAATTGATAAGGGCCGAGGGATATGGTCTCCGCAAAGCCGGTTTCGTTATTCAGGGAACTGCCCGGGCCGCTCCAAGGCCCGTGGTAAGAATCGATCAGGGAAACCCACTGTCCGTCGCGGCGGTCTAATGCCACGGACTGCGGTTGCGGACTGAAGTTGGCAAACCACGCGACGACGTCGCTGTCCGTCCATCTTTTACAATACAGCACATTCTCGGATTCCCAACACACTATTTTCATATTCTCCCGGCTCAGATTCTTGAGCGCCGGGCACGTCCGGCGCAGCCGGATAAGCTCCCGCCAATAGGCCCGCAGGGCGCCGTGCCGTCCGGTGTCACGGGACTCCCAGTTGAGTTTCGACGCGGCAAATGTCTCCGCGGCCTGGGGGTCCGGAGGCTCACCCCGCCACTGAAAGGCGGCAAACTCCTCGCGGCGCCCGTTGCGGACCGCATCGATCAATCCCGCGTCCGAATGGCTTACAAAGTAGTAGAAAGGAGTCTCCTCGCCGTACTCCTCCCCCATAAAGATCATCGGAATATAGGGCGACAGCAGCATCACCCCGGCGGCCAGTTTCTGCGCTTCAAACGGGACCAGTTTGCTCAACCGTTCCCCGAACATGCGGTTGCCGACCTGATCGTGATTCTGCAGGCTGATAACGAATTGTTCCGGCGGACATTCGGCCGCGCGGCTGCCGTGATAGCGCCTGCGGTGGACGGAATACCGCCAGTCGTAAACAAAAGAGTCGGTCAATGCCTTGTGAACGTCGCGAATATCACGGAAGTCGGCATAATAGCCGTCGCGTTCGCCGGTCAGCACGGTGTGGACGGCGTGGTGAAAATCATCCGACCACTGCGTCTCCAGGCCGAACCCGCCCCGGTCACGGCTGCGGATCACCCGCACGTCATTGAGATCACTTTCGGCGATCAGGATGACCTGCCGGTCCTGTTGCGCTGACCAGTCCGTGACCTTCTCGTGGAGTTCCTGCAAAAAAGGCTTGGCACTCTGATCGAAAATCGCGTGCACGGCATCCAGCCGCAGTCCGTCCATATGATAGTCGCGCAGCCAGTGCAACGCGTTTTGAATAAAATACTCGCGGACCCCGCCGTTGTCGGCGTCGTCGAAATTCAGGGCCTCCCCCCAGGGGGTATGATATTTGCGGGTAAAGTAGGGCGCGTAACCGTGCAGGTAGTTGCCCTCGGGACCGAGATGGTTGTAGACCACATCGAGGACCACCGCGAAGCCCTCCTTGTGGCAGGCATCGACAAGGGCCTTCAGCCCGTGCGGACCGCCGTAGCTGTTTTGCGCGGCATACGGATAAACGCCATCATAACCCCAGTTACGGTCACCGGGAAACTGGGCCACGGGCAGGAGTTCGATCGTATTGATCCCGAGATCGCGCAGTTCCGGCAGACGCGGGATGACGGAGGCAAAGGTCCCCTCCGCGGTAAACGTGCCGACATGCAATTCATAAATGATCCAGTCAGCCAACGCCGGGGGACGCCAGTCGGCGTCGGTCCAGGCAAAGGCGGCATGATTAACCGTAGCCGACGGTTTGTGTACACCATCCGGTTGATAGGGCGACGCGGGATCCGGCCGCTCCTCCCCGCCGTCGAGACGGTACAGATAACGGGCATCCGCGTCGAGAGCGGCAACGGTGACCTGCCAGTATCCCTGTTCATTCTTGTCCATGGGGTAGACGGCATCACGCGGAGACACGACGTGCAGCTCCATCCGCTCGCGCAGCGGCGCCCACACCGTGAACGTCACCTGCCCGGAGGATATCCATTGGGGTCCGAGAGTCATAGACAACGGGCTTTTCGTCTTACTTGGCCTTCTTGCGGGTAATTTTGCGGGCAGCCTTGCGGACCGTCTTCTTAACGGTCTTTGGGGCTGGTTTTGCATCCGGCCTCGGCACGGCAGTGGTGATGGCGTGAGCGATCCGGCTGAAGGCGTCGCGTTCAGCCTCCATCAAGGCGACAAACGTCTTGCTGCTGCGTTGGGAGAAAAGTATTTTATCTTCGCGTGCCAGCCATCCGAGGGACTGCAGGACGAGATCTTTCTCTTCTTTTAAACCGCGCGATAATGCGCCGATCTCGGTCTCCCCGTTTTGTCCCAGAAACTGATATGTCTTGCCCGCGACATCGATGATTTGCTCTTTCATCTTGGCTCCTTACCTGTTAATGGTCCGGTCATCTGCCGGCGGCTTTCTTGAGGAACAGCACGCCCAGCGGCGGCAACGTCAGATTCAGTGTGTGATAACGGCCGTGGCAGCAGATCGGATTGGCTTCGATCCCGCCGGGATTCCTCACGCCACTGCCGCCGTATTCACCGGCGTCACTGTTGAGGACTTCCTCCCATATCCCGCCGGACGGCGCGCCGATGTGATAGTTCTCACGCACAATCGGCGTAAAATTACAGACCACGATCAAGGCATCCTCTTCCCGCGGTCCTTTGCGCATAAACGTCAATATACTGTTTTGCCAGTCATTGTGATCGATCCATTCCATGCCTTCCGGCGAAAAGTCGTCATAGGACAACGCGGCTTCATGTCGGTACACCGCATTGAGGTCCTTGACCCATTGCTGCAGGGTGCGGTGACAATCGTACTGCAAGAGATGCCACTCGATGCTGCTGTCATGGTTCCATTCATTTCCCTGACCGATTTCAGCGCCCATGAACAACAGTTTTTTACCCGGATGGGCATACATATAACCGTACAGCAGACGCAAATTTGCAAAGCGTTGCCATTCGTCACCGGGCATCTTGTTGAGCAAAGATCCCTTGCCGTGGACCACCTCGTCGTGTGAGAGCGACAGCATGAAGTTCTCGGTAAAGGCATAAACCATGCTGAAGGTTAATTCGTTGTGATGATGTTTGCGATACACCGGGTCCTTTTGAAAATAGCTTAACGTGTCGTGCATCCAGCCCATATTCCATTTCATGCCGAAACCGAGACCGCCCGTGTATGTCGGCCGTGATACGCCGGGCCAAGCCGTCGATTCCTCGGCCATCATCTGCACGTCGGGATATTCCTGGTAGACCACGGCGTTCAGCCGTTGCAACATGTTGATCGCCTCCAGATTCTCACGGCCGCCGTGCTCATTGGGAATCCATTCGCCCTCGTTGCGGGAATAGTCCAGATACAGCATGGAGGCCACGCCGTCCACGCGCAGTCCGTCGATGTGGTATTTGTCCAGCCAGAACAGGGCGCTGCTGATCAGAAAATTCATGACCTCGCGCCGGCCGTAATTATAGATGTAACTCTTCCAGTCCGGATGATACCCTTGTCGGTCGTCCGCATGCTCGAAGAGATGCGTCCCGTCGAAATAGCATAAACCGTGTTCGTCGGACGGAAAATGAGACGGCACCCAGTCGAGGATCACGCCGATTTCATTTTGATGCAGCTGGTCCACCAGATACATAAAATCCTGCGGCGTCCCGTAGCGGCTGGTCGGGGCAAAGTAGCCCACGGTCTGATATCCCCAGGATCCCTCAAAGGGAAAGGCCATCAGCGGCAAAAACTCCACGTGGGTGAAACCCATTTCGCGGATATAGCCGACCAGGTGGTCTACCATCTCGCGGTACGTTAATGACCGGTTGTCCTCTTCCACTTTGCGCCGCCAGGAGCCGAAGTGGATCTCGTAAACGGCCAGCGGCGCGTTCAGGGCGTTGTATTCTTTGCGCTTCTTCATCCACTGCGCGTCCTGCCACTGATAGTCCAGGTCCCAGATGATGGAGGATGTGTTCGGCGGAACCTCGCAATAGTTGGCGAACGGATCGCGTTTGTCGACGCAATAATCGTCGTGATGCGAATGAATGAAGAATTTATACAAATCTCCTTTGCCCACATGCGGGATAAAACCTTCCCAAATCCCGCTGTCGTCCCAGCGCGAAGCCAGCGGATGCGACGCTTTGTTCCAGCCGTTAAAATCCCCCATCACCGTCACGTGTTTGGCATTGGGGGCCATCACCGCGAAATGAGTCCCCGCGGTTCCGTCGACTTCCATCTGATGGGCTCCCAGCTTTTCGTACAACCGGAAATGGCTTCCCTCATTGAACAGGTAGACATCCTGTTCGGTCATCCGACTGACCCCGTGAATGATATCGCCGGGCACCCGTTTTTTCTCGGGCTTGGCGTTCTGCTTGGGTTCGATCGTCCGGGTTTGCGATTTCTTGGCCATGAGAATACCTCTTTTCACGCTTGCGATCTGTCCACGTTTGCCGCCGCGTGTTTACGACGCCAATATATGCTTAATCCCCTTCAACGGGATGGAGACCCAGTCGGGCCGGTTGTTCAGTTCATAGCCGAGCTCATACACGGCTTTTTCCAAAAGAAACACATTCAACAAGACCTCAAGATCCTGCCGGTCGCGGGGGACCAGCGGCGCTTCTCCGAGCGTATTGAGATACGAATCCAGATACACACCCGCGACGTAGTGAAACCACTGTTCGGCCCACGGTTCCAGCGACTTGATGTCCTCCGGCAGAACCGACGTATTAAGGAACAACGCTCCGTAGGCCGCGTAATGAAACGAGCGGATCATACCGGCGACATCCCGCAACACGGACCGTTTCAAGCGGCGTTCCGTGAGCGAACGGGCCGGCTCCCCTTCGAAGTCGATGATCACGTAATCTTTTCCCGTATACAGCACCTGACCGAGATGATAGTCGCCGTGGATACGGATTTTCAGGGCAGAGAACTTCTTCTGCGTGATCCGCTTGAGACAGGCCCCGATCTCCTTGTCGCGTTTCAGCAGGGCGCGCGCCTCCCGGCGGTCTTCCGTGCTCAGCTTGGTCACGTTCTTTTTCAGGTCCTGCAGGACTTTGTTGGTCAGTCCGCGCATGGACTGGTACACCGACCGCTGGTACAACGTTGAGAAATTCTCCGGCGAGAAATTCGGATTTTCATGGTCCGCGGCAAACCGCAGATGCATCTCAGCGGTGCGCTGGCCCAGCAACCGGACCATCTCCAGATAAAACGTGCCGATATATTCTTTCACCAGCTCCGGCACCCCGGCGATGTCGATATCCAGCAATGAGGACGGCGGCCGAGAAACTTTGTCGGCCTTGGCCCGGGTGGCCAAAATCTGGTCGTAATAGCCTTTCAGACGGTCAAAGGTGAAGGACCAGGCGTCGCCTTCATTGATGACGCATTCCTGCATCAAACAAATCACCACCCGCTCTTTCTTGGGCCGCTGATACTCAATGGCGCCGACGAACGACGGGACATGCGGAAAAGGCTGCTCATCGGTCAGATAGCTCACGATCTCCGTGTCCGGATTCAAGCCTTCCTCCAACTTACGGAAAATCTTCATGAAGTAGGTATTGTCGATGATAATCGACGTGTTGCTTTGCTCGGCCTTGAGGACCTCCGAAGTCCGTCGCGGAACATACTTGCGCAGGGTGCTGCGGCTCTTTTTGCCCGGACACCCGACCAAATCTCCTTTGGACTGCTTGATCTTTTTTCCCTTGGCGATCAGATCGAACAGATAAAAATGAAACTCTTTATTGTAAACTCCGTCGTAAAGCAACCCTTGCGTGTCGCCTACCGTGACTTCGGCGACCACCGCCTGCGGCGTGTCTTTAACGAGCTGGGTCAAATGTGCCTTGTCGCCGAATGTGAGCGGCAGCACATAGACATTGCTGTTGCCGTCCGTAAACTTAACATCGAAGGATAGCATCCGGATCACCGCGTTCTCCACGTTCAGCGCAAAATCATTGACGATGCGAATCGACTGGATCACCTTGGACTTCCCGCCGAACCAGCGGCACCGGTAGAGATAGTGCGCCAAGATCTTATCGGTAAAGCGCGCGATATTCTTGTCGCTAAGTACCTCCTCCCAACTTTTCTTCGCGGTGAGGGTCACCTGACGTTCCGGAGAGTGGGCATCGGCGAAATCTTCGTCCTTTTTGAGCTGCAGCCAATAGTGGCTGTGCGGCATCATCGTCAGCGTGTAATGGCTGTCCTTGATCCGCGGGAACCGGTTGAAACTGAAGACTTCCTCCGGCGTGTAGCCTTTGTATTCATGCAGGTTGAGCTGAACGGCCTGACAGAAACGCGACAGGTTGATCACCACAAGGATGATTTCTTCTTCGTAACGGCGGACAAAGGCCAGGACCTTGGCGTTTTCAGGATAGAAAAATTCGATCGTCCCGCGGCTGAACGCCTTAAACTTCTTGCGTTTGTCGATCACCCGGCGCATCCACCACAACAACGAAGACAGGTTGCGGTCCTGTGTCTCCACGTTGACCGCTTCATAGTGATATTCCGGATCGATGATGACCGGCAGGTACAGCTGATGCGGATTCACCTTGGAGAAACCGGCATTCCGATCCGGGCTCCACTGCATCGGGGTACGAACCCCGTCGCGGTCCCCCAGATAATAGTTGTCACCCATGCCGATCTCATCGCCGTAGTAAACGATCGGCGAACCGGGGAGACTGAACAGCAGCACGTTCATCAGCTCGATGCGTTTGCGATCGTTGTCCAGCAGCGGGATCAGCCGGCGGCGGATCCCCAGGTTGATCTTCATCCGTGCGTCCTCGGCAAAGGCCTTGTACATGTAGTCGCGTTCCTCGTCGGTGACCATCTCCAAGGTCAGCTCATCATGATTGCGCAAAAAGATCGCCCACTGGCATGCATCCGGGATCGCCGGGGTCTGCTCCAGGATGTCGATGATCGGATAACGGTCTTCCATCTGCAGGGCCATGTACATCCGCGGCATCAGCGGAAAATGAAAGTTCATATGACACTCGTCGCCGTCCCCGAAATACGCCGCCGCGTCCTCCGGCCACTGATTGGCCTCCGCCAGAAAGAGCTTGTTCTTGAACTTGCGGTCGACATACGCCCGCATCTTTTTGAGGAACTCGTAGGTCTCGGGCAGGTTTTCGCAGTTCGTGCCTTCTCTCTCAAATAAGTACGGAACGGCGTCCAGGCGCATGCCGTCGACGCCCATGCCGAACCAGAAGTCGCAGACCTTGAACAATTCTTTCTGCATCCGCGGATTATCGAAGTTTAGATCGGGTTGATGTGAATAGAACCGGTGCCAATAATAAGCTTTGGCCACCGGATCCCATGCCCAGTTGGAATGCTCGAAGTCCTTAAAGATGATGCGGGCGTCCCGGTATTTATCCGCGGTATCATTCCATACATAAAAATCCCGTTCGGGCGAGCCGGGTTTGGCATGCCGCGCGCGCTTGAACCAGGCGTGTTCGCTCGACGTGTGATTGATCACCAGCTCGGTAATCACCCTCAAATCGCGTTTGTGCGCCTGCCTGAGAAACTCCTTGAAGTCCTTGATGCTCCCGTACTGCGGATGCACGTCGTAGTAGTCGGCGATGTCGTAACCGTCGTCGCGTAATGGCGAGGGGTAAAACGGCAACAGCCAAATGGCCGTGATGCCCAGCGATTTGAGATAGTCCAGTTTTTGGGTCAATCCCTGAAAATCGCCGACGCCGTCGTTGTCACTGTCATAAAACGTCTTCACATGTAACTGGTATATGACGGCATCTTTGTACCAGAGGCTTTCCTCATCGATGGCGGGGTCTTTTATCATGTCAGTCTCAATCCCAGGTGATTTTAAATATATGCGCCGGACAACGGAACGGGTCCAGCTCGACGTAATTCCAGTCGCGGTACCAGGTGTACCGGTCATTACTGATCAGATCGTGAACACGGTAATGCCGGTTCCATCCGATCCCCAACTCCTCCACCGGCACGCACACCTGCCCGCTGTGAGTTTGATACGGGTCCATGTTGACCACGATCAAGAGGATGTTGCCGCGGTCGGCGGTGGCCTTGTGATAACAATACAGGTTCTCATTGCTGGATTCGCACGGCCCGTAGTTCCAGGTCGTCTGCAGAGCCGGGTTGTCGCGGCGAATCCGGTTGATGCGGGTGATAAAATCCTTAAGATTCCAGGGCGCGTCCCAATCCCAATCTTTCAGTTCGTACTTTTCGGAATGAACGTATTCTTCCTTCCCGGGGAAAGGTTCCCACAGGCAAAGTTCAAACGCCGGCCCGTAGATCCCGTAGTTCGAGGACAACGTCGCGGCCAGCACCAACCGCTGCATGAACGCCGGACGTCCGCCGTGTTGCAGGTGCGGCGGCAGGATGTCGGGGGTGTTGGGCCAGAAATTGGGACGGAAATATTCCCGCATTTCGGTACGCGTGAGTTCATGCATGTATTCGCGAAACTCATGCCGGGAATTGCGCCATGTAAAGTACGTGTAAGACTGATGGAAGCCGCCTTTGGCCAGCCGTTGCATCACGTGCGGCCGGGTAAAGGCCTCGGCGAGGAAGATCACGTCGGGGAAATCTTCCCGGACCGCGCCGATCACCTCGTCCCAAAACGGGAACGGTTTGGTGTGCGGATTGTCGACGCGAAAGATACGGATCCCCTGCTTAAGCCAGTAGACAAAGACGTCCTTCAGTTCTTCTTTCAGATTTTGATAATCATCACTGTCAAAGTTGATCGGATAGATGTCTTCATACTTCTTCGGCGGATTCTCGGCGTACTGGATGGTCTTGTCCGGGCGCCATTTGAACCACTGCGGATGTTGCTTCACGTACGGGTGGTCCGGCGAGCACTGAAAAGCGATGTCGAGGGCTATCTCGATGCCGTGCTTGGCAGCCGCCGCCATAAGATTCTTGAAGTCCTTGAGCGTACCCAATTGCGCGTGGATCGCCTTGTGGCCGCCGTCGGTGTTGCCGACCGCCCACGGGCTGCCCGGGTCCGTTACTCCGGCGGTCAGGCTGTTGTTGCCGCCCTTGCGGTGCGTGGAACCGATCGGATGAATCGGCGGAAAGTAAAGCACATCGAATCCCATTCGCGCGAGTTCCGGCAGCAGCCGCTCACAATCCTTGAACGTACCGTGTTGTCCCTGTGTGAGGCTCCAGGAACGCGGAAAGAGTTCATACCAGGTGCTGTACAGCGCACGCTGCCGGTCGACGCGCACGGTCAATTCATGCGTGAAGCGGCGGTAAGACTTGCGCTCGCCGAAACGCTTCATCAGATCAAAGAGCGGCCGGCTCATCCCGATGTACGCACTGGCGAACACGTCCCCCTCCCGGGTAAAATCCCGAGCCCATTTCTTGAGCCAGCGTCCATCCTGCAGCGAACCGTTGACGTTGACGGCCGCCGTGTCGAGCAGTTGGGCGGCGACCTTCATCTCCAGCCGCACATCCTGGCCGGCCTCCCACAGCTTGACCAGTTTGCGGCGCCAGGTGGAGAACTCGTCAATCCAGCCCGCCACCGTGTATACATAGTCTTCCTGGTGCTCGATAAGAAAATCGGCGGTCCACAGGTCATTGATCCCCCTGCGCATCGGAATCTCGCGCCACTGAGTTTCGCTCCGGCGGCGGACGAGCAATACCGCCTCAACGTCGTCATGGGCGTCCGCATAGACCGTGGCGGTGACGGTGACATATTCTCCGGGCACACGTTTGACGGGAAAGGCCCCGCCGTCGATCTGGGGCTTAACATCTTCTATGACAACACGCTGCAACACCGCGACGGTCGCGGACTTGCGGCGGGAAGTTTTCTTGGCTGTCTTGGTCGGCATATACCAGTCCTTTTGGGATATCATCCCTGGGTATTGGCTGTTGTTATCGTTTGGTACTGGCAGGGTCAGGCCCCTGCCGTTTCGCGGGCGAAGTTTTGACGATGTCAAAAAGGCAGAGCTCTATTGTAGCGGCAAATTCCATTTTCTTCAAGTGATCCCTGATAAGGCGCTTATCTTCAACAGTTTAAGAGGATTTGCGCATTTTCCCCATTTGCACAACGGACGTCCCGGATTTATAATAGGGAACACAACCCCCTAATATCTCTAGCCCAAGGAGTTAATCATGACAGAACGCAAAGATATTATCGACATTATCCGCGAAGAAATCGATCTCCTGGAAACCAAGCTGGAAGAAGCGCGCGTGCAGGCAAAACTTCTTGAAATGGAAGCGCGTGACAAACTCAAACCGGAAATCGACCGTTTGGAATCCGAACTGAGCAAAGCGCAGGAACGTCTCGTTAAACTGACCGATATCTCGCAACAGGCATTCGATGAGGCGCATAAAGGTTTGGAAAACGCCGTCTCCGAACTTAAAAAAGGCGTAACCAGAACCCTGGACATATTACGGTCCAAATCCGACTAGAACTTACCGCTGCGCCAGATGGAAAATAACAGGCTGAGACTCATCAGCCCCGCCAAGATAAAACCTATCAGCCCGACGATCGGAATGTCGTTCCATTTTGGCGGCAGGCCCGAAAGCACAATAATCGATGAACCGATGAGCAGAGCCGAAAGAATCAACGCCACAGCCAAACGGTTGGTGAGTTGATTCCAGAAAATCTTGAAAGACTCACTTTGCCGATGCTCTACGCGGATCTGCGCCTCTCCCTTGAGTGACAGCTGGAGAAAGTCGCGGACTTTCTCGGGAATATCCTGGAAGAGTTCGACAAACTGAATCGTCGAGTCGGTGATGTCGCCGGCGACATGCGTCGGACGCAACCGGGCAATCCTCAACCGGTAGAGGTACGGCACAAGTTTACGGGTGAGATTGATATCCGGATCAAGCGACCGCCCCACTCCCTCCAGAGTCGAAATCGACTTGAGCATCATGGAAAAATCGGCCGGTATCGTCATGTGGTGATCGGCCAGGACACCGCTGAGCCGTGCGAACAATTCGGCAAAAGACACCTCTTTGATCGGCTTGCTGACATAGCGGTCGATCAGCTCCCCGATCTCCTTCTCCAGCCGCGGAAGGTCCGCCTCCCGTGCGTCCGTCGTGATCTTCACCAGATACTTCACCGCCCGGCCCGCATCCCGCTGATTGACCGCGTACAGAAAATCGGCCATCAGCTCCCGATGCCGCCGGTTAAGCCGCCCCACCATCCCGAAGTCAATAAAGGACACGACATTTCCGGTGGTCGCGAAGATATTTCCCGGATGCGGATCGGCGTGGAAGAACCCGTGATCAAAGATTTGGCTCAGCACGCAGTCTACGCCGCGGTCGGCGAGAACGCGCCGGTCAAATCCTTCCTGCTCCAAGCGGCCGAGTTCGCGCACCCTGACGCCCTCGATCTCTTCCAGGGTCAGTACCCGTTCGGTGGAGAGATCCGGATAGCACCCCATGATGTGCACACCGGGATCGCTCCGGAATAGCTCCTGAAATCTCTGAATATTGGCTTCCTCCTGTTTATAATCCAGTTCCCTTTCGATGGCATAGGCGAATTCTTCCAGGAACTGGGCCGGCCGGCGGTACTGGAACTCCTCGATATTATTCTCCGCCCATTCCGCCAGATGCATCATGATCTCCAGATCGATTTCAATCCGGCCTTTTATTTCGGGCCGCTGGACTTTGACGACCACCCGCCGTCCGTCGGGCAGCCGGGCACGGTGAACCTGCCCGAGTGAAGCCGAACCGATGGGTTCTTCCTCGAACTGGGGAAAATTTTTGTGAAGCATGCCGCCCAGTTCGGCGGTAACGGTCTTCTCCACCTCCTCAAAGGGAAACGCGGGGACCGCGTCCTGAAGTTGAGTCAGCTCCTCGATAATATCGGATGAAAAGAATTCCACACGCATCGACATAATCTGGCCGAACTTGACGAAGGTGGGGCCCATTTCGATCAAGGCCAGTCGCAGGCGCTTGGCAAACGGCTCTTTGTGCAGGGCACGCACCTTTTTGTCCCAGACGCGCTCACTTAAGGCCTTCAGCGGACCGGGCAGATCGAAACCGCGAATGGCGTCCTGCAGGCCGTACTTGAATACGATATAAATGATTTCTTCGAAGCGTTTGAAATGCTGGTAGGTCTTTTCGATCTTTCCGATACGGCGGATGGAAATAGGCATGGCGTGCGCGGTCCTTTACGGTCGGGGTTGCAAAGCCGCGTCCAGTTCCTGCTGTTTCAACTGTTCATAGCGTTCCGGAAAACGCTCCTTCATCTGTTCGACACCGGTTTCACCGAACCAATTGCGGATCAGCTGCAACGGCTGGGTACGGCCGTCGTTATAGTCGCCTTCAATGATCGCCAGACTCTTGAACAGCGTCGGGACGGTCACCTTGTTGAAATAGTCGATATTCCCCTCTTTGAGGATATTCTGAATCCGGATATTGATTTCGTCCACATAGTGTTCGTCCGGCTTCAGGATAACGGCATTGTCGGCTTCGGCAAAGACATCCTTCATCTGTTTGATCAGCAGCCGTTTTTCCTCCCGTGAACGGATAATCCACAACTTCCAGTTGGTAGCCGTATCATTCGCCTTGTAGCGATCGCGCAGATCCGGCTTGATTAAACCGTGCTCCACCGCCAGACCCGTTAATTCCTGATCCGTCGGGTACTGCCAGCTCATCAAATCCATCGTCGTCAATGCCCCGGCCCGGGGAGCCGTGAACAAAACACCGGTAAGCACCAGACCCGGCCCGCACACCGTGATCAACATCCGATATATGTTCAAATCTCTTATCACTTATCACCTATCCCTTATCACTTATCTATTCCGTGGCCGACTCCCACAGGACCCGAACGATTTCCACCGGCAGGGTGAGCACATCGAATACGAAACGCCCTCCGGTCTTGAGCGCGGCCCATCCGTCGCTGTCCGGCCGGACCACCTCCACCTCCCGAACACCCAGCCGGCCGGGATCGGCCTCCCCCGCCGGGCCGGTCGCGTAGGTGACCAGTTCGGTCTTCCTGGATTTTTCCTTAACGTCTGCCGCGACGGGATTACCTGAAACCGTAGCCGCGATCACGGCTGTCATGATGATCGGTGTCAATTGCCGTTTCATGCGATGTGTCTTTCTCCAGATGATAGTCTAAACCGACTTGATAATATCCTCCAGGCTTCCGCTGCCGCCGGATTCGGCGGCTGACAGCCGATCGAATACGTAGGCCATGGCGATCGACGTCGTGGGAATGCTCCAGATAAGGCCGACCAGCAAGCACAGCGCGCCGGCGATATTGATCAATACGTAGAGTATGCCCAGCACAAAGAGGTTCATCCGCGAACCTTTGGTCAGCTGCGCACTGCGCTTCAGCGACTCGATCGGCCCCAGGCCCTGGTCGATAATCAGGAACGTATACAACTGACACATAACGCCGAAGATGATCCCCGGGACGATCAATAAAAGCAACCCTCCCACCAAGGCCGCGGTATAACACAGGGTGCCGAGAATGTAGGCGATAAGATAGTCGAGGTTGGAGAACAATTCGGACAATCGCGGTTTTTGATCGCGGGACATCAGCAGTGTCATTTTGATGTACCCGATATTCATCAGCATGGTCACGGACCACAGCAATACCCGCAGCACAAAGAAAACGGGCCGCGGAAACGGAAGTTTGTAGCGGAACTGCTGCAGATAGGCGAAGATCTCCTTGCGCTTAGGTTCCAGCTGGAACGGCAGATCCAGTTCGTTAGGATCGTCCAGATACCGTAATTTCCCGGTGACCAAGCCGAGCTTGGTGACATAACCGTCGTCCACCAGGACTTTCATCAGCATGTTGGACTGCTCCTCCGTGATGTCCATCTCCGTATGCGGCGGTTGGCTCAAGGTTCCCTTGCCGGCAAAGGCGTCGAAGATACCGGTGACGATGCTCATGAGAAAAAAGGTCAGGCCGATGAGCAAGATAAGGCCGATGTATTTTTGTGTTTGATAAAACCCGTGCGAAAGGGCCTCTTTTTTGGAAAAGACAGCTGAGCTCATTCAAACTCCTTGGATAAAGGTTGGGCCGGAAGCGCTCCACGATGACACTCGTATCCTCCTCCCGCCGTTATGCATCGGTTCGAATTCAAATCGGGTGGAGCGATTATTGTAGCATAAAGTTGGCAAGGTGGGAAATGCGGTGAAACAGGCCCTAGCTACGGACTCCGTTGGTGTAGGCCCCGCAGATGCGCAGATACTCCTGCGCCGCGGCCGTGACCAGCCGGCCGACTTCGGCATGGGGTGTATTGTCCCAAAAGGTCCGTTCCTGACTCACGCCGAAGAGATCGATCTGGACCAACCCCTCGGTAATGTCGGCCTGCGACCAGGATCGGCCGTCGCGGACTTCCCGGACGAACCGCCCGATGCCCGACCCCGCGGACAAGGTTGCGATCGCCGGACCGGCCATCGCGGCGGGAAATTGCTCCAGATAATAACGCAGTAACACCTTCTGCAGCCGGAAGCGGACTTCGCCGGCGGCGGCCAAAAGAATAGGCATAACGGCATTTGCCGTTCCTGCCGAACGCGCGTGGTCACAATAGACCAGCGCGCCGATCGCGCCTCCTACGGGTCCGGCCAGGGCCCGCCGTAAGTCCGGCGCGAACCGCTCCATGACGGCAGGCTCTCCGGCGTTCAGATGCCCAAGGGCGTCCCAAGCCAGCAGGACCACAAAACCGGCATTATACCCCGGATCGATCAGGGCATGGAGTATCGCCAGCGCGTCCTCCAGCTCGCGTTTATCGACCGGCTCCAACTCGCGGCCGATGCCCGCGGCGATGACCGCGCGCTTAAAACGGTCGTGATAAAAGAGCTCATTGACCGGATACCGCAAATGGTACGGGACACCGTCCACCGGGTGATGGTCCACGACGGCGGACCGCAGGACGCGCAGCGCCCGCGCGCGGTCGGCGCTGCGCAGCAGTCCCCGGATATCCTCCGGCGAAAGGATCCTGTTGTTTTGATCAAAGTCTTCGGCATGCTTCTTTTGAAAATGCTCATACAAGCAGAGAAAGAACGAGAAAGGCACAGAGACACCCCCTGCGTAAACAGTCGTCGACGCGGACGCCCGGGGTGGTGACGGTCGGTCACACCCCGCGACGACACGGTTTCACCGATGGGTTGTTTACGCGTGTGTCTTGGGGGGTCTGATTAAAACGGCAATGACGGGATCGCGGTAGAGATTCGCGGTGGGATGGGCATTTAATCGCAGGCGCAGCCGGTCGGGCGCGAAGTGAAATTCGGGCATGTCGGCCTCTTCTTCGGGGGAATCCTGGATTTCGTCGGGAAGTTGTTCGTGGGCCTCAACGGCCGCGTCCGCCGAAAGGACTGCGCCGCCGGTTGTGAAGACCAAAGTCATCAATACGATCATGATGCCGGCAAGGAAAGCTTTCATAAGGGTAATGTATCGGGACGCCGTCCGGTTGTCAAGCTCCGGGTCGGGTCACGGACGGAAACGCGTCAGATAACGGCTTCGCCGGGAAGGGACTTGATAAATTGCTGGCGGAGGCTGTAGGTATACGCGCCCTGATCAGGAATCAACAGGACATCTCCGGCCTCAATATCCTCGCCAAAATAGTGATATCCCCAAAGGTCGTGCGGAGTGCACAGCGCCCCGCAAATCAGACAACTTTTTTCACGCAGGGACGGCCGCGAAAGATTAATGACCGGAAAGTAATCATGTTCGTAACGCTCCCAACCGACGCTATTGGTCCCGCCGTCAGTAATGACCAGGTCCGGCGATTTCTTGTCGACGACGGTCAGCAGGATGTGCATGGCCGAATGGCATATCCAGCGTCCGGGCTCCAGATAAATCTGCGGTTTCCAGTACGGATAGATGTCCCGTTCCAAGGCACTGCGGATGCCTTGGGCGAAATCGTGAATCGTCAAGGCCCGGGAACATCGGTGGTCACTGCCGGGCAGGATGCCGGGGTCAACAAAATGGCGCAACTGTCCGGACGGGGTGACTGCGGCGTGCAGCCACTCTCCCTCCGCCGGCCAAAACCCGCCGCCGATATCGAGAAAATGTAGCACCTCCCGTTCCGCGGTTGTCAGGGCTTGCAGGTGACCGCCGAGTTTGTTTAAAAAGCGTTCATGGGAGGCGGTGTCGAGATTCCAGCTGGTATGGTACTGGATCCCCTCGACCCGCACGCGCGAACACTTCGCTGCGCGGCGGAGAAACTCCTGAAGCCGGCTGACCGGAATACCGAACTTGCGCCACAATCCGCGGTCTTCGACGGAAACGCGCACCCCGGCCGTCACGTTGACGGCGGCCGCCTCGGCGGCGGCCTGCAGACGGTCGAGTTCACCGAAACTGTCGATCAACACAGTGACACGGCCGGACACGGAACAGGCGGCCGCAAGCTCGGCGGGCGTTTTTCCCGGCCCGCTGAAAATAACAGCAGTCGGGCCGAATTCAACGGCCCTCATAAGTTCATCTCCGCTGGAAACGTCCAGACCGTAACCGAGCCGTGCCAGCGTTCCCAGAAAGAATGAGTGATAATTGCTTTTTATGGCGTAAAAGCAGGACACATCCGGAATCGCCGCCTGAAAAGTGCCGCGGAATTCTTCGGCCGCCTTGACCAAGGCCCGTTCGTCGAACAGGTACAGGGGAGATCCCTTTTCCTCACGCGCGCTGAGGTATACGTCGCGCCGGTCCAGGAAACGCCGCACATGATTGCGCAGCAGGTCTCTGTCCAGTCCGGGAACTTCCTGATCGAGCATTTCAGCCGCCCGGCGGAGAATTTCCTCACGTTGCATGAGCCGTCTCCTCCATCTCCACCTTTAAAGCCTTGCGTATCTCGCGACACTGGGCCTCCACGGGGATTCGTGCGACCGGTTCGAAAATAATCGTACCCAACTTGCGTGAATCATAGTCTTCCGGCGGCAGCCGGACAACGTCACCGGGACGCTTGTTAAGGCACACCTGCACCAGTTTGGATCGCACAAAGTCTTCGGGCATTTCCAGTTGACTCAGGCGTCCCTCCCGGCTGGCAAAGCATTGCAATCCCACCAGCGGACGGTATTCTGCGAGCTGAGGTAGTGACACGCGTTGACCGGCGGCAAAATCGAGGACGGCCAAACGTATATCCGGACCTCCGGCAGCGGACACCAGGGCCGGCAGGCAATCCCCGCCGGGCCGCGGAGTCACCTCCAATAACCATATCCGGTTTCTGAAAAGTTTGAAATCCGCCATAAACCAGGCATGATACAGTCCCAGGCTCCGGGCCGCGTTCTTTAACACGACACGCAGCTCCCGCTCCGGCAGATACCGCGGATAGTCATTGAGTATCTGATACGCCATCGTGGTCCCGAACTCCTCGTCGTCAAGGGGAAGTTTTCTAGTGAGACGCACCACGCGCAATTCTCCGTTGCTGATCACCGCGTCGCAGCTGTACTCGGCCCCGCCAACGTAGGTTTCGGCGCAAAACGTGTCCACCGGAGAAACATGGTCCGGCAGCCGTTCCAAAGCATACATCCGGCGGTTGGGATGCACGGGAATCCGTTCCTGCATCGTCCGTATGGCCTGCAAACACGCCTGTTCGTCCCGGCAGCGAAAGACAAACTCACTGCCGCTGCCCGCCAGCGGCTTGAGAACGATATCCCGGCCCGCCGCGCGCCAGAACTCGAGGACATCCGTAATGTTGCGCATGAGCTTGACCCGCGGCGCGGTCAGCCCCGCCTCCTGCCAGCGCAGTTTGGCGTGGAACTTCGACCGCGCCCGCCCGATCGCCGCCGGCGAATGAAAAGGCAACCCCAAGGCACCCGCAATTCGTGCCGTCAACGCCAGGGATTCGCAGTCGTAGCAGGTAATCCCGGCGATCTCGACACCGTGACGCTCCACAAAACGGCGCACCGCGGTCGTCACCAGATCCGAATCTTCCAGAGGACACAAGATTTCCTCATGCCCCGCCGGTGCCGGTCCGGTGAAACGGTCCCTCTCCGCCGGGTCCGTCAGGAACAATAACCGTCCGGGGACGCGTTGGCGCAAATCATCAATATAGTCGGCAGTCGTCCCAATGACGAGCACCTGCGGACGGGGGGACATCGGCTTATCCTTTGTGGATTAAATCCGGCCGGTTGCTCAGCTGATAGAGCGGCCTGGGATGAAGATGAAACATCGGTTTCCAGAGAAAGTCACCGCACAGAAAATCGACCTCTTCCAGCCGTTCTTCACAGGCGCGGCGCATGTGATAAAGATTGATCACCTTGGCAATCCCTCGAAAATCGGAACCGGTGCCGCCGGCCAGCAATGTCAGCGTGCCGTTATAAAGGCAGCCCATGTCCACCGCTGCGGCCCGGCCCTCCACCAAGACGGTGACCATACGCAGCCAGCCACGCGCCTGCATCAGATCCGTCAGCTTTTCCATGCCGTCGGTAAATCGCGGGTCCGCGAAGTATGAGGTTTGCCCGAAACGTTCCCGGTTCATCGCGACCAGCAGGTCGAAATCACTGAAATCGTCCAGGCGATACTCGAGGCCGCGTGCCTCAAAGACCCGCACCTCTTTCAGGATGGATTTGATCGACTTACGGGAAAACCCGTCAAAATACCGGTCCATATTATAGTCGAAGTCTGCCGGCCGGAAGAGGTACCCGATTTCGTCGACCAACGGACCGCCCTTTTGCAGACGGTCGTCCGGCAGAAGATAACGCAGATGGTAACCCATGCGACGCTCTTCACACCAGTCCAGCAGGGCTCGGGCGATATCGGCATCCCGCACGGGCAGCCGGTTGCGCTCCAGCCAGGTCTTGCCCTGCCAGTGCTCACCCGGAAAATAGGCATAGTAATCCTGTTCCGGAACATAACACAGCGGCAGGAGGCCGACCGGCTCGTTGTCCTCAGTCACATGCAGAAAGAGCAACTCACTGCCGAAGGCCTCGCGAAAACATTCGCGGACTTCCCATTGATCGGTGATGTGTTCCTGCGGAATGTACCGCTCCCACAGGTCCCGGCATACGCCCGGGTCGGTGACGGATGTCAGCGTGAACATCTCAATAGCGGTAGGACGTGTGTATGATGCAATGCGAACCCTGGAAGAAATCAACGGCAAAACGTTCCACAATCTGGATGTCGTAAGGTTTGCAGCTGAAGACGTCGAGGTAGACGGTGTTGGTGAGATTCGCGAAGTGCGCCGAGATGAGCGACGTTTCGATCAGCTGGACCATGGAAAAACCGGCCACCTTCTCGTCTTCGCCGAAGTGGACCACTTGGGTTTCGCCGAAGCGCTTCATTTCGATCAGCTCGCACAGTTGCGCCACAAAGTCGCGGATACGGTCGGCGTCCCGGATGGTCGCCGGATCGCAGTCATAAATGTCAAAACTGCTGGCGATGCCCCACACCTGATCCTTTACGGCCTTGGCTGGTCCGGCTGCGCAGGCAACACCCATTCTTGATCCCTGAGTATTTGTTTTCATTTTTCTCCCGATGCTTGTACGACAGGGGTTGGTGTCTGTAAGGACGGGCCTCCTGCCTGGTCATTACTGTTAATCTGTACCCATAAAAATAAGGAATCCGTCTTCCAGATTCCTTTGCCCATCCTATATACACCGGGTGTCCGTACGGCGTTTCGCGATTGTTTGTATATGTTTTGAATATTACATTCCGGGCGTTATGTCAACAAATTATTTTCCCGTTTTTCGGGAACCCACCCCAGAACGGCATCTACAGACGTTTAAAACACCAAATTGACAAAATATTATTTTTTCGAAAGAGGCCTAAGACGGCCCCGGAAAGAAATTTGTACAGTTAATTTTCGGGCTTTCAACCGCGGTTCGGCCGGCCGGATCCCCGCGCCGTCATCCGCCAACAGCGGTGGATACGCCGGTTGCGATAGTCCTCGGGTATGGTCTTGGGCGTGAGTTCCCGCAGACCGTCCACGGACAGTTCCGTCAGCCGGGGTTCAAAGCGTTGATGATTGGTGGAAAAGAAAACCGTGCCTCCCGGGCGAGTTACTTTCAGAACCTGGCGCAGCAGACGAATATGATCACGGTTGATATCGAAAGCCTTGCCCGCCTTGACGTCTTTGAAGAAGGACGGCGGATCACAGAAGACGAGCGACCAGCTCTCCCCCCGCTTGGCGGCCCGGCTGAGAAAGGTGTCGACGTCGGCCTGTTCAAAGCGGTGCGCGTCGCCCGCAAATCCGTTGAGCTGCATGTTGTCGCGCGCCCAGTCGAGGTTGGTCTGCGAACGGTCCACGGTTCCGGTCGAAGCCGCCTCTCCGGCTGCGGCTGCGCAGGAAAACGCGCCCGTGTAGGCAAACAGATTCAGAAAGTCTTGCCCGGCCGCCAAGTCGCGGACCAGCACCCGGGTGTCGCGGTGATCGGAATAAAGCCCGGTGTCGAGAAAATCATCGAGGTTGACCCAAAATTTGAGGTCGCGTTCGCTGACCGTGAAGCGTTTGTTGTCTTCGGCCAGCCGCGTGTAGCGCAGTTCATCCTCCGTCTTGGTGCGACGCTGTTTGACGTGGACATGATCTGCGGGCAGGTCCAGCGCCGCGCGCACTGCCTCGGCCATGGCCGGCAGCCACTCCGGCCCGGTCTGTTTGCGCACGTATTCGGCGATAACCGCGTGACCCGCACACCAGTCGACCACCGCCCGCACCTCGGGGATATCCCAGTCGTAAAGGCGGAAGCAATCGATGCCGGCGCGCTTGAAGCGCTTGCGCAGATGACGGTATTGTTTGCGGACGCGGTTACCGAGGAGCTCGGCGTGATGCGTCGTCTTTTCAGGTGTAATGTGTTTCATGGCGATTGATGGTGGTACTCATAAGGCGGGAGGGCCGGGCCCGGGACAAAAAAAATGACGGTTACCCACTAAGGGGTAACCGTCATTTTCTTACGTCGAGCGAAATTTAGCTGACGGTCACGTTGGCGGCTTGAGCGCCTTTCGGGCCTTCTTCGATCTCGAATTCGACCGCTTGACCTTCAGAAAGGGTCTTGAATCCGTCCATTTGAATAGCGGAGTGATGAACGAAAACGTCATCGCCGCCTTCATATGAGATGAATCCGTATCCCTTTTGGTCGCTGAACCATTTTACTGTTCCTTGGGGCATGTTTGTTTCCTCCTTTCCAACAAGATTGTGAGACCGTTCTGAAAGATTGACGCCCTTTCAACTCGCTCACAATGTTCGCTTGTTGGGGGTGTTCGACTTTACAAGTTCCCTTGAGGAGGACCCCATAAAGAAAGCCGCAGAAATTGAACCACATTCCAGCGGCTTACGATCTCTTTCTTCGGTATTACTTCACGTTGGCAATAGTATGGCTTAATTCATCCGGTTTGTCAAAGAAATAATGTTTCTCCGGAAAATCCACCGGACCGGCCGCGGCGCGCCGGGATCCCCCACCGCTAATCACACCCACAGGTGCTATTTTTTTGACACAAAACCCGTTTTGTATGCTAGGATAAATCGTTCAAAAGATAACGAAAGGAGGCCGTCATGGACAAACTGCTATGGGATGAAGAGGCATACGCCACAGGTTTTGACACCATCGACCAGCAGCACAAAAAGCTTTTCGAATTTATCAATGAGTTGGGAGACAATATCGAGACGGAACAGGCGCAGGAAGAAATCGAGGCTTATCTCGCATTTCTGAACGACTACATCAAGAATCACTTCGGCCAGGAAGAAAATTGCATGGCGGCCAACCACTGCCCGTTCGCGCAAAAGAACTGTGACGCTCACAACAAATTCATTCGGGCCTACGAAAATTTCACCGACCGCTTCCGCTCCGGGGACGGTAGTATGGACTTGGCGGTGGAACTACACACCATGCTGCGCAACTGGACGGTCCACCATATCTGCCGCATCGATTCGCACATGCGGGAATGCTACACCGACTGGACCTTTGCCGACGCGGCCAGCTGACGGCTAGCCTTTACTCATTACCGGGAGTCTTCCGGCCAACTGCCGCGCCGCTGCCGGATGGCTTCGGCCGTGCGCGTCATTCCGTTCTGCTCCGCTTCCGTGAGGGGATCGAGCGGGATCACCTCATTCACGTCCGCGCCTTGTTCGATAAGGTACAGCGCCGCCTCTTCATAGTTCCGTTGGACCGCCGCCATCAGTGCGGTAACGCCGTAATAATACGGGTAGCCGATGTTGACGTCCACCCCCTCCTCTTCCACCAAACGTTTCACCCACTCGAGGTCGCGCTGATCGATCGCGTGGATCATCGTGGGTTTGCAACCGTACAATTCGAGCGGATCCTCGCACGGGACATGCTCGTAATGAACGGACAGGTCTTCCACCGCAGGCTGCCCCGAGCATCCGGCCGCCACAATCATCACGAGACAAACCAGACCGGCCAGAATCCTGCCGAATGATACCAAACGGATTTGATGCATACACATTGCCTTTTCGGGGGACAGTTCCGGGGTTTAACTATCCGGTGATTTTAATAAAGACGGCGGCGACGGCGATTCCCACGGTCATAACGCCGAAGACAAACAGGACGATCTTATAGGCCTCTTGTAATGAAATCGCATACAGGTTGCGCATCAGGCGGGCCTCGATATCCGCCGTCCGGACGACCGCCACCGCCATTAACACCAGCAACAGAGGCAGGCGGGTGACCGCGCCCAGAAAAATCAGCATCATCATCACGGCCCATGCGTGCAGGTGCGCCGGGAAGAGTTCTCCGAATTCCGGCTGCACCGGTTTGCCGCCCGCCCTGACGTTATTGCTGCTTAGAGCCTGCCCCATCGCCCAGGTAAAAATCGCGACGATTACCATATTGGCGATGAATGGTCCCAACGGCCCAATGAGTAGCTCGCCGATCAGGTTCCCATCGCCTTGAGGCAGCCCTTTGAGCGTAGCGACCAGACGCCAGCCACCAAAACTTACCAGCGCTGTGGCGATGAAGTTGGAACCCATATCCACAGGCAGCCGGTCATCGGAGACCACTTCCTCCATAATTTTGTCGGGCATGAACCAGCATAACAGGCTTCCGAATATACGTATCATTTTATCCCTTTGATGATCGGGTTTCGATTATCTCGCCGGACTTCACGGCAACACGAATTCATGCTCGGGATGGCGGACAACCAGCACCGGGCACGGGGCCTTGCGGACGGTATTTTCAGTTTCGCTGCCGATCAGTAAATGCGGCAGGGACGTCCGGCCGTGGGTCCCCATAATGATCAGATCGACGGCCTGCTCGCGCGCGTAGGCAATGATCTCGACAAACGGCCGACCTTTGCGGATTGCCCGGACCACCTTGCCCCCGCCGGCGGGCGGTACGATTTTCAGCTTGTGCAGGACCCCTGCCTCCTCGCGCTCGGCTTCATGCGTGCAATCTTCCAGCTCGGTGATGTCCTCGACAACGTGGAGGATATGCAGCTCCGCCCCGAAACGACCGGCAAACTCACAGCCGTATTTCAGCGCCGCCACATTGGGCATATCGATATGTAACTCGTTTTTCGGATCCGGATCGATATCGATCGGCGTCAAAATCTTTCGAATGTTAATCACCGTTCCCTCCTTGAGACCGGACCCAACGGGTCGATCTCTTATCCCCTATCACTTATCCCTTACCACTGATCAATACACCTCCGCAATAAAATTCTGCTCATGCAGCGGCGGACGGACGTACTTGGATTTCTTCGGCCGCGGCGGCAGTTTGCGCGGTTTCGGCGAGAGGTCCTCATATTCGATCATCGACAACAGATGCGTAATGCAATTCAGCCGCGCCCGGCGCTTGTCGTCGGCATTGACCACGTACCACGGGGAATCCTTGGTATCGGTGTACTGGAACATCACGTCCTTGGCTTTGGAGTATTCGAACCATTTCTCGCGCGACTTCAGATCCATGGGGCTCAGCTTCCAGTATTTGCGCGGATCGGTCATGCGCTCCTGAAACCGTTTCTCCTGCACCTCGTCGCTGACGGAAAACCAATACTTGATCAGGATGATCCCGGCGCGCTGCAGCATCCCCTCAAACTCGGGACAGGACCGCAGGAACTCCCAATATTGTTCCTCCGTGCAAAACCCCATCACGCGCTCCACCCCGGCGCGATTGTACCAGCTGCGGTCGAACAGGACCATTTCCCCGCCGGCCGGCAGATGCTCCACGTAGCGTTGAAAATACCATTGCGTCTTTTCTTTTTCGGTGGGAGTGCCCAGGGCGGCCACGCGCACCACGCGCGGATTGGTCCGTTCCTGAATGCGTTTAATCACCCCGCCCTTGCCGGCGGCGTCCCGCCCTTCAAACACAACAATTACCCGCAGCCCCCGGTCCCTGATCCATTCCTGAAGTTTTACCAGTTCGGCCTGCAAGCGTTCCAGTTCATCTTCGTAATATTTCTTGCCCAGCTTGGGCTTGGGGGCAGGGCGCGCCGATTGTTTACCGACACCGTGACGTGCGGCTTTCTTGACGGTGGATTTTTTCTTCTTGGCCGGTTTCTTCTTCGATGAGGTCTTCTTGGTCATGGCTATCCGTCCTACGGGTGGGGGGTGCGTTGACGTTGAGACTGATTCGCGAGTAAACTCATTCTAACACAGATTGGCACAGATCAAGATATTGTGATGAGGAGAATGCGGGAACGCGGCCGGGCTAATCCAGACCCAGCAGCAGGGGGATGTTGCGGATGGGGACCGCGTTGAGGATCACCGGCACAAATCCCTCCACCTCGATGTCGAGCGCCGGCGGCAGCCGGACAAGGGACGCCGGCGCGGCACCGTCCGCCGCGGTGAAACGGATATCGGCCAGCGCCGGGTTCATGTCGATCCCCCCGACCTCGTCTTGCCGGTCGGCCAGGACGGCGCTGTCGGCCTCCCCCGGTTTATAGGGAATGGTCAAAACGAAGCGCGCGCCGAAGGCGTCGGAATTGGGCATGACGGCCCGGGGAGTCAGTTCCAGCGGCCATCTCATCAGCCGGGAAATATGGTAGACCTCGGCCAGCCCGACACCCGTACCGCGCTCCTTACCGGCTGTCTGGCCCAGCTCAAAGATACGCTCCCGCCCGAGTCGCTGCGCCAACAGCGGAGAGTCCGCGGCGATCCCGCCGGCGGCATCATGGACGGCCAGCTCCAATTGATTGGCGCGTTCAAAGTAATTTAATGACACCCGGATTTCTCCGGAACGAAGACCGGCTCGGGTCCCCGTTGCCACCTGTTTGCTCAATTCGTCATAGGCATTCTTGATCAAATTGGTAACGATCAAAGAAACCCAAACGGGATTGATATCCAATTCCGCTGTCTGCGCATCAGAGGATATTTCGATAGAAATGAGGTCCTTCGGATAACCGCGTTTAAGGGATAGCTCCTCCGCGGCGGATTTGATCGTCGCGGCCAAATTGATCCGGTCCCGGTTGAAGGTGAGATTGCCTTGGGCGAAGGCGATCTGCCCCTGCAAGTCAGCGTTGATCCCTTGAATCAAACTCACCGTCTGATCGGCGATAAACTTATTGGTCACACTGTCGGTGTCAAACCGTGCCGCTTGTCCGCGGAATAGTCCGACGAATTCGCTTAAGGGTCCCAGCAATTTGCGCCAGATGCTTTCCAGGGCATAGATGCGCTGATAATTAAACTGCGGTTCGGAGGCATCGCGGGCAAAGGCCCCCAACCGCGCCTTGAATTGATCGATGGTATTGCTCATGGCCCGGAAACGTTCCTTATCCGCTTCTCCGTAATCGCTCAGAGTCGCCGCCAAACCGAACAGGCCGCCGAGCGAACCAAGCTTTTCAAACGGGTCCACCGCCGCGCTGGCACTATGATGCATAGACTGCACCGCCACCCGCCGGCGCTCTTCGATCATCTTCTCGCCCAACACCCAGGCCACCGCCTCGGTACGGCTCAGGCCCTCGTCATTGGTGAGG
This sequence comes from Candidatus Omnitrophota bacterium, assembly GCA_020429915.1. GTDB lineage: Bacteria > Omnitrophota > Gorgyraeia > Zapsychrales > Zapsychraceae > JAGOSC01. Next base: position 98,846 of record JAGQKV010000016.1, on the reverse strand, counting down.
AAGTCGACCTGCCCGCGTTCCTGTGCGTTCAGTTGAGATAAATATTCCTCCAGGTGTGCGCCGATGTCCGCGAGGTCCGTTTCCGTTATGGAAGCGACCCGGTCCTTGTCCTGCGCCACGGCCCGCATCCGGATGACCTGCATCGCGAATGATTCCATGGTCAGCGTATCCGTGACGATGTCATCCAATTCGGCATCGGAGACGGCATACCGGTCGGCCTCAAGGCCCTCGACCACATCCGGTTCGGTCAGCACCAAATTCCCATTGAGAAAATCTTTGGACAGTAGATCGTCCCGGACCAATCCCTTCTCCGTTAATTGACGGAGAATCGCCGGCTCATCAAGTTGCGTCAGGGCATTACGCCGCCGAATTGTCTTGAGCAACTCGCGGACCAGTCTGTCGACAGGGATATTGGAAGCCATAATCCCTTGGACCACCCCTTCGTCCATTTCAAATTGACGGGCCACGGTCCGGACATTGGTCAAGACCGCGTTATCGGACTTGGCCGTCACATCCGGTATGGTCACCGTAAATTCCGCTCCCATGGCATCACCGCCGTTGAATTTCTTTTGCGGATTCAGCGCCAGCTCCCAATCCATCATCCGGGCGATGTGATACACCTCAGCCAAGCCCACACCGGTGCCGCTGCCGGTCGCCGCAGATTTGCCGATCGTACCGCCCAGCCGGTAGATCTTCGGCCGGCCGAACTTCTTCTCGAGTATCGGCGACTCAGGATCGATACCGCGCGCCTTGTCGTGCACACGCAATATCGCTCTACCAGTCCGGGGAAGATAATCCAGGGTGATGCGGATGTCGCCGTCCGCGAAATCGGTACGGTCGCCGGTAACGACTTGCTTGTAAATCTCATCGTGGGCATTGTTGACGAAATTGCTGACAATCAGCGACAGCCAGCCGGGATTGACATTAACGGTCATCCCTTCCGCAGCGGGTGTCACATCGATCCTGACATAATTGTCCCGGAAGCCCCGGTCTTCGGACAAACGCCGGACCACGGCCCGGACGGTGTCGGCAATGTCGGTCCGTTGGCGATTATATTCGACGTCCCCCAGAGCGAAGGCCATTTGCGATGCGAAATCGTTGCCGATCCCTTCGATGAGCTCGCTCATCCTGTCCACCATGTGCTCACTGTCTTCCAATTGGGTCGTCGGACGTTGGGCCACTTCCCGAATGAGCCCCATATAATCACGAATGGTCCGCTCCAGACTTTGCCAGCGCGCCTCGAAATCATAAATCCGGGTGTAACGGAAATCGGGCTGCATGGGATCCTGCGAGGCAAAGGCCCGCAGCGCGAGGTTCAGCTGTTGCAGGTCCCGGTGAAGCCCCTGAAATTCCGCACGAACCGTCGTGTCGAAATCGCCGACCATGGCTGCCGTGGCAAACCAGGTCGCCAGGACGGACAGTTTTCCGAACGGATCCACCGCGGCGCTTGCCGTGTGTTCCATCGAGCGTATCGCTACCCGCTGCCGTTCGTCGACATCCTTCTGATTCAGCAGACGGGCCACGGCCACGCTTTCAGAGACGCCATAGATCTGCTGAATTTCCGCCACCCGTTGGCGGTCGGCAGCGTTCATTTCATCAAGATACTTCCGCGTGTGAGGTCCGGCGGACTTCATGTACATACCGACACCCGTGCGCAGGTCCCAAAGCTTTCGCGCCACGCCGCGCATCCGCGCCAGCTGACGGGCCATGCTTCCGGTATTGAGCGCCCCCCGCAAAATCGTCTGATAGGCATCCCCATCGATGGCATACACCCATGGATCATCCTCGGGATTGACCGGCTCCTCGATCATGTTAAACGCTTCGGACACCACCTGCTGGTCGAGAATACCCGCGATCAGATAACCGCGTCGACGCAGATATTTTTGCATAGCCTCCGGTGTCATCTCGCTGGCGGGATTCCGGCGTTTAATTTCCGTAATGAGACCGCCGACAAATATATCGACGTCCAGATTATTGGCGATAATGCTTTCCACCATGTTGGACTCCATGTGGTAACGTGTGGCCATATCCGCCACCATCGCCAGAACGGCATTATCGCCGATCTTTTGTCGCGGGACATCCAGTTGATACAACTCACCGAGCATATCTTCCAGCCGGGAACCAACGTAGACGTTGCCTTTCAGGAAATCTTCCTGCCACGCGGACTCGGCATGCAAATCCACACCGAGAAATTCAAAGTCGTCGACGGCCAAAAAGTGAAAACTGTCGTTCATGAGATTGAAAAACGGTTCCACGGCATTCGTGGCCTTCATTATGATTTGACCCCCGGGCCGCAGTTTGTCGGCCAAACCGAATTCCCGGGCCATCACCACCAGATCGTATATCGCCCCGCGGGAGGGGTTCACCAAGAGAATATAGTCAAGCGATCCGTCGGGCAGGTGACCGATAAGATCGGCCTGCGCGCGGACCGCCGCGAGGTTGGACAATGGCGTTGTCTGGGCGGGGAGCAGTCCGTCTTCAAAGGCCCGTGCATCGACGACATATTGGCGCAGGGAATCCTTGGGGTCGGTCTGCCAGACGTCGGTGGCGATGACGTCCATGCCGGGATTGCGCTGCGCGATCGCCAAGGCCACCCGGGTGTCGCCGGACCCCAGCTCCAGCAGGGTGGGCCGTCCGGAGTCGTCCGTTTTCTTGAGGAGATTGCGGGCATCGAATAAATTGATCACATCGTTACGGTTGAATTGCAGATAGGCTTCCAGACTGTGCGCGTCGTCTCCCTCAAGATATCCGCTGATCATGCCGAAGCGTAGTCGAAAGGCCCCCAGGATTTCGTCGTACCACTGCCGGAACGCCTCCGAAGATTCATCCGTCTCTTCCCGGGCAACCCGTTGGGCGACACCCTCGACCACGGCCTGATCGTGGCTGAGCATGGCGCGGTCGCTGCGTTGCGGACCGGCTTCGTTCAATCCGACGGTCATTCGCAGTCCCGCCTGCAGGCGCCGTGCCGCCGACCGGACGTGTTCGCGCAGCGCGGCGTCACCGGCCGTGTCGACGGCGGACAGCGTGGCCTGGTCGCCGTTGAGTTCCACCCCGCCGGAGAAATACTTGCGCGGAATTACCTCATGCGTCTCCGGATCGGTGTCTTCTTTGATCAGGTTGAACACGCCTTTCTTGAAAGACGCGACGTACTGTTCGTATATTTTGTGGTTGATTTCCCGGTCACGGATGTCGATTCCTTCCACGCGTTTTTTGTCGACGTAAATCTGACCCAGAAAACTCTCCTTCAACCGTTTCTTGTACCAGGACGCCAGCAACATGGCATGATAGATCTGCCGCAATTTGGCAAAGGTCCGGCCGGAGTTGACCTCCCGTTCGATTTCCGGCAGCAGGACCGAACGCACGATCTCCCCGGAAACCCCGCTGATCACCTCGACTTTATCGACGGTCATATCCCCCAAGCCGTGCTTGGTGCTGTCCTGATTGGCCTGCAACGCCAGGTAATCTTCTTCGAGCATGACTTTCAGATGACTGTCCACGATAAACGCGCCGCCGGGATGTTCGTAAACGGTCGCCTGTTCGGGAACGATCCAGATTTTATTGAAGGTATTGACCGGGATGTCGGTGGTGCCGAAACGCTCCTGCGCCTTTTGGTAGACGCGCTGCCAGAAGTCGCTGCCCAGACGGTCGTCCGGATGCATCAGAGTCGAGGACAATTGCTTGAGCATGTAGTCCAGGGCGAGCAGATCGCGGCCCATTTGCGTACGGCCGAAATCCGCAGGAATAATGCGGTTCTCCTCGTACGGAGAAAGATTGACCCACATCTCGTCCTCCGGAACGGTCAGTGAGGCCAAAAAGTACTTCACCAGCCGCGCCCCTTCTTGCTGCAGATGGTCCCCTTCCAGCCGGTCGTCGCCCTGATCAATGATGAAATCGAAGGCCAGCGGCCGATGCGGGTCGACGTTGATGCCCATCAGTTGTGCCGGCGCGTAAGGCGCGCTGAGCGTCACCAGACTGCCGGGTTCGGGCAGGTCGAGGACCGTCTCCGCCCGCACGGCGGGCGGCGTGATCAGCCCCCCGAGCAGGGCGATCAGCAGCATCGCGACCAGCGGCCGGACAGTCGGACTCTTTCTTGTAAGCCTAATAGACATAGATGGTTACACCTTTAAAACCGATAAATTCCGGGACACAAAACAGCCCGGAAGGACAAAATGCTGCAACTAAAGTCGGGTAAAATTCGGTAGGATTGGGGAATGTTCGTCCCGCAGGACACTTTTAAGATATCATAGTATTCCTGTAATATCAAATACTAAAGGGCCGCCGGGGACCGACCGGAGAGTTAACGCCAGCGGAGCCTCTCCGGCCGGGATATCCCGGCGGGGGTGGGTGCTTCGGGATAACTGAAAAATAATGAGTGGTGCGTGCTGAGTGATGTCAGCAAGGGGCTGTGGCAGCTGGGCGAATATCCCGCCGCGTCGAATACCATCATCACTCATCACCCATCACTCATCACTGTATCACCCCCAAAACTCCTGATTAATATTCATGATCTCCGAATTCATCAGCTCCAGGGAGACCTCGCCTTCATCCATGATCTGGCGGTAACTCCGGCGGTTTTGTTGCGAGGCCCGCCGCAGCTCCGGATCATTGTATTGATCGGCCGCGTTCTGCAGCTCCACACTGGTATTGATCATCACGCGCGCGGCCCCCCGGTAGTCCCCGGACCGGGCGTAGCGGACCGCTTCTTCCTTTTGCACGGCCATCCGCCTGAGGTAACTGTCCTTGATCACGTCCCTGTTGGTTTGCCGCTCGACCAAGCGGTCATCGTTGCTGCCGTCCACGGACAACAACTCGTGCACATACTTGGTCTGTCCCGCAAACGGATCGTAATACTGGATATCCAACCGGGCGACCGTGAACTCTTTTTCACGGTCGAGTACAGGCAGATCGATCTCGACGAGCCGGTATTTGTCGTCGCCGGCATACATAAACGGGATCCAGGTCTCCGCCGTCTGGGTGTCCACGACATTGGCAGGCCCGATGACCCCGCCGGTGCGGCTGCCGTTGATGGTATGGACGCGAATGCGGACATCCTGGGCCAGTATCGTTATGCTGCGGTTGATCTCCCGGTTGAAAATATCGGGCAATTGATGGCCGTGCCGGGCGTAATAATAATTCCCCCCGCTGTTCTCGGCCAACCCGGTCAGCAACTCGGAATTAAAATCCAGCCCCAGGCCGATCGCCGAGACATGGATTCCCTCTTCCATATTGCGGCTGCCCAACCGGAGGAAGACATTATTGTCCTGCGGACCGATGTTCGCCAGCCCATCGGACAACAACACGATACGGTTGAGATAACCGGACGACGCATGCCGCTTCAGTTCCCGCAAGGCGCATTCCAGCCCGTCATACAACGCCGTGGAACCGTCGGCACGAATACTGCGGATGGCGCGGATGAATTTGGACTTGTCCGTCAAATGCTGGGCCGGGATCATGATCTCTGCCGAAGTGGAAAAAACGATCAAGGACACGACATCATCTTTATTAAGCTGGCGGATCATGTCGATCGCCCCCCGTTTGGCGTTCTGTATCTTGTCCTGGCTGCGCATTGAGCCGGACTGGTCGAGTACGATCGCCAGGTTTAACGGCAGCCGTTCCCAACTTGCGCTGGCCAGGGGCGCTTTTGCCCCGACGCGCAGCACAACGCGGTTGGGCCGGTCCGTGAGAACGACCGGGTGATCGAATTCATGATAAAAGGATATGGAACCGTGGTCGCCGTAGGATCCGCGACCGTATTGAGGAAAAATCTGATGACCGTAAAGGGAAGGGCACGCGGTGAAACCGATCAGGGCCAGCACCAGCGAGATGCTGAATATCGATACAAACAATACACTTTTATTGGACATAACATGTCTCCTGATGAAATTAAATGTTTGTCTATATCAACGACCCTGGGAAAGAACTGCGGACCGCGGAATCAAATCAACCGCTAAAAGTTTCGCACAATCCGCGGGGGGAGTTGTCATGGGGATGTAAATTGTTGTAAACAAGTTGTCATCAGGATGCGGGGAGGTGCAAGGTGGGATTAGTGATTTGGGATTAGAACAGTTTACGGCCAGGAGACATTGATTACACCGAGCAGAAGTTCGGTTTGATTTGGATAGTAAGAGGCCAAATAGGTGAATACGATTTCCGCAAGATGGATTCAAATACACACTCTTGATTCAAATCCCCAATCACTATCAGGGCGCCAGGCGCTCAAGTTTCCAGTTTCCGTCAGAAACGCGCGTATAGCACAAGCGGTCATGCATTCGATCCGCCCGGCCCTGCCAGAATTCGATGCGTGTGGGATTCAGGACATATCCTCCCCAACCTTCCGGACACGGGACTTCGCTGTCCTTGTACTTCTCTTCAGCGTCTTTAAGCAACTGCTCGAGTTCGGCGCGATTAGCGACGGGACGGCTCTGGGCGGAAACGAGCGCGGCCAGCCGGCTGCCGCGCGGGCGGGAATGAAAGTACTCTTCGGAAGTTTTCCGGTCGGTCCTGGTTATGCTCCCGTCAATAAGCACCTGGCGCATCAGGATCCCCCAGTAAAACACAAGGCCCGCGCGCGGATTGGCGGTCAACTGCTCTCCCTTGCGACTGGCATAGTTGGTAAAAAAAACAAAACCGTCCGGTCCGTAGTCCTTGAGCAAAACGGTGCGCGCGGTGGGATGACCGTCCGGCGACGCGGTGGCCAGCACCATCGCGTTGGGTTCGAACGCCTCCTTCTCCACCGCCGTGACGATCCACTTTTCGAACAACGCGATCGGATCGGAGCCCGCGTCCTTTTCATCCAACCCGGACTGGTTCACCGCCCGGCGGAGAGTGCGGAGTGTTTTCTTGATGAGGGGTTCGTTTTTCATGACGTGCTGTTTCGGGATAAGTGATACGGGATACGAACAGTATCCACTGATTAAGTATGTATTTCACAAATAAGGTTATGTGGGATGATTTTAGGGGAGATTCCGGTCGGGGTCAACTTATATGTGGCAAGCCGCCAACCGGATGGCTGGCGGCTTGACGACGAACATTGATCTGGCAAATTACGGTTGGTACTGCTTCTTGAATTCCTCCGCGGCCTGCTGACGGCGGGTCTTCTCCTCAGGATCCATCTTGTCAAGATACCACTTGTGATCGGTGGAATTCAGGACTTCCTCGATCTTGTGCATCAGCTTCTGCGCCTGCTCGGCCTTTTGCGGATCCTCATCGGCCATATACTTCTCGGCCAATTCCTCCAGTTCAGGAATCAACTCGGTATAAAACCGTTTGGCCACTTCATACGTGCCGTGCCAATGCGTGTAGTCAGGCCCCATCATGGACGCACCGTGCCGCGCGCGCCGTCCTTCGTGATGCCAAATCTCAAACCAGATAAAATCGAGTTTATTTGAGAACACGCTGGGCTTCAGCAGCGGCTTGGCCAACGCCATCAGGTCCCGGCCGGGAACGGCGAACTTGTTGTTGTACAGTTCGATAAGGGCGTCGTACTGCACATAAAAGTTATCGACGTAATTCTGATTATGGCAGTGCAGACACACGTTCTTCATATTTTCGCGACGGGTGTCCCATGGAATATCCTTACCCGGCAGGCCGAGTTTGGCATCCGACACCTCCGGACGGATCGAAGTGACCGGACGGTTATTCCAGCTGATGCGCAATCCCACGTCGTGCGTGACCGGCTGGTCGGTGGTAGCGCTCATATGGCAAGTGGCGCAGGTGGGCGCTGCGCTGTAATCTTCGCCGAGAATCCATTTCTCATTGTCGAGATTCATCTTTTCGCGATGGGAATAAAAGGCGATCCCGTGTTTGGATTCTTCGTAAATTTCCTTCTGCGGGTGGTCCGGTCCCATATGGCAACGGCCGCAATTCTCCGGAGCGCGCGCCTGCACCACGGAAAACTCGTGGCGGGCGTGACAGGCCGAACAGGAACCTTCGGATCCGTCGGGATTGATCCGGCCGATACCGGTATTCGGCCAGGTGGCCGGATCCAACGACCCGTCCTCCAACACCTTAACCACGGAACCGTGGCATTGCCAACAGCCCATGACCGCCGCAGCGGAGTTCCCTTCCGGGAAACCCGGTGTCATCATGGCGCGATTTCCTTCGACGACTTCCGCCAACCGGTTATCCAGCGACCCGATGATCCGCCCGCCCTTGGAGTGATGCGACGCATTAAACTCCTTTACCTCCTTGGCATGGCACCGCGCGCAATCGGTCGGCGACACAATGACGGAGATCAACTGGCCGTAATGATCAAACGCATCGGGCTCCCCTTCGTTGGCCATGTGGCACTCATAACATCCCACATTCGCACGAAAGTGTTTGCTGGTCCCCCATTGCTCATAGATGACAGGCGTCTGGTCCTGATGACAGGTCAGACAATCTTTGGTTTGCGAACTGATTTCAGTCGGCAGGCCGGACTGTGCGTAAACAGCCGTACTCATCAGCGGAATTCCAATGAGAACGACGCCAAGAATGGATTTTGCCATAATTCGATTCCCCCCGTGAAGATGGTCCACTTACTTTATCAAAGTATCTTATCAGCCGGTGATATTCGTAACAATATGTAAAACTACGTAATGGCGCGCCCGGCTGAAAACGCCGGAGCCGCTCTTTGCTTCGCCGGAAAATAAATCTGTGCGGTGAGGCGTGGTCAAGGCTCTTTGAAAGGAAGAAAAAGGCGGCTTCAGAAACGCGCCATATTGCTGTCGACGATCTCGTGCGCGGTCCGCTGCAGGGTGTCGTATTGCAGCTCGTAACGGTCGGAGAACGACTCCGTCTTGGTGCCGAAGGGATTCCACTGGGTGATCGTGTAGCGGACCGTGACCGCCGCCGCGTCCGCTTCTATTTCCAGAAGATCGAACACGGTCCGGTTCCCGTCGGTCGCCGCCGCCCGCGCGCAGCTGTCCAGCTCCTGAAATATGGCCGCATCGCGACGGAACCATTTCTTGACGAAGCGGATGTGCTCTTCGGAACACTGGTCGTCATACCCCACTCCGGCGGTCAGTTCACAGGCCAGTTTGGCCGGCGTAAACAAGTCGGCCAACCCCATCTCGAGCAGGTCCGGGTCGTTCAGATCGACGGCGATCACGTTCGGCTCGGTCTGTTGGCAGGCCGTGCCCGCGCGTGTGCTCAAGAACGCGAGGATCGCGCGGATGTGCTCGGGCGAGCTGTTAATATAGTCACGGTTGATGTGAAGTTGTTGCCGCGGTTCATCGCGCCACAAGATACGTGTGGATTCCTGGGCACCGGCATATCCCGGCAAAATCAACAGGACCGCGGCCAGAAGGCTGATCATTAATCGGGAAGGACGCATGAGGGCTATTCTACCATACTCCTGTGTGAAATTCACGACCGGGATTGGCTCCCCAAATCCAGGACATAGGCGATATCCCGATTGCGGTCTTCATAGGCCCGGACCAAGGCCTGGCCTTTGTCCGGCGTGGCGCTGAACAAATCGATGGCCGTCGGATAGTCCGCCAACAGCCGCGCTTCCAGATCACTGTTTTCGATGACCCGCCCATCCTCCAGGATATGCCGGACCGCCACCCCTTCCTCTTGAAGGAAGCGCGCATCAAGCGCGAAGCGGTGACAATCGTAGGGGTCTTTCTCGCAGCACATCAGGGCGGCCCGCGCGCCGTTGCGGATATTCTTGATCAGCGTCTGCAATCCCTTACGAAACTCGTCGGTCTGCGCGACCAGGCCGTAGTCGACGGTCCCGTCGGAAAAACACAATTCCGGATCCAGCCAGCGTCCGCCGAGGACATTCCCCATATAGACATAAGACATGCCTGCGCCTTCCACCGCCTCCTTCAATGCGTCTTTGTTAAAATGCGAGACATACTTGCTGTAAGGCGCGCTGCGCACATCCACCAGCACATTAATCTGCTGCCCCTGTAATAACGCGATAAACTTGGCCAAAGTGTGATTGGAATGGCCGATGGTGTAAACGACGGGATGGGCATCTTTCATAAACAAATGGCCTGATCAGTTGTTCGTCTTCCGACCGGACGTCACGTTAATTCTTCACCGGAGGCGCGGGCCTTCGCGGCATCACAATAGCCAGGACGGTCAGGAGGACTGCGCCCGCAAAAAATACGACCGGCTGCAGCCAAATCCATCTCCCCAAATCTACGGTGACAAGCCGGGGATCCGGCGGGTGATAAATCACCCGGACGCTGTCGCCTTTCCTGAAACGAAAGATCATCATGGGCAAAATATCCCGGGCCGTAATCTCCTCGCCCTCCCGCGTGGTAAAACGCAGTTCGGCGGACTTCAGTCCTTTGGTCCCGCGATGGATACCGTCGACAACAGCGGCGACCGTGACACCATCGTTTGCCAGTGTCGTCAACTGACGGGTCCGATAGCCGCCTCCGGCCAGGCACAACAGCGCCAGGGCGTAACAGGCCAGGACCCCGGCCCGGGCCGAAATCGGGTTTGGTCGGGACTCCACAGACGGCTCCTAGTCGGCGTTGAACCCGTAGGCTTTGTAGTCCACTCCCAGTTCCTCAAGACTGCGGATCATATCCTTGCGGAATCCGGCCGGCGTCTCCGAGAAAAAGGCGGCCACCATGTCTTTTTCCTCGACCAGCTGGCGGTTGTCTTCGCGTACGATGCGCACCGCCTTCTTGCTGACCAAGGTTTCGGCGACGCCCCGGATCAACGCCGGAATCTGTTCGAGGACAATGTTGAATTTTCTCTCCGTCTCTTCTTCCCACTTCATGGGGATGCGGTCGGGATCGGTCATGGCGTCTCCTGGATTGTTGGGCTCAGCCATGCAAGGCCCGGTACTCAAAGGTATCGGACGCGGATGACTGCATGGCCCTGACGTAATGTTCGGGATACGGTTCGTTAAGCAGGGATCCGGGGTCCACGTAGCGGTACAATTCCCCGTAGTGTCTCACCTTGGTGGCGCTGACCCGGCGGACGACGTGCCACGGTCGCAGGTCCGCGGTATGATGCAACCCCATCGCCCCCAGCATCTCGGCCACGCTCTCGACCGTTTCCTTGTGAAAGTTGGCGACCCGTTTGTCCTTGTCTTCGACGATCAATCCCTTAATCAGCGCCGGGTCTTGGGTGGCTACGCCGGTGGGGCATTTGTTGGTGTTGCACTTCAGCGCCTGAATGCATCCCAGCGACATCATCATCGCGCGCGCCGCGCAGCACACATCCGCGCCGATGGCGATACGCTTGATGATACCGAAACCGGTGCTGACCTTGCCGCTGGCAATGATCTTGATCCGGTGACGCAGATCGAATCCGGTCAGGCAGTTGCTGACGAAGATTAACCCCTCCACCAGCGGCGAGCCGATGCTGTTGGAAAACTCCAGCGGGGCGGCCCCGGTCCCGCCCTCACCGCCGTCGACGGTGATGAAGTCGGGTGTGATGCCGGTCTCGATCATCGCCTTGCAGATGGCAATAAATTCGCGGCGTTTACCTACGCACAGTTTAAAGCCCACCGGTTTGCCGCCGCTGCGTTCGCGTAACTTCTGCAGAAATCCCAGCAACTCCAGCGGCGTGCTAAAAGCGGTATGCCCCGGCGGGGATAGTACGTCCCGGCCCATGGGGACACCGCGAATGGCAGCGATTTCCTCGGTCACTTTGCTGCCCGGCAGGATTCCGCCGTGTCCCGGCTTGGCGCCCTGGGACAGCTTGACCTCGATCATCTTGACCTGTGGCAATGCGGCCCGGTCGGCAAAGGTCTCTTCACAAAACTTGCCCTCGGGGGTCCGGCAGCCGAAATATCCGGTGCCGATCTGCCAGATTAAATCGCCGCCCTGTTGATGATACGGGCTGATGCTGCCTTCGCCGGTATTGTGCGCGAAACCGCCGATCTTGGCGCCGCGGTTCAGGGCCATGATCGCGTTCTTGCTCAGCGATCCGTAACTCATCGCGCTGATGTTCAGGATGCTGGCCTGGTAAGGTTGCTTGCAGTCGATCCCGCCGATGGTCACCCGCAGGGCTTCGGGCAGGACATGCGTCGGGCGCAGCGAATGATTGACCCATTCGTAGCCGATATCATACAAGTTCTGCTGCGTGCCGAAGGGCAGCGTATCGAGTACGCCCTTGGCGCGCTGATAAATCAGGGAACGGTCCTCGCGGTGATAGGGCCGCCCGGAGGTATTGCTTTCGATAAAGTACTGATAAATTTCAGGACGAATCTCTTCAAGAAGGTAACGAAAATGACCGAGGATGGGATAATTGCGCAGGATCGCGTGACGGTGCTGGAAAAAGTCGTACGTCCCCAGCGCCAGCAATGGTCCGAGGACGAGCAACGACCACAACAGCGGCGGGTAGTAAAAGGCCGCCAGAACGGTATGCAAAATCACCAGCGAGGCAAAGATCAGAAAGATTTTACGCATCGGCTCGCCTTCCTAAGGTTGCGTTCCCGCCGGCCCCGGCTGCAAACGATCCGTCAGAAACCGGTAGGCCGCTGCATATAATTCCTGCCAGGCCTGCTCATAGGCGGCGAACTTTTCTTCGCCGGTGGCGCCCGCATACTCGAGGGTCACGGTCTCCCCGCGGTAGCACACCTCCAGGCGCGTGACCGCAACATGAAAATGCTGTTGATTGGTACCGATCCCTTCCGCCCGCAACGCCGCGGCCCGTTTGTACAGGTCCTTGATCTGTTCGTTCGTCCCCATCACGGAGCCGTCATGTTTGGCCACGATGGTGCTGGCTTCCCCGCTGAGTTCGGTCACCGGTTCTTTTTCCTTGATAAATCCGGACCGCGACGGCATGTAACGGATCTTGACGTAATCCGTATAGGTATCGACCGACCCGGTCGACTTCGGGGCCTGTCCGGCGAACACCGGCGGGACAATCCCGGCCAGTAACAGCCACAAAGCGACTACATATTTCATCGGATCCCCCATTTTGGTTGGATATTAGGCAGGCCCCTTACAGGAGCGACTCGAATTCTTCCACGGTCCAGCGCGCGCCGTTGATGACGATGAAGTCGTCTTCCACCGGCAGCGACTTGATCCCGCAACCGTTCAGGACCACGTCAAAACGGTAGGGCTTACGCGACACTTCATTTTCGACGACCAACAGGACATATTCCTTCCCATATTCGAGATCAAAACCCTTCGCGCACGTTCCTTCCCAAAAGTTGACCTTGATACGCGGCGGCAATCGCCGTCCGCGCAGACGGCCCTTCACTTCGACTTCCACCCAATCGGGGCCGCCCCATCCCTCGCCGTTGTCGTTACGCGGCCCCTCGCGTTTCAATTCCACCAGCAAAATGAATTCCGCTTCGGCCAGCGACGAGGCCAGATCGTACTCCTCCTTGCACACCGGACAGGTTTGCGCGTCGGCCCCGGAAACCAATAATAATAAAGCCGCCATAGCGGTGCAGATTTTTTGTAATTTCATTCCTAACTCCTCAGGATCGTCGGATTGACTACTTAAAGGTTAGTCGATATTCCGCCGGTTGTCACCCTTTTTTCCGGACCATTCTCAATCAGCAAACCCGAATAGGGTCTTGTTCTCGGTCTTCGCTTCTTTGATCACATCTTCAAGAGTACCTATAAACGACAACACGTTCCTATTTTCCACTTGAGGCTTGAGCCGGGCCAGTCCCACGAGCAGAGCGTCAAATTCATCCGGCAAATACCGGAGTTCTGCTTCGCGACCATAATAGTCACCTATTTTTCCCAAACGGGCAATATGCTCATTGCTCTTGAACAATCCTTTGGCACACTCCACAAAATCCTGTGCCACATAATAGTCCACCTGCAATACGGGTGGATTTCTCGATGCTTCTCGTTGATCTTCTCCGAGGTGAAAATCATATGCCATATCGGACCACCCGGGATGATGTTGCCGGTAAACTTAATTATGGAAATATCCCGCGGATTTCATAGACGCGGTCGATATGCTGCAAAGCGGCGCAATAGGCGGCCATGCGCAAGTCGGATCCCGTTTCCCTGGCGATCTCCTTGACCCGCCGCGCGGCCCGCGTGATCATGATCTTCAGCTGCCGGTCCACAACATCAAGGTCCCAAGTCTCGGCCTGCCGGTTCTGCTTCCATTCAAAGAAACTCACCGTCACACCGCCGGCATTGCACAGGACGGCCGGCAGGATGCCGACACCCTTCTCAACCAGATAATTCTCCGCCTCCGGTTGCAGCGGAATATTGGCGGCCTCAACGACGACACGGCAGTTGAGCAGCTCCGCCTTCGGACGGTCGATCATCTGCTCCAGGGCCGCCGGGATAAACAGATCGACCTGGACTTTATAGAATTCTTCCTCGCTGATTTCGTCCGCATCCGGATAACCGGCCACCCCTCCATGCCGGCGCACGTACTCGTCCAGCCGGACGGTGTCGATGCCCTCGGCACGATACAGGAATCCGGTGTGGTCGCCGACCGCCCGCAGGACCGCGCCGCGCTCCTGCAGCAGTTTCCCCGTCCAGGACCCGACATTACCGAAACCGATCAGGCTGAAAGTGGTCTTGTCCATGGCGATCCCGTACTCCGGAAGCATTTCTTCCAGGACGTAAACAACTCCCTGGCCGGTGGCCTTTTCCCGTCCGTGCGAACCGCCGAAATGCAACGGTTTGCCGGTAACGATTCCCAGCCCGTTCAACTTCCGGCTGGCATCCAGATTCATGTAGGTGTCGGCCATCCAGGCCATGATCTGTGCGTTGGTCCCGACGTCGGGGGCGGGCATGTCGATGTCCGGACCGATATTGTTTCCCAAGGCGCTGGTAAAACGCCGGGTCAGGCGCATGAGTTCCTCCGCCGACAGGGTGCGCGGATCAAACTGCACGCCGCCCTTTGCCCCGCCTAGCGGCAGCTGCACCAGCGCGCATTTGATGGTCATCACTGCGGCCAGGGCCTTGATATGATCGAGGTGGACCGAATTGTCGTAACGGATCCCGCCCTTGTACGGCCCCAGGACGTTATTATGCTGGACGCGATAACCTTTGAACAACCGGAATGACCCGTCGTCCATCCGAACCGGGAAGTGCACGATCAATTCGTTCTTGGGTTGCGCCAGGATCAGGCGCAGACGGTGCGGTGCATTGATCCGTTCGGCCGCGGCCAGGAGGTTGTTGATGGTTTGATAGTATATGTTATCCTGTTTGATTTCAAAGTTGAGTTCCTCAAACACACGTGTTGCGGCATTCATGTTGCTGAGCTCCTTTGTCTAAAATCGGGAACAATTTTCATAAGGGAGTTGCTGCCGCGTCGGCGTGACGGAACCGCGGTCCCTCCGGCGGAGATTACCCGCCGATAAAATACAGGGCGATCATCGCTCCGAAGGCCACGGCCCACGCCGTTGAGCGCAGCATGTGCTGATCGGCGATATAAAAAACCGCGTAAAGAATACGGCCGGTGACGTATATCACTGCGGTAAAGTCGATCTTCCACTGCGCCGCCTCCATTAAGTGGGCAACGACCACGCCCACGGCAAAGGCGGGAAACGTCTCATAGAAATTTTGCTGGGCGAAGTTGGCGCGCTTGCCGGCGCCTTCCAGCGACGAGAGGAATTCGCGCGGGGAACGGTTGTTATAGCCCTTGGTGGAAAATTTGGCATAACCCGCGCAACATATCGGGATAAAAATACTGATAACGATACACAGATAAGCGATGGTCATCTTTGCTTCCCTAAAAAGACTTAGGCAAAGAAATGCCAGGCAACCAGCGTGGCCAGGCAAACGGAGGTCGCGGTCCAGCGCACCCGGTGATCCCGCGAGACATAAAACGTAAAGTACAGGAGATGAGTCAGAATGTAGAGCAGACCGATAAAGTTGATCGCCCCTTCGGAACCGTCGACGCTTCCCGGGACGAATCCCACCGCCAAAGCGGATGTGTTGAGCATTTCGGATACGATCATTACACAAACCTCTTCAATAACATGTTGTACAGCCAGGCCAGCAATGCCCCGGCAACAGCCGCGTCAAGAAATCCCCAGAACATGCCGGCGAGGCTGCCCAAGGGTGTCGGGGCATAACCGTAATACATCGTCCCCACAGTCCGCACAAACGTGGCCGGGGCCTCGTGCTTGATGCCGGCCAGCCCCATGATAAAACACCCCAGTCCCCAGTGGATTCCGAGGGCCAACGCGAATGCGCGGATATTCAGTCTCATACCTTCACTACTTTATGATAAAAATGCCGGGGTGTCCAAAGTTTTTCTGGGGATGGCAGGGTGATATTACGGAGCCGAGGCGCGGGGCGGGAATCGATAGATGATATCGGCCGGAAGACAACGGTTCGCGTCCGTCACCCGTAAAACCCCGTTCGGATGACGGACGCGGTCCGCTGTTATTTAAATTCGCGTGTCAGTCCCAGTGAATAATAGGTATCGAGACGGTCGACGTTGGCCGCGGGGGAATTGTCGTATTGATGGCGGATGCTGAAGTCGAGATTCCAGCCAGTCCCGCCCGCGAACGGGTACGAAACGATGGCCTCGCTTTCCAGCCGGTACTCATCCGTGGGCTCTTCCAGGACCGGCAGATACGTGAAGGCGTGAGTGAAAGTCAAATCCTTCCACAAATCCCGCTTGTAGTCCCAGCCGGCGGACAGAACGAAGCTCTCTTCATTGGGAGACGATTGAAAGGCCGAGACCTCGTAACCGAAACCGAGCCGCGGTTTGAACTCATGCCCTTCTTCCTTGATGACAAAGTACCCGAGACCGACGGTCAGGTTGCTGCGCAGGTCGAGGTCTTCGAATTTATCGCGTTCGAGCTTGAGCGATCCGAAGGCGAATAAGTGATCGGAGAAATCCCGTTCGAGCTTCCCCGTGGCGATGATCTCGTTCTCGGTTTCTTCGCCTTCGTCCGTGGCGTAGCGGCCCTGTACACCGAGGTTAAGCCGGTCGAAATCGGTTTTGCGGGTGGTGGTAAATTTACCGTTGAGATTGGTCTTGTCGGTGTTGCCTTCGGACGCGGACAAACCTAGCGTCGCCTTGGCGGACCAAACGTCATCCGCGGTACGGGCCGCGGCCGGGGCCTCCGGGTCGGGCTGGTTCTTCGGCCAGACCGCCTTGATTTCGGAGGCGGCGAGCTTGATAGTCCCCAGACTGCTGTTGCTCAGGCGCTGGCCGTCGTCATCGTCATACGCCAGCTGGGCTACGAAGGTGTCGCCGTTGTCCATACGGGCGGTCATCGGCATGTCCGTGGCCAGACCTTTGATCTTGTCGGCCTTGATCTGAAGGGTCCCCGCGAAATTGGTTTCGACCTCAAGGGTATCGCCGCTAAAGGTTTTGATGCGGCCGTTGATGATGCTGCCGTTCTGCAGGAAAACCTGGTCGGCGGCGGCCGGGGTCGGCCGGGCGGCGGTCAGGAGACAACTGATAACCGCTGCCGTAAATAGAGTTCGGAATGTGGTGGTAATAGCATTTTTCATAGGGCAAAGTCCGTTTGTTGAGCAGGTTTAACGTTGATAAAGCTCCGATTTTAACAGAATTCTGGTGTTTGGCAAACCCTATTTTCGGGACTCTCAGGCCGCTGCAGGCGTCTGTACGGGGATTGATGGGCAAAGCAGGGAACTTTCCCGGCGGCCGGGATGTCCAAAGCAAAAGCCTCCGGGGGGTCGTCTTCACTAAATTATAGCCCCCCATGAATTTCCATGCTAGATTACTCGCTGTATGAAAATACGCCTTTATCACATCCCACTGATATTCCTGCTGTCGACCGCCGCCGGCTGCGCCACCGTCCGCGTGCCGCTGCAGACCTTTGACGCCGCGCTGGCGGCCGGGGACACCGAGCGCGCCCGGGAGATCGCCGGCACCAACGCCGGCACCAATCCTTCCCCCCGAGAACTGCTGTGGGTCCTGCAGACCGGGGCCATGGACCGCATCCTGCAACGCTATGAAGCCAGTAACTCCGCTTTCGACCGCGCCGAGCAGGCCTTTGCCCATTACGACCAACAGCTGTGGGCCGGCCGCTCCGCCCAGACCGCGGGCGGATTGCTGATCAACGACACGGCCCTGCCGTATACCGGCCGGAGCTATGACCGTATCATGGTCAATACCTACAAAGCGCTGAACTTTGCCGTGCTGGGCGACCGCGCCAACGCGCGCGTCGAATTCAACCGGGCCCTGCAGCGCCAGAGTGACGCCAAGCAAATCTTTGCCCGCCAGACCGAAGAGCTGCGGCAAACCATCGCGGCGGAGGAAGCCCGCTACGGACAGTACCGCATGGTCGACCGCTCACTGAACAGCGGACGTCTCGACCGCGCCCTCAGTGATAAGTACCGGAACCTTGACTCACTTGCCGTCTACGCTGATTTCGTCAATCCGTTTACCACATACGTGGCCGGGCTTTATTTTTGGCTGAGCGGGGACCGCGACAAGGCCGTCGACATATTGAAGGAAGCTTATGCGATGAGCGGTCGGCATCCCGTGGTGGCAGATGACTTCAGACGCGCCGACCGCGGCATCGCCCCGTCCGGGGAGGTGTGGGTCATCTTTGAAAACGGACTGGCCCCACGCCGCGCCGAGGTGCGTATCGACCTGCCGATCCTGATCGAGGCCGCGCCGGTTTACTATGTGGGCGCCGCCTTTCCCGAATTGTTGCCCGGCCGCGAGGCCTATCCCTTTGTCACCGTCGAGTCCGATTCGGGATCTCCGGTGTCCACCGAGTCAATCGCCGACATGGACGCGGTGATTTATACGGATTTCAAAAAGGAACTCAGCGCGATCACCGCCCGTGAAGTGGCACGCGCCGCGCTGAAGACTTATTTTCAATATGAAATGCGGGAACGCTACGGCACCGGCGGCGGGATCATCGCCGGCATCTATCAGGCCGCGACCACGCGCGCGGACCTGCGGATGTGGTCGGCACTGCCCACCGATTTTCAGCTGGCGCATCTGCGCATGCCACACGACCGCAAAGTGGTCGTGCAGCCGGCCGGCGGCACCCGCTTCCCTATTAATATTCCGGACGACTGCCGGAATGTGATAATATACATCCGTTCGGTTGCCAAAGGGGTTTACCCGGCGATTGACCTTATTAAATTCTGAGACAGGCCCTGGCCTGAAGGAGAGAACCATGAAGAAGTTGATGCTTTTCTTAACCTTGACCGTACTCATCGCCGGCTGCGCGCCCAAGACGGTCTACGTGGACCCCGATAACGATACCGGCAAGGTCGTGTTGTCGCTGGATTATCGCGACTTTGACATTGCCATCCGCGAGATGACCCAGTCGCTGTTGACCGAGGGTAAAATCCGCAAACCCGGCGGCGGCAAATATGTGGTCACCACCGGTCAGGTGGTCAACGACACCACCCAGCGCATCGATACGCGCCAGCTGCTGGCCTCCATCGAGGAAGAACTGCTGCGCAGCAATGTCGTCGATTTTACCTCATCGATCGGGACGACCGGAGACAGCATGATCAACGAAGCGCGCAAACTGCGCGACTCCGACGAATTCGACCAGGGCACCGTGCAGGCCATGGGCCAGCTCATCGGACCGGACCTCAGCGTCTCCGGCAAGATCTTCGAGCGCGTGGTGCATTACGACAACCACAAAAAGCAGGTGGAGTATTATATCGAATTGATCGTCACCGATCTGCGCACCGGACTGCGCTTTTGGCAAAAACAGGTGAGGATCCTGAAACGCGGCGGAAAGAAAGTCCCCATTTGGTAAGATCCTAAAAAGGGACAGACTCCAATTTCCAGACTCCGGCGATTACCGGAGAAATTGGAGTCTGTCCCTTTTTTTTTCGGCAGGTCGGGCTGACGTGCTATACTCTACCCTAAATACTTGGGAGAAATGAATGGCGCACATCGGCATTTTGGTACATGAACAAGACCGCTTTCAGGAGGAAACTTATTTTCTCCGGCACATCAGCCAAGTCTGGCGGGAAATGGGATTTTCGGTTAGCGTCCACAACGGGATCGCGGAGCGGTTTGCCGCCGACCTCCTCTTTCTCCATGTCGACCTCACCGTCATTCCGCTCGACTATTTGGCCTTTGCCCGCGCCTTCCCTCATAGCGTCAACACATCTACCGGTGATATCCGCAAGAGCCAAATCAGCCCCAACGTCCTTGAACGCTCTGATCTGTTCGGCGGCCGGGTGATTATCAAGACCGACAACAACTGCGGCGGCTACAAAGAAGCCAATCTGGCCGCGCAACAATCGCTGGGCGGCCGCTGGCAGCGCTGGCTCGACGACAAGTTGCCGTGGCGCATGCGCGCGCAGACACTGTACACCTATCCCATTCTTAAAGCCACCTCCAAGGTCCCGCGCAAGGTGTGGGATAATCCGCAATTCGTGGTCGAAAAATTCCGTCCGGAGAAACAGGACGACCTCTACGCGCTGCGCACCTGGGTCTTTCTCGGCGATCGCGAGACCCATTCGATCTGTTACGCCAAGGAACCGGTGGTTAAATCGTCGAATGTCATCCGCCGCGAGGAACTGGGAGATGTCCCCCAAGAACTGCGCCGCCGGCGGGATGAGTTAGGATTCGCCTTCGGCAAATTCGATTACGCGATCAACAAAGGCGAAGTGGTCCTGTTCGATGTCAACCCGACTCCGACGCTGGGCGCGTTCGCGACGGAAGAATTTATGCCCGGCATCCGCAAACTTGCCGAGGGGATTCATTCCCTGCTGCCCGGCGACATTCAACGGGCCGCGGCCGCACTGGCGGCGCGGCGGGCACCGTCGCCTTTACCGCCGCCAGCCGGGACCGTCGCATCCGCTCCCCCACCGCCCCCGGCTCCCGGTCCCGCGCCCCAGGCCGAACCTTCGCAGACTCCGCAGCCGCCGGGAATGTCCATGCCGGCGATCGCGCCGGAATATCCCGCGCCGGACCGTTCGGCGACACCGTCGCCGGTGCCGGTCGCTCCGGGAGACCCCGGTTACTGGGACAAGATTGCCGCCAACTGGCGACTCGTCGGACCGCCGCTGCGTCCCGCCAAGGAAGATCTTAATTTCGTGACCGCCGAACTGCAGAAAATGCTGCGCCCTCGCGCGCTGATTCTGGGGGTCACGCCTGAACTTTATGATCTGGCCTGGCCGTACGGCACCGAACTGCAGGCCGTGGACCACAACCAGATCATGATCGATACGATTTGGCCCGGCCCCGCGGACAGCGCCCGCTGCGGGGAATGGACCGCATTGCCGTTCGAGGACGGATCCAAAGATGTCGTTGTTTGTGACGGGGGATTTCACCTGCTGTCCTATCCGGACGGACAACAGGCCCTGGTGCGCGAACTGCATCGCGTGCTGGCGCCCGAGGGATTGTTCATCGTGCGTCTGTTTACGCCGCCGGTTGACCGTGAGGATACCGTCTTTATCATCGCGGACCTTGTCCAGGGCAAGATTCCCAACCTGAACCTGCTCAAACTCCGGTTGGCCATGGCCATGCAGCCGGACCCGGTCGCCGGCGTCGCCGTTCATGATATCTGGGAAAAACTGAACCGCGATGCGGGCCCCTGGAAGAATCTGGCCGCGCTCGTCAATTGGCCTCTTGAACACCTCGAGGCCATCGACGCCTACCAGGACAGTCCGAACCGATACCACTTCGTGGACACCGAGCAGATCAAGCGGATATTTACACGGGATCCCGGTGGCTTTGAGCATACCGTCTCGCACGTCCCGGTGTATCCGCTGGGCGAACGCTGCCCGACGCTGATTTTCCGGAAGAATATTTCTTAAATCCGCCGAGGAGACCGCCGCCATGCCCGCCGCGAAACAAAAACGCATCCTGCTGTTATACGGCGGCTGGCGGGGACACAGCCCCAAACGCTTCGCCGATTTTGCCCTGACCAAATTGTTGACGGAATATGACGTAACCTGCAGCGAAAGCCTGCGCGCGCTGCGCCGTCCCTATCTGGACGGATTCGAGTGTCTGTTGCCCATCTGGACCTTCGGTAAGCTCTCGGACAAACAGCAAAATGCGCTGCTCGAGGCTGTGGCGGGGGGATTGGGATATGTCGGCTGGCACGGCAACGCCAGTTCGTTTCTGGAATGTCGACCTCACAAGTTCATGCTCGGCGGTCAGTTCGTCGGGCATCCGGGCGGAAATCACATCAAATACCCGGTCCGCTTTCTCAATAACGATCCGCTGGTTAAGGGTTTAAAGGACGTGACGGTCCGCTCCGAGCAGTACTACCTGCTGGTGGACCCGGCTGTGAAGGTACTGGCCGCCTCACCGATGCACGGTGGCGATCAGAGATGGCTGAAAGGCGTCACGATGCCGATGGCGTGGAAGAAGAAATGGGGCCGCGGCCGCGTCTTTTATTGCGCGCTCGGCCACACGGTGGATGTCTTGGACACTCCGCCGGTGACGACCCTCCTCAAACGGGCCCTGGCCTGGGCCTGCCGGAATTCTTCTCAAAAGTTTTAAGGTCGCGGCGACGCCTCAATCATACTGTGGCCCATACCGACGGAAACTGTACGGCCGACGTCAAAGCCGGCATTCTCCAGCAACACACGGTATTGGTCTTCACTGCGTTCGCCTGCACCCAGGGCAACCAGCATGGTCAGGTCGCTGCGCACCATATCGCGGTGCTCGTCGGTCGACTCCAGTCTGGCCGGCATGATGCGGCCGATCACCAGGAGTTTTCCCGCGGCGGGCATGGCCTTGCGGCAGTTCGCGAGGATAAGAGCGGCTTTCTCATCGGGCCAGTCGTGGATAATACTTTTGAGCACCATGGCGTCGGCACCCGGTGGGACCTCTTCAAAGAAATTTCCTTCCAGAAACTCGCAACGCTCCGCGAGGCCTTCCTGTTGAAACCGTTCCAACGCGCCGCCCAGCGCGTGGGCGCGGTCGAAAAGGATCCCGCGCGTCCGCGGATTATTCTGCAGGATGACACGCAGCAATTCACCGTAACCGCCGCCGACATCCATCACGCACCGAAAGGAAGAAAAGTCGTAATGCCCGGCGATCGACACGGCGGTCAGCCGGGTCAACTCCAACAGCGCCTGATTGAAAACCGCCGCCTGTTCGGGATTTTGATCGAGATGCTCAAAGCCTTCGACACCGTGCACCAGCGTACGCGCGCTTTTGCCGGTACGTATGCTATAGAGTAATTCCGCCCAGGCATAGGCAAGGTTGGACGTCCACCAGATCACCCAAGACCGGATCGATTCGGGATGGTCGGCGCATAAACGCCGGCCTGTTTCGGTCAACGCGAATGTCCCGTCGGGGTTCTGTACAAACACGTCCACCGTGATCAGCGCGCGCAGCAGCCGTTCAAGCGTATACACCGGGACATGACATTCACCGGCCAGGTCCGCGACCGCCCGCGGCCCGTGCGCCAGCCGTTCGGGCAGTCCCAGTTCCACCGCCGCGTAGACTGCCTGCGCGATCCAGCTGGCGTTGACGCGGTGGAGCAATTGTTGGGTGAGCTGATTCGCGTTCATACCGGCTTCCTCAGTCATGGTAGTGCGTCCTTAAAATGGTTATTCGACTGGTCCTTAAACGTCACCATATGGTCCGTAATATCGGTCACGTACCCGTCCCGGTCCACATGGACGAGATAGTAACTCGGCGGCGGCAGCTGCACGTACGGCGGAGCGGCATAGATTCGCTCCACGCGCCATGTCCCGTCGCCCATGTCCTCGGCTTCGAATTTCCGGTACTTACTACGGTGAAAGCCCCCCCAATAATTGAGGGTGTCATATATTTCCGCCATATCATAGGCATCCTGCTCATTGTGAACCTGCCAGTGCTGCCGGCTCACGAAATCGGCGAAGTCGACCCGCTCGCGGTCGGGATGGTAATGGTATTCCAGATCCTCTCCGTCCTCGCGGGGCTGACGGACATCGAGAATGGTCCCGTCCTTTCGCAGGACGAGCGTGTGGTAGTGATGATAAACACGGGTGTCGGGAAGATACTTCTTGAGAATCCGGTTTTTCTCGCGTTGAAACGGCCGGTAGAGATTGTGGTCGATCGCGGAACTGAGCGGTTCGTCTCCTTCGTAATATAAGTATTTCACCATATCGTAGTGATAGGTCGTAAATTCCTTCCAGCGTTTCTCAGCCGTCGCCCACGAACCATCGGCACAACCTGCCGCCGGCAGCAACATCACGGCGAAAAGCAGTCCGCTGAACAAATATGTTCGCATCACCTGGCCTCCGTTAATTTCGATTACCCCTGCTGTCTGCCAATTCTCCGCCGGATGATCCCCGCCAGACCGATCCCGATAAAATCCGCGCCGAGGTCGATCAGGGAAAAGGTGCGGCTGGCGATAAACAGCTGGGTCGCTTCCTCGATCATCACAAAAGCGACCACTAGCAGTGTGCCGAGCAGCACGGTCACCCGTCCCGCCCGGACCGTGCGGCCGTTGAGCAATTGATTCACCGCCACGGCCAAAAATCCCATCAACAGCGCGTGCAGGACGGCATCGTCGTAGGGAACGCGACGGATCATCCCCGCCGCCAGCCCCAAGCGGTCGGTGTTAGCCAGAAAGATTGTTAAGATGATACCGGCGATATATAACCATGCGACATATTTCACACGCCTACCTCACCGTTCCAGGCGGTTCGAAAAGGTTTCGGTACGGCGAATCCGGAGGCAGATCATCAATATCTGCAAAACCGGAACGGACAAGTGTGGCATTTAAGAATATATCATGGAGTTTACTCGGTATAATAGATCCGAATTGGCGAACCGGGGTCATGCCGGCATCCTCCAATAATCCTCGGGCTTCGACAGAGAGAAAAACGTAGCCCGCCATTGTTTCACCCTTTTCAGCGACGGCTGGCAATTCCACCATGACTGGTTGGCCTTTCAGTCTCAGACTCTTAAACCATTCGATGTCCCGAACCCGGCAACCCAACAACCGGAGGGTATGGCCGCCTTGCAGGCGCAAAGTTTGCCGGTCGATGACATCGGCGATACGGCCGAAATAATAGGAATCGGCACTGTTTTTTAGTTTACGGATTCGGCTGGGCCGGACTACCTCATCGTAGTAGATATTCGAGCCGACCATAATCAACAATACTATCGCTATGACGGTAAGCAGAATTTTAATCGGGTCGATTTTCAATAGATTGCTCCACCACACAACGTATGAATTTCACAAATCCGGTGAAAACGCGTACTTGCCGATCTTTTTGCGGTTGGACATCAGGAATTTTTCAAACTCCGGAGTGATCTGGTAAATCCCGCGTTCGACGCGATCGAACCAATAATGGTAATTGCTTTGCAGGATTCGCTGCGCGTTGTCGATGCCGAGGGTTTCGGCGACGTCCCTGGGCGTGGCGCGGCCGTTCTCATAGAGATACAACGCCACGCGGATTGCCTTTTCCTTGTAAGCGGTGAACAACAGCTCGCTACGGCTGCCGGCCCTGTTCAGGTCGATGCTGCGGCTGTTGAACTCTTTTAACGCGATCTTCTTCTTGGCGTAATTCTTGCGGTGGGTGAACGGGGCCGGGTCGAATTCGACAGTGACCGTCTTTTTGCGTCCGCGGACATCGAGGGTGATCAACCCGCATTCAAGGCGCTTGATCAGCCCGCACATGCGCTTGTATTCCTTGGGCCAGCGCCCGCCCTTGCCGAGCGGGACATACGCGTAGACCTTGTCAACGATCTTGCGCCGTTCGATCAACTGATAGACGAGCTTGAGATTGAACGCCATCTTCATCTCGACGGCAATCATCTCCTCCCCCTTCTGCGCCAGGATATCAATCCCTTCCACCTCGGAATGAACGGTGAACCCGTCCCTTTCGAGGTGTTTCTTGATAGGGGAGTACATGTCTGTCTCTTTCATAGTTGATCCCCGCACGAATTCGAGCAGTCTGGCAAATCACATCTGCAATTCAAACGGCACTTGATAGGTCTTATCCCGGGTCTGCAAAACCCATAACGCCGCCCGGTTGTCGTACTTCGCCGTCAGGCTGAACTCTTCCTTGGCCGGGTCGAGTCCCTGCTGGACGAACTTGTTGAGCGCGGCGTCGCTGTTATAGAAGTGTTTGGGCAGGGCCGGGTGTTTCCTGAGCTCCTCGCGCCACATCCCCTGGAGCTGGCGGCGCAGGAGCTTACCCTGTTCAACCAGCTTGCGCAGCGGACTGTCGGCGGGCGGGAACGGCCGGACCACGCAGTCGATGCGCGCCTCCTGCTGATCGTCTTCGAAGATCATCCAGGCGCATTCCAGGGTGGCGCGCTGCCTGGGCAAATGAAAAAAAAGCTCCCAGCGCCGGGCGGCGCCGAAACGGTCGGTACCTTCGGGGGCCGCGACCATGGTCAGACGCGGCTGGGCCTCCAGGTCCTGGGCAATGTTTTGGCATAACGCGTAGACCGCGCCGAGGGTCAACGCACCGCTGGTGGTCAAAGCCGAGCGGGTAAAACGCTGTTCTTGCTTTAGTCCGCCGCCGTCAAAGATCGTCTCGACGGCATTAAAAATCCGGCGCAGGGCATTTGCGGTGTTGTCTGCCATGGTATTCGCGTATTCTCACCCCATGCTCAAGCGACTAGCGGCGAGTGTTCATGATGTGACATCTTGTGGTTAGTCAACAGCGGTTAGTTACTTTTAATCTGCCACCCATATTACCTACTCACTATTACCTTTCTATTCACTAACCGCTAAACGCTATCCGCTGCTCTTAAGGCCAGCGAAACCCCTCATAAATAAATTCCAGCGGCATGTCCGACGGTTTGTGATAGACTTCGCGGATGATCTTCTGACAGAGCGCGGCCAGATCGCCTTTCTCCACCCGCCAGTACGCCACATCGTTGACCTCGCGGCGCTCCGGCATAAACCCCTCACCGCGCATAAAAACGTTAATCTTCTCTTGGTCACGGATATTGGTAGGCCCCTCCAGGACCCAGTCGAGACCGATACGGCCGTTTTCAACGGAAAACTGGATATTGACCGCGTCTTCGCCGCCCTGCGCGTTGTCCGGCAAAAAGGCAAACGTGGCGAATGCCCCGTCGGCTCCGTTCGCCTTAAGTTTAGCGAAGACCCGCGGGACCTCATTGACGGTCACAGTGACCGGCAATACCACCCGCGGCTTGTAACGGACAAGGAAAAATATGATAGTCAGAAAGATGAGAAATACGATGATCAGTTTCATCGAACGGTCCATCCCCCGAAAGGCCTTCCGATTGCGCCTGAGTTGGTTTTCGATATGTGACTATATCCTAGCACAAACAGAGAATCCGGGAAACTCGGGAATGCAGGTATTGACAACCGCCTGCCGGCGCGCCTTTGGGCTCTCGCCGTCTTGCCCGGAGGAATAATCTATTTTACAAACACCCGCGAATCCCTTATTCTGTACCCTGAATCAAATTCGTTTAGACAGCCGTGGCGGGGATAGCGCGGGTAACGGCAGCGCAACTTCAGGAGGTTAGATATGGCACTCAAACGCATTACCGTGGCGCACGGCGACGGGATCGGCCCGGAAATCATGGACGCCACCCTGCGCATCCTCAAGGCCGCCAAGGCACCGATCGAATACGACGAAATCCCCATCGGTGAAAACCTGTACAAAAGCGGCGAGACCACCGGCATCGGGCCCGAATCCTGGGACATCATCCGCCGGAACAAGGTCCTCTTAAAGGCCCCCATCACCACGCCGCTGGGCGGCGGGTACAAGAGCCTCAACGTAACCATCCGCACGACGCTCAATCTGTTCGCCAACGTGCGGCCGGTGAAATCCTACGCGCCGTTCGTGGCCTCCCCTCACCCCGGGATCAATATGGTGATCATCCGCGAGAACGAAGAAGATCTCTATACAGGCATCGAACACCGGCAGACCGATGAGGTCACACAAGTCCTTAAGCTGATCAGCCGTCCCGGGTCCGAACGGATCATCCGTTACGCCTTTGAATATGCCCGGCTCTATGGCCGCAAACGCGTCACGTGCATGACCAAGGATAACATCATGAAGATCACCGACGGGCGCTTCCACCGCGTCTTCGAACGGATCGCGGCCCAATATCCGGACATTCAAAGCGACCATCAGATCATCGACATCGGTGCCGCGCGGCTGGCCGCCCAGCCGGAGCGCTTCGACGTGATCGTCACGCTGAATCTCTACGGCGACATCCTCTCCGATATCGCCGCGCAGGTCAGCGGATCGGTCGGGCTGGCCGGTTCGGCCAACGTCGGCACGGACATGGCGATGTTCGAGGCGGTGCACGGCTCGGCGCCCGACATCGCCGGCAAGGACATCGCCAATCCCTCGGGATTACTGATCTCGGCGATCCAGATGCTTGTGCACCTCGGGGAAGCGAAGACCGCGGAGCTCATCAACAACGCGTGGTTGTCGACGCTGGAAAGCGGGATCCATCCCGCGGATGTTTATCGTGAAGGCTTGAGCCAGCGCGAGGTCGGTACCACGGACTTTACGAATGCGATCATCGACCGCCTCGGCGAAGAACCGCAAACATTGACACCCGTGCATTATCACGGAGGCAAGATTACGATCACCCCGCCTTCCCAGGAACCGGCTGCCAAAGATCTCGTCGGCGTGGACATCTTTCTGGACTGGTCCGATCACGGCCGCGACGCCGACGTCCTCGGCAAAGGGCTGGAAGAAGCGCAGAGCCCGTTGTGGAAGCTGACGATGATCACCAACCGCGGGGTCAAGGTTTACCCGCAAGGTCTGCCCGAAACCTTCAACACCGACCACTGGCGCTGCCGTTTTGTCCCGGCCAACGGCCAGCAGGCCAGTTACAAGGACATCATCACCCTGCTGACCCTGCTCACCGGACACGGCTACGAGATCATCAAAACGGAAAATCTTTACACCTTTAACGGAGAACGGGGCTATTCCCAGGCCCAGGGAGAATAATGGCGCGCGGCGAGATCCTTAACCGGGAATTCAAACTGATCAACGAACGGCTGCGCATGATCATCCGCGAACAGGCCGGCGATGAGGTCTACCAAACCTTCGACAAAATCCTGGCCGCGTCGGTGGCTGTGCGCCGCCATCACCGCCAAAAAGACATCGCGGAAAAACGCCGGCTATTCGTTGAGATGGACCCCGAAGAAATCTACGCGGTCGTCCACGCCTTCAATCTCTTCTTTCAACTGTTGAACCTGTGCGAGGAACGCGCCCGACGCCGCAATATCGTGGCCCGCGCCGACCTGCGGCATTCGCTACGCGACCTGTTCGCCAACCTGAAGCGCTCCGGCGTCACGGCCGAACGGGTTGAACAATGCCTGGCACAGATGGAGATCGAACCGGTGCTCACAGCTCACCCGACGGAGAGCAAACGCCGCACCAGCAAGATGCAAATCATGCGTCTCGATGAAGAACTGGAAAATATCGACGAAATCCTCGAGGCGCTGTGGCAGACCCGCGAGATCCGCGACCGACGGATGTCCCCGCTCAATGAGGTCCAGAACTGCCTGTTTTATTTCGAGCGCACGATCTTTCAAAGCGTCGCCGATTTCATGCGGCTCTTCGAAAAGGAACTCGCCCGCGCTTACCCGGACATCAAACTGAAACGCACCTTTCTGCGCTTCGGCAGCTGGGTCGGCGGCGACCGGGACGGCAATCCGTTCGTAACCCCGGCGATCAGCCTAAAGGCCGCGCGCCTGCAGCATGAGCTGGCCGTCAAACTCGTCCGCGCGCAACTGACGCATTTGCTGGCCGAACTTTCCCACGCGACCGGGGTCTCGGCCGAAGACTTTCAGCCCGACGACCTGCACAGCCCTTTTCACGTGGACGAGCGCATCCGCCGGCGCATCGAGGATCTGCTCAAGAAAGTCAAACCCGGCTACACGGACGCGGGGTACGTGTTGCGCGCGCTACGCGAAATTCGTGCACAGCTCGTCCGCCAAAAGGCGCCCCGCGCCGCGGACGGCCGCATTACCGATCTGATCCATCAACTCGAGGCCGGCGGCCTGTATCTCGCCCATCTCGACTTTCGCGATCACAGCGGCAAACTCAAGGAGAACCGTGACGATGTGGTCGAGGAATTCAAGACCATCAGGAGCATTCAGGATACGTACGGCGAAAAGGCCGCGCACCGCTTTATCCTGAGCATGACCCACGACGAACATTCCATCCTCGACCTGTTGCGTTGCGCCAAGGACGCGGGCTGCCCGGCCATCGATCTGGTCCCGCTGTTCGAGACGGTTGACGATCTGCACAAGGCGCCCAAACTGTTGACCAATCTCTTCGCTCACCGGACGTATAAAGCGCACCTCAAGAAACGTGACGGAATACAGGAAGTCATGCTCGGCTATTCTGATTCCAGCAAAGACGGGAGTTATCTCACGGCGAACTGGGAACTGTACAATGCCCAGCGCCAGCTGTCGCGGACCGCTGACCGGCACGGCATCCGCCTGCGCCTCTTTCACGGCAAGGGCGGCACCATCGACCGCGGCGGCGGCGTGACCTACCGCAGTCTGCTGGCCCAACCGCATGCCGCCCACGGCGCGCGCATCCGGGTGACCGAGCAAGGCGAAGTGGTCTCTCTGAAATACGCCCACCCGTTGATCGCCCGCCGGAACCTCGAACAGTTGACCAGCGGGGTCATGGACGCGTTCTGTTTCGAACAGGAACGCCAGGCCGTGCAGCCGGACTGGGAAGAGACAATGAACATCCTCAGCGCGCGTTCGCGTGAGGTCTTCCGCGAGCTGGTTTATGAGACACCGGCGTTCCAAACCTACTTCTGGTCGGCGACGCCGATCGACTTTGTGGCCGAGTTAAAAATCGGCTCCCGCCCGGCAAGCCGGGTTAAGTCCCGGGAGATGCAATATCTGCGTGCTATTCCGTGGGTCTTCTCGTGGACGCAGTCGCGCCATATGCTGTCGGCGTGGTACGGGACCGGCTCGGCGCTGGAGCACATGGTCGAACGCGAACACGGACTCACCCATCTCAAACAGATGTATCTTGAGTGGCCGTACTTCTCGATGCTGATGGACAACGCGGAGATCTCGCTGGCCAAGACCGATCTGTACATCGCCGGCCGGTATGCGTCGCTGGTGGAAGATGAAAGCGTGCGTGAATTGATTTTCGGTAAGATTAAGGCGGAACACGACAAGAGCGTGGCCCTGGTCAAGAAGATCACCGGCCACAAGGAACTGCTCGACCACTTCCCGCGGTTGGAGAAATCGATCCGGCTGCGCAATCCCTACATCGACCCCCTCCACTACACCCAGGTGCGCCTGCTCGGCGAGTGGCGCGCGGAAAGAAATAAGAAACGCAAAGAATTCCTCTCACGCCTGCTGGCACTGACGGTGAACGGGATTGCATTCGGGATGAAGTCGACGGGATAGACCTTCTCGGACTGGTCGGGATAAAATTACCGGTCAGTGGAATCTTCGCAGCAGTTGATGAATTTACGGGGTTCCGCCGTAAAACTCCGTTGGCAGCGCTTACAACAAAACTGGTAAACAACCCCGTCAATGACACTGCTGAAGGTTAATTGATCGACTTCTTTATTACAAACCGGACAGGTTCCTCCCATTGTGATCCTCCTTAGAATGCCTCCGTCCCCACTCCGTATTCATATACCATCGTTCCTCCGTAGTGTCCGGCGAAAGTCACCAAGACCGCGACCGCCAAAAGCAGGACCACAAACAGCGGTTTGACCCAACCGGGGCGCTCCCGGTTCAGAAAGTATAGAACCGGCAACGACATCAGCGAGACCCACATTGTCCACAAGGCGAACAGCCGGTGCGAGTTTAATATGGGATGGCTGAGCCGGATCCGGTCGACTTCCCACATACCGGTGCGCACCACGACGGGCGTCAGCAACGCGGCGGCTGTGTACAGGATCAAGGCGCACCGGTGCCAATCTTCCTTACGCGCGATGAGACTGATTATCTCCAGCAACAAGGCTGAGATAAATAGGGCAATCGGAAAATGAACAAGCTTGGGGTGGATGGGGGCCAACAATTCCGGCATAAATTCTTCCTTCCGGCCGCTTCTTCCGGCGCATTATTGCGGGAATGTTATGTGTTTGTACCGGCGGTGTGACTGCCCTGATGATGTACGGAATGTTCATCCCCTTCATATGTCATGACAAATCCGTATACAAACAGCATCGCGGCCAGGGCGACAGCAATCCAAATACTCTTTTTCATGTCCTGTCCTTATTCCTCGTGATGATCGTGATGGTCATGCATTTCCTCTTCTTCGTCCATCCCCTCATCTTCGTGACTCGCCTCCGCCTCGGCAATCGCGCTGTATTTCTCAGGATTCTTCTTAAAATCCTTCTCGCACATCTTGCAGCACAGATGATAAATCTTCCCGTTATACTCCACGTCCACCCCTTCGCCCATCGCCCCGATCTCTTCCCCGCTCACCGGACAAATTTTATTGCCGACGTCCACAAGACCTGCTTTATCCTGATGGGCCGCACCGGAGGCGTGACCTTCCATGCCCCCTTCGGCAGCCATCGCGCCTTTGTGGCCGTGGTCCTCCTTCATTTCGGCGTGTGTCCTGTGAACCGGGAAGGTCAGAATTAAGACTGCCGTCAGAAAAAGTATT
This sequence comes from Candidatus Omnitrophota bacterium, assembly GCA_020429915.1. Taxonomy (GTDB): domain Bacteria; phylum Omnitrophota; class Gorgyraeia; order Zapsychrales; family Zapsychraceae; genus JAGOSC01. Next base: position 66,495 of record JAGQKV010000016.1, on the reverse strand, counting down.
GTCTTCATGCGTGTTCTCCTTTGTTGACGTTTCGTTAGTATTTCTTTCCTTTTGGTTTCAGTTGTTCCTTCTGATTCATTTGATTACAAGGTTTTTTCCGCCCCCTTAAGTTCCCGCTCCTTCAACCAGGCATAGCCGACCGGGACAATGAAAAACGTGATCAGGGCCACCATCATGCCGCCTACGGACGGCAATGCCATCGGGATCATGACGTCGGCTCCGCGCCCGGTGGATGTCAATATCGGCAGCAATGCCAGGATTGTCGTTGCGGTGGTCATAAGACACGGCCGCACACGCCGCAATCCGGCTGCCAGGGTGGCCTCACGGATTTCCTTTACCGACCGGGGCCTTCGTTCTTTAAAACTCTGCTCGAGATAAGTCGCCATCACCACACCGTTGTCCGAAGCAATGCCGAACAGCGCCAAGAATCCGACCCACACGGCCACGCTGAGATTATAGGTTTTCATGTTAAATAACTGCCTGAAGTAGTCACCGAATAAAGGTAATTGCATAAACCAATTCTGTGAATAAAGCCACATCAGGATAAAACCGCCACAAAAGGCAACAATAATACCGCTGAACACGAGCACCGTCGTCGACACCTTGTTAAACTGAAAGAAGAGGATCAGGAAAATAATAAACAGACTCAACGGCAATACAACGGCGAGAGTCTTCTCGCTGCGGACCTGATTCTCGTAACTTCCCGCGAATTTATAGCTCGTGCCCCTGGGAAGCACCAGCTCCCCGTCCGCAATTTTCTGTTGCAGATAATTCTGTGCGGCGTGGACCACATCGACTTCCGCCCGACCAGGCTTTTTGTCAAATAAGACATAACCGACCAAAAAAGTGTCTTCGCTTTTGACAACCTGAGGGCCGCGAACAAACTTCAACACCGCCACCTGTGAAAGCGGGATTTGCGCCCCGTCCTTGGTTGGCAGGAGAACCTCTTGAAGTTCCTCGAGGGAATCCCGCAGCTCCCGCATATAGCGCACACGCACCGGATAGCGTTCCCGTCCCTCCACGGTGCTGGTGACCTTCATCCCTCCGATCCCCATTTCTATGACATTCTGAACGTCCTTGATATTCACTCCGTACCGGGCGATCTTTTCCCGGTCGATATGAAACTCGAGATAGGGTTTCCCGACGATCCGGTCCGCGATGACCGCGCTGGGCTCCACCCCGGGGACCTCCTTAAGAAATTTCTCGATCTGAAATCCCACATTCTCGATCTCTTTCAGATTCTGACCCAAGATTTTGACTCCCATCGGGGCCCGCATTCCGGATTGCAACATAACGATACGGGCGGCGATCGGCTGCAGCTGGGGGGCTGCCGTCGAACCGGGAATCTGTCCCGCCTGGACAATTTCCTCCCAAATATCATCCGGTGTTTTGATGTGATCCCGCCACAATCGTCGGCGCTTGCCCGTTTCCGGATCGACTTCCCCGTACTCGGGGACATAATTGATAATCGTCTCAATCATGGAGATCGGCGCCGGGTCCAGCGGCGAGTCCGCGCGCCCGATCTTTCCGACAACCGTTTCCACCTCCGGTATCTGACTGATACGGACATTCTGCTTGGCCAGCACATCCAGCGCCTCACCGATTGAGGCATGCGGCATGGTCGTCGGCATATACAAATATGATCCTTCGTCCAACGGGGGCATGAATTCCTTACCCAGACCAGGGAACGCATGGCTGAGTTGTTTCATCGGCCACAATCGGTATACGGATTCTTTTTTAATGCCGATCTTCTCCAGGGGCGTCACGACCGGCGCCGCGACCTTCGCAAAGCCCAGCCATATCGTAATCCCGAATGCAAGAATAACGGCGGGCACCGACCAAAATACGGCCTTGTTATCTAGCGACCGCATGAGCAGCCCCGGATAGACATCAATGAACTTGAAAAAAGACCAGATGAGACCGAAGACGCACACCCCGACGAACAAAAGGTTCAGCAGATAACCCTTACCGAATCCCAACGGCATCCACTCCCTAGTTAAAGTCAAAAGCACGACGGCAACAGCGATCCAGTACAGGTAGCGGATAATGCTGTCCCTCCATTGCGGGGAAACAGCATCACCGTAGAGATGGTACAATCCATACACCAAGACTCCCGCACCGATCATCCCATGCACGTACCATCCGGCGATTGTCGCGGCAAGCACAATCACCGCCCTGACGGATTTCTTCATCCCCTTTGTTTTTCCATCTTTGCGATTAACAAAAAACAAGTGTGCCAGGGCGGGAACGATAAACAAGGCAATGATCACGGAGGCCAGCAACGCAAAGGTCTTGGTAAATGCCAACGGTTTAAAAAGCTTCCCTTCGGCACCGGTCATCGTAAACACGGCCAAGAAAGAAACAATCGTGGTCGAAATGGCCGTTAAAATCGCGCCGCCCACCTCACTGGAGGCCTTAAACACGGTCGCCTTCGGACTCTCTTCCTGAGGCGCTTCACCAAGATGCTTGAGAATGTTCTCGCACATAATGATCCCCATATCAACGATGGTCCCGATGGCGATGGCAATACCGGCCAGCGACATGATATTGGCGTCGACACGGAAAACTTTCATTAAAATAAAGCACATTAACACCGCCAGCGGCAATGTTATCGAGACGACCATCGAACTGCGGAAATGCATCAGAAACATCAGGATGACGATCACGGTGATCAGGATTTCCTGGGTCAAGGCCTCGCTCAACGTGCCCAAGGTTTCGTTGATCAATTTGGTACGGTCGTAAAAGGGAACTATTTTGACTTTCGATACGGTCCCGTCACTCAGCGTCTTGGTCGGTAACCCGGGTTCAATTTGCTTGATCTTTTCTTTCACCCGTTGAATCGCTGCCATAGGATTTTCTCCATAACGAACGACCACCACACCGCCGACAACTTCCGCACCCGCCTTGTTGAGCGCACCGCGCCGAAGCGACGGTCCCAGACTGATCTTGGCAACGCTTTTTAAATAGATCGGCACATTGTCCTTGGCTTTCACAACGACCCGCTCCAGGTCGGTCAGCGTTTTGACGAAGCCGACTCCGCGCACAACATATTCCACACCGTTAAAATCGATCGTCTTGGCGCCGACGTCGATATTGGCCTTGCGCACGGCCTCCATGATGTTGCCCAGTGATACGTCGTAGGCGCGCATTGCGTCCGGGTCCACGTCGATCTGGTATTCCTTAACATAACCGCCCACCGAGGCCACCTCGCTGACGCCCGATGTAGACTGCAACCCGTACTTGACGTACCAGTCCTGAATGGATCGCAATTCTTCCAGCCCGAACCCTTCCCCCTCCAGGGTGTACCAGAATATCTGTCCCAACGCGGTGGCATCCGGTCCGAGCGACGGCGTCACTCCGTCCGGCAGATCCTTCTGGGCCACGCTCAACCGCTCCAGTACCCGGGACCGGGACCAATAAAAGTCCACCTTCTCGTCAAAGATGATATAGATCGTGGAAAACCCGAAGGCGGAGTAACTGCGAATACTTTTGACGCCCGGGATGCCCTGCAATGATACGGCCAAAGGATAGGTTACTTGGTCCTCGACATCCTGGGGAGAACGTCCCATCCACTCCGTGAAAATGATTTGTTGATTCTCGCCTATATCGGGAATGGCATCGACCGGGACCGGGTCGCGGGGAATGAAACTGTCCTGAATATGAAACGGCATCACGGCATTGCCCCACAGCAAAATGCCGACAACAACAAGGGCCGTCACCAGTTTCCTTTCCAGAAAAAACTTTATCAATTTGTCCAGCATACTATCGCTCCTCAATGAAGGTCTGATTGATAATGCCTATATGCCAATCGGCAATCCCCTTCAATGTTGGTGACCCATACTTCCCTTAGCGCTTCCCTTGACACTTCCCTCGGGTGCCTCCCCGGCCGCTTTGCGGCCGAACGTCTTCTCAACTGCGCCGCAGCGCAACATCCTGGATCCGTAGTACGGATTGGCCACGACGTCACTGTCCTGTAACCAGAACCCCCCTTTACCTGCGAACGCCATCGGACAGTATGTCAAATACAGAGTGCCTTCCGCCTGATACCCGTAGGTCTCGAACAGCTCTTTCAAGCCGAGAGAAACGCGGAGAAAGACATCTCTCAACGGCCCGATTTCATGCGGGACCAGCTGCAGGTCTGAAATGATAGCCGTAAGCGAACCCTTCAGACCTTGCTCGTTTTCTCCCGCCTGCCCTCCATCGACAATTTGTACAAGTTTGTCGCGAAAACGTTCGAGCGTCTGCGCCGCACCGTGCGGATTGTCCTCGCTCAGGGCCTTCCCGGCCGCTAAATACAAGGGCATCGCCGCCGACAGGATTCCGGCATTTTGCGCGCCGTTGCCGACGTGCTCGGATATGACGGTGTCCTTCATGCTGTAGTAGTCGGCCGGATTCATCATGCTTGGTTTGGCCTGGATCTGCAGGGCGCTGTCGATCTTGAAATTGCCTTTGGTGACCACCCTTTCCCCCGGCTGAAGACCGGACAAAACTACATACTCCTTGTCCGCCCGGGGTCCGAGCACCACCTCACGCCCTTCGTACAGATGCATGCCTTCCTCACTATCTTTTTCAACATACACGATAGCACGTTTGCCCGTGATCAGCGGGGCGGTGGCCGGAATGACCAGGACCTTGTTGCGTTTAACCGGCTCTTCGGCAAAACCGAACTCCCGGGTCGGGATCAAGTCCATTTCACAGAGATCACAAATCCCTTTCTCAGCCTTGACAATTTCCGGATGCATCGGACAGATCCATTTACCGGCGAGATCCTGTTCGTATATTTCCCCCTCATCACCCAGGACGGCCCGAATATGAGCGCGGACGAACATACCGGGCTTCAGTTTGTTGTCGTCGTTTTGCACATTGACACGCAGTTTTATGGTCCGGGTAGCCTCGTCGACATACGGGTCGATAAACGCAATCTTTCCGTCAAAGACTTCCCCCGGATACGCCTCCGCTTCCACTTGTACACGCTGACCGTAATGCAGCCACTGAATGTCACTTTCGTAGGCGTCGATATACACCCAGACACGACTGAGGTCGGCGATCGTGTAGATTTTGTCGCCCGTCTTCACATACTGCCCTTCAAAACCGTTCTTATGGATGACCGTCCCGGCGACCGGGGAGTTGATCGTCAGATGCTCCTGGACCTTTCCGTTCTGAGCGATATCGTCGATCTGTTCATTGCTGATCCCCAAGAGGCGTAACTTTTCCTTGGAACTCTTGAGAGTCGACTGCGCGGTGTCGCGCATCACCTTGAGCTCACTGTTCTGCGTGTCATTCCAGTTCTTAATGGCCTGAATGTATTCTTCCTGGGCGGAGATCAGTTCCGGCGAATACAATTTGATCAGGTGATCCCCCTGCCGCACCCGCGTACCGGTAAAATCCACAAACAGGCGGTCGATCCGGCCCGGGACCCACGCACTGATGTAAGACAGCCGGGTTTCATCATAGTCGACCTTTCCGACGAGACGGACATCGTTGTAGACGGCCTTGTATTCCACCACCGAGGTCTCCACCTGGGCCAGTTTCCGGGCGGCCGCATTCAGACTCAATGACACCTCTCCCTCGGCAGCCGGATTTCCGCCTTCATAAACCGGAACTAAATCCATTCCGCAGATCGGGCACTGGCCGGGTTTGGGCAATTTGATTTGGGGATGCATCGAACACGTCCAGTACTTGATTTTCTGTTCTGCCGCCGCCGTTGCGTGCTCGCCGGTGTTATGTGGCGAAAACAAAGCCGACCAAGCCCACATCGCCGCCAGTAAGACCAATAAACCAAAGACGAACGGTTTGGCAACGCGTCCGGACCGGGATTTAAGTTTTGGACTCATTTTCCGTCTCCTTGTGATTGGTCCAGGCTTGTGACCTCGCCGAGCAGGGCCTGGATCTGATAAAGCCTTTGATAAAAATTCGCGTTATGCCGATAATAGGTCATCTGAAAGCTAAGCAGCATTCTTTGCGCATCGATTAATGACAAAAAATCCATTCCTCCGGACTCGTAGGCGGACTTTGTCGCGTTCAGCGTTTGCACGGCCTTGGGAATCAGGGCATCGTTGTATAACTGCGCCTGACGTCTGGCATCGCGGAGCTTGTAATGCACCATAGCCAATCGTGAAAGAAGCTCGTCCTCGGCCCCTTCCCGCTTGAGTTCCGCAGCTTCCAAGGAGGCCCTTGCCTGTCTGATTTCCGCGTTGATCCGATGGAACCAGATCGGCACGTTCACTGCGACCATCACGGTCAAAGGGTCTTTTCCACTGTCAGCCATGGACGGATTGACGGCGGGCCCGGTATCGATCTGGGTCACGCCTACAGTGAAATCCGGAACATATTCCCGTTGAGCCAGTTTGAGTTCGTCTTCGCTGCCGGCCACCGATGCCGCCAAGGCCATCAACTGAGGATTGTTTTTTCTTAATTCATCAATCAAACCGTTCATATCAGCATAGTCATCATCGGAAGGCAGCATTTCGAGTTGGTCCTCCGGCCAGGGCAACTGCGTTGTGTGCGGCAAATTAAGCAGGGCAATGAGGCGGCTGGTCACCGGTGAACGCAGGTCCTCCAGGCTCTTAAGCTCATTCTCCAATTTTCCCAACTCGACCTGGACCTTGAGCAGGTCCTGATTCTTGGTCAGCCCCGATGAATACTTGGACTGGGCGACACTTTCAAAACTCTGCAACAGTTTCAAGTTTTCTGAAGTAATCAGTACGGCCTTGGAAAGATAAGCAAATTCAAAGTAGGCATCCGCAATACTGCTAATCAAGTCCAGACGGGTTTTGACAAAATTGTGATAGGCCGCCTCGCTTGAGCGGAAGGCCTTGGATTTGCGAATCCACAGTTTGTCGGGAAAGGGAAACATTTGCCGGACGGAATAAGCCCTTTCTTGCGGCCCGACCCGGGTCTCCACTTCTTCCAAATAATCCGTGTACGAGAATTGCGGGTCGGGAAGGGAGAATTGCCGGGAGACGTTCTGAAGCGCCGCCTTCCATTCATAAAACGCCGCTTTTAGGGTAGGATTGCGGGTGAGTCCCGCCGCGAGATACTCCTCCAGACCGGCCAGCGCGGACGGATCCACCATGGCGGCACCGCGGCCGGTAAACTCATTCTCAATTTGCCGCAATTCCCGCCGTCTTTCTTTGGCACCGGGTTCGGCATACGCCACAGAGATCACCAGGATTAGCGCCGGTGCGGCGATCGTGATAGCTTTCAGATATGGAGGCCTCATTTAGTATCTCCCTTCTCAAGGTTTGCGGACAAAACAATCCCGCCGTAGCGGCAGGTCAACGCTCATGAGAAGGTACTAGATACGAAGGGTGTGGTAAATGATGAATGCCGGGGGAGGGTTCTGCCGATGATGGCTGAGATAGTGTTTGTCGATCTTCGGTGTGACGGCGCGCCAAGCGCGACCATCCGGTGTATCGCTGAGCAGACTGAGAATGAAATATCTTTCCGTTAATTCTGACGGGGACACGGCCTTGAGCATATTGAGGGACCCGCTCTCGGCTAAGAATTGCGGGCAGTCGCACTCATGGGGAATCTGCTTCTTGGGTACTGACTGATTTTTCTTGTCGCAGTGTGCGCAGCCTTTGGGAGCTTGTTCCACGGCAACATCGGGAGAAGCCCATGCAACGCCTTCAAAGCAGCAGCATAAAAGAGGCGCCACGGCCAACAGCATGGCCAACGGCGCCACAATCAGTTTCTTCGGAATTCTAAGAGTCATAGATTTCATTGTAGCACAACGGCGCTTGGCCGCAAGACCGGGTGTACCGGCCTATCGTTGTCATCCTTTTCGATATCGCTTGAGCAAAACGAATATTTCGTCAATCTTTTCCTGACGCTCCCGGTCCGACTTACCCTGCATGGCATTCTTCACGCATCCGTTGAGATGACGCTCCAGAACCTTGTCCTGCACACGCATCAGGGCGGAATTGGCGGCGCTGATCTGCGTCAGGATATCGACACAGTACTGGCCGGATTCGATCATCTTTTGAATCCCGCGGACTTGGCCTTCGATTCGTTTGAGGGCAGTGAGATTTTCGGTATGGCAAGGATGCGTCATGGCTCAAGCATAACATACCCCCTGGGGGTATGTCAATGGTCACCATAGAGCGGGTATTAAGTCCGAATATCGAATATCGAAATCCGAAGGAACTTCGAATTTTTAAATCACCAAATCCTTAATACAGACTCATTTTGATAGGAATCCCAAAATATAGTGTTTCGTTCATTTGAAAATTCGGTCATTCGATATTCCCTCGAAATTCGATATTCGGATTTCGATATTAATCAAGGCTACCGATCGGCAAGTCAACATTGCGCCAGGATCTCCTCAATAACCGGCTTGATATTCGGCGCCTGGCTGTGGTGGGCAAGGGCGTATTCCGCCAGAGCGCGGGCCTCATCCTTATCTCCAGAATGCAGATAAACGCGAGCAGCGTTGACGGCGGTGCTTAGAGACGTCGCCATACCGGGCAGAGGTGGTTCGGCGCCCGCCTGGATCGCTCTCAGCGAAAGCCTGGCGAGGATCTTCTTCACCGTATCGCAGGCCGCGAACTGCGGTTCACCGAAGCGAAAATACGTGTCGATCAGATGCCGGGCGTTTTTGGCCGGCTTGACCAACAGACCACTGTATTTCCACCAATAATCCGTTTTCCCAGGCGTGGCCAGACGCCGGGTGAATGCACATTCGTAGGCATAGATCTTGGCCGGATCGGGCGATTGCCCGGACCAGGTCAGCGGCATGAACGTCAGATGCAGTCCGAGGTTGACCGCGTAACTGCCGCCGTATTTGTTGGCCTGGATGTTGATGGCATGGATGACCTCGCCGTTAACCCGGCGAAAATTATTGCCGCTTCCCGTAAAACCCGCCTCGCGCAACCGCGGGACAAACTCTGCCTTGAGGACATCCTGGAATTCCTTCTTTTTGGGGTCGTTGGCTTTGGGCATGGTATAAGTGTTATTTTCTCGGGTGATGTCCTGCCGGTGAAAGGCCAGGGTGGCCTGTCCTTGCCGATCGCTGATCGGCGTTGGTGACCGTCACGCCGGCAATGCATTCACCGTCGTTGCGGCCGCGGAGGGTGTAGGTCTTGGTGGCGGTGCGCAACGTATCGCGCGCGGGAGCCTGCTCTTCGCGAACCAGCTTCACCGGCCCGCAGGTCTGGCCGGCCCCGACAAAACACTGCGCGTCGCTGCCGCAGTCCTTGATCCCGGGCTCCTGCACTAAGGCAATCCCGGCCATACCGCAAACGATCAGCGCCACCGGCAGGATACAGTCCCTGTTTCCCATCACGTTTCTTCCTCCGTAAAACAAACCTATTTGATCGTGTGAATGACCGTCATATTTTCCAGGATGTGAATCATATCCTGGTCCCGGCAGTCCCGGTCACACTGGAGATACAATTTGTCGAGCCCGTCCGCCAAATCCTCGGGCTCCTGTTCATACGTCATTTCCAGCGAGGGGATCGTGTCCTCGAGATAGGCAAGCTTCTTGGGGACCGGCATTTCATACCACTGCCGATAAGTGAGCGGATCATAGGGGGAACGCTCGACGGCGCAGGTACATCCGGTGAGGAATCCTGCGGTCAGCAGGAGCGTGAACAATCTGAGATGCGTTCTTTTTGACATGGAATCGTCCTTAGGATTATAGATTATTTTGTGTATACGGAAGGGACAATCACGCCGGGTCCAATCCCATCGTCAGAAAATCCGCCTCGAAATGAAGCGCCAACCAGATCGTATCCGCCCCCTTCAAGGTCCACTCGACCCGGTGACGTCTGCCGGCCGGGATATGCACATAATCTCCGCGCTTCAGTACGCGCGGTTCCTCCTCGCCGTCGATCAGCAGGCCGGCCTGTCCCTTGATCAACAGCACCCATTCATCCCGCTCCTGGCTGAGCCACTCGCCCGGCGGGGTGGCCTGACCGCGGGAGATAATGCGTTCCAACAAAAAGCCCTGCGTTTCCAGCAGGGATTCAAAATGTTCGGCGTCCAGCTCACGGGGAAGATTTTTGTATATGTTCGACATAGGCCTTATCCTACCATTTTTCCCGGGGGAAGAAAAGCGGGGGTTGACAGGATCACACTTGCCGGCAATCTGTGTTACAATGCCGTTCGTACTAAAAACCCGTAATGAAAGGACCGTCTTATGAGCACTCCGCTTCCTCCCCGTCAATTGGGCCCGCTGACCGTCTCCGCGCTGGGACTGGGCTGCATGGGCATGTCCGACTTTTATCATCCCGATGATGAAGATGAATCCATACGCACCATCCACCGCGCCCTTGATCTGGGCCTCACCTTTCTCGATACCGCCGACATGTACGGCCCTTTCAAGAATGAAGAGCTGGTCGGCCGTGCCCTGGCCGTGCGCCGCGACGAAGTGGTCCTGGCCACCAAGTTCGGTGTGATGCGCACACCCGACGGACAAATCACGGGCATCTGCGGCCGCCCCGATTATGTGAAACAAGCCTGCGATGCGTCCTTGCAGCGTTTGAAAGTCGATCATATCGACCTCTATTACTTACACCGCGTCGATCCGCAGGTCCCGATCGAAGACACGGTCGGTGCCATGGGCCGACTGGTCACCGCCGGCAAGGTCCGTTGCATCGGCCTGTCCGAGGCCGCCCCGCAGACCATCCGCCGCGGCCATGCCGTGCACCCGCTGGCGGCGGTGCAGACGGAGTATTCGCTGTGGAGCCGCGATGTTGAGGATGATATCATCGCCGTGACCCGTGAACTGGGGATCGGGTTCGTTGCCTATAGCCCCTTGGGCCGCGGTTTTCTGACCGGAGCGATCACGACCCCCGAGGACCTCGACGAAAATGACTGGCGCCGTAATCATCCCCGTTTTCAGGGGGAGAATTTCAAGAAGAACCTCGAACTGGTCCAAAAGATCCGCGGATTGGCCGCCGAAAAAGACTGCCTGCCGTCCCAGCTGGCGTTGGCCTGGGTCCTGGCCCGGGGGGAGAATATTGTACCGATCTTCGGGACCCGGCGCCGGACGCATCTGGAGGACAATATCGGCGCCCTGCGCGTATCCCTCAGCGAGGAAGAACTGCGTCAAATCGATGCCATCGCCCCGCGCGGCGTGGCCGCCGGAGACCGGTATAATGAGCAGGGGATGCGGTCGGTTCACTTGTGACTTGCCGGATGAGCTGAACGGAGCGAGCTGGGATTTGTGATTGGGGATTAGGGATTTGGAAAGTGCCCGTAACTCCGTTCCAGGGTCAAGAAGCGCAATTTCAACCACTCGTTTCCGAATCTTTGTTCATTACCTGATGGCCGACTGTTCAAATCCCTAATCACAAATCCCCCCTTCCATCGGTCACCAGATTTTTGCCTTGAGATAATCCCCCCCATGCTCTAAAATGACCCCATGCTAACCCGAAGCCTGATTCCATCTTTGCTTGTGACCACCGGATTGTCGGTGGCGATGCTGTGGCTGCCGGACACTTCCGTTGCCCAGGAATACACGATGAAGACCAAGATCGTCAGCATCAACCCCAAGATCGTCGAAGAATCATGGATGCATCACGGGATCGTGGTCGGCGTGCGCAAGGTCGAGGACCACGCGAATGCCGGCCCCGAGGACCCCCCGCAGACCGTCACCGACGCGGTGGGAGAATTTCCGGACGGAGAATACTGGGAATTCCACCCCAGCGGCCAGTGGGTTCAATACTTCAAGCCTTACAAAAACGGACTGAAAGACGGACTGTACAAGGAGATGGAAGACGGCCAGATCATCAAGCTGTCGGTGAAATACAAAGAAGGACGCAAAAACGGGCCGCTGACCATCTATCATCCGGGCAGCAACGAGGCCAAGATGATTATCCCTTACGTGGAAAACATCCAGGAAGGTGAAGTCAAGCTGTTTCTGGCCAACGGCAAACTGGAGATGATCGAAAACTTCAAGCGCGGCGCCGCCCAACCCTTCCAGAAGACCCGCTATGAATACGATCCGGAAGGAAACACGCGGATGGAGCATTTCTTTGACTTTGACACCGCCACCGGCCACCGCAAATACTTCCGTGAAGACGGGACCGTCGACTGGGAAGTCGGCCTCAACGGTGATCAACTCGTCGACTACAAACGTTACACGGGCAGCGGCAAGATCCTGGAAGACCACCCCGGACCGTTCAACGGCGACATCCCTACCTATTACGCCAGCGGCGAGTTGATGCAGAACGATCACTACCTCAACGGTTATCCCGCCGGGTTCACCATGTACGATCTTCGCGGCCGCGTATTGATGAAGTCCCGCTAAACCGCCCTCCTCCTATCCCCACATCCGCCAGATAAACATCAGCAAAAAGACGATGAGGATGATGACCACCTCGATCCAGTGGGCGTTGCGGTATTTCTGTACGAAGGGAATTTTCTCGGACGGGGTATCGGCGGCAGGACGCATATCTTCGCCGGGGTACTCGTCGGGCTGGACATAAATCTCACCGTCATCACCCTGCAGACGGGCGCGCAGATCGCGGGCGAGGCTGAGCATTTTCAGATAAAGATCCTTGTCGGGACAGGCGGCGTAAATGTTTCCCTCCCGATAGCCCAGCCACGCTTCGCTATCGGAGGATTGACGGCCCGGGCCTGTCCACCGGTAAAATCCCTCTCCCATTTCCGAAAAGGCGGCGAGATCGGGATCTTTGGCGACACAGGCCTCCCACTCTTCCAGGGAAATTTCCCTGCCGCGGTTTTCAGACCAATGGTCGGCCCTGGTAATGTGCAAATTGTAGCTCATGGTGTCCTTGGGATGAGACGAGTTCAGCGGACAGCGTCAAGAAACATACACACCCACCACGGCCCGCTTGACTTCCTTACGGCACTCCGGGCACATGCCGTAGCCGCCGGCCGGATCGGTCAACGGCAGCCGCGTGAGGTAGCAGCGGTCACAAAAAAAACGGCCGCATGAACACACGTAATAATCATCGCCGCCCAGCAGCGTCAAGGAGGCTTCGGTGGTGGGTTTTTGACACAGATCGCACTTGGCCTGCCGGACCAGCGCCTCGGTAATGAACAACGATTGCTGCCGGCCGTCATAGACGATCTCGGTGTTGTGGCAGTACGGGCTGCTGAAGTAACCGTCGAGCTTGTCCTGGGTACCACAACAGCCGAGATTGGTGAAATCCGATGAATCCGGGCTGTTCTTGTAACGCACAACGGCCACATAGCCGTATTTGTCGGCGAGCAGCCGGGCAATTTCTTCGTCTGACTTACCCGGGTACTCTTTGCGCAGATTATAGAGTCCGAGAGATCCCATGAAGCGCTCCTTGGTGTATGGGTTTATGAATGTATGCGTCTATGCAGGGATGAGTGGGCGGTATCCGTTGGTGACTGTTGAATTTCCCGGATCATTGGTCAGCCGATTCGCCGAATTAACCTCATGAAACAACGGGTTAGGGCCGCATACACGCATTTACGCATATACGATCAAGGCGCATTATCCCGATTCATCGCCGAGAGGGCCACACTCTCGATCGACTTGCCTTCAGCCGACTCCGGGTCCATGACGAGGATTTTTCGGGCGGTCACCAAGGCCTGGCGGTACTGTCCTTGGTCCAGCAGTTGCCAACCCAAGCGGACGAGTTCGGCTTCTTTTTGTTCTGGCGACGCGGCCCGGGCATCGCGTTCCTTCCTTTTTTCCTTCTTGTAGGCCTCAAATTCCTGAGTAAAGCTCGTGATGTCCTGCGCCTGTTGCTTCTGCTGACCGATATAAAACACGCCGAGCAGCAGCAGCAGAAAAATAACGATGTAAGAGGCTTTGTCCATGATTCTCCGTCGCGGGTTGAGGGATTGACGAAATTAGTACTCGTCCATAATTTTTCCGATGTCCGGCCCCTTTGTCTCTATTTCACCGATCAGCTTCTTGGTGCTGTCCAACGTGCTCTTGTGTGTCCGCGTGTCTATCCCGGCATCCTTGATCATTTGCTGCGCCGAACCGGTGGGCACCTGATCACGCTCCTGGAAGCACAGCCAAACCAGGATACAGACGATCGCCGCGGCGATCAGCAGACCGATAATGGTGAAACCCTGTTGGCGGGAAGAGATTTTCATAATCCGGGAATTTCCGATATTTCCTATATCTTAGCATATTTGAACACCTGAGCAACCTTGAGCTTACCGCTTATTCTCAGCGGAGAGCGTTTAGCGGCCAGCGGCCAGATTTTCGGACGTGCCACCTGGGGATTAGGGTTTAGCGCTTAGTCTCCACCGCGGCTCAATTTCCCCTTCACTTATCTTACAATTCGCTAATGCCTCCTCCAAACGCTAATCCCTTTCTAGTCGCTAAACGCTAGCCGCTGTCCGCTGATTTGACAAAGCGGTATCCTTTACCGTGCACCGTCAGGATATGAACCGGCTGCGAGGGATTGGCCTCGACCTTCTGCCGCAGCTTGAGAATGTGCTGGTCAAGGGTTCGGGTGGTACCGGTGTAGGTGTAGCCCCATACGTCGCGCAGGATCTCGTCGCGGTCGAGGACCTCACCTTCGCGTGCGGCGAACAATTGCAGCAACAACACCTCACGTTTGGTCACGTCAAATTTCTTCTTACCCCGCGTCCCCGTCATACGCGCCACATCGATGATCACGTCGCCGAAAACGATCGGCGCCCTGCTTTGCGGCTTGAAGGTCATGACTTCCCGGCGGCGCAGGACCGCGTTGATCCGCGCCAGCAGTTCGTTCATGCCGAACGGTTTGGTGAGATAATCGTCGGCGCCCAACTGTAGGCCGACGACCTTGTCGATCTCTTTGTCCTTGGCGGTCAGCATGATGATCCCCACCGCCGGGTCTTTGGCCCGGATTTGTTTGCACACCTCGTACCCGTTGATTTCCGGGATCATGATATCAAGGATGATCAGGTCCGCCGGATGTTGTTGATGCGCGGCGATGCCGTCGGGACCGCTGGTCGCCGCGGATACCGCGTAACCCTCATCGGTCAGCAGGTCGGTCATCCCGGTCAGGATCGAAACGTCGTCTTCCACGATCAGAATCTTTTTATTCACGTCGTCAACTCCTGTGCGCCGGGAGCTCGATGCGAAAGAGCGTCCCCGGCTGTTGCGGATGGCAGGTCAGCCTGCCGTTATGGTCTTCCACTATCCGGCGCGCGATGGCCAACCCCAGCCCGGTCCCGCTCTGCCGGGCGCTGAGTCGTTCGTCGACGCGGTAAAACTCCTCAAAAATCTTTTCTCTGAGCGGCGGCGGGACTCCGACACCGCGGTCGACGATGTCGATCGTGATCCAGCGGTCGTCACGGCGGACCGTGACGGTGATACGCTTTTCCGCCGGCGAATACTTCTCGGCATTGGACAGGATATTGACGACCGCCTGCGCCAGCGCCGCCTCATCGCCGTAGACCGGCATCTGCCCGGCGGCGATCTCGACGTCGACGGTGAAGCCCTCCACCCGCAGCCGGTCGGTCTGCGCGTCGATCAGTTCGCGCAGGAACACAGCGGCGTCGAAGACCTGCATCTCGTAGCGGTACTTCTTCTTGTCCAACGCGGTGAAATCGAGCACATTGTTGATCAGTTTGCTCAAGCGTTTGGTCTCAAAAAGAATATGGCCCAGATACCGGCGGGTCTTGTCCGCGGGCGGGTTCTCGTGTTTGAGCAGCATCTCGCAAAACAGCCGGATCGAGGTCAACGGCGTCTTCAGTTCGTGCGAGACCTTGGCCGCGAACGAGGCCTTCTGCTGGGCCAGGTTGACCCGTTGCACCAGGGCTTGGATCACCAAAAATCCGCCGAAGACGATCAGCAGGCCCATGGCCAGGACCATCGCCAGGCTGATGCGGTGGATGCGTCCGCCGCGTTCGGCGAACATCTTTGTGTTGACCAGATACGCGGCGATCTTCCAGTTAGGCAACGTGCGGCTGATCTCTTTTGAAAGATAGACCTGTCGCCAGTCGCGGTACTCCTCGCCCTTGATCGGCTTCAGCGGCCGGGCCTGTCCGTCGAGAATGGTCAGCAGCCGGTTTTCGGTCACGGGATTGACGATCACCTTCGCGAATTCCCTGCGCAGCCAGTCATCGCTGATGAGACAGCCGGTAACACGGCCGTCGTCACGGAACTCCCAGTAGACGAGCTTGAGCTCCCCGTTGATATCCAGCGGAATGATCCCGCTACGGTTCTCGGCCACGAAATTGGAAAAGACGATCGTATCCTTGTCGACCAAATCGCGGCGGTAGTTCTTGGCATAGGGCCGCATCGCGAAGGTGTCATTGATGATCGCGGGGAACCACTCCCGAAAGGCCTGTTCCTTGGGCTGTTTGGTGGCCGGCGGCGGAAACGTGAGCTTGCGTTCGCGCGAGGTCATATAAACGACCTCTACGGCCGGATACCGGCGGTAAAGTTTTTGCGCCGTGGTCCGTTCGAGTTTCGGGTACGTCAGCGCCCGTTCCAAATCATCATGCGTGTCCATCAGGATGCGGTTGAGCTGCGCGTGGACGGCGAGGATCTCGTTCTGCAGCTGGGTGCGGAATTCCTTTTCGAGATAGGCGGATTCTTTTTCCAGCGACCCGACGGCAAAAAAACACAGGATCGTGGCCGGGATAAGCGTGGCCAGGAAAAAAAGCTTGGTCCATTTTAAGGCAGGATACGGCGTATTCATAGGCATTCTGCGGGGACGCGGGCGCCGGGGACTCAGACAAGGGCTTGGCCGGCATGCCGCTGCGGTGTCCGTGTCCCCGGAACGCTCCCCGGAATCCATTATAGAGGAAAAGTCCATAAATAGAACCAAATCGTGAATCCGATCGTAACGGCGATATGATGCCGCCGGCGGCGGCACTGCCATACGGGAAACTGGCGCAGCTGGTCGGCCGTGACCGAACCCTCGAACCAGGACCACTCCTCTTCGGACAGACCGGGTGTCCCCAGGTGAACGATCCTTATCACGACGCCTCAAGGCGCAGGGCCGTGTTCTGCGGATTCACGGCGGGTTTCAATTCATAAATATTCTGGTAACCGTATCCGTAAAGATTGATGAATGTCGGAATATTCAGGGCCAGCGGTGCGCTTTTGCCGGGAAAGGCCTCCCGGCTGACCGATCCGCGCGGCACCTGATCCGCGAAGAAATTATTATTGCAGTAGATCAGGATACGCGTGTCTTTGGAGGGAATGACCTCGGCCAGGGATTCGGCCGTAAAGTCGGAGAAGTTGAGATGTTTGGCCCCGGCGACATGCAGCATGTCGTACTTGGCCTTGGAGCGCGTGTCGAGGATGATCGTGCCCGGATCCTTGGCCATGCGCATAAACTCGTCGACGCTGACCCGGCGTTTATCCCGGTAGGCGTAGACCTCTTCGCCCAACTCGATAAATCCCGGATAATCGATCAACGGATTATCCCGGCGTTCCCGGGCCGTTTCCAATTCTCGCATTTGCTGGGCGAGGTACGTCCCGGCCTCACGAATGCGTGCCCGTTCGCGGACCTCTTCGCGGGCCTGCAGCTGGCCGATGGTGAAGACCGCGCCCCCAAAAATCAGGATGATGGTGATGATGACCGTCTGCTTCATGACTCCTCCTTTGTTCAGGGTTACCTTGCTCTAAGGCTAGCACCCCTCGTTCGGGGAGTTGTCATGGGAGGGTAAAAGAAATGTCAAAATTATGTTAATCGGCGGGCAGGCGTGCGGATGGCGGCGTGTCAGCGGTTAGCGGACAGCGTTTAGCGGCGAGAATTCAGGAAGTACCATTACGGGTTTAGGGATTAGCGGTTAGAGATCGACAAAAAACTCATCCCTCATCCTACTCCCCTCTATCCACTAAACCCTTACTGGTCTCTGGCCGCTGAACGCTCACCGCTGCTTTCACGCTACATGAAGATCTTCTGCACCAGCAGCCCCACCGTAACGGTGCGGGGTTCGCCGTTGACGATAAAGCGGATCAGCAGCTGCTGTCCTTCCTGAAAATGGCGTGCGCCGCTCATGCGCAGGACCATCGCCCCGGACTCATCCTCCCGGTTCAGGGAATAAGCCAAAGGCGAGTTGCGGTCTTCATCCCGCAGCAGGATATCTTCGACCCCCACCTCGTACGGCTCGTTGACTTTCACCCGGATGGCCAGTTGAAAGAATCCGTTGGCCATGGTCTGCAGATTGCTGGAGACGTGGACCACGGCAAACGGATAGGCCCCGTCCACCGGAAAACCCATGATCGAATAGCCGGCCACATCGGCGGCGGAGGCGGGTTGCCCGTACCCGAGCAATAATGCTGCCGTCCCGATCAGCACCAGCCGGCGTGCACGGCAACCGCAGAATTTGAATGGATTGGTCGAAACGGAGGCGAGCCGTTTCATCTCGACACCGTAGTTATAAAAGGAACTATGCGTGATGCGTGCGGGGTGTTGAGTGATAATCGAATGGCACAGAGAGTGGTTTCCGTGTTGGATCGGCCCATCACCCAGCACACATCACTCATCACACAGCACCCAAAAGCTACTCTGGCTCACCACGGCAGCACCTCACCGCTCTGATGCCAAAACGTTCCGCTGTTCGACATGTTCAGTTCTTCGATGCGTTCGATGATCCCCCGCGCGGATTCCTCGGGAGTAAGGTTGCCGCGGAAACCGGTCATCTCGGTCTGCACATAGCCGGGATGGATGATGGCCACCGCGATGTTACGCGGGGCCAGGTCATGGGCCAGTGAGACCGAGGCGATATTGAGCGCGGCCTTGGACATGCGGTACCCGTACGACCCGCCGCTGGTGTTGTCGGCGATCGATCCCATGCGACTGGTAATCATCGCCACCTTTCCGCCGTCGACAATACAGCGTTCGATCCCCTTGATGACCCGCAGCGGCCCGACCGCGTTAATCTGGAATTGCTTGACGATGGAATCGAAGTCCAGATTGTCCAGCGACACCCCTTCCAGTACGCCGGCGCAATTGATGATCAGATCCAGCGTCACCCCACCCAGGGCCTGATGCAACCGTTCGATCGCGTCGTCGCGGGCAACATCGATCCCTTCCCGAATATGCGCGCCGGTCTCATGCAATTCGGCTGATGACTGCCGGCACGCCGCGAAGACCTCATGCCCGCCGGTCTTGAGCTGGCGCGTCAACTCCAGCCCGATCCCGCGGTTGGCGCCCGTAATAAGTATTTTCATGATCGTTCCTTGGATTAGTCTTCGTCGTCATCGCGCGGACGCTTTTCGCGCCGGCCGCGCGGCGGTTTGTCTTCGTACTCCTCGTCTTCATCTTCGTCAAATTTGTGTTCACGGTCGCGCCGCAACTTACGCTGACGCTTTTCTTCTTCCGATTCACTCATTGTCTTTCCTCCATATCTTTGCCAAATTGCCCGGATTAATCTTCAGCCGTTGCCCCCCGGACCGTGCGGGTGGCAGGTTCGGCTGAACGACTGATTATACAAAGTCACCGGATTTTTGGGAATAGGCGTTTTTACGCAAGGAACATGACCGGCGGGGCGCCGAGTTAATCGACGGGGGCCGCCCCCTTCACTTTGTCTTTCCAATACCGCTGGCCGGTGTACAGCGTCAGGGCAATAGTAAAGGCATACGCCAGGTGTCCGCAAAAATAGGGCAGTGCCAAAAAGGTCGCGCCCCACCCGCCGAACTGCTGGGTCCCCCCGTCGAACCATTTCCCGAACGGAAGATACCGCATTCTGGCCGGCGCGTCGTACGCGCTGATTCCCGACAAGTCTCTGTGTTCCAGATGATCGAAATATTGAAGGATAAGAAACAGGGCCACGAAGATCATGCCGATGCCGCAGTAACGCAGGAGCGCTTTCAGGTCGCGCCCCTGTTCTTTCACGATGTCAAAATACGACGCAACGACCCCCGATTGCAGGCCCGCCGCCATGAACATAAAATACAAATTCGGGCGGATATGCTGCCCTCCGGCAGCGTTCTGGAGCGTCGTCATGGACCAACCCATGATGAGCATCAGCAAAATAAAGAACAGCACGACCCGTTCGAGGACGGGAAACGCGGTCACATCCCAGCTCCCTGCCGCCAACCAGCCGCCGCTCAGCAGGCCGGATACCAGGAACATGCCCATCACCAAAATCCACATCTTGGCGTTCGGCTGGTGGGAAAACGCCCGAACCACAAACATCATGGCGATAAACAGCAAGTAGGATGTTACGCACACACTGTTCGCGAAACGGGTCCCCCTTTCTTCGCCCGCAACCGCGGCAAATTCCTTTTTGACCGCCGGCAGATTCAGTATGAAAATCAGCGCCAGAAAGCTGGCGCACCACACCCACATCCCCGGCTGCCTGTAAGCACTGATGATGCCGTAACTGAAACCCTCCCGCATCAGCCAGTGCACCGGAAACGTCAGGCCCGGCCCGCCGAACAGAAAGAACACCGCCGTCCAGATACCGCCCATGCGGAATCCGCTCAGCCGGTTTTTGATGCCGTAAAAGATCAACAGACACAGAAAGGTGGTGACGGCCAGCGTGGGATAAAAGAATTCCGTCACCGCCATGTGCCACGGCATCCCGTAGAGCAGCGGCTCCGCCGCCAAAAACAAAAACCGGGTCCAGACGTAGATGATGGGGAGGATCAGTAATGTATAGATGATATTGAACATGCGGTTTTTTGATATGCCGAGAAATCAGCACTGGTCCAAAGTTGTGGCTTCCTATGACTGATTATACAAAGCCTTCAGCCGTTTTGAAATAATAGATTCCACGCAAGCAAGAAACAGTTGTCAGATATGAGTTTAGGTGACTTTATGTATACATCTGCGATTAAAACCCCGGCCCCAGAAGTTCCCCCTCACAGTCCATGACCAGCAACATAATTTTAAAGATGAGACTGTTGTTCCCCTTCCTGCCTCCCTTCATATGCCAGGTCAGCGCCTCGCTGGTGCGGTGGAACTTGCCTGCCTCAGGCTCTTCTTTGGCACACCGTTCATAGGTCGCGCGGCGCTCCATCCATTTACGCCGGACGACGGATAGCATCGGTTTATTGTTTTTGACCAAACGGCGCGCGTACCGGTCTTCGATCAGGTCCAGCAGTTCTTCTTCGATCAGATCCCTTTTTATCTCGGAGCAAATGTAGGCGGCTATGTTCTCGTGCAACAGATAGATGACATACAGCACATATTCCGCATGGTTGTGCTTCAAACTCCGGCATCTCAGTAACTTTTTACAGAGCTTGCGACGTTTGCGCAGCATGCGATAAAAGGTCTTGAAATAGGCCCGGGCGATTTCATCGACCGGACTGTCTTCGGTCAGGTGACTGAACATCTTGGTCCTCCTTTGCTGGTGGTTTATGGGTAAACTTCATCCATGTACAGATAGCCCCAGTCGATCAGATTGCAATTTCCCGCCATACAACCGCGGGTAATGTTGCCTAGGCCCATCAGCTGAATCAGTTGGACCCGCGCCCAGAAGTCACGAGGGTTCTCGGCGAGGTATTCAATGATCCGTTGGCTCAACCGGTGACGGCGGAGATTGTAATCCCAGTTGGGGATCTCCGAGTAGTTCGACATCCCGTGCCAGTACGATTGATAGACTGTGCGCCAGCGGTAAAAGGACGCAAACAGGACCGGGGAATACTCTTCTCCATCTATCACCGTCTCCAGCAACCGCAACGCCTCCTCTTCGGGATCCGTCCGGCCGGTCCAGAGTTCGAAGTCCCGCATAAGGCAATCGGCGATACCTACATTCAGAATGTCCGCGGCCGGCCCGTGCGGATACCTCTGCTGCACTGCGACAAATTGGTCAAAGGCCTCCCGCAAACGGCTTTGCTGAAACAGTTCTACGGCCAGGCGATACGCCGCTCGATCCTCATTGTTAGGGAATACGTGTAACTGCTCGCTAAGCTCCATTTCCCGATCAGGTGGCGGCCGACCGTCAAGTAACTCTTCAAAAAGGCGGTTGCAGTGCCGTCTGTATTCTTTTTTAACCCGCTGGAAGGGTCGGTATTCTCGCACAATCTCATCGTCGGACTTGGTCTCGATCCCGCTATAGATCTCACGAAGAAGGCGAACCTGATCCTGCAGGTTTTGGCGTAGCAGTTCATCTTCCGAATCATTGGGCAGCTGCCGCACCAGGATTACCGCGGTTTCCAGACGCAACAACAAATCGCGATAGGCCTGCGCCACCCCGGTGGTCATTCGGTTTCCCCAAATCAGATGACGTTTGCCTTCAATGTCCACTGCGTGGATTTGATTCCCGGCGTGCAGGTACCGGCCGAGAACCTTCCAATAAGCCGCATCCCTGACAGTGACCGTTTCTGCCGCTCCGGCTGATGGAGCGACCATGAGCAGGACCAAGATCATACATATTCCCAGAATCTTAATCATCCGACTTCGCCTTTCTCTTGTTATGGACAGTCCATTCTATACTGCCCCAGCCGAGACAGGTCGAGCAGGAATGTTTTGCGGGATGCCGCCCGGTCCCGCGACAACACATGCAGGTGACGCGCGGCGCGGAACCGAGCAGCAATCCCAAACCGCCACACACCCGACAGTGGGTTTCGGTCTCTGTCTTGCCGATGCCCCGGCAGCGCATGCAGCGATAAACACCTATCTGCTCGACCTTCGTCCCTGCGGGTATGGACAGGACTACCCACCGCCTCTCGTCACACAATTCGCATCGCTTTATAAACCGGAATCCGGCCATACCCTTGCAACGGTTGCACCGAACGATAAACCGGCCCGCATACTTTTTGAGAATGAATTGGGGTAAACTAGGTACGATCATGCACTCCTCCTTATGTGAACTGTAGCCGAACTGTAGCCGAACTAGTCGCCTGCTTCTTTCAAAGTCGATTCCAGATGAGCGATGAGCCGCCCGCGCAGACGCACCGATTGCCCGCTGAGGTCGGCCATCTCCTGATTGAGTTCGGACCAGTTTCTCCCGGCCGTCACGCCTTGTTCGATCGGTTGGACCTGCGCGAGGTATACCGGTGGTTCCGTCATCTCAGTCTCGACGCCGGTCCGGTCGACGGCGCTCAGCCACCACACCAGCCCCACGATCCCCAGGACACATAACCCCAGATATTTATTGATCACCATCACGGACTCCTTTCGTCTTTGATTGTGTTTCCTTTATTTCTTGGTTTCGTCATAGCGGACCAACCGGTCGAGCAGCTCGCCGATGAGCAGCTCGAAACCTTCGATCTTTTTATGGTCCGACCGGATCCGCTGAGCCACAACGGCCGCCATCCGCCGCAGCCCAAGTGCATTGAGATCGTGACCGGCAAGTTCCCGGTATTCCGTGCAACGCTCGTTGACCAGCTGCATGTACACCTGGACCTGCCCCTTTTCATCGCGGATCATACGGTCGAACAACCTCTTCTCGATCAGTACCAGAAACTCGTCGGTGACCATCACCGCATTGACCGCGTCGGGAATATTCACTTCGATCCAGCGACAAATCAGGAAAACCAGGACACAGATATATTCCAGCGTGAAGTAGCGGACCTTTTTGGCCGGACCGAGTTCCGGCTTGAGCTCAAAACGCAGGTCAAGCAACTGCTGAAAACTGCGGTACAAATCCCCGGCAAGTGGTTTGGGCGACTGATTTTTGTTCACTTTTAGTCTCATGGCTCTCCCTTTGAGCGGGTTGCCGGTATCCGTTAACGCTCTTTTTCGGGATATATCGTGAGCGAGGATTGCCAGCTGTCGAAGCGTTCCTGATAGTCCTCAATTATCGATGCCTTAAGGTTAAGAAGATTGATATTCAGCGGAATAAACAAATACGCCTGCTCGGTCATCAGGTCTGCAATGGCCATCGCCAAAAAGAAGTCAAAGTGCGTGATCAGTGTGGACAGTTCCTCCTTGCTTGCGCCTTCCGACTGAATACGGATCCCGTACAGGATTTCATTATCCTGGATTGATTTGCGACAATAATAATTTCTGCTCATGACGGCCTCCTTTATTTGAATGTGATTCCGGTGATTTTCAGCCGGGGCTCACCCTGACCCGTCTCGAAGACGGCCCGGGTCGCCGCCACCCGGTCCACGGCGTGACCCGTCGCGGCGATCCCTTCCTTTTGGACCTGTGCAAAATACTTGTCCACCTTCTCCGGCACCAAGAGGTACATGCGCGCCTGGCGGTCGCGCAGATACCGGGCGATTTGTTCCCCAAAATAGTCGGACGGCAAATGCCGCAGGCGGTTGGAGAAGCGCGCCGGGTCCTCTTCAAACGGCACGACGGCGCCGGCGGCTTCGGGACGGATCTCCGCCAGGATCTGGGCCGAGTTCGACAGGACCGCGAACTTCAGGCCGAAATAACGGGCTGCGGTCATGAGTTCCTCTTTGTGTGAAATGTCAATTTTCAGCGGCGGTAGCCCGTCCTGCGGCTCCCGCTCAGAGACCAATAAGTCGCCCATGGCCTGGGCGATGTCCCTGGCCCGTGCGGACACCGTCTCCGCCAGGCGGGGGGGCGCCGCTTTCCTCTCGGCAGCGGCCGGCGGGGCGGTCACCGTGGTGGACTCCTCCGCAGCGGGTGCGCCCTTCACCAGGATCTGAACAGGCTCCGGCTTGGATTCCGCTTGCTGAGCGGCCTTCCCGGGCTGCGGCGACCAGACAAACAGCAGCAGGTGCAGGGCCACGGACAAAACCAGTCCCGAGATTAAATACCTACTCTTCACTTTTCACCTCCAGTGTGATATTCGCGGCCGCGTCTTTAAGATTTCCCACCAGGCGCAATACCTCGCCGTAGGGAACGCTTTGATCGGCACGCACGACCACCTGCCGGCCGCTGACTAAGGCCTTTGCCTGACCGGGATCGACCTCTTGCTCATCCACAAAGAGCTGACCGGGCCGGACCGCCACGAATACGGGCTCCTCCAGTTGCACCGTGGCAATCTGCGCGGCTCCAAGCCGTACAAAATTCACGTCCACGGACTTCACCATGTCCATCCGGGTCATGCACACCAGGAGTGTCCCCAGCGTGAGAAAGACGATGTCAATCAAGGGAAGCAAACCTTCGACATTCTTCATGATCATCCTCCTTGGTTGAACGGTTCAGGTTAAGAAAGTAGCTGCTCACCAGCACCACAACATGTAAGGTAATGCCGAACACCGTGGAGATGTAGGCCTCGCTGAGGCCGCCGAGCAGGATCTCCGGATCCCAGGCCCCGTCCAGCGACGAGAAGGAACGGATGAACCCGACCACCGAACCCAGCAGCCCCAGCGACAAGGCAATCCCCCCCAGCGGCTCGAGAAACCGCTGATGGTCTGCCCTCCGCTGCTCATCCGGCGCAAACGCATGGGCGACCAGCCGGGCCAAGAGATAGGCGAGGACCAGGACCGAGACCAACGTCAACGGAAGACCGACCACGCCTGATTGTTGAATGAGATTGCGCAGCATGGAGAACCTCCTCCTTACTTTTTGTTGTTAAAGGTCACTTGTTTTACCGGCAAATCCACCTCGGCGACGAAACGGTGGACTTCCCGGTTCAGTTCGGCCATAACCAAGTCCCGTGCCGGGTGAAAGACCTGGGTCAATTCCTCCGGCGGGCCAGCGGGTTCCGGGGCCTCGGTCAATTCCGGGACCTCCCAGCCGTAGCGCAGGGCCAGGCTCATCACGCGGGCCTCGACGCGGTCGCGTTCGTCCCTTTCGTGAAGAATAATGCTCTGCTGCCGGTAGGGGATCTTCCCGTATTCCTTCCACAGGTGTTTTCCGTCGAGAATGGCCTGGGTGTAGCGCCGGTGGACTTCCTGACGCTTTTTCAGCAACCGGGTGAAGGCGCTCTTGTCTTTGCGCTGCTGTTTGTCGGTCCCGGCTTCGAGCGGCGAGGTCAACAGCGCCGGTATAATCATCAATGTCACCAGGACCAAGTTTCTCTTTAATCTGCTCATCGGATTAGCCCTCCTGATTAGCGTAGGTTTTTATGAGTTGTTCGATGTCCGGCCCGACCACGTCCCCCCCGGCATCCGGGGCGTATTGCGCCTCGATGTCCTGGCTGTGGTCCTCGATGTTGTCGATCAGGGTCTCGGAATAATCCCCCATGGCCTGCTGGAACGAACCGATCGATTCATTGAGCCCCTGGAACTGCTGCACCAGTCCGTCGATCGCGGTGCCGTCGAAGCCGCCGGTCCCCGACAGCCATTCCGCAAGGTCCTCGATGTCCAGCAGTCCGCGGACCACCTGGATGTAATCGGTGAGGAATTGCTGCTGATTGCCCAACGTGGCGTAGGTCTCCTCGGTCATAAAGATGACCCGGGTAAACTGCATCTCCAGGGTCTCCAGGGCATTGACCATGCGGTTGAGCACCAGCTGTTGGGCGGGCGAGATGTTGACCTTGGCCGACTTGATCCGCTTGAGGTTGAGCACATTCTGAAACGTCACCTTCAAGCGGTTGCGGCGGCGCGGATCGCGTTCGCGCTCGATCTCCTTGGCCAATTGTGTGAGACGTTTCTCGAACGGCTTCATCATCTCCTTTTGTTCTACAGACACGACACCGGCGGACTCGGAAAGCATCCCGCGAATTTGAAACAGCACATCCTGAACCATCTCCTGACCGTCCCACAAAGGATCAATGATCTTGTCCCAGTCGGAGCGGAACGCGGCAATGCCGTTTTCCAGATCTTCCAGGGCCTTTTTAAGCTGATCGTTGTCAACCTTATCCTGGTTGAGCACGTCAAAGACCCGCTGAAAGTGGGCGTTCATATCGGAGGTCGCCAATTTCTCCATCAACGGTTCGGTGGATTGTTCCATTTGAACACGCAGCTGACTGACATCCACGACATGTTCTTCATCGAAGCGGGGTTCTTCTGCCGCGGACTGACGGACGGCCAACAACAGGCCGAGCAATAGTAAGGGAATGATTCGTTTCATCGGATCTCCTCCTGTTCCGGATTGATATTGATTTCCAGAATTTCATCGGTCTTGGCCAGCATGGCACGGCGCAGGTCCGGATCGGACACCGCGCTCCAATGCTGCCGGGCCTCGGTGATGCAGCCGTGGGCATAAGCCTTGCTGCCCCTCACGAGCGCGAGTAGGCTCTGCAGCCGCATCTGTTCAGCGGCTTCGGCCAATTCCAGGGCCTTGGTAATGTCGGCCTCGGCCTGTGTCCAACGACCTTGCTTGAGATGGATCTTGCCGGAGAGCTCCCACGCTCCGGATTGGGCGGGGTGGTTGGCCGTTAAGTCGGCGGCCAGTTCCGCCGCGGTGTCGATCTGCCCCTGCTTGAGGTGGGTCTCGGCCAGCAGGATCCCAGCCAGCGCCCCGCGGTCGGGTTGACCGGGGATTTCCAGCGCCGAGGTGAATTCGCGGGCCGCGCGCTCGTATTTGGTTGCCGTGAGATACCGCTGTCCCTTGCTGAGGTGCCCCTGGTAGGCGGCACGCTGCTTCGACTCGAGGGTCGCGCAGCCGGTACAAATGCCTACAGTTAGAAAGATTACAATTTGATTCTTCATGCTTCACCTCCTATGCTAAGCATTGACGATGTTTATAATTTCAATATATGGGGTGCGGTGAATTTTTAGAAGACACCAAAGGTAGGTAATAGGTAGGTAAAAGGCACACTAAAGGTACCCTAAAGAAAAACCCGGTTTGATAACCGGGTCCCAATGGCAATTGACAGTTAACTTAGATTATTCTAGCTTAGCCCTCCGAATGGAAAGCTTAAATGAGCCCTTTGGGGTATCCGGCCCTCGGATGAGCAACTCAGGCACAATCCACCCTGTCGCCTTGCCCACTTCATCATTCAGTTTGTTTTTTTCTCGGATGAATTCTCTATGAATCCAGTTGTTTTCCTCCAGCACCTGTTTATAACTATGCGCCCTATCTGGATTCTTAAAACACTGCTCTAAGTAATGACTAAGGTTCCTTGTCTTCACGTTTTTCCCCTCCTCTGAATCCCATTTTAATTTATGTCGATCCATATCTTCCGTCATTGTGCGAGCAGACTTGCGATCTATGATATTGAAGCTAAGTTTCGCACCAGTTACCCTATATATAATCGTATAATTTCTTTTCTTTTCACCTTTTGCCAAATCGCAAATCAAGTTTATTGTTGCAACTGGGTTCTTTGTGAAATTCCTTTTCGCTATGTAATAAGCCTGGAAATCTTCATGCATTGTCTTAGAGCCCTTCTTGAACTGTTCATCATCGAGCTCTTCGTGCTTCTTAGTTCCCTTCGGCCTTCCCGATACAGTTGTCAACATGATGATCGGAATCCGGCAATCAAGCAGCCGGATTTCCTTACAGATTGTGTTACCCTGCATCATCTTCTTCTGGCCTTTAAAAATAAGGTCTAACAAAATGAGCTTAATTTGCTTTTTCTTGTCTTTATCAATTACTTCGAGAGCCTCCTCACCAGAGCCGCTAAATTTAACAACTAGACCTTCAGGTTCTAAGTACTGCCGCAATATAATACCTATTCGACTAGTAGCAGTCTCCTCATCATCAACAAAAAGAATGGCATCTTTCATCAAAAGCCTCCACTATAGAACTTCCTGTACATTCCTCATAAATTCCTCTAGTAGCTTCTCTGCCTCCTCCAGTTCTTTCTCGCAACTGGGCATCTTCTTAATTTGTTGAACCAGTCGCGTACGTTTCTTCAGCTCTGCCAGCGCGCACTTCTGATCCGCTGTAAACACATCCACCTTCTCCAAACGATGCATATAGCCTTTTATTACATTGTCCTTCGCATAATACTTTACTACAGTGTCTAGATCCTCCGCAGTTAAGGGCCCCATACGATTTAAGGTTGCTTGAAACTGTACAATGCTACAAGGCTTGGGCACAAATTGATGGTAACCTCCC
This sequence comes from Candidatus Omnitrophota bacterium, assembly GCA_020429915.1. Taxonomy (GTDB): domain Bacteria; phylum Omnitrophota; class Gorgyraeia; order Zapsychrales; family Zapsychraceae; genus JAGOSC01. The sequence continues at coordinate 37,828 of JAGQKV010000016.1, read as the reverse complement.
ATTTCCCAAAAGACGAAAGCCTCATTCAGATGATTATTGAAGAAATTCTTATCGCAACCCATCACTACAATGGGAAGAAACGCAGCCTCACCTATTTTTTCATTGAGACGTATTCCATCCCACATCCACAGTCGAACTTTGCTGTGTGTATCTAACTTTGTATCCAATATGATGCATGAATTCTCATCCCCGTATTTAATAAGCAAATCTTGCAGACCTTCCATAGAGCCGGCAATATAGCGCAATGAACAATCTATCTCCTTGAACCTTTGCTCAAATTCGCTTCGGACAAGGCTGCTTTCAGTCAGAATGAACACATTAGACTTATTGAACCCAACCTTGTTAACGTTATTCTCTCGAGCAATAAAGACAGGGGCCTGATGGTCAATCGCCATAAGCCTTTGGCACTCGCGATAAATGACATCTCCTATGGTCGCTCCCGGATACCTTTTAATGCCTGCCTGCACAACTGACATGAGATTATCGTAACAATCTGACCAGGCCGCTCCGCTTGCAGCAGCCACAGCCGTATGCTCGTCACCTTCCGAGACAGCAACGATATAACTTTTCTCAATTAGCCCTCTCAGTTCTGATATCCATGTAGCTACCAGTTGCGCATCATCACCCACGATATGTCCCAGATGACAAACAATAATATCGTAATCCGCATCCTTTAGATCTTCAATATAGTCAGATTTATCTGACTTTTCCACACAGTCGTCGCCCTGATCATCCAACAGCCTAAGGAATTTATTTTTGCGTGAGCTCCCATCTATAATTAGAATTCTCTTAGCCATCTATTCTGCCCCTCCGCGAAAAATAAATGTTGGATTATATCTATCTTCGTGCCGACTTTCTTCGGAATAATGTTTATCGCTAGGCACTCCATCGTCATGATCGAACTTGCCGGAAACACTTCTGATTGCTTCACCGATACACCACCACCCAAAACCTTTACCGCTTTCAGATTCAGTTGGATTGGGGCCCGATTCATACCATGTATCAATACTTAGAATATCACTTTTTAGAAAACCAATTCCTGAATCGGTGTAGCGCAATTCCCACTGCTTGTCTCTATACTCTAAATGTAAATATATCCTTGCCTGCCCCCCATCAATAATGTCATTCTGCGCTAGCTCACGACTTTTGCTCTTAATTTGCTCACGAGGCAACCGCCCCTCTTGTTGTAATCTGCGTCTGTATTTGGAGCTCAAACCCATATATAGCTCGTCGAATCCATGCTGGAAGGAATTATAAACAAGATTCTCCAATATAGTATCTATCACATCCCCAGGCACTCGACATCTGCTCCCAATATTCGTTACCTCGAAGATCGAACGCCAACTCTTTAAACCTTCCTCCCAATTGTCATGGCTCGACAGCATGAACAAATAATTGCCAACAAACAGCCCCAAATCTATAAAATCTTTGCATAAATCATACTCCTTAAATTTATGAGATTTTTCTTTGGCAAGTCGGTTGAGATACCTTCCTCTTGCCCGCACATATTCGATCATTTTATCAGCCACAGTAAGATTCTCAGAATCTATAGCTATCTGACAAGAACCCATAATATTACTCAATATTATATGATGATAATGCGCCAAGATTTGTTTCATCCTATGTTCCTTTGTAATTGCGTCATGAGTTCGACACTGCTCTACATAGGTTTTGTAAGCGGTCGTTATAATACTGGCGATATCTTCCAAATACGGTTCAAGATCACACGTGTCCTCAGCGAAATACAGTTCAAAGACGGCCTGCTCAAAATATGATTTATATTCTTCCTCAATCAAAGCTGTATCTATGGGTATAATAACTTTGGATTTAATCTCCGCATCGCTACCCTCCATTTTTAAGACATTTCCATAATTATCTTTAAATTCATAGGCAAGCAAATCCGTGAGCGCCTGTCTTTGCTCCGAAGTAATCTTGATCAATCTCATTTTGGCCACTTTAAACAACCCATCAAAAGACTTACTGGGATGCTCCTGACCTTCCGATTCTTCATCTATTGGCAATGCCTCGATCACAAATCGTTCATAATCATCAATGGATATTTGTCTACCAATCTCGTTCTCTTCAGGAAAACTCATATAGAAATCATATGGATCATCATCCAGCTGTCGTATAATTCTAATACCCCTCAACTTCCATGATGAATCCTGCTTCACCCAACATGCGGCAAATCCGAATCGCACAGCAAAATGCAAATTCTTCAGAATGATTCTGCTGGGATTCACGCGAGCATAACTAGCGCCCGAATTGGCCTCATTCGGTTCAGCGATCGCGCTATCCCTTCCGGCTTCCTGTCTCGCAAACGATTTCTTGATGGCGTCGATCATTTGATAACGTTGCACCCTTTCGATTCGTTGCAAGAATTTACTCCGAACACTCGCAAGCCAATCTGCAATATTCTGGTCTTCCAAGGCATTGTCATCAAAAATATCCTCCTCGCCTTGACTGCCTTGTTTGACACTCTTCTCCATTAGACACGCTCGAACATTTTTCAAATCGTCATCATCTTGTAGCATTCGCATAACCTGCAAATCAGACTTACTAATGTAATACGACATAAATACGGGAGAATAAAGATACACGGCTGGAACAGAGCACAATTCACAATTGCGTTTGTCTCTCAAGAGAACATAGAAATTATTTGTACAATCCTCAATGACTTGATGCTTCAAAGGTTTAAATGAGTCCGCGCCCGGATTGGATAAAGCATGATAAGTACCACTCCTGATTTCGGTCTTTGGGTTCATGAATATCCAACCGAATATTTGCCCTCTAATTTTTATGGGAAGAATATGAAGGCTAGCAGCTTTAGCGAAATTTTCCTCCAACATTAAACACTGCAAATTAAGTGCTGCCCGGCTTATGAGCGCCTCACTTTGGCTAATAGTTGTCAGCGCATTCAGGTTCTTAACCTTAATCATGTGCGCATCACGCTTAAGAGATAAAGAACGAAAAAGGAGGCTTACCGATGATATTCGCATCGAGGCCAGCATTTCGCGGAGCAAAGAATTCAACTCCTCAAAATCAATATTGGGTACTTCCTGGGAAAGCCCACAACAGTACCGAAGCAGCGCTTTGAAGTTCTCTGGAGAAATCTTGTCCTTGGTGTAGGATTCGAAACTCCGGCGAATTTCACTCAGCTCAACAATCTTATCGAACAGTATCTGACTCATCGGCACACCTTCAGATTGCCCTTGTCCGCAACCAAGACCGGCGGGATTTCATGTCCGAACTGCGACGCCATCGACTGAGTGTAGGCCCCGCAATTCTCTATGAGAACGCAATCCCCCTCCGCGACACCTTTCAGGACACAGTCCCGGGTGATGACGCCGGCATAAGACGACAGATTGTCCCCGACATGATATCGCAAGGCCCGGCCACGCTTGTATTGTGCGGGGATCACTCCAAAATCAGCCGAGTTTAATGGAATGAGGATGTTCGACGCCATATCCAGGATGACCCATTTGGCTTCCTTCCCCTTCTTGATCCTGACGATACGCGCCAGACCGAAACCCGTATCGGCCGTGATATAGCGGCCGAGTTCCAGAAACACGGTGGGTTGATAAGGCAACCCCGCATATTTCAGCCTAATCACGTGGATGAATGTCTGCAGCAGGATGTCGGCCTTTCGGGAACGGTAACGCGAATCGATCCCTCCCCCCAGATTGATATAGTCCAGACGGATATCGGTGTGCGCATACAGTTTGGCGGCAAAATCAAACATAAACGCGACATAGGGCCGAAACCTTCGCCAGTTGGATTCCCTGATAAAGGCATGCGCGTGGATGCCGCTCAAACGCAGGTTACGGAAACGCGTCAGGTCTTCACACAATTTGAGAGCGGCCCCCCGACGGGTGTCAAAGCCGAAGCGGTTCCGGTCATCAATAAAGGCGGATGTCCTGCCCTTCAGGTTAGGGTGCAACCGGATCCCGAACTTGACCTTCCTCTTGTGCCGTCCGGCAATCCTATCCAGGTCTTCGAGTTCGGACAGACAATCCACGTTGACCTGCCCCACGCCCTCCTTGACGATCAACTCCAGGTCCGCCGCGGACTTCCCCGGAGAGTTCCAAATCATCTGTCCCGGTTTCCATCCCGCTTTGCGGGCGAGCCGGAATTCTTTTTGGGACATGACCTCGACGTGCACACCGCTTTTGCTGATGGTCTTAAGGACTTCCGAGGCATAGCAGGCCTTCAGGCAATAGGCAAACTTAAACTTGGGGGGAGGAAAATCCGATGGGCTTCCGATCCGCCCGGCAACACCCTTGACCGCGGCCTTTAATGATTTAAGATTATCCCGCAACTTGCCGGCGGAATACACCAGGACCGGCGCCGGATACTTGGCGAGGATCCGCGAATACAGCATATCCTCAATAATCAGCCCCTCATTGTAGTGATAACTCAGATGAGGACGATGAATTCTCAGGTGGTCAGGCATAGCATCTGTCGGGAATGTTAGGTCTTAAGCAAATCCGAGAGACTTTGAGCGGCATCCCTGTAAAGATCGCTCAGCGCGGATACCGGCGGCGGATCATCTTTGCCGAACCGGTCGAGTTCTCTCAGAATCTTTATCATATCATTGCCGTCGGCCGGGGCCGAACGGATGGCGGCTTTATCGGGAAACGGAATGTCTCCCCTCAAATAAGCGTCCGCGTAGTACACTTCAAAGATGGCAAAGCGCAGGACATACCGTAACTTGTGCAGGGCCTCCCGGCGGCGTAAGGGTTCGGGCAGTTGACTGCCGGCCATAAAACGGTAGCTTTCATACAGCAGGCTCAGGTACGGTGACAAGCGGTCGGGTATCGCCTTTAACGTGATACGCTGACGCACCGCGTCCAGATCGATATCGGTGGGCCAAAACGGATCGGTAATGTCGAGAATCACGTAGCCCAACAAATCGGATTCCCACGCCAGAAATGTCGGCAGCGAGGGATAAACCAGCAGGTGAACATACACATTGTCGGTATCGGTGGAAATCCCGTCATTGTAATCTTCGACAAACATCTCCAGCCGGAAACACGGAAAGACCGCCATCCGGATGTTGTTTGTCAACAATGCTTCCTGCAAAGTCCGAAACTGCGCGATGAGGTTGGTGTAGCGGGTGAAATTCGCCGGATCGTCGGGGTCCTCCCGTAAGATCACGGTAATGTCAATATCCTCGGTCAGGCTTCCCATGGGGCCGCAAAAATGGATGTCTTCCTTATTGTTCCGTAACAACGCGCCGATGGCGTCGATGACGGTTCGGTATGCCGGTTTCAAATCGTCCTTCTCCCTCCATGCTCTGAATTTGTAGGCTGTTGTCCTTTTGGAATCCATCTATAATACCCGATAAAAGCGTAATTGTCTGTCTTTAAATGCGGCATAGCCCACAAAACTGCCGGCGGCGTAGATCACGAAGCATCGGGGCGCGAACTCAACTTTAAAGTCGATCTTGGGGATCAGGTGCGGGGAGTGGCCTACCACGAAATAGGCCCCTTCCTGGCCGATCGCCCGCAGGAAGCTATGGATTTGCTCGGGCTCGAAATTCGCCCCAAACCGGCCCCACACCAACGACTGGACCACCGGATCCTCCTCCATGGCCGGATTGACCGCCAGCACCTCGTCCAGGCTGCGCAGGCCGTGTGCCGGTCCGGCATGGGCGGCCACGATACCGTCGCCCACCAGCAGGACCGGGCAGTTGCGCAGGAAGCGCCAGTATTGGACCATCGCCTCCTTCCCGAACCGATCCTCGATGCACTGCTTGAGCTCCAGGCCCTGCCGGACGCCGTCCTTCACGCAACGGCCGGAAAGGTAGTCGTGATTCCCCAGCACATAGTGGACCCGGTCCGGAAAACGGAGCTTCAGGTCGAAGATGTGGGCCATGATCGTCAGCGAAGACTGCATCTCGCGCAGCCGCTCCTGCAGCTCGCGCCGGTCACTGATTTCCGACCGGAAGGACTCAAAGTGCACCGCGTCACCCAAGATCACCAGCATCGCGCGCCCGTCTTCCAGCTTCTGCAGGACGCTATCGTCCGGTTCGCGCGGCTCGGCCCCGGATTCATCTTCCTGCCGGTCCTCGAGAATCAGTTGCAGGTGCTTGAGCTTGGTATGCAGGTCCCCGATCAGGATGATTTCCTGATCGGGGGGCAATTCCCGCAGGTCGAGTACGGCGCCATGGGTCCCCTGCTGATAATGGCTGATTCCCTGCTCGACAACTTCATCCAATAACTGAAGGAATATATCGGTCATGACGACTCCTCATTCTGCACTAGACAAAACGTTCGATTTTTCCTTTTCTGAATTTCCCAATTGGTGTGCACAGGTTCATATCACCGATGCGGTACACCAGTCCGCAGTGCGCTTTGTATCGGGCGTCTTTGAACTTGCCTCCCTTAGGAATAAGAAAGCCATCGCGGTGTCTGAAGAAGTTATTGGTCGGCATCCATGTGTTCGTTCGGTCCTTGATCGGCTTCACAGAACTCCGCAATAGCGGACTCTTGCTTACAAACGGCTTCAGGAAGGTCCTCGGTCGGGGGACTCCCAGTCTCCGGAATCCTCCCATTGGTCTTGGTCCCATCATGATCTCCTCCTTTGTAGTGGGTTGGATTGTTGGTGGCGAATCATCTAAAGGAATAATACAAGATGCCACCGCACTGGTCGACCCCCCAAAGGTACCCTAAGGCTCTAAACTATTCTTATCAAACAGTTTATGCGCTTCCCCCTCGACAATAACAAATTCTGTCACAATTTGTAGACATATAGTATCATAAAAATGGTAGTCAAAAAGCACTCTACCGATACCCCCTATCGTCACACTTCCCTGTCGATATCAATAATGCAAAAGGAGAATCCATGATTAAAGACCGCATACAGCGCCTGATCGAAGCCTACACAGACGACCGCGAAATCCTCGATCTGATCTGCTCAGCCGTCAAGGCTTGCCACAAGTACATCGCCGCCGTTGTCGATTCCGAGCTGGTGATCATGACCGCCAAACACACCCTGGACCCGGACGACTACCGCACTGCCGTGTCAGAGGCGGACAAGAAACGGACGCTGGTGCACAATAATTTGATTTCGGAGGTGGGGATCCTGAACAGGCTTTGTGTCAAGGCGGGGGTGCCGGTGGTGTTTGAGGGGAATATTGGGAATAGGGTTGAGGTGGGGGAATTAGCTAAAGTTTTGACGTACCAATTATACGATGCTCGGCGAATGTGACTCCTCTTTTAATCTTCTGGTTTTGTGGACCCTAAATGTCCGAATCAACTCGGCTATCCATAGTGCCCACTTCGACTTATTCATGTATCTAATAGTGTACCCCAGGCATTCCTTATTTAGTTTCACTAGGCGAGATTATTCTAGCATTCAGATACTATTTCTGAGTAAATCCCATTCTATGTAGGTATAGCGGTTTATAGCACTTTTGTCTGCAAAAGTCCTGAAAGGCATTATTACAGTGAATATCGTCAGCAACGATTAATCCTCCAGCGTTCATATGATCGTCTGCCGAATTTAATTCAAAGGTAAGACATTCATATGAATGCTCGCTGTCATGAAAAAAGAAATCTATTAATCCAATTTCATTTAAGACATCACTTAGTTTTTCCTGACTTTTTCCAAGAATTAATCGCCAACTGGCTCTAAGACATTTAGGTACTACCCATCCAGAATCTTTTTGGGGTGGGATAGCTGCCCCACCTTTACCTTCCCAAAATGCACCAGGTTTATACTCTTTACCCATTACCTCAGGCAAATCTATTGAATAAAGAAATCCTACACCATTTTCCCTAATCGCCTGTAATATTATTGTTGTTGAGAACCCATTGCAGACACCTGTTTCAACAAGCAGTCGAGGCTGAATTTCACGTATAAAAGCATACATAACGATCGCCTCTCTATCATTTATACAACCTGTCCTAGCCTTTTTTCCGTTTACCGTTTTGTATTCAAATTTGCTTGCGAGAGCTCTTTGCCTATCTAGATGCTCCATTATGCCAGATGCATTGAGTTCTTCACTATAGTACTGTATAGTTTCGAAATGAAATATGTCATCCAACGTTTTGTTCACCATTTTTTACTCCAAGCATGAAATTTCTTTTTCTGCTTAACCCCCTGTATATTTCCTGAGCGAGTTCATTCTCTGGTTTAGCTATTCGTTTTGCCGTCTCTGTGAACAATACTTGAAAGGCTGAATCGTTTACATGTTTCGCAAACTCCAACGCTTCTTCGTAGGTCCTCCCCTCGAAGCGACCAACATTATATACTGCATTAATTATTAAATCGGGCCCAATCATGTCCAATTTATCCGCATCCGAGATTACGTAGCAGATCAAATCTTTTGATACTGCCGCGACCGGATGTCGATGGCTCATGATCACATAGGCTACTGCATCGGCATACTCCTCACTGAAATTCATTGATAACAATAATTCATGTGATATCTGAGCACTTTTAAAATGGTGAGTAGGCTCTTCAACATACTTATGGCCAATGTCATGTAAGTATGCTGCAATTGTGACTAGAGTTTCATCTACTTCTTCATACTTTGATAAGTGCTTCGCATATCCGACTACATTTTCTATATGTTCCCAACGATGTATTCCCTCATCGGCATGGTGAGCACGAGCAAAATTGATTATTCTTTGCATCTTTTCCTGGTCAATATACATATTTATCCTCCAACGCTGCCATCACGGCTTGTATATCCTGGGATATATACTTAGAAAAGTATGATTTACGTGACTGTTTAATCCCATTCGCATCGCCATGGGAGAAACTAAAGGGATTTAGGAAATATAAGTGTTCTACTATAAATGGTACCGTTGCAATTCTTTGTTGAAGATTTCTGTACTGTTTATCCGTAATCTTTTTTTCTCTTTTATAGATGTGCAAATATCTTAGGCTGACTGGTATGCCTCTATTATCTCTATATTCGTCTAAGACCAGCGTAGCATGGGTATAATTGTGATTGTAGTTAAGCCATGTGAATCCCTTATTTCTATTGTAGAAGTTACACACAAAACTTTTGTCTGCAAAAGATATCATCGTATTTACGCTTTCAAAATGCAATCTTTCGACTGAATACGCTTCGTGATATAAGTTGCTTCGTGCAATAAAATTCAAAAACTCGATACTAAGGAATTCATCTGTATCTATATGTACTATCCAGTCATTGCTTGCTTGATTCGTAAGGTAATTCCTAGTTGCGGCTTCATCACATGACCATCCGCAGTTCGCTCTATCTAGCAAATACTCTCTAGGCAATGTAATCAACCGAATTTTAGACATTTTTAATAATCTGCTAAGTACTGTTCCCGCACTCCCCCCAGTATTGGCAACAATAATTTCATCTACATAATCGTATATATGAAACACATTGTATGTTAATAACTCTTCGGTATTAAAATTCAGAAATATGGCCGTAATTTTATTCACTCTAGCTCATCTTCAATTTTCAGTAATATTTCGTTGTATAGAATGTTTGCGGGTTCGTTAGGAGCAGCTCTAAACACAGAGCTTGCATTAACAAAATTCGTTCTAAATGTTTTCTCATCTTCCTTAATAAGCGAACCAGCCGTCAAGAGTTCATCATTTTTGTAGGTTATTTCATTTTCCCCAACAATACCGAAGTTTTGGCAAACAATGTTTCTATATTTTATCGGATCGTGACAAAATTCCTCATATGAGAAAACCACCTTGAATGGTAATTTGCTCAATACTTCTATTGCGAACACATACGATTCCGACCACCATTGAAGGAAGTCACTTTCTCTTCTTGATGGGAGCCAAGCGTGAGTATGATATCCTCGTCTACTATTTAAATCAACAAGGGACTCATAGCAGTCCGTAGGATATCTATAAATTAGGACGAAGCAACTATCCTTTCCATATCTCTCCGCTAATTCTTCGAGTGAACTTTGTTGCAACCATTTTGTCCTCTTCCAAACAGGAATTCCGTTAAATTCCTGATCCAACTCCGATTGGGTCTCTGGGAATCCAGTTAACACAAATCTTTCAGATGTTGCTATGTACTTCTTCAAAACAGTCGTCCCAGATCGGGGCGCTCCGATAATGATTACACGTCTAGGATTCATTTGTGACAATCTCACGATAAAGCATCGAGAAATCTATTAGCGAATCTATTTGTCCCGAGAATTCATAATCTAATTCCTCAAAGTCTATTTCCAATCTATCTGCTATAGCCACACTTCTATCTCCGTAGATACATTTTAATATCTCAATATTTTGTGCCTTATTTAAGCTTTGATTTAACAACAATTTATATAATTTAGCGAAATAATTTATATTTCGTGCCAACTTTTGTTTATGCCAGTCAATATTTCTTGGAATGTCATCCGTAGTATACCGTGCTGGAATGTAACAAATACCTTCTTTAGTGAGCAAGTATGGATTATTCTGCAAAACGATGTTACCTAGGAATCTGCGAGGCGATACTGTGACGTAAGAATCAGCAAATGCTCCTCTAAATCCGAAATCAATGAGCTTTTTTCCCAACTGGTATGACTCTCCCTTTAATGGATAGCCTTCAGTAGTCATTGGCTGATGATGTCCGCCCACTTTTTTGTAACATTCTGTCAATATACCAAAACCCTTGCCTCTTAGTTTAATTAAACCAAAATCTTTTTGAATATCCTGCAAATTCTCTTCTTGATTTACAATCATTTCCATAAACTCTCCGCATTTGGAATCAAAGCTCGCTAAGCAATTAATGAATTGCCGATCGTATTGAATTGGAAATGATAGAAAATCAGCAGATTCTGACAAAATCCTTTTTCCTATGTATAAAGCATCCTCAGCAGGAAACGAATTCCCATCGAAACTGAACAAAAATGTCGGGCTTAATTCAAACATTTCCATCGGCTTCTCGAATCCCATTTTCCTGGGCGTTCCACAACATCTAATTCTTGTAATAAGATCGAAGATGACATAATCAAAATTGCACTTAGCTAACATTCCTTGTAATTTGTCTAAAGTTCCGTCAGTGCTACCATTATTTACAAAAGAATATAAAGTATGCTCATTTGATTGCTCGGAAAAAGCGAATAACTGCCTTTCTAGATTCTGAGATTCATTGTATAGAGGAATTGAGACAATAGTCTTTGTGCACTCCGTAATTCTGGATGCTACTACATCAACTTTATCCATATACTTAACATTATTATTCATCTTTTTTGGGAATTGTAGGGTTTTCATAATTCAAGAGTGGATACAACCATATAAATGGTTCCTTCAGGAAACATGTGGAATTGTGAACATATACTGCACCAGTCTTGCTGTCAGGAGAAACCGGTACAAGTTCAATCTAATACTAAACTTTCGAGGGAAACTACTGCTCCCTTGGCCTTATTTTGAGCTACCCACTAAGTCCCCAACTCTCCTCAACCCAACAACCTCCTTACGTGTATCCACAAAGACATAACTGTCCAACTTCCCATGTTGAATGAGCTGATCTCTTTCTCCGGACAGGATCTGATCTTCGATCCAGTAAAAATCTTGGTCAAAATCTATAGCGTCGGTTTTCAGGAAGTCCCACTCGGCGGGTTGGATTTGGCGGACGAGGTCTTCCAGTTGAGCGTCCATGTACGGATACAGATAAGCGATGATGCTCTCTATGCTTCCATCGCGGCTGTGGGTGGTGCGCCAGTAGCAACGGTAGTTTTGCAGGCAGAACTCCAGGAACTCTTGGGCATGGCGGGCCAGGGCCACATCACTTGACTGGGGATCATTCCTCCCCAGGATGACGCCGTCTATGTCGATGTAAATGCATTTCATGGGCGGTTGTTGGCGTACCGGGACACCTCGTCACTGACGACCGGGTCAGTTCGATCGCCTTTCAGCCGGCCCCCTGTGCGAAACATCATGTCCCGAACATCCGGCTGCTCCGGTTCACACAGTACCTAATCATAAACCAGCCACGCGGAAAATGTCAATCAGGGAATCTGCGCAGGAGTTAATTATTGGATTCCTCCATTTCGCGCAGGTTACATCCCCGGGACCTGTCGCCTAGACCTGGAACAAATAAATAAGCCAGCCTCCCTTTCAGGAGGCTGGATTTTTTAGGCCGCCAACCATGGGACCTTCAGACGGGTCGGTCCCTTTTCAAAATGTATATTTAACTTCAGCCCGCTAGACCAGTCAACGCCGCGGCTTTCTCCAGAAACTCTTCATGCTTGATCGGCTTGATGAGAAAATCATCGGCGCCGAGTTTGAGGACTTCTTCGATCTCCTCCATATCGGAGACCGCGGTGATGATGAGGATCTTGACACCCTTGTTGCGCGGATCGGCGCGCAGCATCGACAAGACCTTGATCCCGTCCATGACCGGCATACGCAGATCGAGCGTCAAGAGATCGGGCCGGTCGACCGCGAACTTGAAGCCCGCGCTGAAGCCGTCATAAGCGACGTCCACCAGATAACCGCCGGCGGTATTGAGCATGTGTTGAAGAGTGCGCGTCATGGTTTGGTCGTCATCGACGATGAGCACGCGCTTGGGTGGTTGGGATACGGATGAAAGATCGGCCGGGACCGGCATGTTGTAGCGTCTTAAGAAGTCTACGAAATCTGCCTGCCGGACCCGGCAATGTCTTCCGGGCGTGCGGTAAGCCTTGAGCTTGCCGCTGGACACCCATTTCAAAACGGCCCGCAGCGTTACCTGGCAGTAAGCTGCGATCTCCCCGGTCGTTAACGGCCGGCCGTCCTCCAACAGCCGACCCGGACCCGCCCCCGTTTTGCTGACCTGCTTCTCTTTGGACATCTGACCTATCCGTTCCAGACGAGCTGGGGTCTCCCCGGTCACCTACCGGCCGACCGTCCTCCAAAACAATCGACCTTGACCTGCCCCGCTTTGCTGACCTGCATCTCTTGGTGCTGCGACCTATCCGATCCGTCGAACTGGGGTCTCCCCGGTCACTTGCCGGCCGACCGTCCTCCAAAACAATCGACCTTGACCTGCCCCGCTTTGCTGACCTGCATATTGCTAAAGATCGTACCACTTGTTCCAGTTGTTCCTATCGTTCTCTAAAAGCATGCCCGATGGATACGGTCTTGTCAACTCTGTGAGGGTATAAAAGTGGGCTTTTTATTGATACGCAAGCTTATTCATGGCAATGACTTATTAGAGATTCCTGCGTGGGTAATAAGTATGAAGTAAGAAGTAAGAACTTTTTGACCGTTGGGCGCTTCAGGCGTATCAGCCAATGGATCCATCACTTCCTACTTCTTACTTCATACTACCTACTCTTAGCTACTAAAAAAACACCCCGCGCTTGCCAGACACCCCGTTGCGGAGTATAATTTAATCCAATTATGTTAATCTAAGTTCGTTCTGGATACATTAAGTTACTTTAAGGAGGGCATCATGCCGGAAGACAAAGTACTGACCACCAAGGAAGTGGCCGAATATATTAAACTCAATGAAAAAACGGTCCTGAAGCTGGCCCAGTACGGCGAACTGCCGGGCGTCAAGATGGGCAATCAGTGGCGCTTTCACCTGACCAGTATCGACCAGTACCTGCAAAAGCAGCTGATGGATTCGTCGGATGAGGACCTGGACATCGTCATCAAGACCAAGAACCGGCCGCTGCCCCTGTCACGGCTGGTGGACCACCGCCTCATCGATACGAACATAACGGCGCGGAACAAAAAGCAGGTCCTGTCACAGCTGGCCAAGATCGCCCATTCCGCCTGGATTACGCCTTCTTATGAAAGCCTTTTTGTGGCGCTGGAAGAGCGTGAGAATATGCTCAGCACCGGCCTCGGCCAGGGAGTCGCCGTGCCTCATCCGCGCACCCCGCACCAGTCGCTTTTTCAGGAGGCGCATATTATCATCGCCCGCTCGCCGGGCCGGGTCGACTTCGACGCCCCGGACGGCCAGAAGGTCGGCCTTTTTTTCCTGCCGTGCGCGCCGAGTGAATACGTTCATATCCGGCTGATGGCCAAGATAGCCAAACTCCTGCATATGCCCGGCGCGATGCAACAGCTGAAAGAAGCCGCGCGTAAAGAAGACGTCATGAAAGTCCTGCTGGCGTACGACCAGACGCAGATGATTCCCCCGAAACCTGAAGACGTACAGCCGTAAAAAAGGGACAGTCCCCTTCCGGGGGACAGGCGCGGCTAATTCGCCGCTGCGGGGATGATGCGGATGATACGCGGGATAAATCCGATGGCGGACCGGTATTCGCGGACCTGACCCGGCACCACGGCGACCGGGACGAGCCCAATCCCGTCTTCTTTATCAACAGCCCAGTCGATCTGCCGCGGATTAAGGTCGATCCCCCCTTTGGTCTCACCCAGCTGAGCGTAATCGATACCCAATTTATCTTTGAGCAACCGCAGCAACCCGAGCTGATCGAGTTCACGCATGGCCAGCTCATGGTCCAGCGCGGTCTCTTCGATCTTGACCAGCTGCCGCAGGACTACGTTGCGCATAATGGTTTCCGGCAGCGGAAGGTCTCCGCTGATGTAGGAATCGATGGTGGCGCGGACGATCTGATAATCATATTCAGAGATAATGAGATCATACTCGTGTTTAAGACGCAGCATACGCAGCACATCGCCGATTTTGAGATTGTCGCGGCCGCCGGTCAGACGCACCAGTCCGCGGTCGAAGTCTTCCAGCGCCTCCACGTGCCCGTAGAGCCGTCCGCTGGAATCCACGGCCATCTGCAGCAGGGCCGCGCCGGTATTGGAGGAATATAACCAGCCGTTGTCGCCGACGATGCTGCGCTTCAGATACACCCGCCGCGGCTCGTCTTCCCGTCCCGAGCGGTTGCGCAGCACGATCGGGCCAGTGTACTGCACCTCCAGTCCGTTCCACATCACCGCGTTGGGTTCCATCGGCGGCAGGAAGTCGTCGACGGCCACCCCCAGGGCCTCGGCCAGCAGCGCCAGTTTTTCCTGGATGTAGGCGTACATCTCGGCGCTGGCCTGCGCGGTGGTCGGCAAGATATTGCGGTGGTCCTCGTCGGACATCGGTACGATGATGTTGATATCCAAGTCGTTGATCATCTTTCCGGTATACGCGTCGCGCACCCCGCCGCCGACCACAACCACAAAGTCGGCCAGCCCGTGTTCCTCGAGAAAATCAAAGAACTGCTTGAGCCGCTGATCGGCCACCTCGTCGAGATTGATGCTGACACTCTCGCGCTGCAGTGACTTGCGTTCCTCGATAGCACGGATGGTGGCCTCGATCTGCGCGACCTTGGGATCTTGCTCGACCACCGTCTCCCGGAATTTGAAGCCGTCGGCGGTGGCCCCTTCGATTTGGACCTTGTCGCGATAGGCCACCATGCTGCCGTGGTCATCGTAAATATACCGGATCACGTATTCCTTCTTGATCTTGTCGAGGATGCTGTGCAGGCGGATGATGGTGCGATGACCGCCGATGCGCGACAGGCCTTCCAGGGCATTGCGCGACACTTCACCGTCGACATCCTCGACCGCCTCGAACAGGGCGCGTTTTAGTTCATCGCGTGAGGTACGCAGTTTGCCCGCCTTGCGCGCGGCCTCACGCCGGCTGAAGCGGTCGGCGGAGCGCAGCCCGCCCAGCAGAATATAAGGCTTGGCGCTTTCCGGCATCGCGTCAAAGACCTCGTTCATGGTCTTCATCTTCAGGTCGTCGGGATAAACGGCATGTTCCGACTGATAAAGCTGCGTCAGCTCCGCGCCGAGCATGCGGAAGAGGTGGTCCGGCCAGCTGAAGGTGGTGCTCATCAGACGCTCCACGCGTTCGAACTGATTGAAGTACGAGAAGGCCGCCAATAGATCGATGAAACGAAAAACATCCGCGATGTGCGCGTCGGGGAACTCGTCACGGAACTGCAGGAGCAGGTCGATCGCACGGTGATGGACCAGCATCGTCTGATATTTGGCCATGGCCTCGACGCCGTCCCGTTCGAGCAGACCGAGGAGATAAACCGAACTGCGCGGGACCAGCAATTCAAAGAAGAACAGCGTCGGCACGACCGTGGCTTCCATTTGCGCGGGCGTGATCCCCGCGTCGCGGTAGCGGGCCGAAACATTAGCGCGAATCCGGTCCAGCCACTGTTGAGTATCCTCAAGCTCGGCGTCATCGAGTTGAAACAGATGGTTCAAAACGCGCGGATTGACCATGGCGCTGTTGACGAACAACCGGTTATCGAACCAAAAACGGTAGGCGTTCTTGCTGCCGCGCAGGTTGCGTCCGAAACGCACCATTTCGGCATACAAAGCACCCAGCGCGTCAACGGCCTCGCGGCGCACGAAGTTGTTGGATGCCGCCAGCCGTTGCTCGAAATACGCAAGATTAACGGCCTGGCCGCGACGGATCTTGTTGCGGTAGACCTCAACGAGGACGTCGACAAGATAGCGCTGATTGGCGTCGTCCGCTTCCGTCATCAACTCTTCCAGGCGGCTGATGGGAACATCTTCGTTGGTCGCCAGTTGTTGGATGTACACACGGCCCAGCGCTCGTACGGCTATATGGCGGATATGCTCGTCGGGTGCCGTCAATTTCTGTTCAAGATCGGTAACACCCATTAGTCCGTGTTCCACCTTCAGCGCGTAGAGATACGCCACGTCATCGACACTTTCGTACAAGGCAAAACTGGCCGTTTCGGACATCGCTTGCTCTATGCCGCTCAGGTCGACGTCCTCACCGGCCTCGATACGGCTGCCGTAGACCGGGATCAAAATATCGAACGCGCCGGCGCGCACGGCCGGATTGGGATGGCCCACCAGCTCCTCGATCGATGTCAACGGTAGCGTGCCCGCCCGGTACTGAAGTGTGTACAGTTCCACCAAGGCCGTCGCGATCGTACGGGCAAAGTATTGGGATTCCCCCTCCAGCAGCCGCTCGACCGGTTCCAGATTGTAGGGTAGCCCGGCCGCCGCGCGGGCCGCGTAAACCTTCATCAGCGCGCCCGCCGTCGCCCGGCGGACCTCTCCGTCGGAGCTGCGCAACCGGTTGACCAACGGACTGATGTTGACCGCCGGCCCGGCATTGATACGAGCCGCGTACACCGCGCCGAGGGCCGCCGGCAGTTTCTTGCCCAGCTCCGGGTTCGCGGATTGAAAGACTTCCTGCATCTGTTCCAAAGTTATCAGACCGTTGTTCACCTCCTCCACATAGACTTCACTGAGGATTTCAGCCGCGTTCAAACGCAAAAACGAACGCGGCGCATCGACGATATCTTTCAGGTATTGGACATCCGGCACCGTACCCAACCGGATTTCCGCGAGGTGATGTTCTTTCAAGCGGTCCATGATAAAGCGCGACAATGAGCTATGGCGGTCGTCGATCAACCCCTTCAGCTCGCCGAGCGAAAGGGCGCGCTGCAGATAAAGCTGCCAGTAGACCGCGCCCAGAGCGTTCTCAATCGCCCCGGTAATCGATGAGTTATCGTAGGATTGATGCAGACGGCGGATATCTTCGGGGTCGACGGTCTGCCCGCGTTTGAGGAACTCGACATAAATCCGGCCCAGCGCATCGGCAACATCCTTACGGGCTCGCGCGGCCCGCAGCGCGGTCAGGTCGACCGGCTCACCGGCCGTGATCCGTTCGAGATAAATATCACCGAGCAGCTTGACGACCTCACCCTGCAGACGTTCGCTCGGATGTGAAAGCTTACCTTCCAATTCTTCGGTGCTGAGCAGCCCGGCGGTATGCAGTTCGCGGTAAACGGCGCCCAGGGCCCGGGCCGTCCGTGTCTGCACCTCAGCTTCCTCGTCGTTGATCCGCCCCTCCAGCACCACCAGTTTGGCGTAGATATTATTTTTGAATTCGCTTTTCTTAAAGTCCTTGAGCGCGTGCGGTGCCGTTCCCACCATATCGATCTTGGTTTCCACCACCACGGCCTGGTCCATGAGCTGTCCGACAAAGTCGCGTACGTCCGCCGTTACCGCCTTTTGGGCGTCGATGTCGGCGCGCAGCACCACGCCGCCGGAAAAATACCGGCGCGGGATCGTGGTTTGGGTGAGCCGGTCATAATCCTCGCGGATGTAATCAAATACGCCTTTCTTGAAGGCGTGCACGTACTGCTCGTAAATACGCTGATTCTCCGCGTCGTCTTCGAGGGCGATGCCCGTGATTTTGTTGCGTTCGGCATAGACCTGCGCCAGCAGGCTGTTTTTCAGAGCGGCCTTGTACCAGTCGGCCAAAATCACGGCGTGATAAATCTGCCGCAGGTTGGCAAAAGTGCGGCCCTGGTTCACCTCACGTTCGATTTCGGGGATGAGCACCTCGCGCACCACCTCAAGCGACACATTCGTCTCGACCGGCGGCCGTTCCCCGGTGTCGGCAATCGCCGCATGCCGTTCCAGGGCCAGGTAATCCTCCTCAAGCATTACCTTCAGATGGCTGTCGATGACCACCGCGCCCGAGGCGTGCTCGTAGACCCGCGCCCGGTCGGGAACGATCCAGATTTTATTGAAGGTGTTTAAAGGGATTTCAGCCGTGCCGAACTTTTCATAGGCCAGACGGTTCACACGCTGCCAAAAGCGGTCGCCCAACTCATCTTCCGGGTACATCAACGACGCGGTCAGTTGTTTCAGCAGGTAATCCTGGGCGAGCAGGTCGCGGCCCATCTCGGTATGACCGAAACGCTCAGGGATGACGCGCTCGGCTTCGTACGGCGAAAGATTGACCCACAGCTGTTCTTCGTCCAGGGTCAGCGCCGCCATGAAATACTTGATCAGTTTCAAAGACTCTCCGCGCAGCTCCTCGCCGCTCAAACCGCTGTCGCCGGGATGGATAATGAAATCGAAATCAAACGGCCGGCGCGGATCGATATTGACCCCGGCCAAGGTCGCGGGTGTATAGACGGGACTGATTCCGATGCGGCTGCCCGCCGCCGGTAAAGGCGGCCGCTGCTGGGCGCAGACCGGCCCGGGCACCGGCATGCCGGCAAAAATCATGGTCAGAATCAGGATAGTATAGAGTGGTTTTCCCCTCATAATCTAAACGCAAGCATCTGCAATCAATAAAGTTACGATAGATTACGCGGGAAATCCGCGGCGGGGAATCGCGTGCACGCCTTATGGTAGGTTACATAAGTATAATATTAATGTAATCGGCAATCGGGCCGTTGTCAATAAATTAGGGACAGCCCCCATTTTACCGATTTCCCGGCAATTCCCGCTGGATAAATGAAGTCTGTCCCTGACCTTTGGGCGGGCGTTGCCGCTTCTTGAACCGGAGGCGGCCATGACCTACAATGGTATCCCGAAGGAGGTCGTTTATGCGAAAAAATCGAACGTACACCGCGCTCATCCTATCCGTCTTCGCCATAACTCTGCTCGCCGCCCCGGCCGGCGCCGAACAAAAACCGCGCAAACCGCGGGAGATGAAAAAGGAGTTGCACGCCGTGGATCTCCAGCGGCAAAAAGACATTCAGCAGATGCGCTCCAAGCTCAACCGGCAAAGGATCGATACGGACACCCACACATTCACCGAGTATCACAACCGCGAACTCAAGGCCGGGACGCGCGAGGAAAAGCAACAGATTCGCGAGGACTTTAAAAAACTCAAGACGCAGAACAAAGAGGAAATGCAGCAGCAAATCGAGCAACGGGCCGAGGAGATCGAAAAGGAATCCGAGGCCGCGCGCATGGCCATCTACCAGAAATACCGCATGCCTTACGAACCGCGTAAAGGATCCCGACAGAAGCAAAAATAATACCCCCCCGATGAAACGGATCTACGCCCTGCACGGCACATTCAGAACGCGCCGATCATATACAGCGCGATGATCGTCAGGAAGGACAACGTCCATGTCGTCGAACGCAGCGGATGATTGTCGGCGATGTAGACCAAGGCATAGGCGATCCGGACGGCCACCCAAAACACGGCAAGGCCGTCGATCAGCCCCTGGGTCGCGTGAAGGGAGTGAGCGACGAGCACACCCACGGCAAAGGCGGGAAAGGTCTCGTAAAAATTCTGCTGGGCGAAATTGGCGCGCTGCTGCCGGCCGGTGAGCGTGGCCAGAAACAGCCGCGGGGAATGTCCGTCATAACCCTTGACCGACCACTTGGCATACCACGAGCAGGCCAAGGGAATAAACAGGCTGACGACGATGCAGACGTGGGCCACGGTCATAACGGTGCGCGCCCCCCTTACACCCGGATCTCGTACTTCTTGGTCAACAGATTGCCGTTGATCGCGTCGAGAAAGGGTTTGAGTTTTTTGTTGGGGATGTTGATCTCGGTGACTTTATCGTGCGTGGCGTCCTCATAGACGATGCGGATGCATACCTTGCCGTTTTCGTCGCCGTAGTGTTTGACGTAGATCCGGTGTTCGGTCCCGAACTCCGTCCATTCAATGATATCGTTCAATGGGGACATGAATCTCTCCTTTTTTACCGGTGTCCGTCACCATGTTTTTGATGTTCCTTTAAGATGCACCGGTCCATGACCACGGCCAAACCGGCGGCGCGCGCCTTTCGGGCGGCTTCGGCGTTGACCACTCCCTCCTGCATCCACACCGCCTTGGCGCCAATGCGGATCGCCTCGTCCACAATCGGCGGGACGTCCGCGGATTTGCGGAAGATGTCGACCACATCCACGGCCGCCGGAATTTCCCGCAACGTGGCGTAGGCCTTTTCCCCAAGGACTTCCGTCACGTTGGGATTGACCGGGATAATTTTGTATCCGTGTTGCTGCAGGTACGCAGCCACGCGATGACTGGGCCGGTCCGGTTTGTCGGAGAGACCGACCACGGCCACGATCCGGGCCGTGCTCAGTATTGTGCGGATGTCTTCCTCCATAAAGCTACCTCTTCCCGGATACCTCGTCGTCCGTCCACCAGCGTATGTCGCGGATGGCGGGATCATCCCGCAGGATGGCATCCAACCGGTCGGCCAGTTCGGTGATGTCAGCCGAAACATCGATCTTCTTGAACCATTTCTTAATAACGGGACGGCTCGGCTCGATAAAGACCAGGAACCCGTCATCCGGATATTCCTGATAGTTACCGCAGCCGACCCACATGTTAAACGGTTTTCCGGTAATCGGCACGATCCAGCCCCAATCCTCGGCAAAAATGCTCCCGACCGACACACCTTTGTTGCTTAAATTTTCGCAAAGGTATTCAGCCAGACGTTTACCCCACAGCCCCGGATTGATCTGCTCTTCCTCGCCTTCGTAAGGGGGAAACTTTTCGGATCGGAATTCGACATGGGTTTGCATGCGCGTGTCCTCTGGAAGAGACCGTCCTCAATTACTTTTTCATCTTACGCCGGGGCAGCGGCGGCAGGTCCTTCACGGAGTAACGGTGCGGCCAGACCCCGGGACCGCAGTCGATGTATTGGGCGATCCCCAGATCAAATGACACATGCACCCAAAAGCTCCGCCGTTCGCGCCTGGCGATATCAATGCGGCTGCCGTCATCAAACACCACGGCGTCGGCGCTTTCCGGGATGTTCCACCTTTTGTCCAGCGCGTCCCGATTTCCGTATGAGCCTTCCGGAGTATCGTAAACCAGCAACGCCTTCCCGTCGGGTTGGAACACGTAGCGGACATCGCTTCCGCACCATTCATAACGGATGAGAAAACGGAAGAGATCCTCACGGGGGTCCTCCCCGCCCGATCCGGTATCCACCGGAGGGGGAGCCGTCTCCTGGGTCTTCCCGGTCTCCGGCGTCGCAACATACGGACCGCGGTCGGCCTGACGGGCACGACGCAACCGCTCGCGCATCGATTCATCCGCGGACGCGCCAGGCGAACTCCATGCCGACACAACCAGCAAGGCTGCCACGGCTCCCGCGAATAATGAAAACAGTCTATTTCTCATCGGATATTCTCTCAGATATCGTTACACCGTGACCAACGGCAGGGCTTCGTGGAAACCGATGTGTATTGCACCAGGTGACCGGAGACTATCTTAAAGGTTCCTGAAGTAATCGTCCATGATGAATTTTGACCTGATTTACGCTATGATATATTCCATGCCATTGCCCTTGTTCAAATCCGGTCCGGTAGCGCTGCTCTTGGTCCTATTTAGCCTGCAGACCACCTCCGCGGCTGCCCAGCCGGTGCTCGATCCGGACAACGGGTTCGCGCCGCCGTGGCAGAAGACGCTGCTCATCGTCGGCCAGGACAAACCCACCATCGAAGCTTACGTCAAAGCCACCAAGATCGTCCCCGGCGGGATGATGGAGTACACCTCGATCCAGACGCTTTCCGGACTGTCGCTGCCGTTCAGCAACGGGGCCGGCCTGCATCATGCCGGTTATCTCATGCAAAAGTATCCGAACAGCATCCTGCAACTGGGGCTGTACATGGTCGACGCGCTGCTGCAGGTCAACGACGGGACCTACGACGAAAACATCGATAAGCTCGCGGACTGGCTGGCCGCGCTCGACCGGCCGGTGTTTCTGCGCATCGGGTATGAGTTCGATGAACCCACCAATAATTACGACACCACTCAGTACAAATTCGCCTTCCAGCGCATCGTCAAGCGCTTCCGCGCCAAGGGGGTGACGAATGTCGCGTTTGTCTGGCACTCCGCAGCCAAGATGACCGACAAGGACCCGATGATGTGGTACCCGGGCGACGAATATGTCGACTGGTTCGGCATCTCCTACTTTTCTCCCTCCCAATACGAAACCGCCATGAGCTTCTACTGGCAGGCGTACTTAAAGGGAAAGAACTTCATGATCGCCGAGGCCTCCCCGTTCGGGATGTACACACTGCGCGCCAAGCAGGACTGGTACAACAAATTCTTTCAGTTTATTGAGGAGACCAAACCGCAGGCGGTCAGCTACATCAACTCCCACTGGGACGCCATGCGTACTTACAAGAACTCCCGCTACGGCGACGCGCGGGTGCAGAAGTTTCCGGAGATACTCGATATGTGGATGAAGGAAATCAAAAAGGACAAGTACTTGAACGCGGAGGACCTGGTGGGGGACGTGCAAGAGTAACAGATTGGTTATGAATATCGAATCTTCGAATGTTCGAAGGAAATCCGAATCACCAAATCTTCGAATATCCGAAACACTGGACATCTGGGACACTCCTCATTCCACCGTTTCGAACATTCGGACATTTGAGGATTCGATATTCCTTCGGATTTCAAGGATTCGATATTCGAGTTTAATAACCACCGACTGGCGTTAAATCTGTTGTCAACAATCTCCATCCCCGCTACAATAGGAACAGTTGCCTTACCTCTGCCCGGTTGCCCAGACCAACATCCGCCTGCTTCGCCCCAGCCGCGTCAATCTTTAATCCTTCGGGACATTTTTGATGCAGACCTCCATCAGCTTTACCCTGAACGGCAAACCGGTTACCGTCGACACCGACGGCGACCGCAAGCTGTTATGGGTATTGCGCACCGATTTGGCCTTGACCGGCACCAAGTACGGCTGCGGCAAGGCTTTTTGCGGATCCTGCGTCGTCCTCATCAACGGCAAATCCCGGCGCGCCTGCCGGATCGATATCAATAACGTCCAGGGCGCCGATGTCACCACCATCGAGGGCCTGGAACGCGACGGCTCCCCTCACCCCCTGCAAAAAGCATTCATGGAACACGACGGCATGCAGTGCGGTTATTGCACGCCGGGTATGATCCTCTCCGCCTACGGATTGCTCCAGCGCAAATCCGATCCCAGCGATCAAGACATTATCAACGCCATGGACCAAAATTTATGCCGCTGCGGCGCCCATCAACGCATCATCCGGGCCATCAAGGCCGCGGCAAAGGAAATGCGAAAGGAGATCCCCGTTGCCTGACGAAATCGAACAATGCGACTTCGGGGAGTACACCTCGCCCTTCGCGATGACCCGGCGGACATTCCTCAAAATTTTCGGCGGCGGCCTGTTTGTCATGTGGGCCCTCAGCGACTTGCGTCCGGCCCTCTCCCAGGTCACCGGACCGCCGACGAAAGAGCTGTTGTCACTGGACGTCAACACGATGGTCCGTATCGGCGAAGACGGCCGCGTCACCTGCCTCACAGGCAAGATCGAAATGGGCCAGGGCATTGTGACCTCCTTGGCGCAAATGCTGGCCGAAGAGCTGGACGTCCCGCTTGACCAAGTCACCATGGTCATGGGCGACACGCGCCTGTGTCCGTATGACCGCGGCACGTGGGGTTCGTTGAGCACGCCGCAGTTCGGTCCGCAATTACGCGCGGCAGGGGCCGAGGCCCGCGCCATCCTCCTGCAGCTGGCCAGTCAGCATCTCGAAGTTCCCGTCGAAGAATTGAGCGTCGAAGACGGCGTCGTCTTTGTCACCGGTGACGCCAAGAAGCGCATCGCCTATGGCGCGCTGACCAAGGGAAAACTGCTGCGCAAGCGCGCCCAGTCTACGGTCTATTTGAAGAACCCGGGGGATTTCAAGACCATCGGCACCGCGGTGACCCGCCTGGACGGTTATGACAAGGTGACCGGACGGGCGAAGTATGCCGCGGATATCACCCTGCCCGGTATGCTCTACGCCAAGATCTTCCGACCGCCGGCCCACGGCGTCAAACTGATCAAAGCGGACGTGAGCGCGGCCAAAACGGTCGACGGTGTACAGCTCGTCCACGAACGCGGCGTGCTCGCGGCCCTGCACAAATACCCCGACGTCGCCGAACAGGCGGTCGCCAAGATCCAGGCCGAGTTTACCCCCAGTTCTATTCAGGTAAATGAGAAAACGATCTTCGATCATCTTTTAGAGGAAGCAGGCGCGCCGCAGGTCCCCGACGTCGCCGGGACTCTGGACACAGGCCGCAAGGATTCGGTCAAGGTCTTCGAGCACACGTACCTCGACGGCTACGTGGCGCACGCGCCCATGGAACCACACGCGGCGGTGGCGCATTTCAAAGACGGCGAGATGACGATCTGGGCCTCCACTCAAAATCCGTTCGGGGCCCGGGAGAAGGTCGCCTCGGAACTCGGCCTGCCCGTCGATAAGATCCGCGTCCTCACCCCCTTTGTCGGCGGCGGATTCGGCGGGAAGAGCCGGAACCTGCAGGTGGTCGAAGCGGCGGTCCTGGCGATGGCCACCGGCCGGCCGGTCCAGGTCGCCTGGAGCCGCGAGGAAGAATTCTTTTACGACCATTACCGCCCGGCGGCGATCGTCAAGATCAACTCCGGTATCGCGGACAACGGCAAAATGAGCTTCTGGGACTTTCACACCTATTACGCCGGCGGCCGGGGCAGCAAGCATCAATACAAGGTGCCGCATCTGCGCACGAGCGTTTACGGGGCCAAGGGTTACAGCTACCCCGACGCGCATCCGGTGCTGACCGGCGCGTGGCGCGCCCCCGGCAATAACACCAACACCTTTGCCCGCGAGTCCCAAATCGACATCATGGCGGCCACAGCCGGGATCGATCCGCTCGAATTCCGGATGATGCATCTTACCGATAAGCGCATGAAAAAGACTCTGGAAGCGGCGGCGAAACATTACGGCTGGGTCCCGGGCGAATCTCCCGCCGGACGCGGACGCGGGATCGCCATCGGCACCGACGTGGGTGCGTACGTCGCCATGATCGCCGAGGTGGAGGTAGACAAGGTCACCGGATACACCCAAGTCAAACGCATCGTTTGCGCCCAAGACAACGGCCTGACCATCAATCCGGAAGGTTTGGAAATTCAAATGGAAGGCGGGATCACGATGGGACTTGGGTATACCCTGACCGAAGACGTGCATTTCGCCAACGGCCGGATGCATGACACCAATTTCGGCACTTACGAACTCCCCCGTTTTTCCTCCGTACCCAAAATCGAGACGCTGTTGGTCGGCGACAAATTCGACCGCCCGCTCGGTGGCGGCGAACCGGCCGTCATTGCCGTCGGCGGCGCCGTGGCCAATGCCATCTACGACGCCTGCGGCGCGCGCGTCACCCAGCTGCCTATGACCCCCCAACGCATCAAAGCCGCCATGCCGGCATAACCATCTTCCATACCATAAAAAAGAAGACGTCCCCATTTGGGAACTGTCCCCTTCATTTACATCCCTTGCGCTAAAGCCCGCGCCAGCCCTGCGACCAATTGCGGACTTTGGGGGTGAAATAGATTTCCCGGGTATTTTCCCGTTCGCGCTGTTCCTGCTTTTGTACGGTGGGATACGGATCGTTGAGCGTACAGGTATCGGAGAGGACTTCCCCGCGTTTGTTCATCCGGCACCAGCGTTCCGAGATCTCGGGGACGACCCAAGCCAAACCTTCCTCGAAACAATACGCGTTGACATACCGCCCCTGGATCATGACATTTCCCAGCGCGTCGGTATACGTCGTGCGGTTGCGGCTGGCGCGGTAGATGGACACCCCGTCGTCGGGGCAGTACCGGGACGCGCCGAAATCCAACGCCCGCGGATCGCGCGTGGCCCGCTCAAGCAGTTCGCGCGTTATCCCTTCAGGATAGCGCGCGTAGAAATTCCGCTGAGGAACCTCGAGCGGACCGAGCACCCGGCGGCCGTCGGGTCCCAGGACCAGCATCCGGTCGCGTTCGAGCCACACCTCGGCAATGCCCTCCCGAAAACCGGCCCGGCCGGCGCGGTAAAATAAATGACCGCCGACCAAACTCCCGTCGGCATTGAGATATCCGGACCGCCGGCCCAATGTAACGCGGCTCGGCCGGTCGCAGAAGAACTCGATATCATTCCAACGTTCCCGGTGCAGCGGTTGATTGTCCCGACCGACCACCAGATAGGCACCACCGCTTTGGACCAGACGCCGGCCGTCGTCACAGGCGTTGTCACGGTGAAACTTGCCGGACGTATCAATCCACCCCTTAATCCCGCCGAAAACCACCGGCGCGCGGCCGTCCGCGTCAAAGGCTGCGGCCTCGTCAAAACGCGGCGTCATCAGGACGGCCCCGTCGCGGGACATGTAGCCGAACCGGTCCTCCCCGATCCGGCGAAAGACGATCTGCGGGCCGACCGGTGAAACATGCAGCCGGTCATATTCAAACGGGACTACCACATTGCCGTTGCGGTCGACGGCACCAGCCTTACCGGCTTTACCGAAAACATACAGCGGATCGATGACCTCCGATGCCCCGGGACCGGACGGGCCGAGTTCGTACACACGGTCCAGACCCGCCAGCAAGACTTTACCGGTATGATCGAGCAGATCGAAACCCACCAACCGGTCGCCGGTCACAAACCGCTGCGGCGGCGCGTGGCGGGTGATGGCGAAGAGGTGTTCCTTGTCAACCTTCACGGCGGTCCCGTCGGCGGTATTGATGACGGTCCATTCCGCACGCGAGCCGTCGGGCGACAGCTTGCGGTATTTGCCGGCGAGAAAACTGCCCGCGCCGAGGATGTGCATGACATGATACTCAGGCGGGACCAGGATGCCGCCGCGCATATCGACTGCCGCGCGCTGACGATCTTTGATGATCACGGCATAACCGCTGCTCAATTGTTCGACCTGCTCGTAGACGGCCGGGGTCACCTCCCGTCCCGATGTACTGAGAATCCCGTAGGTCCCGCCCTGTCCGAAAACAGCGTAACCGTCGGAGAATTCCCCGATGAAATCATACTTCGGCTCCATCACCACCTCGCCGCGCGCGTCCACCAGCCCGCACATCGCGCCCGCGAAGCGACAATCCGGCCGCACCCCGCCGTCGGCCGCAGCAGCACCGGCCGCCGTCATCAATCCGCTACATAGAAGGAATAATAATATTCTCACTCAACAATCCTATGACTCAGAACAACCGGCCGCAGGCCGTCGAAACAGGAATCATCCATTCTCTAACAATACGATCCATGAGAGAACCTGTATGTATCATCACTCACCACCCATCACTCATCACTTACTTCAACTCCTCCTCCAAAAACGCCACAAACCGCTTCCAGGATTGTTTGTCGGCAACTTCGTTATAACGCTCCGGCCGGTCGAAGACGGTGAAGGCGTGCACGGCGCCGCCGTAGGTGATCATCTCATGCTCCACCCCGGCGGCCTCAAGGTCTCGGGCGAGCTTGGAAAACTCCTCCATCGATACCGAAGCGTCCGCGGTGCCATGAAAGACCAGCACCTTACCCTGCACGCGCGAATAGTCCTGCCCGTCGGGCGTCTTCAAACCACCGTGAAACGGAACGAAGCCCCGCATGTCGGCGCCGGAACGCGCCAGTTCCAGCACCGCGGCCCCGCCGAAACAATAGCCGGTGGCCACCGCATTCTCCACATCCACATCCATATTCTCGACGGTCGTCAGCGCCCCGAACATCAGCGCGCGCATCTTTTTACGGTCGGCGTACAAATCCCGCGTGAGTTTGCGCCGGTCCTCCTCCGCCTCGGGCCGCACTCCTTTACCGAATAAATCCGCGGCAAAGACGCGGTAACCGAGTTCGCCGAGCATCTCGGCACGTTTTACCTCATAATCCGTCAACCCGTCCCAGTCGTGGATCAACAACACGAACGGCGCTCCCTCTCCGGGATCGACGTAATAGCCTTCATACGGCAGACCGTCGACTTCGTAATCCACGAATTTTCCTGAAGCAGCGTGCACTGTGGCAGTGATGAACATCAAAACAGCAACAATGATTCCGGCAGTGACTTTTGGCATAAACTAATCCTTTCCCCTGAAAGAGGTCTCCTACTGATTAGACGTGATGTCGGAGTGGTAACTCTGATGGTCGGTGCGCGGCGGCTACGATCCGGCAACAAGCTTGCGGATCAAGCGCATCACTCCGATGCCGGCCCAGCCGCATACGGCCATAACGATAAAACCCAGCGCTCCGCCGGCCATAAACATCGGTTTGCCGCCGCCCGATCCGTACTTGGCGGCCGTACGCATGATGGTAAAAAACACGTACAGATTCAAGACGATAAACCGGCCGAACAAAAAATTCCCTTTCTTGGTATGCGACAACGCGAATACGCCGCACGACAGGATCGAAGGAAACAGAGACTTTTCATAACTGAGATCGAGAAACATCCCCCAGATCACCGGCACAATCAAACAGCCCCCTAACAGCATCACGCCGCAGATATAAGGAATGAAGTCCCGTTCCTCAAACACGCCCGGCGGTTCGGGAACCGGCTGTGCCGGCGTGGCAGTTGCGCCTTCGTTACCCCCCTCGGCCGCGGTATCCGCAACGGCCGGCAGCGGGACAGCGCCGGGCAGATGCTGCAAATCATATCCCCGCCAGCCGAAGATCGCCTTGTACAGCAGGACCAGTCCCGCGAAACTCAACGCGGAATTCAGGCACCCGACCACGATCATCACCGGAAGCATGCTTTCGGGATCACTGCCGTCGTGCAGAGATGACACCGCCAGACCGATCAGCACGGGGGCGATCAACGGCACCGCCACTCCCAGCCCGGCGAATATCGCCGGACCTTTATAAGTGGCCTCCTCTCCCCGGCGCCAACCGAAGACGCAGATCAACAGGCCGATCGTAAACGGAATGTATGAGGCCGCGAGGACTTTTTGCGCGATGATGTTACCCGGCGCGGTGAACATAAATACCGCCAGGACAAACCAGCGCACGATCAGCCCGCAAAACAAAATAAAAGCCAGTCCCGCCGGCTGCCTGGAGATCGCCGCAAAGCGCCGCGACTGATACGCTGCATAGGCGTACATACCGAGAAAAGGCAGGGACGTGGCGAAGAACATTAATTTCATGAGGAATCCTTGTTAACCGGATCGTAATTCTTCGAAGAGGCACAGCTCCGGGGAACCTTCCCGCGGACTGCCCCCGTGACTGGGTGCAAATTCTTATTCCACAAGTACGCAGCGGTCCGGTCCGGAGCACACGATTTTGAGGACGACATCCCCTCCGTCCGGGGCCTGACCGGTATAACTCAAGATCATTTCCCGGAAGTTCAGCACCATCGACTCCACCGGCTCGCCGCTGCCGTTGTCGCTGCCCACGGAGTAATTGGAGATCACCACATTCGACAAATGAATAGTCAACGGGACCACGCCCGAGTCCTTGCGAATAGACATTGTCAATTCCGGAAAGCTGGTATTCACGATCGCCGCGGATTGGGCGAACAAGGCGGAATATTCGTTAAGACCTTTGCTCAACCTTACCCCGGTGGACCGTAGCCCGCCGCGGACTTCGTCATCTCCGCCGACAAAGTTTTCAATCCCCGTGTCAAAGGACAGGACCTCAAACGGTTCAACGTCTCCGAATTGCATAAAGATTTTCTGGCGACCTTTGTTTTTGACAACATCAGCGGTCTTGGCCGCTGCCGGTCGGGTTTCGGACAACATCCATAAGGCCGTCAGGGCAACGAGCATAACGGGGAGTCTGCCGAGGTGTCTGCGTGTCATGTGATTTCTCCTTGTAACGGTTAAGGTTTCCGCAAGACGAAAACCGTGTTTAAAATTGCAGCGTGCAGATCTGTTTCCGGCACACGGCGGCCGCCTGCAGCGGCGGCACAGGCGCGCAGCGGGAGCTGCGTTCAAAGATCCGGGCCGCCGTTTCATAACAGGCGAGCGACGTTTTGTTCACCGACTTGACCGTCCCGCAATAGTTCTGGGCCGCCACGCAGTCCGTGTTCGTCCGGCAGGACAAAAACTCGGCCGGGGTGGCGCCGACGATCTTGACCACGATATTGGGCGGGATCTGGTCCTCGGAGTCAAAGCCGCACAGCGGGTCGGTATTTTGCACCATCGCCTCCCTTTTCTCCCGGGGCCCCCGCGGCGTCACGGCCCGTTGCTCCCCCGCCTCCAAGGAATCAAGCCTGTCCGCCGCCGCCTGAGCGACAGCGGTCTCGTTGTTATTGCGCGCCCAGATCTCCAAATCACTGCAGGCCCGCTTGACCTTGGCGTCCATCCCCTTTCCGGAATAGGCATGGCACTGCCGCCAGAGGTTTCGGGCCAGGGACGATGAGAGTTTGGGGGAATCTTTGGCGAATACGGACTGGGAAAACAGCAACAACGAGGCGGACAGCAAGAATAAAATCCTATTACTCATAGCGGTTGGTACCTTTCGTCTGTGAGGGATGTCGGATACCGGCAGTCAAGGCTCCGGTATTTTGATCATGGTACCATATCCACGGAGAATTGCGGAGGGAAAATAGCGGGTCCGTCAATATTTGGTGGTCCGCAGCGGGCTCTATTCGTTGGCGGGAAGACCGGGGGATTGATACAGATGCCGGGCGATTTCATCGAGGAGTAGTTGCGCGCTGTACGGCTTGGGGATGTAACCGTCGGCGCCGCAGTGCTCAGCGATCTTCTTATCGGTGTAGCGGATGTGCCCGGTGAGCATCAGGACCGGAATGTGGCGAGTGGCCGCGTCGCCCTTCAACCGGGCGCAGACCTCGAATCCGTTGATGACCGGCATGGACACGTCCAGCACGATGATGTCGGGTTTTTGCAGGTCGATCTGGTACAGGGCCTCTTCGCCGTCGCAGGCGGTCAGCGTCTGATAGCCGTGGTTTTCCAGCCGTTTCTTGACCAGCGCGAGGATTTCCTCGTCGTCGTCCACAATGAGAATGGTGCTCATCCGCGTCTCCTTGGCAGGTGGGATATCCGGATATCGGGACCCCGGCCGCGAAACGGCCGGACGGGTGACAGGATTGAGGGGTGTCCCCCGGAAGGGGACTGTCCCCTTCCGTTATTCGCTACAAGTGTAACGCATGGATGGGGAAATGCAAATTCGGGGGAGCAGGTATTTATGGCGTTTGTGGAGACGCTTCCGGCCGGACTACGAACAGAAGGGGACAGTCCCCTTCAGGGGGACAGGCCTTCGAATAGTGGCAGGCACTTTCCTTGTCCGCGGCCGGGATTATCGCGTTCGGACCGACCCGGGATCCCCCTGCTAAATTGATTTTGGCCCGCATATTTCTATGCTATATTGTGCCATTATGACCGACACAGATTCCTGCGATGTTATTATCATCGGCGGCGGGGCGGCCGGTTTGATGTGCGCGATCACCGCCGGGCAGCGGGGACGCCGGGTGATTGTCATGGAACACACCGACCGCATCTGTCGCAAGGTCCGGATTTCCGGCGGAGGACGGTGCAATTTCACCAACATCCACACGGCCGCCGACCGGTACCTCTCCGAGAACCCCCACTTCGCCCGGTCCGCGCTGGCCCGGTACACGCCGGAGGACTTTATCCGCATGGTCCGGTCGCACGGTATCGCCTTTCACGAAAAGAAACTCGGCCAGTTGTTCTGCGACGGCACCGCCCAGGAGATCATCACCCTGCTGCGGACCGAATGCGGTCGCGCCGGGGTGCGCATCATCACCGGGTGTCAACTGCGCGAACTGACCAACAACGGTGGTTTCAAGCTGCGCACCTCGCAGGGCACATTCACAGCGCAAAGCCTGGTCGTGGCCACCGGCGGATTGTCGGTGCCGTCAGCGGGTGCGACCGACCTGGGCTATCGTATCGCGCGGCAGTTCGGAATACGGGTCGCCGCCTGTCGTCCGGGACTGGTGCCGCTGACGCTCGCACCGGCCGACCTGTCCGTCTTCAAACCGCTGAGCGGCGTCGCGCTGCCGACGACCGTGCGGTTCAACGGCACGCGCTTCGAGGAAAGCATCCTCTTTACCCACCGCGGATTGAGCGGTCCGGCGGTCCTGCAGATCTCATCCTACTGGAAACCGGGGCAGCCGTTGACGATCGATCTCGCCCCCGGACAGGACCTCCCGGCATGGCTGGCGGCCAACGGGGCCAGAAAGACGCTGCTGAAAAACGCCCTGGCGGAAATCCTGCCGGCCCGGCTGGCCGAAACCCTCGCTCAGCGTTATCTGACCGACAAACCGATGAACCGCTGCACGGAAAAAGAACTGCGCCGGGCCGCGGAACTGCTCGCCGGATTCACGCTGACGCCGCGCGGGACCGAAGGCTATGCCAAGGCCGAGGTCACCGTCGGCGGGGTGGACACCGCCGAGCTGTCGTCGAAGACCATGGAAACGGTCAAGGTACCAGGCCTGTATTTTATCGGGGAAGTGGTCGATGTGACCGGCCATCTGGGAGGGTACAACTTTCAGTGGGCCTGGAGCTCGGGCCACGCAGCGGGACGCTACGCTTAACGCCGGTGGTCGGGAATCTAGACTGATCCCGGGACAAGTTGGAATATCGAATCTTCGAGACAAACTCCAATACGTGAATGACCGAATGATGAAAATCGCCGGTTATTGCGGTGGGATCAGGGCCGAACCCGCCGACTTGACCGTCCGCATCTCCTCCTCCGTCACCAGTTCCATCGCCCGGCCGTTGAAGGGCTCGCTTTTGATGAACAGCCCGTCGGATTTGCGGAAGTAATACGTCTGCTGATAGAATTTCTCGAAGACGATGTTCTTGGGGGAAAAGTGGACCTTGACGGTCTCAAGCGGTCGCCCCTGAAAATCGATGGTCTCGTCACCGAGTTTTTTGAAGGTCATTTTGTAAGCGTCCAGGGTGGACTTGCGGATCCCCCAGCACTCACCTTTTTGAAGGTCGGACAAGGCGAAGCGGCTCAGGTTGACCTTGGGATGATTGCAGACCGGCGCCGCGTCCACGGCAAGTTCGCGTTCCACCGGCCCGTTCTTCAGGCGGCCTTTCAGGTACAGGGTGTTACCCCGGCGGATACCGGTGTAGTTGAGGGATTCGGCCGTATCACGTACCGACCACGACTGAGTGGCCAGACCGCCGTCGAGGGTGTAGACCTCATCCTGATTTTCTTCGTCACCCTGAATCGTGTGATGGACACGGATGGTGCCGTCGTCCTCCACGGTGATGCTCTTGAGCTCCGTCTCCACCACGCGGTCCGTGCGGACATCCAAATCCTTATACACGTAATTCTTCGATTCAGCCGCCTGCGCGGGACGGGCGGCGGCGATCACCACCGCCAGGCCGAACATCAATATACAACACACCGCCCGGCACTTCACGACTCGTCCTTCCCCCACAAATCCTTCGGCCGCCACAGGTCCACCAGTTCCGCCTCGGACTCCCGCGAGAGGTCCTTCCAGTGTTTGATGGAGACCCGGAAGTAGGCCAGGGCCGCGGTGGGAAAACGGTGATCTTCCCCGCTCAGTTCGGAGACGAGGTCCTCCAGCGTCGGGTTATGCCCGACGACCATGAGCCGGCCGACGTCGTCCCGGACGCCCCGGATGATCCGGATATAAGCCTCGGTGGACGTCCCGTACAGGGTCTCGAGAAACTCGACGTCGCCGCCGAACTTGCAGCCCTCGCACACATAGTGAACGGTCTGCCGCGTGCGTTCGGCGGTCGAACAGATAACATGATCGGGGACACAGCCCTTCTCTCTGATCAACTCACCCATGCGCGGCGCGTCGCGCAGGCCGCGTTTGTTGAGGGGGCGATCGTGATCGTCAAGGGTGGGGCTATCCCAACTTGATTTAGCATGTCGTAATATTAAGAGTTCTTTCATGAAACTCCCTCAGATTGCCGGTTCCCCGTAGAAGCGTTCGGGGAATCGGTTCGATGAATGGGCTGCGCCCATTCACCTTGGCTATCCCAGCTTGATTTAGCATGTCGTAATATTAAGAGTTCTTTCATGAAATTCCTTCAGGTTGCCGGTTCCCGTAGAAGTGTTCAGGGCGATGGGCGCGGCCTATTGACTTAAAATTGAGCTAAACAGCGTTTTTCATGACACACGGGCCGGAAGGGGAGCATTTCATCCAGGGAATCACCACAACCTATCTTTTGATTCATCGCCGTCGACAGGGATTCAAAGCATGCCTGTGCCATCTTGCTTACCGCGACCTTGGCTCCGCAGTATCCCGTGGCCGCCACGCAATCCGCGTCGCTGTCGCACGCAATAAACTCGGGCGGAAGTTTGGTGACGGTCTTAAGCAGGACGTGATCGGGCACCTCCTCAATCGCGGCGTAGCCGCACAGCGGCTGGTCGGGTTGCAGCTCGCTTTTCTTGGGGGCCTTTGGCGCCGGCGCGGCCGGGGCCGGCTGCTGCCGCTCCTTCAGCGTCTTGACCATCCCTGCGGTTTCCTGGGCCAGCGCCGCCTCATTGTTTTTCTCCGCCCACGCGAGCAGTTCGCCGCAGGCCCGCGTGGCCTTGGCGTCCATGCCGTCTTCATAATACATATGGCACTGCCGCCACAGATTCTTGGCCAATGAGGACGACAAGTTGGGTGCGTCCGCGGCCGTGCTGACGGAGATCGGAAACAGGAGTGTTGCAAAGAGAACGTACACAACGGCTTTTTTCATTCGGCAAGGTCCTTTCTCAATTTGAGTGTCGGTTATGACCTATGATAACATTTCACCCACTCGCGGGAAATTGATATTTTCGGACCGTCCACACAAGGGCCTCCACAAAAAAAGGGCGCTCATGACTGAGCGCCCTCCTTTCGGGGATCATCCCCTTATCCGTTCTTATCCGATATATTTGCGTCGCCACGCGGCGCCCGCCAGGCCGGTTCCGAACATCAGCATGGTCATCGGCTCCGGGACCGCGGTACTGCCCGGGGTCCGGGATGCGTCAATACGGATACCCATATCTAACGGGTAATTCGCGTAGCCGCTGCCGGTGTCGTCATAAAACGCGTAGGCATCCAGGGGACTGGGGGCGCCGTTGCGCATGGTCGTACTGGAGGCGCCGTCCTGGGCCTCAAAGGCGAGCCAGTAGGTGCCGGCCAGAAGATTGTGATTAATGCCGTAAACCCCGGTCCACACTTGGTCCGGATCGGTGGTTTGCGGGATGGAAAACGTCTGCCGGAAGAGTTCGCCGACCATATCCAGGCTGCCCGCATTATCCAGATACAGGACCGCGTCGAGCGGTCCGGCCTCGATGAATGTAGCCGTGGCAAAGTACCCCTCAAGGCTGTTGATCACATAGTCGTTGGTGGTCGTGAATTGTCCGGCCAAAAATTGAAAATGCCCGGTGACGGTGGAGGCATTGAACGCCGACCACGGGGTATCGCCGGTAGGCGTGCCGGTATCGACAATAAACACGGCCTCCGCCCGGTGGGGGACACTGAGGACGAGCCCGCCCAAGATCAGCGCCAGCATCAGTTTTTTCATGGTTATGTCCTTTCGCTCTTATATGGCGTTAAATCAGATTTACGCCAAATAGTATAAGAGGCGAAAGGAAAGCGTCAATGGGACACAAGGGGGCAAAGTAGGACACGGAAACCGGAAGACAAACTGCCTCTTACCGGACGGGAGAAGTAGCCCGCCTCGCCTGCGGCTGCTCCCGCGCATCAGGGGAATCTTTCAACTGGCGGACACGCCAGGTGAGCAAGCCGGCGAGCACCACGGCGATACCGCCGCAGATCAGGCAGACCCGCCGCAGGCCGCCCGCGTCCAGGCGGCGGCACAGATACAATCCGGTCAGCGGAATGACCAGCGCGCCGGCCAGGACCCAGGTCAATACGATCGCCCCGCCGGCCAGCCCCGAGCCGGGCGGCACAAAGAACGTCCCGCCGACGGTACCGCCCGCGGCCGCGCCGATGAAGGCAAGGCTGATATACAACACGATTCTGAGAATGACTTTCATAGTGTTCCCCGCGAACTTAAGTTTATTCGGTCACAGAGATTAGAAATTCTTGCGTAGGATCCGATTCCCCTGGGTGGCTTCGCCCGACACCCATGTATTGAGCGGGGTCCGTGAACCGCCCGACGAGAAGTTCTTCGCGGTGATCCACCACACGTGCCAGTCGTCGGTGCCGGCCTCTTTCAACGGTACCGCAAACTTGAATTCCTTCCACTTATACGTCCAGGTGGTCTGGGTCCCGGACATCTTCAGTTCACCGCTAAGCGTGATGTCCGCGTCGTCGATCTCGATCTCACTGTCCTTGCGTTCGCGTTCCACCACCTCGCCTGTGGTCAGCACGATCGGACCGTATTCGCCGAATTCATACTTGGGATTCTCGACGATCTTCTTGGCGATGGCCAGCATCTCTTTGTTGCGGGACTTCGCCTCCGGCAACCGCGAGGCGCTCAGCGCGGCGCTCCGATTGTCGGTGAAGGCCTGGCGCGCCTGCTCGATCTTGGCGATCACCGCCTTGGCGGCCGAGGCGTCGCGGCCGAGAGACTCCTCGAGAAAGACCGCGGAACGGGCCTGCGCCAGGGCGTCGGCGAATGTCCGGTCGGCCTCGGCGACCGATTCCTTCCGTAGATAAATCCAGGCGCGTTCGCCCGACGGGTCTACGCGAAAACGTGTTAGTACGTCGTTC
Source organism: Candidatus Omnitrophota bacterium (assembly GCA_020429915.1). GTDB lineage: Bacteria > Omnitrophota > Gorgyraeia > Zapsychrales > Zapsychraceae > JAGOSC01. The sequence continues at coordinate 803 of JAGQKV010000016.1, read as the reverse complement.
TCGATCTGCGTCAACCGCGACGTCAGGTCGGCGGCCATCTGCTCATAGCCTTGCTGCAACTGCTGCAGCGCGGCCTGGCTGTTACGCTGCAGGCGGTCCACGTCCTGGGCGTCATAAGGTGCGCCGGTCTGTGGCGTCCCCGGATTGTTGGGAAGATACGCCAGCGGCGCGATGGCCTGCAGTTCCTTGAGATTGTGTTCGGCCACGGTGCGCGCCTTGCCGGCGGCATCGGCCCACGCGGCCGCGTCGGCCTGCGTAAAGGGCACGGTCAGCACCGCGGGCACTGGATACGTACGGCTGTTGGCCTCTATGGTGGCCAGCCGCTGCTGGGCATCTCCCAGCTGGGCGAGCTGTTCACGCGCGCGCTGGAACTCGGCCGACAGCGCCTGGCGCAGCTGTTCATAGGCGGCGCGCGCGGTCTGCACGTCGGGGTCGTCCAGCTGCGGATACCGGGCCAGCGCCTCTTCAAATTGTTTCAGTCTCTTTTGCCGGGCGCTGACTTCCTGCGCGTCCTGGAATGGCGACGGACCGTCCCCAACCAGCCGTTCACGCGCGGCGGTGATATCGCGGATCAGCTTTTTCACCTGTACGCGCTGGCCCGACGCCAGGGCCGGCGCGGTGGACGCGGACGCTACCGCGGGCGGCGGGGTCGCCGGGGCCGGCGCGGACGCGACGGCGGCCGCCGACGGTGCGGCGCTGCCCGGTTCGGTCAGTTGCTGCAGCTGTGTCTTTAATGCGGTGAAACGTTGATCGGCCTCTTGCCAGGACGGGTCGGATTGATGGGATGACGACTGCAGGCGCTC
>JAGQKV010000015.1 GCA_020429915.1 Candidatus Omnitrophota bacterium | reverse complement strand
TGGTGATCGGGGAGAAACAGATCCTCGGACAGGTCAAGGCGGCGGTGGAGATGTCACGGGAAGAAGGGCTGCTTGCCCGCGACTTCAATTTGCTGACGCAGACCGTGATCCGGGCCGGAAAGAAGGCCCAGGTCGAGACATCCATTAGCTGCGGCGGAGCGTCGGTCAGTTGGGCCGCGGTCCAGATGGCGGAGCGGGCACTGGGCGAATTGGGGCACCGATCGATCCTCATTATCGGAGCAGGTAAAATGAGTGAGCTGACCGCATCGCAGCTGCAGCGGAAAGGCGCGGGCGACACCTATGTGGTCAACCGGACCCGGGAAAAGGCCGAGACCCTGGCGGCCAGGATTGGCGGGCGCGCCTACTCTTATTTGGACCTCTACAAAATAATGGGCCGGGTCGACTTGTGCATTGTCTCGGCCAGCGCGGGTTCCTATCTGCTCAGTCGTGACTATATGGCCCCGGTGATGCGGCAGCGGCGCCATCGGGAATTGATTTGTATTGATATCTCCACGCCCCGTAATATTGAACCGGCCGTCGGCGATCTGCCCGGTGTGAAGTTGTTCAAGATCGATGACCTGAGTGCGATCGTTCGGGAAAATTTGAATAAACGCCGCTCAGCGGTAGCGGCGGTTAATAAGCTGATCGATTCCAAGATGCACGAACTCAAACGCAAGCTGCGCAATGAAACCGGTTACGACGAGCGGGTGCTTCCGTATTTTGTATTTTCGTACTCCATATAGTGATTGGTGATTCGGGATTTGGGAGATTGCCCGATGTGTTATAACGGAGAATTTCTTGAGCAATTATTGATTGTCCCGAAAGCAAACTGTTCAAATCCCTAATCCCCAATCACAAATCCCAACTCGCCCTTATCCAATTTGTAACTTTTTTCCCAATCCACCGTTTAATCCCCCAGTCCTCGCGCAACTCAAGCGGAGGACCGAATAAACGCTTGCCATGTCCACGTGTTCGTGGTTGAATACTAGCAAGTTTCTGTTGAGCTCTTGTTAAGCCTATCAACAAGAACAATTAATGATCATTTTGAAGCAGAACTCAAAGCCCTCGATTACCGCCGCCGGACGTGTGCCGGGCGCGTGGTCCCGCCCCAAGCCTATTATCGAATCACACATATTATTGTCTATTCCTAACTTTAATCCCGGGGGGAGATTATGAAAAAGTTATTCCTTTTATATTTGACCGTATGCCTGCTGCTGCCGGTGCCGTCGGCCCGGGCGGCTACGCGTGCCGACCAACCGGCTGGGGTCGTAGAAGCGGCCCAAGCCGCTCAGGAGGCCGACCGTGCCGCCGGACAGAAGCTGATACAACGCCGGATCGCCAAGACCAAGGCGCCGCACGTGACGCAAAGCAAGGTGTACGTCCCCTATGAAAAGCTCGACACGATTTTTACTGGCGCAGATAAAGGCGTTTACATCCCGTATTCGGATTTCCTGAAGCTGTGGGAGGCCGCCACCCAGACCGAACCGGAGGACGAAGTCCCGCCGCCGCCGGTAGAGGCGGCCATTATCCGCGCGGAATACACCGGGACTGTCTCCGAAGAATTGGCGGAATTCGAGGCGACACTTCGCGTATCGGCCCTCAAGGAAGAATGGGCGAAGCTGATCCTGAACGTGAATGACATTGCGGTCACGGCCCTGTCCATTGACGGCAAGACACCGCTGATCAACGCCGCTCCGGGCGGTCTGGAGCTGGTGCTGCCGAAAAAAGGCGAGTACGACCTTAAGATGAGTTTTTCCACCAAGGTCAGCACGGCGCCGGGCGAGAAATTTGTCGCTTTTCAGATCCCGTCTTCGCCGTTGACCAAACTCGACATGCGCATCCCCGGAACGGATCTCGATGTCAAGATTGAGCCTATGCTGTCGCAAAAGAGCACGGTCTCCGGTGACAGCACGCAGTTTTCCGCCTTTCTCTCCCCGGAAGGCAAGGTCAATGTCCGCTGGCTGGCGAAAAGCGTGGATGATGAAGACCAGCAGAGCGTGTTCTTTGCCAAGGTCACCAGCGAAATCTTCGTTAAGGAGTCCGTTTACCAGATCGATACGGGGATCAATATTTCGGTGGTGCAGAACAAGGCCGAGTCGTTTCGGGTCCGCATTCCGGAGGGGATCAGCCTGGTAAGTGTGGACGGAAAGAATATCAAGGACTGGGACCTCGCGGACGACAGAGTGCTGACCGTCAACTTGTATGAGGAAGTGGAAGATAACTTCGCCTTCGCGATCAGCACCGAGCGTTACCGGGATATGGATGAAGCCGCATTTACCGTTCCGCAATTTGAGGTGATCGATGCCAAACGGGAGGACGGCGAGATCATCATCAAGGCCGAGCCCACGCTGCGCGTGCAGGTCGACAAGAAAGAGCGGGTGACCCAGATCGATCCGCGTGAGTTGCACGGGCGGATCAACTTCGCCAATTTTGTATCCGCTTTTAAATACTTCCGCCGGCCGTACACGATCGCGCTGGCCATATCCAAGATCGAGCCGAAGATTACTGTCGACCAGCAGGTCCTTGTGGCGTTTTCCGAGACCATCATCGACTACTACGCCTATGCCAAGTTTACCGTGAAAGACGCCGGTGTGTTCAAATTCCGTTTTGCCATGCCCGACGGTTTCCGGGTTGTGGAGGTCGGCAATGAAGCCACGGTCGACAGCTATGATGTCGCGGACGAAGAGGGACAACCCGTGTTGACGGTCGTCCTGAAGAACAAGGCCATGGGCGAATTCGCACTGCCGGTGCACCTCGAGGCGGACAAGGAAGACAAAGACCTCGCCATCGATCTGCCGAAGCTCATCAATCTGGAGGCGGAAAAAGACGAAGGGGTGATCGCCCTGGCATTGCGCAAGAATCTCAAGCTCACCACCGAGGATATGCGTTCGCTGCGACCGATGAGTCTGGAGGAACTGCAGGCGATCGGCATTCGCGTGCGCGATCCCAAGAATGAAATGGCGGCCGGTTACCGTTATTCGACTACGGACTATGCCTCGCGGCTGAACGTCAACAAACGCGAGACTAAAATCATTGCCCAGGTGGTGCGCGTCGTCGATATTCAAGAGACGGCGATGAAAGTCAACGACACCATTAACTATCAGGTCCTGTACGCGCCGGTGAGTCAGTTTCAGGTCCAGTACCCGGCCGCAGTGGCCAAGGACGCAGTGATTACGGGCAACAATATCAAAGAGAAGCGTTTGTCCGTTGATCCCAAGACCGGTGTCGGCACTTGGACGGTGGCGCTGCATTCGCCGGTCCTGAATAACTTTGTTCTCAACGTGACCCTGGAACAGAAACTGCCGTCCATCAAGATCGGGGAACAGCGCGGTATTGAACTGCCTCCGGTCGTTGTTAAGAACGTCTTCAATGAATCGGGTGTCATCGCTGTCGGCAAGAGTCCGACTTTACAGGTCGAGTCCGAAGAAAGTAACCTGGAGCCGATCGATACCAAGGAATTACCCGGAAACGTCAACCGTGCGCAAAGCGTCCTGGCGTTCCGTTATCTCAGCCACCCCTACCGGCTGGCGCTCATCACCACCAAGCACGAGTATGAAAAGGTCTTGGATGCGGTGGTTAACCAGGCCCACTTCGACATCGTCCTGTCCAAGGAAGGTGTGGCCAAGACCGAAGGGGTGTTCCGGATCATGAACACCAACCGCCAGAGCCTGGCGCTGACCATGCCCGAAGGCACCGACAAGATCTATGCCGTGTTTATTTCGGGTAAAAAGGCCAGCATTTCCATCGGTAAGAACGATCGGGAGAAGATCGTGATGCTGCCGAAGGACATCAACCCCGGTCAGGAGTTTACACTGCGGATTATTTATCAGACCAAGGTCAAGAAGAAGTTCGGCTTCCTGGGCGGTCTGCGCGTGGAAAACGCGGAGTTCGGTGATATTCCGACCTCCAAGATCACCTGGCGGTTGTTCTTACCGCGCGACTACAGTTATCCGCGGATGCACGGTTCGATGAATCCGGACCGCTACGAAGGGCCCCAGCCGTTGCTGGAATCAGCTGTCCGTTCGCAGGTCGTGCGCGGTCAGCAGCGCGTGCGCCTCGAGGGCCAGAAGATCCCCCGGCAGAACGATGAACCTACGTTGTACGGTCTGGACATCGACATCGTGCGCGAAGGGCAGATGTTCCGTTTCTCAAAGCTCGACAAGAATGCCTATCTGAAAGTCGGTTACGTGAAACGCGACGCGGTGTGGCCGATTTGTCTGGTGGTGCTGGCTTTAACCGGTTGGCTGTTTATGCGGATTCACACTCAGCCCGAAGCGCGGCGCAAACGGAATATGACGATCTTCCTGGCCGCCATCCTGGTGCTTAACGTTTTGCTGCCGCAGGGCTTCAAACTTTTCGGCGCCTTGATGATCATCGCGGTCGCGGCGTGCATGGGGTATCTGCTGTTCACCAAACTCAGGCAGGGGAATTTATTTAAGAAGAAGCAGGGCGGCGGGGAGTAGGTCATGAAGTTTGCCGTCCGCCAAATGCCGGGAGCAAGGGAGAGGCATCGGCCGCTGGTTGCCGCAGCGCTGGCCGTACTCATGGGGATACTGCCGGCAAAGGGTCACGCCCGGGAGATGATCGCGCCGAATCTCCCCGCGAGGCCGCCGCAGGAAAATATTATCCATGTTCCACAGGATGCCTGGCCGGCCGTTCTGCAACAGGCCCCTGAAGGGATATTCGTTCCCCATAAAGAATACGACGACCTCTACCGCCGGGCGCGTGCGGCTTATGATCAAAAACTGAGTGAAAGTGAAGTGCCCGGAGGCTGGCAGGCGCCGCGGATCGTCGAGGCGGAATACAGCGCGGCGGTCCGGGAAGATGTCCTCGCTTTCACCGTTGAGTATCGCATTGTCCAGTACACCGAAGAAGAACAAATACTGCCGTTGCCGCTGAACGGCGTGCGCTATCTGACGGCGGAGTGGAACGGCGCCGAGGCGCATATTTTCTGGCAGAACAATCAGCCGGCCGTCAAAATCTCCGGACCGGGGAGTCATCGTCTGACCGTCCGTTTTCTGTCACCGTTAACCCTGAGTGACAAGGTCTCCACCACCAGTTTTAAAATCCCGCCGACATTACTCAATCAAGTCCGCATCACCGCCGAACCGTTTTATGACATCACGTTCCCCGGCGCCCAATTCGCCACTACGATCAAGGGGGAACAAAGCAACAAATCGATTGCCTTCCTGGGCCGGTCCGATGTCCTGAGCGTGCGCGTCGAGAACCGTCGTTCCAGCTCGGTACGGACTGTTCAGCTCTACGCCAACGAACAGCACCGGGTCTATCTCAGCGAGGATCTCAGCGAACTCAGCGCCGAGTTCGTGGTGGACGTTCGCAACGATACCGTCGACAGCGTGCAAGTCGCCGTTCCCAAGGATATGCAGGTCCACGCGGTCACCGGCAAGGGTGTGGCGGGATGGTCCCGGAGGGAGCTGCCGGACCACGATGTCTTGCATCTGGATTTTAATATTGCCGTGACCGGCATTGTCCGTTTTACCGTGGATCTCTACCGCTATCGGGATGATCCGCTGGCGCCGTATGACTTCACCGATGTCCGACTGCTTGACGCCGTCGACCGGCAGGGGCAACTGTCCGTTTACTATGATGCCAACGTGCGTGTCGAAGTGGCGAACGCGGCGCATCTGCGGCCGGTGTCCGCAGGCAACGCGCAGCCGCCGGCCAAACCGGGCTATTATCTGTTCCGGCGTTATCACCTCTATAACTTACCGTATGCCTTGACGATGAACCGGGTGCCGGTCCCGAGGGAAGTCGAACTGGCACAGTATAACCTGTTGCAATTGAGCAAGGAACGGATGACGTTTCAGTCAACGTTAAACCTGACCGGATTGGATGAAGGGACGGCCCGCTACGAGTTTCCCTTGTCCGCCGATTTTCGCGTCAAGGATCTGCAGGTCTTTGTCAATCAGCAGACGGTTGCCGAGGATCACCACCACGACAAGGAGCGTGGGGCCTTGCTCGTGTCTATTTGGCATCCGGTACGGCCCGCGGATATCGTGTCGATCGTGGTTAAAGCTGAACAGCCGGTGGATCAGGACGATTTACGGGCGGGTGCCCGCACGTTTGAGGTGCCGAACTTTACCTACGCGCCGGCCGAACGTGTGGCGGGAACACTACGTGTGGAGGTCGATGACGAGCTGTTGCTTGAAGACGTCCGGCTGGACGGTTACCGCCCGGCGGAGGATTATTTGATCGTGCAGCCGCAGCGTGAAGGGACAAAGGCGATGAACTATCTGTACCGTGTTCCGGCCCCGCACGCCAAGCTCACGGTTTCTCGGCGCCGGGCCGAGCAGACCTCCGAGACGGTCAGCTACGTCGCGGTCGATGAAGACCTGCTGCGCGCCAATGTCTATTTGCGATATCAAATCACCGCGGGAACCCAGGACCGGTTTTATTTCGCGATCCCGGCGTGGGACGGCAGCAAGGTCAACATCGAGGGCGGCCAAATAAAAGAGAAGAAGCAAGTCCCCCTGGAAGCTGTCGCCGGTGAAATCAAGATCCCGGCGGGCCTTGATCTCAAGCAGCACGTTATATGGGCCGTGGTCTTGCAGGAGGAAACCGCCGCTGCGTACCAGTTGACGGTGGACTTCCAAAAGAAGATCACCCAGTTCGACGCCTTTGCCGCGGTGCCCCTGGTGATACCGCTCGACGTCAGCAATGACACGGGTTACATGGTGCTGGAGGCCAGCAAGAATACGGAGATCACAACGGAAAAACAGGGTCTCAGCGAAGTGGAAACCTATGAGCTGCCGGCGTGGCCGTCCTATGAGCCGTCTAACCGGATTATTGAGACACTGCGTTATTTTACGCAACCGTATACGTACCGGATGGCTGTTAAACGGATGGAGGAACTCCCTGTTCTGGCCGCGTTGATCCGCAGCGAAACGCTGTCGTACACGTTTGACACCGAGTCGCAGATTTTCTTTGAAGGCAGCTACATCGTCCGCAATACCAATCAGCAGTACCTGCAAATCGACCTGCCCGCCGGATTTGTCTTATGGGGTGCTACCGTTCAGGACAAGGGCATCAAGCCGCGCAAGGGAGCGGACCGTCGGCTGTATATCCCGCTTCCGGTCGACAGCGACGGAGACATCAATCTCAGGATCACCGGGCAGCTTCCCAAGGGCAACGGGTTGGGTGTCTTTGAGCATATCCGGGTGCGGAGCCCGCAATTGGGCATGCCTGTCCTGGAATCCACGCTGCGCATTTACTATCCGCCGGACTACGCGTTGCTCAACGTGAAGGGTAATTTCGAGAAACTGCCGTTGATCAAGCCGCAAAAACCGCTGTTGAGCCGGTTCTTCGGAGATGCCTTTAAGACGGTGTGGCGTAACTTGCAGCGGTTGGTGGGAGGTACGCATCCGTTTGCGAGTCGAGTCCAGGGACGTTTGAAGAGCGCGGCGGACGATATCGGTGATCAGTTTACCGCCGGGAATACCAGTGTGTCCGGCATCAGCGGGGCCGTGGCCAAGCGGATGCCGCAGGCCCGCTACCGGGAAACTGCCGACGAAGTCATGCTCGAGAAAAAGATGGCCTCGTCTGTCCAGTACGAACCATACTACTTGAGGACGGACTATGCCGTCGACAAGGACGCGGCGGCCGCGAAAAAGCCGTCCGCGCCGGCGGTCAGTTACGGCCGCAAGAAAGGACTATTGTCTTTGAGCATTCAGATGCCGCAGGAAGGGATTCATGTGTCGGCGCAGAAATTGTGGGGCGACAGCCGGCTGGCATTGACGTTTCTGGCCGGCGGACGGGAACGGGTACTCAGCGCGATGGTCGCACTCTTGTTCCTTGCGCTGGGATTCTTCCTGCAGGCGCGCCGGCTGATGACGCCGTTTATGTATTGTGTGGCCGTGCTGATCGGCGGGACGTTCGCGCCGCTGATCGCCCTGCAGTCATACGTCTTTCTCTTTAACGGGGCGGTAGCCGGTGCTTTACTGTTTGCATTGCTGTATATTTTAGCCGGCTCGTTAAAGAAGGCCTCCGCAAAATTCGGATTGGGAATCTGCGTCGCCTTTGTGCTGCTGCCGCTGTGGTCTGTCAAACCGGTCCAGGCCGGAGAAATAGCAGCGACATTTCCCGATGTGGCCGTGTATATCCCCCTCGGGGAAACGACGGATCCGCTCGCCGGTACCGAGCCGGTCTATATTCCCACCGCGGATTATTTCGCGCTCAAGATGCTGGCGGACCCGCCATATGATCCTGACCCGCGTCTGACCGGATTGAGCGAGTATCATCTGGCGACCATCACCGTCGACGGGAAATGGGCGGAGGATCAGTTGTTGATGACGGCCCGGATCGACGCTTTTGTCAACACGGAGAAAGACTGGGTCCTGATGCGGTTGCCGTTTCAGAATGTGTTCGTGGAGCAGATGAAGCTGGACGGCAATGCTGTTCCGGTCCGTGTCTCTACCGCGCCCGTAGCAAGCGCTGTCAAAGGGGGTGCTCCGGCGGCCGACCGTCAGAATCTTTATGAACTCCCGGTCTACGGCGCCGGGTACCATCGCATCGACGTCGTCTTTCACGCCGAGGTCAAGTCGGAGCTGGGCAAGAAATCTGTGGCGTTCCGGTACCCGCCGACACCGTTCAGTCAACTGGCGATCGATTTTCAAAGCCGGGATATATTTGTCGATTTGTCCGATTCCGGGGCCGCGTACTTTTTGGATGAGACCGGTAGCAGCGTGACGCTGCAGGCCGCACCGGCCGCCGACGGTGCGGTGAGCCTGTCGTGGTTTCCCCGCAAATACCTCAAGAAGTCCGAAAAGCCTTTGATCTACGCGGATTGCCAGGTGGATACCGAACTGACCTATGATGAAATCCGCGTGCGGCAGGATGTGGATATCCGCGTGGAAAAGTCCTCCATCGCCGCCCTTGATTTCCGGGTCCCGGCCGACACCATGATCACGGATGTTTTGTCCGGCAACGTCCGCAGCTGGCAAATGGTCACCGAGGGAGGAAAGAATCTGTTGCGAGTGCAGTTCAAACAGGAGATTGCGGACCATGCCCAGGTTACCGTCGAGGCCCGCCGTCCGGTGACTCCGGGTGCGGAAGTGATGACGGTCTTTCTGGCGCCGGCGGAGGCCGAGCGTGTGCGCGGTCACCTCAATCTTTTCGCGGAAGAAGACAGGCGCCTTATGTTGAGCGGTTTGGAGGGATTGACGCCGGCAGCGATGCAGTCTACGCGGCAGCCCGGACAACGCGGGCTGGTGCTGAAGAAGAGCTACTCCTTTTTAAACGCGGATTTTGCGGCCCGGATCGGCGTGAGCGAAGAGGAGCGACGCATGACCGCCACGGTGAATTCCGAGCACCGGATCCAGGATGATTTGCTGGTGTCCACGTATCATACGGAGCTGGATATTAAAAAGAACAAACTGTCCACCATCACGATCATCATCCCGGAGGGGCAGCGCGTTGACAGGCTGGACGCGCCGCTTTCATCAGGATACACGCGTCAGGGAAACCAACTGACCCTGCCGTTGTTCGGCGGCGTTAAAGGAAAGTACAGTTTCCGGCTAACCCTGTCGCGGGAATTGGCATCCGCGACGGAAGTTGCGATTGAAAGCATCGTGGTAGAGGGAGTGGAAAAACAGACCGGCCGCGTCGCGGTCTACTTCCCGCGTGGTTACGAGGTGACTGAAAGGTCGAGTGAGGGGTTGAAGTCTGCGAATGTGCGTCCGGCGGTTTCCGCGCAGCAGGAAATTCATCAGTTCGATGCCAGCTACGGGTATGAGATCCGTGCGACTCATTACGCCGCGGTCTATGACATCGCGCGTGAGGAACCGGTCATCGATGCCGTCAAGGTTTACCACGCGACGGTCGAAGACAGTCTGGTCGACGTGAAGCTGTTGAGCCTGTTCACCGTCAAGGCCGCACCGGTCGATCACATCGATATGATCATTCCCGCCGATATCAGCGACGCAATCAGCGTCGACGGGGACAATATCAACACCGTGCTTAAAAAGCCGGTCAAGGACGGCAAGCTGGTGGCGGTCCGGATCAATCTCTTGACCAAATTCGACAGGTCGTACCTGCTGCAGGTATCTTTCAAAAAATATTTCGACCAGCGCCAGACCTTTGTGATGCCGCAGATTGTCTTTCCGCAGGCGCGCAATCGCACCGAGTTCATATCGGTGGCCGCCGACACCGCCTACCAGGTGGACTCCAGTGAAACGACCGCCTTGATAAATGTCGAGCCTGACAGTATCCCGGCCTTGCCGGAAGGCGTCGATCTCAATGATATTTTGTGGGCTTACCGGGCCGCGGGCGGGAGTCCGTGGAGCTACCGGCTCGATTTGACACGGTTGGCCCGGGAAAAGCTGGTGAAAGCCAATATCCTGCGTCAGGATATCACGATTCAGGTGATCCCCTCAGGTTACGTGCAATATGAAACGGTGATGAGTATCAATAACCGCACACTTCAATTTTTGCCGGTAGAGCTGCCCAAGGAGGCGAACCTGTGGAGTCTTAAAGTCGCCGGTGAGTCGGTCAAGGCTTCCCGTCAGCCGTCCGGAAAAAAGCTGGACCGCTATCTCATCCCGCTGATCAAGAGCGGAGCCGGGGACCGCAGTTTTGAGATTAAGATCGTTTATGTCGTTCCGATCAAGAAACTCGGCCTTTCCGGACGCGTCGGTCTGGGGCTGCTGAAGATCGACAACATTCCGGTCGAGAAGACCACGATGACCATGTTCGTCCCCGAGAATTATCATGTGGGAGACTTCAAGTCCAATGCCGAGGAGGTCGACATTTCCATGATCGAGGCCGACAAGTACCTTGATTTGGCCAAGGAATTGAAGTATCTGACCGGGCTGGCTTCTTCCTCCAAAGGCGAGCTTAAGCAGAAAGTCATGCGCAGCCGGCAGAAGGTGATCGACGATATCGGCGATCAATACAGCGCTTACACGTCGGCGCAGACAGAGCTTGAGCAACGCGTGGGTAACAAGAAATTCAATCAGAAGATCGTGCAAAGCGCCCAGATGAAGAATGCCCAGATACTGAGCGAGGCCGATCAGATCATTCAGACCAACCAGGCGGTGCCCCGTGAGACCCGGGTCCGCGGTAAGTCCAAGGAAAAAGTCTATTCCCAGCGCCGCAATGTCAAGGGGTGGAGCTTTAAGACGGCGGGCTACGGCGCGCAGGACGAAGTGCAGGAACAGGTCAGCAATTATCTCAGCGTTGAGGATCACAAGCAGCAGGTTGCCCGGCAACAGCAGGTCATGAACGCCGCGCCGCAGGTTCAGATGGTCGGCGGAGGCTTTCAGACGAGCCAGTACGATCCCAACGTGCAGATGGATATTTCTGTGACCGCCCAGCAAGGGCGGTCGGTGCAGAGACAACGCGCGGTGGGCGGATTTCAACAATCCTCTTATGATCCCCAGTTGGGCCTGCTCGAGGGTCTCGGCGGACCGGCTGCGGAACCTCAAAGCGTCATGCCCGCTTCCGGCTTTGCCAATGTTTACGAAGGCGAGCAGCGGGCCGTTCAGATGGATGCATTTGACGGCCGACGTTACGCGGGGGACCAGCGGTTAGCGGCTGTTGCTAGTTTGGAGGCGCCGGAAACGGTCCGGACGGAAGCAGCCGGACGGGAGGTCGCCCAGGAATTCTGGGGAGGCGCCCCGCAGCGGGCCGGTGAACGCGCGTCTCGTGTCGCCCGCGACCTGCAAGCCCCGCCGGCGCCGCAACAATTTTGGGGCGCGCAAGGCGAGGCGGATAATATCCCGCAGCCGGTCGTTAGCGCCAAGCTCGATGCCGTCGGCAAGAGTGAGGCGGTCTCGGTCAAACAAAGTATGCTCCTGAAAGGCTATCGGTCGATCGACATCCCGCTGCCGTTGCAGGGACGGCGGTTGTCCTTCAAGAAACTCGGCGGCAATCCGGAGCTCAAATTCTCTTACCGCAAACGCGGGATCTTTGCCCGCGCCGGATACCTGGTCCTGTTGATCATCGGCGGGGTGACGGCGTTCGGCCTGCGCCAAATGTCATCGCCGTTCGGGGCAGTGTGGACCGGCCTGCGGCGGTTTCGCTGGCTGGATGCCTTTTACCGGTTGGCCGACTCCAACTGGCTTCTGATCGGATGTACCGTGATCTTTCTGCCCGCGTTGTTTTCGGGGCTGCCGTTGGCCGGGGTGATGCTGGGGCTGATCAGCATCAGCCTGCTGCGCAGGGTCACGCGCTGGCGTTGCCGCAAGAGAAAAATTTCTCCGCCATACACCTTCGGCACCTTCCTGCATTACAGTTTGTCCTACGCGCTCATCGCTTGCCTGGTTCTGTCCCTGGTGGCGTATCCGTTCTTTTACCTTATGGTCCTGGCGACCATCCTCAACTGGATGTACTTACTGCTGTTCGGTTTCGTGACGTTGCTGACCCGCACCGTACCGGCGGACATCGAAGAAGATATCGAGCTGAAGGCCGCGACCGGGGAGGAGAACGGTTCCCCTGATGAAACTGAGGGTGACCGGCAGGCGCCCGGGGGCGCCTAAAATGTCCTAGTATGTCCTAGTTCGTCATCTTGACCTGCGTCGAAATCCGTAAGATAATATCGCATCAACTCACCGCTTGCATACCACACTAAACCGGGGGGAACAACACGTGAACGCAAGATTTCTGTCCATTCTTATGGCGGCCTGCCTGGCCGCGGGCGCGGCGCAAACCGCGGAAGCTACCATCTATGCCTACCATGATCCGAATCCGACCGGGGAAAATCAGGCCGGGACTTTTGAGGATATCTGGGCATCGTACAACGATCAGTCGCAGACCTTCTCGTGGAAAGCATCATTTTCCGAAGGCCAGACCGGGAATATCCAAAACGGGCATTATCCCGACGGATTTTGGCTGGTCGTCAGCGACGGAGAAAATCCGAAGAGCAACGTCGATGAGTACGCTATCTTCTACGCCGATGCCCTGAACAACAAGATCACATCGTATGTTTACGACGGTGTGAACAGCGCCAACAGTTACCAAAGTTCACCGTTTATTAAGGCCTGGTCCAATGCCTTGACGGTCACCATCGTAAATGATATCAAGACATTCAGTTTCTCGCTCGACGTCGCGTCGGTCAACAGCTTCCTGAACACTCCGGATTGGGACGGCGCCCAATTCGACGACATGATCGGGATCTGGTTTCATCCTTATGTCGCCGGCGCAAACGGACCGCAGTATGATGACGACTGGCATTTAACCAGCCTGCCCATTTATAAACAAGGCTGGTATGACCGTAGCAATCAGTACACGACGGTCGTGCCGGAACCGGCAACCATGCTGCTGTTCAGTGGCGGTTTGATCGGTGCCGCTGTCCGTCGCCGCAAGCGCGCCTAGTTCACCTCTGAAGTGATAACCGAAATTCAAGCGCCCCATGAGAATTCATGGGGCGCTTTTTTGTCGGACCGCGCCCCTCACGCGACAACACCGCTCCCGGGTCTGAATCTTCCCGTCCTGTGACACAGGATGGGGTTTCCTAATTTTCCTTACGCTTAATTGAATTTTGTATCTATAATATGGCTATGGCGACCAATTCTTTTACCAGAGTTAATTCCGATTTTGAAAGTGCCGGTACGCGTTGCGCCGCTTGGCTTTATCTGCCGGGCGGTATCAAACTGCCGCCGGTGATCGTAATGGCCCACGGCTTCGGGGCCCGGCGGACGTGGCTGTTGCCCCGGCATGCCGAGATTTTTGCCGCGGCCGGGTTTGCCGTATTTCTTTTCGATTACCGGTGCTTCGGGGACAGTGACGGGGAACCGCGCCAGATGGTCAATCCATTCCATCATGTCGAAGATTGGCGGCATGCCCTGCGGCATGTACGGTCATTGAGCGCCGTCCATACCGGCAAAATCGGCCTGTGGGGAACGTCGTACAGCGGCGGTCACGTGATCACCCTTTGCGCCGAAGATCCGGCCGTGCGTTGCGCGGTAGCGCATGCCCCCTATGTGGGAGGCCGCGGCGCAACCCCCAAGGCAGGTGTGACCCATAAGGTGCGGGCCTTTTATCATGGTTTGAAGGATGTCGTGTGCCAGGCGGTCCTGAAAAAACCTCATTTGATCGCGCAGGCCCCGGAACCCGGTGGCCCGTTCGCCTTCTTCCCGGACCCGCACTCCTATGAGATGATTACTACCCGTTTGATCCCTAAGGGGGAAGAGTGGGACAACCGCATCCCGGCGCGGATCGCCTTGACATTTCTGTTCTATAATCCTATCCGCCGGGCGGACCGCATCAAATGTCCGGTGCTGATTCAATACGGTACCGATGACGAGATGACCCCGGCAGCGCCCATCCACTGGGTCGCGGCCAAGATCAGTCGCGCCGAAACCTCCGAATACCACTGCGGCCATTTTGACTTTGCCGTCGGCGAACTCTTCGAGCGGTCGACCCGGGAGCAGGCGGACTTTTTCCGCCGGCATTTGACCTAGACCGGCCAAGACTATTTTCAAAATTCATTTGTATTTCGGCAAAAAAAGAATAGTATTTAATCAGGAAGTTTAAAGGAGGAGACATTCCCGTAAGCGCCCGGCCGGTTAAGCCTGTGGATTGACCGTGTCCGGCACTCAAGGGGAAACCCGGGGTTTCCCTGCGACGCGGAAAGAAAGTATCGCGCATTTTGGTTTTAAGTTGTTGGACCCGTTTCGGGTTTGGTGGCTTTTTACCGGAATGCGTTTTTTTTGTGTCCGGTGTCCAAAAGGCCAGTCCATTTTAATCAGGTCCCAGTAAAAAGGAGTACATGATATGAAGAAAGGCGTAATTATCGGATTAACCCTGTTGGGAATGTGCGTCGCGTCAGGACCGGCTTCGGCCGCGCAGCAGTCCCCGGCCCGGGTTAAGCTCGATCCCCAGAATGTCTCCCGGGCGGCACAGGTGGTGTCACGGAACAAGGGGCTCTTTCAGGACCGTGAAAAACTCGCGGCCCTGATCCGGATGAGCAAGTCGATGCAGCAAAAGCGCATCGGGCAATAAAAGAAAACCGACATTCGACCAGGAGGAAATATGAAACAAGTGACGATGATGATGATGGCTGCGGTTCTGTTCGTTGGACTCGGACAAACGGCTTTTGTTCAAGCCGCTGAAGGAGATACCGGTACAGGCATCGGCTACGTAATCAAGAAAATGACCGGGCAGCTGGTGATGGAAGAATTTCCCGAAGACAGCGAGGACGTCGTGGAGGTCACTTACTCGATTAACGACAAGACGCGCTTCTCCAATTTTGAATCATTGGACGATCTGAACGAATTCGATGATCTCGAGATCGAGTATCAAGAGGTAAATGGCCAAAGGCTGGCCTTGAAAATAGTCCGCGTCCAGGTCTTTCAGGATTTCTCGGGTGACGAGGAATACGGGGGTGACACCGCGGAAATTCAGTATTCCAACTCGGAAGACATCTGAGTCGTTTCACCATACCCGTACTTGGGACCGGTGAGATACGTATCGATAAGCCCTGTGGCCGCCGTATCGTGCGGCCGCAGGGCTTTGTCATTCGGGAAGGGGGGTGATTTCCGATTGCGCGTCCCGTGATTTCGCCTATAATGGTAGAGGATTTTTTACACCCGGCCCTTGAATCTCTATGCACGAATTCATGCCTACTTTGCAAATAATGGTCATTCTGCTCCCGACGTTCATAGTCGGGCGGATGATGAGTTCCTTTTTGCGGCAGCCTTTCCTGGCCTTTGTCGGAGATCCGCAGGTTAAGCCCGCCAGATACATTTTTCTCAATCAACCTATTGTCACCGTCATTAGTAAATGCGGCCTGACCAGTTTTACTGCTTTTCCGCACGCCCGGTTGTGCTATCCGCCCCGATCCCCGGTGACACGGGAATCTGCGATTTGCACAAGAGCATCAAAGCCCGGTATGACCGTAAAGGTGTTGATATACCCTTTCCGTACCGGATGGTAGTCTATACAAAAGCGGCCCGAGATATGGAGGAGATACATGGATTTTGAAACGATTACGGCATGGATGAATCAGCCTATTGTCCATATCGGCAGCACGCCGGTGACACTCGGCGGGATCGGTGCGGCGTTGACGATATTCGTGGTATCACTGGTGATATCTTCCACCACCCGCCGCGTCTTGGCGTCGCGGCTGGGCAAGAATCCTAAGTTCTCCGCGTCGATGATTTACGCCCTGAACCGGATCCTGCATTATGTGATTATCGTTTTCGGTATCGTGTTGGCCGCGCAGACCATCGGCTTTAACTTCGGCACGTTGGCCGTGGCCTTCGGCTTTCTGGGGGTCGGGATCGGTTTGGGTCTTCAGAATATTACCGCCAACTTTACCGCCGGTCTGCTTTTGCTAATTGAACGGCCGGTTTCGGTCGGAGATTTCGTCAACGTGGAAGGACAAATCGGCCGGGTGACGGATATCGGGATGCGGGCCACACGGATCCGTACCTTGGATAACATCGTAATCATTGTGCCGAATTCCAAATTCGCCGACAATCCCGTGATCAATTGGTCTATCGAAGACCAGCGGGTCCGTCTGCACAATCCGGTGGGGGTGGCCTACGGCTCGGACATTGCCACGGTCAAGAATGCCTTGGAAGGCGTTGCCAAAGAGCATCCGGATGTTCTTAAGAATCCGGAGCCGGAGGCCCGGTTCAGGGGGTTCGGCGATTCGTCACTCGACTTTGAGTTGCTGTACTGGATCGACGAGCCGCGCAAGCAGTTTTTGGTACAGAGCCAAATCAATTATGATATCGACGCGGCCTTCCGCCGGGACGGCGTTACCATTCCGTTCCCGCAACGCGATCTTCACCTGAAAATGGGTGACGCCGTCGACCTGCTGGCCAAGAGGAAGGACAATTGAAACCGAAATTGATGCTCATTCTGGGCCTGTGCGCGCTGGCCGGTATTATTTTGCTGCAGAATACCCAGGTGGTTTCTTTCCAGATTTTCTTCTGGTCAATCAGTATGTCACGGATCATATTCTTCGGTCTGTTGATCGGCATCGGTTTCGGCATCGGTTTTTTATGCGGCCGTAAACATGGGGAATAAGCCATATGACAAAGTTTATTAAAAAGACGTTTAAAAAACCCGGTATGACTCCGGGGGCGCTTGTCCACGTCGATCACCCTTCAAAAAAGCAGGCTTCCTTGAGTGTGCTCGACTATACGTTGAAGGATTTCCGTGAAAAGAACGATGTGAAGGTGGAGGATTGCTTTCAGTACTGTGACACCGACACCGTCACGTGGATCAACCTGGACGGAGTGCATGACGTTAATACTCTTAAGACCCTAAACGATCATTTCGGTATCCACCCGCTGGCTACGGAAGACATCGCCAATACCGGCCACCGTCCCAAACTCGAGGAGTTCGAAGACCAGGTGCTCTTGATATTGAAGATGCTCTACAGTGATCCCAGCCGGCCGGATGAGATCATTTCCGAGCAGATCAGCATCGTCCTGGGCAAGAACTACGTCATTTCCTATCAGGAGCAGGTCGGCGACGTGCTTAATCCGGTCCGCGAACGGATCCGTGACGGCAAGGGGCGGATTCGTTCGATGGGATCAGACTATTTGGCTTACGCGATTATGGACGCCATTGTTGACCATTACTTTGTGGTGCTTGAGCATCTCGGGGAACAGGTTGAATCTCTTGAGGACGCCATGATGAACGACGTGGAGCCGGAGATGGTCCATTTGATTCACCGTTTGAAACGGGAAATGATCTATCTGCGCAAGCAGACCTGGCCGTTGCGTGAGGTCACCAATTCCCTGTTGCGGGATGAATCCAAACTCATCACCAAGAAGATCGATATCTTTATCCGCGACGTCTATGACCATATCATCCAGATCAGCGATACCATCGATTCCTACCGTGACGTCCTCTCGGGGATGCATGATATTTATTTGTCGGTGATGAGCAACAAGATGAACGAGATCATGAAGGTACTCACCATCTTTGCGGCGATCTTCATTCCGTTGACCTTCATCGCCGGCATCTACGGGATGAATTTCGAGTACATGCCGGAACTGAAGTGGCGCTACAGTTATTTTGTGACCATCACCGCCATGATTTCGATCGGCGTAAGTATGGTGATGTACTTTAAAAAAAGAAAGTGGTTTTAGCAGGTGAAGAACAGCGACAAGACAGTGATCGGCTGGCGCGAGTACGTGGATTTGCCGGAGTGGGGGATTCATGATCTGCGGGCCAAGATCGATACCGGCGCCCGCACCTGTTCATTGCACGTGGAAGATATCGAAGAGCTTCCGCACGGCAAGATCGGCTTTTATGTGGTGCTGAACCTGAAACCCAAACGGCGTCGCCATATGGTCGCGCGATCCGTCAAACGCGGTCATGTGAAGTCGAGCATCGGTCACCGGACGCACCGCTGGTACGTGCAGACGACGATTAAGATCGGCAAGGTCATCAAAGAGGTGACCGTCAATCTGGTGGAACGGCCGGGCATGAATTTTCGCATGCTCATCGGCCGCAAAGCGATCGAGGATGATTTCCTTGTCGACGTCGACCATTCCTTCTATCTAGGCCAACCCAAAAAGAAATTAAAGGATTCACGATGAAGATTGCCATACTTTCTCGCGGTCCCCGCCTGTACAGCACGCGCCGGCTCAAGGAAGCCTGCAAGGCGCGCGGTCATGAGGTGCGGATCCTGGACACCATGAGTTTCTCCATCAACGTCGAGCAGGGAAATCCGGAGTTGCTTTACAAAGACAAACCGCTTTCGTCTTACGATGCCGTGATTCCCCGGATCGGGGCCTCGATCACCTTTTTCGGCACCGCAGTCCTGCGGCAGTTTGAACAGATCGGCACGTTTTGCCTGAATTCATCGATCGGGATCAACACGTCGCGGGACAAGCTGCGGTCTATGCAGTTGTTGGCGCGGCACAATATCGGATTTCCGCAAACAATCTTCGTCAAGCAGCCGCAGTCGATCCTGCCGGCGATCGAGGAACTGGGCGGCGCGCCGGTTGTTATCAAACTGCTCGAGGGAACCCAGGGGGTCGGTGTGATCCTGGCCGACAGTAACAAAATCGCCGAGGCCATCATCGAAACGCTGCACAGCAGCAAGCAGAATGTGCTGATCCAGAAATTCGTCAGTGAAAGCCGCGGTACGGATATCCGGGCCATCGTCGCGGGAGGGAAGGTGGTGGCGGCCATGCGTCGCGTGGCACAGGGCGATGATTTTCGCAGCAACGTTCACCGCGGCGGCCGGGTCGAATCGGTGAACATAGACGAGCGTTTCGAGCGGACCGCCATCCGCGCCGCCCAGATTATGGGGTTGAACGTGGCCGGGGTCGACATGCTGGAAGGCAAGAACGGCCCCCTGATCATGGAGGTGAATTCCTCGCCGGGACTGGAAGGCATCGAACGGGCCACCAGTATCGATGTGGCCGGCGCCATGGTGGACTGCCTTGAGGAGCAAAGCCTGTTTCCCGAAATCGACTTGCGCCAGCGCCTTACCATGGACCGGGGTTACGGTGTCGCCGAGATTCAGATCCTCAAGAATTCCGATTTGATCGGAAAACCGGTGCGTGATGCGGGTTTCCGGGAAAAAGATGTCGTCGTCATGAGCATCAAACGCGGGACTGTTACCATTTCCAATCCCCGGTCGGAGCGGGAATTAATGGAAGAGGACACCTTGTTGTGCTTCGGTAAACTCGAGAACATGAAGTCGCTTATCTCACAACACCGCATTCGCAAACGCAGAAAGGCCAAGAAAACGACATGAGCGAACCCTTTGTCATCAATGGCGTGCAAATCGGTCCCGGGGAAACCCGTGATATCGACATTTTTGTCGCCAAACAATATGATTTTACGGACCTGGACATGCCGGTCCGGGTGATCCGCGGACGGGAGGACGGCCCCCGGCTGTTTGTCTGCGCGGCCATTCACGGGGATGAGGTAATTGGCGTGGAGATCATCCGACGCCTGATCAGCCACAAATACCTGCGCAAACTCAAAGGCACGCTGATCGCGGTGCCTATCGTGAACGTGTTCGGTTTCAATAACCTCACCCGTTATCTTCCCGACCGGCGTGATCTTAACCGGTCCTTTCCCGGTTCGCCCAACGGTTCGCTGGCGGCCCGGCTGGCGCATATCTTCGTCGAGGAAATCATGGGCAATGCCACGCATGGCATCGATATCCACACCGGATCGCGCCACCGGACCAATTTGCCGCAGGTCCGGGCCTGTCTGCAGGACAAATACATTACCGCCTTGGCCAAGGAATTTGATGTCCCGGTGATACTGGATGCGGATATCATCGACGGTTCTCTGCGGGAGGTTTCGGTGAAGCACAATGTCCCCTTGCTGGTTTTTGAGGCGGGAGAAGCGCTGCGCTACGACGAAGTGGCTATCCGCAGCGGACTGTCGGGAATCCTGGCCGTGATGCGACGGTTGGAGATGATTCCCCCGGTCACGGCCAAGACCAAACGCGTGGACCCGATAATCGCCAAAGACCGCTACTGGATCCGCGCCGATCAAAGCGGGATCCTCATTATCAAGAAGCGATTGGGTTCCATCGTGAACGAAGGGGACGTGCTGGGGCGCATCTCCGATCCGCTGGGAAATCACAATATCGAGATCCGCGCGGAGAGATCCGGTCTGATTATCGGATATTCCCAATTACCGCTGGTCAATCGGGGTGACGCGATATTTCACATCGCGACGTTTGCCAAACAATCTTCCGTTGAGAAAAGCCTGACCGATTTCGACGACAAGTTTGATTATGAAGAACGTTAAATTAAAACTGACATCGTTTGATTATCAGCCCGGAGACACGCTTCTCAGCAAGTACCGGATTGTCGATAAACTCGGCGAAGGGTGGGAGGGGGAAGTGTACCGGATCCACGAAGTCAACACCGACATCGAGCGGGCCGCCAAGATGTTTTTCCCGCATCGCAATATTAACAACCGGGCCTCGCGATTCTACGCGCGCAAGCTTCACAAGCTTCGCCGGTGCCACATTCTGATCCAGTACCATAACGAGGAAACGATCTATTTCGACGGAGTCCCCGTCACGGTCCTGATTTCCGAGTATGTTCAAGGGGAGTTGCTCTCGGAATTCATCAAGAAATTCCCCGGCAAGCGGCTGACCCCGTTTCAGGCCATTCATCTGCTGTACGCGCTGACCAAGGGGCTGGAGGAGATTCATTTGCAAAATGAATATCACGGCGATCTCCACCTGGACAATGTCATCGTCAACCGTTACGGATTGGGATTCGAATTGAAACTTCTGGACATGTTTCACTGGGGCGCGCCTACGGCCGCCAACCGTAATTATGATTTATGCAGTTTGATCCGGATTATTTACGATTGCCTCGGCGGTTCGAAGCAGTATGCCAAGCTTCCCCCGGAATTGAAGTACATTTGCTGCGGACTCAAAGAATCCCTTATCGTCAAACGATTCCGCAAGCTGTCCGCACTGCGGACCCACCTAGAGAAATTCACGTGGAAAGAAAGGACCGTGTAAGTGAACTGGATCGGGAACGGACAGTCGGATATCGGTTGCGACCGGTCGACCAACGAAGACAGCTTCTTGATCGATAACGCCGCAGGCCTGTTCCTGGTGGCGGACGGAATGGGCGGTCATCCGGGCGGGGAGGTCGCTTCCGAACTGGTGGCCGCCGAGCTGCCCAATTTTGTCCGGCATACCGTCGAGAAGGGTCATTCTCTTGCGGATCCGCGGTTTCATACGATGCTTCAGGAGGATATTGTCGCCGTCAATGACCTGATCGTGCGTGAGGGCGTCCAACGTGGACTGCCGGGTATGGGAACGACGTTTGTCATGCTTCTGATCAGGGATGATCACGCCCTGGTGATCCATGTGGGCGACAGCCGGTGCTACCGCTATGGGGACGGTCAATTGACCTTGTTGACCCGCGATCATGCTTCCACGACGCATGAGAATGTGTTGACGCTGGTCATGGGTATGGAGGAACCGGTCCAAGGTGATATTGAACTTCTCGAGGTCGGCCCTCAGGAGGAGTTTCTGTTGTGCAGTGACGGACTGAATCACATGTTGCCGGATGCCGAGATTCTGAAGGCTTATGAAGGGGGCCCGGCTGAAGTAGTCCCTGATCGTCTCATCGAGGCGGCCAAGGCGGCGGGCGGGCACGATAATATCACCGTGATCCATGTCCGGCAGCCGGCGGATTAAGGCAGGGCGGACAAATCCCGCCGCCGGGATTTTGTCTTGTGAGCACACGGGATTTAGGTTAAACTTTAGGCGGCTGCGATCAGCCGATCAATAGAAAGAAACGTCTTATGCACTTAATGCCCCGAGTAAAAGACTATATGACCCGCCAGCCGTACTCGATCGATGAGCAGACTTCGATCGCGGAAGCCGACCGCACGATGCGCAAATACAACATCCGTCATCTGCCGGTGGTGGTTAACAACAAGGTCGTGGGGATATTGTCCGACCGGGACGTCAAGTCGGTGGGTAGCATCAAGGCGTCTCCCGAAACTCTGCAGGTCAAATTCATCCTGCACGAACAACCCTATACGGTCGATCCAAACACCACCTTGGACGAAGTGGCCAAACAGATGGCGATGCATCACTATGGCAGTGCGATCATTGTGGATAATGACCAGTTAGTAGGGATTTTTACGACCGTGGACGCCTGCCGCGCCCTGTCAACGGTCTTGGAGAATTATTACCTGGATTCGGAGTAGGCCGCTTCAAGGCGTGTGCCGCCTTTAGTTGTTCCGCTTATGGATATTACCAACATCAACTCGATTCTGGAAGAGGCTGCCAGCAAGGCAGCGTCGGACATTCACCTGCTGGCCAATCATCCGCCGATTTTCCGCATCCACGGTGATCTGCGTCCCACACAGTATGCCGCGTATACACCGGAGCAATTGCAGACATTATTGCTGGGTTTGGTCGACGAGGATCAGAAGCAGCAGTTTCTCAAAGTCAAGGAACTCGACTTTTCCTATCCTTACAAGGACCAGTACCAGCTGCGGATCAATCTTCACTTTAGTGAAGGCAACATGGCCGCTGCCATCCGCATCACTCCGGCCACCATCAGGTCGTATCAGGAATTGAATCTCAACCCCATCGTGGAAAAGCTCGCCCAAACGCACCGCGGGATTATCATCCTGTCCGGGACTGCGGGAAGCGGGAAGAGCACCACGATGAACTGTATCATCGATATGATCAACCGCACACGCAAAAGCAAGATCGTGACCATCGAAGATCCGGTTGAATTCCATCACAAGTCCAATCAAAGTTTTTTTATTCAGCGCGAAGTCGGCAAGGATACGGAGAGTTTTACCAATGCCCTGAAGTACGCTCTGCGGCAGGATCCGGATGTGGTGTGTCTCGGGGAGATCCGGGATCTGGAATCGATCCGCATTGCGCTGACCACCGCGGAGACCGGTCATTTGGTCATCACCACGGTCCACGCCTCGGATGCCATCGGAACGCTGGACCGCATCGTATCGGTTTTTCCCACCGGGACACGCGACGAGATCCTTTCCCAACTGGCTTCTAATATCGTGGCGGTCATTTATCAGGTCCTCATCCCGCAGAAAGACAAGGAAGAACGGATTCTGGCCACCGAGATTATGCTGGGCACCATGGCAGTCAAGAATCTGATCCGGCGCAATGATTTTAAGGAAATCCGCGGACTGCTGGATGCGTGCGAAACCGAAGGCATGCATTCATTGGAGGTCACCTTGGCGCAACTATACAAGGACGGCAAGATAACGTACGAAACGGCCAAAGAGCGCGCGAACTATCAGCATTGTCAGAAATTGAAGGAAGCCCTGAATGCCAAGAGTCAGAAACTGAAGTTTGTGATCGTGGATCACAACAAGAACGAGATCAAGCTCATCGGACAGGCCTTGATGAATCTGTACCAAGGGGAAGTTTTGTTCGCGGAAGGGGCCAAGGAGGGTCAGCCGTTGATCGATAATGAAAAACCCGACGTGGTTATCTGCGGGACCCACCTGAAGGATATGGATGGATTCGATTTCTGCCGGCGGTTGAAGACCAGCGGGGATATCAATCTGAAAGTCATCATGATCAGCCCGAGTTTCCAGGCGAGCTATGCCACCGAGGCGGCCGACGCCGGAGCCAACGATTTTGTTGTCAAAACACAGGACTACCGCCTGCTCACCGACGCCATCGATAAAGTCTTCGGCTAGTCGTCCTCCGGCTGCCGGTATTTTTCCTCCACATTTCTCTTCAAATCATACATGCGCGGATGCAGCTTGTCCGGATCGGCGTGTTCCAGAAAGGCATTGACCACCAGCTTGACGTGTTCCGTCGTGCGGACCAGGTACCAGGGTTTGTCTTCCGGCTGGATATCCATCCGGTGGTAACTGAGATGCACCACTTCCCGGGAACGCCGGCGATTGAATTTGCGGAAGTAGCGGTCGTAGGGGGGCATGGCCTGTTTCCAGCGCCGGACGTCCCGGATAAAATGGATCGCCTTGGCGTCGTCAGCCTTCATTTGTGGCTGATAAAAGAAGTCCAGGATGACCTGCGTGTGGATCACATAAGCTTCCAGCAGGGAATTGATGAGATACGAGTCCTGCGGCGCATGCTGCTCGCTGAGGCGCTCGACCACGCCGTAGAGCATGTCGATTTCGTAGTAAAGATGCTCGCCCGAGAAGGCGCGCAGTTGTTCCGGGGTTATGTTGGCGTATGTTCCCATACCGCTATTGTAGTGCCGCGCATTGAAAATACAAGACCGAACCGCGCTGCGTGACACAAAAGCGCTGGCCACCCCGGATGGTTTTGAGTATACTCATAGGCATGAGAATGATTACCGTGATGTGTTTGGCCGCCGTTTTGGTTCCTTTGGCGGGGCCGTCCGCAGCGGCGGCCGATGAGCCGAACGAGGCCGTTTCCGTGGAGTACACACCGTACGTTGATGTGACTTACCCGCCCAAGGGACGGCATTATCAAATTTTCGAAGACTATGATTTGGATAAGCACAAACGTCCGATTCTCAAGATCGGGAAACTGACGGTGCGCGCGGCTGCGGCCTCGGATTTGAAATGGGAAGATTTGGAGAATGCCTACGCCCGGTTTTGCCGGAGTAAAGGCGCCGACGCGGTCATCAATATGGAATACAGCCACGACGTCGACGAGCCGGTCGAACCGGGAGACGAAATGTGGCTGAAAAGCGATCTCATCGTCTACACCGATCAAGACGATTTCGGTCACGTGGGATTTTGGTACCATAACAACCGACCGGAGATACCGGGAGTCCGCGTGGAGATGGTGGTCAGCGGATCACCCGCCGAGACCGCCGGCATCCGGCCCGGGGATATCATTAAAGGCATTTCCGGAGAATCCACCGGATCGATGAATATCGCCGGCAAGGAAGACTACCGGGAAGCCAAGTTCCGGTTCCGTGCCCATCAGGAATATCAGTTTTATGTCGAACGCAACGGACAGCCGCTGCTGATGACCGTTGTCCCGCTCCCCGATCAGGATGTTTACGACTGGAACGAACAGTTCGGCGGTCTGTAAACGTTTTCATTATCCGCTCTCGGCTCCGCCGCCTACCGTAAGAAGTTGTCATAAATCAATTATTCTGAGAAGTTACGAGACTGTTCCTTCCGGGAAAACCTTTTCCGCAATCGCGGCCGGCCGGACAAGTCCGGCCCTGTGAGATGATATACTAGTAATACTACTAGGGAGGCGGCGATGAATAACGACGATTTGTTGGCCCGACTCACGGCATATATCAACCGCATCGATGATCCGGAAGAAGATCGCTGCTGGCTCTGCAACAAGAGTCCGGACCAGATCCGCAGTCAATATTACGAGTATATGAAAAACCCCTCCCGCGAGTTCACCGAGATCGACATCGATGATCTCATGATCATGACCTACAAGACCTTGAAACCCATCTGTGCTGGCTGCTACTTTGCGCTCAAGAAGAATCCGGTCCTGATTCAGGAAATCTTCGACAAGCCCGTCGAAGATGTTTGGTAAACCGTAACGAAAAGGCCACGCACACCATGCACGATATGCTGACCTGGCTGGAAAGCCGGGAAACCGAGATGCTGGACCTGGCGCAAAACTGGGCCGATATGAACACCTTCTCCGCGAATCACGCGGGCCTCGATGCATTTTCGCAAGAGCTTATTCGCGCCTTTACCGTTTTCTCACTTCCTGTTGAAATGATTCCCTTACCCCCTTATCAATACTGTGACACCAACGGCGAACTCCGTCAGGGCATGGCCGCTCCGGCGCTGAGCCTGAGCCAGCGGCCCGGGGCTGAACATCAGATCTTGCTGGTGGGGCACATGGATACCGTGCATCCCGCGCAAGGCGCCTTTCAAAAGTGCGTTCGGCTCGACAATGGCATGATTCAGGGGCCGGGGATTACCGACATGAAAGGGGGGCTGGTGGTGATGCTGTTTGTTTTGCAGGCCTTGGAGCGCTGTCCCTGGAAAGACCGGATCGGTTGGCGGGTGATCATCAACGCCGATGAGGAAATCGGTTCATTGTCATCTGGCGGGCTGCTCACCGCGGCTGCGGCCGGATGTCATCTCGGTTTGGTCTTTGAACCGTCGCTGCCCAACGGTGATTTTGTTAGTGCGCGCAAAGCGTCGGGCAACTTCACCCTGGTCGTACGCGGCAAAGCCGCCCATGCCGGCCGCAATCCGCAGGAGGGGCGCAGCGCCATCGACGCGGCCGCCGCCTGGATCACGGAGGTCAAAACGTTCTTCAGGGATCATGATGAGTTGACGATCAACATGGGCCAGATTTCCGGCGGAACGGCGCGCAACGTCGTGGCCGACTTGGCCGTGATCCGGTTCAACGTCCGCTTCCACCAACGGGAAGTTCAGACGTATTTTGAGGAACAGCTGCCGTTGATCAATCACCGGATCGCCGGCGAGCATAGGGTGAAGGTCGAGCTGCACGGCGAATTTCAGGCACCGGCCAAGCCGCTGACGGATGACGTCCGTAAACTGTTCGGGTTTTTGAAAGAAGCCGGTGTAGCCGTAGGACTCGATCTGAACTGGCATGCCAGCGGCGGTGTGTGCGACGGCAACCGGTTGGCGGCCGGCGGTTTGCCGACCATCGACACGTTCGGTGTCCAGGGCGGCAACATTCACAGTACCGAGGAGTATGTGGTTCCGGAGAGTTTTGTTCAACGCGCCAAACTGGGATTAACCTTTATTCACATGTGGTATCAAGCACGGGAGAAGCAGAGTGAATAAATCACTGGGGGAACAATTTCATAATGATCCGCGGGTCCGTGAGGCCAAAGAGTCCCTGGCCAAGGTGCTCGCCGATTACCGCAACCGCATCACCGGAGTGCGACCGGGCGATCCCGCTCTGGAAGAACGCTATGAACAGTGGCTGCACGATACCGGCCGGATGCGGGGACGGGATCTGTTTTTCCCGTATCTCGGCAGCGGACTCGGCAGCGGACCGCTGGTTGAACTCGCCGACGGCAGCGTGAAGATGGATTTTATTACCGGGATCGGCGTCCACGGGACCGGTCACAGCCATCCGGCGATGCTGGACGCCGGGATTGACGGCGCGCTGGAAGATACCGTCATGCAGGGAAATTTACAGCAAGGACCGGTGGCGTGCGCGGTAATGGAACTGTTCTTGCAGGCGGCTTCAGGCGATGGTTCCCGAATCGCTCACTGTTTCTTAACGTCATCCGGGGCGATGGCGAATGAGAACGCCTTTAAGATTATCTTTCAGAAGAACGCGCCGGCCTCGCGTTTTCTGGCATTCCGCCGCTGTTTTACCGGCCGCAGTCTGGCCACCGCGCAGATGACCGACAAAGCCGCTTACCGGGAAGGGCTGCCGGTGACGCTGCATGTCGACTATGTGCCGTTCTACAATGCCACCCGTCACGACGAAAGTATTCTCGAATCCGTCAGCGTATTGCGTGAGCATCTCGCGCGTCATCCCGGACAATATGCGGGTATGTGTATGGAGTTAATCCAGGGAGAGGGCGGGTATTACCCGGGACACCGGGAATTTTTCACGGCTTTGATCGAAGTCCTCAAGGAGCACCACGTCGCGGTCATGATTGACGAGGTGCAAAGTTTCGGGCGGACATCATCCGCGTTCGCCTTTCAATATTTTGGTCTGCAACCGCTGGTCGACGTGGTGACCGTGGGCAAGATGTCCCAGGTGTGCGCGACACTCTATAGTGAAGAATATAATCCGCGGCCAGGCCTGCTCAGTCAGACGTTCACCTCCTCCAGTGCGGCATTGCACGCTTCCCGGCGTATTTTGCAGGATCTGCTCGGGGGCGGTTACCTCGGTCCGGAGGGGACCATCATGCGGATGTCGGAGCGGTTCCGGGATCATCTCAGGCGGCTCGCCTCCGCGTATCCCGAACAGGTCGGCGGTCCTTTCGGCCTGGGCGCGATGGTGGCGTTTACCTTCGCGGACGGACAGAAAGACGCGACTGTTGCGTTCTTGAAACGCCTCTATCGAAACGGACTCATGGGATTCGTGGCCGGCGGCGCTCCCGTGCGCATCAGGTTCTTGCCGCCGGTCATGGGGATCACCGACGCGGACATCGACGCGGCAGCGGCGATCATCGAACAAACGCTCGGGGAGGAGGACTAACATGCATATTGTCAGGCCCGTCCGCCGGGATGATTTGAAACAGCTGTTCGCCCTGAGTTCACTGGCCCGCGCCGGATTGACGACGTTCCCGCACAATCAGCGGATCCTGAAGAAACGGATCGAGGATTCCGTCCATGACTTTCAACGCGGGGCCGTCCGGCCGGACGGCGAGACGTACTTCTTCGTGATGGAGGAAATCGACAGCGGCAAGCTTGTCGGAACGTGCGCGATCATCGCCAAGATCGGCGGCTATCATCCGTCCTACACGTATCAGATCAAGACCGCCCATAATCGTTCGCGTGTGCTGGGTGTGAAGAAGGATATCCAGTATCTGGAACTCAAGAAAGAGTACAACGGTCCCACGGAGATCGGGACCCTGTTTTTGCATCCGCAGGCACGCACGAAGGGCTTGGGCCGGATGCTTTCGCTGTCGCGGTTTTTGTTTCTCGCGCAGCATCCGAAGATGTTCGAGAATTTCGTCATTGCGGAATTGCGCGGTATTCTGGACAAAAACGACCACTCACCGTTTTGGAACGCGGTGTGCAAGCACTTCTTTGAGGTTGAATTTCGCAAGGCCGACTTGATGTCGATGGAAGATAAAACGTTTATCGCGGAATTGATCCCGCAGCATCCGATTTACATCCCGATCCTGCCGCAGGCGGCACAACAAGCCATCGGGCAGGTCCACAAGAATACCGAACCGGCCCGCCGGTTGCTGGAGCAGGAAAACTTCCGCTTCATCGACGAAATCGACATCTTCGAGGCCGGTCCGGTCGTCGGTTGCCGGCTCAGGAATATTCGCACGGTCCGCGACAGCCGGATGGCGGTGGTGCGTGACATCGTACCCGCCGTCATGCGTAAAAGGGAATATCTCATCGCGCGGGTCGGTCAGATTCATGAATTCCGTGTGACCTGCGGGACGGTCATCCATACGCAGGCCGGAATTACACTGACCCGGGATACGGCGCGGGTGCTGAATGTTCAGAAAGGAGACCGGGTGCGGATCGCGCCCTTATACGGGAAACGGACATGAAGATCAAAGGCGACCATTTTTACAACGGATTGTGGCACCGCGGGCGGGGTGATCGTTTTGTCACCCTGAACCCCGCGACCCAGGAGGAGTTGGCCGATTTTCACGAGGCGGATGGGGAAGAGGTGCAGGCCGCGGTTCGCTCGGCCAAGAATGCCTTCGGGATGTGGTCACGCATGACCCTGGACGCGCGTATATTCGCTCTCAATAAATTCGTCCTGGCCTTACATGAAGCGCGCGATCAGGTCGCCGAGACGATTAGCCTGGAAACGGGCAAGCCGCGCTGGGAAGCGGACCTCGAAGTGAAAGCGATGCTGAATAAAGTTCCGATTACCATCGAAGCTTATCAGGACCGGTGCGTCGATTTGAAGATCAATGCCGAATCCGACTCGCAACGAACGGTGTTCAAGCCCCACGGTGTGGTGGCCGTCATCGGACCGTTCAATCTCCCCGGACACTTACCTCACGGTCACATAGTTCCCGCGTTGCTGGCGGGCAATACCTGTGTGTTCAAGCCGAGTGAGCTGACTCCGCTGGTGGGTTATTTGTATGCGCGGTTGTGGGAAGAAACCGGATTGCCTCAGGGGGTCTTTCAGCTGCTTCAGGGAGGTAAGGAAACGGGTATGGCCCTGTCGATGCACAACGACATAAAAGGGCTTTACTTTACCGGCAGTGCCGCCGCCGGGCGGGCGATTCATCAGCTGTTCGGCGGACAACCCGAACGCATTCTTGCCCTGGAGATGGGCGGCAACAATCCGCTGATCGTCGGCAGGACCGACAATCTGCAAGCCGCGGCATACATTATCGCCCAATCAGCATTCTTGACGTCGGGCCAGCGCTGTACCTGCGCCCGCCGCTTGATCCTGATTGAAGACGATCATACCGACGCTTTGCTGGAAAAACTGATGCAGGTAGTGGCCTCGATCCGCGTCGGGCGTTTTGACGGCAGTGAAGTTCCGTTCATGGGACCGGTCATAACACTGGAGGCGGCTGAGAAAGTACGGCGCATGTATCATGATCTGCTCTACCGGGGCGGCAAGGAACTCTTTGCGTTGAAGACGGCCAAACCGGACAATATGCTTTACCCGGCTATCGTCGACGTCACCGATGTGGCGGGAATTCCCGACGAGGAGATTTTCGGTCCGGTCTTGCAGGTGATCCGCGTACCGGGTCTCGACGAAGCGATCGAGGTGGCCAACGATACCGCGTTCGGTCTTTCGGCGGCTATCCTGTCGCACAACCAAAACGACTACCGCCGCTATTTGCAATATTCACGGGCGGGTATCGTCAACTGGAACAGGCCGACGAACGGAGCGTCGTCCAAGGCGCCCTTCGGGGGCATCGGCAGGAGCGGAAATCACCGCCCGAGCGCCTACTTTGCCGTCGACTACTGTTCGTACCCGGTGGCGACGATGGAATCATCCGCTTTGGTCCTTCCGGAGAAATTGTATCCGGGGATAACGGTGGAATAGTTATGGTCAGATCATTGCCAAAAGGAGAGATACCATGTCCGATTTAGACAGATTACTTCAGTCGTTGTGGGATGACTATGCCGCGCTGAACGCGCAGGCTCACGCGATCCATCAGTTGCTGGAGGAAAGAGGTGAAGTCGTGGTCAACGATCATATCGCCTTTCGCACGTTCCAGCATGACAAGGTCGGAATTCCGGTGTTGGCGGCCCATTTTATCAAGAATGGTTACGAGGCCAAAGGCGAGTATGAATTTCGGGCTAAGAAACTCTTTGCCCGGCACTACGAGCATCCGGACGGAAAGTATCCCCGGGTGTTTATCAGCGAGTTGAAACTCGGTGAATTTTCAGCCGAATTGCAGGCCGCGGTTACACACCTCATTGACGCAATTCGCGCCGAAGACGTGGTGCATCCCGGCTTTCTGCACGGAGGCGCGTTGTGGTCTCCGGTCAGTTATGAGACATACCACAAGCTCAAGGAAGAGAGCGAGTACGCCGCGTGGATGGCGGTCTTTGGATTCCGGGCCAATCATTTCACGGTCCTGTTCAACGCGCTGAAGAGTTTCCGGGATATGGTCGAGTTCAATCAATTTATCAAGGACAGCGGTTATCCGTTGAACGATTCCGGCGGCGAGATCAAGGGGAGTCCGCAAGAAATGCTTGAGCAGTCTTCGACCCTGGCGCATCAGGTGGAGGTGGAGTTTGCGGACAAGAAGGCCGTGGTTCCGGCCTGCTACTATGAGTTTGCCCGCCGGTATCCCATGCCGGACGGACAACTCTTCAGCGGATTCGTGGCCCAATCGGCCGACAAGATTTTCGAAAGCACGGATAACAAGTAAGGCACAGCGAATGAGTAACGGCGAAGTCAATTTCGACGGACTGGTCGGTCCGACGCACAACTACGGCGGATTGGCCGCCGGGAATCTGCGATCGGAGGAAAACAGATACCGGGTGTCCCATCCCCGTGCGGCGGCCTTGCAGGGGCTTGCCAAGATGCGTTTGGTCATGGCGCTGGGAATACCTCAGGGATTCATTCCGCCGCAAACCCGTCCGAACATCGACATTTTGCGCAAGCTCGGCTTCACGGGTCCGGACCGCTCCGTCCTGATGCGAGCGGCAGCGGAGAACTTCAATCTGTTTCTCACCGCCTGCAGCGCGTCGTCGATGTGGGTGGCGAACGCCGCGACCGCCACGCCTTCCGCGGATACGACCGACGGCCGGGTGCATCTTACCCCGGCCAACCTGCTGTCGCACGCCCACCGTTCCTACGAAGCCGCGCAAACCTTTGAATTTCTCAGACAGATATTTCCGGGGAGTCCTTTCATCGTCCATACTCCCTTGAGCGAACCGGGTCAACGTGATGAAGGGGCCGCCAACCATATGCGTTTGTGCATGACGCATGAGGGCCCGGGTCTGCACCTGTTTGTCTACGGTGATCCCGGAGATGAGCCGGGGAGCCCGGAATTTCCCGCCCGTCAAACGTTGGCGGCGTCGCAAGCGGTGGCCCGTCTGCACGGTATTCCGTCCGAACGTGCGGTCTTCCTCAGGCAGAATCCAGACGTCATCCGGGCCGGTGTTTTTCACAATGATGTGATTGCCATGAGCCATCTCAACGTGCTGATCTGTCATCAGGACGCTTATGTCCGGCAGGATGAAGCCCTGAGCGAAGTCCGGGACAAATTCTATACATTGACCGGCAATCCGTTACAATATACTGAGATCTCACGTTCACGTCTGAGCGTTGAGCAAGCCGTCGAAAGTTATTTTTTTAACAGCCAGTTGCTCACGGATGCGGAAGGCCGGATGATTCTTATCTGTCCTGAGGAGACGCGCATGCCCGCGGCGGACCGGGTGGTGGAACAGATCCGGCAAGAGGACAATCCCGTTTTCGAAGTCCGTTATGTCCCGGTGCGGGAAAGCATGCTTAACGGCGGCGGACCTGCATGCCTGCGTCTGCGGGTCCCGGTAACGCAAACCGAATACGCCATGATCAATCCGAATTATTTGCTCGACGACAAAAAACTGAACCGGTTGGAAGACTGGGTCAGGCGGCACTACCGCGAAGAACTCACTGCCGAGGAACTGCGCTCCTATGAATTGTTTCAGGAATCCCGCCGGGCACTGGACGAATTAATGCAGATGATCAACGGAGGCTTTGCCCGTGTCTGACCACGCCATCCTTTTGGTTTCGTGTCCCGATCGGCGGGGGATTACCGCGGCTATCTCAAATTTTGTATCTGGCCATCAAGGCAACATTATCCACGCCGATCAACACATCGATGACCAGTCGAACATCTTTTTCATGCGCATCGAGTGGTCGCTGGACGGTTTTTCCATCCCTAAAGACCTTATCGCCGAAGAGTTCACGGAACTGGCGGACCGCTTCGGTATGGAATGGAATTTGTATTTCCGTGATGATCGAATCAACGCGGCGATCTTCGTATCCCGCCATCTGCATTGCCTGTACGACTTGTTGTACCGAGTCCGCGGGGGAGAGCTGACCTGCCGGGTTCCGGTGATCCTCAGCAATCATTCCGATGCTGCGGGCATCGCCGAGGATTTCGGCATTGAATACATCGTTACGCCCGTTACGCCGGAAAACAAAGCCGAGCAGGAGGTCCGTCAGCGTCAGATCCTGGCGGAACGCGGCATTGAGCTGGTGGTACTGGCGCGTTATCACCAAATCCTGTCGCCGGAATTCGTGGACGCGTATCCCAACCGGATCATCAATATTCATCATTCCTTTCTGCCGGCCTTTCCGGGACAGAATCCTTATGCCCGTGCTTATAAAAAGGGGGTTAAGATCATCGGGGCCACCAGTCACTTTGTGACGGCCGAGTTGGATGAGGGACCGATTATTGAACAGGATACGGTGAGGGTCAGCCATAGCGACTCGTTGCAGCGCCTGAAAGAAAAGGGCAGCGATCTGGAGCGGGTGGTGCTCAGTCGCGCGGTCCGTTGGTACCTGGAGCGGAAGATTTTGTGCTACAACCACAAGACGGTGGTCTTCGATTAATGCGTTATCTGGCCTGGTACTTATTGGCGGTCAATATCATCGCGATTGTTCTGTACGGATTGGACAAGTGGCAGGCGCGCCGCCACGGGGCGCGGATTGCCGAGTGGCACCTGCTGGCGGTCGCGGCGGCCGGCGGGACGCCCGGTGCGTGGTGCGGACAGCAAATTTTTCGACATAAGACCAGAAAGAAACCGTTTTTGGCGGCCTTTTGGGGGATTGTTGCGGTCCAAGCGGTAATTCTGGTCTGGATCTGGCGGCAGTAGCCGTGATAAAATTTCGCGATCGTGTGTATCCTTATATACGGAGGCATGTTAAGATTAACAACCAGAGGAGG
The DNA here is from genome assembly GCA_020429915.1 of Candidatus Omnitrophota bacterium. Classification (GTDB taxonomy): domain Bacteria; phylum Omnitrophota; class Gorgyraeia; order Zapsychrales; family Zapsychraceae; genus JAGOSC01. The sequence goes on along the minus strand of JAGQKV010000015.1, from coordinate 130,905 downwards.
TTTGCATGCGAAATAATAAAGGGTCGATGCGGACGGTGGCCTTTTTTCTGCTGGCCGCGCCGGTGATCGGATATCTGGTTTACTTCGGCTACCGCAAGAGTACTGAATCCGAAAAGCGGGCGGATGATTGCCGCGCCACATGTCACGATAAAGGTTATCGCGGGCATGAGTTCCGGTGGGATGTTTTCACTGGTCCGCAGTGTGAGTGTTTCAGTCCGGACGCCGAGTAATCCGGACGCAAGCCGACGCTTAGAGGAGGGGCGACCATGAAGATTGAGCAGAGTCTCTGGAATCAGGACAGCTGGAAACCAAGGGATCCGGGAGAATTGGGGGTCGATGCCGATTTGGTATTTGTATTCGGCAGCACCAGTTTGATCAAGAACAAAGACGTGACCGATCGTATTAAGGCGGCGTACCCGCAAGCTGTCCTGATGGGATGCTCCACATCGGGAGAAATCTACCGCACCGAGGTCTATGATGACACGGTGGTCAGTACTGCCGTCGCCTTTGACAAGGCGCGCGTGAAAGCGCATTCACTAAAAATCAGCGACATGAAAGACAGCTACGTTATCGGCCAGCAACTGATCGAAGGTCTGGATAAAGAGGAGTTGGTTCACGTCTTTGTGCTATCCGACGGAATTAATGTCAACGGCAGCAAACTGGTGGCCGGGATATCGTCCCAATTGCCGACCGGTGTGGCGTTGACGGGCGGTTTAGCGGGCGACGGTGACCGTTTCCGGGAGACGGTGGTGTTCGGTGAAGCCGGCGCGGTAGGGGACCACCAGGTGACGGTGATAGGCCTGTACGGCGACGGCTTGAAAGTCGGATACGGCTCTCTGGGCGGTTGGGATCCGTTCGGTATCGAGCGTACCATCACCAAGTCCCGGGACAACATCCTTTACGAAATGGACGGACAACCTGTTTTGGGATTATATAAGGAATACTTGGGCGAACACGCCGACAAACTGCCCGCCTCCGGACTTTTATTCCCCTTGACGGTCAAGGTGCCCGGTTCGGACGAATGGGTCGTGCGGACAATCCTCGGAGTCAACGAAGACAATCAAAGTATGGTTTTCGCGGGCGATATTCCGGAAGGGGCGACCGCCCGGTTGATGAAAGCAAATTTTGAACGCCTGATCGACGGGGCCAATGAAGCCGCGGAAAAAAGCTATCAGGCCGTCGGATCAGCCTCGCCGGAGCTTGCTATTCTTATCAGCTGCGTCGGCCGGAAGATGATTCTCAAACAACGTATTGAAGAAGAAGTGGAAAGTGTTCGGGACGTACTCGGTGAAGACTCGGTGCTGACCGGATTTTATTCCTACGGGGAAATTTCCCCGTTTACCCCGAACGCCAAGTGCGAATTGCACAATCAGACCATGACGATCACCACGTTTAGTGAATCGTGAGCCTATGGCGGACGACTACCATAAGCTGCTGAAGCGTCAAATCAGGAAACACCTCAACGGAAACAGTGAAATAGTTTCCAAGTACGAGGGGTTCCTCTCCGCGGTTAATCTCACCTACTTTCAGACCGACGAAGAGCGCGAACTCATCGAACGCTCACTCGACATCAGTTCCCGCGAACTTCTTGCTAAGAACGCCGAAATCGAAACAATGATCGCCCTGTTTCCGGATGCCATCATCCGTATTAAAAGGACGGGAGAGATCATCGAGTTTCACGAACCCGTCATCCGCGAGGAATTCCTCTATCCGGAAGATATTGTGGGGAGTTATATTCAGGATTCCTTCGGTGATTTTATCGGCAAGAAGTACAAGGAGGCCATTGATGAACTGGGCAAGACCAATAAACTGGTCACCATCGAGTATTGGATCGAACAAAACGACAAGCGTTTTTACTTCGAGGCCCGGTTGCAGGTCATCGGTCAAAAGCAGATCCTTGTTGTCATTCGCAACTTTACCGATCACATTCGTACGATGGAGGCGTTGCGCCGCAGCGAACAACGGTATGCCCTTTCGGCGGCGGGGGCCAACGACGGTTTGTGGGACTGGGATCTGATCAACGGCAGCATCTATTTTTCCTCGCGTTGGAAGGCGATGCTGGGTTACGAGGAAACGGAGCTGCGTAATTCGATCGAAGAGTGGTACCGCCGCATTCATCCCCATCACAAAGAGCGTTTTAAGAAGGCGGTCCGGTCGCACCAGGAGGGCAGTACCCCGCATTTAGAGATCGAATACCAGATGCAGCACAAGAACGGTTCCTATATTTGGGTGCTGACCCGGGGGCTGGCGGTGTCCGACAGTATGGGCAACATGTACCGCATGGCCGGCTCGCAAACCGATATCACGCGGCAGAAGATCGTCGAGGAACAACTGCGCCATGATGCCTTGCACGACCGCCTCACCGCGCTGCCCAACCGGGCCCTCTTTATGAACCGGCTGGAAAATTGTATTGAGCGGGCCAAACGGAACAAGGACTTTCTTTTCGCAATCCTGTTCATCGATCTCGACCGATTTAAGGTGGTGAACGACAGTCTGGGCCATCTGATCGGCGATGAATTGCTGGTCAAAGTCAGCCACAAACTGAAACAGTCCATCCGCGCCGTGGATACGGTAGCCCGCCTCGGCGGGGACGAATTTATCGTCCTGCTGGACGGTATCAAGGATGCCGCGGAGGCCAGTCATATCTGCGAACGGATCCTGAAAACGATTGCCGAGCCGGTGATGATTGGAGGGCAGGATATTTACATCACCGCCAGTATCGGTATCACTCTCAATACGGAGCTCCGGCAGAAACCGGAGGATATGTTGCGGGACGCCGATACCGCCATGTACCGGGCCAAGAATGAGGGCAAGGCGCATCATCAGCTCTTTGATGAGAAAATGCATCAATGGGCAATGGACCGGCTGCATTTGGAAACGGATCTGCGGCGCGCAGTGGACAAGATGGAGTTTGAAGTCTATTACCAGCCGATCGTTGATCTGCACAGCAACAAGGTTATCCGCATGGAGGCGCTCCTGCGCTGGCAGCACCCGGAGCGGGGGCTGGTGTACCCGATGGATTTTATCCCGTTGGCTGAGGAAACCGGACTCATTATTCCCATCGGAGAATGGGTGCTGGACAAGGTCTGCCGTCAGAGCCGGCAATGGCAGAAAGGCGGCTTCGAAGGGGTCGACATCGCGGTGAATTTCTCGGCTCGCCAGTTTGAGCAGGGGGGACTGCCGGAATTGATTCAGGACGTCATCGCCAAGACGGGTGTGGAGGCCTTTACCCTGGAGATTGAGATCACCGAAAGCATCGCGATGAAAAATATCGAACACAGCATCAGGACGCTTTCTGAATTGAAGGAGTTGGGTATGAAAATCGCGATTGATGACTTCGGTGTGGGATATTCCTCCTTCGGCTGTCTGAAGTTCTTTCCGATCGATCACCTCAAGATCGACCGGACATTTATACGTGACATTCCCGACAACAAGGACAGTAAGGCCATCACCCGCGCGATGATCAGCCTGACACATGCCCTGGACCTGCATGTGGTCGCCGAGGGGGTAGAGACTGCCGAACAGTTGGCGTTCCTTAAGGACAACGGCTGTGATTCTGTACAGGGGTACTTTTTTGCCAAACCGATGCCGGTCTCCGAGGCGACGAAGTTTCTTGAAGATTTTGGGGGGGAGAGTAAAAAAGGGGGCTAGCGGCCGACGCCCAATTCCTGGCAGCGGCGGCGACTGGCCGCATTGGCCGCGCAGTCAATACCGTGAAAACCGGTAATATGTTCGCGAAACGGGGTCGTTTCACGGTTCCAACGGCTGAACAGATACATAACCGCTGTCAGAATGACGGCCAGGACGACCGCAATCACCAGGTCCATCAGAGTTAACGCTGTGCGGGACTTCATAATCATCCATTCTAGCCCAGAGCGGGATGGAAGACAAAGGAAAATCCCTGAAACTGCGTAGTTTCCCTCATACAATGTTCTTTACTACGGCAACGGGTCTATGATATAATCGAAAATTCGTTAATGAGGAATTTGGTGAGAATTTGCCTACCGTTAACGAACATTTCACCGAAAAACTATCTTTTCTTCATATAGTAGTACCCCAGTCTGGATAGTTGATAATACGATCTGACAACAATCGTAACTCTTTTTGAATTAGGCATCTATGAGAATTGCGTTCTTTTCTTGGGAGTCTTTACACAGTATTGCTGTAGGCGGTATCGCGGTTCACGTTTCGGATCTGTCCGCGGCGCTGGCCCGCAAAGGCCATGAGGTGCATGTCTTTACCCGCATGGGCCAGGATCAACCGCCGTTGGAGTGGGTCGACGGTGTTTGTTACCACCGGTGCATTTATGACTATCAGCAGCATTTTCAGGACGATGTCATGAATATGTGCCGCGCGTTCGTGGACCGTTTTTTGGAGACGCAGCACCAGGTGGGCCGCTTCGATATCATTCACGCGCACGACTGGCTGACGGCCAACGCGATGATTTGGTTGAAAGATGCGACGGACGGCAAACCGATTTTTACTATGCATTCCACCGAATACGGCCGGTGCGGCAACAACTTTGCCGGCGGACATTCGGAAGAGGTGGCGCATCACGAATGGAACGGTATGTATCACGCGCACCGGGTCATTGCGGTGTCGCATACGCTGAAGAACGAATTGCAATGGTTGTACAGTTCTCCGGACGACAAAGTCGACGTCGTTTATAACGGAGTCAACGTGCAGCAGTTCGACGGATGGATCGACAGTCTCGCCGTTCGCAAAATGTATGAGATCGGTGAGTATGATCCGCTGATCCTCTTCGTCGGACGGATGGTATATCAGAAGGGCCCGGATATTCTGGTGGAAGGCATTCCGCAAATACTGGCGCATTATCCGGACGCCAAGTTTGTCTTTGCCGGCGACGGCGGGATGCGGATGTTCATAGAAGACCAAAGCCGTCAAATCGGGATCGCGCACGCAACCCGGTTTTTGGGCAGTGTCAGCGGTTGGCGTCTGAAAGATTTGTTCAAGACCGCTGATTGCGTGGTTGTTCCCAGCCGTAATGAGCCTTTCGGAATCGTCATTCTGGAGGCGTGGAGCGCGGGCAAACCGGTGGTGGCTTCGGACCAGGGCGGCCCTTCCGAGATTGTTTGGCACGATGTGAACGGATATAAAGTGAGTCCTCAGCCGGATTCCCTGAACTGGGGACTGGGGACCATGCTCGAAAAAAGGGAACACGCCCACTGGATGGGTCGCAACGGTCGAAAAACGGCGGAGACCACGTTTTCGTGGGATCACATTGCCGACGATACTCTGAATGTGTACAACAATTAACAAGCCGAGGATGTGAATCGTGAGTATGCCCAAGAAGAAAATCAGTAAATCTGCCAGCGCCCCTAAAGACACACCCCCCAAGAAGACCAAAACGACGGTCGAGGCGGCTGCGGCCGCCGGCGCGCGGACTAAAGACTCGGCGGCCAAGAAATCCCCGGACAGTCAATCGCTCAATCTTTACTCATCCACGGATGCGTTGCAAAAGGCGAGCCTTCCCGAAAGCTATTACCAGACCTATGTGACCTTGTTGTCCAAGGAGCCGTATGTCCTTTATGCCTATTGGGAGATTGCCGGCGATGATATCGAACGTTTGCGTGAGGCAATCGGTCCGGAGGCGGAGCAGGGCGTCTACACCCTGCGTGTCTATGACGTGACCCTCGTTGACTTTGATGGGACCAATGCCAATTATTGGTTTGATCTGGATGAGTTGTTCATGAACAACCGCTACATCCATGTGGGCAGCGACGACGCGACGTATGTTTGTGAGATCGGCATGCGGTTGCCTTCGGGGGAATTTAAATCACTGGCCAGATCGAATTATATTCGGGCCCAGCGTGCCGGGGCATCCCAGCGCCGCGACGTGATTTGGAAAGAGATCGAAGAGAGCAATCAGCCCCAGAATATGTACGTGAATATTCGTCTCTTCAATCGGCAATTGCGCGGACGTCTGAAGCCGCGCAGCAACTGGATGATGGACGGATCGCGGATGATTCTCAGGGCCGACGATATCCGTGCGTACTATCAGCGCCGCGTCCCTATGATGAAGATTTTTATGGAGCGACTGAGCAGCGAGGAGCAGTTGTCGCTGGAGAAGCTGGCCGCCGGTCAGATCGGATTTCAGCAGACTCCCGACACGGGCGGTGTAGTATCTCGAACATCCGAACGCGTCACGTTTCTCGGCGCCACTGATCAGTTTTTCAGGGAAACGGATAAGAAGGAGTTTCCGTTCGAGTTGAAGATGACATTGACGGTCACCGGAAAAACCGAACCCGACGCCGATGTCTATCTGGGAAACAAGAAAATTGAGCTCGACGATAAAGGGGAGTTCACACTCACCTGGACCCTGGATGACGGGGTCCTCCCGATGGATTTCCGTGCCTGGTCGCCGAAGAAGGAACTGGGCAAGACCATCGAATCTTCCGTCATCCGGACCCCGACGGAGTCCCGGGAATTGTAGAGCAGGAAACCGCCATGGCCAAAGGATATCTTACTCTAGTATTGCACGCTCACCTGCCGTTTGTCCGTCATCTCGACCGGCCGGACCGGCTTGAGGAGCGGTGGCTATTTGAGGCGATTACCGAGACCTACATCCCCCTGATCAACATGTTCGAGCACCTCGCCCAGGAGCGTATTCCGTTCCGTATGACCATGTCGATGACCCCGCCGCTGGTCCAGATGCTCAAGGACCCCTTGCTGCAAGAGCGTTATCTTCATCATCTTGACAAACTGATCGAGCTGTCCGAGCGCGAACTTGACTATACGGGTTCACAGCCGCATTACCACGGCCTGGCGCTGATGTATTACCGTCGCTTCCGCGAGAGCCGCGAAATTTTTGCCGAACGCTATCATTGTGATATCGTACAGGCCTTCAAGGAGTTCCAGGAAGCCGGTCTGATCGAGATCATCACCTGCGCGGCCACCCATGGATTTTTGCCGATTCTGAATGTCCAGCCGCGCACGGCCGAGGCGCAGATCCATGTCGGCGTGGAGGCCTACGCCAAGGCCTTCGGTCGTCAGCCCAACGGGATCTGGTTACCGGAATGCGGGTACACCGCCGGGGTTGACGAGTATCTCAAGGACGCGGGCATCAAGTACTTCTTCACCGACACGCACGGCATTACTCATGCCGATCCGGTCCCGCTATACAATGTTTACGCCCCGCTTGTTTGTCCGTCGGGTGTGGCGTGTTTCGGCCGGGATGAAGAGACGTCAAAGCAGGTGTGGAGTTCCAAGGAGGGTTATCCCGGTGATCCCGATTACCGCGAGTATTACAAGGATATCGGTTGGGAACGTGATATGGAGTATATCCGTCCCTATATTCATCCCGAGGGGATACGCGTCAACACGGGACTCAAGTACTGGCGCATTACCGGAAGCTCGGAATACAAGGAAGCCTACCGTCCGGATTGGGCGCAACACAAGGCCGCCTTGCACGCGGGCCATTTCCTGGATAATCGGATCAGGCAGATTGAATATCTTTCGACGGTCATGGACCGCAAGCCCATCGTCGTGGCGCCGTATGACGCCGAACTTTACGGACACTGGTGGTACGAAGGTCCGATGTTCATCGATTTTCTGATCCGCAAGATTGCCTTCGACCAGGATATCGTCGAGATGGTCACGCCCTCGGATTATCTGGAAGAATACCGGGTCAACCAGATGTCCTTGCCGGCCGAATCGACCTGGGGTGCGCAGGGATATAACGCCTACTGGCTAAACGACACCAATGACTGGGTGTACCGTCATCTGCATCAGGCGGCCCGCTGCATGAACGAGCTGTGCGACAAATACGGGCACGTCTATCTCGACGAAGAGGACCAATGGCTGAAACGCGCGCTCAATCAGGCCGCGCGTGAACTGTTGCTGGCCGAGTCGAGCGACTGGCCGTTTATCATGCGGACCGGGACTATGGTCGAGTACGCCCATGAACGCGTGCATCAGCATCTGGCCTCGTTTATGCAGCTGTACAATGATCTCATGAAAGGGCAGTTGAACACCGCGCTGCTGGAGAAGCTGGAGACCGAAAACAACATTTTTGCCGACATGGATTGCGGCAAGTATTACCTGGAAGAGCACGTGCCCGTCGCGGAAGACATTATCACCGATGCGCGGGCCCGACAATGAATCTTTACGGCACAATCAATTAAAGGAGTATTCCAATGACACAAAAGGACAGCGGTTCCAAACCCAGATTGAGACGGGCCAAGTCTCTGCTGGCCGCCAAAGAACCGGCCAAAAAGAGTAAGGCCACCAAGAAACCCGCGACAGCTGCCAAGCCCAAGGCCGCTGTGGCCAAGACGACGGTCGCTGCGAAGAAGACGACCACGACCCGCGCGAAGAAGACCGCGGACAGTCTGGATCAGAAAATTGCCGAAAAGGCATTCGAACTATCCCAACGTCGGATTCAGGGCCAAGGCCTGGACCAGTATGACTGGGAGTTGGCCGGCGAGATCATTCAGCTCGAGGCCAAACGCGACAGTCTCAAGACCAAGAAGGCTTCCAAATTCGATCCCAACGACGAAAAGATCCGCCGTCGAATCGAGCAAAAGGCCTATGAACTTTTTGCCCGCAAGGGCTTCGTCCACGGTACCGAAGAATACGACTGGTATGTGGCCGAGCAGCTCGTCCGCTTGGAATCGTAGGAACTGACGAGCCGATTTTTCATCAGCGGTTGGCAGAGGGAGGTTCTTGTTCTGTGCGTAAACCTCCCTGCGCCAACCGCTTAGTATGTATTTGCCTGTGTCCCGCACTGTCCCAGTCCTACCTATTATGTCATCTTGACGATTTGGAATCCTCCTACATACTACATTCATAAGCACTCAATGAGCGTCGGGTGTCATCATCCACCCGGCATCAGGCTCAAGTTTGCAGACACAGCGTTGGACTCACAGCACACTTGATAGAGGGGGGGTCGGCCTTTTTCCACCGAAGGCTGATCCCCTTTCTATTTGGGACTAATCGGGTTTTCTGTTTGACGCTCTCACCGGCCTGCCCTATAATGCCCCTGTTTTGAGAATGGACCATTCCCGCTAACCAACCCAACGAAAGATTACCACCATGTCACATGAACCGACAATTTGGGTGACGGTTGAGATCCCCAAGGGCAGCCGTAATAAATATGAATTCGACGCGAAACGCAATGTCATCAAGTTTGACCGGATGCTGTTTTCTGCCGTGCATTATCCTTCTGACTACGGCTTTATCCCGGATACGCTGGCGCTCGACGGTGATCCGCTCGATGCGTTGGTCCTGGTGACCGAACCGACCTTTCCCGGCTGTCAAATCGAAGCCCGCCCGATCGGACTGTTCAAGATGACGGATGAAAAAGGTCCGGATGAAAAAATCCTCTGCATCCCGATCAGCGATCCGTTGTGGAATCACATCACCAGCCTCGACGAAGTCCCGCCGCATTTGCTCAAGGAAATCGAGCATTTCTTCAATGTCTACAAGGACCTTGAAGACAAAAAAACGAGTGTTGAAGGTTGGGCCGCCAAGCAGGCCGCCTACGATATCATCGAAGAGTCCCGCCAGCGCTATCGGAAGTAACCGCATAGCTTTAATTGTTTGAAATGCGACTGATGATTTGCTAAGATTTTTGCATGAAGTTTTATGCCGACGTGCATCTGCATTCCTATTATTCCCGCGCCACATCCAAGAATCTCAATCTCGAATATCTGAATCTCTGGGGCCAGTTCAAGGGTATCCAGGTCATCGGTACCGGTGACTTCACGCATCCGGCCTGGTTCACCGAATTAGAGACCAAACTCGAACCCGCCGAGCCGGGTTTGTTCCGGTTGAAAAAGGAATTTCGCGACGCCACGTGTGACGAACTCCCGCCGGCCTGCGCCATGGATATCCGTTTTATGCTGACCGTGGAGATTTCCAACATCTACAAACGGCTGGATAAGGTCCGCAAGGTCCACAACTGCGTGTTCGCGCCCAGTTTTGAAGCCGCCGCCAGGATCCGCGACCGGCTGGGAGCGATCGGCAATATCCGTTCGGACGGCCGGCCGATCCTCGGGCTCGATTCCCGGGACCTGCTGGAGATCGTGCTGGAATCGGATCCGCTCAGTTATCTTATTCCCGCGCATATCTGGACGCCGTGGTTTTCGGCGCTCGGTTCCAAGGGCGGTTTTGACCGCATGGAAGATTGCTTCGGAGACTTAACCCCGCATGTCTTCGCCTGCGAGACCGGATTATCCTCGGACCCGCCCATGAACTGGCGCTTATCCCAGCTCGACCCTTATGTTTTGGTGTCTAACGGCGACGCCCATTCTCCGTCGAAGCTCGGCCGCGAGGCCACGGTCTATGATACCGAACTTTCCTATCCGGCGATCTATCGGGCGCTTAAGGATCACACCACGGATCCCGGGCTTAAGGGGACGGTTGAATTTTTTCCGGATGAGGGGAAGTACCATTACGACGGACACCGCAATTGTCGGACTCGACTGCACCCGCGAGAGACCACGGCACACAACGGACTGTGTCCGGTGTGCGGCAAACCGGTCACCGTCGGTGTTTTGGCCCGCGTCGAAGAGCTGGCCGATCACCCGGAGGGGCGCAAGTCTCCCAACTGGCGTCCTTATCACAGTCTCGTTCCGTTGGCCGAGATCATCGCCGAGACCCAGGGTGTCGGACCGAACAGCAAGCGGGTCCAGAATATCTACCGCAAACTGCTGGCCGAGGTCGGCAATGAATTGTTTATTCTGCTGGATTGTCCGCTCGAGCGTGTGCAGAAGGCGGGCGGGGCCCTGTTGGCCGAGGCCATCCGCCGAATGCGCGCCGGGGATATCCATATCGCCTCGGGATACGACGGGGAATTCGGCACCATCAAGATCTTTTCGCCCGAAGAGAAGCAGAGCATCCTCGCCGCCGAGCAGCTAACGTTGTTTTAGTCATCATGTTAAATCCATCCCAACAACAGGCCGTGGACTTTGACGGCCGTCACCTACTGATCATCGCCGGTCCGGGGACCGGCAAGACGCATACCCTGACACACCGCATCGCGCGGCTGGCCTCCGGTTTATCCGGGGACAAAGCGGTTCTGGCCATCACGTTCACCAACAAAGCGGCCGGAGAACTACAGGAACGCCTGGCGTCCCTGAACGTGTCCGGGGAGAACCTCACCGCCGGGACCTTTCACCGGTTTTGTCTGCAAGTTTTGCGGGACCACTGCGCGCGGGCCGGACTGTCGAAGGACTTCCGGGTGGCCGCTCCGGAGGAAATCCGTCCGCTGCTGGCGGCACGTTGGCCGGAGTTGACGCAAAGCAAACTCAACGCGCGCTTGTCGGAGATATCGCGCTGGAAGGCCTGCGAGGCCATCGGCGAGGAGCCCGGGACCGATGTCCGCGAATATGATGCCGTTTTGTCCGGGGCGGGATTGCTGGACTATGATGATCTGTTGTGGCGCGTGTGGCGGTTATGGCAGGAGCAGCCCGAGGTCCTGGCCGGGTATCAACGGCGTTACGCGCATATCTTTGTCGACGAGTACCAGGATATCAACCCCCTGCAGCACGCCTTGTTGGTCGCCTTGGTGACGGATGCCAACGGCATCACGGCGATCGGGGATCCCAATCAGGGGATTTACAGTTTCCGGGGCGCGGATGTGGCGTATTTCGAACGCTTTGCCGAGGACTTTCCCGGCGCCGGCTGTTTGAATCTGGCTGAGAACTACCGCAGCAGTGCCGAATTGTTAAGTGCCAGCACGCAGGTGATCGAGAAGTTCAACCGCTTCGGGGTGCCGCCGTTGACCGCCAGGATTTATCAGGAGGGACGGTTGCTCATCCACACCCTGCCGACCGCCGCGGCCGAGGCTGAGTATGTGGCACACCAGATTGAGAAATTAATCGGCGGCGCCTCGATGTTTTCACAGGATTCCGGCCGGGTAGCCTCCCATGAGGACCAGCAGGTTTCCTTCGGCGATATCGCGGTGTTGTTCCGTCTCAACAGCCAGCAGCATGCACTGCGTAAGGCCCTGGACCGGATGGGGTTTCCCTGTCACGCGGCCCAGCCGGCCACGGGGGACGAGGAGGACGAATTGTGTCCGGCCGCTCCCGCGAACATCGCGCCGGCCGCTGAAAAGATATCCCTGCTGACGCTGCACGCGTCCAAGGGGTTGGAATTTCCGGTGGTTTTTATGGTCGGCTGTGAGGAGCGTTTGCTGCCGTTGCGGTTGGAGGGCCTGCCGGCGGATCCGCAGGAGGAACGCCGGTTATTCTATGTGGGCATGACACGGGCCAAACGGCAGCTGTATCTGTTGGGAGCGCGCAAACGCTCGATTTTCGGCCAATCCTACCGTTGTGAGCCGTCCCGCTACCTGAATGATATTGCGGATCACCTCAAATCCCTGGAGGACCCCCCACCGCCCAAGCGCCGAAAGGCCGAACAGCAGATAAATCTCTTCGGCTAAACCCCCGGGGTTCAAAAAATTTCCGGACGAATTTCCGGATCTGTATTAAAATGGAGGCAAATTAATTAGGGAAACATGATCACGCCTTCGTTCATGCCTGTTCGTGCTGATCGAAATCCGCCGCGGCAAAACCGGTCTACGTCCCATGCGGTCGCGTATCGGCTTTGCCGGGTCGATCCGCCATTTCCGATGCATAACTGTGCGGGAGAAAGGACCGGCGGAGGCGGATCAAATCAAAACAAAGGAGCGCAGATGAAACTCAATCCGATCGTTCTCATCCTCTGTACGATCTGCCCTTTGCTATTGCTCGCGCATGTCCCGTCTGCTCATGGTCAACTTCCCGGCACCCTGGGGCCGGACTACATTGTGGACCGGTTCAATCAGGAGCGCCGCCGTATTATACGTTATGCGGAGGTCCTCGGCTTGAATGACCGGCAGTCGGAAAAGATCGACGAGTTAAGCCGTCACCTGGAAAAGGAGATGGTCTTGCAGGACGCCCGCGTCGAGGTGATCGATATAGACCTCCGTGCGGAGTTGTCCAAAGATCAGGTGGATATGAAGCAGGTCCGTAAACTCCTTGCCGAGAAGTTCGAGGTGGAACGGAAACGGACCGAGGGTCAGGCTGCGGCGTACGCCAGTCTGAAGGAAATCCTCAGCAAGGCGCAACGGGAGAAGTTGCGCGGCACCCAGGAGATTTTCCGCGGCCCCTACGGTCGCGGCAGCGGGGATGAAGAGTAATTTTTGAGGTGGGCCCGTGATAGCGCTGATCAGTTTGTTCATTATTCTCATTCTGTCCATTACTGTGGTCAGGATCGGCGCCACCGCGCTGGAATTGACCGGGGTTTCCCCGGAGGTTGCCTCTTTTCAGGCCCAGTCCGCTTTTTCCGGGGCCGGGTTCACGACCGCCGAGTCGGAAGGCCTCGTCAACCATCCCGTCCGGCGGCGGATTATCCGCATGCTCATCCTGCTGGGCAGCGTCGGGATAACCTCCGTCATCGCCACGGTGATCCTCACGTTTACCAATTCTTCCAACGGAAATTTATGGGGGCGCAGCGGGCTATTATTGACTGGATTGGTCCTGATCTACATATTGGCCCGATCGCAGTGGCTGGCTGTTCTGATGAAGAAGGCCATCATCAAGGCGTTAAGTCTCAACAAGAATCTACAACTGCATGATTACTACGAAATCCTCGGCATCGCCCAGGGATATTCCGTATCGCGGATGACGATCAAGACGGATAATTGGGCGGCCGGACGGACCCTCAAGGAACTCGGACTGAATAAGGAAGGGACACTGGTTTTATCTATCCACCGTATGGACGGCGGTGAAGAAAAATTTATCGTTCCCAACGGGGACACGGTCATCCTGCCCGGAGACGACTTGACGGTTTACGGACGTTGTGACGGATCGGAATGTCTGGTCAACCGGCGCAAGGGAACAGCCGGTGACAAGGCCCACGCCAAACAGTGCGCCGAGGCCAAAAAGATGGAAGTATTGCAGGAGCTGGAACAAGCATAAGGAGATTGTATGGCCAAACTGATTGCCGTGCCGACGCGCATCGAAGCCGCCGGCAACAAACCCAAGGTCATTCAGGAATATATCGGACGCGTCAATAGCGCCACGCCGGATGTCAGCATTGCCCGGATGGACAGTCCGCAGGGCTGGGTCGAACCCGGGCAAACTCCCGAGTTCGACGAGTACACGCTGGTCTTGGAGGGGACGCTGACCGTAAAAACCGAGGACGGGACCATTGATGTGCGGGCCGGTCAGGCCGTCATCGTCAGCAAAGGCGAGTGGGTGCAATACAGTACCCCGGCGGAGGGCGCCAAATACGTCGCCATCTGCCTGCCCGCTTTTTCGCCGGACACCGTGCATCGTGATGAAGAATAGAATCAAAGCGTATACCGATGCGGTCCGGGGGCCGCAGGATCGGAGGGATCATACAATGGAGGAGAGCAGCACTGTGTATTGCTTCGCCAATTGGAAAGAAAGAGAGGACGGACGCGGGAAGGAGCCCGATCTGCCGGACTTTGTGGAAGATTATGTCTGCATCTGGTCGAATTGGGACTGCCCGTGGGCCATCTTTGAAGTTGAAGTCGACGAACCGGAACCTGAGCTCAGTCTGGTCAGCGAAGATCTGGAAACCTTACTGGATTCGGCGCAGAGCTACCCGCCGGCGCTGGCCCTGGCCGTTTACGAGTTGGAACAGGAAACGCCGGCCAATCGCTCGGGATTTGACGTGCACTTTTGCGCGGTCCTGCGCAGGTACCTGGAGAATCAGTCCCGGGCGCCGTATATGCTGGTCGAATCCAAGGAGGACGAGCAGGGCTACCTGCGCCGGGGCGAGTTTGTGTGGGCGATCCGGTATTTTCCGGAGACCAATGAGATCAGCTGGGTCAGTGAGGATTTTCAGATCTATACCAATTCAGCCAAGGATTTCAACGTCAACGACGAGCAGATCAAGCGGTTGACGTATGACAAGTCGGAAGACTGACGCGATATGCATCCCGAGGAAGGCCATGAGTACGCCGTTAAAACATCCGGGTATCGAAATGACCTTGATCGTCGATCCCGATAGCGTAGACGGGAAGCTTTGCGCCTACGAAGAGAAGACCGACGTCAACGGCGGTCCGCCGCTACACATTCATCACTGCCAGCATGAGATTTTTCAGGTCTTTGAAGGGCAATACCGGTTTCATCTGGAAGGTGAGGAGCGATTGCTCGGTCCCGGAGAAACGGTGGTTGTCCGACCGGGGCAGGCGCACACCTTCAAGGCCGTGAGTCCGCACGGAGCCCGCATGCGATTCGACCTGATCCCTGCATTGAAATCCACGGAATTTTTTGCCATGCTGCCGCAGGTGATCAAAGACGGCGGTGATGTACCGGCCCTGTTTCAACAATTTGACAGCGAATTGGTCGGCCCGCCGCTTTCATGAAATCCGCACGCACCTCTTGGCCGCTTGCGGTCGTCATTCTGACCTTCCTGTTGTCGCGCGCCGTCGCCTATGTCGTCGGAATCCGCATGGTCCTGCGCCCGCTGTACCAGGGGATTCAAATCCTCGACCCACAACTTTTACGCCATCACCTCCTCGAGAGTATTTTCTATCTGCACAGCCAGCCACCGCTGTTCAATCTATTTTTGGGGACGGTCCTGAAGGCCTTTCCCGTTCACTTCGGCGCGGCCTTTCAAGTCTTCTACTGGATCGCCGGACTCTTTCTGGTGACCGGCCTGTACACGCTCATGCGCCGGCTTCAGGTGCCGCCGTGGTTGGCCTGCGGGCTGACGGCATACTTCACCGTCAACCCGACGGTGATCCTGCTTGAGAACTGGCTGTTTTACACTTATTTAATCATGCCGCTGTTGGTGTGGGCCGCGGTGTTCCTGCACCGCTTTGTCAGCGACGGGCGCAACAGCGACGGACACGCGTTGTTTATTCTGATGGGCGTGCTGGTCCTGACCAAAGGCATTTTTCACCTGTTCTGGTACCTGTTTATTACCTTGGTGATCATCTTCAGCCGTCGGGTCCCTCTTAAGAAAGTGCTGTCGGTCAGTGTGCTGCCTTTGGTGATTTGCACAACGGTCTACGCTAAAAATCTGATCCTTTTTGGAAGCCTGACGACAAGCCGGGTGTGGATGGTTTATGGGCTGGGCGGAATGGCGGTGAGATATATCCCGGCGGAAACCTTAGCCGAGTATTGCCGCGCGGGAAGGATTTCTCTTGTCGCCTGCGGGCGGCCGTTGGGGTATGGCTCGGCGGAATATCGGCGGCGAGTAGCCGACTTCGAGTTGAAGGCCGATCTGCGTCCGACCGGGATCGCCGTACTCGATCAGGTCCAAAAGCCGACCAGCGGTCTGCCGAACTGGCACAGCCAACGCTTTCTGGCAAGCACCGACCTGGTCTTGGCCGACAGCCTTTTCTTGTTGCGGGAACACCCGGAGGCATATCTGATGTATTTACGGCAGATGTTCCGCATGATGTTTTACCCGGCCCCGACTGATGTCACCTTTCCCAACCGCCGTTTTCTTGAGACCTATGAAAACGTTTACAACTGGCCCTTTGCCTGGGAAAATCATATCAACGGTGGGACGTTGTATACAGAAAAGCTCCTGCTGTGGTACGAATTCGAACGCCGCCGCACGGACGCCCTCAGTTGCCTGTGTTTGATCGGCGTGATGCTCTTTTACGCGATGATCTTCCTCGGAGGGATAAAGTTGTTCATGCAGGCCCGGTACCGTGGCGCCGAGGCGCGGGTCACGCAGGTGTTGTTGTTTTTTATGTTGTTCCATATTTTTTATGTGCCGTTTATCAGCAACTTCTTTTCCTGGCTGGCCGGTAACCGCTACCGGTTTGTGATCGAGCCGTTCAATCTGGCGGTGATGGCGGTGATTCTGACGGCCTGCTTCAAAGGGCAGGGACGGAAAAGCAGCGGTTCCGGAGCGCCGCATACAGATACGGAGTCATCGTTATGAACGCCATCTGCGTCATTCATCCTTACAAAGACCAGGGCACCTGGGTCTTTGACGACCCTGCCGTGGATCTGGTTAAAGAGCCGTTCGTGGCCGGGGCCGACGAAATCATCGACCGGCTGACGGCCGACATTCCGGAGGCGGCTGCGGGAGTGACTATTTTATTCTCCTCTAACCCTTTCCCGGGCAGCCGTTTTTGTTTGGAATGGCGAAGAAGGGAGAGCGGAGGTAATTGGTATTGTCACCCCGACAGCGGTATGGAAGGCTGGCTGTGCCCGGCCATGTACAAGTATTTTTCGCAGGCCCCCGAGAAGATCTATCTGCAGTTTAAATCCCGAAAATAGGTGATATACTATCACGAGATATCCGATTGAACCTTTACCAAAGGAAGGCAGTATGAAACGAGTACTTTACGGCATTTTCCTGGCGCTACTTCTGATGATCCCGGCCCCGCAGGCGGCGGCCCAGAACGAAGCGATATTCAAATTCGAACAGTTTATTCAGGATTATTACAAGAATCCGGATCCGGACCAGGTGCCCGGGCTGTTGCTGAACCTGATGGATACGCAATATTTTGAAACCGGTGAAGTATTCAAACAAAACCGGCAGTTACTCTATGCGTATGCCTTCGGGCGCATCGCGGAAGAGGAACCGTCACTCGTCCCACTATATATAAAAATGTTTGACAAGGCTTCACTGCCTGGCAAGGCTTTCCTGGTGAATGTCTTTCAAGTATGCGGCAACGATGAGGTAAAAACTTTCTTGGAGAAGGTGAAGGAGAAAGAAGACAATAAGGACATCAAACCCTTGATCGAGGATGCCCTTGAAAGGAATATGCCTTTACCCTTTGATCCGCTGACGAAGGAAATCAAGATTCCCTACGATATTGAGATGCTTTGGGCGGAGTTTTTTGTCTCCGGGAACGAGGAGGCTATTCGCAGAGTACTTAGCTTGGTCGACAAACCCGATATCATCCGTGAGAAAATATTGGCCTATCTGAACGGAGATGAAGTGACGGGAAACAAACAACTATTGCTGGTACGCATTCGAAAGGTCATCGGAATAGCGATTGATCCGGAGACCAATGAGATCCCGGTTACGGGTGATCTGGGAGCCCTGATGATGTCCCGCATCCGTCAGCAGATTGCATCCAACAATGATTTCGAGTTGCTGATGGATCAGATCGATGTCCCCACAGAGGAATTTCTAACAGTGGCCACGAAGGCGGAGGCGGTCCGCACCTTGGAGACTTATGCCTTGCGCAATGATAAAGTTCTGAAGTTGTGTCAGCAAGCCATCCCGGACGTCGAAGGTCTGGGAAAAGACTTCTTGCTGAACTTGGCGTTCCGTGGCGAGTTCCGGCGGGACAATAACGGTCAGGCTCGGGACTATCTGATGGAACTGATCGCCCGCAATCCCGACCAACTCTTGTTGCATGCGGTGCTGGCCGAGGTCTATTTGGCCTTGGACGACACCGAAGCGGCCGCCAATCAAGTCGATTTCCTCAGTCGCCGCGATCCGGCGGTGGCGTTTCAATTGAAGCGGATGGTCGAATTGAAACGGCTGGACGCCTGGGGTGATGCGGCGGAAGCCGACGGCGAGCCTATTGAAGACCTCACGGTCTTACTTAGCAGCATCAAGGCCAAAAGCAAGTCGGTCAGTTCATACCAAACCCATGTGGTTTTGGGAGATGATAAGCAGACGGTCCTCTCTTGGGATGCTGATTTCGTTGCCCCGGATCGCTACTCAGTGGAACAGGGATTATATCGCGATAAGGGTGTGCTTGTGGACAAATGGATTGCGATTGGAAAGGACGTTTATCGCTTTCTGGGTGAATGGGTCCATGATGGAGAAGGTGTCAGTGGCTTGGCTGACATCAGCGAGAAGCTAAGGATGGACAAATGGACGAGTTTGCTGCCGGATAAATCCGGTATTCAGGCGACACGCTTGAACATTAAAGGTCAGGAGGTTGTCCGATTATCCTTTGAACCTGATTTCACGGAAGGTTTTTTTGCGCGGCCGATTTCCGATGAAATTAAGGACCAAAAAGCCACTTTATGGGTAAATGCGGACAATAAATACATTCGAAAGGCAAAACTCGAAATAAATGCGGTTGACCCTCAAGGCAAAACAGTTAAAGTGGTTTATGATCAAGAGTTTTTCACTCACGGAGCGGATCTGATTATTGATAAACCGGCCCGGGTCCGCGAGATGCCTAAGGACCAGAAATCGGAATCGGGTGAAGGCTCCGAGAATGAAGGCGCTAATGTCGAATCATCCGATGAAGAGGCCGCTCAAGTGGCGGAGTAGACCCGGCGGAAGAATTCTCCTTGTCGGTATTTCGGCCTTACTCATCACGCTTGTTCGTCCGGTTGATGCCGCGACGTACGTCTTGCAGGAAGTCATCGATTATCGCACCCTTGTGGTGTTGGCCCCGTCGGGTGACGAAGAGACGATTCGCCTGACCGGCATCGAGGCCGCCCGACCGGATCTGGAGGCCAAAGCCGAGGCATATCTGCGGACCATCTTACGCGGACACGATCAACTCAAGCTGGAGTTTGACAGGCAACAACGCGACGGTCGCGGACGGCTGCTGGCGTATGTATGGGCCGTACACCGTCGCGACGCGCGCTGGCTGGCCGTCAATCGCGTCACCATGCATTTCGACCGTGACGGGCTGATGGAGTATTGGGGCGCCGACAAGGACGATGGCCTGCAATATCGCTGCCTCAACGCCGAACTCATCCGATCCGGATTCGCCCGAGCGGCAGTTTTCCCCCCGAATGTCCTTTACCAAAAACAGTTGCTTACTTTGACCCGCGAAGCACAAGAGCGGCGCCGCAAGGAAGTTGAGGCCACCCGGAAATCGGATGTTCCGCGTGATCTGGAGGAATGTTATCGCGCCTTGAAGCTCCGGCTGAGGCAGCCGGAGCTGGTGGCGTTCATGAATACGGCGGAGGAGGAATTGGGTCGGTATGACGCCGGGCTGGGTAACCGGCTGCGTGACTGGTGGGGGCTGTCGCAGGATTCGGAGTTGCGTCAGTATTTTCAGGGACTCGGGATAGCGGATCCGTTGGATATATCCCGGATCATCCTCACGTCCTTTCACCGGCACCTTAACGGAAGGGATATCCGGCTGAATGAGCAGATGCAGGCGTGCCAGAAAAAGGATGGTAATACTCCTTCCGGAGATTGAATGCCACACTTATGTATGGTATAATCGGTGCATGAAAAAGCGTCCCCCAGCGCACGGCCGCGGAGCCCCGGGCAATCCTGATAACCGATTCGATGCGGTCACCCGTGAGCCGGATTCCGAGTGCGACCCGGGTGATCAGGCAATGCCCAAAACAACCTTTCTGCACGACACGACCAAGAGTTTCATTACCTATAACGACAGTCCGGATCTCGGCATGAGCGCCGGCATCAATCCCTACCGGGGATGTGAGCACGGGTGCGTATATTGCTTCGCCCGGCCGACCCATGAGTACCTCGGGATGTCCTCGGGGCTGGATTTTGAGAGCCGGATCATGGTGAAGCACCAGGCGCCGGTGATCCTCCGCAAGGAGCTTGCCTCAGCCAAATACCGGCCGCAACCGCTGGGTTTGAGCGGCAATACGGATCCGTATCAGCCGGCTGAACAGAGATTTCGACTGTCCCGGCAATGTCTGGCCGTATTGGCTGATTTTCGCAATCCGGTGGGAATCATTACGAAGAACAGGCTGGTGGTCCGCGATCTCGATATTCTGAAGGCCCTCAACGCGTTCGGATGCGTTAAAGTTTACCTTTCGATTACCACCCTGGACCCGCAGCTGGCGAATCTCATGGAACCCCGCGCTTCAACACCGGCGGACCGGCTGCGTGCGGTCCGGGAATTAAGCCGGGCCGGTATTCCGGTCGGGGTGATGCTCGCGCCGGTGATTCCGGGCTTGACAGATGAGGAAATCCCGGCTATTTTAGAAGCCTCCGCACAGGCCGGAGCGGCCAGCGCCCGATTGATCATGGTGCGACTGCCGTATTCCGTCAAAGACTTGTTCACGGCCTGGTTGGAACGCCACTATCCGGACCGCACAAGCAGGATATTGAACAGAATCAAGTCGGTACGCAACGGCCGGTTGAACGATCCGTCATTTCACAACCGCTTGCGTGGTACCGGAGTTCATGCCGATCAGGTTCATAAGATCTTCACGATCTACAGCAAACGCTATCATTTGAACCGCGACAGCGCACCATTGACGACCGCTCATTTTCGTAAGCCTAGTCCCCAGTTGATGTTATTTGGGGATAAATTGTAACGCAAAAGTTACCGGATGTTCACAGGCCATTGACAACCGTTCACTAGTCTATCACTGAAGGGGGCTCCATCAACTGGAGTACGACCTCCGTTATTAGCCAACGAATGTTGTACTGTTTTTCTTTTCAAGGAAAAACGCCCCCTACTTAATGCTAGAGCAAATTGAAATTGCTTAACCAACGGGAGTTCAAACTCACCTCTATCCGGAGTTGCGTTACACATGTCTGGCGAAAAAATTCTCATTGTTGAAGACGACAAGCACATTTCCAAGCTGGTTAAATATAATCTGGATAAGGCCGGCTACAGCTGCACCACCGTCATTACCGGGGAGGAAGGGTTCGAGGTCCTGGATAAGGAGAATATTGACCTTATCATCCTGGATGTGATGCTTCCAAAAATGGACGGATTTGAGGTCTGCCGGCTCATCAAGCAGGAAGACGAATACGCCGGTATACCGATCATCATGCTCACCGCGCGCGCAGAAGAGATCGACCGCATTGTCGGTCTGGAGCTCGGTGCGGATGATTATCTTGCCAAACCGTTCAGTCCGCGCGAACTGGTCTTGCGGGTCAAGGCCATCCTCAAGCGTGCGTCTGCTCAGGCTCAAAAAAGCGACGTTAAAGAGATCCTCAGTTTCGAGAAACTGAAAGTTGACATTCCCCGGCATAAAGTCATGGTGAATACCAAGGAGATCAAACTGACGGCGATGGAATTCGATTTGCTGGCAACATTGCTCAAGCGCCGCGGCCGGGTCCAGAGCCGGGAGCAGTTGCTCAACGATGTATGGGGTATTGAGGCGGACGTGACCACGCGGACCGTTGATACCCACGTTAAACGCTTGCGGCAGAAGCTGGGGCGCTACGGCAAATACATCGAGACGGTCCGGGGCTACGGCTATCGCTTTTTCGAGCAGGAGTGATCGGATTTGCGGATAAACATCCAGTACAAAATCACCATTGTATTCGCCGCCATATCCGCGTTCATTCTGCTCGGAGTCTACATCTATCTGCAGAACCACCTTACCGATCAAATCTTTAAACAACTGCAAGCCAATCTGCACGGCAAGATCAACCTGGCCGCGCGTTACCTGCAGCAGCAGTACAGTCCGCGCTTGTCTTTGCCGCAGATCGATCAAATAGCCGACGCGATCGGTGAAGATTTGGATTTGCGCGTGACGGTCATTGGTCTGGACGGGCGTGTTTTGGGCGATTCGAATTTATCTCCGGAAATGGTCGAGCAAGTTGAGAACCATTTGTACCGACCCGAAGTCCAGGACGCCATCAAGTCAGGTCTGGGGATGAGCCGGCGCTTCAGCCAAACCGTTAAGCGGGAATTACTTTACATGGCCATTCCGTTTACATTGCCGCGCAACCAAGACTCCGTGGGGATAATACGGCTGGCGGTGCCCCTTTCGGAGATCAACAAAGTCACCGGCGGGCTGACCAATTTTCTGCTTGTTGCCTTGGGGATCGCCTTTATCGTATCGTTGACGCTCGGTTTCGTCGGCTCGCATATCATTTCCAAGCCGATCAGCGAGGTTTCGTCGATATCCAAGAGCATCGCGGCCGGCGATTTCTCAAAAGTAGTGACTATTCATTCCAAAGACGAATTCGGCGACCTGTCGACATCGATCAACTACATGTCCAAGCAAATCAAGGAACGTATTGAAGAGGTCGTGGCCAGCCGCCTGCGATTGGAAGCCGTTCTGTTGAGCATGTTTGACGGAGTCTTGGTTATGAACGCGGACGGCAAGATCCTGCTGATGAACAAGGCCTTGCGCGAGTTGCTTCAGGTGACCGAAGAGGTTGTCGGCAAGAAACCGATTGAGGTAATCCGCAATGTCGAAATCCAGGAAATCGCTACCGAAGTGCTGGAGAGCAAGACCGGAGCGATTTCTCGGGAAATCTCGGCCTTGTTCCCGCGCGAGAAGCATTTGATTATCCACGCCACACCGGTCACGTTGCACGGCGTGGTCGATGGGGCGGTTATGGTCTTTCACAATATCACCGAACTACGCCGGTTGGAGATGGTCCGCAAGGACTTCGTGGCCAACGTTTCTCACGAATTGCGCACCCCCATCACCAATATCAAAGGGTATGCCGAGACACTCCTGGAAGGCGCCCTTGATGACAAGGGCAATGCCGAGGATTTCACCAATATCATCCACTCGGAGGCCGAACGATTGGCCAAATTGGTCGAGGACGTGTTGGACCTGTCCCGGATCGAGTCCGGTAAAATGCAGTTCCATTTCAAACCGCATGACATCGGTGATCTGGTGAAGCGGGTGGAGACGGGGCTGAGTAAGCAATTTGCCAAAAGCGGGATTACCTTTCGCACGGAGATACCCGATGATATCGGAAAAGTGCGTTGTGACGGCCCCAGCATCGCCCAGGTCCTCTTGAATTTGATTGAGAACGCGGTTAAGTATAACAAGGACAACGGGTTGGTAACGGTCTCAGCTCAGCACAAGGGCCGGTACGTGGAACTCAGCATCGCGGATACCGGGATCGGAATCCCGGAGAATGACCTGCCGCGCATCTTCGAACGCTTCTACCGGGTGGACAAGGCCCATTCCCGTGAAATCGGAGGGACCGGGTTGGGGTTGTCCATCGTCAAACATATTGTTCAGGCTCATCAGGGAGAGGTTCGCGTTACCAGCCAAATGGGGGTCGGCTCCTGCTTCCGTTTTACTTTGCCGCTAGCCTGATAAAATTTCACCTAATTGTCACAATTCAGACAAAAACCGTTCACCATGGCCGGGTATCCTAGTGCAGTAAATAAAGAAAGAGGAGGGAACCGTGCAAAGATTCGATTACTCCTCAGGTCCCTATGTCGACCGAGTGGCCAGTGATCTTCGAACGCAAATTATCAATTTGCATAATATATTGGAAACGATTGAGCGGACGCGGCACTATACCGACGACTTCATCCTTCAATTGCTGAAACAGACAGAGGGTGATTTGCGGCGTTTGCGGAAATTTATTGAAAGTTGAAAGCCGTTGCCGGGACAATGACAAGGCGTCGGATCAACGGGCCTGCCGTTCTCGGCAGGTCATCTTTTTCGGGCACTTGAGCCCCGCGGCAAACATCCGGGGCCTCCCAGAGTAACGGTTGTCTTTTAGTCTGGAGCGTGGTAATATTTTAGGAAACTTTGAGATACGAACAGTATGCCGGGAGTTTCATCCCAACGGTTTCGCTAACCATCTCCTCATAACTTCAAACTTTGCTCTATGCGCACTGAAGGCAATTAGTACCCGGAGCGTTTGCTTCCGCCATTGCCTAACTTTAGGTGCATGATCCGACCGACGTGTTGGCGGAGTATGGAATGTCTCGCATAACAGCCTATGATGCGTTGATCGGTTCGGTTCAGATTACTCGAGAAGAAGATTTCTTTCCGACAACAGCCCTGAAGAATGATGTTAATGCGACGACGACTAAGTAATCGGCCGTTACGCGGAAAACGATACGACCATTAAAGTTTGCCACTATGTCAGAGACACTTACGATTAAACGAGAATTGGAGATCCCAAAGCCCCGCGGACTGTCCTCGAGCGCGCGGGACAAGTTGATCCATGCCTTCTTTTTCTTAAACGGCATGTTGTCGGTCATTGCGTTGATCGGGATCTTCGGTCTGCTGGTTTATACCGCTGTTCCGGCCTTTCAGGAGATTAATCTTTGGCGCTTTCTAACGGGCGCTGAGTGGAACCCCACATCGTATTACGAAGCCCAATACGGGATCGTCCCCATGTTGGTCAGTACGATGATGGTTACCTTTGGGGCCCTGCTTATCGCCATTCCGCTGGGTATCGGCACGGCCGCCTACCTGTCCGATGTGGCTGGTCCCCGGACACGGGAGATCATCAAACCCGTTATTGAGATTCTCGCGGGAATTCCTTCTGTTGTCGTCGGGTTTCTGGGTATCGTGCTGGTCGGCCCGCTGATTGCCAAGTTATTCGGGACCAGTAACGGATTGAACGCGATCAACGGATCAATCCTGCTGGGGGTGATGGCGCTACCGACGATCATCAGTATCTCCGAGGACGCGTTGAACAGCGTTCCCAAGACGTATGACCAGGCATCGTTGGCCCTGGGAGCGACGCGTTGGCAAACGGTGATCCGAGTCAAGATCCCCGCCGCGATGTCCGGGATAATCGCCGCCTGTATGCTGGGAATGGGCCGGGCCATCGGTGAGACAATGACGGTCCTGATGGCGACCGGATGCGCACCGGCCATGCCGGAAGGGTTTCTGGAATCGGTACGCACTCTGACTTCATCGATTGCAATTGAATTGGGGGAAGTGGCTTACAACACCACGCATTATTACGCCCTGTTCGCCCTGGGGTTGGTTCTGTTTGTGATTACGTTTCTGATCAACTTAACCTCCGACATCGTCTTGCACCGCTACGAAAAGGTGAATCGCTGATATGAACAAAAAACGGTTTTCCGAAATTATCGGTTTTGCTATCCTCCGTTTTTGTTTGGGGTTGGTCTTGCTGACCCTGCTCATTATCCTGTGGGATATTTTTACCAAGGGTTATTCCTCGGTGTCGTGGGAGTTTCTCAGTACCATGCCCCGCAAGGGGATGACGGAAGGCGGGATTTTTCCGGCGATCGTCGGGACGTTTTTGGTCACGGTGATCACGGCCCTGTTCTCCATTCCTTTGGGGATGGGGTGCGCGATTTACCTTAATGAGTACGCCCACGGCGGAAAGCTGACACGTTTGATCCGCATGTCAATCCGCAATCTTTCCGGTGTTCCGTCGATCGTATATGGCCTGTTCGGCGTAGTGCTGTTTGTTCAGCTGATGCACCTGGATACTTCCGTCCTGGCGGCGGGGCTCACGCTGGGTCTTATGACGTTGCCGTGGACGATCACCGCCAGTGAGGAGGCCCTGAAAAGCGTTCCGCAGGCCTACCGGGACGGATCCTTGGCCTTGGGTGCCACCAAGTGGCAGGCGATCCGCACCAATGTCCTGCCATACGCCATTCCGGGAATGCTGACCGGGACAATCCTGGGATTATCCCGAGCGGCGGGTGAGACGGCGCCGATTCTGTTCACGGGGGCTGCTTTTTTCCTGCCGGTCCTGCCGAAATCCCTGTTGGACCAGTTTATGGCCTTACCTTACCATCTGTATATTATGTCCACGCAACATCACGCGATTGAGCAAGTGCGGCCTTTGGCCTACGGCACGGCTCTGGTGCTGATAGCATTAATATTCTTGATGAATTCCGTCGCTATTTTTGCCCGATATAAATTGCGGCAGGTTAAATTGGAGTCATAATACTATGTCTGAGATATTTACTAATTCGATCGAGAAAAAGAACAAAATTGCGCCCCCGAAAATATCAGCCGACTCGTTCCCGGCCGGTGAGGAAAAAGTTATGACCGCAGAAGACCGCCACAGTGAGGCCCGTATTAAGGGTGAAATTAAGATCATGGTCGAGAATTTCAATTTTTATTACGGAAATCATCAGGCCCTGAAGTCGATCAACATGGAGGTCATTACCAACTCCGTCGTGGGGATCATCGGCCCTTCCGGATGCGGTAAGTCGACTTTTCTGCGCTGTTTTAACCGGATGAACGATACCATCAACGGTACCCGCTACGAAGGGACCATTGAAATCGACCGCAAGAACATCTTTGATAAAGATCTCGACGTGGTCGACTTGCGTCGGAATGTGGGGATGGTCTTTCAGAAGTCTAATCCCTTTCCCAAGTCGATCTTCGATAACGTGGCGTACGGAATGAAGATTAACGGCATCAAAGACAAAAGCAAGATCGAACAGACCGTCGAACGCAGCTTACGCCACGCCGCACTGTGGGAGGAGGTAAAAGACCGTCTTAACAAGAGTGCCTTCGCGCTGTCCGGGGGGCAGCAGCAACGCCTGTGTATCGCACGGGCATTGGCGGTTGAGCCGCAAGTGCTGTTGTTGGACGAACCGGCCTCGGCGCTGGATCCTATCGCGACGGCGAAGATCGAAGAGTTGATTCACGAGTTGAAGAAGGACTACACCATTATTATTGTCACGCACAATATGCAGCAGGCCGCGCGCGTCTCCGATTACACCGCGTTCTTTATGCTCGGTGAGTTGTATGAATACGACTTGACCACAAAAATATTTACCAATCCCACCCGCAAAACGACCGAAGATTATGTTACGGGCCGGTTCGGTTAATGGTCAGGCCCGACCAAGGAGGTAGTCATCATCGAACGTAGGCATGTTGACGAAGAACTGGAAGCCATCAAGACGGATTTGTTGAAGATGGCCATTATGGTGGAAGAGGCGATCCATCTGTCTATTGAAGCCCTCACCAAGCAGGATGCGCGGATGGCCTCTCAGGTGATCATGCATGATCAAGCCATCGACGAGATGGAAAACACCGTCGAGGAACGAATCATTGATGCTTTGGCTCTTTACCAGCCGTTTGCCGGTGACCTGCGGTTTATGACCACCGCCATGCACATCAATACCGAGTTGGAGCGGATAGCGGACCTTACCGTCAACATTTCCCAGCGGGTCCTCGAACTATCCGACCAACCGCTGCTCAAACCGCTGATCGATATCCCAAAGTTAGCCGCTCAAGCCAAGTTTATGGTCCGCGCGGCGATCGACTCGTTCGTGAAGCATGACGAGAAAATGGCGCTCGACGTGATTTTATCCGATAAGGAGGCCAATCAGCTGCGTACTTTGGTGATTCAGGAGTTGATCTACGACTATATGGTCAAAGATACCACCACGGTCACCAGGGCCGTTCCCCTGTTGCTGTTGACCCGCGATTTGGAACGTATTTGCGATCATGCGGCCGCCATCGCCGAGGATGTTATCTACATGGTGCAGGCGCGCATCGTCAAACACAAACGCGACGTGCTCAATACTAAACGCAAAGATATCAGCAATTAACCGGGTTTTCCCGGGCAGTTTCGGAAAGGGTATATCGAAAGATATACCCTTTTTTTATTGAGATGATATGCTGAAACTATGGCGAAATTGATCGACTTTATCGAGTTGGCCGGTATCCGGGGGGGATACCGGATTTTCCTGCGCAAGTTCTTTGACAGCCGTCCGGTTTTTTCGGTGATGATAAAATTAGCCCGGGCTTACCGGCGTATCGTATTACGCAAGCCCCGTGTCTGCGCGGTCATCGGATCCCTGGGAAAAACGACCACCACCCGGGCCGTCCGTGCCGCCGTGGGCGGTCCGGTCCGTCAACCGTGGTACAGCAACTATGGAAGCAGTCTGGCCTGCAACTTGCTCGCCGTCCGGCCGTGGGATCCGCACGCCGTCCTGGAGGCCGGCATTGCCTATCCCGGAATGATGGATGATAACTCGTATATTCTGAAACCGGATATGGTCGTGGCCACGGCGATTGCCTGGGAGCATTTCCGGACGTTCAAGTCGCAGGAAGAGATCCGCGACGAGAAGGTCAAAATAATCCGGGCTTTGCCACCCGCGGGATGGGCGGTCCTCAATGGCGACGATCCACATATCCGGTGGATGGCTTCCCAGACCCGGGTGCGGGTCATATTCTACGGCTTCGGGGAGGACTGTGACGTACGGCTACTGGATTTTCAGTTTGACTGGCCGCACGGCATGACGGGTCGGGTGGCCTACCGGGATCAAATCTGGAACGTTCGGACGCGGATGTTCGGACGACATTTCTGGTATTCCTTGCTGGCCGGGCTGGCGGCTGCCGTCTGTTGGGATGCGGATATTCCGGTCGCGATTGAGCGCCTGGCCGATCTCTTACCAACTCCTAATCGACTGGAATGTATAGATTTAGAGAATGATTGCCGGATTATGGACGATACCTGCAAAGGCGGATTCGACTCCTGGCTCACGGCCTGCGCCACCCTGGAGCAGGTCGATGCCGGGCGCAAAATTGTGGTTTGCGGGGATATAGAGGATCCTCCGGGATCACGCGCCGAGACCTACCGCCACTTCGGGGAGGCGATCAGCCGGGCCGCGGACGCCGCGGTTTTTTTCGGCTCCGGAAGCGATTTGCTCAAGGCTCGAAATGCGGCCCACCGTGCGGGTATGGCGCGGGAAAATCTCGTCGTTTTGAAGTCTTCCGACTGGGAAAAGCTCGCCGAGACGGTGCGTGGCATGATGCAGCCGGGAGATGTTATACTTGTGAAGGGCCGATCCGCCTACCGCCTGCAGCGCGTGGTGCTGGCCCTGCAAAACCGGACGGTAACCTGTCCTTTGAAAATTTGTAATATCAAAGTTCACACCTGTGATGAATGTCCGATGCTGGAACGGCGTATGCCGGATTTCCAAAACCACTACATACTCCCTTACATCAAGCAGTAACCATCGGACGCACCTTAAGTCGATATGCGTGATTCAGAATTTGGAAAAATAGTTGGGAGCGTTGTGCGTTAGTCCTTATAATGAAGAGCGTTAATATAATGGAGTTGGACTAATCTTGAAAAAACTACTCTTCACGATAATCATTTTCGGACTGGCCTGCGGACAGGCGGCGGCCGATACTATCTATCTGAAGTCCGGCCGCATCATCCGCAACCGTAAAGTCGTTCAACGGACGCCGATCTACATCCGTGTCGAACCCCGTTTTCTCGGGGATCCCGAACGCGAGTTTCTGGTGGAGAATGTCGACCGTGTGGTGATCGGTAAGGACAACGCGATCCCCGCCGCCGAAGTGATGGACTATGTCTCTGTCGAGAATCTCGACGATGTCCCTGATGATATCAAGCTGGCCGCCAAACAAATGGCGATGACGCTGCTGGAACAGGCTATGCAGAGTGTGCTCACCCCGACACTCGAGGAAGCGCCGGAGAATGTCAAGCGGGTCGCCGAACAGAAGGCTTCGGACCTGCTGGCCTCGGCCATGGCGTCATTGAATGATACGCCCGATAACGTCAAGTCGGCCGCCCGGGAGATCGCCAACAGCCTGCTCGAGGAGACGGTGCGGACCACCGCGCTTGATTCGATCGACGAAGTCCCGGAGGACGTCAGACGCGTGGCCCAGGAAAAGGCCGGATTTCTGATCGAACAGGCGATGGTTGACTCCGTGGAAGAAGCCCCGAATCAGGTCAAGCTGGCGGCCAAACTGAAGGCGCAGGCCCTGATTGAGGATGCTATGCGGGAGGTCAATATACTGGAAGGTGTTATCAACGAAGGGCAGACCGCGCAGGACCGGTTTGAGGTCTCATCAATCATTCAGCGCAATAAGCAACAATTACGCGCCCGGGTGACCACTTTTGACCGGATGATTGATCAGGCGGACGTCGACGCGCTGATGGATGAGGCTGTTCAACGCCGTGTGGCTGATGGGGCGACATTCGATTTTCAATCGGTTCCCGGAACCGAAGGTATGGTAGAGAAAATGGTCGTCGCCCCCGAACCACAGATGAGTGAACGGACCGAAGCGGCCGCGCACGAAACCGCGGAGTCGAGAATGCCTCCGCCGCTCGCCGCTGCGCGGGCCGCCGCGAGCAACCCGCAAATAGAGGCCGTCGATCCGCCCGCCGAAGTCCAGGTCCTGTCCGAAAAAGAACTGGCCGCTCGCATCGCGGCCATACCCCAACCGACCGTCAAAGGGATGGGGTTCATGGATTTTATGTCCGCGCTAAGCTACCGGGATTATATGGTGATGGGCTTGTGTGTCGTCCTGCTGCTGGTCCTCCTCAGCCAGCAATCCCAAGCCCGGTCGAGAAAGAAGGACGGTGAGGAGGAGGCCGATATTCAGGTGGTGTCTTCGTTGACCTTCCAGCATCTTCCCGACGCTATTAAGCGGAAATTTACCAGCAGCGACATCACCATGATCCTCGATCTGGAAGATCAGTTCCGGCAATCTTCGGGGAAGAATACCGGTGAAATGTTCATCGACGACGAGAATCTGCTGAAATTTATCCAGGAACAGGCGCAGAAAGCCGGTGGCCTGTTCACGCTCGATGACCTCAAGAAAGTCCTCGAGGTCAAAGAGCAGACGCTCACCGAAACCGGTATGGCCTGATAGCGTGTCGCAAAGAGACATCGTCACGACGCAGGACGGATCGCCCACCTTGTACTCCCGCCAGTACGGAGATCATTACCATTCCACTTACGGTGCCGTGCAGGAATCGCGCCATGTCTTTATTGAAAGCGGACTGACCTGCGTTAGGGCATGTTCCCAGGAGGTGCGTTTATTGGAAGTCGGCTTGGGAACGGGGCTCAACTGCATATTAACGGCGGCTCACCGCGCCGGCCGGTCTGTGCGGTACACCGCCCTGGAACCGGATCCATTGCCGGATACCGATGTTGAGCGGCTCGACTACGCGCCTGCGCTGGGCGCCGCGGCTTTCCGGCTGTTCCGACTATTGCACGGCGGTCCGTGGGAAATCGACTTTGAGTTGGAGGCCGGTATGACGGTGACCAAACGGCGGCAGACCGTACAGGAACTTCAGGGCCCTCCAACGTTTGATTTGGTGTACTACGATGCCTTCTCGCCGGCGGTCCAGCCAGAGATGTGGACGGAGGCGGTTTTCGCGCGGATATATCAGTGCTGCACTCCGGGAGCGGTGCTGGTCACCTACAGTAGCCGGGGTTCAGTCCGTCGGGCACTCACTGCTGTCGGCTTTCTCGTCGAGAAAATTCCGGGTCCGCCGGGGAAGAGGGAGATGGTGAGGGCTCGCAAACCCGGGGATGCGCATTAACCGCACCCATTTCTCCGGAACCCGCCAAAATATTTAAGTCAGATTGTAAATTGTTGTCATGTTTGTTTTTATATTCCCCCTGCAGCTCAAAGACTGCTTGTTGGCCACTTTTCCGTTGTGCTATATTGGAAAAGTTGTTCGGGGGGAACACGTATGCACAAACAATTATCTTATGGCATAATCCTGTCTTTGGTGGCCGCCCTGGCGGTCCTGCCTCAAACCCGCTCCGATGCCCGGTCCACGGTGAATCCGGAGTTTTATCAAGTGTCCATGGCCCACGATGCCCGTTATATTTTGACGGGCAAGGCGTCGTGGTACTCCAAGAATTCCCCCGGTATCCGCAAGCACACCGCCAACAACGAAGTCTTCGATGACAGGGCCATGACCTGCGCCATGTGGGGAGCGCCGTTTAATCAGCGTCTGCGGGTCACCAATCTCGATAACGGCAAATCGGTTGAGGTCCGGGTGAATGATCGCGGACCGCACCCGCGGTTTCTCCAGCAGGGACGCATCATCGATCTGACCGAGGCGGCCTTCTCCCAGATCGCTCCCACGCGCCAGGGATTGATCCCCATCCGCATTGAGTATCTCTAAACATTCTTGATTGATTACGTCCGTCCGGTGGAGGCGTGTTTGATCGCGCGGAGTTTATCCGGCAAGTGCGGCCGCTGTTTGTCGCCGAAGCGGTTGTCTTGATACAGCCGGAAGAAATCTTCGATCATATCGATGAGCGTGTCTTGAGCGGGATGATGGATCCGCAGCCGGCGGATGAGGTCGCTGTGCGTTTCATGCATCAGCTGCCGGGTGCGGAAGTTTCTACGCAGGACCAGTTCCAGGTCATGGTAGGTCTTGATGTAATCCTTACAGACCGGTTTTCGGCGCCGCAGCTGCTTGCGGTTGGGGGAGAAGCACCAGCGTATGAAATACCATATCTCGCGATGGTTTCGGATAAGAACCAGCACGAACAGGACCATCACCAGCCACACCAAAAGTTTTTCACTCTCCAGATTCTTAAAATTCGAACGAAAACGGAGGATCGCCAGATAGATGGCGTCGGCGATGCGGTTGATCGCCCGGCCGTCGTTTAAAACTCTCAGCCGGTCGGGAGGTGTCGGATCAAAACGCTGCCAACTGAAGTTGCCGGGGTGTTGCGGATCCGGCAGATAGGCCTCCACCCAAGCGTGGGCGTCGCGGACGCGCACGAGGAACCGCTCCTCTTCTTTCCCGATCCGCTCCGTCGCAAGAAATCCGACCGTCAACCGGCTCGGTATGTCGGCGGCCCGCAATAAAACGGCCATGGTCGAGGCAAAGAAGGAACAGTAGACCGGCGGTCTCCGGGCCAGGATGTAAATAATTCCCATTTCATTGGCCTCAAAGGAGACGTCGAGCGAGTAGGTATAGTTCCTCAGGAAATGCGCCTGGATCAGACGCGCCATGCGCCCCGGATCGGTCTCGTTTCCGACGATTTGTTTGAGGAACGGACGCAGCCGTGCCTTGAATTCCGGATTGAGGTAGCTGTAGTCATTCAAGTCGTCCACGCGGTTATGCACCAGGCGTGGTTCCTCATGCCGGCTGATGGTGACCTGGTGAATGCTCTTCTGCAGGCTGTACACCAGTCCTTGGCGATCCTGTTCGTACGGACCGTTATAGCCGACGACGTTCTTGGTTCCGCGGGGGACGGGGACGATGTCTTTCAGGGTCACCAGCATATTCAGGGCCAGAGTCTCGTCACCGTCGGCATGTTGTTCAGGCAGGGCGTAACGCATCACATCTTCAGGCGCGATCCATTTTCCGTCGTTATAATCTTTAAAATATTGCGTATGCAGATAGAGCGACGCGCGGTTGGCGCGCTCCACTTCGAGTACGGGGCGGATGTCGTTGCCGCTGATCCCGGGACCCCGTATGTCCATGACCGGGCTGAAGCTGAAGAACGGATGGCGGCGATAGATCAAGGTGTAGTCCTTGATCAACCGCGTGTAAACGGCGTCACCGATATGAAAGGCCAACACAAACCCGGCAAATAATCCGACGGAGATCACGGTGAATATGGTGAACAGCGCGATCTTTCTCCAGAGGGCTTCTCTGGGGCGGGGCGGGAGGTTGCTCGTATCACCCGTCTGGGTCATAAAGGCCCCGGCGTTGACCACGCAAAACAGCACGAAACACAATACCGAGGCCAGGGTGAAGGCCACGTTCACCGACAAGGCCACCGTCAGCCACGGCAGCAGTTTCAAGAAAAACGCGCGGTATAAATACCGCGGGCTGAACCACAGAAAAAGGACCAGAAACAAGGAACCCGATTGCAGGATAAAGATGGCGTAGGACTGCATGAAGTCGGATTCATACTGTCGCGGATTGACCGTGATCCACATCCAGCCCAGGAGCAGGGACACACTCAAGGCCGTCGCCCAGGAAAATTTGTTCTCGAGGGGCTGATTCTTCTTTTGGTTTTTGCTGACCTGTTTGATCGTGACCAGGACAATAAGGAAACAGGCCGCCGGCAGGATATAATCGCCCTGGCAGGTGGCATACACCAGCCAGGCGGTGCCCAGGATACCCAAGGTGCGGGGGAGGTCGAAGTGGTATGTCAGGGCCTGCATCATGTGACGAGTACCTTGGGATTGTTATCCCGTACCAGGGTGACGTCAAGATCCGGCGTTTCGTGCAGTTCGTTCGGATTGACAATCAATATGCGTAAGGTCACCCCGGCGCTGCGCAATGCGTGACACAGTCCGGAGCGCAGTTTGTCCCAGTCGGAGAGGATGATAATGGCGGTGGAAACCGTATGCGCCGTTTTCATCAGCTGCGCCTCAAGCACGCCGAAGTCTACCGTATTGGCAACGGGTGTGCCCGCCATGAAATGCAGGATCTCTTCCTGATACGTATACGGATTGCCGCGTTGAAATTGGTACAATTTGTCGCCGTTGGCGAAAAGGTCGACCAAGAAACCTTTGTTGGCCAGGGCGTCGGTGATTCCGGCGGCGAGGGAAATGCGGTGTTCCAGCCATTCGGTCCGGTCGCGGCGTGCCGACTCGATATCGAGGATCAATGCCGTCTTCACGTAATATTCATCGATGTACTCCTTCACGATCAATTTGCCGGTGTGCGCATAACTCGGCCAGTGGATGTCCCGCAGGCGGTCGCCCTGGCGATATTCCCGGGTGCTGAAAAACTCGTTGGAATCTCCGATGGTGGAACTGATGGTGACACCGCCGGGCTGATAAATGCTTTTCATCGGGATCCGGAAGCGGGATTGCGAGACGTAGGCGGGGTGGACCACCAGCGGTTGTTCCGATCCTGCCTTGACCGGCCAGCGTACGATGTTGGAAGGATAAGCGCTGCCGACAAACAGTCGCGGCAGCTTGTAGATACCGCGCATCGGGCACTGGATCACCAGGCTGACCGTCGCCGACTGTCCCGGCGCCAGGTAAGCCACTTCATTCTTGTAAGCGGGATTCTCAAAGGCGAAATATAACCCGTAGGGAAGGACCCCTTCATTGACCGCCAGGTTCTTTACGGGACGGCGGCCGACATTCTTGACGGTCACCTCATAGACCATAAACGAACCGGCAGTCGGCGGATCAGGGAGCGTCCGGTACAGTTCGACCTTCGGGATGAAGAACAACGAGAAAATAACCGACGTGATCATCAGCGCCAGGATGACGCATGTCAATAAGTACGCGGAGATATGCAGGCCCGGTGACGCGATACCGGTACTGATGAAAAGGGCGGTAATCAGGATGATGCCGATCGGCGTCAACCATGAATAACTCAGGGCCGTGAATATTTTGATAAAGGCATGGTCACGCGCGGGCAGGAAGAATGACCAGCGCGGTTTGCGCATCAGCGGGGGACCTTTACGGAGTTCAGGATGTCGTGGATAATCTTTTCACGCGTAACTCCGCCGTACTGGGCCTTGGTATCCAGCAGGACGCGGTGGGACAGGACGTTGACGGCCAGTGTCTTGACATCCTCCGGGATAACATAGTCCCGTTCGTAGAAGAGGGCCCGCGAACGGACCATGCGGGCATACAACAGCGCGCCGCGCGTGGATACTCCCAGGCTGATCTGCGGATTGCGCCGGGTTTCCTGAACGATTTCCATCAGATAATTGCTGACCGATTCCTCGATCCGGATGTGATCGACAAGTTCGCGCAGCCGGACGAGGTCCTCAAGCGTGATCACCGAATCGATTTGACTGACCGGGTCCGAGGTGGTCCGGTCGATGATCAGACGCTCTTCCAGATCCCGCGGCGGATAGCCCAGGTCGAGCTGCAGCATAAAGCGGTCGAGCTGTGCCTCGGGCAACGGATAAGTCCCGTGATATTCCACCGGGTTTTGTGTGGCCAGAACTACAAAGGGAAGCGGCAGGACATGGCTGGTCCCGTCGATGGTCACCTGCTTTTCACTCATCGATTCCAGCAGCGCCGACTGGGTCCGCGGGGAGGCCCGGTTGATCTCGTCGGCGAGCACGATGTTGGCAAAAAGCGGCCCTTTCTTGAACGAGAATGTGCTGTCGGACTGGTTGAAAATGTTGATCCCTGTGATGTCGGTGGGCAACAGGTCCGGCGTGAACTGAATCCGGGAGAAGGACCCGTCGATGGTCTTGGCCAGTGAACGCGCCAGTGTTGTCTTGCCGATTCCGGGGATATCTTCAATCAGGATATGGCCCGAGGCGACCAGCGCGAGGATGACGAGTTCAATCTTTTCTTCTTTACCGTGAATGACCTGCCCCAGATTGGCGGCGGCCGATTTCATGAGTTGACAGGCGTTACTGATGGGAAGGTCCATGCGATTCCTTTGCTGGCGGACGGATCCGCTTCCGTAAAGTATATATCATTCGCGCCCGTTTTTTAAGTCCCGGTCCGGACTTTTTGACGGGCGGCCGGTGATTTGTTCGAGCTCCTCGGCAGCGCTTCTCAGGTAACGGTCGATCTCGAGGGCTTTATTCAGATAAAAGATTGCGGCCCGGTATTGCCGGGTCTTGCGGTAAATATGCCCGAGGTAATAGTAGGTTTGAGCGTCCCGCGGGTCCTGCTCGAGAACCCGCATGAAATATACCTCGGCCAGCGAGAATTTTTCCTGTTTTAAGGCGATAATTCCTAAGTTTCCCCAGACGACATTTTGCTTGTACGGCGTGAGGGCCGCCCGCCGGAAATAACGCTGGGCCGGACCGTACTGACCCCGGCTGAGATAGTCGTGTCCGAGCCAGAAATTCGGCCAGAAATTATCCGGCGATACGCTGAGCCAATGAGTACAATACAACTGCTCTGAACTCCAGCGTGCATTTTGCCGTTGGCAGGCCAGGACAAAGACAACCGTTAGGATCACGGCCGCACAGGTGCGCAGGACGATGCGGCAGCGGCCGATCAGATGACCGAGACAGACGAAGAATCCGACCGATGAGAAAAACAGCCAGTGTGGCTGGATAACAAACCCCAGAAAAGGCCGCGAGAAACAGGCCAGTGCCACCGGCAGGCAACCGATCACCATCCAGGCGATCCCGAATCGGTACGCCGGCGCAACACGGCGGTCGAGGAGCAGCCAGGCCGTGCTGCCGACAGCCGCGGCCAGAACACCCAACCACCACCACGGTGCGTTGGGGTCCAGTGGTGCGTTCCAGGCGAGGACGATGCCGTCGTGATAGAAAAAGCTGCCGAAGTACCATGCCAGCAGTTTCGTATAGTGAATAAGATAGCCGGCAAAATCGATCCGGAAATCCGCAATATTGCCGACGACATTGGCCTTGGCGGACAACAGCAGCGAACGGGTAACGATGAACAAGGCGACGATACCCGCCGGCGGGAGCGCGGCGATGACCGTACTTTTAAGCGAAAGTCCGCGGCCGAAATAAAGGGCGGCGGCCAGATAGAGCGGGAAAGCGACCGCGACTTCATGTGAGAACAATGCCAACACCAACCACACGGCGCTGACGATTAAATTATGCCGAGGGTTGTCGTCGGCGAGGTAGCGGAGGTATTTAATCAGCGCCACGTGGACCGCCAGGATAAGAAATGGAAACGAGGTCGCGTTCTTGTAATTGACCGCGACCCCGTTGATCGGATGCGTCAGGAAAAACAGTACGGCGAGGTACGCCTCCACCGGCCGGCCGAAGAGCAGGTTCAGCAAACGGTACAGGGCGCAACCGGACAAAACATACAAAAGCAGGCTCAAGAGATGATAACCCGCCGGATTGTCACCGAAGAAGACAAAGGTCGTGAAATTGAAGAAATCCGTGACCGGCCGCAAGTACACCTGATTGCGCAGCGTCTCCGGATCGAAAGGGGCGAATCCTTTGGCTCGGAAGTCGGCATTCTCCAGGACACGGGGAAAGTCGTCCATGAGAAAATCGTTGTGCAGGCTGCTGCCGTATGTCAGCAAACCGATGACAATAAAACACAGCGCCACCCAGACAAAACGCTTGTTGCCGGTGCTGGACAGTGACAGCGGTTTTCGCAATATACTATTCATAGGACTCCAGATACCGGCGGACTTTTTTCAAGCTGTCCCGCACGGTGGTCGATTCCGGATCGAATTTCTGCGCCCGCAACAACAATTCCTCCGCGCGGTGGGCGTTACCCAAGGCAAAGTAACTCATGGCCGCGTTGTGATGGACCGCGGACGAATCGGGGTTCCAGCGGTGGGCCTGATTAAGGTACGGTATGGTATGCAGGACAGCGGTCCGCCATCCGCTTCCACGCAGCTGCCAGGCATAGAGAAAGACATAGACCGGCAGGCACAAGATGATCTCGTGCACGAGAAAACTCAACGCAAAACACAGACCGCTTAACAACAACAGGTCCCAGCGCTGCCGCCGTTCGAAGAAATCGGTATAGCACAGCATGCTGAGCAGAAAGAGCGTGGCATACGGCATCACAGGCATCGCCACGTACAGGACGGGTGTGGAATTGATCGGATGCACGCAGAAGAGGATGGAGGCCAGCAGGCTGGTGCCCGTATGGGACGTAATATTTTTGACCAGCAGAAAGACCAGGACGCCGGTCAGGGTCAGGCAAATGATATTGATCAGCCGGTGCGGCAGCATGTTTTCACCGAACCGCTGATAGGTCCATGAATCGTAAATCCGCGTCAGCGGACGATAGAAATTATCGTCGGCGCGGGGAAGAAAGGCGTCATTCATGGCATTCACCGGGACACGGAACGATGAACTGAGCAGATAGGCGATATCTTCGTGCATAAACTCACCGCGCAATCCGTTGCGGTAGGTCAACAGCGAGATGCCGAGAAGGATAATAAAGATCGCCAGGGAAATCCGCATGGGCAAAAGACGGGTACCGGGGACTATTCGTCCGTCGACAATGACTTGATGTCACCGGACATTAACTGGGCGATGGTCTGGGTATACTCGATTTTCTCCAGAATAATCTTCACCACCGCGGCTATCGGCGAGGCGAGGAACATCCCCACGATCCCCCACATCATTCCGAAGAAGACCAATGACATCAATATTACCACCGGATGCAGCTGTAGCGAGTCGCCCAGGATTTTCGGCTGAAGGATATTTCCGATTCCGAGCTGGATGACGGTCGGGATCACAAACACTAGGACCTTGACCCACGTCGCCATTTCCGGATCGAGCAGGGCGACCGGTATCGGCAGCACGGTGGCCACGATGGAACCGATATTCGGAATAAAATTGAGCAGAATCGTCAGAATTCCGAAGACAAAGGCGAACTTCACACCCAATATCATTAGTGCCACCCCCACCAGCACTCCGGTAAGCGTTGACACGAAAAACATCGCCCCGATAAACCGCTTGATGCGCGATTCGATGCTATGGAGGATGCTGCCTTCTTTATGTTGAGGAGGTTGTTTCCCGAGCAGTAAAAAGATCATGAAGATCAGGACCAGAAACCCGCTGGATAAAACGCTGACCAAGGTGCTGGCCAGCCCCTTCATCATATTGCCCACGGTATTGGCCGACGTCTCCAAAAAACGTTTGGTGACTTCTTCCTTTTCCATGCCGAAGCGTTCCAGCGGCAGTTTGTCCACGGTGTCGCTGAGCAGCTGCCGCACGGTGCTGGGATAGTCCGAGGCATAGGACGTGATCTGACCGATAGAGGCCGATATCATCAGAAAGAACATCGAAATCAGCAGGAACCCGAGCATGATGGTAAGGAGGATGGCCAGCTTGCGCGGGCACCTCAGGAATTTCATCAGGAAATCGATGACGGGCGTCAGCATCATGGTAAAGAACATCGAAAGGATGAAGGGGATGAGAACCGGTTTGAGGTAGTACATCCCCACACAGATCGCGAACGTACTCAGGATGAACAGGCAAATCGTCTGAAAACGGTACTCTTTGGGTGAGATTTCCATACGGGCAATATTATAATCCATTTTTGCCCCTTGTCCACCGCCAATTCTTCCGGGTTTTTAACTCCAACTATAGTCCTCTCAAGGTTTTAGGCCTGGAGAATAATGGTTGACATAAGTCGGAGGGCCTGATAAGATTCCCTACCCCGTGGGGGAATAAAATTCCGTATGGTCTGGAATACCAAGTACTTTGTCGAAACAATCCACTTTGATACAATCCGAAGAAGCCCGGGAGCTGGTGTCCGCCATCGGCGGCCTCATCCGTGAGTTTCTGTCTTTTGTCAGCGGGGCCGGCGCGGGCACGATCTTTTCTCAAGTTGACAATAACAAAGATGCATTGCACAATATGGAACCCGCGATCAAGGAAGCGGCCGTACGCTTCCGGGAGCGGCCCGATCTTTTTCAGGATGACAAACTCGTCGGGTACGGGGCTGAGTACACCACGGCGGTGGCCCATCCGGTCCGTATCGAGGTCCGGCAGGTAGCCGGCGAGCCGGGGGTGGCCCAAATTGCCGCCCGTGGCATTACAGGGGAGTTCCGACGCATCGTTCTCGAATTCTTCCGTGAACACGCCCACATCCCCGCCGACCGGTTCTACGTGCGTCTGTCCGGCAGGGCCTCCTTTGAAATCAACATCGCCGGGGTCAATAAGGCGTTACCCCTGCATTATGCATCGGAGCGGTGGGAGGCCGTTTTGGAGGCAATAGCCTATAAGCCGGGACCGGGCGTGGATGCCCGCCGGACACGAACGCTTATTGCCGCCGACGCGGACGGGACGACGTGGGACAGCCCGCGGGACGGTAAAGCGCCGGAACTCAATACCAGCGCCGCCCTTCCGGCGCTGACCGAATACCTGCGCCACGGCGGGATCTATCTCATCATTTCCGGAAATCATTTGGACCGCACCGTTGCCCGCGTGGGCCGGCATTTGGAGGTCGACTGCCGGAGGAATTTGCTGATATCGGCCAACGGGGGGGCGAATCTCGTGTATTTTAATGAAGCGGGCGACCCGGTGGAAAGTGAGGAGTACCGTAGCGAGGCGTTAGCGGTCGCGGACGCCAAGAGTTCGTTTGCGCTGGATGCGGTTTATCTGGGGGATGACGGCCGGCCGAGCGGCAATGACCGGGAAGCCTTTGAGGCGATCGGTCCCGAACATTCGATTTTAGTGGCCAATCCGGCCTCAACTGATATAATACCGTTTCTAACCACCCGGACAATCGGGGGATTGGTCGACGGGACACGCCGCGTGCTCGAGTACGTCAACGGCGTGATTCGGGAGCATCCTCATCAAGAGATATTTACGCAGGCGAACCTGGCGGCGCTGGTTCGTGCGGCGTCACAGGCCTGACAATGCTGGCTTCAACACTTTGTTATTTGCAACGCGACGGTCAGACCCTGATGCTCCACCGCATCAAAAAGGACAAGGATGTCCATCAAGGCAAGTACAACGGTCTGGGCGGAAAGTTTCATGCCGGCGAAACACCGGAAGATTGCGTGATACGGGAGGTCAAAGAGGAGTCCGGCCTCGACATTCACCGCCCCACACTGCGCGGGGTCATGACGTTTCCGGAGTTCAAGGACCAGGAAGACTGGCTGGTCTTTTTATTTACGGCGTGCGATTTCAGCGGCGAAATGAAGGATTGCGACGAGGGCGTCCTGTGCTGGATCGATGACGACAAACTCACCGACCTGCATTTATGGGACGGCGATCGATATTTTTTGGAATGGCTGAAGCGGGACAAGTTCTTTTCGGCCAGGTTTTATTACAAAGAAGGTCAATTGATCAATCACGACGTGACGTTTTATGACTTCGGGGGAATGGCATAGATCATGAGTGAGCAAGACAAGGAGAATGACATGGAAGAATCGACCATACCGTCGGAAGACCGCATCCTCAAGTGCGATACCAAGGACAAGACCGGGCTGAACGATTTCCATCAGCTTCCCGATCTGTTCGGCATCGACATCGATAAGGTGGGCATCAACCGGTTTCGGATTCCGATGAATTACCGCACCCCTGAAGGCGACTTGATCAACCACGATACCGAGGCCAGTATGTACATTCACTTTCCCAAGGGAAAGGCCGGGATCAACATGAGCCGGTTGTACGAAATCCTGCAACAGGAAGTGGCCAAGTCGCACGTCTGTACCAAACTGTTTCGCACCATTTTGGAACGCTACCGCGCGGATATGCGTGATGAGGAAAATGATCCGCTGTTTCAAAAATCTTATCTGAAGCTCCGTTTCCGTTACGCGCTCAAGCAACCGGCCTTGAAGAGTCCCAATTGGGGATGGCAGTACTACGACTGTATTGTCGAAGGCAAGAGCGATAAGGGGGATCTGCGGTTTTTCCTGACCGTCCGGTATGAATATTCATCGACCTGCCCGTGCAGCCTGTCGATGTCGAAACAGTACGAATACGAACACTCCAAGAAACGTGTTACCGAAGGCAACGGCATGGCCGTTCCGCACAGTCAGCGTTCCGAGGCCGCGGTGACCGTTGAGCTCAAGGATATCGACAATTTCTTCGTCGCGGACCTGGTGGCGCTGTTGCGCAGCGCGATTCCGACCGAGACGCAAAGTTTTGTCAAACGCATCGACGAGCAGGCCTTTGCGGTCCTCAACGCGCAGAACCCCATGTTTGTGGAACACGCCACCCGGCGTCTGAGCGAAGTCTTGAATGCGCAGGAAAAGATTATCGACTGGGTGGCCAGTGTGGAACACTGGGAATCCCTCCACAGCCATAATGCCGTGGCCGTGATCCGCAAGTTTCCGCAGGGCGGCCTTAAGTAGTCGATGAGCGCCGATACTCCGCAGGAACCATCTTCCGCCGCGCATCGCGCTCAAGCTCAACACGCCGGGCCGATCACCTTCGCCCTGGTCACCGTCAGCGACACGCGTACCGAATCCACGGACGAAAACGGCCGCTATCTTAAAGAGCGGATTTCGGCCTTGGGTCATACGGTCGAATCGGCACACATCGTCAGGGACGAGGCCGGTGATATCGAGGCGATCCTCGCAGCGTTGCAGGAGGGGGGAGCCCGGATCATCATCTTCAACGGCGGTACCGGCATCGCCCGCCGGGACCGGACCTTCGATGTGATCAGCGGGCAACTCGACAAAACACTTCCCGGTTTCGGGGAGTTGTTCCGCATGCTCAGTTACGAACAGGTCGGCGCGGCCGCGATGCTCTCGCGGGCGACCGCCGGCACTTCTCAGGGAAAAGTCATTATCTCCGTGCCTGGCTCACCGCAGGCGGTCAGACTGGCGTGGGAAAAACTGATCGCGCCGGAATGCGCGCATTTTGCCTGGGAGTTGACCCGCTAACCCGAGGATTCAGCCCATGATTTTATCCGGATTGGAAATCAAGAAACGCCTCAATAAAGACATTTTCATTGATCCCTTCAACGACGATCAGCTCAATACCAACAGCTATAATCTGCGCCTGCATAATCAGGTGCTGGTTTACGAATCCGCTGTCCTGGACATGAAGAAGGAAAACAAGGTCCGGGAGATGATCATTCCCGAGGATGGGCTGCAGTTGG
Organism: Candidatus Omnitrophota bacterium; assembly: GCA_020429915.1. Classification (GTDB taxonomy): domain Bacteria; phylum Omnitrophota; class Gorgyraeia; order Zapsychrales; family Zapsychraceae; genus JAGOSC01. The sequence goes on along the minus strand of JAGQKV010000015.1, from coordinate 87,199 downwards.
AGTGCGGCCAATTGTACCTCGGCCGCACGCAGGAGCGGACGCGGACCGAGAATTTCGTGCCGATGCTGGAAGGGCGCTCATCCATCGGCCGGCTGGGTTTGTTCGTTCACGTGACCGCCGGGTTCGGGGACGTCGGTTTTTCCGGGTATTGGACGTTGGAAATGTTTTGCGTCAAACCGATCCGGATTTATCCGGGCATTGAAATCTGCCAGATCTTTTATCACACCATTCAGGGAGACTTTGAGCGTTATCACAGCGAAAAGTATCAAAACAACCAGGGAGTGCAGCCCAGCCTCCTTTACAAGGATTTTCAGAAGGCCCGCCCGACGGCCGAGCTGTCCCCATGAAGGACCCTATGAGCGAAACTGTTAAACAAATGGACCTCGACCGGCTCTTTAAGAATTTTGAAGTGCTGCAGAACTGGGAAGACCGGTACCGGTTCATCATAGAAATGGGTAAGAAGATCCCGCCGCTGGATCCGTCCGAAAAGACCGAGGAGAACCGCGTCCACGGCTGCATCAGTACGGTTCACATGGTGATTAATGTCACCGCGGATGATCCGCCGCGCATCCATTTTATCGCCAACAGCGACGCCATGATCGTCAACGGATTGATCGCTATTATGCAGATTATCTACGACGGCCAGACGGCCGCCGAAATCGCGGCGGTGGATCTGGACGCGATTTTCCGCAAGCTGGGGCTGGTAGGTCATCTCAGTCCCAACCGGCGCAACGGGTTTTTCGCGATGGCGGAGCGGTTGCGTTCGTTGAGCGGACAGTGAATTATCCGGTGTACAATCCCATGATTCGAGATATACTTATAGCGGTTAGCCACAAATTATTTCTTTGCAGAGGAGGGATCATGAAGAAACTGATCGTGATGACCGTGTTGCTGGCGGTCGGCACCGCCGGATGTGAAACCATGAATACCGGGACCGGAAAGGGCGCGGCCATCGGTGCGGCCACCGGCGCGGTGATCGGCGGTATTGTGGGACACCAGGATGATGAGCACGGTGTTGAAGGGGCTGCCATCGGTGCGGCCGCGGGTGCCGTCGCCGGCGGATTGATCGGCAAGGCCACTGAAGGGAAGGGCAGTGCCAAGCAACTTTCGGTGACCGAAGTCGCCGAGATGTCCCAAAAAGGCGTTCCTGGAAATATCATTATCGATGAGATGCGCCGGACCAAATCCAAGTATAACCTTTCCGTTGATCAAATCGACTATCTGCGCGAGAACGGTGTTGAAGGCCGGGTTGTCGACTATATGCTGGGCACAATGTAATGACGATCGATAAAGACCTGCTGAGTATCCTCGCCTGTCCCGAGACCAAGAAAGACCTGGAAGCCGCGGACCAAGACGTGATCGACCGGATTAACGCCGCCATCGCCGCGGGCAAGGTGCGTAACCGGGCCCAGGAGAAGGTGACCGAGCCCATTGACGGCGGGCTGTTCCGGGTCGGCGACCGCGGCAGCGTGTATCCGATCCGGGAGAATATCCCGGTCCTTCTCGTGGAAGAGTTGATCTTGCTGGACGGGATCATCTGATCCCGGAGCCGGGATACAAGCGCGGATAGTGTTATGAGTTCCTTTTGGCTGTGGTGGCAACATATCCCCGAACGGATCGATCCGGTCCTGCTTCAGCTCGGACCGTTACAGATCCGCTACTACGGTTTGATGTACCTGTCGTCCTTCCTCGTGGTCTACGCCGTTTTAGTCCATCGCATCAAGAAAGAAAAACTCCCCTACACCGCAGCCCAATGCGAAGACTTCATCATTTGGGCCGTTTGTGGAGCCTTGGCCGGTGGCCGGATCGGCTATGTGCTGTTTTACGATTTTACGTATTTCGCCGCCCATCCGCTGGAAGTCTTTTGGCCGTTCCGTAAGGCGGAGGGCATGGCGATGGTCGGCATCAGCGGTTTGTCGTATCACGGAGGGCTCATCGGTGTCTTCACGGCGACTTACCTGTTCTGCCGGCGCAACAAACTGCCGTTCTGGCGTTTCGTGGACTTTTTTATTCCGGCTGTTCCCCTGGGTTATACCTGCGGGCGTATCGGCAATTTTCTGAACGGGGAGCTGTGGGGGCGGGTGACCACCGTTCCGTGGGGGATGTATTTTCCGGGGGCGCCCACGGGGCAGCTCCGGCATCCGTCCCAGCTGTATGAAGCGTTGGGAGAAGGCGTGGTCCTTTTTTTGGTGCTGTGGGCGCTGCGCAACAAGGCGGTGCTGCGCGGATACCTTTTTTGGGTGTATGTCTTCGGTTACGGGCTGGCGCGCTTCAGCATCGAATTTTTCCGGCAACCGGATGAGCATCTGGGGTTGCTGTGGGCAGGCCTGAGTATGGGCCAGTGGCTCACCCTAGCCATGCTGGTCGTCCCGGTGCTGGTTTTTCTGTCCAAACCGAAACAGAGCGGAGAATCATCATGAAGATCTTCATTGAGCATGAAGGACACGCGGTCACCGTCGAGGACGACGCGGTCGTGGACGTCTGTGACGCGATTGACCTGATGGAGAAGGCCCTGATGGGCATCGGATATGACGGAGAACGGCTGAAAGGGGCCTTTTTGGTCAAGGCCCGGCAGGTAGAGGAGGAGTGGTCCTGAGGATAAAAAATCAAGTTTTTTTTTCGCTGCCCCTTGACAAGCGGAAATTACATCGTATAATAGGATCGTAGTTCAAAGGTGGCAAGGCCGTCACCACATGACATTCGGACAGTGATGCCCAATTAACCCGCAGGGGAAATTGGGCTTTTTTATTGTCATCAATTCACGGCGCTGAGGCTCTGGATTGACCGGGATACCCGGATCAACCAGGGTTTTTTTATTAACAAAGGAGGACACCATGACAAAGCTATCTTTGAGTGAACGCAAAAAAATCATGCGCGAAGCCATGCTGGCCGACGCCATGGAGGACGCCCTCAGCCAGGAATCGGCGGCCTACTATTTGGTCTTCCATTACCGAGAGTGCAACTTTTACTTAATCCTTAATTAAACGAGAAAAAAGCCATGACGAGAAGAACACACACCTACTCCCCGGACGGACCGTGGAATCACACCGCGGCGGTATTCTGCCACGTAATCAATTCCCGGCTTACTAAACAAACCACAGCCCGCGACCTGAAGGCCCTGGAGCAAACGTGCCAGGTGATGTCCAAGCTGTGCCGTCAGGTCGTGCTCGTCGGTAACTTCGACTATCTTCCGGAGTCGTTGATCGGGTTGCCCCATATCAGCGATAACATCATCAATAAAGGCCCCATCGGTTGTCTCGAGGCCCTGTTAAGTTCCGGGATCGACACCGAATACTTGATAACCCCGTGTGACGTGGGCGTGAAAAACCCGGCCATTTTCCGATTGCTGACGGAATTTCACGTCAAATCCCCGGCCATTCTGGCCTATCCCCGTTTGGATCCCACCCTGCCCGTGCAGATCCCCGACATGATCGACATTGTCGATCAACCACTCATTTGCAAGTATTCGGTGGAAGCCCTGACCAAGGTGCGCGAACAGATCATCAAGAATGACCTGTCGATGCACCGCATGGCCCAAATGGCTGAGGCGACCAAGGTCGTCGTCCCGTTGGAATTGATCTACGGTCCGCAGTACGATGCCATGGAGGCCGCCACTTTCAACCCCAATTAAACCCGCTAACTTTTGACAAACAATTGAATCGATAATAAACTAATCCTCTCAACCCGAGAGGATTAGTTTTATGTCGGACCATAAAATATTGATCGTGGACGATGAGGAAGACCACCGGTTCATCATTGGGGAATGCCTCAAGGACAGCGGCTTCACAAATCTGGCGTTTGCCACCAGCGGGGAAGAAGGTCTCAAGAAGATCGGGACGGAACAGCCGGCGGTGGTCCTCACCGATACCAATCTCGGCCGGATGAACGGTTTTGAGGTCTGCCGACGCATCAAAAAGGAGCATCCCGGCATCAAGGTCGTCATCATGACCGGAGACGCCCGTTACGTCGATTTTCCCAAGGCCCAGAGCGCCGGGGCGGACGAATATAAGGTCAAGACAGGCGACTGCGGGGAGATCATCTGGGCCCTGCGCCGTATTACCGCCAATCTTGACCCCGAAGAAGCCGCCTGACGGCCCGTTCGTCCCAAATATCGGCCAAAAGCATTTACAAACCGATCGGTGGTGTTAGACTGCCAATAGAACAGCAGCTCATTTTCGCAATTCAGCAGAGAGGAATCTATGAAGCCTTCAGATATAGAATGCGTCGTTTTTGACGTGGAAACCACGGGGCTCTACCCGCGTGACGGGGACCGCATTATCGAGATCGCGGCCGTGAAAGTCAGGAACAACGAGATTATCGATACCTTTGATCAGCTGATCAATCCCGAGCGGGACATCCCGCTGGAGGCCCAGCAGGTCAACAATATTTCCGACGCGATGGTCGCCGACGCGCCGACCGCCGAGGCGGTCCTGCCGCAGATGCTCGATTTTATCGGCGGGGCGAGTCTCGTCGGGCACAATGTCAAATTTGACCTGGAATTTCTGTGCTACCAGCTGGCCCAGACCGGCCGGCGGTTGCGCAGCACTACGCCGACCATCGATACTCTGAAAATGTCCCGCGCATTGATCCCGCATTTGAACCGTCACCGGCTGGCCAATGTGGCGCAGTATTTCGGGGTGACCATCGGCGAGACGCACCGCGCCCTGGCCGACGTCAAGTTGACGGTGGCCGTGCTGAACCGCCTCTTCGAGTTGGCCTACGAACAAGGTATCCAGACCCCGGCCGATATATTCAAGCAGTTCGGCGTAGACAAGCCGAATTACAAAGTGGAAGACGTCAACCAGGGTTCGCTTTTCTAAAATTCGTTATGACCCCCAAAAAATTCATATCAATCCCTAAACGGCCGCGCCGGAACCGGCGATCCGCATCCGTCCGTGATTTGACGCGGGAGACGATGGTCACCCCGGCCGATCTGGTGTACCCGATCTTTGTCACCGAAGGAAAGAATGTCCGCGAGGCGATTTCGTCGATGCCGGGGATCAAACGCCTATCCCTCGATCTGCTGGCGAAGGAATGCCGGGAGGTCGCCGGGTTGGGGATTCCGGCCGTGGCGCTTTTTCCCAAAATTTCCGACCGCAAAAAGGACAGTTTGGCCGCCGAAAGCAAAAACCCGCGTGGTCTGATACCCCGTTCCGTTAGGGAAATTAAATCGGCGGTCCCGGAATTGACGGTCATCACCGACGTGGCCATGGACCCGTATTCCAGTGACGGTCACGATGGTGTGGTCCGCGACGGGCAAATCGTGAATGATGAAACCCTGCCGGTGCTGGCCGACATGGCCGTGGCCCAAGCCAAGGCCGGGGCCGATTATGTGGCGCCGTCCGACATGATGGACGGCCGGATCGGCTATATCCGCAGGGCTCTCGATGAGGCCGGTCTGACGGATACCGGAATTCTCGCGTATTCCGCCAAATATGCCTCCGCCTACTACGGGCCGTTTCGCGACGCCCTGGATTCGGCGCCGAAGGCCGGCGATAAGAAGAGCTATCAAATGGATTACGCGAATGTCCGTGAAGCGGTCCGCGAAGTGCTGCTCGACGAGGAGGAGGGAGCGGATATCGTGATGGTCAAGCCTGCCGGATTGTATTTGGATGTGATCATGCGGATTCGCGCCGTGACCGAGCTGCCCGTTGCCGCCTATCATGTCAGCGGCGAATATGCCCTGATCAAGGCGGCCGCCGCCAAGGGCTGGGTCGATGAAGATGCGGCAGTTCGCGAGGCGCTCACCGCAATCAAACGCGCCGGCGCCGACATTATTTTTACCTACTTTGCCAAGGCCTTTTCCCGAAGCTTTCAGGTCTCCCGCTCATAGATCCCCACCGCATAGCGCAGATCCGCCCGCTGATAATGGTAACCGGCCGCCGTGACAATCCGTTTAAATTCATGCGCCGACAAAATCGAGTACGAAGAGGCGTAATCCGTCGCGGTAAGAAAGTTCATCGTCCGTTGCAGGCGGGACCCCTCCGGCCGGACATTCTCGGTAATTTCTTCCACAATAACCACCTTGTCGGCTAAGCGGGTCAACTCGGTGAGCAACGACTGGGCGCGGGCGTGTCCGAAGTGACACAATGAGATGATCATCACGGCCACATCGAAGTGATCGTCTATGGCGTCCAGGGAGCGGGTCAGATCATGGACAAGGCAGGGGATTTGGCGGGCGGTCATGTGGCGGGTAAAATCGGGGCTGGCGTCCAGGGCGGTGTACCGGCAGCCGGAAGGGAGGTGGCGGTGGAGGTCGCCCGGGCCCGCGCAGACATCCAGCACGGATACTCCTTCGGGGATATGCGCGGCCGCCAGCCGAAAACGGTGCTGCCAGGCCGGGCCGAGCTTGATCAGTGTTTGTGTCTGATAAAACAACCGGCTGCGATATTGGATCCCTTTGATCATACATGTATCTTAGCATGATCATCGCCGCGCGGGGAACCGTCTAGAAAGATAGGACGAAATATCAAAAAGTTTGACAAATAATAAGATCAATGTTAACGTAGCCATACTTAATCCCCCCGAACCTCTCTTCCGCTCGTAGCGCAGATACGCGCATTCCCTCAATATTTGGTAAAGGAGGTGATTCGCATGCATCGACGCATCCGCAAAGTTCTCTTCGGACTCCTGACGGCCGTGATCCTGTTCGTCCAGCCGGCCTTGGCCCTGGACGTGTACGTGACCAAGAACGGCAAAAAGTACCACAAAAAAGACTCGCGCTTTATTAAGGGAAAAGAGGTGGAAAAGCTTACCCGTGAAGAAGCCGAGGCCCGGGGGTATATACCCAGCCGGGAAATGATCAAGTTGCTCGAGGAAATGAAGCAGGACGATTCCTGACGTTTCACACGACCGGCGTCGGGCCCGGCGGCACTCTGTTGCCGCAGGGGCCCGGCGTCTTGTCCGGCCTGGTATGATTAAGTGTTTATTTCAAGTGGTACTAATATTAGTAAGACAATATGAGGGGTGCAGGTGTCCGACGGTGAGATGAAAATATTTCCGGCGCTTATCCCGTCTGTTTTACGGAGGTTACGTGTCGGCCCGGAGAAATTGTGACATTTTTTTTGTCGGAAATTTGCATTGCCCATAAAAAGGTTCTATACTTCCTGTAGACAATTTGGGTTTTATCGTTACGACGATAAAGGCAAACCCGGGGTAACCCGGCGACGCAAAGCTAAAGGGTCCTAAGAATAGGATAGCCAGTTACCGAATCGAATGATGTGCATCATTTCTGCAGGTCAGCTGCCTATTCCTTTGTCTTAGGGATGGGCAGTTTTTTTTTTGCCCCGCCGAACCCCGCAATGAAGGAGACGGAAATGAAAACAGTAGCCGCTGCCATGAACCAAAGATATGTGAGGGACGGGCTGATCCCGATGTTTATCGCCCTGACCCTTCTTTTGTTCGGAGCGACCACGGTCGATTCCAAGGAATCGGTGAGTTTTGTGGGAGAGCTTCGTTCAGAGATGCAGATGCCGGTCGATGTGGCCTTGTCTCCGGACGGGAACATCTATGTTCTGGACCAGCGCCTGAGCCAAGTCAACGTCTTCAATCCCGCGGGTGAATTCACGTTCCGCTTCGCCGAGTACGGAACGGGTAAAGGGAAGCTCCTGAACCCCGAGTCGCTGGCGATCTCTGCGGACGGAGAAATCATCATCGCCGATACCGGAAATAATCGCGTCCTGGTCTTCAACGCCCAGGGACGCTATCTCTATCAAATCGGAAATTCCGGGGACCAGGCCGGCCAATTCGGAGAACCGACCCTGGTCGCTCTGGACAATGACGGCTACATCTATGTGGCCGACATCGCCAACCGGCTGATTTCCAAGTTTTCACCCAAGGGTGTTTATTTCGAGTCCATGCCCTTGGACGGCCGCCCGGCGGACATGGCGTTCGACATTCAGAACAACATGTACGTGCTGTATCCCAAAGAAGGGAAGATCGTCAAACGGCACATCGAAGGCGGCATGCCGGAGATTATCGAGTTTGACTGGGAAGGCCGTGACTATATCGCGGACACGGCCCGGTTGGCCATTGATGCCCGTGGCGATCTTTATCTGATCGACTCATGGACGGACAGTATCGTTAAAATCGATCAGGAACAAAATTTGCTGCTGTCCTTCGGATCCAAAGGGATCGGACGCGGACAATTCGATCATCCGTTAGGTATCATCACCGACGAGCATGGCAAGGTTTATATCGCGGATGCCAAGAACAAACGCGTGCAGATTATCGAGGTCAACGGCAGCGATAAGGCGATGCTACAGCCGGCGGATCAGCGCCTGCCTATCGTTGACTTTGCCGAGACGATCTTCGCGGAAAAGGCACTCTCCGACATCAGCTTTAATGAGGAATACGGACTGTTCGCCCTCTCGGAGGCAACCGGACACATTCTGCATCAGCATATGAACGAACTTTACGTTTACGGAGACTTTGACAACTCCAAGCTGCTCATGCAAAACCCGCGGGCAATGCACGTGCAGGAAGACGGAAAATTGCTGGTCGCCGATACCGGCAACAACCGTCTGCAGTTTCTCGACAGCGACGGTAGTCATGACTATTTCTTCGGCCGCAAGGGCGACCAAAACGGACAGTTCGATCAACTGTCCGGCGTGGCCGTGTCCGATAACGGAAACATTTATGTCGCGGATACCAAGAACAACCGGATCCAGATTTTCAACAGCGATGGGATTTACCTCAATGCCTTCGGGCAGAAAGGGGAACTCGACGAGGATCACAATCCTCCGCAGCTGGGTCAATTCAATCAACCCACCGCGGTGATGTTCAACTCGAAAGAGGAATTGTACGTGCTGGACAGCCGCAACAAACGGATCCAGATCTTCGAGAAAGACGGGGCCCCCTTGCGGCAAATCGGCGCTTACGGCGACCTCGTGGAATTCGACTGGCCCGTAGACATGGCGCTCGACGAATCGGACAACCTTTATGTTGCCGACCGCGGCTCGCACACCGTCAAGGTCATTGACAGCGACGGAGAGTTGATCACGGAATTCGGATCGGACGGACAGGGCCGGAGCTACTTCCCGAAATTGTCGGCCATCAGCGCGAGTAACGGACAGATTTACGTTGCCGACTATGACCGCGACGAAATCAGCGTTTACAACATTCATATCGACGGTCAACCGGTCATGGCTAAAAAAGCCAAGGCACCGATGACCAACAAAGAAGATAAGGCTTCGATGTTAGCCAAAGAAGCCAAGGCTCCGGCGATGGACCAGAAGGAAGAAACCATGGCCAAGCAGAGCAAAGAAGAGGTCAAAGAGGAAATCAAAGTGACGGCCGTACCGGCTCCCGACCTAAAGAAGGGGATGCTGGGAATCAAGATCGGGGCCAATACCGCGGACGCCATGGAATCCAAGCCGCTGGAAATGGCTCAGGATAAGTCAGCCGAAATGAAGCCGCAGGTCGCCGCCATGCCGCCCCCCAAATCGGTCAGTGAAGGCGCTGAGGCTCAGGCCGGTACCGAGCAAGCGGATGAAAGCGAAGTCGCCGCCAAGATCGAGCAGGACCCGAACCGGCTGTACTTCACGCAGATTTCCTATCCGATCAAGACTGAAAACATGGACGAAAAATTACGCTATCAGATGATGCGCAAGATGACCCTGCAGCTGGCTATCTCCAATGTGGCCAATCAGTACGGGATACCGGTCGAGGACATCGGCCCGCACATCAAGATCGAAAATGAAAGCCTGCTCGATGACGGCCGTCTGAAAATGACCGTGAGTGTTCCTAAAGAACTCTCCAAAAAGGCCGCCGGACAGGATGCTAACGGTATACGCATGAGCCAGTTAAAGAAGTAACGGCTCATTGGCGATAAAGATCCCCCCGGTTTGCTGACCTGCAGACCACCTATCCTCCAGAAAAAAGACAGCCCTCTCTCGAGGGCTGTCTTTTTTTGTCCTTCCGCAAAGAAATTTTTGACAACCTCAAAAGCATCATGCATACTCAGATATTAACTGAATTTCCACAGGAGTGCGGGTATGCATGGCAAAAGTCAAAAACTCGGTGAAATCCTTTGCGAAGAAGGGATTATTCAGCAACGCCAGTTGGATGAAGTCCTGGCGCTGCAGCAGACTGACAACCGGCGGCTGGGAGAATTGCTGCTGGACCGCGGTTTTATCGATGAGCCGCGGCTGACCGAAAGTCTCTCGCGTCTGCATCAAATTCCCTACATCCAGCTGAGCCAACAGCGCATAGATCCCGAGGTCATTAAATTAGTCCCGTTTGAGTTGCTGCAGGCCCACCGGGTTGTCCCGATTTCCGTGGAGGACCAGCGCCTGATGGTCGCTACCAACAATCCCCTGGACGTCAACGCCCTGCAGGACATTCAGATCAAGAGCGGTTATTCCGTGTATCCGGTCATGGCCAGCGCGCGCGATATCGAGCACACCCTTCAGGAGTATTTTGATGCGGTACAAACCGGCAAGTCGATGAAGGCAGCCTCCAGCGCGGTCGTGGTCGACGACGCGTCGGTGATCAACTACGTCGACTCCATCATCCGCCGGGCGGTCAAGGAAAGGGCTTCCGATATACACTTCGAACCGCAGCGGGACGTGATGCGTGTCCGCTTCCGGATCGACGGCTATCTCTATGAAAAGGAGTCCATCAGCCGGGAACTTCAGCGCAACTGCATTTCACGCATCAAGATTATATCCGGTCTCGATGTGGCCGAGACTCGCCGGCCGCAGGACGGACGCTGTCACTTTAAAGTGGGCAACGAAGAGTATGACCTGCGGATTTCCACACTGCCCAACATAAACGGGGAAAACATGGTGGTCCGGATCCTGAGCACCGCTTTTGCCAACCGCTCGTTCGGGGACTTGGGGATGACCCCGGAGCAAATAAAAGATATCGAGCAGCTGCTGACCCGACCTTACGGGCTGATCCTGCTCACCGGGCCCACCGGGGCGGGGAAGACCACCACGCTCTACAGCATGCTGAACCAGCTCAACCAGGTCGACCGCAGTATCGTCACCGTCGAGGACCCGGTCGAATATGAACTCCCCGGTATCAACCAGACTGCGACCAATCTGCATATCGGTTACGACTTTGCCAAGGCCATCCGCCATATTCTCCGGCACGATCCGGACATCATTATGATCGGTGAGATCCGTGATAAGGAGACGGCCGAGATCGCCATCCGCGCCGCCCTGACCGGACACCTGGTGCTTTCCACCATGCATACCAATTCGGCGGTCGGCGCGGTGACCCGCTTGCTGGAGATGGACATCGAACCGTTTCTGATCAGCAGCGCGCTGGCAGGGGTGATTTCCCAGCGGCTGGTGCGGCGGCTTTGTCCGCGTTGCAAGACAACCGAACCCGGCTGCCCCGAGGCCCAGCAAAAAATCCGTGAATATATCCCGGATGCCAAGAGCTTTGTTTTGGCGAAGCCGCAGGGCTGTGAGTCCTGTTCCGGTACCGGTTTCCAGGACCGCGTCGGGGTCTACGAGATCCTCAAGATGGACGAGGATATCCGCTATCTTATCATCAAGACGGCCGGAGAATCGGAGATCGTCGATATGGCCAAAACCAAGAAGATGAAGCCGCTGGCCGTTTCCGGGATGGAAAAGGTCGTGGCCCAGACAACCGAATTTCACGAGACGATCCGCAACGTATTGCTGGACGGATAGGCACGAGCGGGATGACACGAAACGATGCGCACGTACATTTACAAACTCAAAGACGACACCGGCAAAACTCTCCACGGCTTTACCGACGCCTACGATAGAAAAGACCTCAAGAAGCGCCTGCGGCATTCCAATTACTTCTTCGTCGCCGCCGAACCCGCCCATCGCGAGAAGATCTTTAATCAAAAAGTGGATCTCGAATCGCTGTTGGTCTTTACCCGGCGTCTGTCGTCGCTGATCGATTCCGGGATTCCCATCCTGGGGGCGATGCACATTCTGTGGCGGCAGACCGAGGACAAGCAGATGCAGCTGGTCATCAGCCACCTGCGTAACCGCCTCGAGGAGGGCAAGACGCTCTCCGCTGCGTTGGAGGACTTCCCGCGGATCTTTCCCGGGATTTACCGGGCGATGATCGAGGTTGCCGAAAAGGCGGGGGGGCTGACCACCATTCTGCGCCGGCTGACCGAGCACCTGGAGTACCAGCGTGTCTTTGTGGCGCGTGTCCGCCGCGCGACGTGGTATCCCATATTCGTCATCTGTTTTGCCTTGGCGGTCTTTGTGGGTATGTTCACGTTCTTCGTGCCCACTTACCAGAAAGTCCTCGTCAGGCTCAAAGTCGAGCTGCCGTTTTTCACCCAAATGGTCCTCAGTATTTCCGAATTCCTGCGTTCTCCGTGGACGATCTTGGGTATAATAATATTGGTGATCGGCGGCACCATCGGCTACCGATCGCTCTCCCGGAGTGCCCGGTTCCGCTACGGGATGGACCGCCAAAAGTTGAAACTGCCGGTCTTCGGCGATATCCTGCGCGCGCTCACCCTCGGACGGTTCGTCCGGTCTCTCAGCATCCTGGTCGCCTCCGGTCTGCCGATCATTGACAGCTTCCGTGTGGCCAAGACAACGGCATCCAACGAATTCGTGGCGGACCAGATCGACGCCGTGCAGAAAAAGGTGGAACGAGGAAACAGCCTGTATGATTCCTTCCGGGAGGTGCCGCTGTTTCCGGTCATGTTTGTGGAGATGGTCGGCGTGGGCGAGTCCAGCGGGACGATCTCCCAGGCCTTCGCGCATCTGGCCGATCATTTCGACGAGGAAGTCGACTACAAGCAGAGCCGGTTTTTTACCTACCTCGAGCCCGCCCTGATTCTGATCGTGGGGGCCATCGTGCTGGTCACCCTCTTGGCCATTTATATGCCGATATTCTCGGTTTGGCAGGGATTGATGCATTGATTTGGCAAATATTCCCAGAAAAAACAAAAAATTCCAAGTTTTTGGTATATAAATTGCTCCTCTATAGGGGGAACGCATTCGCAACATATTCAGAATTAACGGCTTTTTGAGATACTTACGACGATATTCCCGGCACCGGCCGTCCGAAATTGTTGAAAGTGTTGCGCAAAATGTTGACTTAAATATATAGGATGTTCAAATTTTTCAACTTAAACCATGAGCTGAAAGGGAGAAAACGGAAAATGAAGCGAATCAACGAGCAAAAAGGGTTTACCCTCACAGAAATTCTGATCGTCTTGGTTGTGGCCGGGATCCTGTTGTCGCTGATCCTGCCGAACGTCTTGCAGGCCATCGAACGCGGGAACGTGACCGCACACCAAAGCAATCTGAACACCATTAACGTGGCGCTGTTTATGTGCTACACCCAGGAGCGGGATTGGACGCAATGTGCCGACATCACCGACCTGACGGACGGAAACTTTCTGGAAGAAGTTCCCGAAAATCCGTTCGGCGGCGGTTATGACATCGAAGATTCTCCTGATGTCGCGGCCGGTGATATCAATGCCGGGAAAGTGGCCTGCAGCACCGTGGAAGTAACGGTCGGCGGGGACACGCTTCCGGGAACATGCTCCGGAGCATAAGAACGAAACCTGGTAAGGAATCCTTATGCTAAACAAATACCTCGGGATAGACATATCGGATGACTTCATCCGGTATGTCTATCTCAAATCCAGTCCTTTCAGCAATACGATCCTCAAGGCGGGCAAGGCGAAGATCGATTTCGATATCCTGTCGCCGCGTGCGCTGTGTCAGTCGATCAAGTCGCTGATCAAAGAGGAGCAGGTCAAGCCGACCCGGATCTTTGTGTCCATTTCGCGCAAGGACACCGTGATTCACCAGCTGACCCTGCCCAAGCTCACCAAGCGGGAATTCGAGACGGTCGTCACGTCGGAGATCGAGAAAATTCCCGCCTTTCACCGACAGGAATACGACTACATTTACCGCAAATATCCGCTCGGCCGCGACAAGGTCCGGGTGATCCTGGCGGCGATCCGGCGTGACGTTCTCGATGCCGTGCTGCGCGAGATTCACCGCACCGGTATTCCCTTTGAACACGTCGAACTGACTCCGTTGAATTTCCGGGACGTCACCAACAAAATCGATCACGTTTACGATTGTGACGCCTGTGTGGTCGTCTCCGACAGACAGACCTACTTGAGCATTTACGACTCGCACCAATACAAAAACTTTTACATCATGCCGGCGGGATTGAATCAATTCCAGCACACCGTGTCCCAGGAACAGATCAAGATGATCGCCAACGACTGGGCATCCCAATTGAAGCGAGCGCTCAAGGCCTATTTGCTGGACAACCGGACCATCCGTATTAACAAGATCTGGCTGGTGTGGGATAAAGAGGTCGCGCCGAATCTCGATCAGTACCTGGCCGATGCATTCGACAACCCGGTCGAGATCCTCGATGTCCGCAAGATTCCCAAAATTAAAACGACCGAGAATTATCCGCTCAATCCGATCTATGCCACGGCCTTGTCGCCGATCTCGGGATATATTCACAAGATCAAGCCGCAGTATAACTTACAACACTTCTTCAGCCGCTTTCAGATGACCCGGTACGCACTGAAGGCCGGGGCCATGGCCGCCTTGATCATTGCGTTTTTTGGGATATTCTTTAATGAAGGCAACCACTGGCTTAATGCGCATACCAAACAGTATGTCCTGCAGAGCCGGGCCGCCGAAGGCAAGACCCGCTTTTTGAAGGGAGAGGCCCAGGAGCTTTACGCGCAGCATCATGAGTATGACGCGATCCGCCAGCGCTTCCTGGCGCAGGCCACTTACGTGCAGCAGTTGAACCGCGTCTCGTGGGCTCAGGTGTTTGCCGTGGTCGCTAACGAACTTCCCGAGGAGCTGGCGTTGAAATCGTTCCGCTTTAATGAAGAAGGTCGCGCTACCATCAAGGGGCAGGCGCTAAAAATGGAATCCATCGCTGAGATGATCCGACGGATCGAAGATTCGGCGATTTTGGATAAGGCCAAGTTTGACTTTCTCAAGGAAGGAGAAGTCGCCGATCAAAAGATCCTGAATTTCGGCATCCTGGCCAAACTCAAGGACGAAGAACCGCGCGAAACGGACACCGATGAACAAGAAGAGAATTAGTCAACTATTTACCGGACTCACGCTGCTGACGATCGCGGCTTTGATTGCGATCTCGGTCCACAATTTCCGTTTGTACACCGCGGCACAGGAGGACTTCGACAAGAAGCAATATGAAATGGAAGTGGTCCAGGAGGAGATCCGGCTGATCAAGGCCAAGATCGCCCGCTACGAGCAGGAGAAAGCCGAATTCGAGGCGGCCTTGTTCCAGGAGCAGGACATCCCCGCCTTTCTCGACGATATATCCCAAATGGCAAAGGCTGCCGAAGTCAGCATCACCGACATGAAGACCAAGGCCTTCCGGGAAGTCCGTTCAGTGGACGTGGACACCGCCCAGACCCGGTATCAAGAGCGCAAAAAGACCGCGGCTCAGCTGGACCGCGAACGGCGGCAGAAGATTGACAAGATTATTACTCTGGCGGCGATGCCGATCAACATGAAGATCGAAGGGAATTTTGATTCGCTGCTGAAGTTCTTCGACACGTTGGACGAGTTTCAGCAACTGGTGACAGTTTCCAATGTCGAGATCGAGTCCGGACGTGACTATCCGACGTTGAAATGCGAGTATACTCTGAAAATCTATAGCCTGAAACAACTCTCGGAGATTGAGACCCGATGAAACGACTGACTTTGACGATGATGACCGTATTGCTGGCCGCCGGATGCGACCTGGCCGGATTCAAGACCGAGGCGAAACCGGTTGTCGCCAAACCCGTCTTGGAGAAGATCGACGACGAGCAATTGGCGAAACTCATTCTTAAACCCAAGAAGGCGGCGATTGATGTGACCCGTGATCCGTTCGAGCCGCTCATCCAGGAAGAAAGAAAGTCGCCGGTCTTTGCCGGCATTCCGCAACAAGGACAGGATCTTAAGCGTTTTAAGTTTTTAGGCGTCTTCAAGGAAAACGACGAATACGTGGCTTTTCTCAAGAGCGGACAGGATAAGGGAACGTACCGCAAAGACGATAAACTGAAAGACTTCACCATAACCAAAATCGGACCGGATGAAGTGATATTAACGAATGGCGAACAGACGGTAACGCTGAAACGAGGGGAAGCGAAGTGAAAAGGACATTGACGACGATACTGTGCGCGCTGGTGGCGACGGGAACGATGTCGGTAACCGGAATCGTGCGGGCCGAGGACGACCCGGCCCAAGTGCAAAAGGCCAAAATTTGGAAACTGTTAAAGGAAGAACGTCCTGACTACTATGGAGAGCGGGAAACCGGACAGGACCGTGCCCGGGAGCGGACCAACTACAGCGACGTGGATTTCGAATCGTCGACACTGGTCGACGAACAGAACGATTTTATCGCCGACTCGCTGGAACGGGAAGAAATCTCGCTCGGACTCGGCTGGCCGAGTACACCGGAAGCTGTTATGGCGAAGGCCGAGCCGGAACCCGAACTGGGACCGGAAATGGCTGCCGCGGTGGAAGAGCAGATCAGCGCAGCCTTGCGTGGCCGGGATACCGCATCCAAAGCTGAACGCCAGCCTTCCGCCCAACCGGAGCCGGTATCAGTCAAGGAGCCGGAGCAAATCCAGGCCATGAGTGATACCCCGAAGGTCAAGCCCTTCAGTTCCCTGTGGAAGAAGGTTAACTCAGGGGATGAAGAAACCGTCCAAATGAGCAAGGCCGAGATCGCCCAGGATATGCCCGAGAAGATCGCCGAGACCGACGAGCCGGTTGTCGTATTGCCGGAGACGGAGCCGGCTTACACCGAGGACCCCGCGGTGCAGAAAGCGCGGACCGTCCAATTTGCGCAGGCGCAAGCCGATCAGGTCAAGTCGGCGGAAGATAAGATTTTACAGGAAATCATGGAAGATGTCGGCGACAGTTCTGATGAACCGGTGGCCGTCGAGACCGCCTCCGCAGCAGAGATGCCGGAAGCGGAAGAAGATGTTCAGGAGAAAAGGGGATTTTTTACGGGGCTGAAGGCGATTTTTGTCAAAGGTGAGCGCATCGCCGCCACCGAAGCCCATGCCGCCGGTCCCGCTGAAGTGGAGTCCGACGAGATTGCCGTCGTGGCGGATGCCAGGTTCCAAGAGATGCGCGAGTTATTACACGCAGAGGAAACTGAAGCCGCACGGATCGTGAAAGACGATGAATTGGGGCAAATCGCCAGCTCTGTCCGTCCTACCGCTGCTCCCGAGCACGAAGTCGTGTATACGGAGGAAGCATCCCAGGCGGAGGCCGAATCGGTGGTCATGGTGATGCCGGACCCCGAAGATCTACCGGAGGAAATCTTGCTGGCCAAGGTCACCGACGAACCGCTTAAGACATTACCCAACCCGGTCATTATCGATGTCAAGGAAGATGCCGAAGAGAAGGCCGCGGAACCGGAAGTGGTCATGAATAAAGGTATCGTTTATCAACAGGACATTCCGGAGACGGAACCGGAACAACCGGAGCCCGAGAAAGTGACTCCGCCGGCGGACGAGCAGGCAGCGATGGACGCGGCCCAAGTCAAGCCCGCGGAAAAGGCCGTCAGTAAAAAGACGATCAAGTCGCCCAAGGAAAAGGGCAAGCGCACCGAGGAATCCATGGAGGCCGAGTTTAAGGCCCTGCGGGATTCCATGCGCACAGATCCGGCGTCCGACGACACCGCGGAAGCCGTGGAAGATACGCCGATGCATGAACCGGAAGAGGACCTGGCGACCAAGATCAAGCGCAAGCTCAGTCCCAGCGGATTGCTTAAGGAAGAGGTCGCCGCGCTGGACTATTGGGAAGTTCCCGTCGAAGAACAGACCGTTGAAGACATCAGCCGGAATCTAAAAATCGACCAGGCCCTCAAAGAGGCCGCCGATATCCAGATGACGGCAGAAGAACCGCAACCGGCGGAAGTGAAGGCCAAACCGGCCGACAAGACTACGGTCGTCACGGCGGAAGAGATCGTTCGCAAGGCCATCCCGGTGCAGAACCGCAACAAGCGGATCGATCTGGATTTCGATAATACGAATTTGTCCGACATACTCCTGATTATGGGCGAAGCCGGTGACATGAACATCATGCTCGACCCGGCATTGAAGAGCAATACGCTCGATCTGCACCTGAAGCAAATCACATTGGAAGACGCGTTGCTGCTTGTCGCCAACTCGTATGATCTGGGCTTCAAGCTGGTCGGCCAAGCCTTGTTTATTACGGAAAACGAAAAGCTACGCTACGAGAATAAGGTCTCGCGGATGATCAAGGTCCGCAACGTCAACGTGCAGGAAGCCAAAAACCTGGTGGAAGACCTGGCGGACAATGTCAGCATCAGCGAAGAGCTCAACAGTCTGATGGTGACCGGTGACCCGAAGGATGTAGCCCAGGTCGAACAGCTCGTGGAAATGCTCGATAATCCGCAGCCGCAGGTGATCCTGGAGGCCAAGATTATCGAAGTCGACAAAAACGCGCTCAAGGATCTCGGTGTGGACTGGTCCGATCAGATCAACCTGTTGTATCAGGAAAGCGGCCGGCCGCAGGACTTCGACGATGTCGAGAACTCCGACAGCGGGTTCTACCGGATCGCTCAGATCCAGCGCAATCCGCTGCAATTCGAAACGACCATCCGTATGCTGGAGCAGCAGAACAAGGCGAAGGTCTTGTCCGCGCCGCGGGTCTCCACGCTCAACGGGAAACAGGCGGAAATTTTCGTCGGCGATGAAGTCCCGTATACGATCACCAATATCACCGGCGGTGTCGTGACCAATGACGTCCGCTTTGTGGAACCCGGTATCCGTTTGACGATCACGCCCTCGATCATCGAGCAGAACTTTGTGGTCATGAAGGTGGAACCGGAAGTGAGTTTTATCGTGGCGTTCCGCGGGCCGAACGACGAGTTTCCGCAGGTACGCACGCGTGAGGCTACGGCGCACGTGCGCGTCGAAAACAAACAGCCTTTTGTGTTGGGAGGAATTCTCAACCAGGAGGACAAGCAAAGCCTGTTCAAAGTGCCGTTTTTCGGGGACCTCCCGCTTTTCGGAAATCTATTCAGCTACGAGAGAAATACCGCCGTCGACACCGAACTGATTATTACGGTCATCCCGACGATTGTTCACGGCCGGGAATAACCCCGGTGTGCGGAAGAATCAGGAAAAACCTCACTTCGAAGAGTGGGGTTTTTCTGTTTAACGTCTCAGTAGGAACCGGAATGTGACATGCTGTTAGTCAATCGTAACAAGCAGGGCCTAACGCTGGTGGAGATGATGGTCGGTGTGGTCGTCATATCGCTGATCAGCGTTGCCGGATGGGTTTCGGTGTCCGTGATGACCCGCAGCCAGGCGATGGCGCGTGATATCGTCACGGCAACCAACTTGTTGCAGCAAAGCCAGGAAGAGGTCCGGCGCGTCGCGCAGGCGGATACCGTCTTTGACATGCTGGAACGCTGCGATTTTCCGCCGGACAATGCCGATTTGGACTGCGGTCTACGTGATTTATCAGGTGATACCATCTTCGGCGGGTTCGACCGTTCGCTGCAGGTGACCCTGGTTAACGGCAGTCCGGAACTGAAAAGGACGGTGGTCAGCGTGACCTGGCAGGATCTCAACGGGATGGCCCAGCAGCGCCGCTCCGTGGCCTATTTGTCGCGGCCGCCCGATCCGCTGGCCGGAAATCTGAAGGGTTTTGTTTGCTCCGAGGATGCTTCCATGGACCCGCTCGGCGGGATCCGCGTCGAACTCGACTCGACCACCTCGACAGCTTCCTACAGCACCACCTCGGTGGGTTTTACGGATGATGACGGCGCCAACTTCAGTTTTGCCGAGTTTGACGGTTTTGATAACTTCGGTCAGGGCCGCTTTATCCTGCCGGCCGGCTCCTATATCCTGACGGTCAATGACAACCGTTACCAGCCGTACACGCATCCCGTGCCGATCACGATCAGTCCCAACGAAGAAAAGGCGGACCTGTCGTTTTGTCTGACGCCCAAGCCGGACGAAGCGCATATTTTCGGCAATGTAATTGATCAGAGCACGGGCCAGTTGATTTCCACCTTCAGTCGCGGCCAAATTAATTTGTATCAAAACGGATCGCGCGTGACGCGCACCAGCAACCGGCGCGACTACAACTTTACAATCGCCTTCGACGACACGGATCCTCAGTACTTCACTGTTAACACCACCGACGCCTTTCGGCTGGGTTATGCCTACGCGGTCGGCGCGGCCGGGGCGCCTTCCTGCACATATCAGTATCAGAGGGAGGGATTTTCCACGGCAGTGGTCCAGGACGATATGAGCCTGATCTGTTCCAATCCCTATTTCGGCAGCAGCGCGGCCGACCGGATTGAGGTCCGTCCGGGCGATAACATTCAGCTCGACCTTCCCGTCACGCCGGTTCCCGAGGTGCTTATTACCGGACGGGTGATCGACAGCAACGGACAGCCGGTAGCCAATGCCACGGTGCGCGCGCGCTGGCCACGCAGCGATTATCAGGATTGGCGCAAAGGGACTCAATTGCAAACCGCCTCGACAGACGGTAATGGAAACTTCACCTTTAGCGTCCCGGCGGTCCAGGCCATGTTCCCGGCATCCGATCCCAACCGAAATTTTCTGGAGGTGTGGGCCAACGGCCAGGTGGCCGTGATGACCTGTTGCGATCTACTGCAAAATGTCAGCCGGGACAGTAACCGCTTGTACCCCGGCCCGCTCCTTCCCGGGGACCCGCCGCGCGATATCGGCACGCTTGTCATTCCGGTGCAGGACCAAAATTGCGGCAACGTCGGCGGTACCTTGATCGACGATGCCACGGGCAACGCCTTGCAGGGTGTGAGCGTGAACATCTCGGTAACGGATACCACCGATGCCACCGGCGACTATCAAATCGCCTGTGACCCGGCCCAAACCGGTTTTCGACTGCAGACCAACAACTACCGCTTCTCGGCGCAACGCAGCGGTTACTACACCAATGAGTCCGTGGGTAACGATCAGTATGTTCGCCGCGGTTCCAGTGGGTATGACGTCCCGATCAATACGGATTCCGTCACCGACTACGATGCACGCATGTGGCCGCGCGGTTTTGCCAATGTCACGGTAACGGTTTTCGATCAGACCACGGGGCAACCGATGGACGGGGTGGCCGTGGTCCTCGATCCGTACTCCGGATCAAATCTCACGCAGGTCACTACCGGCGGCGGGGTAGCGACCTTTAGCAATATTCCGGAGACCTGGCCGCCGTTGGGACTGCCCGCCGACGGTTATTATCAGACCGGAACGCGGAATCACGGTCTGGATATCAACCACGACCCGGCCAATTATCAGCCGCACTCGGAAGTCATCCAGGACTTACGCAGCGGTGAGACGCGGTCGATCATCATCCAGTTGCGCCGGAACGGAGGGGTGTAAGATGCAGCGGACCCGACGTTCCCAGACTGGTTTCACTTTGACCGAGATGCTGGCCGTGGTCCTGATGATCTCGGTAATGGGCGGGGTGATCTTTGCTGTTTTTGTCACCAATTGGGAGGCCCTGGAAGATCAGATCGTTCGCAGTGACTTGTGGCATGAGGCCAACGAAATCGTGGACGCGGTGACCGCTGACGGGCGGGCCGCGAAATCCATTCAGGTGGAGGCGAGCAACGCGCAGGGCGACAACACGGCCGTCTTCACGGGGATTAACGGCGAGGTGTTCGCCACGTACCGGATTACTTTGGACGGCCGGCTGCTCGTGGAGCGCGCGGCGGGAAGCCGGACGATATCGGACAAAGTCGACGCGGCCAATTCCGCATTTGTCAGGGACGACGACACGGGACGCGGACTCAGGCTTATGCTGACTCTGACCGATGATTTACTGCGTCGGTCGGTTAGTATCAATACGGCCACGGAGATTTTTCCGCGCAACGCCAACAGCCCCGATACAGGAGCGGCAAACTGATGAAGATCAACAATTCGGACGGATATCTCCTGATTATGAGCCTGGCGGTGGCCCTCTTTTTAACCATTTTACTCGGGGCCGCGTTTGTCCGGTCGACCCAGCAATTGCGCGAGGCCGATCAGCGCCGCGCCGTTCATCAGGCATTCTCGACCGCGGAGGCGGGGATCGACCGCGCGCTGTTTGAATTCCGGCGGGACCCTGACTGGGGTCTCGGGACGGATCCCGACATGCCGAATATGGCGGTCAGCAATGTCTTGCTTAATGCCGTCGAGGCGGACGATACCACCGTTATCGGTACCTATAGTATCGAAGTGGTCAACGGACCCGATATTGAGGACCTCGGAGAGACCCGCTGGGTGCGTTCCGTGGGATACGACGCCGAAAGCAATTTGAACCGGGCGATCCTGGCGCGTGTGCTGATCGACGACCCGAGTCGGTTTTTATTGTCAACGCCGGGAGCCTTACGCTTTAAAAGCGGGGCGGTTGTGGAGGCGGATGTTCTCGGGCAGGACCTGTTCTTTGACGTCAACGATGCACTGCCGGACGCGGCGCAGCGGCATATCACCATCGATGGCAACGTGCTTTATATTGATGAGCTCAATCCGTCCAATCCGCAGTCCGATCCGGACATCACCATTACCGGCGCGGTGAATCCCTATCCGTCGGTGACCTTTCCCGGCGTGGACATCAACCGGTATGATACTTTGGCGACCGGACTGGCCGCTACGCTGGGCGGGTACAAGGAGGCCGGCGATTTGACCATTGATCTGGACAACCTGGGCGCCCTGGACGGCACTCCGGGTTTCGCGCCGCGCCTCATTTTTGCCACCGGGGATATCCGGGTCTCCGGCGAGTTCGATACATCTTTGCTTCTGGTGGCCGGCGGAAACATTTACATTGAAGGCGACATCGTCCCCGATCCGTTGACACCGGACGCCCAGATCGGTTTGTTCGCCAAACAGGATGTCGTCATACCCGACGGAGCGGTCGCTGGCGGCGCGGACCTGACCGTGGAAGCCTTCGTAATTGCCGACGGCAGCGACGGGGCCAATGGCGAATTTCGCGCCGAAAGTACCGTCGGTCTGGGTGAATTTAATTTTACCGGCGCCATCTCGGTACGCGGCGGCGGAGGAACACAGACCGGTATTGATCTGAGCGTGTTTGCGGTGCGCAATTACACGCACAAGGCCAACATTGCGGTTCCTTTTTCCCCATTTATTGCTAATATAATAACATGGCAAGAAACGACGTCTTTCGCCGATTTCCCTCCCCCATAGTGCTCCGCGAGGGGCCCCGATGAAATCATATGAGGGGGAAGACCGGCGCATCGACAAATTTTTCAATCTCTCCCTGGACCTCCTGTGTATCGCGTCTTTGGACGGCTATTTCCTGGACGTGAATCCCGCCTTTATGCGCACCCTGGGCCATTCCAAAGAATTGCTGCTATCCGTCAAGTTTCTGGAATTTGTCCATCCGGAA
Source organism: Candidatus Omnitrophota bacterium (assembly GCA_020429915.1). Classification (GTDB taxonomy): domain Bacteria; phylum Omnitrophota; class Gorgyraeia; order Zapsychrales; family Zapsychraceae; genus JAGOSC01. The sequence goes on along the minus strand of JAGQKV010000015.1, from coordinate 63,830 downwards.
GATGTGCAGGCGACCCTCGATGAGCTTGAGAAGCTCGGGGAAGGCCGCAAGACGCTTTATTTCGAGAATCGTTACCGATGCAAGAATGGCAGCTACAAGTGGCTGGGTTGGACCTCGGTTCCGGCCAATCAGGTGATATACGCCATCGCCCGGGACCTGACCAATCAAAAAAAGACGGAGAACGCCCTGCGCGAATCACAGGATAAGCTGTTGACGCAGACGCGGGACTTGGAGCAAAAGAATATCGCACTGCAGGAGGTCTTGTCCCAGATCGAACAGGAGAAGAACCGGTTCAAGCAGGAGGTCAGTGCCAATATTGAGGAGCTTGTGCTGCCGATCGTCAATCAGCTTAAGCGCCGGACAGGTACCGCGGACCGTCGTCATCTGGCGATTCTGGAGAAGAATCTCAGAACGGTGACGGCGGCGTTCGGCCAGAAGATCTCGCGTAAGACCCTGAAACTGACTCCCAAGGAAGTGGAAATCTGCAACATGATCCGGGGGGGATTGAGCAGCAAGGACATCGCCCGGATTCTGAACATCTCCCAGCGAACCGTGGATAATCACCGCAACAGCATCCGCACCAAGCTAAAATTGTCCGGTAAGAAGACAAACTTGGCTACTTACCTAAAATCATTGTAACTTTATTAATTACAACATATAAGTTTTAAAATCCGGGTTATCAATACTTATAAGAAATAAGTAATTTATGAGTGTTTATCCCATATTGTGCCTGTGGCGGGATTCAAGTAAGCTAGAACCATATTGCTAAAAAGGGGAGATAGTCCATGAATCCAAAGATTTTGATTGTTGACCGCAGCGAGCACTTTTGCGAACTCATACGTGTCCGTTTGCTGAATTACGGCTTTGACCGGTTCGTCTTGGCGCAAGCCGGACGCGAGGCGTTGGCGCTTTATACCCAGGAACAACCGCAGATCGTGTTGGTGGAGATGGGGTTGGAGGACGTCAGCGGTCTGGAGCTATGCCGCCGCATCAAACAGGAGGCGGGTGACACAGTCAAGGTCATTGTCATGTCCGGTCTTGCCGAGCCGAATCAGACGGATGAGGCTAAAGAGGCCGGGGCCGATGCTTATGCGGTCAAGGCCTTTGACTGCGTGGAGATCATCATCAACATTAAGCGCCAAGTCGCCGGCGCTCAGACAGCCGTCTGATCACTTTCCCTTTTCGTCAATCGTATCGAGATAAGCCAGGATAGGTTTCTTATTGTAGCGTTGTGCCAGGGAGCGCGCCGTCGGAAGATCATTGCCGACTACGGCCCCGTTGCGGATGAGACGTTTGAGGATGTTCAGTTGGACATTCAATTCGCGGTCGGGATTGGAAAGCACCGTCAGTAAGGCGGTTTCTCCCGCGGCGTTGCGATAGTTTACGTCCGCTCCTTTTCGCAGCAGGAACTTCACGATATCTTCATGCCCCCACCAGGCCGCCTCCATCAGTAACGTCCGGTGCTGGCGGCTCAGTCGGTTCAGATCGTCTTCCTGTTTCAACAAAAAGCGAAATACTTTGAAATGACCGCCGCGGACCGTTTTGAATATGGTTTCGCGGCTGAGGGGCGCGCCTTTTTGCAGCAACAGTTTCAGGGTATCCAGGTGGCCGCTGTAGGCGGCGATATCGGCGGCCGTTTCAATATCCACGTCCGATGTCGAACGGCCTTTGAGTTGCGGATCGGCGCCGTGTGCCAGCAGAAGCTCGACCAGCTCCTCGTTCCCGCGAAAGGCCGCGCACATCAGCGGTGTCCAATCCCAATCAATAAATACATTACGTTCACGATTCCGGTATCCGTATTGATTCGGATCGGCTCCCAGTTCGACGAGTTTGGCGGCCGCTCGGTCGAATCCGAACATGATGGCGGTATTCAAGAGATGGCTGTTGTAGGACGTCAGGCTGTTGGGATCAGCCCCTTTATCGATCAGCAATGCGATGATGTCGAGCTGCTGTCCGGCGACAGCGGCTCCCAAGAGGTTATCCAGGGATTCCTGATTGACGCGTCGGCTGATGAATTTCTCCACGGCTGCATAGTCTCCCGCGCGGGCCGCCGTGTAGATGCTGTTGCGGGTGTACTGCGCCGCCGCGCGGTTCGGGAACAGTCCGCTATACAGCAATAATGCGAGTGTTATTCGTAAAACCAGGCTCATAGTCGGTATTTTAACGTCAGTACCGGACAGGGTCAACGCGAAGTTGGGAATGTTGCTTGTATTTCGATCGACGCGACGTTAAAATATCACAGACTCAAAGAATGACGATCCGCGAAGAGGAGGACAGGTTCATGCCCAGATTTATCCTATTGGTGGCGATCACTCTGCTGGCCACCGTATCCGCATACGCCCAAGAGCAAATTCCCGACGGAGAAAACAAGACTTATTATTCCAACGGCGTCCTGGAGAGCGTCGGCTATTACAAAGATGGTAAACTTGAGGGGGAAACCCTCGGGTATCATCCCAACGGCAATCTGTTTATCAAAGGCAATTTTGAGAACGGTAAGCGTGACGGCCTGCAACAAATTTACTTCCGCAATGGCCAGATTATGGAGGAGAGTTTTTTTAAGGACGGGGAGTATCACGGGCAGAGCAAGCGCTATTACAGCAACGGGGCTCTCAAGGCGGAACGCAAATACCGCAACGGAGATCTGCACGGATCTTTCAAAGAGTACTATCGCAACGGTCAGTTGAAGATGGAAGGCCGCGCCAAGAACGACGCGCTCAACGGCACCATCAAACGTTATGATGAACAGGGCCGGCTTGTCTACCAGGGAGATTTTAAGGACGGACAGAACGACGGGCCGTATCACCGGTATTATCCCAGCGGGATTCTGCGCGAAACCTGCGAGCTGACCGTGATCAACTCCAAAGAGGCGCGACGGGATTGCGAGCAATTCGAAGATGAAAGCGGCGATCCGCTGGCGAAATATTACCAAACGCTTACCCGTCAGAACGACGACAAAACGCTCATCAAGACTTTTATCGATGATAAGTTGGTCAAGGAGGAAACGGTTACGCACAGCGAATTGTAAATTGATATGTAAGAGACGTTTATAAGGCAGCTCCGGCAGGGTCCGGGCTGCCTTTTTTTGGGCGTATAATTTGACGGGACAGCCCCCTCAAATTGGTGTATCATACAGGCTCGTTTAGACTCCGCCGGCTCAGCGGCCGGGCATCGCCAGGAAGGAGAGACAGGAATGGAAATCGGAATTGTGGGTTTGCCGAACGTGGGCAAATCCTCGTTGTTCAACGCCTTGACCGGGGCCGGGATCGCGGCCGAAAACTTTCCCTTTACTACCATCGACCCGAATGTGGGGATCGTGCCGTTGCCCGATCCGCGGCTGGAGCATCTGACCCGGGAATTCTCATCCGTCAAGACCACCCCGGCCGGGATTCGGTTCGTCGATATTGCCGGGCTGGTCAAGGGCGCCAGTCAGGGGGAAGGGCTGGGGAACAAGTTTCTGGCGAATATCCGGCAGGTGGATGCGATCCTCCATGTGGTCCGGTGTTTTCACGACGATAATGTGGTAAATGTCATGGGCGATCTCGACCCGATCAACGCGGTGGAGACCATCGAGACCGAATTGTTGCTCGCCGATATACAGCAGGCCGAGAAGGCCCTGGAGAAGCTGCGCAAGACCGCGAAATCCGGAGAGAAGGCGGCCAAGGAAAACGTGGCCAAGATGGAAGAGATCCTCGCCGGATTTAACGCCGGCACCTCGGCACGTCTGATGAAGATTCCCGAGGAATTTACCAAGGAATTCCAGTTCCTGACCGGCAAACCGATTCTCTATGTCGCCAACACCGACGAAAGCGGGGCCGATGAAAGCATACTCGGACCGCTGCAGGAACGGGCGAAACAGGAAAACGCGGGTATCGTCGAACTGTGCACCAAACTGGAGTCGGAAATCCTCGAGTTACCTCCCGAGGAACGGGCCACATATTATGAGGAAGCCGGTATCGTGACGCCGGGACTCGGAAAGGTCGCCCGCGCCGGGCAGGAGTTGCTGGGACTCATCTGTTTCTTTACCGCGGGGGAAAAGGAATCCCGCGCGTGGACGATCCCCAAGGGAACGCCGGCCGTCAAGGCCGCCGCCAAGATCCATACCGATATCGCCCGCGGATTCATCCGCGCCGAAGTTTACCACTACGACGATTTGAAAGAACTGGGTTCTTATCAAGCCGTGCAGGCCAAAAATCGCGTCTCGCTGGAAGGCAAGGAGTATGAAGTCCGCGACGGGGATGTGATTTATTTTCGCTTCAACGTTTAATCCGACCGGGGAGCCGCCATGCCCGAGCGAATCATCGCGCATATGGATATGGATGCCTTTTTCGCGGCCGTTGAACAGCGCGACAATCCGGCGTTGCGCGGCAAGCCGGTGATTATCGGCGCCGATCCGAAGGGCGGTCAGGGCCGCGGCGTGGTCGCCACCTGCTCCTACGAAGCGCGAAAGTACAACATCCACTCGGCGCTGCCGATCTCCATCGCTTATCGCCGCTGCCCGCAGGGGATTTACCTGCGCGGCAATCATCAGAAATACCGCGAAGTATCCCGCCAGATCTTTGCCGTCCTCAAGGACTACACTCCCGACATCCAACCGGTCAGTATTGACGAGGCCTTTATGGACCTGACCGGATGTCTGTCCGATGGGCGCAGCCCACTGGATTTGTGCCGGGCCATTAAAAAAGACATCCGGGCCCGGGTCGGACTGACCGCCTCGATCGGTATCGCTCCCAACAAAATGATCGCCAAGATCGCCTCGGATTACAACAAACCGGACGGGCTGCTGGAAATCAAGCCGGACCAGGTCCGGAATTTTCTGTGGCCGCTGCCGATCGGCAAGATTTGGGGGGTCGGCAAGCACACCGAAAGTGCGCTGCATCAATTGCAAATCAAGACGGTGGGCGAGCTCGCCCGGACACCGATCGAGGCCTTGAGCAAACGTTTCGGGACGCACGGACTACACTTGCACCAGCTGGCCAACGGTATCGACGAACGCCCGGTGGCGGTGGATGATGAGATAAAGTCGGTCAGCAACGAACATACCTTTGAGCAGGATACCACCGACCAGGAGGAAATCATCGACCGGCTGCTGTATCTCTCGGAAAAGGTGTCCCGGCGGATGCGCAAGCACGATCTGAAGGGGAAAACGGTCACGCTCAAGATCCGGCTCAAGGGTTTTCAGACATTCAGCCGTGCCGAAACGCTCGACCACCGCACCAATTTTTCCGACACGATTTACACCACGGCGCTGCACCTGTATAAAATATTTTTCCGGCCGGGCATGCACATCCGTCTTATCGGGGTGCGTGTGGCCAATTTTGAAGACCCTTACGTGCGGGACAGTTTATTTGAAGATCCGGCTGAGAAACGGGATGAAGATTTGCACCGGGCCTGCGATCAAATCAAAGACAAATTCGGTGAGCGGGCGATCCGCCGCGGGATTTATAAAACCGGTAACTGATTCCCGCCCGGGATGTGTTATATTTATAGGTGAGAATAAAGTAGGACGTCATTTGACCCGGCAGACACCGGAAAGGACCTTCCCATGATAAAAGCTGAATTAGACCGTCAACTCATGATCCACCTGAAAGATACAGCCGGGACCCTGGCCGAAGTCTTGAGCGTGGTCTCCAGTTCCGGCATCAATATTCTGGCCTTGTGCGCGTATGCAGTCGGCGGAATGGTCGCGATCATGTTTGTGACTGAAGACAACAACGAGGCCAAGAATCTCCTCGAGAAAAAAGGCTTCGACGTGCAGGAGGAAGAGGTCGTGCTCCTGACGCTGTCCAATAAACCCGGCGCCCTGCAATCGGTTACCGACAAGATCGCCGAGGCCGGCATTGACCTGTCGCTGATGTACGGCAGCGCCGATCCCGAGGCCCATCACAGTCCCATCGTCATGATATCACGCAACAACCTAGATGTTCTTATGCTGATTCGCACCGAGCTCGAGCGTATATAATATCGCGTATGCCTTCCGAAGCGTTGCCGCTCAATCTTGTTTTTCGCATTCTCCTGACCAATGTGGTGCCGTTTTTTCTGCTGTTTCATATGATCATGCAGCGCCGCCGGCAGCTGCGCGGAGAGCCGGCCAGCCACGTGCGGCTGGTGGCCGGAGAGCTGACCATCGTGGGGTTGCTCGGATACTACGTGATTTTATCCGCGTTTTTTGTGTCCATTCCGGTAATGGATTATATGAACGACCGGCAGGGCTATCGCGTGATGTATGTGGCGCCGGAGGGATCGACGGTGTACGTCATTGCCGCGATTTCATTCTACCTGGTCTGCGCGGGTATCTTTCTGCAACGCTACCATTACTGGGCCTACCGTCTGGCGGTACTGATGGTGATGGTCTTGATAATGTACGCCTTTTTTTCGGTGCTGCACTATGGCCCCGTGGCCTTGGTGCCGGTGACGGTCTTTGTGTATTTGCTTTTCCGCCTGACGCGCGAAGAGCTGGTCAACGAATTGGAGTCGAATCTGGTATGTCGGAAGAACCGCAATGGTGGGAATTTATCGTCCTCGTCGGGATCACGCTCGTTGTGATGGGGGCGGTCGTTTACTTCAGCCGCAAACGGTAAGTGACGGCCGTGCCTACTGGAGATGGTGCTTTTTCAGCTCCGCCTGAAGATAATTGAAGGCGGAGTCCACGTCGTCGCAAATCTTAAAGAGTTTCAGGTCCTGCGGGCTCACCATCCCCCAATGGGCGAGGGCCTGAAAGTTTACCACTTCATTCCAATAATCCTTTCCATAGAGCACGATGGGCATGTACTTCCTGGTCTTTTCGGTTTGCACGAGTGTCAGCAATTCGAAGAGTTCATCGAGGGTGCCGAATCCCCCCGGAAACACGATCATCGCCTTGGACAGATAGAAGAACCAGAATTTACGGATAAAGAAGTAGTGAAATTCGAAGGAGATGTCTCTGGTTTGGTACGGGTTGGGGTCCTGTTCGAGCGGGAGGCTGATATTTAACCCCACCGACTCGCCCTTGGCCTTCTTGGCGCCGCGGTTGGCCGCTTCCATGATTCCGGGGCCGCCGCCCGTGCACACCAGAAAGCGCCGTCTCTTGAACAGCGGTTCCTTGAACCAGATCGTCAGTTTTTCGGCGAGATCGACGGCATCTTCATAGAAGCGCGACATCATCAGTTCACTCTCGGCCGCTTGGAGATCGTCCTTAAGGCGTTTGCTCGGGCGGGCCGCCGCCTTGTAAGCCTGCTCGGCGGCACGAAAATTCTTGCGCGCCGTGGCCCGGGGGAGGGTACGTGCCGATCCGAAGAAAACGACCGTGTTGTGCACATGATGCTTGCGCAGGCGCTCGCGGGGTTCGACCATCTCGGTCAGGATACGAATCGTCCGGGCGGAGGGGCTATTCAGAAATTCGTAGTTGTTGTAGGCTTTGATATATCCGGTCTTCGGCTTGGATTTCCCTGTGGGCATGCGTCGCTCCTTTGCTGCGGACGTTTATTGGTATCGCCATTATACTGATATTTGTCAGGGCGTGATATACAAACTTCACTTTATCTGACGGCAGGCATTTTGCTTGTGATTCGGTCGGGTTTTGGTTACAATACCTCATTAATCAGGCCCAATTTCCTTCTCACCCGGGTTATCTCAAAACAGGTTACGACCAATCCCCACGCGGAAAGGGTTTCATGCTCCGGGAGGCATCTTCCAACGCGCCCTCCGGCCGCCAGATGGCCGGCTGGATACTTTTCAGTTTCCTGATATGGTTGATATGTTTCCGGGGCTTCGTGTCCGGCCGTTTGTCGCTGCAATCCGATGCCGTCGGGTACTACCAGCACGTTAAATTCTTTATCGATAATATGGTGAAGGGCGTCTATCCGTTCTGGGACCCCGGTATCAACGGTGGCGTGCCCAACGAATTCTTCCTGCGCCGTATGGGTTCCTTCAATCCGTTCTTCCTGATTCCGGTCGTCCTGCGCTGGTGCGGTATGCCGCATCTGACCGCTTACACGAGCTATCTTGCGATCTACTACTTTATGGCGGCGCTGGGCTTCTACTTTTTGGGCCGCATCGTTCTCAAGACGAAGACGGCGGCTTACGCCGGATTCCTGTTGTTTTTATTTTCTTCGCTGGGCACGCGCCAGTTTGATTCCTATATTGTTCTGGTCAGTGTGCCGTTAGTGTGGTTCTTCGGTTTTTTGTTGGATTTTCTTCGCCGCCCGCGAGCGGTCAATTTGCTGGGACTGACCTATTGCCTGATGAACCTCGCCACCACGTATATTCCTTTGTATTTTCTGATAATCTTCGCGTCGTTTCTTGTTTTCGGGGCGGCCTTCTTTCCGCGGCGGGCCATGGATCGGCTGCGAGAGGCCGGTACTTTCCTTTGGCGGCACAAGGTGTTGACCGCAGTTTGCGCCTTCAGCCTGATTATGGCGATGATCCCGGCGGCGATAATCTTTCAAAGCGCCCGGGAGGGCGAGTTTGTGATGCCGCGACGGGCGTCAACCGCCGCCTCCGACCACGCGCTGGCCGTGGGCAAACAAACCGTCACCGAATGGGCGATGCTCGAGGAGCTGGTGTATACCAGCGCCTTCAGTGATATGCGTCGGTTCAAGTTCGCGATCATTTTTTTCCCCGGCTTCATTTATCTGATATTTTTGATGGGCGCCGGCGTCCGCTTGAACAGAAAGTTCCTGCTCCTGGTAACGTGGGGGGGATTTCTGTTTTTACTCAGCGTACCTGCCTTGACGCCGGTCTACGATTTCCTGCACCGGCACATCTTTCTTTTTAAATATTTCCGGAACCTGCACTGGTTTTTCTGGCTGGCCATGCTGCCGATATTTGTGCTGGCGGCGGCGATCCTGTTCGACGACCTGTGCGCGCGAGAGAAACCGTACCCGGCAGGCGGATGGATATGTTGGACACTGGCCGTGCACGCCGTATTCACCGTGATGGTGGTCATCTGGGGCAATACGATCTGGAGTACCTATGGAATGATTGCGTTCAGCGCACTTTTTTTTGTATTGCGTGTTGTACCAGCCGCGGTCACGCGGCCCGCCGTGGGGTTGTTCCTGTTGACGGCCGCCGTCGGATGTCAGTCCCTGGAAGTTTACCACTACCTGAATGTCAACTCCGCGGTGCGCAACGGACCGTACAAAGGTGACGATCCCTACGACACCGGTTCCTATCAGAACAAAGAAATCATGGGTATCCCGACGGATACCCACAAGCCCAGCCTGTACTATGCGCTGCGCAACTATCATGATTTGTACAATGCGGTACGCCCCAGCGCGCTGTTCGATTACAAGCGGCACAAGTTTATCCTCTTTGATGATGTCGCGGTGAATATGAGCGGGACGTATGATTATTCCGCTTTGGAACGCGAATTCACCCTACGCCAAGACCAGGCGACCGTTCTTTCCGTCGTGGAGATACCAAAGTTGAGGGACGGGATGCGGAATTATGAGGCCGTAACGGATACGACGCCGGGCGTCGAACTCGTCCGCGCCACCGTCGATCGTGTCGAACTCAAGACGGACCAGCCGGCGTGGCACTTTCTGGTGTTCAACCAGAACTGGCACCGGCGTTGGCAAGCGACAGTCGATGGCCACCCTCAGCACATCCGCGAAACCAACGGGTCTTTTATGGGCATCCCGTTGCCGGCCGGAGCGCATACGGTGACATTCCGGTTCGGCGGGGCCGGATACCGCGGATTCCACTACAGCATATTAGTGATCTTCTACGCCATGTTCGTCGGCATCGGAAGGGCGTGGTGGGACGAACGCCGGAAGGGAGGCGGGTCGAATGAAGCCGGGATTTAGAGGTAAGGCCAAGTCCGTCTTCTTGAGTGTCGGTTTTTTCTATATTGTTGCGGGCACGGCCGTGACTTTATACGTTAAAGATCACCAGGCCCTGGGGATTGCCAAACTGCGCGCCCTGAACCGGTATATGCCCGCATTGACTGAACTGGCGGCATCCAACCGTTCGGCAACCGATATGGATCCGGACTATGCCCGCAGCACCGCGTTTTACTATCGGAAGGTGACTGATTATCTCCCGCAGAATCCCAACGGTTATTTCATGCTGGGCTACTGTCTGGCCGGGCAGGGAAAAGACGCCCAAGCCGTCAAGGCATTTGCCAAGTCGGCTGAATTGAATCCGGCCTATTTCTGGTCACACTATAATCTGGGGATTGCGCGGCTGCGTCTGGGACAGCTGGACGAGGCGGAAGAGGCCTTCCGCGCCGCGCTCAAAGCGGACCCCGGGACCACCGTCAAAGTCATTTTCGCCTCCAAGGTCTTTCAACAATTGCTGCCGGAAATCCGGGATCCGCAGGCGGTGATCCTGCCCGGATTGAAGGGAGGGTACCAGGATTGCCAGCGCTGGATCGCCGTGATCGGCCGCCTGAAAGCGCTTTCCCAGAAGGAGTTACCGCCGGATTTTTATAATCAGTTACGGCCCGTCATATTCTGAAATCCGGTTCGTAAACGATTACAGAAAGGCGTCCAGATTGTAATTAACAAGGCACTTTGATTGGAGTATACTTTGGATGAACCTGAAGAATGGAGGCCATTGTGCAAAAGTCATATCAAGTGCTGAAGAAGGCCATCGACAAAGTCGGCGTCAAGGCGGTGGCCGCGCGGATGAACGTATCTCAATCCTTAGTTTACAAGTGGTGTCAGGATTCCGACGACACCGCTAAGATCGCGCCCAGCGGCGCGGCCAACCCGTTAGACCGGTTGCAGATGATCCATGAAATTACCGAGGACAACGAGATCATCAACTGGATGTGCCGTCATGCCGGCGGCTTTTACGCCCCGAACCCGCAAGATCACGAACTGCCGTCCGTCGGCGGCCGGGTCCTGAAGAATGTGCACAGCATGATTAAGGAATTCTCCGAGGCCCTCGACGCGATCTCACAATCGTACAACGAAGGCAAGCGCATCACCATAAAGGAAGCGGAACGGATACGCAAGGAGTGGGAAGACCTCAAGTGTATCGGCGAAGGATTTGTTCGGGCCTGTGAGGCCGGCAAATTTGACAAGAAATCCTGAGAGGAGGGATGAGACGATGAGCCTAGAATTTTTTGCCGAAGCGGATGTGCTGACCAAGGTATTCTGGAGTTGTGCCCTGGGTGGAACCGTCTTTTTCACCGTCCGGTTGATATTGATGCTGGTCGGTGGAGACATGGACGGTAGTATGGATGGGATCGACGGAGATATGGACGGCGATACGCATTCCGACGCGGCTTTCGAGCTGATCTCCGTGAACACACTCACCGCTTTCATCATGATGTTCGGTTGGGCCGGGCTGACAGCCTACAAGCAGTTTGGTCTGTCGGTGATGGTCTCGACGGTGATCGCCATCGTTGCGGGTTTGGCTACGATGTGGATTACGGCCATGCTCTTCCGTATGGCAGGAAAGCTCGTTTCCAAAGGAGCGGTCTTCAAGATTGGAGATACCATTGGACTAAATGCCAGTGTTTATCAAAGGATCCCGGCTGAGGGCCGCGGCAAAGTGAACGTTTCCATGCCGGGCGGAATTCTCAAAGAATTGGAGGCCATGTCGGAAGACAAGGTCGACATCGAATCTTTTAAGACAGTCAAAGTCGTGAAGGTTATCGACGACCGGACCATATCGGTCCGGCAAATATAGAAAGGAGAAAACATGGGCTCCTTAACCGGTACAGTGATTGTCTTTTCCCTCTTCATTCTGGGATTAGGTATGTTCCTGGCGTCACGTTACAAGCGGTGCCCGTCGAACGCGATCCTGGCGATCTACGGTAAAGTAGGGGAAGGTCAATCCGTCAAGTGTTTCCACGGGGGTGGTGCGTTTGTGTGGCCGCTGATCCAGGACGCCAAATTCCTGGACCTGACCCCGATGACGATCAGCATCCCGCTGAAAGGGGCGCTGTCCTTCCAAAATATTCGGATCAATGTGCCGAGTACGTTCACCATCGCCATCGATACGTCGCCCGAGGCGATGAACAATGCGGCGGTCCGTCTGCTGGAACTGACGACCAATGAGATCGAGAAGATGGCCACCGAAATCATCTTCGGGCAGCTGCGTCTGACAGTCGCCTCACTAAAGATCGAGGAAATCAACCAGGACCGCGAACGCTTCCTGATGGCTATCCGTAACAACATCGAACCCGAATTACGGAAGATCGGTCTGACATTGATCAACGTTAACATCACCGACATCACCGACGAATCCGGCTATATCGAAAGTATCGGAAAGAAAGCCGCGGCGACCGCGGTCAACCAGGCCAAGATCGACGTGGCCGAACAGGAAAAACTCGGTGAGGTCGGATCCGCCCAGGCTGATAAGGAACGCCGTATCCGTGTGGCCGAGTTTAACGCGCAGGCCGTGGAAGGGGAAAACAAATCCAAGGCCAATATTGCGGGCTTTGATGCGGACTTGCAGGAGAAGGAAGCGATCGCCGAACAGCGCGGTCAGGTGGCCGAACAGAATGCGATCGCCGAGATCCAAAAGGCCAAGGCCTCCGCGGAAACGCGCCGGCTTGAGGCCGAGCAGGTCGTTCCCAAGGAGATTGAAAAGCGCAAGATCGAGATCGACGCCGAGGCACGGGCGGAACAAAACCGCCGTGAAGCACGTGGGGAAGCCGACGCGATTATCTCCATCAAATCGGCCGAGGCTGAGGGTATCCAGAAGGTCCTGGATGCCAAGGCAGAGGGTTACAACCGCTTGGTCGATTCCTGCGGGGATAATGCCCGGGATGCGGCCACCATGCTGATCGTGGAAAAGCTGGAGCAAATCGTCCAGCTGCAGACCGAGGCGATCAAGAACATCAAGATCGACAAGGTCACGGTCTGGGACAGCGGCAACGGTGAAAAAGGAAGCTCCACCGCAAATTTTATGAGTAATTTGGTGAAATCCCTACCGGCGCTCCACGATGTCACCGGTATGGCCGGAATCGATCTGCCCGCCTATCTAGGCGATGTGAAATCCGAGGGCGGACAGGCCAAAGGGACCGGAGGAGTAAAGACGGTCAACAAACCGAAACCGGCACCCAAGCCGAAACCGGAAGAATAGTCCGGTCTATTGTGGAAGAACAAGGCGCGTCACCGCCTCTCAGGCGGGGCGCGCCTTTTTGCTGACGGGTTCAAAACGCCTGTGTTTAATCAAGTTGGAACATTATTATTCTTGCCAAAATCCCGCCTTTTTTGTAAAATACGTGTCCATTGTCAGCCAATGAAATGTTAGCAGAGATAAAAAATCATCAACCCGGACCCCAAGTTAAGGAGACGTCATGAAGGGAAGTATCGTGCTGATTATCGTCGTACTCGCATTGGTCGGACTGTTTGCCTACAGCTATTTCACCCCCGGGCACGAAGCGGCGGGTGACCGTCAGACATTTCGCGAAAAGGTCGCCAAGGCCGGAGGTTTGGTGGAGAATCATCCGGTGGACTTCAATCAACGGGCGCGGGAAATGGCCCACCAGGCCGAAGAGAAGGTTGCGGATGTGACCCAGTCGGCGTCTGAAAGCCTAGTTGCGCAACAGGATAACATCGAACAGCTCAATCGCCAAATCAAGGACAAGACAGCCGCCATGCAGGAAAAGATGGAGACGGCCGCTGCCGACGCCAAGGCCAAGGCCGATGAGATAGTGTCCAAGGTCGAGGCTATGCTTACCGAGGCCCGCGCTTTGCTGGACAATGAACAATATAAAGAAGCGACCCAAAAGGCGCAAAGTATCCTGGCCATCAAGCCTGAGTCCCCTGAGGCTCAGGAGATCATCTCGCAGGCCAAGGCCAAGCTCGCTGCATTGGCCAACCAGACCACAGAGAAATTCCAAACCCAGCTCTCCAATACGGCTGAAGAAGCCAAGGCTGCCCTGATGGGGGCCGATCAATAGCAAATAGCCGGAAATCGACCGGTACAGAATCAACAATAAAACAAGGAGTTCAGTAATGGAAGAAATTATCCAGAAGATCACGGATATCGGGGTTCCCTTTATCCTCAATCTTGTCGCCGCCATCATTATTTACCTGGTTGGTAAATGGGTGGCCAACACGGCGGCCAAATTGGTCAAGAAGTTGATGGAAGCGGCCAAGACGGATAAGGCTTTGGTTGGCTTCACCGCTAATCTCGTTAAGTACGCAATCCTGATCTTTACGATTATGGCGGCGATCGGCCGTTTGGGCGTGCAGACAACGTCGTTCATCGCCGTGCTCGGTGCGGCTGGCTTGGCCGTGGGTATGGCACTGCAGGGAACGCTGTCCAATTTTGCGGCCGGAGTCATGATTCTGCTTTTCCGTCCGTTTAAGATCGGTGACTTTATCGACGCTGGCGGGACCATGGGATCGGTCAAGGAAATCCAGATCTTCAACACCATCCTGGCTCATCCGGACAACCGCAAGATTATCGTTCCCAACAGTCAGATCACCGGTGGGATCATCACCAACTTCTCCGCCATCGAACAGCGCCGTGTCGATATGGTCTTCGGCGTCTCCTACGACGACGATCTGAAGGTCGCCAAGCAGGTCCTGACCGATCTGGTGAATGCCGATGAGCGTATTCTGAAAGATCCGGCACCGGTCATCGCCGTTTCAGAATTGGGCGACAGTTCGGTCAATATCATCTGCCGTCCGTGGGTCAAGCCGGCCGACTACTGGGCGGTCTACTGGGATATGCAGGAAAAAGGTAAAGTCGAACTGGAAAAGGCCGGCTGCTCCATTCCGTATCCGCAGCGAGATGTACACGTAATTAAACAAGCGGAAGACGCATTGCAATCCGCATAAACGAATCCATGATTAAAGGCAGCGCTTCATGTTTGCATGAGGCGTTGCCTTTTTTCATCCGTCTGCGCCCCGGTTACCGCCACCGTAGCCGCGCGGCGATATAGTCGGATTTGCGAGGACCATCCTGTGGGAGAATTGAGTTCACTGGGTTTTCTGCTGGGCAGTTCCTGGGCATCCGGGATCAATCTGTATCTCACCGTGGCTGGCTTGGGCATCGCGCAGCGCATGGAATGGATCCAGCTGCCTGGCAACCTCGAAGTGCTCGGTCACCCGCTGGTCATCGCGGTCGCGGTGATCCTGTGCCTCATTGAATTCGTGGCAGACAAGGTCCCGTATGTAGATTCCACCTGGGATGCCGCGCATACGTTTATCCGTCCGGTAGGGGGGCTGACTCTGGGATACATGGCCATGAACGGGGCGGATCCGTCCATACAAATGGCCACCGCGCTGGTCACCGGGACCGTCGCCTTTAACTCCCACATCACCAAGGCCACCGCCCGGGCTGCGATCAACACCTCACCCGAACCCATCACAAATTCCGTGGCCAGCGTGACTGAGGACGTCTCGGTGATCGGGGTGCTGTATTTGATCAGCACGCACCCGGTAATCGCCGGGATTCTGGTCGTCATCTTCATTATATTTTCGGTCTGGTTTCTCAAAGTCATGTTCCGGTTTGTTAAGAAAATCTTCTCCCGCAAGCCCCCCGAACCCGTTTCCAAAGTCGTTTCAGAGTCAAAAGACATCGGGAATTAGATACTTTAAAAACCAATATCTACGTATCTACTTGCCATTATTGTCTTTAGGGCTTTCTTCCTGATCGCCCTCAAAGGCCTTTTTCAAGGCTTCCTCCACCGACAGATCGGTCGGAGGGATAACCTTGCCTAACTGCTTCTTTTTTTTCTCCTTCATGGCATTTCCCCTTTGACAAACCACCTTATTATGTTAATATATGACTCACCTGAGAGGAGATGGGAGCATATGATTGATGATAAAACATACCTACGACTTAAGCGTCAAATCGAAAAAGAGTACCGCGAAAAACTCGCCGCACTAGAGGTGTTGCGTGGTTCGGCAGCAGAAAATGGCCAATCCTCGTCGAGAAATATTGGAAAGACTGCCAATAAGTCTAGCCGAACCGTAAACCGCACAGCCCTAGTTGAAGATCTCGTCAAAACACTCGAACGCCCATTCACATACACAGATGTTGAGGAGGCTTTTATCACCAAGCACCCAGATATTGAGTGCTCACCGAATTTCTTCTCGAACGTATGCAGCCGACTTGAGAGCAGAGAAATTATAAAGCGGATTAAAGACGGCTCAGGAAGACGCCCGGCAATTTATAAGTATAACGCCGACAAAGACTTAAAGATCGCAGAAATTGACCCGTGGCCTGAGCCAAATCAAGATAGTCCCGCAACCGCTTGGGAGGAATAGATTTACAGGGATGCCGCTTAGTGTAATGGATCGCACGCCAGTTATTGGCAAGGTTGTAGGAGGCCGGGCCAACTCTCGTGCTGGTAGTCCCAGTTCAAGTCTGGGAGCGGCAATATTTTGTGGGAGGGTGGGGGCGTGGCGAAACTGGCAAACGCGCTGGATTCCTAATCCAGTATCTCCTAGCCGGGATTTGTGAGTTCGAGTCTCACCGTCCCCATATCTCCTTAATAGTAATCCATTACTAACTGCTACGCAAGGAAAAGTTCATCCGACCGAAGGTTCCCATATTCCGATTAGAAAGAGCGAATGGCAATATTTTCTAGTTTTTTATTGAAATCGCGTGCCATAGTAATACTATATATATAAGAAAAGCCGTGCTATCAGTAATGACAACACGGCTTCTCAGATTTGCCCGTGAAATGCTCGTGGTTGTCAGATTAGGCCCTGTACCACGATCATTAACGTTTGACCACGTTGCGGATTTTTTATGTCCGCCACGGGCTATTTTTATGTTTTGTCGCCCCCTTAGCTCAATTGGATAGAGCGCGCGTCCGCTAAACGTGAGGTTCCGGGCTCGAATCCCGGAGGGGGCGCAAAACAGAGCATTAAAAGGTACAACATAATATAAAAAATTGCAAAAAAAGTCAAAGATTTTTTTTTGCCCTAAAACCATATTATCACTAGCCTTAAACTATTCAATGTATATTTCGGGTTTTTTATTGTGTTTTTTTGTCTAGCCTCGACGAGCAGATTGGGAGGCAATTAAGCCTCCCTTAACAAAGGAGTCAGAAATGACCAAACCAAAAAAAGAAACAGGAAACAAAATGTCCAGCATAGCCTCCAAAGCTATGAGGGAACCAAACAGCCTGTCTAATAGACAAATTAGACAGTTGGGGGCTTCTGTCCTCAGTCAGGATGAGACGAAGGGCAAACGTAAATAACCGCCTTCTAGCCTAAATCCTGAATTCTGGTGATGCAGCGCGCGGGGATCTTAAGTATGCCGCTGACTTGGATGCTATCTTTACGGCCAATATCACCCAAATTTTGCGCCAATGCTTTGACCCTGCGCCCATCGCCAATCAACCATCCAACAGACCGACACTTTACAATCTGATGTTGGTCAAGGTCGCATAAATACATCCACTGCGCTATGGGTTGGACGCTATCTTCCCAGTCTATAATAACCAGTCTTGGCTTATCTGGTTGCTGTTGTGGGTTCGCGTGGCTCATTAAATATCACTTCTCCACCAAGACTTATCTGCAAACCGCTTAATCCTGCCCTTATAAGACAGTCGCTTCCCATCACTCAACTGCAATGCGCGGTTGAAAGCCTCTTCGATGCTGAGTTTTCTATGATCCCAGCGGAAAACAAATTCGTCACAATATCTTTGTAAATGAGTCGTGCTAACATGGTGATATATTCCTATTACTCCACGCTTCAGCAGGGCGAAATATGATTCCACCGTGTTGGTGGTGCAATCACCGTTGACATATTCGTTGATCGAATGGTTCACCGTCTTATGGCCACCAGCAAACTTGTGTCCTATCCCGCGATAGAGGGGAAGCTCGTCGGTGTGTACGGTTGCTTTCGGATCAACATACAATTCGATTGCCGTTCTCAGTTTCTTAGCCGAAACACGATACAACACTTGAGATTTAACGCTACCGTCACGCTCGACGAGAGCCATAACCGGAACCTTAGTGCTGTTTTTCCCAGTCTTGCGCTGTTCTTTTTCACGCTTTTTTCTGGCGTGATATGACTGGCGTTTATTTTTGGCTTTACCGCCCACATAAGTTTCATCCACCTCAACGTCTCCGTCCAATTTCTTGAACGAATTGTATCTCATGGCGTGGCGGATTCTGTGGGCCATAAACCAAGCGGTCTTATACGTCACATCTACGTCACGGGATAACTGATTAGCCGAATAGCCTTTTTTGGCAGAACACATAAGCCAGTAGGCCGCGATCCACTTTCTAAGGGGAACGTGGGAAGAATGGAAGATGGTCGCCACGGTCACGGTATACTGCTTGCGGCATTCCTTATTCTTACACTTAATGACACCGGCTCTAGGGGCCTTTCCTTTAAGTCTCACATGATCCTCGCTCCCACAATGCGGGCATTTGGGCTTTCCGTTCCACCTGATCTACTCTAAGTAAGCTCTGGATCTTTTATCTGACCATGAAAGTATTTCGACTAAATTCATCTTGAAAAATCTCCCGTTCAGTTAGCTCTTGTTAACTCCTGTTAACTATATCTTACATGAATAGGCTGGTTTGTCAAGTAAATAATTCCGAAGACATCGGTTAAGTCGTTATAAAACAGTAGCTTACGATTTATTTTCAAAATATATTTGACATGTCAACTATTGCTATGTTAAATTTAATCTCAGGAGGCAGCCATGATTAATAAAACTAACGGACCAACCCGGCCATCGCGCAAGGATTTCTACTTCAACGCCATTAAAGGACGGCCCAGTGCCGAGGTCTTTCACGGCATTTTTTGTGTGTATTCCCTTTTAGAGAAACGTATGGATGAATTCTTCCGACCGCACAATCTCACGCCGGTCAAGTTTAACGCCCTGATGCTGATCAAATTCATGGGGCAGGGGGAAGGGATTTCCCAGAATGATTTGGGATACCACATGATTGTAACGCCCTCCAACATCACCCGGTTGCTGGACCGGATGACGAAGGACGGTTATATCAGCCGGGTCCCGGCCGCGCATGACCGGCGCGTGAACCTGATTCACATTACCCCGGCCGGGGAGGAAATCATCCGGACAGTATTTTTCGGTTTCAGTGAAATGATTCAGCAGTCCGTCTACCTTTTGGAGCGGAAAGAGGTCGAACAGTTGTCCGGTCTCTTGATGAAATGGTTCTTTAAGCTCGAAGCCGTGATGGACGGTAGCACTGCTAACGGATCCAAGGATCCGCAAAAATAGGGAGAAAGGATGCTCACGGCGTACCTGACAGGATGTCTGGCGGTAACGGTAATGATGGCCTTGATTTGGCTCATTCACCTGCGCAATGATGACGCCACGATTGTGGATATGGGATGGGGATTCGGTTTCGCGATGATGGCCGCGATCTTTATCGTCCGGGGCGCCGGCTGGACGCAACGCAACATACTGTTGCTGGTCCTGCTTCTGCTGTGGGGCGCCCGGATTATCTTCTTTATTTTCAGACGTATGCATCAGGAGGGCCACGAAGACAAACGATACGCCATGTTCCGCCGGAAATGGGGGAAGCGGGCGCGCATGAATTTCTTCAAACTGTTCGAATTTCAGGCACTGCTACAGATGATCGTTGTCCTTCCGGTCCTGTGCGTGGCGTTCAATCCGCGGACCGGCCTGAACGCGTGGGAGCTGACGGCGGCGTTGATTTTTGTGATCGGTCTTGTCGGAGAAAGCATCACCGACGAACAATTGCGGACATTTCAGAACGATGCCGATAACCGGGGGAAGGTCTGCCGGATCGGTTTATGGGCCTATTCCCGCCACCCCAATTATTTTTTTGAGATCGTCATCTGGACGGCGGTGTATCTGTATGCCTTGGCCACCCCCGGTGGCTGGCTGACGGTGGTGTCGCCGCTGACCATCGTCTTTATCATCTTAAAAATCACCGGCATTCCACTGGCGGAGCAACAATCACTTAAATCCCGGGGAGAAGAATACCGACGCTATCAGGAAACGACCAGCGTCCTGATCCCGCTACCCCCAAAAAGGACAAACCCATGAAAAACATCGCCCTCATGAGTCAAGGATTTCTCGAACGCAATCTGATTCCGGACCCGGTCATCCGGTTCGGTATCCGGGGACTGCTCAAAAGCAAGCTCAAGAACGAAGGCCGGGGAGGTGTGGCGGCCGCCCAGCAGCGGCTCAAGGAAGTCGTTGAGGAGATGAAGAGCTCCACCATCGCGTTGAACACCACCGAGGCCAATCAGCAGCACTACGAAGTCCCGACCGAGTTCTTCCGGTATGTGATGGGCAAACATATGAAGTACAGCTGCGGATACTGGAAGAAAGGCGTCACGGATTTCGATCAGTCCGAAGAGGACATGTTGTTTCTGACCTGCGGCCGGGCCGACCTGTGCGACGGTCAGGATGTCCTCGATCTCGGGTGCGGCTGGGGATCGCTGACACTGTACATGGCGGAGAAATTTCCCGGCAGCCGGATCACGGGCGTCTCCAATTCACGAACACAAAAAGAGTACATTGAAGACCAGGCCAAGGCGCGCGGACTTACGAACGTCACTATTCGCACCGCCGATATGAACGACTTTGAGGCGCCGGGTCGGTACGACCGCGTCGTCTCTATCGAGATGTTCGAACACATGCGCAACTACAAGGAGCTGCTGCAGCGTATCGCGGGTTGGTTGAAGGATGACGGAAAGCTGTTTATCCATATCTTCACGCATCGCAAATACACCTATTTCTATACCGTTGACGACGGCGGTTACGACTGGATGGCCCGCTATTTTTTCACCGGAGGTATCATGCCGTCGGATGATCTGCTGTACCACTTTCAGGATGACTTTGCCATCGCCGAACACTGGCAGGTCCCGGGGACCCACTATCAAAAAACCTCGGAAGGCTGGCTGCGCAATATGGACGCCCATAAGGTGGAGATCATGCCGATTCTGCGGCAGACCTACGGGGAACAGGAATACCGGAAATGGTGGGTTTACTGGCGGGTGTTCTTCATGGCGTGTGCCGAATTGTGGGGCTACGACAACGGTCGGGAGTGGCTGGTCAGCCACTATCAGCTGAAAAAGAAGGTCAAACATGGATAAAATTGCGATCATCGGGACGGGCGTGTCGGGAATGGCAGCGGGTTACTTTCTGCGCCATAAATACGACATCACTTTTTTTGACAAGGAAAATTACGCCGGCGGGCATACGAACACGCTGACGGTCGACGACGACGGAGACGACATCCACATCGATTCGGCCTTCATGGTTTTCAATCATGTGACGTATCCGAACCTTCTCAAATTTTTCAAGACCCTGGATATTGAAGAGAAGGACACCGACATGTCGTTCAGCGTGCAGTACCTGCCCACCGGTCTGGAATACTGCGGCACCGGACTGAACGGCCTGTTCTCGCAACGCCGTAATCTTTTTCGACCCCGACACTACCGGATGTTGATGGACATCAACCGCTTCAATAAGGAAGCCCCCGAAGTCCTGGAAGACAACGCGTACATCGATTGGACCGTGGACCGTTATATCACGGACCGGGGATACGCACGGGACATGCTCGATCACTATTTGGTCCCGATGAGTTCGGCGGTGTGGTCGACTCCGCCCGAACAGATGCTGGATTTTCCGATCGTCACGCTGGTCCGGTTTTTCAAGAACCACGGCTTCCTGGGGCTAAACACCCAATACCAATGGAAAACTCTGGTCGGCGGCAGTCGGCAATACCGCGACAAGGTGATGGCGTTGTTTGAGGGCAAGGTGCATCTGGGCAGCCCGGTGATTGCCGTGCGCCGCCAGGCGGGACGGATTGAAATCAAGACGGCCGACGACCGGCGGCATGCGTTCGACAAGGTTATCCTCGCCGCGCATGCCGATCAAAGTCTGGACATTCTTGCAGACCCCACACCGGACGAGAAGCACCTGCTGTCCAAATTCAAGTACCAACCCAATACGGCGACGCTCCACACCGACAGTTCGGTAATGCCCAAGACCCGAAAAGCGTGGTCAGCGTGGAACTACCGGATCGCACGGCGCGAAGGAAGGACCCTGCCGACGACGATTTACTTTATGAACAAGCTGCAGCACGTGTCCCGCAAACGGGATTACTTTGTATCGATCAATGATCCGGGAGATATCGACCGGGGCAGGATTATTTGGGAGAAGGAGTATCATCACCCGCTCTTTGACGTGGATGCCATCAAGGCGCAACCGCGGCTCAATCAACTGAACCAGAACGGACACACCTTTTTCTGCGGCGCCTATTTCAGATACGGATTTCACGAAGACGGTTTCACAGCCGGAATGAACGTGGCCCAGCGGCTTTTGGGAGAGCTGAAATGGATTTAAATTCCTGCCTGTATGAGCTTGATGTCATGCACTGCCGGGTCGCTCCCAAGCGGCACCGCTTTACGCACCGGATCTACATGTTCTATCTCGATCTCGATGAACTCGACACGCTGTCACAAAAGCTGCCACTGTTCAACCGCAACCGTCGCGCGTTGTTCGAATTTCGGGACAGTGACCATATCTGTTTCGGTCATACCGGCGTTAAAGAGAATGTGCTGGCTTATGCCCGCGGCAAGGGAGTCAATGAGCCCATCGCGCGGGTGATGCTGATGACCAACGTCCGTACGGCCGGTTATGTGTTTAATCCTGTGTCTTTTTATTTTTGCTTCGATCCCGATCACCGTCCCGTTTGCGCTGTCGCTCAGGTCGGCAATACGTTCGGCGAGCTTAAACCGTTTTTCCTGGGGCTGGAAACTTTGCACAAGGACACCTTCCGTTCCGTTCAGAAGAAGTACTACTACATCTCACCGTTTATCGACCTGGACGTCCCGATGGACTTCCGGCTGAAGGTACCGGGCGAGCGGCTCTTTATCCGTATCGACGACCTGAAAAAGGAACGGAAGTTCCTTTACACCACGATGACCGGCAAGCGCCGGTCGCTGACCAATACCGAGCTGTTACGGGTGGGCTTCACGATACCGCTGGTCACTCTGAAGGTTATCTTTCTCATACACTGGCATGCCGCCGTACTGCATTTCATCAAGAAAATACCGCATCATAAAAAGCGTGAAAATCCTGAACTACAGAGGGAGGTCCTACGTGCATACAAAATACACTGATTCTGCGCCGCGGTGGTTCGACCGGCTGTGCCTGAAAATTATCGACTCGGTCTTCCGGCCCATGTCACTTGGGAGTCTGGTCATGATCCTTCCCGACGGACACCGTCTGAATTACGGTAAAGGTCATGAGATCGAGGCGGTAATCCATATTCATGATATGCGTTTTTTCCGCCGGTGCGTCCTGTTCGGTTCGGTCGGATTCGGTGAGGCCTATGTCGACGGAGATTGGAGTACTGCCGACATTACCGATGTGATCCGCTGGATGCTGTTGAATCACGAAAATCATCCCACGATCGCCACCGACCGGGACAAGAAATCGCCGGTGAATTGGGTGGGAATGATCAATAAATGTTACGGCTGGTTCCGGCAGAACACCCTTCGCGGAAGCCGTCGTAACATTGCGGACCACTACGATCTGAATAACGATTTCTTCCGTCTGTGGCTGGACCCGACTATGACCTACTCGGCCGCTTATTTTCAGGACCCCCAGCAGACGCTGGAGGAGGCGCAGTTCGCCAAGTACGAGGTCCTGTGCCGAAAGCTGCAATTGCGCCCGACCGACCATGTCCTGGAGATCGGCACCGGCTGGGGAGGATTTGCCGAACACGCCGCGAAGCATTACGGCTGCCGGGTGACCACCGTCACCATTTCCAAGGAACAGTACAAGTATGCCAAGGAGCGGATCTTCCGTGCCGGGCTGACCGGGAAGGTGGACGTACAGCTGAAGGACTACCGACATTTGACGGGTTCCTATGATAAGGTCGCATCGATAGAAATGATAGAAGCCGTTGGCCACAAGTATCTTAAAGAGTATTTCGCAACCATTCACCGGGTCCTCAAGAAGGACGGTCTGGTGGCGATCCAGATGATCCTTTTCCCGGACCACCGCTACGAGATTGCCCGCCGGAACACGGATTGGATCCAGAAGCATATTTTTCCGGGCAGCCTGCTGCCCAGCGTGCGGTCCGTCCAACAGGCGATCAATGCTACCGGCACGCTCAATCTCCACCACTACGAAGACATGACGCCGTCATATGCCAAAACGCTGAAAATATGGTATCATTTGTTCAACAAGCAGATCGCCCGGGTCAAGAAGCTCGGCATGGACGATCGGTTTGTTCGCAAGTGGAACTTCTACTTGTGCTACTGCGAGGCGGCCTTCAAAATGCGCCACATCAGCGTGGTCCAAGCTGTCTATTCCAGGCCCAACAACCTTAATCTTAACGATCCGCTCGAATTCGCGTTATCCGACAAGGATCAGGCGTTTATCGGGCAATTGTAATCGTATGCGTAAAACCGCCGTGTTGACAATCTTCGTCGCCCTCAGCCTGCAGTCTCCGGTCATGGCCAACATAACCAAGGAGGTCTCGTTCCGGGACTCTCACCGGGAGGGGGGCGTGGCCCTGGAACTCTTGGGGACGAGCACCAAAAAACTCCTCTTTATGGACCTTTTTGTCGCGGGCTTTTACCTCGATAAAGATACCGATCGCACCCATGCCCTCGATGATGTGGGCAAACGTGTCGAGATCTCGTACTTCAAACCGGTCACCGCGCGCCGCTTTATCGACTTTATCGCCAAGCGCATGGAGAAAAATATGACTGCCGATGAGTTCCGTCGCGTCCAGGCGCGCATCGATTCCCTGAGCGGCATATTTGTCGATCTGCAGGCGGGCGATCTCTTTGCCATGACCTACATCCCGGGAGCGGGTACGCGTTTTGAACATAACGGCCGCGTACTCGGCACCGTTCCCGGGGCCGACTTCGGCAAGGGGATCTTCGCTACGTGGGTAGGTGATCAGCCTTTCGACCGCACCGTCAAACACCAGGTCCTCGGCCTGGACCCGTCACGTTAACCGCCGTCCGGACGGTCAATTATTCAGTAATTTACTTGTTCGCGTTTCGGTCTGCTTGTAAAATATAACTTATTCTGCTTCCCGAGGTTATGACACCGACCGCAAACCGATCCCGATCGTTACCAACTCCAAGGAGGACGCATGCGCCACCCCGTGCGACGTGCCGATTTGATGCGGGTCAACCGCTTTCAGATACCGATCATGTGTATGACCATGGTCCCGACGTTTGTTTTTTGTAGTGCCAGCAGTATCCTTATCCTTTACGGCCAGCGAGAGCTGATAACGTATATCAATCAAACGCCGAATTTGACGCGCACCGCGCTGGTGAACACCGGCGGCGCGTACCTGCTCGGTCTGGTGTGGCTGTTTTTCGCCATTGTTTATGCCTGGGCCAGGATCGTCTCCGGCCGGATGGTGGGTGCCATGGAACGGATCATCCGGGAGATGGATATGGTGATCCAGGGCGAAGACCGTGGCCGGATCAAGGCCCGCGACGGAGATTTCCTCGCCGGGCTGCTGCTCCCGCGAATCAATGCGTTAATCGAAAGGAGCCGGTCCAGCGCCCCCGCACCGCGGATGTGGAAAACGACGGAGGTTTTGTGATGCGACGAGTGATGATGAGCGTGGCGGTCTTGTGCGTGAGTGTGTTAACGCTGACCGCCACCACGGCATGGACGCAAAAGAAAGAGGTCGATCCGGCTACGCTGGAGGCCACGCTGGTGTGGTTGGCGGTGATGGACGCGGGCTTGTACGAAGAGGGATGGAACCAATCCCATCCGCTCTTTCAGGGCAAAGTCGACCGCGAGGAATGGCTGGAAGAGATGCGCCGCGAGCGGTCCCCCTTGGGCGAGGTCAAATCCCGTGAGGTATTTGACTCGGGCTACTTCGGAAAAATCCCCAATCATCCCGGCCTGGAGATGACGGTGATCCAGTTTCAGTCCGAGTTCGAAAATAAACCGCGGGCGATCGAGACGCTTTCCCCGGTGCGCATGAACGGCGGCCCCTGGAAGATCGGCGGATATGTCATCGCCGATTCGGCAGATTTCAAAGTTCAATAAGGATTTATGTATGAAAAGTTTGATCAGATCGACGGTACGCATCCCTGGCGGGATGTAAGTCCGGAGGGCTATATCGACTATCCGGTCCGCTATCGTCCCGGCGGCCGGGTGATCTATTTCAATTTTCCCCTCGCCCGTGAACTGGGACTGATTCCCAAGGACCATACCCGCCGTATCACCAAGAATCTCGAGCAGGTCATTCTCAAGACTTTTTCCCTGCAGATCCTCAACGAATACGATTGGGCCAACCGGCGCCGTTTTCCCAAAGACGGATACGAAGACCGCCTGTACATGGCAACGCGTTATCTGCAGATCCAGCACGACAATAAACGCGGCGAAACATCCGGTGACGGCCGCAGCATCTGGAACGGATGCATCAAGACCCGTTCGAAGACCTACGATATTTCCAGTTGCGGCACCGGGGTGACGATCCTGTCTCCGGGGGCCCAGCAAACGGACCGGCCGATCCCGACCGGCAGCGACGAATTGGGATATGCCTCGGGGCTGGCCGATCTCGACGAGATGCTCGGCAGTGCCATCATGTCGGAAATTTTTTACCGGGAAGGATATCCTACCGAGCGCTGTCTGACGGTGATTGAATATCCGGACAAGACCGGTCTGGGTGTGCGCACCGCGCCCAATCTGATTCGTCCCGCGCACTTGTTCCGTTATCTCAAGACCGGGCAGCTCCCTGAGCTGAAACGGTCCTTCGATTACTTTCTCCAGCGGCAGGAGGCCAACGGTGTGTACGAGCTTCCCAAGAGCGCGCCGGGACGCTACTGGCGCGCGCTCGAGTATATCACCCGCACGCACGCGCGGCTGGCGGCCGTCATGGAGGAGGAGTATATCTTCAATTGGCTGGCGTGGGACGGCGACAACATGCTGGCCAGCGGCGCGATCCTGGATTACGGGTCGATCCGCCAGTTCGCGGCGAAGCACAACAAATACCGTTATGAGGATGTCGACCGTTTTTCGACGACCCTGACCGAGCAGCGCTACTGGGCGCGGAAGATCATCCAGACCTTTATTCAGATGACGGATTTCATCGTCACCCGTGAAAAAAAGCCGTTGGAGGATTATGACGAGCATCCGGTCCTGGAAATTTTCGACGCCCACTTTCGCAGCGAACGCAATCGCCGCATGCTGTGGCGCGTCGGCTTCACGCACGCGCAGTGTGATCGCCTGCTGAAGCGATACCCCGACCGGGTGGAAGATTTCCGCAAGGTCCTCAACTACTTCGAACACATCAAGACTGCGGCCGGAGAGGGTCCGGTCCCCGACGGCATCGACCATCCGCCGGTGTTTTTAGTCCGGCATATCCTGCGCCTGCTGCCGGTGTTTGTCCTGCATCACTACGAAGCCGGGAAATGGCCGATTATGGACGAAGAGGATTTCTGCAAGATCATGGCCGCGTCGTACGCCGGGGAGGCGGACCTGGAACTGAACGACTACCGCCGCCGTAAGGCCGTGGAATTCCAGCAACGCTACAACCGGTTGATCCGCGTCGCCGGCGGTAATACCCGCAGTATTATGAAGCGTATCGCCGAACGTTCCGAGGTCATCAATCACCAGTTTCGTAAGACCGGTGACGGTCTGACCTGGATCGTCAACGAAGCGATCAAGGTCAGGCGCAAGATCGACGTCAATGAACTGCAGGCCGCGATCGAACGTTTCATTCAGTCTCAGGTCCTGGTCCCGGGTAAGTGGCATCCCATCCGGGACGGGGAACTGCACGGCCGCACCATGAAGTCGCGGTTGCTGCTCCGGATGCAGGAAAATCTGCAGATTTTCAGCGAAAAGATTTGACCGGCAGCGGGTTGCAACCCGGCAAAAAAAGCCTGTCCGGATTTCCATCCTGTGTTATAATGCCCCCCCGATACAGCCTACGGAGACTTTATTATGATTTCGGTAAACAATATCGGTCTGCAGTACGGATCGCGTAAACTCTTTGACGGGGTCAATATCACGTTTTCCCCCGGCAACTGTTACGGATTGATCGGTGCCAACGGTTCGGGAAAATCGACATTTCTGAAGATTTTGTCCGGGGACATTGAGTCGACGACCGGTGACGTGAGCATCGGGGACGGCAAGCGCATGTCCGTCCTCAGGCAGGACCAGTTCGCCTATGACGAGTACGAGGTGTTGACCACGGTCCTCATAGGGCACAAGCGGCTGTACGCGGTTATGACCGAAAAAGACGCACTCTACGCCAAGCCCGATTTTTCGGATGAAGACGGGATCCGCGCCTCTGAGCTGGAAGGGGAGTTTGCCGAACTCGACGGCTGGAACGCGGAAAGCGATGCGGCCAAACTGCTTTCGGACGTGGGTATCGGCGAAGACCTGCACTCACTGAAAATGAAGCAGTTGGAGGGGAGTCAGAAGGTCAAGGTTCTGTTGGCGCAGGCATTGTTCGGAGCCCCGGATATATTGCTTCTGGATGAGCCCACGAACCAGCTGGATGTCGAGACATCGATGTGGCTGGAAGACTTTCTGATCGATTTTCCGAATCTCGCGATCGTAGTCTCGCACGACCGGCATTTTCTCGACAAGGTGTGCACGCACATCTGTGACATCGATTTCGGCAAGATTCAGCTCTATCCGGGAAACTATTCCTTCTGGCAGCAATCCAGCGAACTGGCCATGCGGCAGAAACAGGAGTCCAATAAGAAGATTGAGGACAAACGCAAGGAGCTGCAGAATTTTATCGCCCGGTTCAGCGCCAATGCGTCCAAGTCCCGACAGGCCACCTCACGCAAAAAGATCCTGGAAAATCTGACCCTCAACGATATCAAGCCCTCTTCCCGCAAGTACCCTTATATAGGGTTTGAGTCCGAGCGCGAGGCCGGCAACGATCTGTTGCATATCGATCATCTCAGCAAGTCCATCGATGGTCAGCCGATGTTCAAGGACCTCACGATCACTATTGAAAAGGGGGATAAAGTGGCCTTCGTGGGCCGCAACGACCTTTCCAAGACCACCCTGTTTGAGGTGTTAACGGGCGAAGAGAAGCCGGACAAAGGATCCTTCAAATGGGGGGCGACCACTTCGCAGGCCTATTTTCCCAAGGAAAATGACAGGTACTTTTCGCGGGATTTGATCGTCGTCGACTGGCTCCGCCAGTTTTCCACCGAGCAGGATGAGCAGTATATCCGCGGTTTTCTCGGCCGGATGCTCTTTTCGGGAGAGGAATCCCAGAAGAGCGTGACCGTCCTCTCCGGAGGTGAGAAAGTCCGCTGCATGTTGTCGCGGATGATGATGGCCCAGGCCAACGTCCTGATTTTTGATGAACCCACCAACCACCTTGACCTTGAGTCCATTACGGCCCTGAACTCCGGCATGAGCAAGTTTAACGGCACCATCCTGTTCTCGTCGCATGATCACGAACTGGTCCAGACCGTGGCCAACCGGATTATTGAAATCACCCCGGTCGGCTATATCGACAAGCAGGGAATCACGTTTGACGAGTACCTCGCCGATGAGACCATCAAGAAGCGCCGGCAGGAACTCTACCAAAGCAGCGCGGCCGTCTCCTGAAATACTCCCGTTTCCATCCTAAGTAGTTTCCCGGATACAAATATTAATAGTATTTATATATAATATGCCAAAATTTATAACCTGACCGTATTCGAAAGGAGAAAAGGGCGTTATGGGAACTCTCTTCCAAAGCCTCATCCACTCGGCCTTGAGCGGTATCTGGTTTATCAAGCCTCCGCAGGATGTTTCGTTGGACGGATACCGGATCGACAAGGTCATTCATTACACCGATACAGTGGTCGCGATTTATATGGCGGTCGTTGTCCTGTCATTGGTGTATTTCATCGTTCGTTACCGGGCGCGGCCCGGGCACAAGGCGGTTTATGAACGCGGTGACAAGAAAATATATATCGTAGCGACGGTGGTCCTGGGTTTTACCGTATTTTTCTCCATTGACGCGGTAATTGAGGCGATGGCCTTCAAGGATCTCAAGGAGGCCTTCTGGAATTTTCCCAAGGGCGCAAATGTCGTGCGCGTGGAAGTGATGCCTCAA
Organism: Candidatus Omnitrophota bacterium; assembly: GCA_020429915.1. Classification (GTDB taxonomy): domain Bacteria; phylum Omnitrophota; class Gorgyraeia; order Zapsychrales; family Zapsychraceae; genus JAGOSC01. The sequence goes on along the minus strand of JAGQKV010000015.1, from coordinate 33,906 downwards.
CAGTTCGCCTGGAATATCCGCTACGCCGGTCCGGACGGATATTTCGCCACCGATGACGATATCATCGCCCCGCAGAACCAAATGCATATCCCGGTCGACACGCCGGTGGTGGTGCAGATGGCTCCGATGGACGTTATTCATACCTTTTATATCCCCCACTTTCGTATCAAACAGGATGCGACTCCCGGCATGATCACCTCTTTTTGGTTTCAGGCCAAGGAAAGCGGAAAGTTCGAGATCGCCTGCGCCGAACTGTGCGGGAACGGACATTACCGGATGCGCGGATTCCTTACCGTCGATTCACCGGAGGACTTTCGAGCCTGGCTCGAAGAACTTCGTCAGGAGCAGGAAGAAACCGACGACTGGAGTGACTGGGGTGAGGAAGAGGATGACAGCGGGGTCCCGCAAGACTGGGGCTGGCCGTGGAACAAGAAAATATAAAAAGGGGAGAGAGTTATATGTCTGACGGAACGGCGCACAAACAATCCTTTATAACCAAATACATTTTCAGCACCGATCACAAAATGATCGGGATTCAGTTCCTATGGTTCGGGACCTTTTGGCTGCTATGGGGCGGGTTGCAGGCCATGCTCATCCGCTGGCAGCTGGCGTACTCCGGACAGCCCGTCCCGATTATCGGAAAGCTGCTCTTCGGTGCCTCGGACGGCATCATCACCCCGGATATCTATAACCAGATCTTCACGATGCACGGAACGATTATGATTTTCTGGGCGGTGACACCCCTGCTCAGCGGGGCCTTTGCCAATTTTGTCATCCCGTTGCAGATCGGCGCCCGCGACATGGCGTTCCCTGTGCTGAACATGTTTTCGTTCTGGACGTTCTTCCTGTCGGGCGTCATCCTGTTGGCCTCGCATTTTCTGCCGGCCGGACCGGCCGCGGCCGGGTGGACGTCCTACCCGCCGTTGAGTACTCCCGTCGGCGGTATCGCCGGACACGGACAGGCTCTATGGGCGCTGTCCCTGACGCTGATGGGGATCGCTGTCATCATGGGCGCGATCAACTACGTGACGACCGTGATCCGCATGCGCGCGCCGGGCATGGGGTATTTTCAAATGCCGTTGACCGTGTGGGGGATCTGGTTGGCCGCGATTCTGAACGCGGTATTCGTGCCGATCATCGCCGCCGGTCTGATTTTCCTGCTGCTGGAAAACGTCTTCGGGACACAATTCTTTATTGCCGGTTCCAAGGCGACCGTGGAAGGCGGCGACCCCTTGCTGTACCAGCATGTGTTCTGGATTTTCGGGCACCCTGAGGTTTACATCTTGATCCTGCCGATCTGGGGCATCGTCTCGGACTTGCTATCGGTTTTTTCCCGCAAACCGGCCTTCGGTTACCGGGTCACCGCCACCTGCATGTGCATCATTACCTGTCTCAGCGCGATCGTGTGGGGGCATCACATGTACACGACGGGGATGAGTCCGTTGTTGGGCAAGGCCTTCATGTTTTTGACGCTGCTGATCAGTATTCCGTCATCGGTCTTTTTCCTCAATTGGCTGGGCACTCTCTGGAAGGGGTCCTTGCAATTGCGTGCACCGATGCTCTTCGCGTTGTCGGTGGTCTTTGTCTTCGGTATCGGCGGTTTGACCGGCCTGTATTTGGCGACGGTCACCTCCGACATCTATCTCCACGATTCGATGTTTGTTGTGGGGCATTTTCATTATACCTTGGCGGCGAGTGTCTTAATGGGGTCTTACGCCGCTTTGTACTTCTGGTTTCCGAAAATGTTCGGTAAAATGCTCAATCCGCTGTTGGGCAAGATCCATTTTTGGGGAACGTTTATTCCGCTGAATATTGTCTTCTACAATATGATGGTCACCGGATACGCCGGGCAGCACCGTCGGCTGTACGATCCCTACATTTATGAATTCCTCCAGAACCTGAAACCGCTGAACACACAGATCAGCTGGTGGGCCTGGCTGCTCGGCGCGGCTCAGGTTGTGCTGGTGGTCAATCTCATCTGGTCTCTAATGAAAGGGAAGAAGGCCGAACGGAATCCGTGGAACGCGGCCACGATTGAGTGGACCGTGGATTATCCGATTCCACACGGTAATTTCGCTCAAATGCCGACGGTTTACACCGGTCCGCATGAGTACAGCAACCCGGCCATTCAAGGCCGCGACTGGATCTCACAAACCGAGAAGCTAACCGCCGCATCGTAGTTTATTCATGACAGTAATAATCCCTCCGCAAGAAAAACAGCAAACGGCACAACTGGGCATGATGATCGCCTTGGCGTCCTGGTCGATGCTTTTTGCCACGGCATTGTTCGGCTATACGGTCCTGCGGGTCCAGGCCACACACTGGTATTCGTTTGGGGCGGGTGACCGACCGTTCATACAGGCCACGGCGAATACATTGATCCTGTTATTGAGCAGCGTTTTTTACAAGATGGCGGTACGCGCCGTAGGTGGATCGCGGCCCGAAGACGTCAACCGGTACCTGTGGGGCACATTGGCCTGTGGAGCCGTATTCGGCGCCATGCAGTTCTGGCTGTGGCAGACGCTGGCCGGCGAAGGGATCCGCCTGGCAACAAGTATTTCGGCGTCGTCGATTTTCGCGATGACCGGTCTGCACGCCGTGCATGTGCTGGGAGCCATGGCCGCCGTATTTTGGCTGGCATTACGTACGCGCCGCCGTATAATAACGACTGAGGAGAAAACGCCGCTGGTCTTGGTGGGCTGGTTTTGGCATTTTCTGACGATTATTTGGTGTGTTTTCTACACCGTGATTTTTGTGATTCATTAGAAAGGAGAAGTAACATGAGTACACGTAACATCCCCATTTTGTTGACAACGATTTTTGCTGTTATGGTGACGACCTCCGCGCAGGCCGCGACCATAAAGGGAAAGGCCATATACGAGGGTACGGTTCCCAAGCTCCGGCCGATCAAGATGGACGCCGATCCGATCTGCCTGACCAAACATGCCGACCCGGTCTCACCGGATTTTCTGGTGTTAGGGGAAGGCAATACCTTGGCGAACGTCTTTGTCCGGGTGATCAGCGGGGTGCCGAAGAAGGCCTATCCGGCCCCGGCCGAAGCCGCCGTATTGGATCAGCAAGGATGTTTGTACCATCCGCACGTGATGGGCGTGATGGTCAATCAACCCATCGACATCCTCAATCCCGACGGGACGCTGCACAACGTTCATGCGGTGGCCGAGGTCAATGATGAGTTCAATATCGCCATGCCGAAGTTCAGGAAGAAAATCACCCGGACTTTCGACAAGCCCGAGGTGATGGTCAAAATGAAGTGCGATGTGCATCCGTGGATGAACGGATTTATCGCGGTCATGGAACACCCGTATTTCGACGTGTCCGAAACAACCGGTGAATTCAGCATTGAGAATCTGCCGGCGGGTATGTATGAAGTCGAAGCGTGGCATGAAAAGCTCGGCACGCAAAAGGTAAAGGTATCGCTGACGGAAGGCGGAACCGAGGAGCTGACTTTTACGTTTAGCAAACCGCAAAATTAAGGAGTGAAGGCATGAGTCAATCTTTGTCTGTCCGGAAAGACGTTTGGGGAGACGCGACCACCGGGAAGCTCGGGATGTGGCTGTTTATCCTCATCGACGGGCTCAGTTTCGGGACATTGCTTATCGGCGGGGCCGCGTTGCGCGCCGGCGCGGCTTCATGGCCCGAGCCGGGAACGGTTCTGAATATTCCGTTGACCGCGTTCAACACGTTTCTGCTGATCTGCACGAGTTTTACCATGGTCATGGCCCTGAATTCGGTGCAGCGTGACGATCAGAAAGGGCTCGTCAAGTTCCTGTTGTTGACGATGCTCGGCGGCATGATCTTTCTGGGCATTCAAGTTTATGAGTACACACATTTCATCATGGGCAGCGAACATCTCGGCGAACAGTTGGCCAAGGCCGGAATGAGCGGGACGAAGTTCCTGACCACCTCCAGTGTGTACGCGGGCGCGTTTTACGTGACCACCTGTTATCACGGATTGCACGTTTTCTCCGGGGTGATTTACATCTTCTGCATCCTGATGGCCGCCATGAGAGGGCGGTACTCTTCGCAGGATTACGACAAGGTCGAAATCCTCGGGCTCTACTGGCACTTCGTCGATCTGATCTGGATTCTGGTTTTCACCGTCATTTACCTGATTTAAAGGAGGGAAGCATCCATGTCCACGGATCATAAAAAACTCTATATCGTGAACGCGATCTGGCTGACCGTCCTGACGGTGCTGGAACTGGGAGTGAACAGTCTGCCTGTGCCGAAAAGCGCGCAGGTGGCGATGCTGCTCGCCTTTGCCTCGACCAAGATGATTCTCGTCGCCATGGTCTACATGCATTTGCGCTATGAGACCAAGGCGCTGAAGATTGCGGTGTGCGTGCCGATCCCGCTGGCCGTCCTGTTTTGCGTATCGTTAATGTATGACCTTCCTTACCAAATGATTTATTGAAATGGCGCGACGTTCTTTTCTGATGACAGGCACCACGGCCTGCTTGCTGGCCTTTCCGCAATTGGCCGCGGCGTGCCCGTCGTGTATGGGACGCGACGACCAGGGGTACCTATTGAAGATCATTTGGCCCGTCGGTCTTTTCTTGTCACTGCCGTTCATCATCTTTTTCGTCCTGTTCTCTCTGGTTCGCCGTATGCAAAAAAGGCAGGGTCCGCATGAAGCGTGAAGACCGGCCCGTCGTCCTGGCGTGGGCCGTCTTGTTCGTCGTGGCTGCTACGGTGGCATTTAATCTGATGCGCCGCGACGCCGGCCAGGGATTCGGCGGGTTTGCCTATGGCGGCGTCCCGTATTTTGAGCTGAGTGATATTAACGGCGAAAAACACAATCTGCACAAGATGAAAGGAAAGGTTTGGCTTGTGCATTTTATTTCGCCGGAGCGCAGCGTCCCGCATGAGGCGACGCTGCAGTCGTTACGGGCACTGTATCGTCGCTTTGCCGGACGTGAGAACTTCCAGATTATCAGTGTGTCCGCTGATCCGGAGCGGTTGGCCGGGATCCGCGCCGATCTCGACGGGGACGCGCAGCAAAAATGGTTTCTCCTATACGGACCGCGGGAGGAAATCGAGAGCTGGATGCATGCCGGTTTTCACCTCGACGCCCGCGCCGACTTGTTCCAGTTGGATCAGATGGTTTTTTTGATTGATCAAAACGCGACGATCCGCGGCTACTATAAGATTGATACCCCGAAGCAACTCCCCGCCATGGAGCGGCATCTGCAATCGCTCCTGTAAAACCCGTTTTTTTCGGTTTAAAAAAATTACTGCTTGCATCTGCCGGATTTTCTGTTAAATTATTACCTTTCCAGTCAGGATTAAGTCATGGACGTCTTACTTTTATCACGAATACAATTCGCATTAACCGTTGCCTTCCACTATTTGTATCCGCCGCTCAGTATCGGGCTGGGGATCATCATGGTGATCATGGAAGGGATGTATCTGAAGACCAAGAATCCGCTGTATCACAGCATGACGCGGTTTTGGGTGAAGGTCTTCGGACTCACCTTCGCGATCGGTGTGGCCACCGGTATCGTTATGGAGTTCGAGTTCGGAACGAACTGGGCCACTTATTCCCGTTACGTCGGAGATATTTTCGGCAGCGCCCTGGCAGCGGAGGGAATCTTCGCCTTCTTTCTGGAATCGGGCTTTTTGGCGGTGCTTTTATTCGGTTGGGACAAGGTCAAACCGTGGGTCCATTTCGTATCGGCGATCATGGTGTGTCTGGGCGCTCATTTTTCGTCGATCTGGATCGTGGTGGCCGGATCCTGGATGCAGACGCCGGCGGGATATCACATCGTCGGGCAGGGGATGGAGGCACGGGCGGAGATCACCGACTTTTGGGCCATGGTGTTCAATCCCTCATCGATGGACCGGTTGATGCACGTCGTGCTCGGTTGTTGGCAGGCCGGCGCCACGCTGGTCCTGAGCATCAGTGCTTACTATCTGCTACGCAACCGTCACCGGGAGTTCGCCCAGGCATCGATGAAGATCGCTCTGACCGTGGCCCTGTTCGCTTCTGTCTGTCAGTTGATCAGCGGGCACCACAGCGCCGAACTGGTGGCCGAACACCAACCGCCGAAGATGGCGGCCATGGAGGCCCACTATCCGGAGTCGGCCCCGGCTGATCTGTATCTTTTCGGATGGGTGGACGAGAAGAATCAACGCGTCAACTTCGGGATCCGGATCCCGCGCATGGTCAGCGTGCTTCTGTACGGCGATCCCGACGCGCCGGTCACCGGCTTGAACGCCTTTCCGAAGGAGGACCGGCCTCCGGTGAATGTCGTCTTTCAGTTTTATCATATCATGGTGGCGATCGGTTTCACTCTGATCGCCCTCAACGTGACGGGTATGTTTATGCTGCTGCGCGGAAAACTCTTTGAGTGCCGGCCGCTGTTGTGGGCATTTGTCTTCTCAGTGCTTGGTCCGCAGATCGCCAATCAGGCCGGTTGGTTTACCGCGGAGGTTGGCCGCCAGCCGTGGATTGTCTACGGACTATTGCGCACCTCGGAGGCCTTGTCCAAAACGGTCACCGCGAATATGGTGCTGACGTCACTGATTATGTTTACCGTTATCTATCTGCTGCTGTTTGTGCTGTTCATATTCCTGCTTGACCGGAAGATCAAGCACGGGCCGGAAGACGTAGAACATTTGGCGGACAGGCAGAGGGCTTGACCATGGATTTTACCTTTCTCGATCTCAATCTTATCTGGTTCGTCCTGATCGGCGTTTTGTTCAGCGGTTACGCCATGCTGGACGGTTTCGACCTCGGCGTGGGTGCGTTACACCTGCTGATGAAAACCGATCACGAGCGCCGGGTCAGCATCAATTCTATCGGGCCGGTGTGGGACGGAAATGAAGTGTGGCTGGTCACGGGAGGCGGGGCTTTGTTTGCTGCCTTTCCCGACGTGTACGCGACGCTGGCGTCGGGATTTTATTTTGCAGTGATGCTCCTGCTGATGTCTTTGATCTTCCGCGCCATTTCCATCGAATTCCGCAGCAAACATCATTCGCCGGCCTGGCGGCAGTTTTGGGACGTGAGCTTCTCGGTGTCGAGTATCGTAGCCACTCTGGTATTGGGGATCGCGCTGGGAAATCTGGTCATGGGCATCCCGCTCGGACCGGACAAGGAGTACGCCGGGACATTTCTGGGTCTGTTCAATCCTTACGCCCTTTTGGTCGGAGTGACCACGGTCGCCTTGTTCATGATGCACGGCGCGATCTATCTGTGCCTGAAGACCGAAGGCGAGATCCACGAAAAGGTCCGTGGGTGGATCAACAATTGCATCATTTTCTTCATTATCTGCTACGCGACCACGACCATGGCCACGTTGGTCTACATCCCGGAGATGGCCGAGAAATTCCGCCTGTCACCGGTGTTGTTCCTCATTCCGCTGGTTAACATGTTGGCGATCGCCAACATTCCGCGGGAAATTTACCACGGGCGCGACCTCCTGGCCCTGCTGTCATCGTGCGTGGCCATGACCGCCCTGATCGCGCTCTTCGGGGTCGGGATTTTTCCTCACATCGTTCTGTCCAATCCGCTGCCGGAGTACAGTCTGACTGTTTACAACGCCTCCGGGTCCCAAAAATCGCTCAATTACATGCTGAATATCGCGGTGATCGGCATCCCGTTCGTGCTGTCGTATACCGTGGCGATCTACTGGATTTTCCGCGGCAAGGTCGAGCTGACCGCCGACAGTTACTGAGACGGCTTTCCCCATAGTTAATCCTTCCGTGGTGATTCAATCTTTGCTATATTTAAGGCTGGATTAACCCATATCTTCACCGTTCATGTTATTTAATTCGGTCCAGTTTTTTGTCTTCTTCGGTATCGTTCTCGGACTGTACCGTCTCTTGGATCACCGTTGGCAGAACCGCATGCTGCTGATCGCCAGCTATATCTTTTACGGGGCATGGGACTGGCGGTTTTTGTCGTTGATCTGGATATCCACCTTCATCGACTTTTGGTGCGGAGGGCGCATGCAGCGCGCCGCGGACCAGCGGTCGCGCCGGCGCTTTCTCATGATCAGCGTCGTTTCCAATCTCGGGATCCTGGGATTCTTCAAGTACTTCAATTTTTTCAGTGAAAATCTGATCCGCCTGGCCGAGGCGGCGGGCTGGAATCTGCATCCGGCCACGCTCGACATCATCCTGCCGGTGGGAATTTCTTTCTACACTTTTCAGTCGATGAGCTATACGATCGACATCTACCGGGGGGAACTCAAGGCCCACGACAGTCTCCTGGAGTTCGCGCTGTTCGTCGCCTTTTTTCCGCAGCTGGTGGCCGGTCCGATTGAACGCGCCCGACATCTTCTTCCGCAGGTCGCGCGGCCGCGCACCGTGACCTGGGAGCAGGTCTGCGAAGGGAGTTATCTGATCCTGTGGGGCCTGTTTCTGAAGGTCTTCGTCGCGGACAATCTGGCGGTGGTCGTGGACAACGCCTACAGCCTCGAAGCGGGCTTGGTCAAGGAACGCGTTTGGCTGGGGACCTACGCGTTTGCCTTTCAGATTTTCGGAGATTTTGCGGGGTACTCGAATATCGCCCGCGGCGTGAGCCGTTGCATGGGCTTTGATATTATGAACAATTTCTTCGCTCCGTACATGGCGGCGTCTCCGAGCGATTTTTGGCGGCGCTGGCATATCAGTCTGTCCACTTGGCTTAAGGATTATCTGTACATTCCGCTGGGCGGCAACCGTCACGGTACGACGGCGACCCTGCGCAACTTGATGCTGACGATGGTTATCGGCGGACTCTGGCACGGTGCTGCGTGGACGTTCGTCCTGTGGGGTTTTTATCATGGCGTACTGCTCGTGGGATACCGGCTCGCGGCTGGTCGGCTGGGAGGAGCTCGGCCGGCGCATCCGGTGGTGGCCGGCGCGGCCGGCGTGGTCCAGGTGATTGTCTTTTTTCACTTCGTATGCCTGGGCTGGATGATGTTCCGCGCCGAGTCGTTAACCCATTTCGGTCAACTCATGGCGGCCATGATATGGCAACCGCCGGGATTGGAGGCCGGAGTGACCGGAATCATCATGCGGAAGGTGGCCTTTTTCGCCGGACCGGCCATGGCCGTTCAAATAGTGCAATACTGGCGAAACGATATTCTGGCGCTCTACCGCCTGCCGTGGGTCGCGCGGGGGATCTGGTACTATGCCCTGATCATGTTGATCCTCATTTACGGTGTGACCGAAGCCAATGATTTCATATATTTTCAATTTTAAACGCTGGCCGAAGGCCCTGCTGTTTTGCCTGGCGCTGCTTTATTTGACTGAGCTGTACGTAAGCCTCAATGTCTACAAATTACGCACGCCCTCGCTCAGCGCGCTGGTTTACAAACAGTACCGGCTGGAACATGGCCCCGCGCTGGACCACGACATGATTATCATGGGTGACAGCCGCTTTATGGGGCTCAACGCCAAGTGGTTTGAGGAGGATTTAAGCGCCGCCCTGGGCCGCAATTTCTCGGTCTACAATTATGCGATGCTCAATCAGGGCATCCGGTCGTACACGCTCCTGCTGCGCAAATATTTGCGGCGGCACCGCCCGCCGAAATACATCCTGTTCGGTTCGGCTCCGTTGGCGATCACCGGCGCTTGGGCTGCCGATAAGGTCCCGGGCCGTAACGAATCGTTACATTACCTGGCGCAGATGTATTCGCTGCCGGAACTCCTGGGAGTCTTTCCGGTTTCCGAATATGGCCGGCTGGTGACCGTGAAGCTCGAACGCCTTCTTAATCTGGTGCTTTACCGCAGTGCCATCAAAAAGGCCATTAAGAGTCCGGGTTATTTTTACAAGGACTACATGACGCCGGCGGTACGGTTCCTGGATAAAAACAACGGAGGGCTGATTATCGGCGGTTTTGTATCGGTGACCGACGACGAGGTGCGCGCTTCGGAATTCTTCGACTTACCGCTGAAGGCAGACCCGGATATGGATTACTGGTATCAGGAATTCTTTCGGGTGGCCCGGGAGAGCGGCATTACCGTATTGCTGGCCAATTCCCCGACCACTCAAGTCCTTTACGACCGCCGCGAGGCCACCGGCAGCAATGACCGTTACCGCCAACTGGTGGCGCGCTGGGAGCATGCCAACGCAAATCTGCACACCATTCCTCCGTTGCTGCAACCTTATCCCATTAAAGAGTTCAAGGATTGGCATCATTTGAACCTGGACGGTACCACCCGGTATGTGGAAGAGCTTATCGTAACGGTGGTCCAAGAAGTGAAAATGCTGGAGAAGGGGGCTATTCCGGCGCGGCCTCAAAGTCGGTAATGTCCGTCCCCGAGAGGCACAGGCTGATGACGAGCGGCCGGCAGCACACCTCGCAGTCGGTGACGAACTGTTGCCGGGATCCGGCGGTCAGGTCGATCAACAGCGAATTATCCCCTCCGCAACAAGGGCAGGCGTAATTGTATTCTTCGGAAACGGCCATGTCCGATTATAACATGTTCGGCGCGCGGTCGGCGATGGCCGTCCGAAAAAAGGATAATAGGAGTTCAAAATCCCGACGGAAAGATGTAGGATAGGTAAAATGGATGAAGAGTCTGTCGTGAAAAATCCGGTCCGGCGGTCGCGCAAAAACTTGTGGCTGACCGGCGTATTGCTACTGCTCACCGGCGGAGGCGTGGTGGGTTACAATTTTATCCAGGAGCAGCTCAACAAGGTTGAGATCCTCAAGAAAGTGATCGGCCGCCTGGAGGCCGATTCCCGGGTGGCCGAAATCCTGGTGACCGGGGTGAATTACCACGAGGAGGACGGCAAGACCTATACCACCATCAAGTTCCTCGAATACGACGCGGCCGGCAAGCCGATGGAGCCGCGCTACTTCGAGTTCTCCGGCAATATCATTCAGTTCCAGTCGCTGGTCATCCGGTTTGATGACATTCACATCCGCAATGGCGACCTGCTTAAAGGCAAAAGCGCGTATTTATTTCTGAAGGTCTTCATGCTTAACGGGAAGGAAACCCAGGAGTATGAAATCACCAAATTCCACGCGGTGCCCTCCGGCTACAAGGTGGAAGGGCTGGACAATGAGTACGAGGCCGAGCTGTGGCGGGAGTTTTGGGATCATGCCTTGAATCCGGCCGTCCGTGAGAACGAGGGGATCAAAAACGCGCAAATCGAGGCCCCGGGCACGATGTTCGTCCCCGGCGTCCTATATACGATCCGGATTGAACACGACGGCGGGCTGCGCATCGATGCCAAACCATTATCGCCGATTCTGAGCGGAGAACGGTTGCCCGTGCACCCGGTCAGCCAGCGCCGGATCCCCCAACCCTAAGGAGATAGCCCATGCTACGAAAGATTTTAGTCGGAATGATCGTCCTGGGAATCGCTGCTTCCGGTACGGCCCGCGCCCAGGACCAAGACGCCGCCGCCCGCGAGTTGATCCAGCAGACCGTGCTGCGTACGTACCAGGCTATGGTGATGCAAGCCGTGCAGCAGGCCATTGTCCGGCAACGGCTTAATGTGACCGAGGCGGTCGTGCAAAATGCCATTCAGCAGAGCATCTTGCAGGGACTGCAACAACAGGTTGTGCAGCAGGCCGTACGGCAGGCTTACCAGCAGGGGGTCGAACAGTTTATGGTGCAGCGGCAGCAGCAGGCGGCCCAGCAGGTCATGCAACGGACGGTCGAAGCGGCCATCCGTCAATCCATTCAACGTACGATCGTGCAGTCGGTCATGCAGAACGTCGTGCGTCAATCCATTCAGCGCAGTGTCGTGCAGGCGGCCGTAATTCAACAACGGTATCGGGCCATCCAGGAGGCGGCGATCCGCCAGGCGGTGGCGCAGAACATCGCGCGGCAAGTGGCTGTCCGTCAGCAGATGGCGATCTACCAGCAAGCCCTTCAGCTTCAGTATCAACAGGCCCTGCAGCAAGCCTTGTTGTCGCAACAATAGAAAGGACCGTCGATGGACGAGATCGATCGTTTTATGAACGGTGTGAAAAGACGGAGTCCCGGTCAGCCCGAGTTTTATCAGGCGGTGGAAGAGGTCGCGCGCAGCGTCCTCCCGTATTTGAAAAAGCTGCAGGACCCCCGGTTCAAGAAGGTGAGCATTCTCGAGCGTATGACCGAGCCGGACCGGATCATCATCTTTCGTGTCTGCTGGGAGGACGACAACAAGAACGTGCGTGCCAATCGCGGTTTCCGGGTGCAGTTCAACAACGCTATCGGGCCGTATAAAGGCGGGCTCCGTTTTGACAAATCGGTGAATCTCGGGGTCCTGAAGTTCCTCGGGTTTGAGCAGACCTTCAAGAATGCCTTGACCACGCTGCCGATGGGCGGGGCCAAGGGAGGATCGAACTTCAATCCGATCGGCAAGAGTGACAGCGAGGTCATGCGTTTCTGCCAATCGTATATGACCGAACTGCATCGGCATATCGGCGACGACGTCGATATCCCTGCCGGGGATCTGGGCTGCGGTGCCCGTGAAGTCAGTTATCTCTTCGGTCAGTACAAACGTCTGACCAACAAATTTCAGGGGACGATCACCGGTAAGGGATTGTCGTTCGGCGGCAGCGAGATCCGCACCGAGGCGACCGGTTGGGGAAGCGTCTATTTTGCCCGCGAAATGCTGCGTACTCAGGATGACGGTCTGGAAGGCAAGATTTGCGTCGTGTCGGGATCCGGAAACGTCGCGTTGTACACCGTCGAAAAACTGATCGAATTGGGGGCCAAGGTGGTGACTATCTCGGACCGCAACGGTTACATCTACGATAAGGAAGGCATCAACGAAGAGCGGCTCAACTTCCTGATGGATCTCAAACTCAACAAGCGCGGTTCGATCGAGGAGTACGCCGAAGAATTCAATGCCGAATTTCATGCGGCACAGCGGCCGTGGAAAGTCCCCTGCGACCTCGCCTTTCCCAGCGCGACGCAAAATGAACTGGATGAAGAGAGCGCCAAACTGCTGGTCCGCAACGGCTGCCGGCTGGTGAGCGAAGGGGCCAACATGCCTACGACTCTGAAGGGCATCAAAGTCTTTCGCGAGGCCGGGGTGCTGTTCGGTCCGGCCAAGGCGGCCAATGCCGGCGGGGTGGCGATTTCCGGACTGGAAATCACACAGAACGTGATGCGTTTGAGCTGGACCCGGGAAAATATCGACAACAAACTGCAGGAAATCATGGGCAAAATCCATGCGCAATGCGTCCGCTACGGTGAGACCGAGAGCGGATATATCGACTATGTCAACGGCGCCAATATCGCCGGGTTCCGTAAGGTTGCCGAGGCGATGCTGGCGTACGGGATTGTCTGACCTGCCGGCGACCGGTTGACCGCCATGTCCTTCGCGGCGGAATTCACCTTTCACGAAACGGTCCGGTCCGTTGTCGGCTAAGGGGCCATAAAGTGATCGTCACCCAATTTGGAGAGGAACAGAGGATTTAATCATGGACACGGAACTGCTCATTCAGATCAAGAAGCTGATCATCGTGGTCGTCGTTTGCCAATTGGCTTTCATGCTGGGGGTACTGGTGTACAAACTGCTCAGACGCCTGCGGGAGGTCAAGCTGCAGCGGGGGTTGTTGGAACGGTTGGCCGCCCAGTTCAGCGGCCACTACGAACCCGGAAAGAAGTTGGGATACCCCCGGGCGACCGTCCCGCTTGCCGGGTACGATTTGAACGTTTACTACCGTCCCCGCACCCGCTACAAAAATGCCAGCACCATCGTCGAGGCCGGCGTGCCCGGGAACAAGGACCTGGAGTTCTACATTTATACCAAGTCGATGCTCTCGGATGTGGCCAAGGTTTTGGGAATGCAGGATGTCGAGATCGGCCAGCATGTGTTCGATCAAAAGTTTATCGTGAAGACCAATAAAGAACTGGTTATCAAGGATTTCCTGAACCAGGACCTGTGCCGCCACATCCTCGGCCTGCCGATGCGTAATATATCCATGCGCTATGAAAAGGGCCGTTTTGTGTTGGCGGTGCAGCAAATGCTGACCGACGATCGCGACTATCAGCAGCTCGTGGAAACGGCGAAGCTGCTGATCCCGGTATTGGGAGAGAAGGCGTAACCGGTCGCGGGTTCCTGCCGGCCATTGCCTCTCCGCCAAATAGTTCTACTAAGAGGCCGGTCCCCGTACTATAATGGTCAACTGTTATGCGTACCTGTCTGTTATTCATTCCCTTCGTCATTTGTCTGGTCTGCGGCGGTTGCGACGCGGAGACCCGGACCCGTATGGCCGCCCGGCCGGATTACCGGATGACCCCCAACCATGTCGTCGAATCCGCCACGGCCACCTCGACCGAGTTTTATCTCAAAATACAAAAAGGGGACCTGAAGATGGGAGCCGAGGCGTTGCCGGTGATGGTCAGTCAGCACCGGTACATGTCGCCGGTACGGGCCCCGGTACTCGAGTTTTACGAAGTCGACCAAAAAGCCTACGTGGCGCTCACCCAGGAAAGTATTCCTTCCATCGGCGTCTTCGGTCAGGGGGACGCGATGAACGCGTGGGATGTTCAGCTGAATCCGAAGTTACCGTTGGACTTAACGGTGGAGTACGGCAAGGGGCGGGGACAGCTGGATCTCAACGACATGAATCTGGACCGTCTGCGGATTTACAACCGGGAAGGCCGTCTGGAGATCGATTTGTCTGCGAAGAAACTGGACCGGGACATCGTCATCTGGATGAACAATCATCACGGTGAGATTCAGTTAAAGTTGCCCCCGGACGCCGGGGCCCAAATCACGACCGTGCGCGGCGCCGAGATCGTCGCCGAGAATTTTTCCCGCAATAACGCCGTCTTTACCAACGCGAATTACGAGGGGGCGGCGCACCGGATCTTTGTTGATGTGCATTCTCTCTCCGGGAATGTCACGATCCAGTAAATCAGGCAAAGGAATCCTTCATGGCAACAGCCGTCGTCACCGGGGCTTCGTCGGGGATCGGGTATGAATTCGCCCGTTTGCTGGCCGCGGAAAAATACGACCTGGTCCTGGTCGCCCGCAATCTCAACCGCCTCAACGAGATTTACAAGGAATTGCAGGATCGTCACGGAATCCGGGTGCTCGTGGTACCTGCGGATTTGGCCCGGGAAGACGCGGCCCGGGGTGTCCACAACGAAATTCAGTCCCGCGGGATGAGTGTGGACATGCTGATCAATAATGCCGGTTTCGGTTACTGCGGCCCCTACATGGAACAATCCTGGGAGAATGAACGGGACATTCTGCAGGTGAATCTCATCAGCCTGGTCCGGCTGACGCGTTTGGTGCTGCCGGATATGATCGCCCGCGGGCAAGGCTATATTTGCAACGTGGCCTCCACGGCGGCATTTTTCCCGGGGCCGTATATGGCTGTTTATTACGCCGGCAAGGCCTATCTGGTGAGTTACTCGCAGGCCCTGCGCAATGAGTTGCGCGGCAGCGGGGTGCGGGTCTCGGTGTTGTGTCCCGGTCCGACGGCCACGAATTTTCAGACGGTGGCCGATGTGGCCCAGACGCGACTTTTTCAGTTGAGCAGCCTGGCCACGGCCAGGGATGTCGCCGAATACGGTTACCATTGTCTGCTGAAGAACAAGGCGGTGGCCATCCCGGGCTGGCAAAATCGGTTCCTTGTTTTCGGCGCGCGTTTTTTGCCGCGCGATATCGTCACCGCGATGGTCCGCTGGATCCAGGGAACCAAAAAGAGAAGCTCATGAATGTCATTCGCAACATATGTACCGTGCTGTTCGTCGCAGGGATCTTCGGCCTGCCGGCTTCCGGAGCGTCGGCGGCAATCACCGTCGAGACAGACAAGCCGCAGTACACCACCGGTGATAGTGTGGTGGTCACCGTCCGCAATGAATTGACCGAACCGGTCTATTACCTGGGAATGTGTTCGCTGAGCGACTGTCTGCAGGTCAACGGGGACTGGGAGTGTGAGGAGAGCCTCTGCGACACCCCGCAGCAGGTCCTGCTGGCGGGGGAGGAAAGGACTTTCCGTATTCAGGTGATCGGTTTGATCGTCGGTGATATGAAGTACCGGTTTGAATATAAGACGGCCATTCGCGAGCGCGTGCAGCAGGTGTATTCCAATTCTTTTTTCATCATCAGCACCGGCGAACCGGAGCCGATCACCGTCGGCGAGCAGGTCCGTAAATTTCCGGCAGAGGACCGCGATACCTCTCCGCGGGTGTACCGGCCCAATTCTTCGGACCGAGGCCGGCGCGACAACACGTATGTCGCCCGCAACTTCCGCAATCAGGACGTCCCCAGCAATCAGGAAATCATCCGTCAACACAAGCAACAGGACCGCGGTTCCCGTCAGGCCTCGGGATACGGTCTGGCCGAGAAGGAAGTCATCCTGTCGGTCAGCGGCATGTCCAGCAAGATGCGTCAAAGTCTGATCAAGATCCTGCTCGGTGAATATCCGTTCGTCCGCAGTATGGAGGAAATTGACTTTTCCAAAGGCGTAGCGCAGTATTTTCTGTCTCTCGACATTAACGTCGACGAATTTGCCGACCGGTTGGAGGCGACGCAGTTTTCCAGCTTTCGCCTGGATCTGATCCGGGTGAGTCCCAATCATATCGATTGCCGCCTGCGTTTTGAATAATCCTGTGCGTCCTAACTGGCGGGTAATGGCAAGGGACCGCGCGCGTAACCGCGTAGCGTGAACGTGTCATACAGGACGCGGATGTGGCGCGGTGAGTTTTCCACTTCCAGCAGATAATCGATTTCGTATTTCCGGTAGAGAAAGGCGGCGATGTCGTCCAGCGAATGCGCCTTGGTGCGGATACAGCGCGTGTTATCGAAAACGAAGATGCGGCCGGCGTGTTCAAACACGAGGAACACGTGATGTTCGTCTCCTCGGCGCGTGCCCAGAACCCGGCCTTCTATGCCGAACAGGGCGATCATCGCCTTGTTCAGGAAGGCCAAATCTTCGCAGTCCCCGCCTTGACGCAGCAGGGTATCGAGCGGCCGCGCCCAGTTGTCGCGCTCTCCATCGGGCCGGTAGGTCATGTGCTGTTCGAACCACTTCACGTATTCGGGCAGGGAGTGGATGTTTTGCGCCTTGAGAAAACGCGCCAACTCGAGGCGTTCCTGTGATGTGCGGGCCGTCGCATCGGAGCCGATGCCGGCCAGGGCCGTGCCCCTCAAAAGAAGGGACAGGGCCACGAAAAGACTCGTTGTCCGTCGCATGCTGATGATATCCTGGCTGTCGTTTCGTCAAGACCGATGTCCGGCCGGTACCCGCGGGGGGGGGCTGCCGGAGCGGTCCGTATGTTGTTCGCTCAATCGGGTCGTTCGTCAATTCGCAAAAATGTCCGTAAAGTATAAACCATGGCGGCCAAATGGCAAGGTCGGTTCGGATGTAAGGGCGAAAGACTTTGAAAATAAAAGACTTGTGATTTTATGATCCCGGCGGGTTCCGGGAAAACCGCGAAAGCGCTTGCTTTGGCCCTTGACTTACCCCCAAATGCTGATTATACTTAGACTTATAATCACTGTTCATACCGAACCATTCCCCAATCCCATCACCCTCGCGTGATCGACTTTAGTTCTCCGTAAATATCCGAAGCAACCGACATCCCATGATCCGGGATGGAATTGCATATACGAGATCGTACCGGAGAACCATGACATTAAGACTCTACATATCCCGCAATATCCGCCGTTGGCGCGGACTGACAAGCCTCGTGACAGCGGTGTGTTTGTTCGTATCCGGAGGTCCGGTATATGGACTGACAGATGGCGTCGTGGCGGATTTGCCGGCCCCGGGGACGATGCTGGATATCAGTCCGGTCTACCATCCGCCGGTCATCCAAGGCATCACCCTTGATCCTGATAATCCGTTGCAGTTCGATTTTTTGGTCAACCAGGGGGAGGCGCACATGTCCGATGAGGAACTGAGCGCGGAAGCCCGGCAGCTGATCAAGTTTTTCCTGACGGCGCTTACCGTGCCGGAAGACAGGCTGTGGGTCAATCTGTCCCCCTACGAAGCCGACCGTATCATTCCCGCCGAATTCGGACAAACAGATATGGGCCGCGAACTGCTCGCCCAGGACTATCTGCTGAAGCAGCTGTCCGCGTCGATGCTTTATCCCGAAAAAGAATTAGGCAGGACCTTTTGGCAGCGCGTGCAGGCCAAGGCCTTCGCGCGTTTCGGTACCACCGAGATCCCGATGAATACCTTCAACAAGGTGTGGATCGTGCCGGACAAGGCGGTCGTTCAGCGTGACGGCACCACGGTCATGGTCCTGGAAAGCCGGATGAAGGTGATGCTGGAGGAGGACTACGTGGCCTTAAGCCGGCATGCCCTCGGCAACGACTTTGTTCCCGAACGGTCCGATATCGTCAGCGGAATCTCGGCGGACGTCGTGCGGGAAGTACTTATTCCGGAGATCGAGCGGGAGGTCAACGAGGGGCGGAATTTCGCGCGGCTGCGTCAAATTTATCAATCGCTTATCCTGGCCGTGTGGTACAAGCAGCATTTGCGTGACAGTCTGCTGGGACAATTGTACGTCGATCGCGGTAAGACCGAAGGCATTGCACAGCCGGACGTGCAGGCCAATGAACACATTTACCGTAAGTACGTTGAGGCCTTTGAGCGCGGTGTTTACAACTACATACGTGAAGACATCGATCCGTTGACCGATCAACGCATCCCGCGCAAATATTTCTCCGGCGGCGTCGATTACGCGCAAATGGCGGCCGCAATCAGTGAACAGGATGATCCCGGGGCCGGGATCCCGGTGTTCGCTCTGCGCCGGGTGCGCGCCCGTCTGGATGGCCTCGGAGACGGGGCGGCAGCGTTGCGGCAGTTGGCCAAGGGCGAATCCGACGGCGACCAGTCGATCCTGGTCGAGCGCATCCTGCCGGATAGTGATGTGTCCTACCTGCGCGAAGTGTGGCGGCGTTTGGTGGAGCAAAGCGATACCGTGGATGGGGAAACGGGCAGTGACATCGAGCACGTGCTTAACGGCCGGGCCGAAGAGGGGACGCAATGGTTTGCCGTTGCCGGTAACTGGATGCGCATGCTGGACAGGGCGGAAGAGATTCTTGATACCTTCGCTCCCAACCGTCCGATCGATTTAGACAGCCCGTCGAACATGTTTCAACTTTCTCTGGAGCGGATGCTCTACGGTTTTGCCCGCATTTTTAGCGACGATCACAAGGGGATTATGATCGTCCGGGTCCGGCAATACGACCAGGATAAATACCGGTTTGATACCTTCCTGCTGGACCGCAGCGGCGATTTTTTCGTCAACACAGAAACCGGGCGTAGCGTGCCGATCGACCAGGTGTTGGCTATGCAATTTACCTCCCGGCAGAGTCCCGACTTTGATGAGGCCCTGGCCTCGGCCGTTTGGGCAACGGACCGCTTTTCGGTCCTGAGTGTACGCCCCAACGGGACGGATACCAGCGACGCCCGCTACTGGGAATCCCTGCATTATCGCAAGCCCGCGGTCGAGCTGGGCGAAAGACGTTTTCGCCGCCCGCCGGTCAAACAAGGGACTGCGATCGTCATGACCACCTTTATTCGCCGGGATGAGTACGGGCATCTCAAACGGGATTATAACGTCACCGATTACGCGACGCTCGCCGAGGAGGAACAGCCGTTCAGCCAGGGAATCCTTCAGATCGCCGGTTGGCTCGGCAATGCCGTCCGCCGGAAACGCGCGGATGAACCGCTGGTACTCGTCCTGCACGGACGACACGGAGCGGGCAAGACGGTGACTAAAGACCTGATTGTCGGAGCCCTGGAGGAGTTCGGCTACCGGCTGGATCCGTTGCGGCGCAAAAACGGGTCCAAGACGATCCACCGTTACAATGCCTGGCGCGCCGAAGACCACCTGGAGGAGGCATGGGCGAATAACTTTGACGGCCACACCGGGATTATTATTGTCGAGACCGTGGAGAAACCGGTGCCCGAGGAGTGGCGCAAGAAAGACAATCTGCTGTTCGTTCATCTGCGGGCCGCGGAGGACCGTCGCCGCGCCCGGATCGAGGCCAAAGGCGTCGAGTGGGCGGGCCAACTCGAAATCAAGGCGCGGCATGAAAGCTGGACGTCCCTCGGCACGTTCGCGCACCGGGTCCTGATCGAGAATTCGGGAACCGACATCAATAAAGTCTTTAACGGCACGATGAAGTTTCAAACCGTCTTCGAACGCACGCTGCGCGACCATGCCGTGATGGTCACCGCCGCGCCATCGGCGGAACAGGCTGTGTCCGACGCCGATGCGGTGGGGGGGATCGATTTGAATCCCGCCAATTTACAGTTGGAGACCCGGGGCGATGCGGACGAATTGCACTTTTCGGTCAATCCGTCCTTGCTTAAGGATATGAGCGTGGATGGTTTTGTTCCTGTCATCCTCAATGTCTCCCCGGTGAACAGCCTGCCGCTCCTGCTGGGGAGTGATCCGGGCTCCGTGATCAGTCCCGACCCCGACGCGGTTTCCGCCGAATCGCCTGCCATTTCCGCCAAAATATCACGCCGATAAAGTTTTATTTGTGATAGAATCGCAGTAAGTCCTCGACTGAACCCCTCAAGGAGTGTCCCGCATGCGAATATTGCAGATCTTACTGATTGTATCGGTGGTGACGGGTTGCGTGAGTGCCTACACCGGTGTCGGTTCGCGGGCCTGGCATGACGCGCGGTTGACCGAACTGCGCGAGGCGCTGACCGCCGGGGACATCAGCATGGAAAAGTATCTGGAGTTAAAAAACGAAGCCGACAGAATTCGTCTGGAATACACCACGGAACGGTCCCGGGATTTGTACATCTCGCAAGGGTTTTACCGTCCGCATTTCGGAATCGGCGTCGGCTATCATCCGTATTGCGCGGGACATTGCCGTTAACCTGTCGGGTACCGGTGATCCGCAACGACCTTCCCATATGAAGCGACTGATCTTAACTTTAGCCTGTGCCGCGCTGTTGGGCGGTTGTACTCCCGTTCTGGATCACGCCACGATCAAGGAATTGGCGGAAGATGTGCGCACCGATGACGGTGTCGACCGCGTCGAGGCCATTCTGCTCGCACAGGAATTCATTCTGAATCAAAGCCTGTATGACCGTCTGGTGAGCTTGGATCCCTACCGGACCGAGCGACGCTCGACATGGTACCGCAACGGCCAACCGCGCGTTTACGCCGTCCTGCCCAAGGACCAAACGGGGTTGGAGCTGCGGCGGACATGGACATTGCTCTTCAAGGACAAGCGTCATACCTTCCTGGGGATCTTTCCGGTGGTCCCGTTCCACGTGGTGATTGATCAGGACACCGGGCAGGTGCTGAACTGGGGGATGAAGTCGATGAAGTTCGACCCGAAAGAACACACTACCATCGAGTACTACGAGTAGGAGACGAAATGAGGAAAAGGCTATTCACCGGACTGTGCGGCGTGGTCCTGCTGTTAACCTGCTCCACCGTTCCGGCCGACGCGGCCAAGGATCCCAACCGTGTTACGACCATGAACAAGATCGGCGACTGGTTTGCCACCGTGGGCAAAGATGATACCGAAAAGCGGCGTATCCTGTTGGAACGTCGCAAGAGCCGTCAGGAACGGCGGGTGTTTAAGGCCCACCAAAAGCAGCAGAAGCGGATTCAAAAACAGATGCGCAGCCAGCAGCGTCAGATCATGGAAACGGTGGATAAAAAGCGCATGCCGCACGGCCGCGGAGGGATTGATGCGCGCGAGTAGGCGGCTGCCCGTGCTATTCGTGACCGTGACGCTGTTGCTCGGTTCCCCCGCCGGCTATGGGGCGGAAAAAACGGATGTCAACCGGGTGACGTCGTGGAACAAAGTCACCGACTGGTTTGCCACACTCGGCAAGAGTGCCCGGGAAAAAGGAAACATTCTCCGCCGCCGCAAGGCGCAACGCCGGACCCGGCGTACGGAAAAGGCCAAACGCCAGGCCGAAAAAGAACGCCGGGAGCGTGCCGGCCAGTACAAATCCTCTTACATTTCCCAATGAAATTTATTCAGGTCCTGTTTATCATCGCGTTGCTCATGATCGCGCCGGCCGCCTCCGCCTGCCGTTTTTGGGTGGCGGTGGGAGCGGACCTCGACCGCGAATTCATTGTAGATCAGTTGATCACCGCGAAAAACTCGCTGAAGAATCTTGGAGAGATCTATCCGGACGGCTGGTCGGTCGGATTTTACGATCGGGGCGACGAAGTGGTGATTCGCGGGGACGAGGCCGCCAGCTTCAACGAGGAGTATGACGAAGCCGTGCGTTACATCGCCGTCCTCGAACCGGAGATCGTGATGGGCCACCTGAGGAGGGCGTCTTCCGGTTGCGTGGAGGGAGTGCCGAACCCGCATCCGTTCCGTATCACCTACAACGGCCGCAAATGGTTGTTCGGACATAACGGGGGCATGCGCAAACAGATACTGATCGATCTGATCGGTGAGGATTTTCTGGCCCGGCATCCGCCGGCGGTATGTAACCAGAATCCGCCTGAATCGTGGATCGATTCGGAACTGTATTTCTTGCTGATTATGAAGTCGGTCAAAGAATATGATGACGACGTCGAACAAGGCATCCGGGCGGCGATCAACAAACTCTATGCGAAGATCGAGGACGAAAACCGGTATCTCAATTTCTTCATGAGCGACGGTGAGACGGTGTGGATCTTCCGTAAGGGGAACACGCTGTTTTACCGTTTCGATCCGCAAAGCCGCATGACCGTCGTATCGTCAACGGTCCCCGATGCCGAGCCGAATGACTGGCAGGAATTTCCCGAAGACACCCTGGCCGTGATCCGTCCGCAGGAGTTTCCCCGATTCAGTGTTTTAAAGTGATTTTCCCGTCGCCTTGACGAATTCCGGTTTGCGGCGGCGATTTGTGATATAATCCCAATCTTATGAACCAAGCCATTTCCATTTCCAATCTGGTCAAGACGTATGCCAACGGCACCGAGGCCCTCAAAGGGATCGATCTTCAGGTCGAGGCCGGAGATTTCTTCGCGTTGCTCGGCGCCAACGGCGCGGGGAAGACCACGATCATCGGGATCCTCACCGGGCTGGTCAACAAGACCGGCGGACAGGCCAGCGTGTTCGGACACGACATCGACCACGAGCACAACGCGGCCAAACGCATGATCGGGGTTGTGCCGCAGGAGATGAACTTCAATCAATTCGAAAAGGTCGAAGACATCGTCCTGACAGAGGCCGGCTACTTCGGCATCCCGCGTGCGGAGGCCGCCTCCGAATGCGAACAGCTCCTGAAGCGTCTGGAGTTGTGGGAAAAGAAATCCCAGCCGTCCCGCAATCTGTCCGGCGGGATGAAGCGGCGTTTGATGATCGCACGTGCCCTGATCACCCGCCCGCGGCTGCTGATCCTGGACGAACCCACCGCCGGGGTGGACGTTGAGTTACGTTACAGCATGTGGGATTATCTGCGCGATCTGAATCGTAACGGACTCACCGTTCTGTTGACGACACATTATCTGGAAGAAGTTGAGCAGATGTGCCGCAACGCCGCGATGATCAAGGACGGTAAGATTATTACTAATGATTCGGTGCGCAATCTGGTGGGCATTCTCGAGAAGGAGACATACGTCGTCCACGTGGACCGGGTCACCGACATCGGTCCGCTGGCCGACATCAACGCGCAGCGCGTCGATGACAACACATTCACCATGGAGTTGTCCAAAGGGACCGATATCGCAGCCTTGCTGAATAAAGTCAGTCAGTCGACCGGGATGTCTATCCGGGATTTCCGTCCGCAAGGCAACCGTATGGAGAAATTATTTCTGGAGCTGCTTAAATGACCCGCAGTACCCATCAACAGAACATGGTCGCGATGTACACGCTCTTCCGCAAAGAGGTGGTGCGGTTTTTACGGATCTGGCCACAGACGCTTTTTCCGCCGATCATCACCCAGTCGTTGTATTTTCTGATCTTCGGCAAGTTCATCGGATCTCAGATCAGCGACATCAACGGCGTCAGCTACATGGCGTTTATCGTGCCGGGGCTGGTGATGATGTCGGTGATTAACAATTCCTACGTCAACGTGGCCGGCTCGTTTTTCAGCTCCAAGTTCCAGCGCAGTGTGGAAGAACTGCTGGTGTCGCCGGCGCCGAACTGGGTGATTGTCGGGGGGTATGCCTTCAGCGGCGCCTTACGGGGGATCCTGTGTGGTCTGCTGGTCTTTGCCGTCTCGGTGTTTTTTACCCGGCCGGTGATTCATCACTTCGGCTACATCATGGTCTTTATCGTGCTGACCGCCGTGGTTTTCGCGTTGGGCGGTTTGATCAACGGGATCCTGGCCAAGAAGTTCGACGACATATCCATCGTTCCGACCTTTATCCTGACGCCGCTGACTTATTTGGGCGGTGTTTTTTACTCGATCAGCCTGCTGCCGGGTGTCTGGCGGACAATCTCGCGGGTCAATCCGATCCTTTATATGATCAACGGCTTCCGCTACGGTTTTTACGGTTTCTCGGATGTCAATATCCTGCTCAGTTTCCTGATCCTCATCCTCTTTGCGGCCATCTTCACCGCCGTTATTTTCTATTTTCTGGGCAAGGGGACGGGGCTGCGATCCTGAATTCGCGCACGGTCCTGTTTTAGCCATAATAATTGCCATTTTCCTTCTGATTTGATCCGTATTTGTTATAATTCTCATGGAATACAAACGACGGAATCGGGAGGGGTTTCATCAAGGCATCGCATCAACTTATTTTGACGGCGCTGGGTGTCAGCGTCGGGCTTTTTTTGTGGGCCACCACCGCGGGTCTTAATCACTATGACCCGATGCATTATTTTCAGGAGCACGAGTTCTTTACCTTCTTTTCCGCGCTGCTCCTGGCCGGGACGTCGCTGATCGCGGCCCTGGTCAATTTTCTCCATCACAAGATTGTCGACGGTTATGAAAGCTGGAACTTCTGGCTGTTTTCTGCGCTGGGTTTTTTCTATCTTTGTCTGGATGAATACTTTATAATCCATGAGGGGATCGGGAGCGGCGTCCTCCGTTTGTTCGGCGGGCGGGAGAGCGGACATCCTTTCGACGAATGGGTCCTGGCCGCCTTCGGCGTGATCGGGGCCGTCACCATCTGCCGGTACCGCAAACAAGTCCTCCAGTACGGCAATTTCGTGTTCATGTTTTTGGTGGCCTCGATGTTTTTCGGATGTATGATTATCTCCGACTACTTTTTCGAGGACACCTATCCGTTGAGTCTGTTTCAGGAAATATTCAAGATCCTGGGCGTGGCCTTCTTTTTTGTCGCCTATCTCTCGGTCCTGTACGATATTCACATGCAGATCATCCATACCGAGATTGACCGGGAACCGCCGGAATAATCAGGAGTTTATGAACGCCAAGACGAGCCAAACGCGAGTGTTGATTGTCGATGACGAACCGGTCGAGGTGGCCTTGCTGGCGCGCGTCCTCGAAAGGGAGGGGTACGCCGTGTCCCGCGCGGACCGGGCGGACCGCGGACTGCAACTGGCCATGGACAACAAGCCGGATCTGATCATCCTGGATGTCATGATGCCGCTGATCAACGGCTTCAATTTTTGTCAGTTGATCAAGAACGAAGAGGAATGCCGGGACATCAAGATTGTTATGGTCACCGCCCGCGACGAACTTGAGGACATCGAGATCGGGATGCAGATGGGCGCGGACGCCTACCTCACCAAACCGATCAATACCCAGGAGTTGCTGCGGACAATCTCGGTGGTCTGCTCCGCCAACCTGCAGTCCGACGTGAAACATGATTCTTAGGATCTTCGAAAATCTCGGCCGGCCCGTAACATATTACTTCGCGGTCACGCGCGATTTTCTCAAACTGCTGATCGACACCCTTTACTGGATTGTCGTCGGGCCTTTTCGCGGCAAACCGGTGAACGGATCCGCGGTCAGCCGGCAGATGGTGTTCATGGGGGTGAATTCGATCATTATCGTGATCTTTGTCACCTTTTTCACCGGCGTGGTCCTCGCGATGCAATCCTCCTACCAATTGTCCAAGATGGGGGCGAAGATCTACGTGGCCAGCCTCACCAGCATCAGTATCTGCCGCGAGCTCGGACCGGTCCTCACCGCCCTGGTCATCGCCGGACGGATCGGGGCGGCCATCACGGCCGAAATCGGTTCCATGAAGGTCAACGAACAGATCGAGGCCATCCAAACGATGGCCATCAGCCCGGTGCGTTTTCTGGTGGTCCCCAAATTCCTGGCGTTACTGGTCATGCTGCCGTGTTTGACCGTCATCGGCGACGTGGCCGGGATTATGGGCGGCTATGTTATCGGTGTTTACAGCCTGAATATCAACCCGGCGCTGTACATGCAGACCTCATTTGATTTCTTGACACTCAAGGATATTTACACCGGATTAACCAAACCGTTTGTCTTTGCCGTCATCATCAGCATGGTCGGCGCTTATCAGGGGTTGCGCACCCGCGGCGGCGCGGTGGGAGTGGGGCAGGCCACCACCGTCAGTGTGGTGACGAGTTTTATCCTGATCATCCTGGCCGACGCGGTCGTCACCGGCATCTTTTATTTTTCGGAGATATAGCATGGTCAAGGCCAAACCCGCGATATCGGTACGCAACATCACCAAGGTCTTCGGCACCCGCACCGTGCTCGACAATGTCACCCTGGACATCCATGTCGGCGAGACCTTTGTGATCATGGGCGGGTCGGGCAGCGGCAAGTCCACATTGCTGCGAATCATGACCGGCGGGATCACTCCGGAAAAGGGCGAGGTTTATTTCGGGGACAAGGAAATCAATGCGGTCAAGGGCGAGGAGGCCGAGGACATCAAACGCCGTTTCGGCATGAGCTTTCAGTCCGCGGCCCTGCTCGACTTTCTCACGGTGCAGGAAAACGTGGCCCTGCCGCTGCAGGAACACACCAAACTCAACGACAAGATTATCGGGATCATTTCCAAGATGAAGCTGAATCTCGTAGGCCTGAAGGGATTTGAGAATCTGTACCCGAGCGAATTGTCGGGGGGGATGAAAAAACGCGTCGGTCTGGCGCGGGCCATCGCCATGGACCCGGAAGTGGTTTTCTACGACGAGCCGACCGCGGGATTGGACCCGGTGGTCTGCCACGTAGTGGACCAGCTGATCCTGGATCTTACCAAGAAACTGAATTTGACATCGGTCGTGGTGACCCACAACATGGAAAGCATCTGGCGCATCGCCGACCGCGCGGCCATGATCTATCAGGGACGGATCCTGGAAGTGGGCACCCCGGAGCAGATCAAGCGGTCCAAGAACGAGATCGTTCAGCAATTCATACATGGCAACATCGAGGGGCCGATTCAAATCACTTAGACACCGTTTACCAGCGGGGGGGAACTGATGAAAATATCCAATAACGCCAAGATCGGGATGATGATCGCCGTGGTGATCGGACTGTTGGCCTATCTCACCGTTAAGTCCGGCGATTTCCGGTTCGTGAAGGAAGGGTACACGGTGAAAGTCCTCTTTAAGAATATCGACGGGGTGAGTCTGAACGCGCCGGTCATGCTCAACGGGCTGGAGGTCGGCAAGGTGGAGGCGATTGATATCGTGGAGCAGCCGGGCGGGACGATGCTGCAGCTGACCGTCTGGCTGGAGCAAAGCGCGCGGTTGACCAAAGGCACCCGCGCGTATGTGAAGAACATGGGATTTCTGGGGGAGAAGTACGTCGGTCTGGCCGTAACGGGATCTGGTAACGGCTATCTTGAGCCCGGCTCCGTGATCTACGGCCGTGATCCGGCGGACATGGATACCCTGCTGCTGGACGGGCAGGAGATCGCCAAGGAGATTCGGGAGATTTCGGTCAATCTCAATGAACGGCTCACCAAAAACAAAGAGGCCATCGACCGCATCGTGGTCAATGTCGACGCCAGCATGGCGAGTCTCCGATCGATTACCGCCAATCTGGATGAACGGATCACGGTCAACGAAGAGAATATCGACGATACCATGTCCCGGATGCGCTCCGCGGCGGTCAATCTTGATCAGTTTACCTATGATTTAAAAATGAATCCGTGGAAATTGTTGTACCGTCCGAAGGACAAGCGCGAGCGCAGTATTCAGATGCTCAAAGAAGAACGCGGCGGTCAATAGCGCGACCCCGCTCAGAAAGATCTTTACAATTCCCGCCGGTTTACCTATAATCGCCTTCTTCGTTAATCCGTCTTGTATTAAAATGCAAACAATACCCTACATCCGAAGTGGTGCCTTGTTACTGGCCTTGATCAGTTTTTGCGCCTGGATCATTCCCCTGGGCGCGTTTATCCGGGCGGACCAGGAAGGAAAGATCTGTAACGGCCGGCGCCTGGTTTGTATGTGTACCCACCGCCATCATCAGCACGGAGCCAAAGACGGCGGGTTAACCTTCAAGCGGCCCGGCGGCCGGGGAGAACCGGGGTTGGACTTTCCGTCGTTCGGAGGAACGATGGAAACCGTCCTCGTTCTGACCGCAACCCCTGCTCTAAAAACCGGCCGATTTATCGCACCCGCGCCTACTTTTTATCCCGATCCCCAGCAAGAGCTTCCCGAACCGGTCCCCAAACCGGTCTGATATCCCTTCCGTAACCATTTCAAATTACTTTTCAATACTCAGTAGAGGAGTGTTTTATGCATAGTTTGATCCGAAAGACTGTATGCAACTTAATCGGTTTTGTTTTTGTCATCACGTCCGTTTCCACGGCCGCGGCCCACAGCACGGCCAATGATCATGCCCCGATCGGTGTCATGGGGGATCACTTGCACAAGCAGGGGGAGTGGATGGTCTCCTACCGCTACATGCGGATGGACATGGATGAAACCTATGTTGGCGAAGACGAGGTCGACACCAGTCGGGTCCTGAGCGAGTTTATGGTGGCTCCGCTCAGCATGACCATGGACATGCATATGGTCGGCGGTATGTACGGTTTGACTGATGATATCACAATTATGCTGATGATTCCGTACGTCGAGAAGGATATGGACCATCGCACACGGATGGGCGGGATGTTCAGCACCAGTTCTTCGGGTATCGGTGATATCAAGCTGTCCGGACTTTTTTCGGTCTATCAAGACGAAACGCAGCGCGTCCATCTGAATTTCGGGGTCAGTTTCCCGAGCGGGTCCATCGATGAGCGGGACCGCACGCCCATGGGGCCGAACCAGCTGTTGCCGTATCCCATGCAGCTCGGCTCGGGGACCTACGATCTGCATCCCGGCATAACCTACACCGGTCAGCATGAACGGTTGAGCTGGGGAACGCAGTTCACGGCGGTGCAGCGTTTGGGCGAGAACGACCGTGATTATACGCTGGGCAACCGGTACGAGGCAAGTACCTGGATTGCTTATGAACCCGCGGACTGGGTATCCGGCTCATTTCGACTGCGTAAAAAGTATTGGGGAGATATCGACGGCGCCGATCCGGACCTCAATCCGAACATGGTGCAGACGGCCGATCCCACACGACAAGCGGGACGTCAACTCGATGCCCTTTTCGGACTTAATTTGATCGGAACCGGAGACAATTGGCTGCACGGTCACCGGCTCGCCCTTGAAGTCGGTTTTCCGATCGATGTCGATGTGAACGGTCCGCAGCTGATTTCGGATCTGGAATTTACCGTCGGCTGGCAAAAGGCGTGGTAAGTCCTCCTCGCTGCTGACTTAAATTTGACAATCCTTTGGCCAAGGTGTATTGTGATAAGGCTGCTGGAGAGAATTGACATGTAGCTGATCCCTCCGCTGGTTAGGCCATAGGCAATATCCCAACCCCAAAAACCTCAATAAGGAGGACGCACCATGGCCAAAGGCATTGTCAAATGGTTTCATCGCAAGAAGGGCTACGGATTTATCACCACGGACGCCGGCGAGGACGTTTTCGTCCACTACACCACCATTCAGGGCGACGGATTCAGATTCCTTAACGATGGCGAAACAGTCGAGTACCAAGCGGAAAAGGCGGCCAAGGGCCTGAAGGCGACCGCCGTCACCAGGTTGAATGAATTGCAGACGTCGGAAGCTGCGGCTGCCGTCGCCAATCCCGTCAGTGAGGAGTAATCCATGCGTTTTGTGTTGCCCGTTTGTCTGGCCCTGCTGGCCTTTACCGGCAGTACCTATCCCACCCTTGTTCAAGCCCAGGAAATCAAGATTGAAGACGGTCGGACGGTAAAGTTCGATTACAAACTCACCATCGACGGCCAGGTCGTGGAAAGTTCCGAAGGGAAAGAACCGTTGGAATACGAACACGGCGCCGGCGCCATCATTCCTGGTCTGGAGAAAAAGTTGGCCGGCATGATAGCCGGGGACGAGCGGACGGTCATCGTTGCCGCGAAAGACGCCTACGGTGAGATCAACGAAGAGGCCTACCGCGAGGTCGAAAAGTCCAAGTTCCCCGCCGATTTTACCCCTGAGCCGGGAATGATCATCGAGATCAGAAATCCGGACGGCGGGGCGGTACCCGCGATCGTCTGGGAAGTAAAGGAAAACACCGTCGTATTGAATTTCAATCATCCGCTGGCGGGCAAGACCCTACAGTTTGATGTCAAGATCGTCTCGGTCCAGTAGCGTCACGGGCCGGGATCCTGCCGTACCGCACAAAGTTGATTAATCGATAGCGTGAGGTAATCTTTATGAGCGTAGAGACACAACTGCCGACCATGCGTGAGCGCTTCATGGCGGTCCGCCGGTTATCCGAAGAACTTTGCAAACATTTAGCGGCTGAAGATTTTGTCGTTCAAACCATGCCGGATGTGAGTCCGGCCAAATGGCACCTGGCGCACACCACGTGGTTCTTCGAGACTTTTCTGCTCAAGAAATTCATTGCCGGCTATCGCGATTATCATCCGCGCTATTCTTACATATTCAATTCTTACTATAATGCCGTCGGCGACCGGCACTGTCGGGCAAATCGCGGGCAGTTGTCCCGGCCGACGGTCGCGGAGGTCTTTGAATATCGTCATGCCGTCAATGAGCGGATGCAAGCGCTCCTGGAAGATCCGGATCCGGCGGCGGCCGATGAGATCAGTGCCCTGATCGAACTCGGCCTGCATCATGAACAGCAGCATCAAGAACTGATGATTACCGACTTGAAGCACGTCTTCGCCTGCAGCCCGCTGCACCCCGTTTACTGGAACTGCGCCATTCTCTATGCGCAAAGTACCCCGCCATTGCGCTACACGCGCTTTCCCGAATCGGTTCAGGCCATCGGCCATGACGGTAACGGATTCGGTTATGACAATGAATTCCCGCGTCACGACAAGATCGTGCCCGCGTTTCAGATCGGTTCCCGGCTGATCACCAACGGCGAGTATATCGAGTTTATCACCGACGGCGGATATGAACGTCCCGAGTTATGGTTGTCGGACGGTTGGAGCGCCGTGCGACAGCAGCAGTGGCGGGCCCCGTTGTACTGGGATTTGGAAGGCAATGACTGGCATTATTTTACCCTGAACGGTTACGTGAAGGTAAATCCATACGTGCCGGTATGCCATGTCAGCTTTTACGAGGCGGACGCGTTCGCGCGCTGGAAAGGCAAACGCCTGCCTAGCGAAGAAGAGTGGGAGGTCGCCTTTCGCAACGAGGAAATTGCTGGGAATTTTGTGGACCGCCGCTATTTCCACCCGGTCGCGCTCGACGCCTGCAGCCCGGAAAGCTCGCAAGCCTACGGTGATGTGTGGGAGTGGACGTCTTCACCGTATGTGGGGTATCCCGGTTACCGGCCCGCGGCCGGTGCGGTCGGAGAGTACAACGGCAAATTTATGTGCAATCAAAAGGTGTTGCGCGGCGGATCGTGCGCCACATCGCAGTCGCACATCCGGCCGACTTACCGCAATTTTTTCTACCCGGACCAGCGCTGGCAGTTTATGGGCATCCGGTTGGCCGACGATGGATTGGAGTTATGACGGAAATCAGTTTCAAGAATATCAAACCCGAGCAGGATGTCTTCTTCCGCGATGTCTGCGCAGGCCTGTCCCGCGGGCAGAAATCCTTACCGAGCAAATATTTTTACGATGAGACCGGATCGGAGCTGTTCACCAAGATTTGTGAAACTCCGGAATACTATCCCACCCGGACCGAACTGGACATCATGCGCGATAACATTCAGCCCATCGTTTGCCGGTTGGGAGAGGAATGCCTGCTGATCGAGTACGGCAGCGGTAACGGCGAGAAGGTCCGTCTGTTGCTGGAACACTGCGATCATCTGGCCGGGTTTATTCCCATCGATATTTCCGACGATCATCTCAAAGAAGCGGTGCTCGACCTGAAGCGGGACTACCCTGAACTCAAGGTTCACGCCCTGTTCGCGGACTTCACCCGCGAACTGCACCTGCCCGAGATCGATTTTCCGTTTCGCAAAAGGGTCGTGTATTTCCCCGGATCCACGATCGGCAATTTTACCGATGCGGAGGCGTTGCGGATGCTCAAGGCGATGCACAGTTTTCTCGAAACCGGTGACGGACTGTTGATCGGCATCGATTTGAAAAAGGACGTGGATATCCTGGAACGGGCCTACAATGATAATGCCGGTTTGACCGCGCGCTTCAACAAGCAGGTGCTGGTACGGATTAACGACGAGCTGGGCGGCGACTTTGAGATCGATCAATTCGCTCACCGCGCGAAGTACAACAAAAGCAAGCACCGTATCGAGATGCATTTGGTCAGTCTGCGGGAGCAAACGGTGCATGTTCGCGACCGCGAGTTCCGCTTTGCGGTGGGGGAAACCATTCACACCGAGAACTCCCATAAATACAGCATCGCCGATTTCGCCGCGCTGGCCGCCGAAGCCGGATTTAAAATCGACGAAGCCTGGACGGACGAGCACCGACTGTTCGGGGTGTTGTATTTCACCCAGAAAGTATAAAAATATTATGGCCTACGATGAAAAGCTTTCCACCCGCGTGCGGTCCTTACTATCAGGGGAACGCGGGGTGATGGAAAAGAAGATGTTCGGGGGGATTTGCTTTATGGTCCACGGCAATATGTGCGTCGGGATCGCCGGTGATGATTTGATGGTTCGCTGCGGCCCCGCCGAATACGAACAGGCCCTTAAGGCCAAACACGCCCGTCCCATGGAC
This sequence comes from Candidatus Omnitrophota bacterium, assembly GCA_020429915.1. GTDB lineage: Bacteria > Omnitrophota > Gorgyraeia > Zapsychrales > Zapsychraceae > JAGOSC01. Next base: position 978 of record JAGQKV010000015.1, on the reverse strand, counting down.
TTCACCGGCCGCCCGATGAAGGGCTTTGTGTTCGTTTCCCCCGACGGGACTAAGACCGCCGCGCAGCTCAAAAAATGGACCGCCCTCGGCGTAGCCTTCGCCAAATCCCTGCCGCGGAAATAAAATTACTTCATAGTCATGTATTTCTTCCGCAACCCCGGCGGGAATTTCTCCACGGCGTAGCGCAGCATGGTGCGCGGCATTTCGGCGGCGTGCGTATCGAGAAATTCTTCTTCCACAGACTGGTTGCGGTTACCGACCTCCCGCAACATCCAGCCCGTCGCTTTGTGAATCAAGTCATGTTTGTCGTGTAACAGAATTTTCGCGATGCGCAGCGTATCATCGAACTGATCGTGTTTGATGAAGTAATACGTGGTGATGATGCTGATCCGCCGCTTCCACAGGTCGCGGCTGCGCGCCAGATTATCAAGAAAGGTGCGGTCCTTGTCCATGAGGTAAGGACCACAGATCTTGTGGGCCGACGTGTCCACGAGGTCCCAGTTGTTGATGTATCTGGTGTTGTTCAGATAAAACCGGTATACTCGCCCGCGCGTAAGGACATCGCCGCGTTCGAATTGATGGATCATGATCAGCAGCGCGGTCAGACGTTCCTCGTGATAGGGGGACTTCAACAGGCGGATCGTATCCAGCCAGTTCAGATCGCGGTACTTCCCGGCCAGTCGCCGCTGGGCCGGGACGTTCACTCCCAAAAAGAGATCCCCTTCGCCGTATTCCCCCGGTCCGGTCTTGAAAAAACGTTTGTAAACATCGACCTTGTCGGGATTGGCCTGGGCGCGCAGTTCGGCTTGTAATTGTTCCAGGGACATCAGACGTGGATGGGAAGCAGGTCCAGCAGCGTGGTGATGAGCAGCATTACGCACAGTCCGATCATAACGCCCCAGGCGGTGAGACTCCGGCCGCCTTCCTCCAGCGCGTCGGGGATCAATTCGGACATCGTCAGGTAGATCATCGCCCCGC
>JAGQKV010000014.1 GCA_020429915.1 Candidatus Omnitrophota bacterium | reverse complement strand
AGAACGAAATCCGATCCATTGAGCGTTGGCTCAACAATCGGCCGAGAAAATGTCTCGGCTTTAAAACTCCTGCGGAAGTCTTTAAATCTGCAGGTGTTGCACTTAGGGGTTGAATTCAGCTATTCGGATTTCGGATTTACTTATCACTTGTATGCACGAAATGAGTACCCCGTAAACCGAATGAGTATTGACGCTGCCCCCGATATCGATTATATTTATTATGTTCCCGGCGAGGACGTCGGGACGACGGAGACATTGACGCCCGAAAGCTCACCCTGAGCCTTCGGGTTTTTTCATTGAGGACATCATTTACGGAGCGCAGCGACGTAAATGGACGTCCGAAATGAACCCGACGTAGCTCAAACGCGGAGGCACACGCAGTATGCCGGAGCATTTGAGCGAAGGCGGGTCATGACTCCCTATTTCTTATCTGGACACCGATGCCCAGCGGCCGAGCGGCCACTGGGCTTTTCTATTTTATGAATCCCCGCCGCATCCCTGCGCGGTGGCCTGTCAACCACGACCGTCCGGTGCCCCCGGACGGTCCAAGGAGGGCCCGAAGCCTTCCATGATCGAAAGGAGCATGACCTATGGCACGAACGACAATGACTTCGGCGAATTACACCATGCGTAATCTCGGACACCGCGGCAATGCCGGACTCTTTGGCCAAGCGACCGTCGAAAAAAATCTGATGATCCGTAAAAAATGGCAGGACGGGATGGGGAGAACGGTGAAGGGGTTTCAGATAAGGAAATAGTATTTGGTGATTAGTGATTGGGGATTAGGGATTTGGATATTGACTGTAATGCGGACTTAATGCCAGGTCAAGATATCAAACCCGTGCACCACAGTTTGAAATACGCGGATGAATATTTCAAATCCCTAATCCCCAATCACTAATCACAAATAATTGCGAATACATAAGTAACATCCCATGGAAATAAACGTGAAGATAATCACGAATGCCATTGACACCCCCCACCGGTTTTATTAAAGTGTAAAAGTATTCATGGCAAAGGCGTTGTGAATGTGCAACCGGGACACCGATGCCCGAGACGTTTCTTTTGTTGAAACCCTCGGGTTTTTCTTTGCCCGAGCCATGTTTGCCGTCCCTGCCGGACACAGGGGCGTTGATTGAGGAGGCGTTTGATTGTTAACCTCCGGATATCAAACATTGAGGGAAAACGGGCTCTTCCGTAGACGGCGGAAGGGCCCGTTTTCTTTTTTAGGAGTGATCAGACGATGAGAGGCGCGCAGCCTCGCGTGGCTCAATGGAGTAGCGACTTGGGACGAGGGTCGGATCCATTTGTACACTGGAATGAGCGAAGGTGGGACGAAGCAATTGAGCGAAGGCGGGACGGAGTAATTGAGCGGGGCAGGGAGAAAAAGGATGACAGCAACGCATTTTAGTGAAAGAATGGTCATCATTCACTCACACAGAAGGAGAAAGATCCATGAGCAGTTTTTCCGACCTGCGGGACCCGGTCGTCAGTGTCCTGACGTACAGCTCCCTGGCCGTTGTCATCTTGTGCGCCACAGTCGTCGTGGCCCACTACATGCGTAAAATATTCGTCCGCATCCTGGAGACCGATGCCGACGGCAACCGGATCAAGGCCTCGCAATACTCGTTCCTGAAGCACCTGCTGACGGCGCTGATCTATATCCTCGGAACAGGGCTAGCGGTTTCGTTGATCCCGCCGCTGCGCAGCGTGTCGATCTCGCTGTTCGCCGGGTCCGGAGTGCTCGCCCTCATCATCGGTTTCGCCGCGCAGCACTCGTTTGCCAATATCGTCAGCGGGATCTTCATCACGATCTTTAAACCCTTCCGCATCGGCGACCGGGTGAAGATGATGGGCAAGGACATCACCGGCGTGGTGGAGGACATCACGCTGCGCCACACCATCATCCGCACCTTCGAAAACAAGCGCGTGGTGATCCCCAATTCTGTGATCAGCACCGAGCTGGTCGAAAACGCCAATCTCATCGAGGAAAAGATCTGCAAACTGATCGACATGGGCATCAGCTACGGATCGGACGTGCAGAAGGCCAAGCAGATCATGCGCGAGGAGGCGGAGAAGCATCCGCTGACCATCGACAACCGGGACGATGAACAGAAGGCGAACAACGACCCGGTGGTGATGACGCGGCTGATCGGTTTCGCCGACTCGTCCGTCACCCTGCGCGCGTGGGTGTGGACCGTGGACCAGCCCTCCGCGTTCCAGCTCGGCTGCGACCTCTATGAAAGCATCAAAGCGCGCTTTGAGGCGGAGGGGGTGGAGATACCGTTTCCGCATCGGAAGATCGTCAGCTAAGCGGTTATTTGTGATTGGTGATTAGGGATTGGGGATTTGAACAGTTTTCCTTCAGGTCGCATGCAAGAAGCGGATATTGTTGGTGCAAAGCGTTCAATTGGCCCCCCCACAATGGCACAACGGTCAAAACACCAAATAGGAAGATCGTCAGCTAAGCGGTTATTTGTGATTGGTGATTAGGAATTGGGGATTTGAACAGTTTACCTTCAGGTCGCATGCAAGATGCGGATATTGTTGGTGTAAACCGTTCAATTGGCCACCACCACAATGGCACAACGGTCAAAATACCAAATCCCAAAGCACTAATCACCAATCACTATTCAGCCCTATCCATACAATAATTCCCTGGCAATCCCCCAGCACAACATATAAAATCAACCTACGCGCCCCATCCCAATCCGGCGCGCTTCCGCTATGGACAATCAATCCTCAAACAACACAATCGACATGGAAGTCATCCTCGGCCGCGGCGGGTCCGGGTATATTAAGGGAAAGCCGTTTCCCCTGGACGGGCCGGGGACGGTGCGTATCGACGGGGAGACGGTTACGTTCACTTCAAAAACCGACCGCGCGCCCACCGCGACCGCCCAAGAGACCCTGACCTTTCACCGCGCCCAGTTTGCCAATGTCGGCATCCGCGCGCGGCAGATCATGTTTTGCCTCTACCCGCCGGGCGGCGAACGTGCCGGCGCGCCGCTGTACATCGGCAGCATCCGCTGCCGCACGCGCGCCGAGGCCGAACAGCTTTTTAAGGCCCTGCCGCGTCATCTCTCACCGGAAGTCACGAAAATGGCGCTTGACCGCAGCAGCTTTGCCCAGTCACTCTTTAAGGTCACCCCGCGCGCGTTCGTGACCCCGGCCTTTCTCGTGCTGTGCATCGCCTACTTTGTGATGATGACCGTCCAGGGCGTGCATTTGACGCAGCCCCGCATCGACGACCTGATCCATTGGGGCGGGAACTTCGGGCCGGCCACGCTCAGCGGCGAATGGTGGCGGTTGGTGTCGAACACGTTCATGCACATCGGACTGATCCATCTGTTTCTGAATATGTGGGTCCTCAACGGGGTGGGCCGTGTGGTCGAACGGATGTTCGGCAACGCCCTGTTCGCGGTGATCTACCTCGCCGCTGGCGTCTGCGGGAGTCTGGCGTCGATGGTGTATCATCCTGAGGTGGTCTCCGCCGGGGCCTCGGGGGCGATCTTCGGGTTGTATGGTGCCCTGCTCGGGTTCTCGCTACGCCAGCGCCGGGCGATACCCGTCACCGTCTTTAAGGAACTGCGCAACAGCAGCCTCGCTTTTGTGGGGTACAACGTGGTCTTCGGCTTTACCGTGGCCGGGATCGATAACGCCGCGCACATCGGCGGACTGCTCGGCGGGACACTGCTCGGATACTTGGCGGCGATGCCGCTCGATATCACCGTGCGCAAGAAGGCGCTCGCCGGTCGCCTGGGTGTGACTCTGGTCGCCGCGGTCGTGGTCTTCGGGCTATTGGTGTATGCGACCCCGCGGCAGGAATATGCAGGTTACGCGCGCTTTGTGGCACGCTTCATGAGCGAGATGACCGCAGCCCAGGACGCCCAGATGGAGATCGCCGCGGGACTGGTCGATCACCGCGTCTTGGCCGCGGAGGGCGCCGCGCGGCTGGAGGAGGAATGCCTGGCGGTCTGGGACAGCCTGTATGAGGAAGGACGGGCCGTGCGCCTGCCGCGGCGCAGCCTGTACCATCAACCGCTCCACGGTCTGACCGAATACGCCCGGCTGCGCGCCGCGGCGCTGCGTGAATTTATCAGCGCCATGCGCACCGACGACAGCAGCCTCATCGGCGCCGGCGCCGTGAGCCGCCGCCTGCGGGAGGCGAATCGGCTGCAGGAGGCGGCGGAAGGCTTGCTTGAAAGCGCCCTGGGGGCGCTGGAGTAGGAAGGGTGATGAGTGATGTGTGGTGAGTGATGATCCAAGATGCATGCCGCTATTAGCGAGATACGACCAGCACTCATCACTCATCACTTCAAGCGCATCCTGAAAACATCACCCTTGTGCCTAACCAAAACCAATTGTCAGTATTCGCCTCATGAAACCAACCCCCGTCATCAAGCTCATCGCCTGGATCTACCTCCTGATCGGCATGGAGAACTTTTTCTGGACGATCTTCCGGTTTATCTACGAAGGCCGTCACGGGCACCTGACACGGACGGTGCTCAACGGAATCTTGGCGCTGATGTTTATCTCCCTGGCCGTGTACCTGTCCCGGCCGCGCGCTGCGCTCGATGAGGGGCGTCCCGAGACGCGCTTCTCGCCGGTGCCGTGGGCGTGGCTGGCCTCGCTGGCCTGCGCCGGCATTCAGTACTACCGCTTCGCGATCTGGACGCATGGCAACGTCAACAACATCGGTATCTCCGACGCCCTCAGCCACTACTTCACCATCGTCCACATGTACGACACCTGGTTCGCGATGATGACCTCGCTGGTCCTCGCCCAGGAATACCGCCGCCTGTCCGACACCTTCAAGGCCGGCCGCCGCATCCTGCATTGGGAGATGACGTCGGGGAACTTCCGTTTCAAGGGATGGCTGCGCAAATCGCTTTATCTGGAACTCAACACCGAACAGCTGCTGGTCCGCACCAACTTGTTCAGCGTCCGCCGGGTGCCGCTGGCGGACATCAAGGAAGTGCGCGACGTACCGATGTTCCTTTATCCGCCGTGGGGGATCGGGATCCGTTTCACGGACCCCAAACGTAAACGCGAGCGCCAGGTCAATTTCCTTTCCGAAGATTACGCCGCGTGGCTGGCCGCCTTTGAACAGCTGAAGGTCCCGGTCAATGACGAGAGCGGCGTGCGCGGGAAAAAGTTCTTTCTGTACCGCTGGTGGCGTTTTTATACGGTGGCCAAGGCCGCGGTGCGCGCGTTTATCTTTGTGACGGTCGCGATGACGGTGCTGTCGTCGCTGCTGGGGCCGGTGCTGAATAAGGACTACGAGCAGTTCGAGAACCGGCTGCGCCCGCCGGCCGGCAACCGCTTCCGCGCGATGAACCCGCTCGACACGCGTTATCTGCGGCTGAAGAGCCTGAAGGTGGAGGAGGGCAAGATCACGTTGTGGACCGACCTCGAGCTGACCAAGTACCCGCGCGACACGCCTGTGTATTTCAATCACCTGTTCCGCGACAACAAGGCGGTGCTGTATACCAATCTTGACCACACCACGGTCCGCTTCCGCGCCCCGGGCACGCGGTTGAAGGAAAGCCCGCAGATGAAGAACGCCGGCTTCCTGTATGCCTTTCCCGTTCAGAAGAAAATCGACGGCACGCTGGTGTACCGCTTTGTGTACCTGCTCAATATCAAGGAAGGCGTGCCGTTCCTGGCCAGCATCGACGCCGTCTTCAACCCGGCGACGGACAGTATTTACTGGGAGGATGAGCGGTATTTTCGGGGAGAGAATGAGTTTGTAATAACGCACTGAGGTTCAGCGGTGAGCGGTTGGCGGCTAGGGACTAGAAAGGGCGTAGCGTATAGTGCGTAGTGGAATCAAAGTAGACCCTCGACAGACTGGTCGCTTTTGACTAATCCCGGACAAGAGCGACCTGAACACTCGCCGCTAGCCGCTAAACGCTCTCCGCTAGAAACAGATGCCTCCGGCACGCAGGGTATATGCGTCTATGCGGGGTTGAGTGGGTGGTATTGCGAGGATTTATCACCATGAAGCAACGGGCCAGCCACGCATACACCACAACACAATACCCGCCAGCCTGACCGCAAGACACCGCAAGTTGCGGTATTTCGCGAATAGAGATATGATGGATAAGCCGGCTTGCGGCTGGGGGGAGGCAAGCGCGGCGGCTTTGTTTTTCCCCTTATATGGATACCTTTATGAAGAAACCGCCCCAGTCCCAATTCCGCCTTTCACGATCCAACTGGATTCTGACGGTGCTTTATGTATTGGTCGCGGTGGGGCCGTATGTTTTATTGTTGATCCTCCGTTCGGATGCCACGGAAATTCAGATGGAGGCATCCGTCGCGGCGACTTTTATTCTGGTGATAACGTGCGCGGCATACCTGGTGTGGCGGTTCACGGGCCGGCGACAGGGCGTGACCACGACGGTCTTTAACATCCTGATCATCTGCTCCATTTACGGTCAAATGGGGTCGTACGCAGAAAAGAAGAAAACTTATGAGAAAGGGGAGGAGATAAGGGCAATTCAGAACCGGTTAACTACGACGCCTCCGCAGAATCCGGCTGAATTGCAGGAATACACAGAGGCATACGACAAGATGCGTGATCTGAGCAAAGATTATGTTGCCGACGTGGCCCGTCAGAGTACGGGGTCCGCCAAGGATGTCTACACCATTGTGAATCAGTATATGAATGAATTGGGCGACGTAGCCGGGGAATGGGGACGTATGCACGATTCCGCTTTTGATGTGCGTATTCTCGATTATTCACTGCTCAATAATCCGGCCGAGTTCGAATACCAGCGGCAGGTGATTGGGGAATATCTCAAAAAGAATGAAGAATTTCGGAACCTCTTTCTCAACCAAACCACAATCCTGCGTGAACGCCTCGGTCCCTTGGCCGATAAACAGAAAAATGCCGTTAACATCCTTTCCGAAATGGAGTCCAATCTCCAAGGACGGGGAGATATTGTGAAAGTTCTTTTCGATAACGAACAGAAGTGGGGAGAAACGGTTCTGTCTATCCTGGATATACTGGAGAAGAAGCCGTGGGTGGCGGCGGAGGATGGACCGCATTTCAATGACGAAGTCGCGGCGCAGGAGTTTGAACGGCTGACGGAACGTCATGATGAGTTGCTGAACCGGTCTCAAACATTAACCGCCGAATTTCTTGAAACGTTAGGCGGAGGATCCGGTGCCGCGACACCGGAAACCGATAGCGTACAACGCTATTAGCGCCGGGACAAAGAAGACCAAGGTCAGGCCAGCATTGATCCACCGGTCGCCTTCGGCATCAGGTACGGGGAACACCAGGTTGGAGAGCACTACGGTTGCCACGAACACCGGCAGGCAGGCCTTCCACAGTGCTGGTTTCTTGACCGGCCGTTTCCAGATGAAGAGATAGAGTCCGGAGTAGGCCCAGACCGATACGGCCATGTCCCAAAAATCGAACGGCCGCAGACCGGTGATATATGGATAAGACATCGCGGACATGACGACGCAGGTCCAAATATAGACCTTCCAAAGATCATTGCGCGTGGAGGCATCGCGGTCGGGGAGTCCGGCTGTGCCGGTTGAGGAAGATTTGTCGGTCATTGCGGTTACTCCGGTTCGGATGTTTGTGCACTACTATAGCAGAAAATTCGCGAAAATCCGGGGACATAATACCAAATCGGCCGCGGGCGCGCTATGCGCGGGGGAAACTCCGATTCCCAAAATTATGAAGAAGATCGGTTCCGGGGGACGCAAGCACGGCGACCTGTCCCCCGGAAAGGGACTGTCCCCTTTTGAAAATGAAAAAAGCAAAGACAAACAAAGAAGCGGTTGAGCTGGAGCAGATTCCGAATGTGGGGCGGGCGGTGGCTGAGGATTTACGGTTGTTGGGGATTACCGCGCCGGAGCAATTGGCCGGGCAGGACGGGCTGGAATTGTACCACCGTCTCAACCAGGTCACCGGCGCGCGGCACGATCCGTGTATGGCCGACACCTTCCTGGCCGCCGTCGACTTCATGAACGGCGGCCCCCCGCGCCCCTGGTGGCACTTTACCGGGAAGCGCAAAAAGCTGCTGAAGGACGCGGCATAGCCAATAATGCCAGGAGAAAAGACCTGTCCCCCGGAAGGGGACTGTCCCCTTTTCTTTTCAGAAGAAGATCTTGAACAGCCTTATTTATTGGTTGGTGCCTTCGCAGTGTACGTTATACGGATGTTTAAGGCGAGTATCAGACAGGGTCAGGGTGCCGCGGCACAGAATACGATCGACAGGTGTTTTAACGTCGTGGAGTTACTTGTCCAACTTAAGGATCAAGAGGTCCTCAATATTGTTCATACCGAGATATTCGAAGCCTTCTACGCCGACGAAATCTTAAGAGAAACCATAATTTCCGGCTATAAAGAAGATACACGCAGGGAATATGAAAAGTGGTATGGGGATTATGGTTCGAAAATGTTTCCCTAAAAACAGAGAGCAGCGCCTGCAAAACAAAGAACAAGGCATTGTGGACTTGCCCAAGATTATGAATCAAGATCAATTAGAGAAGTGCAAGAGTCAAATCAGGGCCTCCTTTAAAAGTGGGCCGCCAAACGGATGGTTGTTGGGTTGGGAGGGGAATCGATTCGAAGAGGATATTGCAGCCGTTGCCAAACCCTATAAGACACTGAATATGACAAATTTCGACTATGGTTTCTGCAACACATATAGAGTGCTTGACGAGACAAGAAATGAATATCATAGATGGGAATTAACAATACAAATCAGCTGCATAGTTGATTACTTCTCAACGTTCTGGACAAAATATTCACCAGGAAGCAGTCGTGTTCACGACAAGCATCCGGATGCTGAGACGGAGAAAATTCAAGCCGCAGTCAAAGATTGGCTCCGCGATAAGGGATTGAGCGAGTTTCCCGATGAATGGTACGACCTTAAGATGACCGATATTACATTAGAGCTGAGTGATCCGGATAAAGTAACGATCGCCAAGTGTGTTTTTGAAGACTACTGCGGATAGCTAATAAATAATAAGGGGGGGCAGTGTCCTATTGGGGCAAGTCCAGTGATCCCTATTATATGTGAGCCCCCGACTCGTGAACGGGATACAAGGTAAATGGCGGAGAGGGAAATTGAGTTGAAGATGAACTATAGGGACATAATCATCAAGGTCATTCTGACCCTGGCCATCGGCTACGCAGGGCTCTATTTCTATGGACAGGAAGCCGCAAAGAGGAGGATAGCCGATGCCGCTAGCCCTTCGTTAAAATATGTCCCGCGCGGTATTATGAATATGCAGACCGGGCAGGTGGAGACCTTGTTTTATAAGGTGCCCTGTCCTGAGGGATTTGACTGTGAGAAGATTATTCCGAGATCATTGCGTGAGAAAATGGATTCGGATGTAAAAGAAGGCCGTAAATACAGCGTCGAATATGTGCATTGTCAGGGAGAAGAATGTATGGAAGACGTGGGCGAGTTTCTGAAGACCTACGGGGTGAAGACGAAGGTCTCAAGGTATTTGAAGAATAAAAAATAAAATCATGGAATCCGAAAAACCTTCCGAAGTATTTTCGAAAACTCAACACCCCGTACCAAAGCACGCCGGACTGATGCGCAGGGCGCTGGCCTGGGGAGTTGATCTTCCCATTGTGACAGGCACCGGCCTGCTGTTGATCATGCTTCCTGGATTGATCTTTCCCTTGGACCTCATGTTACCGGTGATGATGACGATCATGGTCGGGATGCAGTTGCTGATGTTTACCTATTTGTTCTGTGGTCCGGCGTTCCTTCCCAACACCCTCGGCCGTTATGTGGCGGGCGTGAAGGTCGTCGACAATAAGTCCGGAAGGAAGATCGGCTGGCAACAAGCCTTTATCCGCATGCTGACACTGGGACTATGGCCGGTGGAGATGCTGATAATCGCTTTTAGCAAGACTAAACGCCGTCTGGGTGACCGGCTGGCCAAGACCGAGGTGCGCCTCGATGCTACGCGAATCCCGTTCTGGAAGAGGTTCCTGCCGGTAGTTACCGGGGTTGTCCTGATATTTTTTCTGCTGCCCGTATTGTCCCGTGCCTGTGCGAACAATATGGCGGTGACAAGGACGGCCCGCAAATACCTTAACCGGGAGTACGGACTGGATGTCCGGAGGACACCCCATAGCGTCCGTGTCAGGGATGAAGACGGGCGGGTGCGGTTCATGATTGATGAGGACAACAATAAGGAAGTCAAACTGGAACGCCACAACGACGGTTGGACCGCGCTGGCGGCTTTCGATATCTACGATAACGAATTGGGTAACGGCATCTCCTTGGTTCAAGGAGGCATGCACTTTGAGGCCAACCTGAAATCTCCCGGCATTGAGATTAGTTTTGGGGAGACAGAGTAGGTATAAACGAACTCCATGTGTGGGCGGTGAAAGCCGGTGAGAAGACCTGTCCCCCTGAAGGGGGCTGTTCTCTTCTCACAGTAAATCCACACATAGAGGCGGAATATTGTTATCATTTAGAGTTGAAAGTGATAGCAAAATATGTTATATTATCATTAACAGGCTTATCTAGAAATTTCGTAAATCATATTATCACATTGCTTTATGTTTAAATCAGGAGTTTATAAGCAACAACTTGAATACAAGAGCTTTTCGCCGAGCTTCGTAAATAAGATCTATGAGTGGCAGGATCCTGAAATTATCTTGATGCTGGAGGAGGCCGTTAGGCATCTAGGAGAGCTAAATGCTTATTCCAAATTAGTCCCGGATGTTGATTTTTTCATCATGATGTATGTGGCTAAGGAGGCGACAATTTCTAGCAGAATTGAAGGGACGCGAACAGGTATTGATGAGGCAGTTCTTCCGGAGGCGGAAGTAACCCCGGAAAAGCGCGATGATTGGACGGAAGTTCAGAATTACATAAAGGCGATGAACTTTGCCATTGCGGAATTGGAGAAATTACCATTGTCGATGCGTTTGATCCGCGAGACGCATAAGATTTTATTATCCGGTGTGCGTGGACGTGACAAGTTTCCGGGAGAGATCCGGCGAAGTCAGAATTGGATCGGCGGATCAAATCTTAAGAATGCTTTTTTCATCCCCCCGCATCATGAGGAGCTGCCGGATTTGTTATCGGATCTGGAGAAATTCTGGCATAACCGTGAATTACCGATACCTCACCTGATTAAGGTCGCGATGAGTCATTATCAATTCGAGACGATTCACCCTTTCCTCGATGGAAACGGCCGTATCGGCCGATTGCAGATCACGTTGCAGTTGGTTGAAAAGGGATTCAGTTCCAAGCCCACGTTGTACCTGTCCGAGTTTTTTGAAAAGAATAAAGGAGCATACTACGACTCGTTGACCATGGTCAGGGAAAGCGGGGATCTGGATCAGTGGATTAAGTTTTTTCTTACCGGCGTGATTGAGACGGCAATTGATGCCAAACAAACGCTGCAGTCGATTGTGAACTTGCGGGCCCGATATGATGGAAAGGTCATGGAGCTGGGAAAGAAAGCAAAATCGGCGCGGGCCTGCATATCGCATATGTTCTCACGTCCGATTCTGTCGATAAACCAAGTGGCTTCACACTTGTCGGTCGGCTATCCGGCCGCCAATCGTCTAGTGGCGGACCTGGCCCGGCTTGGTATTCTGAAAGAAGTCACCGGCTATTCGCGGAATCGTCTGTTTGCCTTGACGGAATACCTGGATTTATTCCGAAATTAATGGAACTAAAGAGTTTGCGTAATTATTACTTGAGCAGCTAACTGATAATAAGAAAAAGTATATTATCATTTCATAACTTTTGATTTAATTATTGGTATCAGAACTCCCCAAAGTAAGTCATCGCTATAGTTTAAGTGATAGTTCCTTAGCGGAAGTTTGGCGAACTCTGGGGAATCGAATTATGATTTATCATGTTATAAAATATGTAATTGCGGGGTTCTGATACTATTTATTTGGCTATTTTGGGGATGCCAATTGAGTAAAGTAACCAATACTTTCGGACTAGAGGAGCTTCCGCCACGCGAAATTAAGTGCTTTGAGGGACTTCCGAATTATGTTCGTGAGGGGACGGCGTATGAGCTTAACGGTAAACATGTGACCTTTGAAACAGAAGATTGGCGGGAGTCCCACGGCACCAAGGCCCAAATAAAGGGATGGGAAGATAATGATGTTGAGGTGTACGGTTATCCCGTCCTCATCGCCTTTCCGAAATTGCTTTTGGAAGTCTGGAACGACGAAGAACTGAACTGTTGGACCGAATACGATTTTACTACGGAAAAGCTGAGCTTTATTCGTCGCAAAGAGTTGTCGGGCTATATCGGAACGTACGGTGTTGATAAAAGGCTCCTTATGGAGTATTTGGCTGAAATTACGCCGGTATTCGGCACGGCGGCTCTTAAGGTTTGCCATTATTATTTCCAAAGTGACCGTGATATCGACGACGCCTTTCTTGAAAGTAAATGCGATATTATTTCCGATCCAATCAAACGGTGGAACCGAATTCGCAAATACAGTCATCAGTTTTTGAGAGGGTATACCAACCATGGCATTGTCCGTTGTGGATTTATTTTGGACGAGGCCTACCGGAAATATTTCAAAGATACCTCACTGGAACCAACCCTAGCCGCGGAATGTGATATTATTTGGAGGATTGTGTCGGGCTGGGGTGGAAAGTTGAAATATATTTTGCATGACCATGGCCGGAGATATCAGCCGATACTGGAAACCCTCTACAGAGTTGCCGACAGTGATATTAGACAAACCCCGGCGTGGAAAATTATCATGGGAAGAGGCTATGGCGGCCTGTTCTTTAATTTGATTTTCAGAAGAATCTATAATCAACCCTCACCGACTATCCGGGGATGTTTCAAAGATCTTCAGTTGCACCGTGAGAAATTTGTTAACGAAAAACCTCTGATTGATATCTTCTTTCAGGAAGTGCTGAAGTCAGATTTGTTGGAGGAAGAGGAACGGAATCTTCTGGATGACATTTAATGAAACCATGCAGGACGAAGAATGGGAAAGTCGCGGGATTGGGGCGAAGACTGTGGGGTTGGCGTTCTTTGAGGCGGAGTTGGTCCCGTTGCAGGGGATGCTGATGGACTTCGACTTCGCACCGCCCGGCGACGGGTACTATACATGGGACTGGCCGGACCATGTACTGCCGGTTCTCAGCGTCGAAACCTTCGAACCCAAGGACCTGCTCGAGTGCGGGTATGCCTGGGACCTTGACCGGATGCAACGCATGACCCGGCGTTCGATCAGCATGTATCTCGAGGTGGAGGTCAGCGAACACGCCGGCGGCGGCCCCGAGCTGCGCCGGCTGGTGACCGGCCTGTTCTCCTGCTACGACGGAGTGGCCTTCGACAAATACCACTACGACTACTGCTGGGTCCTGAGGATCGCCAAAGACGCCGACGTCCCCGGCGGCTATCTGTACTTCGACTACGACGTCCGATTTCGCAAACCGGTGGTGAAGGAGAAGGATTGAGATTAATACTATGAACATATCGAAGAGTCTGAAAAATCTGTTCCGTTTACTCATCCTAACGGCAGCAGTCACGATTCTCGCGCTCCCGCGGGCGCACGCTATTCTGAATATTTCCAAATATGACGGATTAGCGGATTTGGAGGCCGACTTTGACCGGGAGGTCGAAGAGCTGCAGGTTATTCTTGAATCACAACCGAATGGTAACCTGGAGCATATCGGACTGTCCCATTTACGCAATATTGTGTCGGCCAGGCACCTGGATTTTTTCTTTTTCCAGATATACGGACGGCCTTTCAGCCGGAAGAAAGTCCAATTTTATCGGCAGGTCGACCAAATCGTCACCAAACATGATGATCGACTGATTCAGCTGTTACGGGACAACTATGATCGGTTTGAGCATCGCGATCAGGGAAATGCGGACTCGATGTTAACCGCGATGACCGCTGAATACGGGGGAATCCTGGAGCGCGTCCCGGAGCCCGATCCGGAGGCTGTGGATGATGATACGTATCAAGAACAACGCGCGGAATACTTCTGGTTTCAGGTTGAGGAGGCCCTGTATTCTCGGGACTATGCGGCCGCCCGTGATCTGCTCGAGCGCGAGGAAGCGGAAGAGTTGGTGGAGGATCCGGCCGGCCGGTTTTTGACGCTCGGTGCCATTTATTTTCATGACCAGGATTATCAGTTGGCCGCCCGTTATCTGGAAGAGGCGGTCCCGCATGTTTGTGCCGAATCCTGCGGCATGTTTTCCCGGCGGCAGCATGATGTGGCGGCGGCGCTCGTCTATATATACGAAGATCAACTGAACGACCCGGACAAAACGGCGAAATACTACGAGCTCCAATACAAGGGAAGACCGGACAACCCGCATCTGCTCAATTGCTACGCCTACTTTCTGCTCGAGAAAAAGGACGACCCCGTCAAGGCCCGACCGCTGGCCGAAGAGGCCTTGGAAAAGGAGCCTGAGAATCCGCATATCTTAGACACCTACGGCTATCTGCTATACAAGGAAGGCAAGATGGAGGAGGCCGCCGGATATTTTCGCCGCGCGCTGGAAAAAGACGGCCTCTCGCCGAACGCGGTTGAGGTCATAGAAGGGCATTTGAGAGAGACGGGGCGGTAAAAACAGGGGGCAGCGCCCTGTTAGGGCAAGTCCAGTGACCCCTAGTATTTTTAGTATTCTTTTGGAGAAACAGTATGTCCTGTGTGATGCGAGCAAGCGCGGCCGAGTGGAATCCGGAAGATTTTGCGGCGACCACGACGCTTAAGATAATTTGTACGTACAGACGCGGCGAGCCGAAGGGGCCCGGATCAGAGAAGCTTAACGAAAATTCAGGGCTCAATATCGAGGTCAGCACAGCAGACTTTGAAGAGTTCGAACGTCAAAAAGAGGAGGCGATTGTGTTTCTCCAGAATAATCGGGAGGAATTGAAACGTCTCAAGCTGTTGTTGGACTCGGCACCCGAAGCGATGTTGGAGCTCGACTTCGGAACGGTTAACCGTGAACTGCCCGCGCAGAGTGAAGTCATTCCGGCCCGACTCCTGTCGCTGGCCGGTGAGCTTGGGATCTCAATCCGAATTTCTAAGTACGTAATAGACAACCAAGAGTGACGAGTAATCCCTTTTAAGACGTTGACACCTATTATTTAAGGAATTCCTGGGAAAGTTTAGCATGAAACTATATTTTATTGGTGCGGGAGCAACGAGAGCAGACTATTCGCAAGCGCCGTTAGGAGATGATTTGTTGGTGCAGGCACTACAATTGCAGGGTAGAGAAGTGCTGAACAAGACGTGTATGGTAAGGGATTTCCTTCAAACATTCTTCAATTTCTCAGATGCCCTACCTAGATTAGAGGATGTATTAGCATTTGTGGATTTTAGTCTAAGTCAACAGAATATTGTTCACAGTAGTTACGGGCATGAAGAGTTTCAGAATGTAAAAGGAGCTCTGGTATCTCTAATTTCACAACTCCTAGAAGAAAGTTTGCGAGGTGAGAGTTCATTGCACTGCGGAAGAGATCTATGTAATTTGGCTATAAAGAACAAATCAGTTATAGTGTCAACCAACTATGATATTTCGATTGATAACAATATCCGTAGACTTAAAAGAAGTATTGATTACGGGTTTAAGATTAGATCCGCCGGCGAGCTAATTTCTGAGCCTGAGACTATTGGATCCACTGAGTTTGTGCATAAGTTCGAAAAGAACAATCAGGTTCCTTGTGTACAACAAAATACCATTGTGCCCTTGTATAAGATTCATGGTTCTCTAAATTGGCTATATTGTCCACGCTGCGATGAAATAGATTTAACTACTTGGCAGAAAGGTGTCATTTTTTTCATGAAACATGAACAAATGGTCCATTGTCAGAACCCATATTGCACCGAATTCTATAGAGATTTACTTGTTACGCCTACATATTTCAAATCATACAATAATAGAATCTTGAAGAGTATTTGGGAAAAATCAGAAAGAGCGCTTTCCAAGGCCACGGAGGTTGTATTTGTGGGCTATTCGCTTCCAGACGCCGATGTGACAATAAGATGTTTGTTGGTTCGTGGATTGGCCAGAAATTATCAAAGACCGAAAATTACTGTGGTAGATCGAAGTCCAACGAACTCGGATGTGCACGTCAGATATCGGCGATTGTTCGGAGAGGTGGAATATTTGGCGATGGACTTAAGGCAGTATCTAGATTCAAGGTTATAGAATATTTGGCATGGGAGCTCCTTACCTATCATCGCTGTTATTACCGCAGCGCCATTATGAGGACTTATCGGATCTGGAATTACGATCTAAGATGTTGTAAGATAAACAATCGTGGAATAAAAATACTATTCACTCACTTATTATAATGAAGAGTGGCTTTTGAGGGAGTTACTATATGTTAACGTCAGAGGAAATTAGCAGGTTGTTTCCACAGTTTAAAAGCATTGAATATTTGTGTAAGGGGGGACAGAAAGAGGTATTTAAAGTTTCGGTTGGTACGGCTACAGAGGCACTCAAAATTGTCGAAATACCATCGGATAAAGACTTTATGGATGTCGATGATGGTGACTTGCTTAGGAGTGAGCTATTGGGTCGGATTGATCGGGAGGTAAAATTACTACAAAAGAACTTATCTCCATATTTAGTAAAGTTAGGACAAGTGAAACCTCGAGCGGTTCAAGTTAAAGGAATATCATATGTAATATACAGTGAAGAATTTATAGACGGTAAGAATCTTTCTGAGGTGATTAAGCGACCAAACCACAAACCCGCAGAAAATGAGCTTAAGGAATTACTTAGATGTTTATTTTCAATTGTGAAAGTATTATGGAGCAAATTTAAGGCTGTCCATCGAGATATTAAACCGCAAAATATTATAAAAACAGCGCAGGCTGAAAGGCCATTTGTATTGCTTGATTTAGGTATAGCCTTTGTAACAGAAGGCACAAATCTTACCGTGAATGCCAGCGGAAGATTGCCCCCCGCGACGCTCAAATACATAGCACCCGAAATGCTAATTTCTTCAGATTTCCGGGATAAATTAGATTATCGGTCCGATTTATATTCTGCAGCACTAACAATATATGAATACGCGGCAGGGAAGCATCCTATAATCGAGAACATTTCGGATGCTCTAACACCAACCATCCGAGCGATGAATAAGAATCCGCAATCTCTTAGTAAGGCCAGACCCGACTTATCCATTGAATTCTGTGAGACGATTGATCAATATTTAAAAAAAACGCCTGCACTGAGGCCTGCCAATATTGATATGGTGCTGAAACGCATGGGGGGTAAAAAGTGAAAATATATGCACAGCATGGCGCTCAAACGGGAGAGAAAATAAATCTGGGCTTGGAACAGAGTTTATTGGATGGCGTCATTTATAGTCCAAAAGATATATCACTGGCGAATCTAAAACAAAAAATAAAATATGTAGACTCAAACTTTGACAATGTAGATCAATTGCTTGATCCGCAATATTATGCTGCACTTATTAAGTCAGATGCCGCGCGATTGGGAAACTTAATTAAGGACTATGCAACTTATTTCTCATGTGCACAACGTAGTCATTTGGAACGAGAGAGGAGTATAGAGCGAGTTTTAAGCTCAAGTATTGCATTTCAGAGAAAACTAAATTTGACTGGCATCATAGCTCCAAACATTCTTATACCCAACTCACTCAATTCGATAGAGGCGGTGATTGCTAAGAATTTTATTAGGCAAACGGGATCTGTTGCCAAGAAGTTTAAAGTGAAGACGCCAATTTATGCCACCTTGGCAATCGCACGCGATGCTCTCATGAATATCCAGGAAATAAATGAGTTTCTGAATGATATAACCATGTTGGACGATCCGCCAGATGGATACTACATAATTGTTCAATCTCGAAGCTCTGACGCTAGATCAGATATTTATAATGCAGATGTTATTGCGGCCTGGATGTTATTAAACTATTCATTAAGTGTTAATGGATTTGAAGTAATTAACGGTTACAGCGATTTGCTTACTCCATTACTTTGCTCCGTGGGGGGGGCTGCGGGTTCCACTGGATGGTGGACAAATTTAAGAGTGTTTTCGCTAGGCAGATTTATGAAGAGTAAGGGGGGAGGAAGGTTACCAATTCAAAGGTATTTAAGTTGTATATTACTGAACCGGATTACCTTCTACGAATTAAATTCGTTGAGAGAGATTTTACCAGGGGTAATGAATGATCTAGAGACAGATGATATCTACGATATTAATAGAGGTTCGGAGCCGGAGAGAAATAAGGAGGTCTTACAATCATGGGAGGCCTTAGGATTTTTGTTGAATAAAGTTAGCGCAAAGGATATTAAGAAATCATTGCTTAGACTTCAAAAGATTATTAAAGATGCTAGCATAGCCTATAAAAAAATAGAATTGACGGGTGTGACACTTGATTCTAAGTCAAATGATGAACATCTAGAACCACTTTTGGAGGGAATAAAGTTATTTTGCTCGTCTGCTGAAATAAAATTGTCGCAATAGTATGTCTATTGCTTTTTGTTTGGCCAACAAGTTTCTTGCCGAAGAATATTCCGGAGTAAATATTTTAACAATCTTTTCTTTTGATACATCAAAAGCCCAGAGTCCTATTTGATTTCTTTGGAACTGCATGAGGTTTGTCTTGGCAGGTTTTATATTCTCGATGGGCATTACAACTATAGATTGATCTGCAAAGTAACTATACCTATATGCCTGCATAAATGCTCGTTTCCAATCTGAGAGTTTAAATTCAAAGGCAGCTAAGTTCTTCTTTGTAATGCGTTGTAGCACTTTTTCATATGAAAAAGCGCTAGCACGGCCGTGTTTTTCTAGATTGCCATATGATAGCCAAACTAGGTCCGCTATACCGTAGCCAGATAGTGGAAATTCCCGTGCACCTAAACCTTTTCTAGAATCTAGATATACCTTTTGAAAAGATAAGACAAAGTTGGATTCTCCACGCTTGTTTCGTGAGGCTTTCGGAAAGTTTCTCCTTGGCGAGAAATTGCGCAACTTTATGATATGAGTTGACATAGCTTACCACAGTATAGTAGAAATTTATATTTCTTGAAACAAGAATTTGCTCGCATTACTCGATATGGGCAGGTCTACCATCCCCTTAGAGCTACAGATCGCCGTCAATATTCACCTCGTATTACTTCACCCGCTACCCCTGCCCAGTTTTCGTGCTATAATGCTAACCCTTACCCAGCTCCCCTAAGGGATTTCCGCTAAAACTTTACCTCAGGAGGTCCTATGAACGTTTCCAAATCGAATTTTCTCGGTCTTTTTCTGTTGGGTCTGTCCCTCGCGGTCGGGATCTCGATCGGGGGGTATTTTATCGGGCAGACGATGTATAACGCGAAGGTGGCGCTCAATACCGCCGAGGCCAAGGGGCTGGCCGAGCGGGAGGTGCAGGCGGACAGGGCGGAATGGAGGGTGTCGTTCTCGGCCACCGGCCGCACCCGCGCCGACGTGCCCAACCTTTATACCCAGGCCGAAGGCACCCAGCAGGTCATCATCGATCTCTTAAAGGCCAGCGGCTTTACCGACAACGAGATCGCCACCGACGCGCTTTCCTATAGTTTCCGCGAATTCCGCAACAACGAACAGATCGTCACCGACCAGGACCACACCATCTCCGGCTCGGTCAGCGTGAGCACCGATAAGGTCCGGCTGGTCGGCGCCGCGCGCGCAAAGATGAGCCGGCTGATCGCCGACGGCCACAACATCCTCAGCGGCCAGCCCGTTTACCGCTTCACCCGTCTTAATGAAATCAAACCCGAGATGCTGCGCGAAGCCACCAAAAACGCGCGTCTCGCCGCCAACGAATTCGCCGCCAACGCCGGGGTCAAGGTCGGAGGGATCCGCAGTGCCCGGCAGGGTGGGTTTAATATCCGTGACGCGGGGGAGGAATACGGGGATACGCGTAAGATCGAAAAGATGGTACGGGTGGTGACGACGATAGACTTTTATTTGGAAAAGTAGAGGTGGTATTAATTTCGAAATCCGAATCTTCGAATCCTCGAAGGAATATCGAATTTTCAAATCACCAAATATTCGAAACGGTGGGATGAGGTGGGCGCCGGATGTCCAGTCGTTTCGAGAATTCGGTGATTCGGGCTTCCTTCGGATTTCGATATTCGATATTCGAAATTCCAATCCACCAGCGCCTTAATCCGGGCTGTACGGCAGGATCACCCCTCATTGATTTTTATTTGGAAAAGTAGAGGTGGTATTAATTTCGAAATCCGAATCTTCGAATCGTCGAAGGAATATCGAATTTTCAAATCACCAAATATTCGAAACGCTGGTATGGGGCAGGGGCGCTGGATGTCCAGCCGTTTCGAAACTTCGAGGATTCGGTGATTCGGGCTTCCTTCGAAATTCGATATTCGATATTCGAAATTCCAACCCATCATCCCCATAAACCGGGCTGTATTGCAAGATCGATCCTACCAGATACATAAGGTGCTGAAAAAGATAAGTTTACAGCCCGATGCGACTCCCGCCTCCTGATTGTAATACCACCGATACGTGCTATAATTAATAACCCCATCGCAACTTAATATTATCATTATGATAACTATTAAAAGCACCCTCCGGAGACGTCCGGGGGCGGTAATCCTCATACAATTGATGATCATTTCCCTGCTGGGTACGGGTCTGTTTCCGGTCACACCGGTCTATGCCCAGGCTCTTCCCGGCATGCCCGCGCCCGGCACCCGGGTGGGGATCACCCGTTCCTTCGCGCCGCCGGTGATGAAGGGCGTGATGCTCAAGGCCGACAAACCGTTCGAGTTCGACTTTCTCATCGATACCGGGGACAACGCCCTCACCGACAGCGAGGTCGCGGCCGAGTCCGAACGGCTGATCAAATATTTCCTCGCCTCGCTCGCGGTTCCGGAAGAAGACCTGTGGGTCAACTTATCCCCTTACGAAAAAGACCAGACCATCCCGCAGACCTTCGGCATCACCGAGATGGGCCGCGACCTGCTGGCGCAGGATTACCTCTTAAAACAACTCACCGCGTCTTTGATGTACCCGGAAGACGCCACCGGCCGCGCGTTCTGGGACCGCGTCTACAAAACCGCGCAGGCGCGCTACGGCACCACCGACATCCCGCTGCACACCTTCAACAAGGTGTGGATCGTGCCCGAGGAGGCCGTCGTCTACGAACGCGACAACGCGGCGTTCGTGGTCCGCACCCGCCTGAAGGTCCTGCTTGAGGAAGAATACGTGCGTATGAAGGAAGGCGCGACCAATCAGCGGCTCGGCATCGACCGCGACGGGCAGGGCAGCGACGTCACCGCCGAGATGGTGCGTGAGGTCCTGATCCCCGAGATCGAACGCGAGGTCAATGCAGGCGAACACTTCGCGCGGCTGCGGCAGGTCTATCACTCGCTGATCCTCGCCAGCTGGTACAAGCAGGCGATCAAGCGCAGTCTCGTCAACCAGATCTACTCCGGACAGAATAAAATCAGCGGCGTGGACGTGGAAGATAAAGAGATCAAGGAAAAGATCTATCAGCAATACCTCGCCGCATTTCAGAAGGGCGTCTACGATTACATCCGCGAGGACCTCGATCCGGCCACCGGTGAGACGGTCCCGCGCAAATACTTCTCCGGCGGATTCGGACTGAGCGCCACGCCGCGCGTGCTCAAGCGCGTCGACAACGGCGCCGACTTTGCCATGACCGGTGAAGCGCGCATCGTCACCGCGGCCTTTGACCCGGTGGGCGGCACGGCCATTGTGGACGGGGCGGACCAGAGCATGCTCGCCCGGCCGCGGACCCTGACCCTGAACGGCGGACGCGGCGCGCGCTTTCATACGCGGCTGAATGAAAAGATCTTTGCCGTGATCCCGCAGATGAAGCCCGGGCACTATCTGCGCCTGCGCGACGGGGAGGTGGGACTGGCCCAACTGCAGCGCGACCGTCGCCCGTTCCCGCCCAACGCGATTACGCTCACCGAGGTGCAGCGCGGGCTCGGTATGGATATCGCCGCGCGCGTGGCTCAGCTCGACGCGCTGCGTCGGATGCATCTTGACGATAGCGTCGGTGAGCGGCCGATCACGATCGTCGACTGGCGCGCGGGCCGCGGACGCGTGCTGCGCCAGCTGCGCCGCGAATTGCGCCGGCGCGGCATCACCAACGTGCGGCTGGTGGGCCTCAGCGACCGCGCCTATCCCGAATGGAAGGAACTGCCCACCGGGATCGAGATGATCCTCGATAAGGGCGGGCGCATCGACGCGTACCTGAACAAGGGCGAGGTCGATCTGATCTACAGCTATTCCGGACTAGGACGGTTCCGCATGAGCCGCACGTATTTCAGCAAGCTCGCGTCACTGCTTTCACCGGGCGGGGAGCTGGTGTTCAATCACGGCCGCGACGTGGCCCCTCAGAATTTCAGCGCGGACTTTCAGGCCGTCAGCCAACGCGCGGATGTGCTGCACCTGCGCAAAAAGGGGTTTGCTGACGGAGAGGTCACCGCGGACGCCGTATCCCTGGAGGCGGACAGTGCGGTCCTGGCCGCCGGTCCGATCACGCTGGACGAAAACCGCGTGCGCGATACGGTCAACCCGGAGACCCGTGCGAATATGCAGGCGGCGGTGCGCTACTTCAACCGGCAGATCATCGCCGGACGGCTCGGGCAGGACATCCCGCAGATGAACGAACGGCATTATACGATGTTGCTGGGCCTGATGGGTTTTGATACCGATCAGATCGGCGATCATATTTATGACCGGCCCGAGGGGATCCTCGCGCAGATCAACGCGTTGTACGAACAGCCGGAGGAGATCACCAACGCGGCCTTCAAGATTTACATGGACCTCGGTCTGCGCGTGCAGGACGGCAACAAGGGTTTCCGCCGCATGGGGTGGCTGATGCTGAATTACTTCCTGATCCGCCACGGCGTCGAACCGTACTACCTGCGCGGCTTCGAAGGGGTGGAGCTGCCGCGGCTGAGCAAACTGATTCTTGAATCGGTGAGCGACTCGGCACAGTTCGGCGAGGAAGGGGACGCGTCTAACACGGTGGTGATGGCAAACGAAAAGGTGATCACATTAGATCCCGACCGGGTGCGTGTCACCATAAATCCGGACGTGCGCGCGCGCGTACAAAATGGGGTGCGTTTTTTCAATGACCGTATCATTGCCGGACACGCGGGCGGACAGATTGCCGATATGACGGATGATCGGTACCGGCAACTGATGGAAGTCATGGAGTTTTCGCCCGGTGAAATCGACCAACATATGCACTCGCGCCGCGAGCACATTCCCGCGCTGATCAATTCACGGTACGTTACGCCGGAGGACCTGGTACAAGCTGTTCTGCGCCTTCATCGGGACCACAGTCTGCATATGCTCGATGATTCCATTGGCTTTCGGCGCGTGGGTTGGCTGATGATTAATTTTCTGTTGATCCGGCACGGAGTCGAACCGCTTTATTTTGATGAGAGCGCAATCGTCAATGAGCAGCGCATCGGCCGGCATGTCCTGGAATCGATGGGCGACGGCGCGATGTTCGGCGAGGACGGTTACGCCTTTAACGCGGCGGAGTGGTCGACGAAGTACGGCCGGGCGCACGTGCGCAGGGTCTTCCGCGAAAACGGCATCGCCATGACGCTGGAAGAGGCGCGCACCTGGCGCGCCGCCAAACCCGAATACTTCGAGTATCCCTTCAACCTGCCCGCGGGTTTCTGGGATTCGCAGGAGACCACCCGCAACATGCTGCGTGCGGCCTTGTTCGAGATCGACGGTTTCGAGGAGGCCTACCGCGACGGCGACATCAAGACCATGGCCCGGTTGTATCGCAAGGAAGTCATCGACTTTCCCGCCGCGGATGAGCGGCAGGGCGGACAGACGACCTTCTGGAAGGTCCGCGGCTATGCCGGCACGTTATTGAGCAACGCCTATTCCTTTTTCAGGAATCAAAAGGGGACGCCGCGGCTGATGCTCGAGCTGGCCTTTCCCGACGTGAAACTCATCGACGAAGAAAACCCCGACGCGCTGTGGCCGATGGAGCTCGAGAAAATGGACTGGTCCGACGCCGCGTTGGGGCGCAAATACATCCTTAACGCCCTGTACCAGGTCCCGGGTTTTCGCGACGCGCACCGGCGTGGGGCGATCAGGGAAATGGCCGACCTGTACCGTACCTGGGTCATCGGCTACGCCCCTGAAGACACCGAACGCTTTGAGAACGGCGGGCAGGTGACCTTCTTTGTGGAACGCGGCCGGCTCGGCGGTCTGATGAGCAAGAAGCGTGTCTATCTTAAGAGCAAGTCCAACAGCCCGGCGGCCCTGCTGCGCTTTGCGATTCCGGAGCTGATCGACATCAGCAATCCCGACGCGCTCGATCCGGTGGAGGTCGATAAAGGATACTGGGACGAAGAGGACAACGCGCGGCATCATGTGTTCGCGATGCTCGACGCCATCCGTGACGACGAGTTGGGCAGTTTCGCCACGGCGCGCGCCGTGGGGGATATGGACCGGATGGTGGAGCTGTACGCCAAGACGGTCATTCCGTATGAGGACCCCAACCCCGGACCGCAGCAGCGCGGCGGACAGACGCTGTACTTCTATAAAGTCGGCGGCTTGAAGGCCCTGATGATCCGCGCCAAGCCGTATCTCGAGACCAAAGATTATTACAGCGTGGCCGATGTGCTGCAGAAGTTCTTCCCCAAGTTTCTCACGGCGCTGCGCGCCGCCGGCCACAAGGTCGGTAACGGCGACGAGGCGGTGCTGGCCGCGGAGTATGAGATCCCGCGGGAACTTCGTTGGTCCCTGGCCGGGGAATTGCTGCGTCTGCTGAATGAGGGTTTCCGGCCCGCCGACGATCTCGCCGTGAATTTGCATACGCGCGATAAATACCGTTTGCTGCAGCGGCTCGGTTTTGTCCGCCAGCGCCGGGAGAATGAATTTGAGTGGTCCGAGGCCCTCGCCCGCAAGTCTCCGGCGGTACGCGCCGCGCTGTTTACCCGGGCCGGGGTCCTTCATCAGCCGCTGGGCCTGACCGATGCCGACGACCGCCGGCGTATCGGTGCTTGGGTCGTAGCGAACTTCCCGGCCGGCGACACTTCCGTCCTGGACGAACTCAAGGGAGAGGGCATAGACATCGTGTTCCGGCTGGCTGAGGAAGACCTGCTGCCGGAAGACCCGACCCGGCTGCAGCAGTACAACGTACTCTTGGGCAAGGCGGTGCGCGGGATCGACCAAGTTGTGGACCGAGTTGTGTATCGGCTCGACGATGAGCGGCTGGCCGATCAAATCATGTCGATCAACGAAGACATCAATTATCTGGTGGCGAATGCCGTAGACGCGGTGATGGAGCGCTTCGGCGATGATTACCGCCGGGGCGAGATCCGATTCCGGATGGCGGTCCGCGACGGGGCATTATGGCTGAAGGTCCTGGACAACGGGACCGGGTTGATGGGCAAAACCCTGCCCGAACTGGTCAGCCAGGACGGACCGTCCCGCAAGGCAGAGGGGGAATATTTCGGCGGCCAGGGCGTGGGATTGAAGGTCGCCTACTTCAGCAGCGGCGTGATGGGTTACCGGCTGCTGCTGACCGATCGTGAGGATTTACCGGCCGGCGAGACCGGCGCCGTGCTGAGTTTTCGCATCCCGCTAGCAGAGAGCGCCGACGAGGCGGTCATTGTGGAGAGCAGGGAGCCGCAGACCAAAGGGGGGATCGATCTAACCCCCGACGCGCTACGCGTGGAAGTCCTGCGCGACGACACCGGCCTGCCCGTCCCGTTCACCGACGCGCAGCTGCAGCATATCCGAATCGACGGGTTGGTGCCTGTCATCATCAACGTCCAGCCGGTCCTTAATTTACCCTTGCTGTTGGGGCAGGGGGAGCTGCAATTTCAAACAGCGGGGCGGTATTAATTTCGAATATCGAATATCGAAATCCGAACGAATATCGAATCCACGAGTTCAAGAACGAAGTGCAAC
>JAGQKV010000013.1:76668-196688 GCA_020429915.1 Candidatus Omnitrophota bacterium | reverse complement strand
CAATTTTTGCGCTGCCGGATGGCATCGGATAATCCTTAAATCCGGCCTTGGAAATCCACCGGTGATCCCCCGCCGGCCGCGGCTTGCCCCGGAAACGACAGGTAAACACATGCAAGTGGACCCGAAAACGGGTGTAAAAATGACGCGTTCTCATAAAGGGAACGATGTCGTCGGCCTCGACGTCAAGCTCCTCCCGCAACTCACGGACCAGGGCCTGCGTCGGAGTTTCACCGCATTCCAGCTTACCTCCCGGAAACTCCCACAAACCGGCGAGCAACCCCTGCGCCGACCGCTGCTGGATAAAATACCGACCGCGGCGCGAGGCCACGGCGATAGCCACGTCCAGCTCTACAAATTCCTTCTTCTCACGCGAGGGAATGATCTCCTGCATTCCCGAGGCATAAGCCCGGCAGTCGTTGCGTAGCGGACACATATGACATAGCGGTTCCTTGTTTTTACAAACCAGTGCGCCCAGCTCCATAAGCGCTTGATTAAAGGTACGCAGATTTCGCTGCGGCATGACATCCATCAGCACCTCGGTGATGCCGCCGTCCTGTATGATTGTGGCCGGCCCTTCCTTCCCCAGCCAGCGCATAAAAACGCGGCGAACATTAGCGTCGATAATCGGATGACGCTGATCAAAGGCAATGCTCAAAACGGCGCCGGTCGTATACGGACCGAAACCGGGCAGGCGACGCAGATCGCCCACCCTTTGCGGCAGATGTCCGTCGTATTCGGCCATTATCATCCGGGAGGCCCTGTGCAGATTGCGGGCCCGTTGATAATACCCCAGCCCCTCCCACATCTTAAGGATCTCCTGTTCGCCGGTCGCGGCCACGGACCGTATGTCCGGAAAGCGACGGATCCATTTTTCGTAGTAAGGTATAACCGCCGTCACCGTGGTCTGCTGCAACATGACCTCGGAAATCCAGATTTTATACGGATCCTGCGTTTGTCGCCATGGCAAGTCACGAGCATGGCGGCGATACCAGGAATTGAGGCGACGGGCAAAGGACAAGGTTTGAGCGGACATAGATGACTCAGGAGGATTCGATCAGATCTTGAAATAACTCGACGATGCGCGGATGCTGTCCCACAGGCGGACTAACATGAATCGGCACATCCGGATGCCGGGTTCGGCATCCGGCGACAATTTCCGGAATATCTTCGTCCACGTGACGCCCGGAATTCAGAAAGTTAAGGATGACCGCGACTTCGGAGGCGCCTCGCCGAACGCACAAATCCACGCCCTGCGGGATACTGGGTTCTTCCAACTCCAGAAAGCCGAGTTCAAAAATGAGGTCCGGACGCGACCGGCGCAAACTCTCGATAAGCGCCTGCACCTCTTCTTTTGTCTTGGGGGAGCGGCTGCCGTGCGAGATAATAAGGACTGCTTTTTTCATGGCTTAAGTGTCCGGATCGGATTTCGTGACCGGGTGATTTCGCAACTTTGCCCGTAAGTCAACGACAACGTCTGATTCCCGCCGTCGACGAATAGCCTTCCCTTCGGCATCAACGAATGCAGGACCAGCTTTTGCCGGGAACCGAGAACACCGCCGCGCAGCTGATACAGCCTTCCGAAAACGGAATATAATTCACGCGGCAGGTACTGGATATCAGACGACTCGGGTTCAAGGGCGGCCCCGCCGGCTGATCCGATGGCCCCGGTGCTGCCGATTGCGGTAGCGGCCCATACGCCGGAACTGCGTTGCTCCTCAATCTCCCCCCCCACCGTGAGCAGGTAACGGCTGATGACCGCCGGGTTCTCGTGCGCGAACAATACGTCGTTCATTACCTCGCAGACCGGCTGGCCGCATACCGTCAACGCCAGTCTCTGCCAGCAGACTTCCTGAATGTCGTTATCCAGCAGCCGATCGACGATCGAGGCAAACGTCTCCTGCCGCGTGACGCACAGGCGCCCGACACTGGTGGACGGCGCGGAATTCACGCCGATGAGCAACTGGCGAGTGGTTCCGGCGGCCGCCTTAAGGAAGGTCCCATCCCCGCCAACGGAGATGATAATATCGTAGTCGGCAAATGGTATTTTACCGCCGCGGTAATACTCGTCGAAGGACAATCCCCTTTGCCGCAGGGCTTCCTTGACATATTTTAAGGTCGCCGTGTGCTCATCGTGGGCATTTTGGAGGCGCCGCAACTGATCCTTCAGCAAACGAGGATCAACGGAAGAGTTCATAACGTGCTGGTTCTTGTAACGCGAATACACCGTTTTCTTATATAACAGTAAGATTCTACGGCTTTTCATGGCAACGGCTGAATTGAATCTTTCGGGTTAAGTCATTAATAGTGGCAAAGACCTCGTCGGCCTCTTCCAGATATTCGCGGGACAAGGAGGTCTCCAAGGCAAAGCAGCGCAGCCCGGCCGCCTTGGCCGCCCGAATGCCGTAAGGCGCGTTTTCGATCACGATCGCTTCATCGGCGGGAAGTCCGAGTCTGCGCAAGGCGCGCACAAACGGCTCCGGATCAGGTTTGCCGCGCCGAACGTCGTCACCGGTAATGATGACGTCGAACAGTCCGGCCAACCGGGCCGGCAAAATCATCTGCAGCTCGTGTCTGGCAGTGCCCGTCACCAAGGCCAGACGGAATCCGTCCCGGTGGAGCTTTTTCAGAAATGTCCGCGTGCCGCGCACAAAACGTTGCCGCACATTTTCCTTAAAATGCGCCTCTTTCTCGGCAAGGACCCGGGCGATATCCTCCGGGGCGTAACTGACATTGTACTTTTGGTAGATCTCAACGAGGGCTTCGTCCCCGGGCTGACCTTCCCGGGAATAGATATCGTGGTGCGTTACCCGGATATCATAGGCCGCCAGCACTTCACGCCAAGCCCGGTGATGGTCCGGCATCGTATGGGTGATCACTCCGTCCATATCAAAAATGACGGCATCTACATATAAAGGCGTAGTCGGCATCCCCCAATTATATCGACGGGCCGTGACTTGACAAGGGTTTTCCGCCGCTTAAGCGCTCGCGGAAGACTTGCGGAAATACTCCCTGCTCAATCCGGCGACAACCGGAGACAGGACCAACAACGCGATCAGATTAGGTACCGCCATCAAACCGTTCATCGCGTCGCAGAAATTGATCACATCATCAAGGGGACGCAAGGCCCCGATCAGCACGAAGGCCACATAAATCCAGCGGTACGGCGTTACGGCTTTTTTCCCAAACAGGAAATCCACCGCCCGATCCCCGTAATAGGACCACGCGATTAACGTGGAGAAGGCAAATAAAAGGATCCCCACCGCCACCAGCCGGCCTGTTCCACCAATTCCCATCTCAAATGCGGCGGCGGTCAGCTGTCCCTTCGACGTAACCGTTTCGTACGCCCCTGTGCAGATAATAACCAGCGCCGTAATGCTGCAAACGATAATCGTATCAATGAAGGGGCCGAGCATAGCGACCAACCCCTCGCGGACCGGCTCCTTGGTCTGCGCGGCGCCGTGTGCCATAGCCGCCGACCCGAGGCCCGCTTCATTCGAAAACAGTCCGCGCGCGACACCGGAACGGATGACGCCGCCGATCAATCCGCCGGCCACCGACTCCGGCGCGTGAAAGGCGTCATAAAATATCAATCCCAGGCCAGGACCGATTAATTCGGCGTTACGAATCAGTATGACCGCCCCGGTCAGAACGTAGAAAAGGCACATGCCCGGCACCAGGAATGCCGCCACCCGCGCGATGCGTTTAATACCGCCGAGAATAACAGCGGCGACCAGCCCTGCAGCCACGATGCCGACCGTCCAGCGCAACCCCAGCGCAACCGTTGCGCCATCTCCGTAAATCAGCTGACTGACGGCTGAGGTCATGCTGCTGATCTGAAACATATTCCCGATCCCGAAGCTGGCCAAGGCCGTGAAACTTGCAAAACACACGGCCAGCCACCGGTAGGATCGCCCCATCCCAAGCTCGATATAGTGCATCGGCCCGCCGTGGGCCTCACCCTGATCATCTATTTTGCGAAAATGCACCGCCAAGGTACATGACGTGAATTTGGTTGCCATACCCACGCAGGCTGTAATCCACATCCAAAACACGGCCCCCGGACCGCCGGTCAGAATGGCCGCGGCCACTCCAACGATGTTCCCAGTTCCGATCGTGGCGGACAACGCAGTGCTTAACGCACGGAAGTGACTGATTTCCCCCGGATCCCGCGGGTCATCGTATGCACCGCGCAGCACGCTGACGGCGTGCGAGAATCCGCGCAGCTGTATGCCCGACAGGCGAATTGAGAGATAGAGACCCGTCCCCACGAGGACAATCATTAGCGGCAGGCCCCATACCATACCGCTTAACTGGGAGAGAAGATCACTTATGTCCACGACATCAAAGATGATAGCCACCAGACCTAAATGTCATTGTTTTGGCAGTTGCATTTGACAATCCGACCGATTAACTCTACAAATTGAGGAATGTAACTCTGGGAAAGAATCTTAGAGGTGACGTCTCTAGCGCGTTTCCGAATGCAGACGCCGCATGTCCATCTTGCGGGACAAGGCTTCCTTCTTCATTTTGAGTCGTTCCTTACGTAGTAGCACAGCGCGCTCCTCATTTGCCTTTCTGATGAGTCGCGCTTGTTTACGCATTTCGATACGCATGTCGCGCGCCTGTTTAACGCGTTCCTTGTCAGCCTCGATGATATCCCTCTGTATTTCTTTCCGCTCCTTCAGAACCCGCTCCTTGTCACGCTGCTCCTTAATTTCCTGGATGAATTCGCGTTGCCTTTCGGGACTGGCATCATACCACTTCCGGCCGGTCTGTTTTTCATAGCGGTATTTGATATACAATGGGACTTCGGATTGTGCGAACGCGGAGGGAATGGATGGGGACAGAACCGCAAGCCACAATATCGCCATAAAGGAATGTATAAATAATTTGGAGGCAGATAACTTCACGTTTTCAAGTATAACACAGATTCAGCTTTATTTTAAATGTTATCGATCCGCGACCACCGATATCATCTTAAACATATGACATACATATACTTACAACAATAGCAAAACTTTTCGGCGATCTACTATCGGCTTAAGGCCCTCCGGGCGCAATTATCCGACTATTTGACCAGGTGATGCCCCCACCATGCCGCCCCCAGGCCCAGAACCAGGTGGAGGACAACATAGAGCAGGGCTGACCCCGGCTGGGACGACTTGACCAAGTGCACGGTCTCATTGCCGAATGTACTAAAGGTGGTAAACCCGCCCAAGACTCCGACCATCACAAAAAGGCGCGCCTGATCTCCGAGCAAATCCCGGGTCAACATATATCCGCCCAGTGCGCCGATGACAAAACACCCCACGACATTGACCGTAAGGGTGGCCACTGGAAAGATATGATGGCCGGTCAGGCGATTGACCCCGATTCCGACCAGGTATCTGAGGACGGACCCCACAAATCCGCCCGCTCCCACAATTATGGCATTTAGCATCAGGTTGCACTCCGCATGCCGTTAATTATACGTCATCCGAGCCCCCCCCTCAATCACGATCCCAATAATCCTTGAACGGTCACAAGTCGGGCGCCTTCGCCTTAGCCGTTATATGGCCGGGGACCCGCGCTCACCGGTTCGAATCCGGATACAGTCTTCCAACGAAGAGATGAAGATCTTACCATCTCCCAGCTTGCCTCCTTCATGGCGAGCCGTCGCCATAATAATCTGGCAAATTTCTTCAACGTAATCGTCATTGCAGGCAATGTCGATGCGGATCTTGGGAGACAAATCGATCCCGACCTCCTGCCCCCGGTAGAGATCTTCCTCCACCTTTTGGCCGTGACCGGTCACCCTGCCGACGGTTATGCGGGTAATATCTTTTTTTATCAAGGCTTCGGATACTTCATCCAGCTTATCAGGCTGGATTATCGCGGTGATCATTTTCATAATGACTCCTCCTCACATTCGTCATCAAGTCCGTTAATTCAAATTAAGCAGACCATAGCCGTGCTCTCCGTGACAGGCTTGGTCGAGACCGCTCATTTCCGATCTCTCCGTTACCCGGAACCCGCACAGCTTGTCGATCACGAGGGTGATAATAAACGTGACCACCACCGCATAGACGATCGTGATGCCGGTTGCGGCCAGCTGAACCCCCAGCTGTTGCCCTACGCCCCAGACACCGTCGGGCGAAGCGGCCACCGCTTCCCGCATCCATTCATCACGGATAAAGAACGTCAATCCAATCGCGCCGACGATACCCGCCACTCCGTGAATGCCGAAAACGTCGAGGGTATCGTCATAACCGAACTTGGTTTTGAGTTGAATGGCGAAGTAAGACACGACCGATGCGATAAATCCCAGCATGATCGCCCCGGGCACCTTGACGACACCGGCCGCGGGTGTAATTACAACCAGACCCGCCAGTATCCCACTAGCCAGCCCGAGACTGGTCACTTTGCCGTGACGCAGTCCTTCAATGATCATCCACATCAGCGCCCCCGAAGCGCCGGCCACCTGCGTGGCGGTTAAAGCCCGCGCGGTATCCAATCCGCTGCTGACGGAGCTGCCAGCGTTGAATCCAAACCAACCCACCCACAGCAATCCGGCCCCCAATAGCGTCAGGACCAGATTGTTGGGATGCATCGCCGAACGCGGGTATCCGCGACGGGCCCCGATATATAAGGCAATGACCAGCGCGCTGATCCCGGACGAAATGTGCACAACCGTCCCGCCGGCGAAATCAATCGCTCCGTTGGCCCCCATGTTGAACAAAAACCCTTCCTCCATCCACACCCAGTGACAGAGCGGACAATAAACAAGCAACACCCACAAAACGATAAACAGGCAGTAACTTTTGAATTTGACGCGTTCGGCAAAGGCGCCGGCGATCAAAGCAGGGGTGATGATGGCAAACTTGCCCTGAAACATGGCGAACACATACTCGGGAATTCCACCGTCCGCCACGGCATCGTCGAGCCCGTTGAGAAACAGCAGATTCGGATCCCATCCGATCCAACCTCCGAGGGTATTGGGCCCGAAGCTAAGGGCGTACCCGCACACGGCCCACAGCACGCCGACGATCGCCATCGCGGCGAAACTGTGCATCATGGTTCCCAGCACGTTCTTCGTGCGCACCAACCCTCCATAAAACAGGGCCAGTCCGGGAATCATCAGCAGGACCAATGCGGTTGAGGTGAGCATCCAGGCGGTAACGCCGGAATCGGGGACGGATTCTGTCTGCGCGAAACACAGACGGGGCAGGTGCACAAAGACACCCAGCAGAACTGCGGTCAAAGCAGTCTTCTTCATTTCTCCCTCCTTTTTAATGGACTAGAAACAAGAAAATCCTCCCGCAGATACACGAAGGCCTGCAGAAGGACATCTTTGCCCAGAATTCCAAGGTACTCGCAAGATGACGTCAATGCCGTCTTGAGAATTACCGGATTCTAACAACCGGCATCGCAAAGTGTCAAGCGTTATTTAGACCGCGAAACGTGTCTTTGTGACACCGGTTGAAAATAATGGCCAGCGTGAAACCCAAAATCATGGCCATCAAAGCGATAAAGAAATACAAATTATAGATTTCAGGCCAGTGATTCACCTGCTCAATCGGAATCAGCTCACCGTGGCGTCCGGGCATGGTGCGAATCGTCTCCTTCCAGGGCCATATCTTGTTGAGAGAACCGAGGACAAATCCGGTCAGCACGCACAGCGTCATGTCATGAAATTTGTTGAACAGCCAACTCAGCACACGGACGAAGGTCAAAATGCCCACGGTGATCCCGATGACAAAGACGCCAATCGTAACAAAGTCCCGTTGATTCACGCTCTCCAGGATGAAATGATATTTTCCCAAAATCAACAAAACGAATGACCCCGATATCCCCGGTAGAATCATCGCGCTGATGGCCACGGCTCCGCACAAGAGAATAAACCAGGACGCGTCCGGTGTATTTATCGGGACCATGCCGACCAGAAAAAAAGTGGCGACGCCCGAAGCCAGGAAGACCAGGACCTTCGCCGGCGTCCACTTGTCCACGATACGCGCAATGATCGGCCCGGTGGCCAGGATCAACCCGAAGAAGAAGGAAAAAATAATCGTCGGATGGGTTTCGATCAACCAGCTGAGCAAGTGTGACAGGCTCAGAATAGCGAGCAACATGCCCGCGAACAACAGGGCCAGAAACTTCCACGCCACCGTATGCAGCGCATCACCGATTCGGAATCCGAGTAGATGCTTCACAAATTGACTGTTGATCGAACGGATGGATTGAATGAACGGCTGATAGATCCCGAGCAGAAAGGCAATGGTCCCGCCGGAGATACCCGGTATGATCTCGGCCACCCCCATGCACATTCCTTTAAAAAAGATGATGAAGTGCTCCTTACCGGTTATTCGTTGGTCTATGGGGTGCGGCATAAGTTGGAGAGGGTTATTGGGAGCCGGCTGATTGCAACCAGGCCGCGACGTCAGCCGAGTACTGGGCCGGAATGTTGTTGCGCTCGATTATGGCCTGGTCGATGGCATCGATATTGTCGTTGCGTAAAATATACTGGGTCCCGGAAATGGTCTCGATTATCGTGAACGGCTTGCTTCTTTTGCTTCTATCAATCAATTTCGCAAATTCTTCAAACGACAGGAACGACTCACCGTTCACTTTGGTAATGATGACATTCCCCTGACCGTGGTAACCCACGTTAATGTCATCGGAGAGGACGTTCAACAGGACCACCAAATCCTTGGCCTTCTCATCATTCTGGCGTCCGTCACCGACTACCCAGTAATTCAGGTTGACCGGGGCCTTCTGCCACCAGTCCTTGCCCCAGGACTGAAGCAAGTCGGTACTCAGAACAGTAAAGACCATTCCTCC
Organism: Candidatus Omnitrophota bacterium; assembly: GCA_020429915.1. Taxonomy (GTDB): domain Bacteria; phylum Omnitrophota; class Gorgyraeia; order Zapsychrales; family Zapsychraceae; genus JAGOSC01. The sequence continues at coordinate 187,871 of JAGQKV010000013.1, read as the reverse complement.
GAATATGTAGTAAGTCGGCTTTTCGAATTGCTCCGGGTAAGGCACCATCGGCGTAAAAGGCGTAATTTTAATGACAACATCCTGGGCCTTTTTGTTGCGGATCACCGAGAAGGTGATCTCCTCGCCGATCTGTTTGCGGGAAATAAGATGCGGCATGTCCAACCGCTCGCTGTCGCGAAAATCAAAAGTCCCGTCCTCTCCGATCTCGACGCCATCAATCGCCAGGATAACGTCCCCTTCCAGCAACAATCCGTCCGCGGATGAATACGGCAGAATCCGCGTGACCAGCACACCGCCATTTTCAGGGATGCCGTAATAGTCGCGCATATTCCCGTTTTCGGTATTCATGTAATTGATACCGACCATCGGGAACCCGTCGAAGGCACCATCCTCCAAATCGGCAAAAAAGTGCTCAATAATCGGCACGGGAATCATGTAACCGATGTTCTGCCCCGCGTTCAAGGCCTGCATGGCGATCCCGACGATCTTGCCGTCCTGCAACACAGGACCGCCGCTGTTGCCGGGATTGATGGCCGCGTCGATTTGAAGCGCCAGCAACTGGCGCGCGCTCTGGGCATAGGTCGTGACCTCAATGCGCGAAACCACCCCCTCAGTAATCGAGAGTTTTTCTCCGCCGCGGGGATAGCCCAGGACGGTGACGGTATCCTGGAGCTCTGGCAGACCACCGAACGAAAGCGCCTTGGTCCCGTCAAAAAAACTTTCGTGTTCTACCTTCAACAGGGCCAAATCGCAATCGTTGCCGATAGCCAGGACATGGGCGGTATATTTCTTGGGATCCCCGTGTTTCTTGACCTGAATGAAGGTTTGGTCCTTGACGACGTGCGCATTGGTGAGAATGCGATTGCCGGAGATAATCGCTCCGGAACCGCTACTGGATGATATGCCGTGGGATTGCCACGGTCGGTAAAAGTCCATCCGGTTGGATGTCACGAAGATTTTAACCACGGATTCGACGGGCTGACCGCAGTAAGCCGGTGCCGCCGCAAACACCACGGCACAGAAAAGGATTCCGCGAAGTATAAAATTGATCATTTTATGGAAGGTCTTGCCTAGATACGATTTTTAGCCTGCTCCCCCGTAAGGGCGTCACTCATACTTTGGTCACCGGTGGTTGTACCGGTCATGCTGGGGGCATCTTGCTGTTCGATGTTTTTGATTTCCTTGCGCAGAAAGGCATTGATGTCGTTTATCTTGGTCTGCAAACTTTCGATTTCCGCTTCCACATCTTCCTTCTTGGCATCCGCCGGCGGATTGGTTTGCAGCTGCGTCAGCCGGTCGTTAATCTCGCCCAACTGATCGGTAAGCACCACCAGATTATGACGCGTCTTTCCCAACGATTGAGACTTATCATACAGCTCAACGAGCGTCATATCAAGTTGAACTTGTAAATCCGACATCATCGCCTCTTTTTCTTTGGCATCGAAGTGCGTGTCCTTGAGCTTGAGCTTGTAGATCTCAAGCATGCCTTCAAGTTCCTGAATCTCCATCACCTTGTTCTTGACCAGCTCACGCAACTTGTCGTTGCGCATGTCCCGCTTTTGTTTTTCCTGTTCCAGCAGATCCTTGAGCAGTTCGATGTGGTTGATCTTTTCGCGGGACAACCGGTCGCGCTGCAACAGTTTGTCGTCCAGGCGCGCCAGCTCCTTGGTGAGCTCGTCGATCTGTTCCTTCTGGTAGTCGATGTCCTTGTTGGCTTCTTCGAGATTATTTTTGTAAATGTCGATCATTTGCGTGACCTTGCGCAGCTCACGATCCTTCTGAGAAATGATCTCGTTCAGTTCTTTTTCCCTTTCCGGGGTAATCGACGGCGTTTCGGTGCGTGTGATCACAAACTTGTCGCCCTCGCCTTTTTCCACCATAGCCCTGAAACTCTTCACGTCGTTGGCCATGGCCTTAGCCATAGCGTCGGCGTCCAAGCCCTTCTTGTCGGCTCCGACCAATTTCCGGCGGTATTCATCCAGAATCCGGACCAGACCGGACACTTCATTTTGGGTTTCGGTAAGTTCTGTCTCGAGCGCCTGAATCTTGACTTCTTTCTCACTGATGATCTTTTGAGAAAGTTCAAAGCGGGATTCGAGATCCATCAGCTTGTTGTTCAAGTCACGAATCGTTTCATCTTTGGCCTTGATTTCCTTATCCTTGGACGCCAGCTCGTCTTTTTGTTGCTTGATGACCTCTTTTTGCTCCTCGACCTGGCTTTCCATCTTGTCGAACTTCTGCTCCTTCTGCTTGAACTTCACGACCTGGTAGCGGAGCTTCCAGGCTTCATCCTGATAACTTTCGGCCTTGGCCAGCTGCTCCTTGAGCTTGGCGACCTCTTCCTTGAAGTTGTCGATGTTCTTGGCTTCCTGCTGGACGGTCCGCAGTTCCCGCTGATACTCCGCGATCTTCTCGTCGCGCCCCCTGAGCTGCTCTTCCATGTCCGCGCTCTTGGCCACCAGATCTTTGACCTTGTTGTCCAGATTGGCGATTTCGCGTTCCTTGTTCTTGAGCTTCTTTTCGGTTTCCTTCAACTTGTCTTTGAGGGTCTTGAAATTCTTTTCGAGACGCTGGGTGAGCAGGTTCTTGGACTCGAACTCGACCAACTCGCTGCGCAGCCGGTCGATTTCCTCGGTCTGGCCCTTTTCGCCTTCACGCGCCTCGGTCAACTCCAAAGACAATTCGACCACTTCTTGGGATAATTGATCGATCTTGGCATCCCGGTCCTCGAGCACGGTGTACATGCTGTCGACCTTGGCCGTGGCGTCATCCAGCATTTTGGTCATCTCGCCGCTGACGGTTTCCGGTGTGGTCTCCGGCTGAATGGTGGGCACTTCAGGCGTCGGCACGCGCCGGCCTTGCTGGTCGTAAAATTTCTGCTGCTGGGCAAACTCGCCCTGCGACATATAAGCCAATTCTCCCTGAATGTAGCCGTGCTGCGCGTTGACCTCACGCAGGCGATTGTACTGCCGTTCATACTGGTCGACTTCCTTTTGGAGGCGTTTGTTCTCAAGTTTCAGCAAAGCGTGGATCACCTTAAGCGGATCCTCGCCCTTGGCATAGCGCTCCTGGATTTTTTCGCTTTCGGAGTCAAACTGCGTGCGTACTTCTTCACCGATCTGTGCCATTTCTTCCTGAAAATACTCGGCTTCAAATCCCTTTTTGATTAACTCCTCACCGAGGACATTTCGCTTGTACAGAAAGTATTCGCTCTTTTCCTGCAACTTGGCCGTATAGTCCAGAAGGTCTTCAATCAGGATCAGCTCCATCTTCTGGGCCGCCGGCACGTTACTCTCCCGGGACAGGGACTTCAGGGCATCGTGCAGTTTTTCCTCCCGCGGATCCAGCAAGAAAGCACGGCTGAAGTCGTTAATCGCCTCCTGGTAATTCCCATCCTTGAGCATTTTCTGGCCGTGTTCGTAGAAGGAGTTGATGATCTTGTCGGAAGTGTCCTGGGCGACGGCCGGTTGGACGCCGCCGATCAGGGTGAAAAGAGTAATCGCGGTGGTCAAATACGCAACGGTTTTCATGATCTCACGTAAATCCTTTTTTATGATGTGGTTATAGTACCCTCAAATGACTGTAAGTATACCATCATCATGGACATACATCAAGACCACAAAAATAGCCTAAGCTATTACAAATAATAAGCTTAGGCTATATAAGAATATTCGGTCCGGTTAATTTTCCCGCTACTTGCCGGCCGGAGACTTCTTTTTTGACTTTTTCTTGCGCTTCAGTTTCGGCCAGTGCTCCTCAGCCAGAATGAACCCGACACATTTCTCGGAACCGCAGCGGCAGGGATGGTCTTCGTGATCGCCCCAGGTGTAATTGTAGTTGTAACTGATCTCCTCACCTTTTTTGATATCGCGCAGGGCAATTATCCAGACGTGCCCTTTGACAATGTCGGACTCGCAATTCGGTTCGCAGGAATGATTGATAAAGCGCGCCGTGTTGTACGGGACGTAGCCGTCCAGGTCATACTTTTTATTAATTTCGAAGAGGTAGACGGCTCCGAGCTCTTCGTTCTCCGCGTTGTTCTCCAGCGGAGTCTGGGCGCGGCGGTCGGATTCCTTTTTGGTGACTTTCTCACCTACGTACTCGATGATCCGGGTCCCGGCCTTAATTTTCTTCTTGGCGTACACGCCCGTCCCGTGGATTCGCGACTGGCGGACACTGATGTACGGGCTGGTGGTATCCTTCATCTTTTTGGTTTTGCGGAAGTCCAAGCTCTTTTTCTTTGTCATGATTGTTCTCGCATCGGTTGAAGCGGGCAGCCGCCCTCCCGGTCTCAGGCGGAATGCGTCGGCTTCAGCTGAAAGACCAGCCGCGCCTCAGCCCCGCCGTCGGGATGATTATTGATTTCGATTACGGCGTTATGGGTATCCATGATGTTCTTGCAGACGGACAGGCCCAGTCCGACCCCGCCCTTGGCCCGCTTGGTGGTAAAAAACGGGTCGAAAATCTTGTCTATATCCTGCTCGCCGATCCCGTTGCCGGAATCCTTGATGCGCAGGCAAACCGTAGTCTCTCCGTTCTGCAGGGTTTCCACGGTGATGGCGCCTTTTGACTCGACGGCGTGAATGGCATTGAGCAGCACATTGATGATGACCTGCTCAATGCGGTAATGATCGATCTCGATATCCGGCAGCTGCTCGTGAAATTTTTGGGTAAGGACGATCTCTTTCTTTTCGATTTCGTGATTGACCAGCGCCAGGCCTTTGACCACGCAGTCATTCAGGCTGGACTTCTTCATCTTCATTTCGGAAAGTCCGGAGTAGTCCAACAGGTCCGTGATAATCAGATTCGCCCGGTCCGCAGCCTCATTAATGTTGGAAATGACTGTTTTGATCTTCTCATCATCCGTCTTCAGCTGTTCCTTGAGATACTGCACCCCGTACTTGACCGCCGCCAACGGATTCTTGACTTCGTGCGCGACTCCGCTGGCCAGTCCCCCGACGACCTTCATCTTCTCGGCCTGGATAAGATGCCCCTGGGTCTCGCGCAGCTCATCCAGAGCCTTCACCAACCGGGTCTCCAGCTCCTTGCGTTTGATCGCGTAGTGCAGGACCTTGATGAGGGTGTAGCCGTTATACTTTCCCTTGACCAGGAAATCCTGCGCCCCGTACTGCAACGCGTCGATCCCCAACTCCGCCTCATATGCCCCGGTGTTGATCACGATCGCGGCTTGCGGATAAAACTCATGGAGTTTCTTGATAGTTGTCGTGCCCTGATGATCGGGCAGATTCAGGTCGAGGATGACGATATCAAATTCGTACTCCTGCAGAAATTCGAGCGCGCCTTTAAGGGTATTCGTGGTCTTGAGCAATCCCATGGCATGCTCGTCTTCCATAAGCATCGCCTCGATCACCCGTAAATCGACCTGGTTATCCTCGACGACAAGGACCTTGAGCGGTTTTGAGAATTTGAAGGGATGATCGGATACCAAAGCCAGCCTCGTGTTTCCTTCAGGGAAAGGATGTACCGTTACCGTATGCTAGCTATTATATGGAGACGGAAATTGGCGGGCAATGGATTTTTTCAGTTTTTGGGGGAAGTTTGTCGTGGAACGATCTGTGCGGGAATCAGTAGTGCACCAGGACACCGCCCGTCAGCGACAATGAGGTCCAGTTGACCTCGTTCAGGCGGGAATTGAACACGGCATACTGAGGATCCTGATGGCTGAAAAACGTTCTGTCTAAACCAGGACCCACTTCAAAGTAACGGTATACCAAATTGAGAGCCAAACTCGCGCAGGGAGTCAGACGATACTCTCCACCGAAATCAAATACCAAGCCGAAGGCATTATCATTAGCGAAATGTGAGAAGCTAACCGGGTTCAGAAAATCATCACGTAACAACCAGTTCCCGTCACCTTCATATTCCGGGAAATGCCACTCAAATCTCCCCCAGCCACTCAACCGATCACCTTTCTGACCTTCCAAATGAAGGCCGACCCACGGCCCGTCCCACAAGGCATTGTAGTATTTGTTGATTCCCTGGAAAGAGTAGGGGCCAAAGCCAGGAATCGTGAGTTCCCGGTCTTCCAAGAACATTCGGTGCCTGGAATAACCGGCAAGCAGTGTTAACTGGGCATTGTCGACGATCAGCAACCGATCATGAACATTATCAAAGTACATCCGGTATCCGGCGGCAATCGAATAATCCCAGGCCATCCCTTCTGTTTCAGAGTTAGATAGGGAAAAGATTCCCTGACGGTCACTCTGGGCATAATCCGAATCGGTGTTCGTACCGGAATCAAAGTCCGTCCATGCGGCCTCGGCATCAATGACGTACTTATCGCGAATAAGTACTTCCGCGCGGGCCTTGTATTCGAACCCCTGCAATTCTTCCCATTCCAGTTCAGATAGAATATTCGGCACGGCGTTTCCCGTCCAGTCGCCGGCAATATTCCAATTGAGTTCGTCCTGGCGATATCCAGCTGTAACGGCCAACTTGGCCTCAATTCCCGGTATACCTCGCTTGGCATCTTCGTTCTTGAAATCCCATTTGGCCTCGGGCAGCTTTTGTCCGCGCATGAGATCCTTGTGCGTGGCCTTGGCTACTTCCTGCTGCTGCTTTGCGGTCAGTCCGAAGGGATTTTCGCGGCCCTGGCCGAAACGCCAAGGGTAAAAATTGCGGGTATTGCGGTCGTAGGAATAAAAATTATAGGCCATATCACGGTGCGGCTCCACGATCGCCACGCCGTCGGACTCGTCCATGGTGTAGAATCCGTTATTGGAGGCCCCCACGACCATATTGTCGTGGGCGGAGGTTCGGGTCACAGTATCGCCCGACTTGTCCCCGAGGACTTCGATAGCAGCGGCCATGAATTCCTGGTCCATCACGGCGTCCATCATCTCGTCAGATTCGGCCGGAGCCAGCACAACGGCCTCGGATTCGGGACCGACCACGATCGGGTTCCCCAATTCATAGTAACCGGGGACGGTATCGATATCGGTCCGCAAAAACGGTTGCTGCGACACCCTAATAGAGGTATCCTGACCGCGAAAATCTGTGTTGTTGTCTGTTGGGAAGTTGACGACCTTGGGTTGGGGGACGCGGCGCTCGATAAAATCGGCAGGGACTTCCTCTTCTTCATCGCCGTCGACGACCGAGATGAAGCCCATATCCGCGATCCGGTCGTCCTGGTCAGCAGCGCAGGCAAAACCGTTCAGGCCCAGAAAGATAAGAAATATCGACAAAGCAAGTGAGTAACGCATGATGTGATGTCTTGTTTTCACCTAGATATTGTGCCATCTGGCTAAGCGGTTGTCAATACGACATAACAGTACTTAATAGGACATATAAACTTAATATGATCCTCCTAAATATATATAATGCATAGGCTTAAGTTAAGAGGCCAAATGCTCGTTCATTAAATTATTATGGCTGGCGATGACTACCCAGTGTTTTTCCCCGCGCAGCCAGGTCATCGTGTACCTCCGAATGACGTGGCGGACTCCACGCGGGCTTTTTTCGATGGTAAAAATGAAGTACTGTACGACGGCAATATCTCCGTGAATGGTAATCCCCACCGGTTTCAGCTCGCAAATGACGATATCCGTGGATTCGGTCCAGAACCCCACCCACTTCTCCAGCCAGGGACGGTCCACCGGTAAGGGGCTTTCGTGGCCGTATCCGGTCATCTGCGGGTGAATGTACTCAATAAATTCGCCGACTCGCTTGGAGATCAGCAAATCCCAGTGCTTCTCCAGACTCTCCCAGACCGAATTCTGGTCGGCACTCCAATCCTGCGGTTTATTAGAGGTAAGTTTCGACATCATGCTCTCCCTTGCTTCCGGTTAGAGGCCGCTATTTGCCCGGACCAGGCCGCCGTCAGCCTTCAGGCGCGCCGTATTCCGGTCCGTACAAAGCATCCTGCATATGTCTTTCCCACACATCGTATTTGGGAAAGTAGGCGCTGAAGGCCGCCAACGACAAAAAGGCCAGCCAATAATAATTGTGCATCTCCCGCGTCACGATGGCGGCAACCAGGCCGAATATACTGATACTTTCACATCCGCCATAGACCACCATGGCTGTGGTCTGTAACTGCCGGATCAGCGCCGTCGAAGTCGTTTCGACAGGCCTGTTCAAACGCAAGACGAGCGGCCGCAGGCCAGCCAGCCCCAAAAATAGGGCCACCCCCGCGCCGCCGACCCAGCGCAGCAGCAGCGACGCGTTAGGCGCCGGGGCATCGCCGAGCGGATAGCGTGACAGCAGAAAATGCGCGATCAGACCGTAGACAATCACGCTCAACGACGTGCAGTACCCGATGATGCTCGTGGTACTGAATGCCGCCTTCAATTCGGGCCCGTAGTCCTGCATCATGCCGGGTTTATACCCCGCTGCTGATGCGGGCGGCCAGGGTGGCGAGCTCCTGCGGGTCGCTTTCCTTGGCTTTGGCAAAGTTAAGGTCCGACACCGCGTTAATGGGGATCAGATGTATATGCGCATGCGGGACTTCGAGGCCGGCCACCATAATACCGATGCGCTCGCAAGTGACGACCTTCTCGATCATGGCCGCGACCCGCTTGGCAAACACGATCGCTCCCTTAAGCAGATCGTCTTCCAAATCAAAGATGTAATCGGTTTCCTGCTTCGGTATCACCAGCGTGTGTCCGGGATTGATCGGCCGGATATCAAGGAAAGCGAGATAGCGGTCGTCCTCCAGGATTTTGTGACACGGAATTTCGCCGTTAACGATTTTGGTAAAAAGCGTGGACATCGCCTTGTCCTCCTACTCGTCGGAAGGTTGGTAAACCGGATACTGCCCGTTCAGCGCGTTCTCAACCAGGCTTTTCACATCCTGATTAAAGTTGGCGGACAGGATCCATTCCAGGTAACCGCGGTCTTTCTTGACCACATCCTCCAGGCTGTAGCGTTTGGCATATTTGCCGAACATCATGTACAGCTTGCCGTTCCACCAGCGAAATTTCCTTTCGGCATCATAGAATTCATCCGTGGACCGGTAGTCAAACTGGGCCAGATTGTCGAGATCGTCTGCCCCGTACTTGACGGACTGGCTCTCCAAGATCTCCAGCGTCGCCTGCGTATCGGCCATCGCCGTGTGCGCATTCGCCAGGTCCTTTTGGCAATAGAATTTGTAGGCCGCGGTTAAGTCCCGCTTCTCGTTGAGGTGATAGACTTTTTGGGCATCGAAAATCCGCCGGCCGTCCATCGGCAGCGTGATCCCCGCGTCGATCAACTCCCGCCGCAACAGCGGAAAATCATAACGGTCGATATTAAACCCGCCCAAATCCGCGTCACCGATAAAATCGGCCACGTCATGGGCGATATCCTTGAATACGGGCGCGTCCTTAACGTCGTCGTCGGAAATCCCCGTCAGTTTGACGACGGCGGGCGGAATGGCCATCGCCGGATTGACGCGTTTTTCATACACGTCCCGCTGACCGTCCGGATGAACTTTGATCAGGGCGATTTCAATAATTCGGTCCTTCTCGACCCATGTGCCGGTGGCTTCCAGATCGAGAACGACAAGTGTTTTGGATAAATTCATGCTTGCCTTTCGTGATTATGATGTGCCGGAGCACCGGACGGCGCCCGGATGTGACGCGGCAACTCCCGCGGCGTCATGCGACTCCGCTGCCCGCGATGTGGGCTGTATCATATCATGAAAAGCGGGAATGCTGAAGAAGTTTGCTCAAAAGCTCGGGTGAAAAATCGGCGGGAAGCCCCCAAACGAGGGATAGACGAATCCCCTGTCAGTCGGGAACTCCGGCATCGGTCCAGGCCGTAATGAAACGGGTGAGGTCTCATCCGGCTTCACCGGACCATTGTCAAATACCACGCGGGAACAACGACGGAAAAGTCGTAACTTCGCGGTGGCGTCTTCAATCAGGCGTGGACACGCACGCGTATTTACTGTGCCTTGACCACGTTAGCGGCTTGCTCTCCCTTTGGACCTTCAATGATTTCGAATTCGACTTCCTGGCCCTCTTCGAGCATTTTGTAGCCGTCACCTTGAATCGCCGAAAAATGAACAAAGACATCTTTGCCCGATTCCGGTGTGATGAAGCCATAGCCTTTCTGATTGCTGAACCACTTAACTTTTCCTTTGACCATCATGCACTCCTTAGTTGTTCAAGGGTTTTTCTCAACAAATCAAACTGGAACGTCTTGACGACAAAGTCATCCGCCCCGGCCGATTTTGCATCCTCCAAGTCGTTGGTTTGCAGATTACTGGTCACCATAATGATCTTGGTGTGCAGGTCCGGATTGTCCTTGATCATCCGGCAAAGCTTGAAACTGTCCATATCCGGGAAAAAGGTGTCGAGGATGACGATGATCGGCTGCTGCTCGACGATCTTGTTGTACGCCTCGCCGCCCTTGGATACGAACCCGAGATTGATGTAACCGAGGTCCTTGAAGACCTTGGCCATCCCGATTAAATCCTTTTCGTTGCGATCGACCAAAAGGACCTTGTCCATAATCATCTGGTCCTCAGGCGGAATTCCGCCGGCTGCCACCTTCTGTTTGTGCAAGGCCTCTTTGGAGGCCTTGGAAAACGGATCGTGGTGATCGATTTTCAGCGCATTGGTGTACTTGGCATGCTCGTATGCCGTTTCGCGGGAAATAACACCCTGCAGCACCAGCTCCGAGAGACACTTCTCCAGGGTGTGGGTATCGGAATCCTCTTCGGAGTCAAGCTGCCCGCGAATCTCGGTAAAGGCCCCGCGCCGGATCAGGTTGCGAATCGAGACCGTGGTCAGCAGGAGTTCCGTAGCCAGCGTCCGCTCCGATGAATTCTTGCGTCTCACCAGGGTCTGATAACAGACGCCGATCAGGTTCCCGGCCAGCTGTGCGCAGATCTGCTCCCGGTACCCGGCCGGATAAACGTCGATAATACGGTTAATGGTCTCCACCGCGTCGGGGGCGTGAACCGTCGTCAATACAAGGTGTCCCGTTTCGGCCGCGGTCAGGGCCATCGAAATCGCCTCGTAATCCCGGATTTCCCCGATGACGATAACGTCGGGGTCCTGACGCAGGGAGTACTTCAGGGCGCTGGCGAAGGTGGGCGTGTCGGCCCCCACCTCACGCTGGATGATCAGACTTTTGTTAGATGTATGAGTGTACTCGATCGGGTCCTCGATGGTCACGATCTTGGCCCGGCGGGTTTTATTGATAAGGTGGACGATGTAGGTCAGCGTGGTACTTTTCCCCGACCCCGAGGTCCCGGAGACGACGAACAGGCCGTGATGCATTTTAGCGATGGCCTTCAACGGTTCCGGCAGACCGAAACGCAAGATCGAATCGATATTCAACGGGGTAATCCGGATCGTGGACGCCATGTGCCCCTTTTCAAAGTGGGCATTGACCCGGAATTGGAAATCCTGCCGGTAGGAATAGGAGCTGTCCAGCTCCCTATCCATCATAAACTTGTTTTGCTGTCGCTCGGTGAGCATCTGAAAGACCAAATCCTTGATCTTCGCTTCATCCAGCACCTCCGGATCGAGGGCCTCGAGCTCCCCGTGGACCCGGATCATAGGCGGATTGTTGACCACCAAATGCAAATCGGAGGCCTCGCGCTCGATGGATACTTCCAGCAAATCGTCTATTTTTTCGAGTTTCATATCACCTGCCTTCGTTATGGTTCGGTCCCTGCGGTCCATCGTGACGGGTCAAATGAAACGAATGCCCGCTTGAACTCATTTGCCCCTTACTGTATACTCATGACATTCAAAACGACATCGGACTATGAAAAAACAACTTCTTCTATTCGACTTCGACGGCACCATCGCCGACACTTTCCATCATATCATCGAGATCAGCAACCGTCTGGCGGCGGAATTCTCATTCAATCTGATCCAGCCCCATGAAATCGAGACCCTCAAGGACAGCACGGTGGAACAAACCATCGAATATCTGAAAGTCCCGAAACTCAAAATACCGCAAATCCTGTTTCGCGCGCGGGACGAACTTCACGGCGCGATCGCCGATGTCCAGCCCATCACCGACTTGGCTGAAATTCTGCATCAACTCAAGGCGCTCGGGTACATGATGGGCATCATCACGACCAATTCCGGAAAAAACGTCCGGACGTTTCTGGCGCAACACGATCTGAATATCTTCGACTTCGTCAGTTCGACCTCAAAGGTGTTCGGCAAAAGCCGTTCTTTGCGGCGCCTGGTCAAGAAACACAACTTTCATCTCGACCAGGCCTACTACATCGGTGACGAAATCCGCGATATCCGCGCCGCCCGCAAGGCCGGCATCACCGTTGTCGCCGTGACCTGGGGGTTCAATTCCAAGAATTCACTGGAAGAACACGCCCCCGACTATCTGGTCGACACACCGGAACAATTGATCAAAGTCTGCGCCTGAGTTGTAAAAGAACCCGCCTTACCTAGGCGGCCTGATTGCCCTCTTGCTTTTCAATCAACTCAATACTTTCCGAAATCGTCTTGATCAGAAATTTGTATTCATCCCAACTGTCGATCGGATGCACCGCGAACAAGGCCCCGAACAACTGCCCCTGATGAATGTAAAAAAAATCCAGCACCCGCCGTTGCGGTTCGCTGCGCGAAAAGGCCCTCACGACCAGCGCGTCATGACCGTTGACCTTGCGTAAATCCGCCTTGAACCCCTGCCGGTAAAGATCCTTCTTGGCCAGTTCATTCTTGTTCATTTGGTACAAATAATTGATATCCGCATCCATACGCGCAAAGGTCATCGTGACCATCGGATCTTGGGAAATCACCACCAGCAAGGCATCCTCTGACAGGTGATAGTCCCAGGCCGGATTGCACAGAAACTCCACCTGCAACGCCGCCTCGCTGCACGTCTGCAACTCATATTTGGCGATAAGGTCTTCCCGCTCCGAAACCTTGTAGGCTGCGGCCGGAGACGACAGTAATCCGCCCATGAAGACACCAACAGCGCTCAAAATGAGGACAAATCGGGAATGTAGAGAAATAAAAGTTAGAAGCGGATTGGCTTGTGGTGGGACTGCTGGCGGACGAAGGATCCCGCCGAAATTAGTATAACGACAATTCTGGGACATTCCTGTGCCTTACACCTGCTATTGGACCAACTCAAATACGATTAAGTATACCACAAGGGTCCCGGCGTTTCCAAAAAATAAGCAGATTTTGGCGTATTTATTCCCCCCTGAAGGTCACTTCAGCTCGATTTCGACCGGGCAGTGATCCGATCCGGTGACATCCGGCAGGATCCGGGCCGATTTCAACCGCGGCCGCAGGGCCGCCGAGATCATGAAGTAATCGATCCGCCAGCCGATATTCCGGTCGCGGCAATTATTCATCGGGCTCCACCAGGTATAGTGCCCGCCGCCCTTCTCGAATTCGCGAAAGGTATCGATAAAGCCCTTCTTGACGATGTTGTCGAATCCGGCCCGCTCCTCCGGTGTAAAGCCGTGGTTCTTGACATTGGCCTTGGGATTGGTCAGGTCGATCTCCTGATGGGCCACGTTGAGATCTCCGCAGAAAACCACGGGTTTGAGTGCCTCCAATTTCTTGAGGTACTTCAAAAAATCCACGTCCCACTCCCGGACCCGATACTCCAGACGCTCGAGCTTGCGTTTGGCATTGGGCACGTAAACACAGACCAGAATAAAGTCGTCAAATTCCGCCGTGATCACACGACCTTCCTGGTCGTGCTTCTCGATCCCGATGCCGCAGGTCACTTCCACCGGCTTGATGCGCGTAAAAATCGCCGTCCCAGAATAGCCGGCCTTTTGCGCGTAGTTCCAATACAGCTGGTAACCGGGCAGGTTGACAGGCGGCTGTTTTTTGGGTGACTTGGTTTCCTGCAAACAGATCGCGTGCGGCTTGGCCTGTTTAATAAAATCCAACAGCCCCTTGTCGATGGCCGATTTGATCCCGTTGACGTTGAATGATATCAGCTTGATCATGGGATTATTCGCCTTCCTTGGTGAGTTGTATAATCAAATCCCGCTCGCCGGGAAATTCCTTCAGCAAATCCTCGCGGACTCCGCGGCGATAGTCGCGAAAATCAAAACCCGGCGCCACTGTGCATCCCAGCAGAGCAAAACCTCCTCCAGAACGCAGCCGGCAGCCCTGCCAAATCCCCGCGGGCACCACCGCCTGAACCTGCTGGCCGTTAAATACGTCCGGTCCGAGCACGACACGCCGGGATTCGCCGGCAGGATACAACTGCAGCATCTCCACGGCGTCACCGAGATAAAAATGAAATACTTCGTCGGTGGGCAGGCAGTGCATTTCCGAGAACGTGTCCGGAGTCAACAGATAATAAATAGCGGTGGAGTGATTGCGTTCGCCCTTGTATTCGCCGGCCAGCGCCGCGGCCGGGATCTTGCCGCGACTGCGATACGTCTCGCGGAAGAATCCGCCCTCCACGGGATGCGGCTCCAGGCCCAGGCTTTGGATAAGACGTTTGAGATTCATAAGAATTTTCATTATACGGGGAGAGGCGGCGAATGCGAGGGAATTCTTTTAAAGTCCGGCGACGCCCAGCAACAGAGGCCGCCAGCGGCGATACCCCTCTCGGCTGAGATGGACCCCGTCCGTCGTCCAGGCGCGCGGCAATTCCCCACCCTCCGCCATAATCAGGTAGCTGTCGACGAACTGAATACCCCGCTCCGCGGTCAACCTCTTCAAAGCGCGGTTAAACCGACGCACATCTTCATTCCGCACTTCCACGCCGAAATGGCGCCGCATCAACTGTTGATTGACCGGCAGCAGCGTACTGACGAAAATCCTGCTTTGCGGGGACGCCCGCTGCAACTCCAGGATCAGACGACGGTACTGCCGCATTAAGTCATCGACATTGTCTGCACCCGGCCGGTCATTAATCCCCACCAAGACAAATATCTTCTCCGGAGGACGGGCGCGCAACGCGGCAACGCGCAAGCGGACATCATTGATGCGGTCACCGATTATTCCCATATTCCGCACCGGAGCATGCCGCAGAAAGCTTTCCCATTCATTCAGGGCGAACAGACTGTCGCCCAACATCACAATCTCACCCCGGCGTGGCGGGACCCGCGAGCGTTCGGCCCTCACGCCGTGAAGCGCCGCGGCAAATGCGTCGGTGGAATGCGTCACCGGTTGAATCAGTAAACAGGCGAAGATCAGCAAGCTGATCCACACTCCCGGCCGGGCAAAGCGCGCGCCTACCCAGTCCAACCCCGCCGCAATTAACAGATACACAAACGGCAACAGGAAAATCGCCTCGTTGCCGAACGGCGGATATAATTTGAGGGAGGCCAGGACATAGGTCAATCCCACGGGCAAAACCAGAATGACCGCATGCCCCGGATTCCGTTTTACCAGGCCCGCTCCTCCGGCCAAAAAGAAGATCACGCCGACCAACGGAAAGGCAAAGTCGACCGGATACTCGAACAAATTAATAAAGGCCCCGATCGTCCAGTCCATGTTCGACCAGCTCCAAAAAGGCGCGTCACCGAACGACACCTCCCACCGGGACCATGTATACGGACTCTGGATTAAATGACTCAGGCACACGAGATACAGGCTCATGAAGCTGACCATCCACACCCCGATCAATCCCATCAACGCAGGAATCCTCCGGACATAACGCAGCGTAATGATATTCTCCGTCAAGCACAGGAGCACGGCCAGCCAAACCAGGAGTCCCGCATACGAAAACCACATGCTCAGCGCTCCCACCACAGTCAGAGTCAGCATACTGCGGGGCCGAAATTCCCGGCGCTTAGTCTGCTCATACGCAAATACGGCGAGCAGGCCCGTCAACACGTCCGCCGCATAAGGACCAACCAATCCCGCACTCACGATCAGCCACTCCGACAGAACAAAAAACGCCAACGCCATCGTCGCTCCGATGGAGGACAGATAGGCCCTGGCCAGATAAAAAAAGATCAACAGGGCCAATAACGAACAGAGCAAAGGATATACCCGTAAGGCGTAGACGCCCGTCCCCAAGGCCTCCGCCAGCATCTTCTCCATCAGATAAAAACCCAACGCATTCAAGGGCTGGTCGGGCAAAATTTGCAAATGATAAAGGATTTCCCGGTATGACCGTGACAGGATGTTTTCCGCGCAAAAGGTCTCGCGCAGACTCATCATGTCCCCGCACAGGAAATAGCCGACGCGCAGCACCACCCCGTACAACAGAAGGAACACATGAACATTGTTTCTCATGACGCGCCTCCGCGAAACACTAAAAAGGGCACTCCATTAAGGAGTGCCCCGGGAAGGTCTGAAAAATTAATGCGCGTAGTTGTCATTGTGGCCGGCCACCGTATCCGTATTCGCGACCGGGACGTTATGGCTACAATGTCGCGGGCGGTTGGTAGTTGTTGCGACAAAAGGCCATGTGCAGCGTCACATGCTCGCTGTCGTTCCAGGGCCAAAACATCGCAATCGCCGTTAACTCATCGTCCAGCGGGCAGGCAAAAAGCACCTGGATCTCGTTCACCCCGCCGTAGGCATGCGTCAGCCTAAGATCCTCATCCGTTGGCTTCTCACCGGCCGGTTTGCGGACGCCGTCATAATCCTGTTCGAATATCTGCAGCCACTCGGCGATCTCTGCGGCGTAAATGACCAGCTCAATGCGTTCATAGGTGAACGCACGCTTGTCTTGGACACCCAGCTCCCTGTCTTTGCACTTCTGCAGGGTGTTGACCAACCAGGTTTCCATTCTGATTTTTTGTTCTTTCGTGTATTCCTGTAATTCAGCCATATCCACTCCTGTCACGTTCTCCGGTATTCTGCATCGGCGAACGCTGCCGGTCAAGGCTTAGATCCTTTTTTTCCTTTGATCAGGCACTGCTTTCCGTTTGCGATCCGTAAATGCTTGCCGAACTCAGCAGAAGAACTCCGCCGAGTAGGTAGCGATCCATATCCGGCACCAGGGAACTCCCCAGGCGCCAGTACACCAGGACCGCCGCGATAAAGAAGGATATGACCCATTGGTTGCCTTGGGTGAAATCAAAATCAAAGATATTGAGCACCCAAACGGCAAAAAGGTAGGTGAAAGCCAGCAATATCAGTTGCGTGATCAATGCCATAGTGTAAGTTTACTTGATCCGGCAGCTCCCGGCAAGCATGCCGCCGTTTATACCGGCAGATCGCTCAGGAGTTTGTAAGCCTGCCGGTACCGGTTCAACCGTTGGGTGTCCTGTTCGCGCACGACCGGCAATTCAACTACGCTCATATTATCACGCAAATCAGCCAGCTTCACAGACCGAGCCAGGGCATCCGTTTCGAGGCGGTCCAGGTAATCCTGATAATCCTCCCCCTCGCGTTTGGTCAACGCATCAACGGCGGCCACCACCTCTGCGGCAAAGCCTTCCTCGCGCAAATCATCCAGGCTCCAGTCACTATCTTCCACCACATCATGCAAGACGCCGATGATTCGGCGCGTTTCGTCCTCGAACGACAGCATCACCCGCAACGGATGAAGAACATAGGGTGACCCGTTGCGTCTGGTTTGATCACGATGCGCCTCCACGGCAATGGCAATGGCTCTTTGCAAATCGGCCATGGCAACTCCTTGTCTTATAGCGGCCAGTCGCGCAATATACGCTCGGTTTCTTCGGCGTGCCCGCTCTCATCGCGGACCATATCTTAGAGCTGGACGACCAACCCTTTATCGCCGTACTGTTCGGCCTGTTCCGCGCGTTGCGTGTAATTTTTGATCGCCCGGTCTTCTGCTTCCAGTACCGCCTCGACCATCTCCTTGTTGTTCCGGGCGACTTTGACGGGCGCCGCTTCCGTGGTGGGCTCGCCTCCCAAGGCCACGATCTTGTTGGCCAGGAACTGGGCATGCAGTTGCTCATCAGCGACTTCGCTGAGAAAAAACTGCGACAGCTGCGGGCGGAAAGGCCCGGTGACTTTGGCCGCATAACTGATGTACTGAATGATGGCGCTGTACTCGTTGGCCAGGTCCGTGTTCAAATTCTTGATGAGTGTATCGCGATCCATACTTGACTCCTTACTCTGTCAATTTATTTTGTGGGCGACTGTCGCCGCTCAGTTGATGGTTTGTTCGATGGAATCGATCAGTGCCGGATAGTCGTCACCTTTCAGGCAAAAGCCGTCGAGGGCATGCTCCATGGCGCGCCGGTACAAATCCTGGGACACTTCATGGGCCAAGATGAGGACCCGCAACCCGCGGTGATTCCGCTTTAATTTTTGTAGCAGCCTCAGCGCCGAACCGTCGATCAAATCCTGATCGACCAGGACCACATCCGCCTCGCCCGCGCTAAAAGCATCGCCGAGATGATCAAGCTGCGACAGGGTCCGGCAGCGATAGCCGAACCCCGCTTCTTCCAGCACGCTTTTTAACAAATCAGCCTCATCGGCCAACGGGTCAACGATAGTAATAGAATTGTTCATTCAAGAGGGTCCCGCCGGTCCTGAACGGCACACGCGTTACGGAATCCGGTAAAATTCTCCGGGTCTGGATGACCGGAGACAATTATTATAACCAAGATCCGCTACGTGAACAGGAGATTCTAGCCGCTGTCGATTGCCGGTCAACCGCGGGTATAATCGCGGGGATGGCCGAAGCTCCGATAGTCCAGCCCCACGGCCTCCATGTCGGTCATCATCGGTCCGTGAAAACCGAACGGCGTCACCTCGAAAAACGCGTCGATCAGATAACGCACCGACACCGCGGACTGGCCGTCCGCAACCGCCAGTTTCTCGGCCTTCCTGGCGACCGGACGCTCCGCCATCGGACGGGCAAAAACCGGCATACGCCTCAGCATCTCCTGAAATTTGGCCGTCGCGTCACTGTCCCAGGGAAAGTCGGCATTCACTTTGGGGGAATCAGTCATGTAATTAATACTCCTAAGGAGCGGCCCGCCAGCCGTTTTGGACAGATGGGCCGACGTACCGCTGGGTTTTTCCTAAAAAAAATTTGCTTTTCACAGGAAAAGGCTAGATAATTGCAGAGAGCTTGAGTATAATTTATCTTACATTTTCTGAGAGAAAAATCAACTTGGCTCTGATCTCTCTTAGCACTCCGGTATGGACGCAAAAATAATCCCCATCTTCAGTAACAAGGGCGGCGTCGGCAAGACCTTCATCGCGATCAACCTGTCCACAGCTCTCGCGTTGGCCAAGAAGAAAGTCCTCCTGATCGACCTCGATTTGCAGGCCGGACAGGATGTCGCCATCAACCTGAACATGACCCCGGAGAAATCCCTGGCCGACATGATCAAGGACGGCAACTGCAAGCCGGGGATGACGATTGAAGAAATCCAGAAATACGTCACCCCCCACTCGTCCGGCTTCGACTTCCTTACTGCGGCTACCGACCCCCAGCAGATAAGTCACCTGCGACCTCAGGACATCAAGAATTTTGTGGTCAGCGCCCGCGATCATTATGATTTCATTATCGCCGATATCGGCGTCAGTTTCAGCCAATCAGCCATCTCCATCCTGGACAGTGCGGATACGGTCCTGCTCGTGGCCACTCCGGATGTGTTGTCGGTATACCAAGTGGCATGGTCCATCAAAGTTTTGCAGGAAATGCATTTCCCCACAAAATTTGTACGGCTCATCCTGAACCGCGCGGAAAGCCAGGGCGGTGTCAGTTGGAAAGAAGTGCGCGACGCGCTTAACGTGGATCTGATCGGTCGCATCCCCTCCGACGGCAAGCTTGTCGGCAAGGCGATTGCCGCCGGCATGCCGGTGGTACTGGACAGCCCCCGCAGCCCGGTCGCCGACTCCTTCAAAAAGATCGTTCCGGAGCTGAACAAAAAAGACCTTTACATGCCGCGCACCGAGCACAAAGACATCAAAACCCAGACCGACCAGATCGAGGCCCTCGCCGCGCAGGACGCCATTGTCGAATTCTCGGAAGAAGGCGAAGGCGCCGCGGCACCACCAGCCAAGGAAGACATATTCAAGACGGAAGAATTTACCAAGGAAAAAATCCGGTTACAGAAACTGCTCATCGAACGCCTGGATATGGATTCCCTGACACCGGATTCATTCAGCAATCCGAAAAAGGCTGAAGAACTGCGCGCCAGCGCCAAACAGATCATCAGCAACATTCTGATCGAGCAAGGAGGAAAATTCGCCGCCACCCTGGAGATGCGCTCTCGCACGGTCGATGAAATCGTCAAAGAAACCTTCGGGCTCGGGATCCTCGAGGAAATCATGGAGGATCCCCTCATCGGTGAAATCATGATCAACGGCAGCCAGGAAATCTACGTGGAAGTCAAAGGCGACCTGCTGCTGACGGACCACAAGTTCATCTCCAACCAGCACCTGCGGGCGATTATCAACCGGATCATCGCCCCCTTGGGCCGCCGTCTGGATGAGAGTTCGCCGATGGTCGACGCGCGCCTGCAGGACGGTTCACGCTTCAACGCGATCGTCCCCCCTGTTTGTCTCTCCGGACCGTGCGTCACTATCCGGAAATTCGCAGCGGAGAAGCTGACGGTCAATCACGTTGTCGACAAATACAAGTCTTTGTCCCCGGCCATGCGTGACTTTTTGCACGCGTGCGTCATCGGTCGGATGAACATCATCATTGCCGGCGGTACGGGTTCCGGAAAAACGACGCTGCTCAATGTCCTCTCCGAATTTATTCCGGACGGGGAACGGATTATCACTATTGAAGAAGCCGCCGAGTTGAGCCTGCAAAAGGAACACTGGGCGCGCCTGGAATCCCGCCCGGCCAACGTCGAAGGTGCCGGGGAGATTACGGTGCGCGACCTTTTTGTCAACACCCTGCGGATGCGGCCGGACCGGATCGTCATCGGTGAATGCCGCGGCCCTGAGGTCCTCGACATGCTGCAGGCCATGAATACCGGACACGACGGTTCGATGACCAGCCTTCACGCCAACTCCGCCCGCGACGTTCTGATCCGGATGAGTTCTATGATCCTGCTCAGCGGGATCGAACTGCCCATGCGCGCGATCAACGAAATGATCTCCTCGGCGATCAACGTCATCGTCCATATGGCCCGTTATACGGACGGCAGCCGGAAAGTCACCGGGATCTCCGAGATCGTCGGCCTTAATGAGGAAGGTGAGCTGGAATTAAGGGAAATCTTCCACTTCGATCAAACCGCGCGCGCAGCGGACGGGACCATTGAAGGCTTCTATCGGCCGCTGGGTCAAGCACCGGACGTCGCGGAAGAATTGATCAAGAAAGGTGTCAAGTTGGACCTGGGGTTGTTTACCTCCGAACCCTCCTCCGGGTACTAGGCGAATAGTATGAGCGCAAAAGTCATCACATTTTGGAGCAACAAGGGCGGCGTGGGCAAGACGCTGCTGGCGGTCAACACGGCCACCACACTGTCCCTACTGAAGAAACGGGTCCTGCTCGTGGAGTTGAATTTCCAAAGCCTGCACGCGATCGACAAAATGCTGAATATGGCCTGCCGGTTCGGGATATCGAATCTGCTAACGCAAATCGAAACCCTTTCCGATCCGGACATCATCAAAAAAGCGGTGGTCAAACATTCCAGCGGCATGGAACTCATCCCCACTGTCGCCGACACCTCGCAGACCGCCGAATTTACGCCGGCCCGCATCAAGGCCTTCCTGGATAAATCTGCTGACCTGTACGACTACATTATTGTCGACGCCCGCCGAGCCTTAAGCGGCGGTCTGGTCTCGGTCATGCAAAACTCGGATCTGATCCTTTTAGTCGCCACTCCGGACAATTTATCGATCAATAAATTCAAATGGACCCTGAACCTGCTCAACAACATCCAGATGCCAAAAGAAATGTTGCGTCTGGTAATCAACCGCTCCGCCACGCGCGGTGACGTGGATGAAAAATTGCTGGAGGATCAATTAGGCCTGAAGATCATCGCCCAGGTGCCGTCCGACGGTAAGTCCGTGGGGATGGCCCTCAACAGCTGCGTGCCGGCCGTCATGAACGATCCCAAGAGCCAGGTGTCACGGGCCATCATCCATTTAGCCAAGGAACTGCAAAGGCCGGAGATCTATCCGGACCCCGAGGTCCTCAAAAATGCAATGCTTACCGCCTCGGCGACCGTTGATCAACCCGACGACACCCGGGCCGCGTCCAAGGCCGCCAAAGCCACTAATGCCTTTGTCTTTGACGAAGAGGATGAAGAAATCATCCTCAAAAAGAAGATCCACGAACGCCTGGTCAAGGAGATGAACATTCAGAATCTGGGGCCGGAGTCATTCAATGATGAAAAGCTCATGAGTGAGCTACGGGAAAAGGCGGTCGGCACCACAAACCGGCTGCTCACCCAAGAATACCACAAACTCACCAAAAATGAGGACAGCCGTACGCGCATCGCCAACGAGATCGTCTGTGAGGCCTTCGGTCTCGGTCCGTTGGAAGAGTTTCTCGATGACCCGGACATTTCAGATATCATGGTCAACAGCCAAAAATTGACCTTTGTGGAAAAGAAGGGGAAACTGCTTAAGACGCACGCGAAGTTTTCTTCCGAAATGCAGATGCGCAACATCATCGACCGCATCATCGCACCGCTCGGACGCCGCATCGACGAATCAAACCCGATGGTCGACGCGCGCCTTCCGGACGGTTCCCGTTTTAACGCGCTGATCCCCCCTCTTTCCCTGACCGGACCGATGATCACCATCCGGAAATTCGGCCGCGAACGGCCGACGGTGGACGACCTCATTCACAAATTCAACAGTATGAATGAGGATATGCGCGTATTCTTGAACGCCGCCGTGCAGGGTCGTAAGAATATCATTGTCTCCGGCGGGACGGGTTCCGGAAAGACGACGCTCCTCAATATCGTTTCCACCTTCATTCCCGACAAGGAACGCATCATCACCATCGAGGACGCGGCGGAGCTGCGCATCAACAAGACCCACTGGATCCGCCTGGAATCCCGGCCGGCCAATATTGAAGGCAAGGGCGCGATCCCAATCCGGACCTTGTTCATGAACAGCCTGCACATGCGGCCCGACCGCATTATCGTCGGGGAGTGTCGCGGGTCCGAGGTCATCGACATGCTTCAGGCTATGAATACCGGTCACGACGGCTCCATGACCACGCTTCACGCCAACTCCACGCACGACGTTCTGGTCCGTATGAGTTCGATGATTCTGCTCGCGGGTGTGGAATTGCCTATCCGCGCGATTTATGAGATGATCTCCACCGCTCTCGATATGATCGTACACGTCAACCGCTTCGGAGACGGGACCCGCAAGATCGTCCAGGTCACGGAAGTCGCCGGCCTCGGCAAGGAACACAACCTCGAATTGCGCGATATCTTTGTTTACAATCAAAAAGGTATGGACGAGGACGGCAGGATCCTCGGAGACTACGAAGCCACCGGCTACATCCCCAAATGTCTGAAAGAATTCAAGACGATCGGCATCAACATCGACGAGAATATCTTCAAGAAACCCGCCGCTTAATTTTCCTGGAAGAGTTCCAAGTAATCGGTAGGATCGACACGCACATCATTGCCGTCGCGCTGCACCGCTTCGCGCATGGCCGGGGATTGATATTCCCACTTGTGCCTTCGGATCAGATCATCCAATTGACGCGAGTCATTGACCTGAGGTTCCGCGGGACGCTGTTTGGCTTCCCGCATGCGTTTTTGAATATACGCGTGCAGCTTTTGCTGTTGTTTGGCGGGATTTCCGGAGGTGAGAACACGGGTCGGATCACCATGATCAGGCTGCAACCGGAATGCCTTGACGGGAAACGGCCAAGGCTTATCCGGATGCGCATAACGGTAGTGCCCCTTTTCGAAGGCACTGTAGGAGTAGCGTGAGCGGGCATCATTGGAAAAATAATACGGATGATATCCGAAACGGATCTTGTGGTCTTCACGCACCGACAGGGAATCATAGGCCCGTTTATACTTCTGCAAATAGACCGGATAGTCATTGAGGGCATGTGCCGGCGGCACCGCACCCACAGCCAGAACGATCACAAAACCCAATACTTTTCCCTTCATAACGCTCCCTGCCCTATTCAAATCTCTCGTTGAAACCCATCGAATATCTTCCAAATTTAACCGCTAATTCCAAAACTTCAATAGGACACCCTCCACCCTACCCGGACAGTCCCGGACAGCAGCTGAGCTCCTGGCGTACACCGAATGCATTTATTTAATAACAGTTTGGGAAGGGTGACCTTACTGCTGGCAGCGCCTAGGCCGCCGGACCGGCTGGGACTCCGACTTGGGAGAGTAATAAAGGAAGATTGGTGATCGGGGTTATTTGAAAGATGACCGGGGTCAATCCGCGGATATCGATGTTTTCAATCCCCACAGGTGTCAGGTCGATCTCCGTGCGGTTACCCTCCCGCAATAACTTCAGATTCTCCGGGCTCAGATCGATACCACCGACCGGCGCTTCGGCTTCCGGCAGCACGGCGGCATCCCGTTGTCCGCCGTCCTCGGTGCCGGTCGGCGCCTCTTCTGCGGAGAACTGCGGGCGTATTTCGCCCAGGTACCGCTCACCTTCGGCCAGCAGGTCCTCTGCCTCCGCGACCCACTCGCGGTGCTCCGCGTTCATGGCGATCATGGGAAAAGATCGGCCGACCACCGAACTGTCTATGATGAGGTCAATCTCTTCATCGCTGACATCATAGCCGATCAAAACATTCTGGAAATGCTGGCGCGCGGCCTCGCGTTGATTCGCCGGGATCTCCCGCTTGGCAAAGAACTCAATCGAATCCGCCTGCGCCGAAAAGATGTCTTTAAAACGTTTGAGCGTCCGGTCGAACGCGATGTACTGCTGAGCCGCGCTGCGCGGGTATCCGCTCATCAGACCGTAGCGGACGGTGCGCGTCTCCCACTGCGGACCGGCAGCATTCGTCCATTGCGCAAATTCGTTGACCACCCATTCCCGGTTTCCCTGCGCCTCGGCCGGGAAGAGATCGGGATTCGCCGCGATAACCTCGAGCGCGGCCCGCACGTTGACGATGGAGAACCGGTCCTCCCGGTGCTGGATCACGTCGTAATCCCGGTCCGCGCGGATCGCTTCGATCAGGACGGTCCGCGCCACATTATCGAGTCGTCCCAGAATGAACTGAAAAGGCGACTGCGTGAAACCCACCTCAGGAGAAACTCCGGAATAGACTTTAATCATGTTGGCGTCTCGGGCCACCTCCTCGGCAATCTCTTGCGGCAGACGGTCCAACAGTTCCGACAAATCCGTCATTCCCCGACGAACTAAAGCGTTATCGGTCACACGGACGTCCGTCAAAACAGCCGCATCCCGGGAACCGGCCTCACCGACGGCCGCCGCCTCTGCCGGAGCTTCCCGTGCAAGATAATCCTGCAGTTCACGAAATACTCCCTGCCGTTGCGTAAACCCTTCGATAAAATCATTCCTGGCCTGCTCCCGGGCAGCCGCCGCGACATTACGGTCGGCTTCCGGCAACTCGCTGTAATTGCCGGCGGTAGCCTCTCCAAAGACATTCTCCGCAATAGCCTGCACCTCATCCTGCGTGATTGAAACTATCCGCTGCACCAACCGGTCCGCCATTGAGGTCCGGATGAAATCCGCCCGGTCGATCAGGTAGTCAAGCAAGTCCTCCAGTTCCGTATCGTCCAAATAGCTGAAAGATTCGCCATAGTCTACCCAACGCAAATTCGCAAGTCCTTGGGTCTGCGCGGCGGCCATACGGATGTTTTCAGGCAGTATGGAGTCAAAAGGGTCGTTGGAAAATACCCGGTACAGGTCCGATGAAACAAACTCGGGTCCAAATGTTTCAACAAGCTGCCGGTAAAAATCGGTTTGGCCGTCAATCCGAAAGTCCAGCGCATCCCGGAAGCGCAAGGCGTCCACACCCAGTCCCGGGAGGTTCTCCGCCAGTCCGCCTCCCCAGACCTGTTCGATCGATGACACACCGTTCGGCGTGACCAACACCTGAACCGGACTGATTTGATCGAAACCGATTAACCGAGCCACTTCAAAATTGGCGCGCGATATTAACGCTTCATAGATACGGGCGCTCGGATTACGATTCAAGCGGGTTTTGTTGATAACGCGGCTGCCGTCAAGCAACGTCAAAATCGGATAGCGCAGGGTTTCGGCGTCCGTCGCGACGACGGCCGCCTCTAAATCGTTTCGGTTAGCAAAAACAGGCAGATTCTGCAGAACGGCCCGGTCCCGATTCACGCGCCGTTGCGGGTCCGCCAGGATAACGTTGAGGGCCAGCTTGTCCCCCAAAAAGCTGCCGTCCACGACGGTGCGCAAAGAGTTATCTGTCAAACGCGCGTAGTCCGTCGCACGGGTGACCGCGCGGCCGAACACCGCGCCGCCCGAGAAGTACTTGCGCGGGATAATCTCTCGGGTGACCGGGTCGTATTCTTCTTTGATGTAGCTGTATGCCCCGTCCCGGTACGCCTGCAGGTAACGCTGATAAATCTGCTCTTTGGCATCCTTATCCTCGATATCGACGCCGTTCACCTTGTTCTGGTTCACGTACTTTAATCCGAGGACGTGACTCTTCAAATTCTCCTTCAACCACGTCGCGAGGACCATCGCGTGATAAATCTGCCGCAGCTGGGCGAAATTTTTGCCCTCGTTGACTTCCTTTTCCAACTCCGGGATGACAATCTCCCGGACGATCGCCGATGAAACCTCGTTGACTTCTTTGGCCTCATCTTTGATGAACTGGTCGAGCCCGATCGCGCGGTTGCCATCATTGCTGTCGAGCGCGAGGTAATCTTCCTCCAGCATGATCTTCAGCCGACTCTGGGTAACGAAGGCGGCGGTACCGTTCTCAAAAACCGTGGCGCTGTCCGGAACGATCCACACCTTATTGAAGGTGTTGACCGGGATATCGGTGGTCCCGTACATGCGCTGGGCGCGGGCGTAGACCCGCTCCCAGAATTCTTTGCCGAGATCTTCCTCGGGATAGATCAGCGAGGCGGTGACTTGTTTGAGGATATAATCCTGCGCCAACAGGTCGCGGCCCATGTCGGTAATCCCGAAGGAGCCGGGAATAATGCGTTGCTGCTCGTACGGAGAGAGATTCACCCACTGCTCGTCTTCCGGGACGGTCAGCGCCGCCAGGAAGTAACGGATCATCCGCGTGCTTTCCTGCTCGAGCGCCTCCGCCCGCAGGTCGGAATCACCGGTATCAACAATGAAATCAAAGCGGAAAGGATTGTCGGCATGTACCATCACCCCGCGCAAGGTCAGCGGTGCGTAGCCGGCGCTCAGATGCACCCGCGTGCCGGGCAGCGGTAGGCTCAGCTGAGTCTGCGCCCATACCGCGGGTACGGGCACTCCTGTCGTCAGCAGGCAGACTCCCGCTATGACGGCGGCGAATCGGGACCAGAGATGGTGGCGTAGTTTTTTCATGGAAAATATTCCTTTAGTACTGGTACTAGTATATAGCAATCCGCGCCAAGTGCCAAATAGTCGATGCCGGGCTTTTTTCACGAGTTTCCCCGTTTATTCCCGATCTTGTGTGTGTTAGCATACAGGATGGCCGAATTAATCATCACCAACGGCGACAGCGCCGCAGACAGCATGCGGCAAGCCGGCTTTCAGGAGGAAATCCTGTGCTGGAAGGATGTCCTGCATGACGGACCGGTCCCGGGGTCCGATTCCTGGGAAGATCTGGCTGACACACGCTGCCGCTATTTATCCGGCGCCTTCGGAGAATCCCCGGAAGAAGTCCGCAAAGATTTTGACCGGCGAGACAGAATTCTGGAGAGCCTGGAGACTTATGAGAAGGTCAGCCTATGTTTTGAACACGACCTGTACGACCAACTGCAACTGTGCCAGATACTGGACTATCTTAACCGGATCCAACCGCGACCGGTCATATCCCTGATGCAATCCGAGAACTACCTGGGTATGATCCCGCCGCCGCAACTCCCTGCCCTGCGAGAAAATGAGCGTCCTGTCACTTTACAGGATTACGCGGACGGCAGCCGCTTCTGGAAGGCCTTCACCGCCCCGGATCCACGGGCCTTGCAGCTGTTCGTCGATTATACCGGCCCGTTGGTGTTCCTGCCGTCCATTACCAAACGCCTTCTGCAGACCTTTCCCTACCGCACTAACGGCCTCACCTTGACGCAGCGCTATACCCTCGAACTTCTCATAGACAGTGTCAAGCCGGTGAACTTGCTGTTCGGGGAATATTGCCGGGAGGAAGAAGTAAAATATTTAGGGGACTGGAGCTTTGTGAAATACCTGGAAGAATTGGCGTTCTGTCCGTCGCCGCTCATTGAGGGATACACGACGAGGCTGTCGCGGGGATCCGCGCAGGAGGTTTATCAACAACAGATATCGCTGACAGCGGCGGGCAGGGACGTTGTGCAAGGCACGCTTAATCACCTCGTCCTCAACGGAATCGACCGCTGGATCGGGGGAACGCATTTAACGCCGGACAATCTCTACTGCTTTGATCCACGGCAGGAGTGTCTCGTCAGGGTCGACAAGCCTTAACCCTTCCCCCCCTCAACGTCCCGGGCCATCTGCTGCACTTTCTCTTCAAGCGCCTTTTTATATGCGGCCAATCGCGCGGCGAGATCTTCATCGCTGACGGCCAGGATCTGCGCTGCCAGCACACCGGCATTCTGCGCGCCGTTAACCGCGACCGTGGCCACCGGCACCCCTTTAGGCATCTGTGCGATCGACAACAATGAATCCCATCCGTCCAGGCTGTTGGAAGACTTAATCGGAACACCGATCACCGGCAGCGTGGTCACCGACGCCACCATACCGGGCAAATGAGCGGCTCCGCCTGCACCGGCGATGATCACCTTTAAGGCCCTCCCGC
This sequence comes from Candidatus Omnitrophota bacterium, assembly GCA_020429915.1. GTDB lineage: Bacteria > Omnitrophota > Gorgyraeia > Zapsychrales > Zapsychraceae > JAGOSC01. The sequence goes on along the minus strand of JAGQKV010000013.1, from coordinate 159,185 downwards.
GCGCCTCCTTGGCATACGTCATCATACGCTCCGGCGTGCGGTGAGCCGAGACCACGGTGATCTCAAACGGTACGTCAAACTCCTTCAGCATGTCGGCCGCCCCCTGCATCACCGTCAGGTCCGACTGGCTTCCCATAATGATTCCTACGACTGGCTTTGACATGATATTGCTTTGACCTCCTCCTTGATATGTTGCGCGATTTCGAGCGCTTCGTCCAGACTGTCCCGCACCACCGTCACATGCCCCATCTTGCGATGAGGCCGGGTAATTTTTTTGCCGTAGCGGTGGATATACACGCCGGGCAGTTCGAGAAACGGTTCGATACCGATGTACGCAACCGGACCGCTGTGCCCCGGCTCACCGACGATGTTGACCATCACTGCCGGCGCGATCAACTCGGTCGAACCCAGCGGCAGGTTGAAGATCGAACGGATATGCTGCTCGAACTGCGATGTGCGGCAGGCCTCGATGGTGTGGTGCCCGCTGTTATGCGGACGCGGTGCGATCTCATTGATTAGGATCCGGTCGTCCGCCGTCACAAACATCTCCACGGCCAGCAATCCGACCAAGCCAACCTCCCGGGCCAAGCGTTCGGCCAGCGCGACCGCCTCACGGCCCTGATTAGCCGGAATCCGCGCCGGGGCAAACAGATAGTCCAGCATCTGAACGCCGTCATGAAAGACCATCTCCACCGCAGGAAAGGTGCTCACCTGCCCGGCCTGATTGCGCGCAACCAGCACGCTGATTTCCTTTTTAATGTCGACGCGCGTCTCAATCACGCTCGGCGAATCGATGGCCCGTCCCAGGTCCTGCGGGTCATTGAGGATAGCCACCCCCCGGCCGTCGTATCCTTCCCGCCGCGCCTTCTGTACCACGGGAAAAGCGATGTCGGTCTGCATCCATTCCTTGACCGAATCGACGAGAAAGAAGTCCGCCGTGGGCAGTCCGCGGTCGCGGTAAAATTGTTTTTGAAGCCCCTTGTCCTGGACGATCTCAATGAGGGTCGGATCAGGGAAGACATTGACGCCGTCGTGCTGCAGTTGCTGCAGCGCGTCGAGATTAACGTGTTCAATCTCGAGTGTCACCGCATCGAGACCCTTACCGAATCGGTAAACATCATCGTAATTGCCGGCATCACCGCACGAAAATTGATGACAATACGGACGGGCCGGCGCCGATTCATCGATGTCCATGATATGCGGGATGATGCCGAAATTCATGCACGGTTGCAGCAGCATACGTCCGAGCTGACCGCCTCTGAGAATGCCCAGCCGGATCTCTTTCCCGAAGAAGTTTTCCATTGTCCCCCTGACTTAGACTGTTCCTGCCGGTAAGCTTCTTCATTATAGGGCTTACCCAGTCTGAAACCAAACACTTAACCGTCTTTCCGCGGAATCTGCCTACCGCCGAGAAAACGTCCGCTCACTGCCTATTGAGGCTCCAATCGTAGTCGTTCCAACGCACGGTCCACGCTCCGGGTTGATTCTCCAGCAAGTCCCGGACCTCCGGGGCCGGTGTGAACGCGGCGAGATACGTCAGCAGATCCTTTTTATTCTTCCCGAAGTCCTTGAGGAACCACTTGAAGATCCCCGATAAATGCGCCGTCTGGCTCTTCAGATCAAAACGGTTCAGCTCCGGGCGGGACAGGAAAATCCGCCCCTGATCATCCAGTTGGCCTTCGATCCGACCGGCGATATAGGCCTCGGCGCGCAACGGCGGACAACTGCGGGCGGCACAAACGATCGCAAAATGGATACGCGGATCCTCGAACCGCGGCCGCAGGATCTTGTGTTCCACATGCCCAAGGGACATTTTCTCGCCGTTGATCGCAAACCACTTTTTGTCCCATATCGTGGTCTTGAAAACCGTCCCGAGGATCAAGCCTCCGCCGTGCAAGTCGTTGATGCTCTCCAGCGGATAGTTATCACAGATGACCTTCAGCGTGAAGGCATTGTAGACGTTGATCCAGAAGGCCAGGGCTTCTCCGCGGTCCAGCCGGTCGGGGTCCGCACGCGACAATTGTTCAGTGACTGATCCCAAAGCGGGATCCGCGCAAAGCCGTTCATAATCGACGAGGCCGCGCGGGTTCACATACTCGCGCAAAAGGGCGTCGTAAGCGCTATAGTCCATGACCGTTTGACTCTCCGCAGGTCCGGCCCCCGGCAGCAGCCCGGCTCCCGCTATCAACAGCAGACACAAAATAATACGGCTCACCATCAAACCCCTCCCTGATCACCGCGATCAATTTCCGGTTTTGGCACGGTGGACCTGGCGGATGATTTTTGTCATGTGATCCACGTCATCATCGGGCCGGAACAAATAGCGGACATTGCCCTCCTGGTCAAGCAGATACACATAGCTGGTGTGGTCGATCAGATAGCCCAGCGCCGATGAACTCTTGACGATCTGATACCAGGCGTCGAAATCTTCGACCACAAAGTCGATGTCCATCTGATCTCCGGTCAGACCGACCGCGTTAATACTGAAGTAGCTCAGGTATTCTTTGATCTTGTCCGGCGTGTCGCGGTAGCTGTCGACGGAAATAAAGACCGTCTGGATCTCCTCGCGCTCCTTGTCGTCCAGCTGCTGGTAGACTCGGCTGAGTTTGGACAGTGTGACCGGACAAACGTCGGGACAGGAGAGATAACCGAAGAACAGCAAGACGACCTTGCCCCTCAGGCCCTTCAATTCAAACGGTTCGCCGTTTTGATCGGTGAGCTTGAAATTTTTGTCGGGATTGATCGCGTCATAATACTGAAGCCGCTGGTCCGCCGCGGCTGTCGCCGGTCGGCCGGCCAGGATAATGGCCACTGACAATAATCCCACGCTGATAGTGTTTCGTTTCATAAGGATGCTCCCTGCTAACTAGCTACCTTTGTGACTTCCCTTCATACTTCCGTGATGGCTCCCTTTGTGGCTGCCTTTTTCGTCATCGATGGCCATCATGTCCATGCGCTTGACGACAGCGGACACGCCTTGGTGGCGTCCATCGGCAAAGGTTAAATCGAGGGTGACCGTGTCCCCGGCGGTAAGGCGCCCTTTAAGATCTATGAGCATGATGTGCCAGCCGCTCGGTTCGAGCTTGAAGGTTTCACCGGCCGGGATGCGGATCTCATCGACTTTGCGCATGGTCATACGGTCGTTATCCATCGTCATCATGTGCATTTCCGCGTGCTCCGCTACGGCGGTATAAACAGCGGTAATGACAACCTCTTCTTCAGTCGGATTCATCAGCTCCATATAGGCCGCCGTATGACCGACCACCGGCGGAACCCCCCGAACCCAGGCATTGCTGATCTCAAGGACATCTTCCTGGACCGGTTCCATCGCGTGTGAGGAGGCCGGATAGATACAAGCCAACAGGCTGACAGCGGTTATCAATAGACGGTTTCTCATGGCGCATTCTCCTTGTTGGGGGATTGTTGACCCGCGGCCTGCAGTGATTCGAGATAAATGGCGAGGTCGCGTAATTCGATATCGGTTAAATGGTCGAAACCAGCCATGGCCGTTCCTTCGCGGGGAACACCGTTCTTGATCGTACGCATCATGGCACCGCGGCTCGGACCTTGTCGGTAATTGGCTGGGTCATAGAAATTCGTCGGCGGCGGATAGTACCGCGCGGCGTTCAGGCCGTCGCCGCGGCCTTCCTTGCCGTGGCACACCGCGCAGCCGTTGGTCAAATACAACTGCCGCCCGCGCTCCTCGGCCTCCCGCTGAATGCGGGCCTTCTCCTCCGGGCTCAGACCACAGCCCGTCAACAGTCCGGACAAAATAATCGTCACGAACACAGCAAGGGATAAGGCAATCATCCGCGTACTATGCGAACCACCGTCATTATTCCATGTATCGAATCTCCAAGACATAGGTGATACCTGTGTGATTTCCTAACACTTCCCGGGGGACCGGATTGAAGGGAGCGGCTGTCTCCACTACCTTTAATGCCAAGTCCCGAAATTCCTGGCTTGCCTCGGTTTTTTCGTCCAAAATCTCGAAACCGCCCAGTGAACCGTCCGCATTGATGACGAAACGGAACCTAACTTTTTCTCCATCGAAAACTTTCTCTTCATCAAACGCACCCACCATATCTTCGATCATACGGATAGCGATAGCACTAATTTTTCCCCGAACCATTTGCCGATACATATAGCTGGCGCTATTTGTGTACTCGACAACGTCTGTCGTGGGCTTACTGCTTACAGATACGTGTTGCCGAACAGGTGAAACAGTCTCTGCAGTTTGACTGCCAGCGGATACAGACTCTGGAATAAACCTGTGTTTTCGCCTGTCCACATATTCCAGTGCCCCATTTGGCAACCGCCGGTACGGCGGATCGTTCAGCGTGCAGGCAGTCAGCAGAGCGGACAACAATAGGTAAGAAGTCGCCGTCCATACCCTCTTTCGCCCTCGAGCGATTGAGATGTCTGCACATTGACGGACGAAGCTAATCAGTCGAATCTTTCTTGGCATCAGGATGCGTAAAAACGTGATTGAAGATATAATATTCCTTTTCATCACTCCAATCTGCCGGAATAAGCGGATGTATCTTAATCTCCGTCATCAGTTTGGCCACGAGATTCAGAAAGTCGGCTCCTGCATGAGTTCCATCACGGAGCATCCAGAATTCCACAATCTCCCCATCAGCCATCATAATAAACTGAAGGAAGATGCGTTCATCGGGTTGAATTTTACGGATGGTAGCTTGATGCTCTTCCCGCGCCCAAAAATTTTCAAATTCCTGCTGAATTCTTTGCCGAATATAGTCACGGTACCAGGGATTGTTAGAAAAATAACCCGGCTTTTTATCTTCCGGAATTCCGATTCGGTACAGCGGTCTAAACGAATAATTGTACTCCCATTCTCCTTCCGGACTAATACGATACGGTCGATCATTGAGTGTGCAGCCGGATATCGCAGTCACGACAACCAAAGAACAGCCTATTTTAATAATAAACTGATTCGCCACGCTCCCCCCTGTCTAAACCGATAGGCTTTCTTGAGCAGAATGATATTGTGATCACCGACCCGCCACGAATACTTCTTGCCCAGTTCGAGCGTCATGCGGCTGCCGACGGATTCAAGCGCGCGATAATATCGGCGGACTTCTCTTCCGGAAGAAAGAAATAGTTGGCCTCTTCTTTCAGCTCTTGCACGAACGTGAGCCGTCCGTCCTGCAGACTGTAGAAGCCGTATCCTTTATCGCGGAAGAACTCCGCCACCCCGGACTGGTTGTCACCGCAGCGTTGCAGACGGTAATCCTCAACGCTGGCCATCACCACCGGACGGAATTTATCAATCGTCTGAGCGGCACCCTGCAACACGGCCAGTTCGGAACCTTCCGTATCGCAGATCAGGATATCCAGCCGATCGAGCGGCCTTTCCTCAAGAAAACCGTCGAGGGTCACCACATCCACTCGCTCGCACTCCGTGTTGGGGATCACCTTCGGCGAGAGATAGGACAGGGCGTAACCAACCTTTCCCGTCGTCTTGACCGGTGAAACGGCGTAAATCTTCCCGGACTTCCGCCCCAGGGCAAGTTTATGCAGCGTGACGTTATTCAGCAAAAAGATGGCCTTGACCTGCTTCAGGACACTCATATTGAAGCGTACCGGCTCGAAGCCCAGGACCCGTCCGCGCCGGGCACTCTTGGCCAGGGCGTACATCGTCCGCCCGTAAGCCCCGCCAGCGTCCACGCACACCCCTTCGGGACCTACCAGCCGGCCGAGGATATCCACCTCGGCTTCACAGCGCTTACCCTGAACATTACGCCAAGCCGCCTTCCAAGACTTGGGGGTCGCCTTCACGGCCGTCATAAATTTCCGCCACCGGGACGGCTCCGCGAACAGCGGTGCTTCCGCCAGCATCTCATCGGTGATCCCGCATTCTTTAAGATAATACCCCCGCTGACGTATCTCACGCAATTTACTATACGCGGCCAATTCATAAAAACCGCTTAGGACGGCGGTGATAAATCCGTAATAGCCGTCTTTCCACCCTTCCTTGCGGACGTAGCGACGGAGAAAACGGTCGACCGTGCGGCGAAAAGCCCGGCCCATTCCCATATTCCGCCCGTCCAGATACCACTTGATTCCGTCCAGCGTGGTCAGGCGGTTGGTCTTACGGATAAAATCTTCCACGTTTTTGTAATTGTGATGGATCAGGTGGTTGCTGAGATTGGGGCCCTGCCGATAACCTGGCTGGGTAAATTCCATGCCGGGGTGAACAACGTCGTAAACGGATTCCTTCCAGCGGAAGAATTTTCGGTTGTAAAGCTTCATGTGGGGCGCCGGGTACCAGCCTCCGTGGCGGAGCCAGTAATCGCCGATGTAGTTCTTACGTGGGACCCAGAACGCGACCGCGCGGTCGTCGCGGGTTTCAAACAGTGTGTCGATTTCGGCGAGCAATTCGGGCGTGGCGCGTTCATCGCAATCCAGGATCATGATCCAATCGTGGTCGGCCTGGGCCGCACCGAAATTGCGATGACGCCCTTCCTGCTCCATGGCCCGTTGCACCACCTTAACGCGGGAGAACTGATTGACCAATTCGACGGTCCGGTCCGCGCTGAAGTCGTCCACAAAGACAATCTGGTCGGCCCAGCCGTCCACGCTCTTCAGACAGTCGGTCACATTGCGCTCTTCATTCTTGCCGATAATCACCACGCTGATTTTGGGTCTGGCCATAGTGTTCCTTGCGGATATGCTCACGGCTTGCCGTAAAGGCTGCCGTGCTCAAGACGGATGGATAGGAAATTATGAGTATAAAGGTAGGATTTAACCCGGTCAAGCCTCAAATGCGCCGAACGAGAAGCCTCCGCAGTCCCCTTAACTACTGGCCGCTAATATGTTAGGCTCCACCGATCCGGTTTTTCTGCCGCATCGCCCCCGTGATTGTGCTATACTGGGGATACTGTCACCGGCCCGGCACCCAACCCGAACCGCCATCGCCAACCCCAAAGGAGCGGCATGAAAATCACCTTTGCCTACGCGGACGACGAAAACCTCGGACTGCAATATCTCTCGGCCGTCCTCAAACAACACGGCCATCAAACCGAGCTCGTCTTCGATCCCGCCCTCTTTGACGACTGTCAGATCCAGGCAGGCTTCCTGCACCGGCTATTCAGCTTCGAGGATCAGGTCGTGGATGACATTATCGCCTCCGGCCCCGCCTTGATCGGCTTTTCTCTACTCACGGACAATTACCCCTGGTTTAAACGCATCGCCAAAGCGATCAAGGAACGGGCCGACATTCCGATCGTGGTCGGTGGGATTCACGCGACCAGCGTACCGGACGTAGTGATCCGAGAACCGTTTGTGGACTACCTGATTACCGGTGAGGGCGAATACCCGCTACGGGCTTTGGTCGAGCACCTGGAAGGCCGGCGCCCGGTCGAGGAAGTCCCGTCGCTATGGTACAAATCCGGGGAACAGGTCCGGCGGACCACGGCGTTGCCGAAGATCGCGGACCTCGATGACATCCCTTATCCGGACAAAGATCTCTTTTACGAAAAGGCCCCGATGTACCGTCACATTTATTTCATGGAGGCCTCACGCGGTTGCGCCTACAAATGTACTTTCTGCCATCATTCCGTGGACAAGGATGAACCCCAAACCAAGCGCAGCTACCGGACACGCAGCGTGCCGCACGTGATCGATGAACTCGTCAAGGCCAAACAAAAATACAAGATGCACAGCGTCTATTTTACGGACGAACTGTTCGGTCTGGACATCGAATGGCTGCGCGAGTTCAGCCGCGAATATCGCGAAAAAGTGGCCGTCCCGTTCAGCTGTTCGATGTATCCGTCAACGATCGATGAAGAAAAGGGCCGACTGCTGCGGGACGCCAGTTGCTTTATGGTGGAGATGGGCGTGCAGTCGATCAACACCGACATGAAACGCAAATTAAACCGCTTTGAAACCAACGGCCGTGTTGAACAGGCGATCGCCATCTTGCAGGAGAACGGAATCAAGGTCCACGCGCAGAACATCATTGCCCTGCCCGGAGAACGGGAAGAACATCTCAAGGAAATGCTCGAGTTTTACTCGCGGGTAAAACCGGACGTCGCCTTCTTCTTTTGGCTGCGCTACTATCCGCGCACGGCAATCATCAAGGACGCGCTCGCGGAGGGCATTATGACCCCCGAGCAGGTGAAATTGATCGAGGACGGACACTTCCCGGGCACGCTCAATACCGGCGGCACCTTTTCCAACCGTTTTGCCGACCGCTATTACCTGCTATTAAACCTTGCCAAATATCTTCCGCACCGCTTCGTGAAGTTTATCATCGCCAAGGACTTGATCCACCGCTTTCCGAACCTGCCCCTGCGCCGGATCAACAACATCATCATCTTCTTCACGCAACGCTTCGACGAGCTGTTGCCCTCCCGGTACGGCTCCAAGATTTACCGGTTCAACCGGGCCGTGGGGCGCTACAGCCATTTCACGTGGAAAAAAATCTTTGGCCGCCGCCGGAAAAAGACTCCGCCCCCGGATCCGGTGGGACTGGACCCCGCCTGCCCTCCCCGCGCTTCCTGACGCGGATTAATCCTGAATACCGAAAAGCTTGTTGAATTGCCGGAACTTCCACAACCAGATCCCGGTAAAAGTCAACAACGGCAACACGAAGGCCTTAACGGCCCACTGAAAAACCGCATACTTGTGAAGGGGAGAATAAATGTAACACATGATCACCAGTCCGCCGATGATGTGGGCCCAGCGGATGGCGGTTCGGACGGTTTGTGTCGTCATAAGTAATGGAGTTGTATGTTGGCATGCGCGCGTACCCGCACTATAGCACGGATGTCCGGCCGGCGGACTCAAAAAAACCGTTGTGATTTTCGTTCATCTTATTTAAGATGAACAGGTTGCTCGCGGTGAAACTAGATCCGGATCTATCATGAAGAAAAATATTTGGCCTAAAGTCATCATTACGCTTTTGATCGGCCTGCCGATTCTGTATGCCCTGCTCGGATTTTTCCTTGCGCCTGTCTTGCTTAAGAAGGCAGTGGAAGAAAAAGCGGCCGGCATGATCGGGCACGAAATCACCCTCGGCAAGGTCAAGATCAACCCCCTCGAATTCACGCTCGACGCCGAAAACGTGGCGGTCAACGATCCGGACCGCGGCCCGGTGCTGAGTTTGCAGCGGCTATTCGTCGATTTCGAGATCTCCTCGCTGTTTATGGATACGATCGTCGTTGCCAAAGTCGTCCTGGAACAACCCTGGATCAACGTGGTGCTGGCGAAGAACGGAGACCTCAACCTGGCCAAGCTGGCGCCTCCGCCCGGAGAGAAACAGGATGAACAGCCGCCCACTAAGCAGAAGCCGCTGCTCATCGAATCGATCGCCATCCGCGATGCCTCACTGCTGTTCGAAGACCTCTCCAGTGAACAACCCATCCGGCACATCTTCGAACCGATCAACATCGAACTCGAACAGGTCAGCACCCGGATCAACGCACTGGGTTTAAGCGAAATTCGCATCGACACGGAACAAAATGAAAAGGTCCTGATTAAAAGCCAGTTCTCGCTGGAGCCGGTGCGCCTGCGCAGCCAAATCAGCATCGACGGAATGAGTCTGGCGCGGATCAACCCGCATCTGACCCATAAAATTCCCGTGCGGGTCAGCCGCGGACGTTTCGGAATGCAGGGCCGGCTGATGATGGACCACAATACGCAAGGTCCGGATTCCGTTTATTTTCAGGGCGGTCTGCAGCTCTCCGACGTCAGCCTGATCGACAAAACTCAGCACCCGGTGTTGGAATTTATCAATCTGGACATGCCGACTCTCGACCTCTCTCTGTCCGACCAGGTCGTGGACATTGAGCGGATTGCCTTGAAGGGTTTGAGCCTGGAGACCGGGGTTGATGAGCAAGGCCGGCCGATTCATTTTCCTCCCGCCTCCTCTGCCGAATCCGCTTCCGCCGCCCCGACCAAAGAAGCGCAGCCCCTCAAATTCTACCTCGGCGAATTTACAATCAGCGACGGGTATATCAAATACGACGACCGCTCGATAACGCCGGCGGTCCACCAGGAACTGAGCAATCTGCAGGTCCGTCTGGGCAACATCTCAAACGGAGAGAGCGACACGGCCCAGTTTCACGTCGAAACAACCGTCAACAGCACGGGCAACGTCGTCGCGGACGGACACCTGCGACCGTTTGCCGCAGATCCGGATATTGAAATGACCCTGGCATTGGCGGACTACGACTTAATCAAGGTGTCTCCGTATGCCGGCCGGTTTATCGGCTACGAAATCGACCGGGGTCTACTCGGCCTGGACGCCTCTTATAAGGTGAACGGCACCAAACTCGAGGCAACTCACGACATCAAGTTTTCCAATTTTACGCTGGGTACGGATGTTGAGAGTCCCGATGCGATCAAGGCTCCGATCAAACTCGGACTGTCTTTGTTAACCGACAGTCAAAACCGGATCACCCTCAACCTGCCGGTGGAAGGCGACTTGGACAGCCCGGAATTCAGTCTGGGAAGCGTCATCCGTAAATCATTTACCAATCTGATCACCAAGCTGGTGTCTTCCCCTTTCACCATACTGGGAAACATTGCGGGCGTAAAAGGCGATAATCTGGATTTCGTCGGATTTTATCCCGGCGCAGCACAGTTGACTGAAAGCGAACAAAACAAACTCATCAACATCAGCAACGCCCTCAAAGACCGCCCGCAGTTAATTCTCACCATCCATCCCGGCGTGGACAAAAATACCGATATGCTCGCGCTCAAGACTCGCCGGTTCGACATGGAAGTCGAACAGATGACCAGCGGCAAGCGCCACGGTCATGATCCCAAGATCCTGAAAAAACTCTACAAAAAGCAGTTCGGCTCCAAGGAGTATGACCGGAAGCTGGATAGTTTCAGGGAAAAAAGTGCCGACCTGGACAATCCGGAAGTCCGGTTTATCGAGGCATTGCGTCAGGATTTGATTGAGAAACAGCCGGTCGAGGAAAAGATGCTGGAGGAATTAGCGGACCGCCGGGTGCAAAACGTGCAGGATTTTCTTCTTCAAAAAGCGGAGATCGCTAAAGAGCGGGTCAAGATCGGAAAGCGAAAAAACGGCGATGTCACGGAGGCCGGCATTGTCAGCAACAAATTCTCCGTCACCTCCAAATAATTCCCCTCCCTGAATCTAGTTGAACAAAAAATCGATGACCCTGTTGTTGGACCGCACCGAAAGGATCTTATCCTGCAGACGAAAACTGCCCGCCCCCGTGCATAATAACGTCAAATAAGCCCCCAAATACAACAACGGAAGTTCAACTTTGGGAAAGGGATCCCCGCTGTGCTGGATAAAAGCGGCCACGCACATGGTAAATGCGAGCGGAATAAGGCTCAGGCGGGTAAACAACCCCAGGATTAACAAGATACTGCAGAAAAACTCGGCGCCGACCACGAGATAAAAACTCAGATCCCCTCCCAGACCCAACGGGTCCGGAAACTTAACGGGATCGCCCGCCAGCACCTTCTGGAATTTCGGCCAGCCATGTCCGAACACCATTAGCGCCCCCACAGTGACGCGTAACAGGAAAATTCCGAATTCAGCCATCTTGCCCCTCCACGTTTCGGCTCCCGCGAGAGCCGGTTAAAAGGAATTCTCGACTACGACTTCGTTCAGCGGCAATTGACCAGGCTTCGGCCACGGCTCCTTTGTTCCCTTGCCAATGGCAATCATCGGACCCATAACATGGTCCGCCGGAAGACGGATCAACTCCGCGACCTTGTCGATATCATACCCGATCATCGGACACGAATCATACCCGCGGTCCTTTGCTGCCAGCATCAGGGTTTGCGCCGCCATACCGATAGAGCGTTGGGCTTCGTCCCGTTGCAGCCAGTCGCGACCTTCGTGAAACGGGCCCATCCAGCCGACCAGCAAATCGGCCACTTCCTTCGGCGCGTTGAGCCAATAACGCTCCGGATTCTTCCGCCACGCCTGGGTATCGGCCGCAATGATCACCAGCAAGGACGCATCAGTCATCTGGGCCTGGTCATTGCCGTATTCCTTTCGAATCTTCTGCCGCAGCTGCGGATCGCGCAGGATGACAAACCGCCAGTGCTGAATATTGAAACTGGTGGGTGCCTGCATGGCGGCTTCCAGTAATTCCTTTTCCTCTTCCGGCATTAACCGGTGACCGGGGTCAAAATGCTTAACCGCCCGGCGCTGATAAATGGCTTCCAGAGTATCCATAACAACTCCTCTGCTGATTATAGAAAAATGGCGCTAACGGCCGGACGGTCCGCGCCGGCTAATGAACCACCTCTTCTTTCAGAGAATCGGCATTGCTTTTAATCAGACCTAACATCTCATCAATATGTTTCTCTGTCAGTTCCAAACGCTTGGACCGGTCCAGGGCGCGTCGGTCCAGCATGGTTCCCTGCTGGGAATCCTTCTGAAAGGCGGCCAGGCAGGTATCGACTTCAGCCAAAGGGATATCGGTATATGCGAACAGACGTTTTAATGTCCGTTGGGGATGATTCTTCAGATCCCGGTAACGAATCTTCAAAAACGAGATCCCCGAGCGCACCAGCTTCAAGTAGCGCGTGACCACCGAAAGCCAAAGGATAGTGAGATATTCCGCATTGGAATAACCCAGAACCCACCGCGGCTCCATTTTCCGCAACAAGGGCACATAATTCGGCCACACATGCTGCAGCGCCAGCATCGCCACGGATGTGCGGAAACTGAACACCCGGAACGCCCGGGCATATGATCGCGCCCATTCGATCATGTTGCGGTACACGAAGACGTTCTTGGATTGCGGGTACAGCTGGTCCAGCACATCGGCAATTTGCACGACAAAATTGCGAAACTTGATCGCGTAACAACGGACATACGGATCTTTCCGATAGAGCGTAAACCTTAAGGCGCTGTCACATAATTGGCGGAATTGCTCCTTCGGGTACTGTTGACGTGAAGCCATCAGCTGAGTGAAAACATCCGGTTCCGACACGCAGTGCACATCATTTATAGTCTTCAGCGCATTGGACAGCAGCGTCGATCCGCAGCGGCCCACCGAATAGATGAACATCACCGGGGCGTCGGGAGTGAGCGGAATCGACCGGGCCAACTCAAAAAATTGTTCATAGCTGATCGTCAACACCGAGTCGGCCTGCTGAAACTGCCCGTGATACAGAAACGGCTCCCGCTCGATGAGCTCCTCACGACTGTCCCGTGTGACCACGAAGACCACTTCCTGCTTGCGCTCGTCAAGACAATACAGGCTGGTACAGTCGTCAAACAACACACTGGCCGGCGCGGTCCCCGCGTAACGCAAGCGAAAATCCTCGACGGCAGCGTGAAATGTCAGATGCCGCTTCCTTTTCCGGACTATGTCATATCTCTTGATTTGCATCGGAATGGTTCTGTTATTCGAAGGGGTGCCGAATACATCTACCGGCCGGGCGGCCTTGCTTCGTGACCGTTCCAAGTATAGTGAACTCACCGGAATTTGTCAATTGATTAAGGGGCGTCCCGGCCGGCGATACCGGTAAAGTCTCCTGCGGCGAGACGCAGATAAAGAGCCCTGAATACGGCGCGAATGTCTCCGAGATGTTCTTCATACAGCAGCTGCGCCATATCCGTCGCCAGCGGGACATCCAGGTCCGCCAGCAACTGTCGCAACTGCGCCACACTCGAGGTGCACCGGTACAGGACGGGCAGGCCGCAACTCCGATGCGCGGCGACAATCAAACCGCCGGAACGGACACAAAGGCACCGGACGGCCTGCCACTGCCACCATGGCAACAGGTCGGCCCCGTCTATGAGTACCACCTCTCGACACGCGGCAGTCCGCCATACCGTCCGCCATTGCGAAGCGGTGAGACGCGGCCGCTGTGCGTTGACAAATATCCGCTGGCTCTCCCGGCCCGCTATGCGCAACCGGCCGGCCAATTGCTCGAGTAATGTCGTTTTCCCGCTCCCGTACGGACCGATAATCGCCCCGCGATAACCTTGCCGATGGAGCCGCGCGCTGAGATCTTCCCAGCCGCCGTGCTCAAACCGGTACGCCAACGCGTCGACCCGATGCGACGCGAAGGGGTTTTCACGCGCCCGGATCATGCGGCCCCGCCCAGCATAAGCTCCTTCTCTGTCGGGGACATAACGAACTCCTCACGACCGCATTCATTGGACGGCCGCGCCACACATTCCACCGCCCAAATCACCGAAATCAGTTTTCCCGAAAAAGTGTAAGGCCCTTCGGGCAATTGAAGACTGAAGCTCATCTGACCCTGCTGGGCCGCCTCAACTCCCACCTGGTCGATCACCTCCAGATCCTCGGTTCCGCGCCCCTGGGTATACCAAAAAAGGCGCACCACCAGATCGCGCGGGGGTTTGTCCAAATGCCACGTCACCGTCCCTTTGACCTGCTGTTTGGGCTGCCACGCCTTTTTTTCCAGCATCACGCTGATCATCCTGTCCTCCGTTCGCGTTTAGACCGCGGGAATGACTTCGATTTCATACTCCTCCTTGATATCCGGCCACTTTTCGATAACACCGTTGACCTTGATCAGCCAGACAATCTTGTTGTTGGACGCCTTCCACGTGTACATGGTTCCGTCCGGGACCTTGAGCGTCACATTTCCGCCCCCTACGGCACCGGACGCGTGATCAACCAAATTATGTTCATAAAACGTTTCGCGATCGGTGTAAGTGGATGTCCCCCGGCGGTAGGTTGCCTCCTCCTGACCGACCAGACTTACCGTAAACTCCTTGATCTTATTGCCGTTGCCGGTCAGCAGCCAATTCACGGCCAAAGTTCCGCCGACGGGCACGTATTTGCTTTCCGTTTCCAAACGGACCCGGGGATTGAACAAGGCCAGAAAGGCATGCCCCGTGGCAAGAATCATCAACAAGCCGAAAAATCCGAAGATCCCCTTAAAAAGCCCGGGAGCGTCTTTCTGAAAAAGCAAATAAACCACGCCGCACCATATCGCCGTGAATATAAGGATTCCGACAAACCTCAGCATGGGGCCGCCGGACCGACTCTTAAGCAACACCGGCCCCGAAGTCAAGTCGCGCGGCTGCGGGACAGCGCGCTTACTGACCTTCCCCGGCCGGAAACCTGTCAGCATGGCAAAAATGATCCCTCCGCCGACCGCCGCGAAGATCGCACCGAAGATGAAAGTAAACAGATAAAACCAGCTTAAACGAACCGATAGCACCGCTTCGTCGGGACGGCCCGGATTGACGTAGGCCGATTGTTCACTGCCGACCGGCGCGGCGTCGAGCTTGCGCTGGACGCCCTTACGGTCGCTGGTCGAAACAAAACTGATGAAGTCGTAACTGTCCGACTCGTACTCCTGCCCCTGGTAGCGGTAGCGGAACTTGATGACGGCCTTGTACGTGTTGCCGTCGGAGTCATAATTCGTCTTCATCTGACTTTCGGTCACCGTCGCCGGTATTCGCTCCCAGCTCATGGCCAGCACCGACTTGACCACCGGGACGATGCACATAAAAATCATGATTCCCATCCCGGCCAGAAAGAACGGCAAACCGAAGAGCACGCCGCCCAAACTGGTACCCTTGCCGAGCTCGGTCTTGGCGGTCTGCTGAAACCGAGAGGAAATCCCTCCCCCGTCCCCGCCGCCGCGCAGTGACATCACCATTCCCCAGATTCCGATCAACACGAAGCTGATCGGAAACAACAGGATGGCATACATCCAGGGACTGGCCCCGTTTTGAACTTCCTTATGTATTCCCGTGGAAAATAGATAGGAAACGGTCCCGCTGATTCCTAACCAAAAAACGAAGAATATGATTCCGGCTATGCGACCACCCATAGTGAAATGAAATGCTGATTGGATCGGTGACGGCACCGCAGCCCGGCGCCAGGAGGCTTTATAGTATTCTATCGGAATATCGTCGGCCGTCAGTAAAGAATTCGTCTTTTTGCTCTTTCGACAATCGCCGTCGCCGAACTTTCATCTTCCTGTTCGTAGTGTATGTCTCTCACTTGCCTTACGAGACACTTCCGCTCCATTTTCTTGTATGCTATGATGAATTCTTTCCGATCATCGTCTGTTCTGCGCGGCAATAGCATGGCTTATCAATCCCGACCACAACCTCATGTCGACGCCAACCTCGTACGCATCAGCGTGCTCGGCCCGGCTCTGCTTTCGGTTGGGACCGCCTGTCTCGCCTTTTACGACGCGTTCAACCTGGAGGTGATATACGCATATTTACGGATCACCGGCTGGGGGATGCTGGCATGCTTTTTGTGCAGTTTCGGCGCCTCCACCATCTACCACTTCTTTCCCTCCCCTGTAACACGCGGTTTGTTACTGAACCGGAAATACTTCGGGCTGGCCTTCGCGGTCTTCATCACTTTCCACTTCTACGGGCTATATCTGAAAATGGACTATGACCCGGTCTTCTTTTTCCAGGACCTGACCGTGCCGGAGTTCGTTTTGGGAGTGGTGGCCATTGTTTTCACCCTTGCCATGACGTTCACATCCTCGGCCGGCATGCAGCAGCGCATCGGAGCGGGCCGCTGGGCCGCGTTGCACACGTGGGGCGGATACGGGATTCTCTTCGCCTTCTGGGTCACTTACCGGGACCATGGGTTGAATCAACTGCCGATATTTCTGACGATCAACGGGCTGATCATTCTGCGCTGTCTGCGCCGGTTGCAGGAGCTCACCCGCGAAGACAAACGACGGATGATCCATGCCGGTTTGACCACCATGATCGGGCTTATCGTGTGTTCGACAGGACTCTATATCTTCGAACAAATGGGGAATTCATCGGGCCCGCCCGTTCAACGCGACCGTTTGTATGCGATGCGGGACTACTATCCGCTCAGGGAAGGGGCGGCCTGGACGTATCGGACGCAATCGGCCGGCCGGTCCGGTCCGGAGCAGCGCTTTGTCGTGCTCCCCGATAATCCGCGCGGCCGGCAGGCCGTCTTCCGGGTGCACGCCGGTCCGGACACGTACATGTCCGTAGCTCTGGACAGTTACGGCATCCGGATTTTTCGGAATGTATCACCCGATTCCATATTCACCTACGAACCCGCCGGAATATTCTTGCCGAATTTGTATTTGTATGAAGAAAAAACCTTTGAGACAGGCATGATGATAACCGGCGGCCCGGGCGGGGAATCACGCAAAGGTCTCCAGCACGGCCGCTACCGGCTGGAGAAGATCGAAGATGTGATACTGGGGGAAACGACTTACCGGGACTGTATGCGGATCGCCTATTCCCGGACCATCGACAACGGGCGGGGCTTCTTGCAAACCGTGGCGGGCCGGATGTGGCTGGCGCCGGGTGTCGGAAAAGTCCGGGACGAGCGCAGCGTAAAGGTTGAGGATACCGCCGGCGCCCTCATCGATATCCGGGAGGAGCAGCTGGAATTGGTTGACGGCGGGGACATTCGGTGGTAAAAATAACACCCAATTAACCCACTGCAGGGCTATTTTTTTCTTAGGGACTAACCTTACCATGCTCAGATATTGTCTGATCCTCACACTATTGACCCTGACCGCTTGTGCATCGGACCCGAATAAACCCCATTACCGCATGTCGCCGGAAGCGTTTATCGATGAATACATGAAAAACCATTACACGGCCATCAAGAAATTTAGCGGAAAACGGATCCGGTTCGACGGAATCCTCAAACGCAAGGTCGGAGAAGACATCGACGGGATCTTCGCCGTGGAATTCTACGGGATGGATGACGCCCAGGCCTATGAAAGCGGCATGCGGCTTTTCTTTCTCGACCCCTCCTATCCCGAAAATCTGAGTGACTTTTTCATCTACCAGCCTGGTATGGAGATCAGCCTGATGTGCACGTTGGACAGCGCCTCCAACACCCCCATCGTCAACGGCTGCCGTTTTATCAGTGACCTGAAGCAATAAGCTCAATTCAGTCTAAAATAAATGATTGTATGCATCGATACGATCCTTACCGATGCCGTTCTGTTGCTCCGTGTATAATGGATGCGCGGGATCTCCAACCGAAATGTCGGGCCGGGTCGTCCGGCCGGTCAACTGTAAGGAGGCGGATAGTCCGAGGGTCTGTGGGAGTTGCGGGATATGATTGGCGATCCGGACGGCAAACGGCGGCTCGTGGGCCTGCGCGGGGTCATCCCAAAGAGCGTGTAAACGACGAAAATCTTCCTCCCCCACTTCCACCCACAAACCGATCCGATACGGCTCCTCCTGTCCCGCTACGGGCAAGGGAAGGACAGCTCGAATAAAGTAATGCTCCTTGCGCACAACACAAATATCATTCGATTCAAGACAGTCCGCCTCGCGCTCCTCAACCGGCAATTCGCAAACCAGATCCGGACGGTGAAACGTCAATTCCATATGAGCTTCCGGATGAAATTCTCCGCACACAGAACAGATGCGTCTCTCGTCGTTCACGATTCACTCCCTTTACCTGTCCGAACGCTCAGTCTGAAACTGTCAGACCGGAGCGCAATATCTTGATCGCCAGGGCATTTAAAAGGTCCACCGTTTCATATAGTAAACGCTCCTCCGCCTCGCTATGCCGCCAGATCATCGTGAGGGCGGATATCTTGCGCCCGCGAACGATCAGGCGGACGACGCGCCCTTCCTTTGCGAGGCGATCCCGCAGCTCGGCATCAAATATTTGGCGCGCCCATTCTTCATCCGCAGCGTGCAGCGTATACGCTTCATCAAATAATTCCTGAAACAGGATTTGTCGCCTTTTCAACCCGCATCTCGGGACGGATAATGCCTGTAAGTACTTGGGCCGTCGAACGAGAAGCACATCCGGATTTGACATGAGATTAATGCGCAGCACATAGTTTATCGTTCCCTGCAAAACGTAAATCCGGGCCTCTCTCCCTTCTTCCAAACCGATCACGGCACCGAAGGGCAATTTGGTGACCCGGCCCGAGTAGCGGACGGCCAGTTCGTGAAACATTCGATAACTCTTACCGACTTCGCGCACGGCCAGCCAAACCAGCGGCACCGCTAGCAGAACGATTCCGACGGCGATGAGCATCAGCACTGAAAACAGTGAATCCACTTGTCCGGCCTCCCCATGAGTACGTTAAGAAGGCCGCCGTGTACGGCACATCTACTTTTAATCGAGGATCTGTTCCCATTCATCGCGGGTCACGGGCTTACCTTTTTCTTAAGCTGATTCTCAGCTGCGGGCTGCGCCTCGATCCGGTCGAATTCGCGCTCAGTCAGAAATTGGGCACCCGCAAAAAACATCACGATGATCAACGACCAGTATTCGATGGGAATATAGTAAAGCGTGTGGGCGGGATACAAGGCGGTGACTTCTCCGGTCAATTCATCACGGCGCAGGCGCCTGAAGTGATTGAGATAGAATCCCGTAAACATGGTAACAAAACACACCACGGCAACGGCCAGGTGTTTGGTCCATTCGTGATTCTGATAATACTGCTCGTCACCCGTCACGGTTTCCACCGCCCATTCGGCCCCAAGAAAAGCGGCAACGGCAATCGCAATCACGATCCACCCCCACCCGCGCCATATGATTAACATGGTCAACCCTCCCTGGCTTGTGACGAGTATACCGGGAAAACAAACGCCGATTATCGGGATCCGAAGTATTTCTCAAAGGGGATGATATCTTGCGGATGAAGCATCATGCGCAGGTAGGTGGTATCTTCCATCCGGTACTCAAAGTCCTGCTTGGTAATCATCCCGCGGCGGTAAAGATCCTTGTACTGGCCCTGTTTTTGACGCACCGCAATCACGGCCAGACTGAAATACCCGACGGTGAGAACCAATGCGATCACGAAAAAGACATTGCTGATAGACTCGAGCGTATTTTTCTTGGGTTTTAAGAGCGGATTTCCTGACATTTGGCAGTCCAGTGATTAAAACGGCTACTTGGTGGATGTCGGCAATTGCCTCAAACCGA
The DNA here is from genome assembly GCA_020429915.1 of Candidatus Omnitrophota bacterium. Lineage (GTDB taxonomy): Bacteria > Omnitrophota > Gorgyraeia > Zapsychrales > Zapsychraceae > JAGOSC01. The sequence goes on along the minus strand of JAGQKV010000013.1, from coordinate 139,311 downwards.
TGATGAGGATCATCACACCGACCCCGATCACCCCCAGAAATTTGTAAGGGACGGCCCCCTGCCCTTTATCCCTTAATACCAGCACTCCGTTGTAAGTCGGCCTCCATGAGCCGCCGGTGGCATATCGGAAATATCCGGTGAATCCCGAGGTGAAATCATGCTGGCCGATGCGGTAATATTGCCTGCGGCCGGAGCTGTTACGCAGGTAACCCAACCGAAAATCCTCACTCCAATCGGACACGGTGTTGCCCGCGTCGTCAATCAACCGGAGTTGAAACTGCAGATCCCGGTTTTCAATGCGCCGGTCCGGCACCCGGAGCCAAAGCGAGCGGGTCTCGTCGCGGTCCACGGTAAGCAGCGCCGTCTGCAATTCTTTGCCGGGATTCTGTAGACTGACGGGATACACCAAATCGTCACGGTACATCTGTCCCGAGATCTGGGAGATACCTCCGACGATCCCGTAAATGGTAATAAAACTGGAAATGATGATCAGCGCGATCCCGCGCAGGGAATCCGGATAGGTCATGCGCTTACTTCCCCCCCTAATGCCCCCGTATTATACATAGAAACGCCTTGATTTGACAATATGTATCCTGAATAGTTAACCGAAAATGGCTCTGGCAGGGGTTATGTTTGCGGTTGCAGCGGATCGTCCCGCCGGGCGGAGAACTCGCCGACCGAACCGTCGAGTAGAAGTTGATCACGGGAATCACCCCCCGCCAGGGGCAGCAGGACCGGCATCGGGGCCACATTGATAATGACAGGCGTGAAGCCGTCGATCACTCCGGCATCCAGGATGGCCTCCACTTTCGCCGGGTCGAATTCAATACGAATCGCGGCTTCAGCGCGTTGCAACTGAATTTCATTAAGATCGATCCCCCCGACATTATCCGCCGTTTCCTCGCGGGCGAGCAGGGCCTTATCCGACCCCTCGGAGGTACCGGACATCTCTCTGACCTTGCTTTCGATGACCGGATCCAGCGACTCCCGCAGTTTTTGCACGGGGGCCAGGTATTCCTCCTCGGCGCCGTGCAGGACATCGCGGAATTCATTGAGCCCGTCCGCATAAGCCGCTTCCAGGCGGGCAAACATTTCACTGAATATCCCTTCGCTTTCTGAATCCGGAACTTTCGTCAAACGGCCCACTGAGATTTCGCGCATGTACGCGCGAATCCGCGCAGCCTTGGAAATCGACGACACCGGATAAACGTCAGCAGAATAGCGCTGGCTTAAAGCCGTCCCGACAAAACCGCCCCAACGGACCGTATCACCCCAGTCCCCGCTGATCAGCAGCGGCTTGCGGTGCCGGGCGGATATCCGCGCCATAAGCCAGTTCACTTCCAGCAGACGCGGCTGCATTTCATCAAAAAGATGGCTGTAGCGGGAATCGAAACGCGTCAGTTTGGGGAAGTCCCGACGGAACAGGGATTGCGTCATGTCATTGGTCCCGATGGCGATAAAATCCGATTTACGGACCATTTCGTCATAGTGCGGGATCTCCCGAACATCTTCCACGTAGAAACCGATTTGGACACCTTCGAAGGCTTTGATCAGTCGACTGATAAAGATATCGTGGTCTTCGGTAAAATAATTCAGCCGCTCGTCCAGGATATCCAACTCCCGCACGCGCTCTTCGTGCGCCCGGCGCTCTTCATCAGTCGTTTCACCGTCGGCGGTCTCTCCGGTGGTTTGCTCGCGCAACTTGGCGATCCGGTCCGCCAATTCCTCCCGTTCCTCCTCAAAGAGCGCCTGGGCCGCCTGCTGCTTGGCTTCGTCCACCATTGCCAGAATATCGTCTACACCGACGACACCCGGAATAACACGCACATTGGGAAACGTGAGTCCCAGCCGCTTGTTGGTGGCCTTGTGATACGCTCGGAACAGCGCGCGCAGCTGCCGCAGCCCGTATTCATAGAACGGGCGCTCGCCGCCTGCATCCCGGTAAAAATAGAACGCCGTACCGGAATATTCCGTCAAAATCTCTTTTTTCAGTTCTTCGCGCCGGCCTTTGCCTTCCGCGGCCTCGACCTTGGCCAGATAATCACTGAGGATTTGCGGCACCTTTTCACCGCCGATGTCGTCCAGCCGCGGAATATAACGCCCCAGCACCCCGTCGCCCAAATCACCGCTGAACACCTCTTCGTTCAGGATGTTCTCGAATTCCTGGGCCATTTGACGTTCCTGGTTGCGCAGGTCCGGACGGTAGGGATCTTCGAACATCAGTTCCAGCCGGTGCAATCCCACGTTCGGTATACCGAGCGCGTTCATCCGGCGCAGGTCTTCGCGATGATTGACGCCGATACTGGTAAAACTTTGGTAAGTGCGTCCGCCGATCTTCAAAGGCTTGGCCGCGACGACATTGAAATATTCGCGCCGCCGGTCCAAATCCTCACTCAACTGGTAAGCGGCGACTCTTGTCTTTAAATCCGGACGAACGGTCACACCGCCAAGCCCACGCGAGCTGCCTTCGACAATAGTCAATTCGCCCTCTTTGATGTTGGCCTTGGTAAAACCGGACACGCCGGAGACGGACAGCGGGAACTGGTTGATTGCATGCGGCGACCGGCCCTGTTCCACAATAGCTACGATATTCGGAAACTTGACGTGGATGGTCCCGACTTCGTTCGGAGTCAGCGCTTCGATACTCGGATCGACAAAAACGACCATCGGTTCCGTTGCCTGCTGGATCGTTTCTTCCTTGAGCAATTGAGAAAATATCATCATGAATTCGACGGTCATGTCGCGAAAGCGCTCCTTGTCGGACGCGTCCGCAAACTCAGGCAGTTTCACGCGATCCCCCGCGGCCGCCAGCAGATCGTCATCATGGGCAAATGCCATGTAATTGATCATTCCCCGCTCAATGGTAACGCCGCGCTGACTGATTCGCCCCTGGACATACTCGGCAAACGAATCGAGAAAACGGCTGAAAAGACTGCCGCCATCGGAGAGTGCGACCGCGGTTGCGGATTCGGACTCCAATCCTTTGAGGATCTCACCGTAGTACTGGCCGTTGTAATCATCCTTACGCGCGGCCTCCAAACGCAACTGTTCGCGCACAAATAGTTCGCGCGCCCGTCGCAACACGCTCAGAAACCGCCCGATTTCCAGATTAATTTTCTGTTCCTTAAGATCCGGGGCATCTTCATAGGCGATGACGTAGGCGTGGCTGTCAAGATGGTCCTGAACGAATGTAAACGCCGTGTAGGCCTCCTTGATCGCCTCCATATTGCGTGGCAGGGTTCCGCCCTGACGCATCATTTCGAAGAAGGCATCCATTTCCTTACGGTGTGCCTGGATCATAGCAAAGGCATTATTACCATGTTCCTCGCCACTTTTTTGGAGAGTCTTACGCAGAAATTCGAAGAAGAACATGGATTTTTGCGCCTGCATACTTTGCTGTAAGCCTTCGATTTCCTTATGCAATGTCTTCAGACGCCCGTTGATCCTCTCCATTTCCCGACGCAATCGCGCGATCCGCGGCTCATCTTTTTCTTCATCGGACTTACGAATTTGTTCGTCGTGCAATTCCTGAAAGCGAACGTAATCCTGTAACAACTGATAGTACTCGCGCATCCGGTCCAATCCGTACGGATGCGTCAATAATACGGCCCACGCCCCCCGCATCAGTTTAAGACGCTGATATAAGGCGTAGTTGTCGCCGAAAACCGTCACATATTCCGGAGATTCGGCGTGCGCCTCGACCAAACGCGGTATGTATATGTTCAGCAGTTCCTTTTTGAATTCATCGATAAAGTCAGCAGGAACTTCTTCTTCCCCTAACCCCAATTCAATCAAAAAATCTTCCTTGGACTTTCGGACAAGTTCGTGCACCAAGCGGTAGGCGAATTCCATCCGGTTTTCAACCTGCTCCTGTATCAAGGCGCTGGTGGCATTGATAACACGGTCCAGCACGGCTCCGGCAGCCAGCTCACTCTCGGCGCGGAAGGCACCTTGAAAAATCTCACCGACCAGACGTTTTTCGTTAGAAACTTTCTGATCCCGAACCTCGGCGGTGTTATTGGGAGCGACAAAAGGATACTGGAACTGGACGTCCTCCCTTTCGAAGAATGTCGCCCGGCCGATTCCGACACCCTCCAAACCTTTGGAGACACCACGCAACAGGGTCGGAGTCTTGGCTAAATGAACATTGCCTTCCACCGGATAACCCGGTGTGTTGATCAGATAGTTTTCAATGTCGGAGCGTTCGATAGGGACGTCCCTGCCCGCGAATTTCTCCAGCAGCGCGTCAACGGCCTCCCCCAAAGGCACCAATTCATCCCGTCGCCAGCGCCGCTCTTTTTGCGCCTCCGAGAAAAACAGGTCGAACACGCGCACTTCCCTTACCAACGGCTCCTGGGAACCGGATTCGCCCAGCACGGCCTTGTCCCCCTGGTAGCGAGGAAACGTTCCGATATCCAGGATAAAGCGTTCACCTGTGATCGGGACCTCACGTCCGGAGACATCCCTGGTCAACGGCATATTCAAAAGTCGCGTTATCCCGCCCGAGAAATACTTGCGAGGGATCATTTCGTGGGAATAGCTGTCGTATTCCTCACGCACATAGTCAAAAACTCCGATTTGAAACGCATCCAGATAGCGCCGGTAAACTTTCTCGCGAATGTCCGGATCGGCCAGGTCGATGCCGAGTACCTTCTGCCGGTCCACATACACCTGGGACAACAGACTGTTGGTGATCGTCTCTTTATACCATTTGGCCAATATCAGAGAATGGTAGATCTGCCGCAGCGCCGCGAAATTCTCGCCGTTATTGATTTCTTTTTCAATCTCCGGAACGATCAGGTCGCGCAGCACCGTCGATGAAAGGACATTGAGATCCTCATCCGCCTGGTTATCAGTCTTTTTTCCGTTCGCCTGCATTGCCACGTAGTCACGGTCCAGCATGACTTTAAGACGGCTCTCCACGATCTCCACACTCAGGCCGTGCTCTGCAATAACCGCCTTCTCCGGCAGGACCCAAACCTTGTTAAAAGTGGCGATCGGCAGTTCGGAAACCCCGTACTGCTCATGGGCCTTGGTGTAAATCCTTTGCCAGAATTCCTCGCCGAGATCATCTTCCGGATAGATCAATGTCGACGTGAGCTGCTTCAACAGATAATCCTGGACCAACAGGTCCTGACCCAATTCCGTCCGGCTGAGCTCGGCCGTGATAATCCGGTCGCCTTCGTAAGGTGAAAGGTTTACCCACAGCTCCGATTTCGGGATGGTCAAACCGGACATAAAATACCGCACCAGCTTTTGTGAGGCGCTCTTGACCTGGGCGCTGGTCATGTCCAGCGAACCGCTGTCGACTACAAACTGAAACCGCAGCGGATCGTTCGGATCAAGAATCATACCCTTCAAAAGAACAGGAGAAAAAGTTCGACTCGGGCCGATCATCTCGCCCGGCGCAAGATCTCTCCACCCCAAGTCCGCGGCCCGCGCCAGCGGTACCGGCCCGCTGAAAACCATGACCGCCGCGCAGATGATAGCCATCACGCGCTGCAAGCCTATGCTAATTGTGTTTTTGAAATGAGTTGTCATCACGATCTGTCGTTTCGATTGAGAGCGGCCGCCTCGGCCATGCGTTGATCGCCGCTGTCATTATCCCGTACCGGTGAATTATTGTCCATGCCCAAAATGAGCGGAAGATTGTTCAACGGAACAATATTGATGATCACCGGCACGAAGCCTTCAATGTGCAGTTCCTCCAATGGCTGCTGTGTCACCGGCAGAGGAATACCCGTCTCATCGCGTTTGATCTGCAGATCAAGCAGTTGGATATTCAAATCGATACCCCCGTACTTCTGCTCGCCCCCGCTGACGGCCGCCGCTCCCGGGGCAGCCATAACCGCCGCATCGGGATAGTATCCCCGGGCCCGTAAGGCCAGGATCTCCGCCCCGCTGCGTTGCACAAAAAAGCCGTGTTCGGGCTCGACCAATTCAAAGCCGGGAACACGGTCCTGCCGCGGGCCGGTGGCGATGCCTGCGAAGGCATGGGTGGTCCGGTTGCTTTGCGCGTCATAGCGGCTGTCGATCGTAATCTGACGTCCGTCCAGCGTGGCCGTCTTGCTTAACCGGGTGCTCGATTCGGAGATGTAGCCGCCGCCTTCATACAGGCCGATGATCACGTCGGTGCTTTCGTCCCGCTGATCACCGTCCACGAGGATGTTGAAATACGGGGCCACGCCTTGTCGTCCGTAGGATATATGTCGGGTCCTGCCGGTGACCGGATCATAGGTGCTCTCAATCAAGGCCACTTCGCCGCCGCGGCTGTGGTATTTCTCGACCGTCACCGGATCTCCCGCCGACTCAACCGCCTCACGTACGGAATCGTCGACGACCAGCACCGCGTTATCCCGGCCCGCCAGCGCCCGCTGTACGCGGAACGGCACCACGGTGGCCAATTCTTCAACGATGAGATCACGTACGACCTGGGGATTCATGTGACGGTCGGCAATGGCCGCGGCAATCGCCTTTTGCGCAACCTGCAGTTCCGCGACCGATTCACCCAACCCCTCCGGAACGGCGGCCGCATCTCCTTCGTGAGTGAGATATCCGCTGAGTGCGTGGATATGGTCGGCCGTTTGATCAGCATCGACCCCGCGCAAACGCGAATTCACCAGCACATTGATCACCGGCCCCATGGCCATCAGGATCTCCTCGCCTAATTGCTTGCGCCGACGGATCCCATAGGTCCCGGATCCGTCCAGAGCGGCATCAAAGGCCATCTTGTTACGAATATTGTTGTGCGCGATGGTGACCGTTTCGTGCGCCTGGTCAAAAGCCGATTTAAGCATGGTGATCCAGCGGTCATCCCGGGTCTCAAGCTGGCGGGAATCCACATAGGCCCGATAAAGCCCCACGGCCTCGCGAATATAATCGCGCAGCAACGGCCGGGCCCGTTCCCAATATTCATGCATATTACGCTGTACTTCCTCGCGGTTCTCGCTGCGAACCCCGACATTGAACATATCGATCAGTTCGTCGGTATCGATTTCGGGAAAGGCATCGATGAGCCAGCCATTAACGCCGTGCTCGATCTGAATGTCGAAACCGGCCCCTTTGACACCGACATTCAGCCCTCCGGCCAAGCCGACGCGCTGATGACTGGTACCGGACGCCTCCTGAGTCGGGTCCGGCATACTCAACCACAGGTCCACCGCCGTGGTCGCAGCCTTCATCACGTTCTTACCGGTCTTCTCGATGTAGATCACTTTTCCTTTCAGATTCTGCAGACGATCAAACATCTTGTAGAGAAATTCATGGTAACCGCGATATCGCGCCGCCACGGTTTGGCCGCCGATTTCGGCTTGACCATCCTGCAAAATCTGCCAATTACCCGCCGCCACAAAACTACCGGCCCGCGGTACTATCAAACCGTCCTCCCTGAGCAAGTCCCAAACTTCCCGCACTTGTTTCAACGAAAGGTTGTCGATTTCCGCCAAATCTTCCGGCGTAAAAGCCCCCGCCTGCATCCGCTTGAAGCGTGCGACCCACTCTTCCCCGTATTCATCCTGAGCCTCGCCACCTAAAAGGAGATTGGCCCCCAAACCGTACCCGAGCAATTTATCATTGAAATCAAAATACTGTTTATCGGGATCACCCACGATCCACTCGATCAACGGAACAAGCATCCCCTGCCCCTTATATCGGACCATGCGTCGCAACAAACCTACCAGCGGACGATTCTCCAAATCCGCAAACTGCGGGACCTTGTCGCGCCCCATAACATCACCCAGGAGTTGCACAAGATTATCATTCAGCGCCAACTTGGCTTCCCGGCGGATCGCGTAAAGTTCTTCCCCCGCAACTCCCTGATAGCCGCGTTCCGCGACCAGACCGGCCAGGGCCTCAGGATACCAGTCCTGCGGCATCGACCCGTTCTGTGCCCCTTCCACGTCGAAGCCCGGAACGATGATCCGCCGGGCCACCTGGGCGTTCTCGTCGGAAACAGCAATAATCAGGTCGGCCAGATCCGCCAAGGCCTTGGGTGCATAAAACATGGTCTGGTTATACATATTGGTAAGCAAATCATTGGGCACCATGTCCCAGCCGAGCATGCCGCGCAGCCGTGCCACATCACTGTAAATCGGGAGCGCCGCTGGGTTCGGGGTATGGGTCTTGTACACGATCTTAACCTCCTCGAACATGCTATGCGTTCCCAGAAGTTTGGCGCGGTTAATGTCGTTGATCATCTCGATGGCCGCGAAGACGGTTTGCCCCTCGTTCAACATAATGACATCCGGCGCAACTCCCAACTCCCGTAACAATTGCACATACGCCTTGCCGTAAAAAGCATACTGGATCCACTGTTGATCCCCGCCAGGGTAAAGGTGGTGGAAGATGTCGAACTTCGGCGCGCGCAACCCGAACTGTGGCGTACCGTTGTTATTGACGATGTACACCTGAACTTCGTAGTCCATCCCCTCCGGCCGGGTTTCGGCCTTCAATGCCGCCAGGAGATTGTAGATTTCCTGTTGCCGTCCGTCAAAATCATGATGATGCGCGCGCAGGATTTTGCCGATGTCGCCGACAATCTTGCCGCGCTTACTGACCTCTTCAATGATCCCCATTTCAATCAGCTTGTTCCAGTAACGGCTCACCTCGTCAGCACGCAACCGAAGCTTCTTTTGCAAGTCATTGCGAATATGCATTTCCCGCCCTTCATGATGAATCTTGCCTTTAAAGTTCACCTTGAATGTCATCGGCCTGCGGCGACCTTGACTGTCGGTGACCGTAAACGGTTTGATATCCTGCTGGTTGTCCCAATCAACTTCCTGGGGCGCAATGGTCCGTCGTTGAAAGACTTCATACAAAGGCAGCGCCGAAAGTCCGGCATAGCCGTCGGTCGCTCCCCAGTTGCCTTTTAAATGCTCCTTAATACCGGCAACCGTCTCGCCGTCGAGAAATCCCAAACCGCCCGCCCCCAAGGCTACCTGTGCGTTGGGATCATTACCCTCACGGGCCAAGGCCGGTATCAGCGATTCCAGGACCACGTCGGCAAAGACGGGCAATTTCCCGTCAACCAGAGGCTCAATCAACGCCTTAACCTCGGTATCCGTGGAATACGCAACGATTTCCTCGGCCACGGATTGGCCGCGGGCGGCCAGCCGGTTGATTTCCGCAAGACGATAAAGGTAGTCCCGGGCCACATTGCTGAATCCCAAATCAAACGGATACGACCGGTTGATGCTGAGCTTGTACAGATTGACGTCCTCGACAAAGTCCCCGACGGCTCGTCGCACGGCTTCACGCAGACCTTCATTCTGGGCTCCGGTCAAATGGGAATCGACCCAGTCCGCAAAATGGTTGCGGAACCAGTCTTCCTGACCGTCCACGCCCAAATCATTCAGTTCACTGTGGACAATCGCCTCCCGGGCAATCTGTGCCCAGCGATAATCATCGAAAATAACCTGATGAATCGGCTGGTATTTTCCGGCCAAATCGGAGAGCACAGCGGCATCCGCGGTCGGCGAAAATTGTAGGGCCTCAATGTCGTCCCGGCGTGCCCCGGCGCCGACGTCGTACAGGCGCACAGTGGAAGAAACATAGCGGGCTTGCATGACCGTGTCGATCAGCGGCCGGACACGGGCCAGCACCGCACCGTCAACCGGAGCGTCCGCCTTGATGGTGCCGCGGCGGACAATTTCACGGACCGCGCGCATGTCGCCTCCCCCCGAAAAATAGCGCCGCGGGATCACACTGTCGGTGTCCGGATCATAGTCCTCCCGGATAAAATCGTACACGCCTTTACGGAAGGCCTCGACATAGCGGTTATAAATCTGACGGTTGACGGAAGGATCCGGCAAATCCACGCCGCGGGTCTTGCTTTGGTCCACATACACCTTACCCAGCAGGGTCTCCCGCAGATTCGCCTTGAACCAGGCGGCCAGGACCAGCGAATGGTAAATTTGACGCAAGGCCGCAAAGTGCCGCCCCTGATTGATTTCCTTTTCCAGTTCGGGAATGATGATTTCCCGGATGACGTCGGACGACACCCCACTCACCACCCGTTCCCGGCCTGGCTCGGCCGAGAGATTCATGCCCCGTCCGTTGGTGTTGGCGGCGAGAGCGGCATAATCTTCTTCCAGCATGACTTTTAATCGGCTCTCCAAAACAAAGGCCGTGTTGTTCTTCTCATAGATCGTGGCCGTATCGGGAACGATCCAGACCTTGTTGAAGGTGTTCATCGGGATGTCCGTCTTGCCGAACCGGGCTTGGGCCTTTTGATGCACCCGCGCCCAGAATTCTTCCCCCAGGGCCTCGTCCGGGTACATCAGTGAGGAAGTCAGTTGCTTCAGGATGTAGTCCTGTGCCAACAAATCATGTCCCATAGTGGTATCGCCGAAACGCTCCCCCACAATACGATTGCCTTCGTACGGCGAAAGGTTGACCCACATCTCTTCTTCCGGAATCGTCAACGCGGTCAGAAAATATTTAACCAGCCGGTTGGTTTCCGCGGACAGCCGGTCTTCACTCAGACGCCCTTCTCCGGTTTCAATGATAAAATCGAACTCCAAGGGGTTCTCGGGATGGACCATCAGCCCTTTGATAACTGCCGGCCGGTAGGCTCCCGTAGCGGACAACATCTGGCGCGGCGCCGGCAGCGATATTCCGGCCGTCTGCGCCATAACCGGTCCGGGCGGGACCACGCTTGACACGGCAAATACCGCCGCTACGATTCGGCTGACGGCCTTCAGAAGGCCCTGTTTCCCGGGTATACAACTAACTCGCATGAATGATCCTCCCTAAAAATTGGTGGAGTACGATATACGCAATCCGGCACGGCAGGCCCCTGTTTCGGGCGGCTCGCAGGCCGGACAAAAGAAATTATCTGCTGACTAAAGTTGGGTTGGGAATATTGATTGGGGAATGATCCGATCGCGGGTGATTCCCGCCATCGGTAATAGTAAGTTTAATATATATAGGTATTATTGGCAAGTAAAATCTGACCGATATGGTGGGGATTGGTCAGGGATGAATTTCCTCCAGGATCAGTAAGTCCTCGACCGCCTCCCCCACGGGGGTTACCCCGCCGCACTCCGGCGCGATCATGAAGGCCCCGTACATGTTCGTGTAAAACAGATACTGGCCGCCCGACTCAAACGGCGCCCCCCAATAGCTGTTGGCATAGACTTTCACCGGCCCCAGAACCCTCCCCTTTAAGACCTTGTCGACCTTCACCACGGCAAAGCTGTAGGTGTTTGTCAAACCCTCTTCCTGGCGCACGGCGAGTTCCCCCACATCCCTGGTACTCTGTACCGTTCCGGTGAACACATACCGGTGCTCCTCGTAATATTGTTGGGGATCGGGCGGCAGACACGTCGCAGCCATGACTTTTACTGGAAGTACCGCGAGGAGCATGACGGATATGAGAATACGAAAAGACATAGAAGTATTGTACCCGCTATTCTGCCAAACTCAAGTCCGATCCGCAATCCACGAGAGGACATTAATACATGTCATAGGCAGCGCGGTACAGGTATGCTATGCTTGTAATTATCGCCCCGAAGGAATTCACATGAAAAAAATGGATGAAAAGATTATCGGGATTGTGGGCGGCATGGGCCCCTATACCGGACTCGATCTGGCGGCCAAGGTCCTCGACCAAACCAACGCCCGCGGAGCAGCCGAACAGCCGTCTCTCGTGGTCATGGCCTGCCCGTCGTGGATCAACGATCGCACGGACTATCTGGTGCACCGCCAGGGAGAAAATCCGGCCGTCGGGATCCTGGACGTCATCGAGCGCCTTTATGGTGCTGGCGCGCGTGTCATCGGCATCCCCTGTAATACGGCCCATGCGGAGGAAATCCTTGCACCGGTCGCCGACGGCTGCGCGAAACGATTTGCGAATATGACGCTGGTCGATATGCTGCAGGAGACCGGCGCGTTTATGAAGGAGTTCCATCCCGATATCAGCTCCGCCGGCCTGCTGTGCACATTGGGCTCGTACAAAACAAATGCATACGGCGCCGTTCTGCAGGACTTCGGCATTACCGTCATCAACCCCGAAGGCATGCAGCAACAGGAGGTGCATCAGCTTATTTACGACCCCGGTTTCGGTATTAAGGCCAATCCCAACCGGCTTGTCCACATCACCCGGACCCGGATCGAACGCGTGGCCATCGAACTGAAAAATGCCGGCGCGCAGTCCATCATCCTCGGCTGCACCGAAATACCGCTGGTGATTAAAGAACACTATCTGGCGGGGCTCCCCGTCATCGACCCGACGCTCAGCCTGGCACGCGGCTTATTGCGAAAAGCCGCCCCCGGCAAACTGAGGCCCTTCCCGCATGAATCCGTTGAAACGTCTATATAAAGCGTTAGTCCCGGAAACAGTCCGGAACCGCGTGTGGGTCGCTGTCCGGGCCCTGCCCTTTGCCTGGCGGCTGACCCGGCAAATATTCCGGTACCGCCTGACCCATTTCCGGCCGTGGCCGGGGCGGACGATCCTGTGTTATCCCGAACGGCCGCGCATCATCGCCTTTGGCCTGCGGAAAATCTGTCTGCTCAACGGCTACCGCGTGACCACCGACCCGGGCAGCGCCTTCGATATCGCCGTCAACTGGGAAGATGTCACCTGGCGGAAGCCGGATGATGTCGTGCGCGATATCAGCCGCCGCGGCCGGTTTCTCAACGCCGCCTGCCTGGATATCAGCAAACAACACGTGCAGGATGTATTCCGGAAAGTCTTCGGCTATTCCCTGGCCATCGATCCGTTGACACATCAGGGCCGGTGCGTAGAAAAGTCGAATGTCAACTTCAAACATGACGGCCGCGTGATCACGTGTCCCGTGAAGGAAGCATCGCCGGAACACGTTTATCAAAAATTGGTCAACAACCGGCACGGAGAAGACGCCGTGGAAGAAATTCGCGTCCCCGTATTCGGACAAAACATTCCCTTTGTCTGCCTCAAATACCGCCATATCGGTGACCGGTTTCGCAACTATAACCGGTCACTTCTCAAACAAACCGGTGACATCCTTTCTCCGGAGGAAGTGGCGCTGATTCGCGAATTTTGTGAATGCTTAAAAATGGATTACGGTGAGTTGGACGTCCTGCGGGACAGCGACGACGGACGACTCTATGTTGTGGATGCGAACACGACGCCTTCCGGGCCTCCCCGGCATTTGTCCACACAGGATGAATGGCGTGCCGTGCGGATGATGGCTGAGACATTCGAACAAGAATTCGTCAACAAGAAGACCTAACTGTTCCGATTCCGACCCAACAGGCGGGCCTTCATACCGTCGGGTTTCATGCCGGCCCGGCGCATCAGGATCTTGAGCATCTCCTTGAATACCCCCCGCCGCCTTTGCCGCAACTCCCCGACATCGAAAAACTCCGGCCAGACGCTTTGGGTCTCTTCCTGTTCAACCCCCTGAAGGACTTCCTCCCAGGAATGGTCCGGCTCATAACCCAACTCGATCAATTCGCCGCTGATCGATCCGTGCTTTTCAATTTGATCCGCCAACCGCCCGAGGTGTTTGCGAAACGCCCCCACTCCGGCCGGACTGATGGAGCGTACGCTTTTCAAGGCCTCAATGGATTTCGCCGACGGACGGGCCACTTCATGATAACGACTGAACGACGCCTTCTTGGCGAGAAACGGCAACCGCTGGTGAATACGCCGTTGCATCTCGTCGGGCTCCGTCACCAGGTCTTCATACTTGACGCAAATCACCCGCGGATGATGACGGATTTTACGCCAATACGGTACGTAGGCCCGCCAGTATCGTAGACTGGCCCAATACTTGTCCGGCTCTCGTCCATGCCGGCTGACGACCATGTCACGCGGATCGCGGACCATGCATATGACGTAAAGATCGGGATCGACCAGCAGCAAGGGGCCGACGACCATAATATCCATCGGCTGCTTGGTCAGCATCACGTCGCCCTCGCCGGGAAGCTGGACAAAAATACGGTCCTCGTGTTCCGTGTGTATATCGATATCGAAACAGGCGATCATGGCCTCGGCCATCAAAGTCGTGCCGGAACGGGGTCCGGTCCCGACAATATGAATACGCCTCATGGCCCGGTCTCCGGCATGTTCGGCGTTCCGGTGACTTCCGGTGGGCCGCTGTCACCGCCCGGCAAAATAAGCCGGCGCGGGGCGGACTGACGCATGGCACGGTCATCAAAATGATACACGTCGACGCGCCACTCGCCATCTTCCCTTAGGACCATGGCCCGCCCCGGGATATCCAGCAGCCAAATCTCCCGGACACCCTCTTTTTCAACAAACTGCTGCAAATGCCGGGCGAATTGATCGGGAAGCCGGGCTGACAGGGAATCCCAGGTTTCTTCGACGATCTCCAATTTACCGAATCGCTTTTCATAGTCCGCCACCGCACCCATGGTATGCTCCTCGTAGGGATGCACGTACGTACCGCGCAATGACAACAGAAAGACCCCTTCCCCTCCGGGCATCAGCTGTTCCACCTCGACCAGGGGAGGAAAAAAACCGCGATACTGTAAATCCTCGGCCGTCAACTCTCCGGCCCGGCTCGCCCGCATGTACCGCTTAACCGACTCGACATCCCCTTGCATGAAGGCCTCCCAAAATCGCAGGAAAACCTGTTTGGGGGTCAAGGCCGTGTTTTCCGTCTGTGCAAACACCGACGGCACGCTTCCCAGCAAGACCATAATCAATCCACACAGGATACGCTTCTTCATTGATGCTCCTCTAACATTAATGGCGGGAATGCGAATAGATCGTCGCACAGCCGATTAAAATCCCGGCCAATCCACCGGCGTAGACGCCGACATGGGTCATCCATACCGTCGTAAAGTACTTCGCCCGAAACAGTCCCAAAGCGGCAATCACCTCCCGCTGCGTAATCCAACCGGTTTGAAACTGAAAACACCCCAGCACGGACCCGGCAAACATCGCCAGCAGCAACGGTAATATCAGGTACGGGAACAGATAGTCCACCCGCGACTTATCCGCATTGACCACCACAAAGACGCAGCCCGTCACCGCCCCGGCCGAGAATCCGGCCTTTAATCCCAGGCGCATGACGTTGAGCATAAAAGAATTATCGTAGGTAATCCCCTTGCCATGAATGAAATAGTCGACGGAGACCTGAGATGTGCACAGGTCCACTCCCAGGCCGAAGGCCGCGCCGATCAGGCCGGCGGCCAGGATAAAACCGTAATTGCGCCAGCGCTGCCGCTGCCCCGGCGGATTCTTAACAAAATCATAAATCACCATCCCGCCCATAAACAGCAGCAGCGCGATCAACCGGTGTTCGTAAGTAATATGAAAAGATGTCCCCGGAATGTTATTCATGGCGCCGGTCGCAATTCTTTAAGAAGGACTTCCCGGCTGATCCGGGGCATGTTGTCCCGGTCACGGACCTGCAGAAACAGACGCGGCGCGGCGTATCCCAAATCGATGTCCACCAGCCCGAAATTTAAACCCGTAAAGAATTTTCCTTCACGGAAGCGGTTTTCTTCCTCCTTAAGGCTCGTCCACGAATGCGTCATACCGCTGGCGGTCAGGTCATAAACCGGATAAGGAACAACGGCGGGATCCTTTTGGACAGACAGCTCGGCAAAATGCCGATCGCCGCTGAGAAAAATGACTCCGGGAACCCCGGTCTCCCGGATCAACCGGTACATCCTCGCCTTAGCGGCGGGAAACTTTCCCCAGGACTCATACTTATGGTCTTCGGCCACAAACTGAATACTGGACACAATAAAATGCAGAGACGACCGGCTCTGCCGAAAGACTTCTTCGAGCCATTCCCATTGTTTCTCGCCGAGAATATCCGCCTCCGGTCCGGGATCCTGCCGGAAATAACGCGTGTCCAGCAGGATCACCGTGATTAAATGCCGTCCGTGACTGTAAGTGGTGCTGGTGTAGACGCCCGCCGTTCCCCGGCGCACACTGTCGCCCGGCTCGTCGAGAAAGTCGAGCAGTTGCTTTTGAGACGCATCCCGTTCAGAATAAAGATAACCCGCGTCATCCGCTCCGTAGTCATGATCATCCCAAATCCCGATAACCCGGCCGGGCAATAGCGACTCACGCAACCGCTGATAACCCGGCTGCCGCTTTTGTTCCTGATAATTGGCCTGCATGACCGACATATCTTCCGTATCGTTATACACGATATCCCCGGCCCATATGAAGAGGTCAGGCCGGTTTTGCAGGATCGCATCCCACAATGGCTGTGGTTGATCATGTTTGTTGCAAGATCCGAAGGCGATACGGCGGACATCCATCGGCATGTCCGCCGCCCGTGCGGCGGCCCCCAGCGAGAGTTGGACGCTCAGAATGGATAGTGGCAGGCAAAATCTGATAAAAAAGGAACGCACGGACTATTCCTCTAGAATGCCGAAGCGTTGCCTCAGCAGGCTGAGTTGATCATCAAACACGCGGTCGGCCAACGCGGTCATGCCCGGAAAACCGCGCACCTGGCGCTTGCCGGCCTTCAGCGCAGCGATGGCCGACAGATGATCACCCAGGCCGCACAGTGCCGCGCTGCGATAAATAACGGACTTGGCCCAGACATCGAAAACGTCCTCGTCCATGGGGAGCAATGAACAGACAAAGATCGCCTCCTGGGCCAGCTCGCCCGCCTCCTTGTATTCGCCGAGGCGGCCCAAGACATTGGACAACAGGCACTGACACCGGCAGATAAAAAACCGCGGCCGCGGCTCGGCTTGTTGGGCCTTCCGCAACGCCATTCGGCCTGACGCGATGGCCTGCCGAAAATCACTGACACGTATCGCCGCCAGGGCCTCGTCGTAATCGTTCAACGCTTTATCGGGAATTTGTTCGGTACTCATGACACATCTCTTGCCCCATTGTAATAGCAATAAGGAGGTCTGTCACGTCTTATCGGGACGTTTCACGCAGAAAGGAGGTCTCAAAAGCGGTCCCTGCCGGGGCGCTTCCGAAAAACAGCGGAGTTGTCTGCAGCGGAGTGATATTGATGATAACCGGCACAAAGCCGTGAATGTCGGCCGGCACCGGATAGACGAACGACGGCACCTCCTGACCGACGGCCGGGGCCGTTCCGCGGACATTCCAGCGCAACTGGTCCGGATTGAGGTCGATCCCCCCCACCTCTTCGCCGAGCAAAGCTTCATCCAGGTAATTCTGCGCGCGCTCAAGGTTTGCGGAAAGCGGCATGTGAAACGGCGCCAGCGCTCCGACGGCAAAAATCAGGTTCGCCACGCGCTGATGCAGGTCCAGCGGTTCTCCCCGGGCGTCCACGGAGGAAACCATAATGTACTCATCGCCGTTGTCATCGGTGTAGGTGGTGGCCGTGAAACCTGTAAACTCACCCTCACGGATAAGGTCACGGTAGGCCATTTGCTGCAGACGGCGGGCCATCAGCAGATTGTTTTTTTCTTTCAGGGCGCTCATCGCGATCAGGACCTCGGGCCGGGTCACACCGTACTTCTCGTAAAGGGCCATCTCTTTCGGCCGGAAACGGCCTTTCATGTCGGACAGGGTCCGGATGACCGACTCATCAAATTGACTGTCGGGCAACCGCCACTTCCAGTTATTTTCCACGGACCCCGGATAATTCATACGGGCCTCCGCTCCCAATTGCAGGACGTCCTGCATGGGAACAATGGCCGTGTCCGCCGGAGACTCCATCGCCATTTGAATAAATTCCCAATTGACGTTTTCTTCCGTGACGGGTTTGGTCAGATGCCGCTGAATGTTGTGGCGCATCCCTTCGTCCACCTCCGAAGCAAACCAGCCGAGCAGCGTGTTGTTATCGTGCGTTCCGGTATACACCACACTGCGCCGGACATGGTTGCGCGGATGGTAAGGATTGTCGCGTAATTCCCCGCTGAACCCGAACTGCAGCACCTTCATCGTGCGAAAATCATGGCGCCGTAAAACATCGCGAACCTCTTCCGATATATCCCCCAGATCTTCCGCGATAAAGCGGTCCACACCGAAGTCCTCGCTGATCATGCGGAAGAACGCGTCGTCCGCTGCCGGCTGCCAACGGCCGTTGCGGGCGTCGTCATCTCCGGCGGGAATTTCCCAATAGGCGACCAGTCCGCGGAAGTGGTCGAGCCGGATCTGGTCAAAGAGATCCAGATTGTGAGCCAAACGGCGGCGCCACCAACGATATCCGTCACGCTGCATCACGCTCCAACGGAACGTCGGATGCCCCCAACGCTGCCCCGCGGCGTTGAACATATCCGGCGGCGCCCCCGATACGGTCCGCGGCGTCTTGTCAGCGTCCAGATCGTACATCTGCGGATTGGCCCATACGTCGGCGCTGTCAAAACTGCTGTACAACGGCAAATCCCCGATAATGGACACTCCCTTTTTGGCTGCGTATGAACGCAGCTCTCCCCATTGTTCAAAGAGCAGAAACTGTTCGAATGCCAGCCGGTCCAATTCCTCGGCATGTTCGGCCGTATACGCTGCCAGCGCGGCCGGCTGACGGTCCCGCAGCCCGACGGGCCATTCATTCCAGGAGACGGGACCCTGATCACGGTGTATCGAGGTAAACAGGACGAAGTCCGTCAGCCATTCCGCCGTATCTTTTTTGAATTCCGCAAACTGACGGCCAAGAGCGTGTTTTTCCGGCAAACGCGCGTAGGCAAAATCAACCAGGACCTTTTTGCGCTGCAGCGCCATGGCGTAGTTGACTTCACCGGTATTGGGAATCTGCTGAGCGGCCGCCTCTTCAGGTGTGATCAGTCCGCCGTCAATCATCCGCTCGGGACTGATGTACAACGGGTCCAGGGCAAAAGAAGATACGGCACTGTACGGCGAAAACCCGAATTCCTCATCCGTCGTGTTCAACGGCAGGACCTGCCAGACATTCTGCCCGGCCTTGGCCAGAAAATCCACAAAGCGCCGCGCCGGCGTCCCGAAATCGCCGATCCCGTAAGGGCTGTCAAGGGAACTGACGTGCAACAATATCCCGCTTTTCTTTGAGGGCCGCTTTTTCTTGATTTCCTTGCGAACCGCGGCAGGGTCTGCCGCCTCCCGGTCGGTATGCAGTAAACGCGCATTGGCGGTCCGCTCCCGTGTGTCCGGGGCCCGCGTAAAACTCATTTCATCCAGCCCCTCCCGGATAAAGTTTTCGAATTCCTCGTCCGTGAGATCATCGTTGAGTTTGATATCCGCGTCGGCCCGTAATCCTTCAACTTCCGGGACGTCAAAACTGCGGAAGACCCGTTCACTCAGCGCGGACCAAACGTTCATCTCAGCCTTAATCCGTTTTTGAACGACAGCGAGGTCGCTGGACAGCCGCACAAACATGTCGATCTCTTCGGCATCATCGGGAAACTCTTGTTCCACCTCATAGATAAGGATCTGAGCTTCCCGGTGACGCGCAACCGCCTCGGCCATTGTCGGGGTTTCCTCATCTGTCCCGGCATCCGGTTGATCATGTTCATAAGCGACCGTCACTCCGATGCGGCTCAGCTCACGAATCAACGCCCGACGGACCATCGACTTGCCGCTCGCATAATTCCCCTTCAAGACAAGCACAAATGGCCGCTCAGGCCGCGGCGATCGGGCGATAAACGCGCCGTAACGGTCCGACAGCGTCTTGGCCAACCGTGCGAATCCCGGGTCGGCCTTCGAACGCAACTCCTCCTGAAGCCAGCTGTAAACATTGAGGTAGTCACCAAGACTGCGTGACCAGTCGTTGTCCGCTTTCATCGCCTTCTCGACGATTTCCGGCCAGCGGCCATCTTGAAAGGCGAACTCGCCGTAAGCCCGGTTCATCGCTTCGTATAGTTCCTGGGCATTTTGCCGGCGGCGTCCGGCATCGATATCCGGATTGCCAGGACGGCGCGGCACGCCATCGAAGACAAAGCCAACCCAATTGTCACCGAGCTCGCTCACCGTGTCTCCCAATCCGCCTGTTTTCCGCACGATCGGAATGGCCCCGTAACGCATGGCCTGCATTTGCGTCAATCCGCTGGGCTCATAGTTGGACGGGATCAAAAGCGCGTCAACCCCCGCCATCATCTTTTGGGTCAGGATCTGCAAATACGCGTTCACGAAAACAAACGACATGTCCAGCCCGGCCTGCTCCGCCCGGCGCGCCAGTTCGGCCAAGCGGCGTTCGATTTCCGGCTCCCCGGTTCCGTTAATCAGAAAGTCGACCGGCATCCTTTCCCGACGGCCGCTGATCATATCGTCGACGATGTCGGCGATGATGTCGATTTGCTTCTGTTCGACCAACCGTGACACCACACCGAAGAGCAGCCGATCCGATTTCGGGTCCAGATATCCATGAACCGGATTGCGGTTGACGAGCCCGATCTTGCTGACATCTCCGTCGGCGCTCAGAATATCCAGCAAATCCTGTTTGTTGACACGACGCGCGGCCAGCACCGAGTCGATGCCATCACGGATCGCGTAATTGGCCTTGATGTGACGGTCGGTGGCCGGATCCCACGCCGCAAAGTCCAGTCCGTTGAGGATACCGCCGTAGCGATTGCGGTGGACTTTCATCTCGTCTTCCGTGATGCCGAAGACTACCCCCCGCGTTTCATTCGCGTAGCTGGGACTGAC
This sequence comes from Candidatus Omnitrophota bacterium, assembly GCA_020429915.1. Lineage (GTDB taxonomy): Bacteria > Omnitrophota > Gorgyraeia > Zapsychrales > Zapsychraceae > JAGOSC01. Next base: position 118,796 of record JAGQKV010000013.1, on the reverse strand, counting down.
CGTATTGATGTAGTTTCCGCGCGGATCGATCCGGTTAATCACACTCGGCGGTATGGCCAGAAAGTTTAATTGCCGCCCGTGCTCCACCAGCTCCCGATACTCCTTGGGCAAACCCAACTCCCGGAAACGGTCGGCCGGATAAGTCCCCTGATAGCCCACGTTGTGGACAGTAAACACGCTGCCGGTTCGCTTGAAATCCTCGGCATATTCGGTGCGCATCAGGAGAGGGACCAAACCGGTATGATGATCCGCCGCGTTGACCACATCAATCTGCTCGCCGGCCTGCTTGAAATGTTTCAGAACATCAACCGCCCCTCGGGACAGCAGGATTGATTCGTAAAATTCCTTGTCTTGCCCCTGATACGGCCGGAAGAACAACTCGTCACTGTCGGCGTCGAGCAAGACCACGCGAATCCCGTCGATGCGGACGACCTCGGCATGCAAGGTCACCGGATCCCGTCCGTAGAACGGGACGGTCAGATACCAATTGTCCACCAGCTCCGGATTCAAAGCGGCATACCGGTCCGCCAAAAACTTGTACTTGGGGACAATGACGGTGACGTCCTGCCCGGAGTTGACCAGGGAACGGGGCAGTTCGTAGATGACATCTCCCTGCCCGCCGACTTTGACCAACGGCGCAAACTCCATCCCCACAAAGGCGACGGCCCCTTCGAATTCCGATTTGACCACGACCCGCGGCGGGCCTTCCGGCAAATCAAGCTCGACCTGCTCACCGTTGGCGTACTCAAAGACGAAGGTGTATTCGAAACTGCGCCGCGCTTCCACTTCAACCTCGTAAATATCGTGTCCGTCCACCGTCTCCACGTACATGGCCGGTACGGATTCTGTGACCCATTCTCCGGTGATCCCGCGGGTCGACCGCAGATACACGGTGCGTTCGTTGGCCTTGTCCATACTGTGCGACTCGACCCGCAGCTTGATAGCGCCTTTGGCTTTGGCCACGATATCACCGGAAAGAATTGTCCCACCCCGGATATTGCGGTGCATCTCGTCGCTCAACCAAGCGTATACGTTCATGTAGTCACCGAGGCTGCGCTTCCAGCCGTTTTCCGCCAGCATCCCGCGCCGGACGATTTCGCGCCAACGTTCCGGATGCCCGGCATACTGTTCCTGGGCCCGCTTGACCGCCTTGTACAACCCGTCGACATTGATGCCGCGACGCCGGCCGTCCTCTTCGGGATAGTTGCGCGCCCGCTTGATGCCTTCAAATACAAATCCGTTCCAGTCGTCCCCGCCTTCAAACACGGTATCCGCCAGCCCTCCCGTCAAACGCACAATCGGCACCGCGCCGTAGCGCATCGCCTGCATCTGGGTGAGTCCGCTGGGTTCGAAATCGGAAGGAATCACCAGGACGTCCACTCCGGACATCATCTTTTGCGTGAGAATCTGAACATACTCGTTCACGAACACCACGGACATATTGATGTTGTGTTTGCGGGCGTCGTTGGCGATTTGTTTCAGGCGGTCCTCCAGCCAGCGATCGCCGGTTCCGTTAATCAGAACATCGATGTCCAGCCGCTCCCTTTTACCGGTGTACATTTCCTCGAGCATCTCGGCCAATATGTCGATCTGTTTTTGATCGACCATGCGGGACACCACGCCGACCAGCAGCCGGTTCGAACCGGGCGTCAGGTGTCCGTGCACATTGGCCGGGTCCTTCATGCCGATCTTTGACTTGTCGCCGGAAGGTGAAAGTATTTCCTGCAACTCCCGTTTGTTGGCCAATCGGGCCTCGGCAATTTCCTCATCCGTCTCGGCTACCGAATAATTCTTGGCAAGATTCCGATCGGTATCGGGATCCCAGTTGCCGAAATCCAACCCGTTAAGAATCCCGTCGAAACGGTGCCCGGTGTCGCGCAGCGCGCGCTCCACTTCGAGATTGGTCGCACGAATTTCTTCCGCGTAGGTTCGGCTGACGGTATTGATATAGTTTCCTTCCGCACCGAGGTGATGGATAACCGCCGGAGGCACGCCCATTAAATTAAGACCGCCCCCGCGAATCACCAGCCGGCGTATCTCTTCGTCATTCGGCAAACCGGTTTCCTGGTACCAATCCATTTGATACTGACCTTTATAGTCGACGTTGTGGATGGTAAACACGCTTCCGGTGTTGGCATAATAATCCTTGTAGAGGGTACGCATGTATAAAGGCACCAGCGCAGTGTGATGGTCCGCTGAATTCACCACATCCACCTCCTTGCCCAGAGCGCGCAGCAATTCCAGCGCCCCCCGGGACAACAGCACCGAGTCATAGAATTGCACCCACTCATTCTCATAGGTCCGGGCAAACAAGGCGTCCGCATGCGCGTCCAGAATATAGACATCTATCCCGTCGATAACAGCGTGCTGCGCCGTCAAGCGGACATCCTCACGGTAGCCGAAGGGAATGGTCACGTCGAACCCTTCGACCGGTCTGAAACCGTGTTCTTCCAGACGGTAATCACGCGCCTTGAAATGCGGAATGATCACACTCACATTGTTTCCCGCCTCGGCCAGGGCCTTGGGCAATTCATACATCACGTCGGCCTGACCGCCCACTTTGATCAGCGGCGCGAATTCCATGCCCACGTAGGCCACATTCCCCTCGAATGATTTATTAACTTCGACAAAATGATTTCCGAAGGGCAGGTCGGCCCATTCTTCGGTCCCGTCCTCATTGGTAAAGATGAAGGTGTATTCGAAATTCCGCATCGCCTTCACTTCGAATTCGTAGACGGCCCGCCCTTCCCGATTCTCGACAAAACGGGCCGGCTTGATCTCACGCTGCCACTTTCCGGTGATATTGCGATTGGAATAGAGGTAGACCTTGCGGGTGCCGTCAAAATCCGGCCGGTTCGCCACGGCCCGCAGTGTCAGAGTATCCCCCTCGGTAACGGCTTGGGAATGAGACTCCACGTAACCGCCCCGCGGATCCCGGAAGGCGACATCCACCGCCGCTCGCAGGTCCGCCCGCGTAGCAAATCCGGAGTGAGGAACGGCAGCGTACTCCACCTTCTCCGGACGCACCCCCTTGAACATCATCATCGTCAGCGGCGGAATGTCGAGCGAGACGGATGCCGGCCGGTTGTGAGCGGGCTCACCTTCCGCCGTCACGTGATCCACGACTCCACGATTTTGTCCGCCGAACTCTTCCGCGTCGGAAGTAAAAATCTGTTGCCACTCGCCCGCCCACGGCGCTCCCAGCTGGTAATTCGTGAGCGGCTTGTCGCCGAAATTGAAGACGACCATGACCGCCTCGTTCGGATCCATCCCGCGCCGCATAAAACTGACGACATTTTGCCGGGAGTCGTTAAAATCGATCCACTCAAAACCACGCGGATCCACATCCAATTCATGCAGGGCCTTTTCAGAACGCACCAAACCGTTCAGCCGCTGCACGGCGGTCTCGATCCCCCGGTGCGACGGATCTTCCGTCAAATCCCAACTGACCTGCTCATCGGGATTCCACTCGGTGGGCTGACCGATATCACCGCCCATAAACAGCAATTGCTTACCGGGCATGGTCGCCATGTATCCGAAAAGCAGCCGCAGGTTCGCAAATTCCTGCTCCGTGGAGCCGACCATTTTACCCAACAGGGAGCGCTTCAGGTGAACGGTTTCATCATGTCCGAGCGGCAGAATGAAGTTTTCGCTAAAGGCGTATTGCGGATACATGGTCAGCAGATGATGTTCGAACTCCCTTTCGCCGATCGGAGTTTTCAGATATTTGAGAATATCGTGCATCCATCCCAGCGACCATTTGTAGTCAAACCCCAGTCCGCCGGTCTCTACGGCGGCGGTGACCCCCTCCCACGCGGTCGACTCCTCGGCGGCCGTGATGACCCCCGGGTGTTCGCCATGAACCATCCGGTTGAAATCACGTAAAAATGCGATGGCCTCAAGATTTTCCCGCCCGCCGTGCACGTTCGGGATCCATTCCCCGTCCCGTCGTCCGAAGTCGAGATAAAGCATGGAACTGACCGCGTCCACTCGGATCCCGTCGATATGATATTCCTCCAGCCAAAACATGGCATTGCTCAGCAGGAAGCTGCGCACCTCATGCCGACCGTAGTTGAAAATCTTTGTCCCCCAATCCGGGTGTTCTCCCTGCATCGGATTGGCGTGCGCGTACAGTTCGGTCCCGTCAAAATTCGCCAGGCCGTTGCCGTCCTTGGGGAAGTGTGCCGGGACCCAATCCATGAACACACCGAACCCGGCCTGATGCAATTGATCCACCAAATATTTGAAATCCTGCGGACTGCCGTAGCGCGCGGTCGGGGCGAAATAGCTGCCGACCTGATATCCCCACGACGGAAGGTAATGGTGCTCGGTAGGAGGCATGAGTTCCACGTGAGTGTAGTTCTTCGACCGCAGATACGGTATTAGTTCTTCGGCCAGTTCCCGGTATGTCATCCACCGCCATGATCCGTTTTCCTGCTTCTTCTTCCAGGACCCCAAATGCATCTCATATATATTCAGAGGGGCATCAAGCGACTGATTGCGGCGCCGCGTTTCCATCCAGTCCGTGTCGCGCCACCCGTAACTGAGGTCCGTCACGCGCGAAGCGGTGGAATGCAGCTGTTCACCGGTGGCGTACTGACCGGCAAACGCGTACGGATCGGTTTTGTCTTCCGTCCGGCCGGCCCGGTCGACGATACGGAATTTGTACAGATCACCGACTTGAGCGGCGGGAACGTATCCGTACCAGATTCCCGCCCGGCGGTTCAGGGTCAACTGGGCTCCGCTGCCGGACCACTGGTTAAAGTCTCCGACGACGGAAACGGCTTGCGCGTTCGGCGCCCAGACGGCGAAATATACTCCTTCGCCGAGCCCTTTGTACTGCAGCAGATGTGCCCCCAGTTTTTCATGCGCCTGATGACTGACCCCCTTCTCGACAAACGCTTCGTAATCCGCCCCGTTGAATTGCAGGTGTGCCAGCTGCCCCAACAGTTCGCGCTCACGGACCGAGAGTTTGGTCCGGGCGGTCTGTGAGTCCTTGATTAACTGCCGGAGTCCCTCCGGATCATGCACGTAGCGGGCCAGCTGTTCACTCAGAGCCGCATTATCCTGTGCCACGGCGGCATCGGCCGCCACGTCGTTCGCCGCAACCACACCGATGTCATCGAGCCCCACCCGGACAAGTCGGTATTCCTGTCCGGCTTCAAAATCGACAGCGATCGTCTCCCGGCCCCACTCATCCCGCAAGTTCTGCGGTAACCAGATTTCTGCGGAGCCGCGCTTTTGGGGCGCAAGATTCAATACGTACAGGAACAGCCCCTGCTCATTCTGCCAGCCGACTGTGACAAAACGCCGACGTTGGACCGGCTTTTTATAATCGAGCATAAACCAGGGATAGTCGGCATGTTGCTGCAGAATCAGCTGATCCTCCGCGGAACGGGACGCCTGCACACGCGCGGCAAACTCCCGCCACGGCTGTTCCCCCACCAGGCGCTTGAGTCCGCCGTTGGTCATGCGTTGGGTAAATTCATCGTCCGTTACGAATGGATGCGTGATTGTCCCGTCGGGAGAACGCCCTCCGACCATGGATATCACATGACCGCTGTGTCCGATCCATTCGCGCAAATCGAACATCGTGGGCACGCCGAATTCCGCGAGAACGACAAGCATACGCAGCAAACCGTCGGTCGGGCCGCCGATATTCCGCAGCGACTGGTCGTCAAATGTCGCCGGCGCCATCCGGCGCGGCGCGATATCATTGTAGGTGCTGTAAATGGCGGCGTTCAGGGCTTCGGCCACATCCTGCGCCGAACCGCCATTCCAGACCGCATCGGCATAGGCATCTTCAAGATCCTTGTGATATACCTCGACCGTCACATTCGCCTTGCGGCCGAGCGCTTGCAAGCGCGATTTATCCCGCTGGTCGTAAGTCTCCATCAGAAAACGAAAGTCGCGTCCGGATTCACGCGCGTAGGCGCCGACCTCCCGCATAATGCGCAACCACGGCTCTTCGGCGGCCGCAGATGCCGGAAATTCATGGCGAAGGTTAGCCCCCAACAGCATGTGTGCCAGATCGACCCGCACGCCGGCAATACCCAGGTCGATGAGATTTTTCAGCGAATTGATATAGTAGTCCTGTACCGCGGGCAGATAGGCGTTGAGATAGACCTGGTCGCGGTTCATGCCGCCGTTGAAGTGCCTGACCAGTACCGGGTATCCGTCGTCCGCCACAAACAGAAAATCCGCCCGGCTCAAATCAAGCAGCCGGCGGTGAACATCCTCCCGACCGCCCTCATCCAAGGCATCGTAAGCCTCGCGTTCGGCCGGCGTCCAGACCTCGCGCATGCGCCGGTGCGGTGTCCAGGCCAGGATGTCGTCATCCACGGCATCCGGGGCCAGCCATGGAATAAAGTCGGCGAATATTTCAACGCCCTGCTGCTGCGCCGCTCCGGTCAAGGAAGCCAATTCACCGGCTGTCTTTTCTGAGGACGGTTCCCCAGGATTTTCTTCACTCGACTGCGAACCGATCTTGGGATTGAAGCGCTGAAGATTCAGGATTGAGAAATTGTTGCCGTGCGCATCATACAGTCGTTGGCCGCGGCCCGCGCCAGTGACATCCTGATGTTTGGTGGCGTACCCCTCGATACGGACCAAGACCCGGCCGTTATCGCTTTTCAGGAAATGCGGCCCGTCGTCGGGAACCTGGTGGAGCTGACGGGAGGTTGAAGCGATTTCGTAGAGACCGCCGTACAGATAGACCCGGCGCACTCCGTCCCGCGCCAGTACCGGGATGATTTCCTGGGCGCGGTGCAAACCGTCTCTATAATCGATCTCACCGTCCGCGTTGATCAGGGCGCCGGCATCCATCAGGGAAACCGCCACCATCAGACCGTCCACCGGACGGACCGCAGGACCGCTGCGAAAATCTTCCAACGGTACGCCGTTGGCCGCCGGGGCCGCCTCTTCGACGGCGTATTGCCAGACGACACGTCTCAACTCCGCCTCAAGAATCGGCCGGCTGGTAATCCCGTCGACTGCCTTTTGGACGTACGAATCCTGCAATAATTCGGAGACGATCCGCGCAAGAATCTCATCGCGGCCTTCCTCACCGTCGGCGGCCGCGGCGACTAGGTCGCGGAACGATTCGCGCGCATTCAATCCCAGGCCTTCGTAGCGGATGACGTCATCGAGTACAGCCAGAATAGCGGCATCACGCTCGGGCCGCATGACCGGATTGGCCACAGCCCGCGTTTGCTGATAGGACATCGCGCCGCGTGTTTCCTTGAGACCGGCACGGATGACATACAAAAAGTCCTCACGTTCGTTCAAGAACCCGAGCAGGGCCTCATCGGCGGAAGCCTGCTCTTGGGCGATACGTGTGTTTAATACTGACGGCAGCCGACGGACATCCACACCGCCGGAAAAATACTTGCGGGGAACCGTAGCCCGGGTAATGGGATCGATATCCTCACGGACCTGATTATAGACGCCTTTTTTCAATGCCTCGATGTACTGCTGATAGATCCGCCGGTTGGTTGCCGTGTCGTCCTGCGCGACCCCTTCCGTCTTCCCCCGGTCGGCGTACACCACATTGAGAATATTGTCCCGCAGATTCCGTTTGAACCACGTGGCCAGAATCATCGCGCGGTATATCTGCCGCAATTTGGAAAACGTTGTCCCGTTGTTGATTTCCTCTTCGACGGTCGGCAGGATGAGCTCCCGGATCAGATCGGCCGTGTCATCCGGCAGACGGGCGGGCGCCCCTTGGGAAGCCTCGCGGCCGGGGAGTTGCCGGTAGTCCTGTTCGAGCATGACCTTCAGATGGGTCCCGGTGACGTAGACGCTGTTATCACGGACAACCACGTCGGCCCGTTCCGGAACGATCCAGATCCGGTTGAGCGTCTCCATCGGAATCCCGCGTTCCCCGGCAGCCGAACTCAACAGGCGGTCCCAGTAGCGGGCGCCGGTTTCTTCCTCCGGGGACAGCAATGATGCGGCCAACTGCTTTAAGAGATAATCCTGGGCCAGGAGGTCCCGGCCCATAACCGTGGTGGATAATCCGGGGGCGACGATCCGGTCGCTTTCCGCGGGTGAAAGATTGACCCACAATTCGTCTTCGGGAACGGTCACCGCGGTCAGAAAATATTTGATCAGGGATGTCGCCGCCTGGTCGAGTTCCCCATCTGTCAGCCGGCTGTCACCGACATCCACAATAAAATCGAACATCAGCGGATTCTGAGGATCCAGCGTGAGACCGGTCAGGACAGGCGGATGAAACGGATCGGATTGGAGCACAAGCGATCCCGGAGCGGGCAGCCCGACACCGGGTTCCGTCTTCGCCGCGGCCGGCGGAACCACCCCGGTCGCCACCAGACATAACGCCACCCCCAGACTGAGCAGCCTGCGGGCAAAGCCAGCCGCCGAATTTCTAAATTTCTTGTAAAATGTTGAATTCATGTCACTTAAGAGAACACAACGCTGCGAATTCCGCCCGGTTTCCGAATGCACGAAGAGCCGGATCAGATACACATCAGCGATGCTGACTAAAGTTGCGGATACTGTTGTAAGATTGGGGAATGAATTACCGGAAAGGTAATACTACCTAAGCTACTTAGGTTAAAACCAGTATAACATAATAGTCCTATTGCACAACTAAAAATACGTCATCTCAGTATAATTTCGGATACGGACGGCCGCGTTCAGGCGGGGTCCTTTTCTATCAGAATAAGGTAGAGTGCGGCCGCGATCCCGGAGGCTCCCAGCAGCATGCACATGACCATCATCTGGTAGCGCACAGCCAGCAACGGGGATACTCCTGAGAGAATTTGACCGGTCATCATCCCCGGGATGGATACCAACCCGACAGCAAAAAAACTGTTTAACAAAGGGATCAGCGCGGCCTGGTAGGCCACGGACCGTGCCTCCACATGAGCCTTCCCCGCCCCGATCTCGGCCTGGTACCGCTCCGCGCATAAGCTCACACAGTTCATGGCACTGGCAAATATCATCCCTGCAAGCGGGATCAGATATCGCGGCATATACCACGGGTCGAGTCGCACGACTCCGAAGATGACCAGCGCCAGCACCGGCATCCCGCCGCCGCAAATGGCGGTCAAGGCCCTGCCGAACAAACGCCGGCGGAGTTTCTTCAGGGGCCGCAGGGCAATCCAACTGGAAATCAGAAGCATCAGCACGAGAATAGCACACGATACCGCCGCTGAATCCTGACGAAAAACGAACAATAAGGCGTACCCGATGAAAATCAGCTGCCCCACCATGCGCCCCGTAGCGTATGTCAATGTGCGGACCGGCAGGTCCCAGCGAATATAAATTGCCATAACCGCCAGGACGGGAAGAAAGATGACGAGCAGATTGAGTATGGGAATGTGATAGGCCGAATCATTCATAGAGTGACGGTCGAGGAATGTCTAACGTTGGAGGCCGGGACTGTGACATCAAAATTGACCGGAACGGTAAGCGTAGGCCAACAGCATGGCGCTTACGGCGCACGCCCAGCTGGCCAGTATACGGACGCCCGTCCGCGCGACCGGTCCGGTCAACGTGGCCGCCATCGCCATTAAGGCCGCGGCCAGACCGGTACCGCACACCGTTATCCCCGCGCAGAAAAAAAGCAACACTCCCGGCGTCAAATTGAGTCCTTCCCTCCAAAATATGCCGAGGAGAATACCGCCGGCGGGCGCAATCAACCGGGCCAACACGCCCGGCCCCGGCCGATCCGCCGCCACCAGTAACCCGAGCAACAACGTCGCTGACAACAATGCGACGGATATAACGGATGAACTTGGAATACCGATCCATACACCCGACGCAATACCGGCGGCCGTCAGAAACAAACATGAACGCCACCGGCCTCCGTGCGGACGGACCGCGACTCCGGCCCACACGGACAAAACGACCAAAAAAATAATTCCTTCCCAGTGACCGAAAGGCTGCCGCAACCCGGAGTACAATGCGCTGTCCTTCACCTGCATATGTGCATCGGCTCCGGTCGGCAGCAACAACTCCAGTAACAATAGCCAGAAAAAAAAGAGTGTTGGTCGAAGATGACGTTGCATGACTAAAACATTTGCGTAAGCAAATAAATGCCGGCGGCACTCACCGCTAACCCTCCGCCCTGGAGAACCCTCTCTCCCCATGAGAACCGGTGAATCAGCCCCGCCAGGATGCCGATCATGTGCAACAAACCGGTAGCCAGCACAAAACCGATACTGAAGCCGACTGCGCCGGCATTACCGGGCAGCTCGGTGCCGTGGGCATAGCCGTGAAAGACGGCAAAAAAAGAAACGATCATCACGGCCAGCGGAAGTTTGGGCCGGAATCTGAGCGCGATGACCATACCGAGCAACACCACCGATGACACGATCCCCATCTCGACCTGCGGCAACGGCAAGCCGAGAATCCCGGCGACCGCCCCGAACGTCATAATAAGCGGAAATGCGACCGGCAAAACCCATACCGCCGGCGCCCCAAGCACGGCCCCCCACAACCCCACGGCAATCATGGCCAAGACATGATCCAGACCGCTAATCGGATGCATAAATCCGACGAGAAATCCGCCGCCGGCCGCCCCTTCAGTATGAGCGGCGGCGATGCCCGGCAACATGATCAGAATCAAGGTCAACAACGGCAACTTGAACCTTTGATACTCACTGTGTAATTGTAAATCCATAACACCTTCCTTTCGATATTCGGATTCAATGTTAAAATCAGGAGATTGCAAAAGAGGCTTCACCTCAGATATATTTTGTAAATATTCCGATTCGGATATTGTAATGTAAAATTTCAGGGACGTCATCCCTTATTCCGATGCCAAAACGTGCTCTCGACAACGTATTGATTCTTATCACCGCAGGCGGCTTGTTGTTCGCTCTCGCCACCCGTGCCACAGCCCACAGTCCGGGCCAGGCGATGATCAATTTACGCACCGAAGATTCCCGCATCACCGGATCCGTATCGATGTATTACGGCGACATGCCGTTCCTGATCGAAGGCCTGCCCTTTCAGGTCCCGGAATCAACGGACGAGTCATTCCCGCATTACACTGATATAACTGTACAATTCCTGACGGACCACATCCGATTCTCAAGCGCCGGACAACCGCTCACGGACGTCACGCACTTCGGCCCGGGAATGAAGTTCGATGAGCAAAACAATGCCGTAATCCCGATTTCAATCCGGCCGCCTGGCGGAACGCTGAAATCATTAATCATTGAACAGGACGGAATGTACCGGACAAATCCGCGCTTCACCACATTGGTAAATCTGCAGACGGGAGATCAGTTCAAAAGTTTGGTCCTGCGACGCGGGGAAAGCCGCGCGGAGATCTTTATCGATCCGTTAACGGAGGCCCGGTCTTTCCTGGGTCACGGCGTCACACATATCCTGTCGGGGATTGACCATATCTTTTTCATCTTGCTGCTGATTCTCGGTCCGTTTCTTTCCACCCAAGCCGCCGTCACGGATTGGCGACCGCCGGCCTGGTCGCTGCTGAAACTGGCCACTGCATTCACGGCGGCTCATTCACTGACACTTTTTCTCGCCGTCTGTAAAGTCGTCTGGATCCCGACCACAATTATCGATATCGTTGTGATCTTCTCGATCGTCTTTGTGGGACTTCACAATCTGCTGCGCTTTCACATCGGCCGGGAATGGCTGGTCGTTTTTGCCTTCGGACTTTTTCACGGGTATGGATTCTCACAAGGATTACAAAATGTGGGGCTCAGCCGCGGACACCTGCTGTTGCCGTTGCTGGGATTCAATGTGGGAGTGGAAATCGGACAGGTCTTGATTGTCGCCGCCGTTTTTACTCCGCTGGCCGCGGCCGCCCGCCGCTGGCCTCAAACGCTGACCGTCGCCCGGTGGGCGACCGCACTAATCACCGTAACGGCGTCACTATGGTTGCTGGAAAAGATTTTCGGCGGAATGATTCGCTGACACCGCAGCGAGAAAAGACTATAAAAAAGTCAATTCATTGAACTGATCGAGCATCCATCCGGTCAGGGAGTAGCGTTTCTTGCGACACAAGAGAACTTCATGTTCGATTTCGTCGCTGCGAAAGATCACCAGCCTCCCCGCCAGCGGGGCAATATCGAAAGGGATCTCCTGACCGTCGCAATTGCGCAGATACAGCCGGAGCAATCCGCCGTCGGGCAGCTGCCAACAGGTATTGAGATAGCACAAAAAGGTCAGCCGGCGATGATCGCTGAATTCAAATTGATCGAGATGACGGTGATAGTAGGCGTTCTCGCCGTAAATGGCGTAGTGCATCTCGAAATCCTTTAATCCGAGAAAGCACAAGCGGTTGAGCTGGCGGATAATTTCGGCGATCTGTTGGCAGAATTTCCGCGTCGGCGCGATGGCCTCGTTGGGATCGACCCACAGGATATAGTCCTTGCGAATTTCGCGGTTGACTTGAAATTTGTGCGCGGCTCCGATCCCGGCGGCCTTGAACCGGCCGTCTTCAAGCTGGTCGTTCATATGCGCCCGGATACCGGCCACGGCGGAGGGCTGAAGAAAGTTATCCACGATACAGTATCCCTGCTCGCTGAGGCCTTTGGCCAACCTTTCGCCGATGCTTTCCACGTTTTTGTCGTCCCACTGGATATCCTGATTGTTGACCGTAATCACTGAATTCGTCCTTTCAAGGGTCCACAAAAAGACCCCGGAGTCAGCTCCGGGGTGCGATCTAATGTAGTCTCATTTTTCGTCTTTGGCAAGCGGGATTTTCGGCTACTCTCCGCCGTCCTGCCGGGCAGCGGCTACGCGAACACCGAGGGCATTGGCGACCGGCCTTTCGCGCATCGGGACATGGGTATGATACGGCGCGTTCATCACCCGGAGCCGGCCGCCGCGTTCGAGCACCAGCGTGGTCGAACCGCCTCCGTCGAGATTCAACACAAAATCGGCACCCAGGTCGCGCATATATTCCCCCATTTCAAATAGGGACATCCCCTCGCTGTAGCCCTTTTGACGACCGTCAACAACCACCAGCCACGCGCGCGTGCGCAGGGCATTATACCCCACCACCGTCCGCGGCAACGGTTGGCTCGGCAGCGGTCCGTCCATATTGGGACTGACATTGCCCCACCGCAACAGCAGGCGGCCGCCGGCAATGGCCTGCGTTGCCTTGAGGACCTGCCCCACACCGCAGACAAAGACCTGTTGGGCGTTAAAACAAAATTTGGGCCACTCGGCGCGGTTATCCGAATACGTCCGCCCGTCGGATACCGCATACCCCATCACATCGACCGGATCGCCGGTGTGCGGATAATAATCCCAGGGGGCTTCGGAGCGGAAGGGTTCGAAATGGCTGCCGTTGACGGCAATCTGCAAGTGGAACTGTTCGGCCAGTTCGCGCGCCGTGCGGGCGGATGTCATGCGCTCACCGGGATCCACCGGTGGTGTCACAAACCAGGTGAAACCGCCTTGCGTCAGGTCAAATTCCACAATATGCGCCATGATCGGCCGCGGGATGCTATAAAATCTGCGGTGATAGGTGATCCCCGGATACAAGGTGGTCGTCGCGTCGGTTTGCGGAGGTCGGCGCAGGCACAGGCCACCGTACACCGCACAGAGCGTCAAAGCGACGGCGGCGCACCAAAGCAGGATATTACGCAGAATTTGAAAAGACAGTCGCGGCATCGGGTACGACTATTGTAGTCCAATTTCCGTACCTGTCACGCCTCCATTATCTTCAGTTTGTGCCGCAGCCGCATGTTGGACCAGCACAACATGACGGTAACTGCCGGCCAGGCGATACAAAATATGAGGACATTGATTTCCTTGTAAGTCATCCCGGTCAGCTCCGCCATATCCAGCAGCATCATGACGCACAGATTAAAAATATTCTCGCTCATCGGTCTCCTCCCTCTCTTGCCGGACCCAATGCTCGTGGCCTTCGCTGTTTTCCGCCAACAACCGCGGTATGGCCGTGAGCAGCTGTCCTTTAACGTCTTTGTATTGCTGCCAACCGACACGGGTACGGGCCATATGAAAGATCATATTCCAGTTCTCTTGTTCCAGCGTATTCAGCACCGTAAACCAGATCTCGCCTTCGGTGTAATTGCGAAAGATTGCCGCGAGGCGTCCTGACAGCACACCGGGGTCCGAGCGGGTGAGGATGCTGAGGATAAATGTCTGCAGGTCATCGGCGTGGCGGTCGATGAGGCTGATCCGTTCGGCGTGCGCCGTTTCGAAATCGATCCATTGCGCGCTGTCCACCGCGGGGTCATAGATCACGTTCAACGCCGTGGCGTCGCCGTGACTCAAGACGTCCGTCCGTCCCACATGCGGCAGGACATTCATATGCAGGCGCAGCAAAGCCGCCGCGGCCGCGCCGACCGCCGCGTCTTTTTCGCCGTCGGTGCGCAACGGATCCTGCAAAAAATCCGCCAGACAAATCCCGGGCCGGGCCGGGACATAGACGCTGTCATCCGGTCCGATGAACACATCTTCGTTATAGAAGAAACGGTACACGTCCCGCTCGCGGTGAGTCCAGCGGTTCAACGAAAGAAAACGGGCCCGGATCCCGAGGACAGCCAAAACCAGATTTGCGCCCCAGACAACGAACGGGCTGAACCAGTAACGCGACTTGCGAAAATAAATCCGTTTGCAGTACACGATACGGTTGACGTCATTGATCCGCACGCGCGCAATCAGTCCCGCCAACGTACTGATAACGGTTTTACGCACCGGCCGCCTCCGGATGGCGCGGGTCCATGTAGCGCAAGGCCGCCTCCAGGCGGTCGCGACAGCTCTCACGAAAGTCCCGCGGACGCATGCCGGCCGCACGGAACACCGGCGCGTGTCCCAACCATACCACGCCGGCCGTTACCCAGAAAAAGGCACGATAACACGCGTGTACCAACGCGATCACCCAACGCGGACGCCGCCTGCGCAATATCGCCAGACGCTGAGACTGAAACGCGACATGATCGTCTTCATCCGCGATGATCTGGTCGCACAAGCGCCGCAGGACCTGTGAGCGGGTCGCCTCCTTCAGCGCCGGGTAGTAAACCTGCGCGATGATTTCCGCGCACACCAACACCGCCACCGACATCTCAAGGTCAGCCAAATGCCGTAACCACCGGAATACCGAATCGGTCGGGGTCTTTTTGATGACGGGAATGCCGTTGAGCTCCATGAACCGTGCCAAGTCCCGGGCGTGTCGCTGCTCTTCCTTGATAAACAGGACCATCGCCTCGTAGTAGGCATGGTCGCCGGTGCGTTGCGCATAGAGTTTGGCGGACCGGGACAGGTGTTTGCCTTCGGAACGTTCTCCCAGTTGAAAGATCTGCACTGAGGCGGCGATGGCTTGTTTGTCCGCACCGGACAACTCCGCCCCCGCATCCCACGGCAACTCCAGAAGCTCCTCATTATTCGTCCGGAAGTACTCCAGCCACGCAGCCGAGTCCCGCCGGCGGGCGGGCACGAGTTTAAGTTCGGTCATAGATCCTCCTTTGGCAGAAAATTTTATTTCAATTATTTCAGTATTTTCTGAAATCGTTGGGCAAAAAAAATATCGGGCTTATTTACCTAAGATCTTTCTGGCCTGTCCGGCGAGTTTGACATACTTTTTAATCGTACTGATCTCCATATTCTCGACCTTGCCGTACCAGCCGGTCGTCGTATCAAAGAAATGAATCATATCCGCCAGCTTTGCCCTGACAAACGGATCGTCCTTATTCGCTTCGAGTTTGCTGAACGTTTGATCAAGCATCGCGATCATCGGATCGACTTCCCGCCGTTTTTGTTCATCGACCACCTGTTTGAACAGGACCCACACGTCCCGGATACAGTCGAAGCGTTTCTTGCGTTCACCCGGCACCGTAACCGGCTTGACGATTCCCCAGCTCTGCAGCTCCTTGAGGCTCTGACTGACGTTGGAACGGGCCACCCCGAGGGTGGCGGTGATCTGCTCGGCGTTCAACAAGTCTTCACTAAGAAAGATCAAAGTGAAGATCTGGGCCTCGGTCCGGTTCAGGCCCCAATGGGATAACCGCTCCCCCCAATTAAGGATGAAGTCCCGGACTTCCGGGCTAAGCATATTTTCATTTTTTTCAGTCATATCTGAAATTATCATAATTCCAGTACACTGTCAAGTGGGTACACTTTTGATCCGAAACCGGCATCCGGTCCCGGGCAATCCCCGCCCTTAGCATTTCTGAGCCACCACTTATCCCATCTTATGGACAGCTCGGATCCGCCGGGAAGCACGCAATCAACCCCACAGAGAAACGGGCGATCTGCGAGGCGTCGATGGCGGTAATATTGCCGTCGCCGCTGACTTCGGCATTGATCAATGCCTGGCCGGTGAGTGTCAGCAGCCCCACGGAATGCCGAGCCGCCTGTGATGCGTCGAGCGCGGAAACCGCTCCGTCCATATTGGTATCGCCATAGAGACTGCTCGCACTCCCAACCTCGACGGTAAAAGATTGTTGCCCCGCGTTACCCTTGCCGTCGCTGACCTGCACTGTCACCGGATGACTGCCGATGTCGCCCGCCTCAGTCAACCAGAGGATCAGACCGGAATTCGGGTCGATCCCCATATTGGCCGGTGCAACGAGCAGGGAATACGTCAGCGGGTCGGAGTCCGGGTCCACCGCGTCGACGTCATAGAGATAGGTGGAAATCGGTTCGACCATGACTACCGGCGTGGACGTAATGGTCGGCGGACTGTTGGGTACATCCGGCACCCGCCACACCACATCACTGATGGTAAACGTTCCGATCACTTCCATGGTGGCATTAAAATTGCCGAACAGCTGGGACAAGTCCGCATCAAAGTCGACAATCGGGATGATGATCTGTTGCTCCCCGGGCAGACCGTTCCAGCCGTAGTCGGAGATACGCACGGTGTTGTTTTCGGTCGTGTCCTCAATCCCGATGATAAGATCGGCCGTGGTATCGACGTTAAAATGCAGCGCCATCGGCGCCGCGTCAAGGACATTCACGGGACTGAGAAAGAATCCCCAACCGGCAAAATCCTCCGAAACCCGCGTGATAAACCCGGTGCCGAAGGTGGTCGTCCCCGTCCCCCATTCGTTGTAGAACGCGAGGCTGACGCCGCCGGTTTCGGTCAGAATTTCGTACTGCGGGGGCGACAGCGTCACGACCGTAAACAGGATAAAGCTTTGGTTGCCCACTCCCCCCTGTCCGTCGTTGATGGCGACCGTAACCGGATGATTGCCTTGGTCGGCCGCGGTAGGCACCCACTGGATCAGCCCGCTAAACATGTCGATGGTCATACCGGTCGGGGCGGCGGTCAGCGAATACACGATCCGGTCGAAATTTCCGTCGTCGGCGTTCACGTCATACTTGAACGGCCTGTTCACCAGCGCGTACTGCACGGCGTTCGAATCAAAGACGGGATTCACGTTGGCGGCCACCGGGTCCTGCCAGCGCACACCGTCGATGAGAAACACGGCCGCGTCGGGCGCGGTAATCATAAAAGGTGATTCCAGCTGGGTGAGGTCGCGGCCGAAATCGGTCACCGGAATGGTGATCCGCTGCCAAGTATTGGTCCCGTCCCAGCCGTAGTCCGAAATCGGAAATCCGTTGGCCCCGTTGGTCGCGTCGCGCATCTCCACCGTCAGATCGATGTCGGCCTTCACCCAGAAATCCAGATTGAACGTGGACATCGCGGAAAAGTCGTACGTCCCGACTTGATCGAACACTCCCCATCCGGCCCAAGAGATCGTGCTGACCTGAAAGGCTTCCTGACCTTCGGGCACGGTGGGATCTTCATAATTCCCGTCAAAAAAAGCGATGGTGTCCTGCCAGATAAATATGTCGGCATCCGCCAGCAGGTGTCCGTCCGCGAATATCGGCAGGTCCTGCGCCGCGGCGGATCTGATGAACGCCGCCGGCAACATCAGGACGGCGATAATAAGCGATAAACGGATTTTCACGGGGTGCTCCCTTATATGAATTAAAGGACCGGGGCGCATGCCATCACGCGGGCGCTGCTTCGTAACAAGTTATTCCAGCCGTATCTCATCCAGTAAGAAGCTCGCCCCCTGTGGATTGTCCTCGGCGGTCGCGGTCCACGCAAAACCTCCCATAATGTGACTCAGATCATGCCCGGCCAGAGGGATGATGATCTTTTGCCACTGGCGTGTCAACGGAACCTTCTTGATCTCAAGCGTAGTGCTGTCGACAAACTTCTTGGAGACTCCGCCGACGCGAAAACTGTGGATGATCTCTCCCCCGCGTTCGCCTTTGATATAAAACGTGAGTCGCGTATAACCGCTTAAGTCCAGCCCCTCGTGTTTGTCTCCCCAATTCCCTGCCGGGTGCAGGAAATAAACTCCGATCCAACCCTCGCCGTCCTGCACTTTCGATCCCGGCTGATAGGCGAAACGGATCACGGTATTGCCTTCATAACTGTTGGGCTGGTCGAGCGCCGGGATCTTGTACTCGGCATCCATGGTCAAATCGGCATGGTCCCCCATCCATCCGTCGGGACTGTAGTGGTTGCCGGAAAACCCCTGGTCCTTGTAGATCCAAAACGGCTCGGCGGCGGCCGGCCTGGCGGCGGACGCCAGAAAAATGAGACAGGCGCACATCACACTCAACAGAGTACGGACAAAAAACGTCATGACATCCTCCTTGGTATTATCGATGCACCATCTGCGACAGGTTCCATTTACTTATCCAACGTCACGGCAACCTCCTCTCCGCCGTAACCGTGCACCGAATCGTGGGCGCGGATCCTCACATCGGAGATTCCCACAGGGATGATAACTCCGCCGAGCGAGCGCGTGAAGGGTTGCTCGTTGACGTGCGGATGACCGAGCACCCGGGTCGCAATGATCTCTCCGTCCGGGGCCAGGATCTCCCAGCGGTCGGCGTAATGGTCCCAACCGCTGTCGGCATGCCGGACCGTGACCCAGAATGTGCACGCCTCCGCGCATTCATATTTCACATCGATGACATCAGCCTGTCCGGCGAATGCCGGGGATGGCGTCAATGTGGCACATAGGCTAATGATTATGACACTAAGAAAACGCATATCAGTCTCCTTAATACGGCAGCCCTTCGGGTGGTGAGTGCCGGGTGATGAGTGATGATCATATCTCAACGGGAATAATCACTATTATTCTGGACACCCCGCCTGCACCCTTGCTGACAGCACTCAGCACTTCTATCACCGCCTGGCACCATCACCCTATAAATCAAGTCTTCAGCTTATAACCCGTCGCAAACATCCAGCGCACCGTGGCCAGGCAGATCAGCAGAAACACCGCGATCATCCCGAGGCTGACCCCCAGACTGACGTCCGCCGACTCGTAAAACGCCCAGCGGAAACCGCTGATCAAATACACCACCGGATTGAGCAGGGAAATCTTCTGCCATACCGGCGGCAGCATGGTGATCGAATAGAAGCTCCCGCCCAGAAAGGCCAACGGCGTAATGATCAGCAGCGGGATGATCTGCAGCTTCTCAAAACCGTCGGCCCAAATGCCGATGAGAAATCCGAACAGACTGAACGTCACCGCGGTCAAGACCAGGAAGGTGAACATGAGCAGCGGATGGGCAATGGATACCGGGACAAAAAAGAACGACGTACCCAGAATCAGCGATCCCACGATAATGGATTTGGTCGCCGCGGCCCCCACGTAACCGAGCATGATCTCGACATAAGACACCGGCGCCGACAGGACCTCGTAAATTGTGCCGGTAAAACGCGGAAAGTAAATCCCGAACGAAGCGTTGGAAATGCTTTCGCTGAGCACAGTGAGCATGATCAGACCCGGGACAATGAAGGAACCATAGGAGACACCGTCGATTTGCTCGATCCGCGAGCCGATGGCCGAACCGAAAACGATAAAGTAAAGACCCGTGGAGATCACCGGCGAGGCGATGCTTTGCCCCAGAGTCCGCTGCATGCGGTGCATCTCGAATTTAAAAATTGCCTTAACGGCTAGCCAGTTCATTTCTTTTTGACCAAGGAAATAAAGATTTCTTCCAGAGAACTCTGTTTGGTATGGATGTCCCGGCATTCGTAGCCGGCCTTGTGCAAACCGGACAGCAACCGGGCGATGCCGTTGTCCTCGGCCGCGGAATCGAACGAATAAGACAGCCGCCGCCGGTCCTCACTTAACGACAACTCGAATCCCTTCAGAGACGCGGGCACCTCAGCCAGCGGCTCTTGCAGATCGAGCGTCATTTCCTTCCGGCCGAGTTTAGCAATCAGATCTTCCTTCCGGTCGACCAAGATCAACTCACCGTTGTTAATAATCCCGATGCGATCGGCCATCTGCTCGGCTTCGTCGATGTAATGCGTGGTCAGAATTATCGTGACGCCCGTCCTCTGAAGAGCCCGCACCTGTTCCCACATTCCCTTGCGCAATTCCACGTCCACACCCGCGGTGGGTTCATCGAGAAAAAGCAATTTAGGCTCATGTGCCAGCGCTTTGCCGATCATCACCCGCCGTTTCATCCCGCCCGACAGGGTGCGGATCATGTTATTACGCTTGTCCCACAGCGAGAGATTCCGAAGGACCTGCTCGACATAAGCCCCGTCGCGCTGTTTACCGAACAACCCCCGGCTAAAATGCAAAGTGTGCCACGGCGACTCAAAGGAATCCGTACACAGTTCCTGCGGGACCAACCCGATGCGCTCCCGGGCGTAGCGGTAATCAGCGACAATGTCTTTGCCGTCGAAAAGGATTTGACCCGAGGTCGGCATCACCAGCCCGCACACCGAATTGATCAGAGTCGTCTTACCCGCCCCGTTGGGTCCGAGCAGGGCAAAGATCTCACCGCGGCGGATCTCGAGATTGATATCCTTCAGCGCCTCAAAACCGCCCTCGTATGTTTTATTCAGATTGTTTAGTGTCAGGATTGTATTCACAGGAATATTCGGATGTCAATTTACACAAAGAGTCATCATATTACAGATCATCTTGCGAAGGAATCAGAAAATTAATACCTGGCCTTACGGCTTCCGCATCCAGGGCCTTCATCTCGGCCTGTATATCCCGGTGGGCCTCACTTCCGGACGTTACATTCAATAACGCCTCCAGATACCATTTTTGCGCCTCCGTGGGATTTCCCTGCTCGCGGTAGGTACGGGCGATCGTTAACGCCTGATCAAAACGGATATCGGTATTCTCAACGCCGGTGGCGTGGAATTCCCGGATCCGCTGACTCAAACTTTCGTCACGAGTCTGCTCCAGCCAAATATCAACATCGCTCTCCCCGTCATCCGGGAAATCAGCCGTCGCTTCCGCCTGCCACTCGGCCGTCTCCTGCTGATTGTTTCCTTGATCTTCCCGCATCGCCTGCATAAAACCGAAGCCTGCCAGCGACAGAAATAAAAAGATGGGCAAGACAATAAACACAAACCGCGCCCCGGCAGCCGACGCCTTAAGGACGTGGCGAATGGCCTTGTATATAACGACAATCACCACGAACACCATGATGATGACAACTAAAATTCGTAACGCATCATACACGGTGATCTCTTCTGAGGCCAGGTGTTCATTCCCCAACAAGATACCGATGACTACGGCCATCGCCAGTTCAGCCAGATCCATTGGAAATCCGGAATACAGGTAAATACGCCGCGCCGCCCGATAGTCCCCCTTACCTCCGACGATTCTTTGACCGATATGGATAATCCCGCCACCGAGATAGTATCGAATGAATCCGAGCGGCAATCCGAATAATCCCGCAATGATACCGATCACAGCCCAGTGCTGAAGATGCGTTTGGGTCGCGCTGTATTCATACGCGATCTTCTCAACCAGATGGGAAGCCCCGTTTGCCCAGACCAAAACGAAAAATAACGGCGGAATATTAGGGTGGGCGACGACGGCCTTAAGCAACCGGACCGGATGGCGGAAATATTTGACGGTCAGCTTCAGGAGCCCTCCCCACCAGGCCAAAAGGACCAGAACCACCGCCACCGCCGCCAGAATAACCCAACGCTTCAAAGGCACGGCAGGAAAAAAGGAAGCTACCCCGTCTGAATCCGCCATGTAGACTTGGTACGTCAGCCAGTCAGAAGCCCGGGAGAGATTACGCTGATGGATCTCAGCCTTTTCAACGGGAACTTCACGCGCGAGCGTGCGGAAGGTGTACTCCACAAACAAGTGCCCGTCCAGGAAGTGACTTTTGGTATCTAGAACAAAGGCCTCATCCGCGATGGCCTCGTCCATAGGTTCAATATTCCATTCCTTATCGGGGAGTGTAATGTCAAAAGTATGCCGGATATAGGTGGGGTGCGTAATTCCCAGCGGCATGCTGCGCTTGGTATTACCCGGCAACTCCAGGGGAGAACGCATTTCGGGAAAGTATATGGTCACGGTATGGCCCGCTTGTTCCTCGTCGAACATCCACGCCCGGCGGATCGTGTACCGCTCGATAAGTTCGATCAGATTGGCAACGGGATCATCGTGAACTTCCAGAACGCCGACAGATTCTACGTCAGGATATATCTGGCCGACCACATCCGTGAAGCCCTTCAGCAGCGCCTCCCGGCCGTGGACGGATAACCGGTTGCGCATCGTGTCGGCTGCCGGTCCCCGGAACGTATTGCGAATTACCAGCGAAGCCGGTTCCTCCACCCCTCCGCTCACGTCGAGCGTTTCCTGAATCAGCAGTTCCGGTTCGGGGAGGGACTGTTCCGGCATCCGCTGCAGCCGGTCGGTTTGGCCGTCGATCACCAGCGCATAACCGTAATCCGGCGGCCACATATGCTCAAGGTCCCCGCGCTGCAGGGTATTGGTCGGATCCACCCACAGCTCCTTACCGTCGAAAAGGATCCGGACAATCGCGTGGTTGAAGACGGTCGGGTCCGGGAGCAGGTCGGGCAAGGTGGTGTACAAACCGCTGTGCACCAGGGCCAGGTGCGCCTCAATATCCAGCGCGCTGAGCAAGCTGATCAGAAGCAGGCTCTTGTCCTTACAGTCGCCAAAGCGACGCTCGAGCACCTTCTGAGGAGGATTCGGTTCGTAGGAGTACGGACCGATCTCGATACCGGTGTACCGCACATCATCCTGCACAAAACGTATCGCCGCCAATAATTGGTCGGACTTTTCCGGATGAGCGGAGCGGATCAACGCCGCCTGCTCACTCACGGACTCCGGCAGCGGATCCGGGATCCGATAGAGTTCATGCGCCCATGCCTGAACTTCGGACCAGGCCTTCATTTCGGAGACCAGAATCATCGGGGACGTCAGATACCAGGGAGGCGTCTTGTCCTCGGGAATAAAGGCGGGCACATCACGCCTGCGCCATTCATATACCGTTTCATCTCCCGCCTCCTCGATTGTCGGTGACACGGAGGAATTGATCGCTTTCACGTTCAGCGGCCGCCCGCGCGGCATGACGACGCGGTAGCGGACATGATGCACGGGCACCATCCACTGCAGATCCAAGACCGTAAACAACAGACCTTTGAAGATAGGATTGGCCCCGACATCCGTATAGCTGTAGTCAAGAACATCTCCCACCCGGATGTCATTGAGAATAATATGGATGGACTTGCGGCCATTATAAATCATCGACTCGAGTTCCTGCTCCCGTTGCAGGACGTCGATACGGGCGTCGGGCAGCTTGTCGATACGCTCGCCGTCGCGTTCGATGAATACATGATGGAGCGTCACTTGCTGGTAGGAAGGATCGAAATCGATTGAAAATTGTGCCACATATGGCACACCGGTTTGGTTGACGACCTTGATCCGGCGGCGGCTGTAATTTTCACGGCTATCGCCGCTAATACGGACCTGATCGTCCACCACTTTATAGGAAATGCCGTACTTGGAGAGATCTTCTGTTTCGGAGTCTTCTCCCTCACCTTCAAAGGCCGCCACCCACGCCGGTACGGGACCGACCGAATATTCCTGATCGATACTCCACGCGGGTTGTGCGCAGAAAAGGACGGCAGTCAGAATTGTCAGCAGGCGTAGCCACATATCGGAAAAGTATTATGCGATTTGTAAGGGCCTTATCATATTACAGATACGGCAAAAAAGGAATGGAAAGTTCCCGGGGCACGGGCAGGGCCTCAGCGGAGGGTTTCGAGCAACTCGCGGGCCGAGCGGAAGTCTTCCTTCAAGCGCAGGGCTTCCTCGAGATTGAAGATGGCGTCTTCTTTTTCCTCCAGCGCCAGCCAGACGCGGGCCAGCAGATAGCGGGACTTGAACGGCCGGTTGTTGAGTCCGACCGCGGCAGACAAATACTTGAGTGCGTCAACGAGTTCACCCTGCTCCAGAAAGAGTTCGCCCAGCAGTTCCGCGGTCTTGTAGTGCGGGGCACGGTGATAGGAATCCAGCAGGAACTCCTTTCCCTTGGCGATGTCCCCCTCGCCCAGAGCCCAGCGTCCCTGCTGATAAAGCTGAGCCGAACTGTTCCAGTCGAGCGTCATGGTCACTATCCTAACACAGTCACCCCGAAGGGGACAGTCCCCTTTCGGGGACAGAGCGGTCATCGCCGGCATTGATCAGGCAGATCACCGCCACAACCAGCGGATACACATGCAGAATGGAGCGCGACAGCACATCGTGCTTGTCCGCCACCCACACGAAGTGCTGGGTCAGGGCGTAGCCGAAAAAGTACACCGCAAAAAACATCCCGAGAAACAGCAGCAGAAAACGGACCGTCTCGGATTGCCGGATGCGATCGAGACGCGTCAGGCTCAAGACGAACAGCAGCCACACCAGGTTCCAGTTGCCGCTGAGAAACATGTTTTCAAAATAACGCCACGCGACGCGCGCGATGCGGTGCCCCACTCCCCCGCCGCCGGCCAGCGCCACACGGTTCAGATCAAAATGCGTCGGGTCCGCCGCCAAGTCCGGCACCGCCGGCAGGATGTACATCCATTTGTAGACCGCGAAGATCAAATATACGCCGACGCTGATGGCGGTGAAGGCCAGCTGCCGCGTCACCTTCTCTCTGACGGACATGTTCTTCGCGAAAAACAGCACCGCCAGCCAAAGCGCGTTGTGCATTGCCATGTACCCGAAGCCTTCCAGCTTGATAAACGACGTCAGCCCGGCGAACAACGCCGGCAGGACGACCGTCATCTTGCCGGCGGACCGCTGCCACATCAGAATCAACAGCACCGTCGTGCAGTTGAAGTACATCATAGTCACGTCGCGGTAGGCGATCGTGGAGTGAAATATGAGAAACCCGGAGGCGAACAACAGCGCCACGCCCAACACCGCCCAGCGCAGACTGGTCCAGGCGCGCAGCACATACCCCAGCACCGCCGCCGCGGCCGCGGCCGCCAGCGTGAAGATCAGCTTGAGACTGATATTGTCCCACACCCCGATCGACTTGGAGATCCACGCCATCAAAATCGGCATGTGCAACGGGTAATCGTATTTATCGCGGAACGGGATGTGATTCAGCGACTGGCTGGTGTAAATGCTCTTTGACTTCAGCCCCATCGTCTCGAACGTATCCCAGGAAATGATCGGAATGTTGGTCCCGCACCAGACAATAAACGCCGCGATGTACAGCACCGCCGCCGCCACGAGCAATGTGGAAAAGCGGATCATACCGGACGGCGCCGCCGGACGGCGCCGAAAGACGCCGGCGAAGACGCACAGCGCGAACAACACAGCCGCGGTGACACCGGCGAGAATATTTACCCAGAGGAAGCGTTCGGTTACCGGGAGATAGCACATCACGATGAAGAAATTGGTGACGATCCCTGTCCCCGCGCCGAAACCGACCGCGACCGTCAGCGGCCACGGCAACGGCTCGCGCCGGGTCAGACACGCCGTCAAGAATGTGCCCAGGGCCACGGGTAACATCAGGATGCCGAGGACGGGAAAGGTATTCATTTCTGCGCCACCACCGCGATCAGGTTTTCGTCATCGATTTGGTACAGCACCGTGTAGCCGGCGGGCACGTGCCGCGCGGCGTCCTTTTTATGGAAGGCGATCCAGGCGTCGTCCTCTTTTTGATAGATGCCGCTGATGTCGACCGGCCACAGAAAGTAGGCCAGGATGTGTCGTTCCAGCAGCCCCTTGCCGTCGCGGGTATCGAGGTCCGTGACCAGAGCGGCCTTGTACGGCCGGTGACCGGCGGCCTTGCCCAGGGCCTCAGCGATCATCTTGGTCTGCTGGATATTAGTCTTGGCGTAGCCGGCCTTCCCGCCGAAGATTTGCCGCGCGTTGCCCCAGTAGCCGTGCAGGCTGATCAGCTGCATGGCGAACATGCCGATCACCGCAATGACCGTGACCCGCCGCGCGTGCGCCGCCCAGGACCAGTCCGCGAACGGCTTGAGAATCCCTTCGAATGTCCGCGCCGCGAAACGCATGGTCATTACAGTGACCGCTATCATTAAAAACAGATAGCAGGTCAGCGACAAACCGCTGATGAAGATGTACGTCATAAAGTTATGGTGGGGCTGGTAGGAACGGCGGGCGACGAGGTCCAGGGCCTCGGGAAAAGAATAACCGCCGATCAGGCACAGGACCCAGCCGGTCACCGCGAACAGGGCGGTGACGCCGCCGGCATATGCCGCGTGCGAAGCGGTCGGGGTTGATACAGACGGGGACTCTGTCATGACGAGAGGATCGTTAAACCATTAAACCGCCAGTATCTTAGCAGAACATCGGGGGATTCCCTAAGGGATTTTAGAAATATGGAACCAGGCAAGCCCCGGATAGAGCAGGATTTGTCCTTGCGATATATCCGGCCGGCCCTCATAATAGAGGCACAATGTCTATCAAACACTTCGTCATCATCCTCTCCTTCCCGTTGCTGCTCACCTCTTGCGGTCAACCCGACGGTTCGGCGGGCGGGCAGTCCGGCGGAGTCGGTTCGGCCATATCAGGTTTGTTCGGGCAGTCCGAGGAAGAGAAGGCACTGCACGCGGAACAGTCCGCGCAAATCCAGGCCAATAGGGATCGGGAAAAAAGAGCGGTGGAAGCCCGCGCGGAAGCCTACCGCCAATCCATCGGCAGCGGCCAGTAGGCGCATCCTTCGCTTGCCGCACATCACGCCGTCCCGGCACTTTATGCCCCCGAACATGGAGATAATGTCATGCTTGCCCGCCGGACTCTCATTTTCCCGGCCGTAATTCTGTGCCAATTGGGGTTGGTCATCGCCCCGGCCGCGGCCGAGACGCGGCGATTGCGTTCGCCCGTGGAGGTCACGATCAGGCTGGAGAAAGAATTGTACCGCCAGTTCGAGCCGGTCACCGGTGAGGTGATCATCTTCAATTCCCGTCCGGCCACCTTCCCCATCAATTTTACCGTGGAACTCTACCGCAACGGCGAATTCTACCGCCGCTCTATCGTCAACACGCCGGTCTTTTCCGGGAGCAATGAATTGGGACTGGATACCTTCGCCAAGGATGTCTTCGACGGCCCGCACGCGGTGGCGCGCTGGCGGATGGTGATCACCACCGGCGGCGATCTGCCGGCCGGGGACACCGCGGAGTTTGAGATCGTGGCCGCCGATTATCAGGAACCCAGGAAGCGCGGCAAATACCTCTATTCCACCTCCCCGCCGGAGCCTCCCTCCAAACCGCCTCAAAAGCGCGGCCTGGATTTCCGAAATGACCGGTAAGATTGCTGAAAACTTCCGGGCGGCTTTATATTTACGGCATCCAGCCCCACTCGTAGGCACCCCTGTTTTTAGTCCAACGACACCATTGACATTTCCGGGGAATTAGCTATAATTCAATCTCAATCAACCCGGCACAAGCCAAAGATTTCATTCCCCTGTAGCTCAGTTGGTAGAGCAAGTGGCTGTTAACCACTGGGTCCGAGGTTCGAGTCCTCGCGGGGGAGTACTTCGACTCGGCCCTGCGGGCCTCGCTCAGTACAAGCTACGCGAGACTTGCAGGGCCGTTTCATTTTGGAGTCGAGGCGAAGTATCCTGAGCGAGCGCAGCGAGTCGAAGGACACTAAGTATGTGGTATGTGTATATTTTAGAATGCCAAGATGGCAAATTGTACACAGGTTTGAGCGAAGACCCTCAACGCCGTTTCTGTGAACATCAGAATAGCGGCTCACACTTCACCTCCTACAATCCCGCCAAATCGTTGCTCTATACGGAGAAATTTGCCAATAAATCACAAGCTGCAAAGCGAGAGAAGCAAATCAAGGGTTGGACACGCCGAAAGAAGATTGCCCTAATCAACGGCGACTTTGAGCTTCTAAAAAAGCTGTAAACTCTTGCACGTCAGGACAGGCTCGCAAGTTCTGCGAAGCTCCCAACCGGCAAAACTGGAGCGAAGCAGAACGCAGTCCTCCGAAGCTCCCAACAAACAAGGCAGGAGCGCAGGAGGAAGCCGAGCGGCCCCCACCTTCTCCATTTATCCCCCATTCATCTCTGCTATAATACTTACTGAAAAACGACACCATTTTCTCGACTCCCGGAGAATTTAACGTGCCCAGAAAATTATACAAAACAAGAACTGCCCTGATTCTGCTTGCGGCCATCGCAGCCCTCCCCCTCCAAGGGTGCGGAGGTCGGCGGGTGGACAAAGAGATGGCCGGCACTTGGTCATTGCATTGGCCGGGCCGGCCGGTGTACTGGACGATCCGCAAAAACGGCACCTATGAAATTTCCGGTCCAGGCGCGGCAGTAAAACATGACGGGACACTTCGCTCCCGTAAGGGCAAGTGGTCGCTTAAGTCCAAGACCTGGGGCGAAGACGGCGGGACCTACACGTTCCCCAATACGGACACCATGCTTTGTGTCGGAAAACTTGGCCCGGGCACGTGGACCCGCGTGTCGGACCGGACAGCTGCCTCGCCGGCCAAAAAAGGACCGCGGCTGTCGACGGAACAGGACGGCCCCCGCGAGCTGGCCAAAGACCTGCCGGAATTCATGCACGCGGTGACACAGCAGGCTCGCACGCTGAAACACGATGCCATTCCGGTCAGCATCGAATACAAATACGGAAAAACCTGGTCTTATACCGAGCCCGAGGTAAAGATATCCTATTATTCGCCCTCCGAAGGCACCGGCGTCCTGTACACCGCCACCACTCAGACGGTCGAGCCGTATGTCTTCGACCAGGCCGTTAATTGGGGCGAGGACGCGTTGCCTCCGGTCTTCGTCGACCTGCCCGCGGCACTGCGCATCGCGCGCGAGAACGGACTTAATGGGCCGCTGGAAAAGGCCGGTTTACGCATCTGGCGCCCGGGCGGCGCGGACCCCATCCTGGCCTGGATGCTGAGTACCGGGACGCACGGCGGCGGACGGACGATTAACGCGGCCACCGGCGAGCTGATCGATTTTGATGTGACCGGATACGTCGAGGCTTATAATGCCCAGTGGGCGCGTGCGTCCCAGGGCCTGCGGGCCTTGTTGCGCAGCTCGCGCCCACGATCCTCCGGCGGCAGCTCCTCCTCCGGCTGGTCGTCTTCTTCCAGTTCCGGATCCGGCGATTCCTCCGGCGGATTCGACTATAACGCCTACAATCAAAAAGTCGCGGAGGAGAATGCGTATTGGAGCGGCGACTCCGGCGCCTACGACCGGATTAAAAACGGCGAATGCAATTCCAGCGACGCCTCGCGTTTCGGCTGCTGAAGTCCAGCAACGGATATCCTCCCGGCAACAAATATAAGGGCCCGCTTTGTTGCTGTTAACGGACCGGCTTTGCTATAATAACGCGTGAAAAAAAGCGCAACGTCTTCCCAACGCTCTAGATTCTTTGAAGTTCTTGGAATTGCTTCGCTTCTCCTTTTTCTTCTTACGTCGATACTTACGTATATCTACCTCCCATTGACTATTGTTTATAACGAGCATGTCATCCTCTACGAACCCGACTACATCATCAAAGGTATCCCGGCGGAATTTGACGACAAGGAAGGCGACTTCTTTGTCAGCGGAGTGACCTGTTCCCGGTCGTCCGACACCTGCACCGCTTATTCGCAGACATCCATCCTGCACTACGAATATCCCGTCATCAATTCATGGATTATCGTGCGGACAGAGCCGTCATTACACGTAAAGTTATTCATCAATTCACCACAGGCCAGTGCCACGGAACAGGCGCGGCTGTCCGCAGAACCAAACGACATTTAAGGAGACGCGACACCTCTTCCTCAAGCCCATGTTTATCCGCTCTGAACAACCAACCGACATCGACACTATTTACCAACTCACAAAGACCGCCTTTGCCGATCACCCGATCGAGCCGCATACGGAGCACTTTATCGTCAACGCCCTGCGGGCTGCCGGGGCCCTGACGGTTTCGCTGGTCGCCGAGATCGACAACGCTGTGGTCGGGCATATCGCGTTTTCGCCGGTCAGCATCTCCGACGGCAGTCCGGATTGGTATGCCCTCGGCCCCGTGTCCGTCCTGCCCGCGTTTCAACGGCAGGGCATCGGCCGGGCGCTGATCGAGGAAGGGCTCGCGCGCTTGAAATCCCTGGGCGCGCAGGGCTGCGTGCTGGTCGGCGAACCGGATTTCTATCAGCGCTTCGGCTTCGCCGGCGAACCGGAGCTTACCGTACCGGGTATTCCCCAGGAATACATCCTCAACCTGACATTCAGCAGAACACCGGCCAAAGGAATCGTCACGCATCACCCCGCGTTTGCCACCACAGGGTGATGCCGGTCGGATCCCCCCCTTGCGCCTGCGTAAATCCGCCTATTGACATCCTTCGCGTCAGTGCTATACTCCAGATTAACAGCGAAAACCAGTGACGGTTTTCGAAAATGGAAAAGAGGCATGGATGCCCGACGGCTTTATTTGAGCCGCCGGGCTTTTTTATTATAGGGGATCCATACAAAATCCCGAATGGCTTCGGGTGAGGAAGCCAGCTCATTCCAACACATCAACAAGGAGGTGAACCAATCAAACCTTACGCCCACCGGTCCACCACCGGCCAAGGCGGGAGTGATGACATCGTCAAACCCGATTTCGGTATCTCAGGACCAGTCGCCGAGCACCCCCGACGATCATCAATCGCTTACCAATCAGCTCTGCCCAAAGGAGCACATCATGAAAAATATCAATTGGAACAAAATATGGCTGGCATGCCTCGTCTGCGCCCTGCTCTTGACGACAGGCGCCCTGGTGCAACCGGCCGGCGCCGACGATCCGGTGACCCTGGAATCGCTGGCAGCGACAACGTCGGATAACAAAGTCATCATGGACACGGTGTGGACGTTACTGGCCGGGATACTCGTCATGTTCATGCAGGCCGGATTTGCCATGGTTGAGACGGGCTTCACCCGGGCCAAAAATGCCTGCAACATTATGATGAAGAATCTGATGGACTTCTCCGCCGGTGCGATCATATACTGGGCCGTCGGGTTCGGCATTATGTTCGGCGCAGGCAACGCGTTCTTCGGCACCAGCGGATTCTTCCTTCATGACACCGGTCAAACCTTCGATTCGTTGTCGTGGAGTACGGTCCCGCTTGAGTGTAAGTACTTCTTCCAAATGGTCTTCGCGGCCACAGCGGCGACGATTGTCTCCGGGGCTATGGCCGAACGGACCAAATTCATCGCCTACTTCCTCTACAGCATCGTCATCTCCGCGCTCATCTATCCGGTGGTCGGACACTGGATCTGGGGCGGAGGCTGGCTGGCTAACTTCGGTATGTGGGACTTTGCGGGATCGACTGTGGTCCACTCAACCGGCGCCTGGGTAGCTTTGACCGGGGCGATTATGCTCGGACCGCGGATCGGCAAGTACGGTAAGGACGGTACGTCGCGTGCCATCCCCGGGCATAGCCTGCCCCTGGCCTCATTGGGGGTCTTTATCCTGTGGTTTGGCTGGTACGGATTCAATCCGGGCAGTACCATGGGCGCGGTACTGGATATCGCGCATATCGCCACGACCACGACCCTTGCGGCGGCGGCCGGCGCGGTGGCGGCGATGATTACCGCCTGGATTATGTTCGGCAAACCGGATGTCAGCATGGCCCTCAACGGGGCGTTGGCCGGCCTGGTGGCGATCACCGCGCCATGCGCGTTCGTCTCAGCGGGCAGCTCCGTGATCATCGGTCTTGTCGGCGGGATCCTCGTGGTCCTGTCGGTCGTCTTTCTCGATAAGGTCCTGCGCATCGACGATCCGGTCGGTGCGGTATCCGTTCACGGAACCTGCGGCGCATGGGGCACCATCTCGCTCGGATTGTTCGCCCAAGACGTTTTTGCCCCCGGAACGACCGGTGACGGCTTGCTGTTCGGCGGCGGCATGAAGCTGCTGTTCGCCCAGCTGGTCGGGGTCGGATCAGTCCTGGTCTGGTGCCTGGCAACCGGTTTTGTCCTCTTCGGACTCATCAAGGCCACCATCGGCCTGCGGGTTTCCGAAAAAGAAGAGTTGCGCGGACTGGACATCGACGAGCACGGCATGGAGGCATACTCCGGATTCCAAATCTTCCTTACCGAACAATAGCGGGAAAATAGATTCCGGATTAATCAGGAAAAAAGGGGCAGTCTCCCGAGGCTGTCCCTTTTTCACCTCCCCGAATCCTTTCTGCTATAATGAGGCCGGTTCATTCAATCCGTGACCGTATACCATGTCGAAAATATCATTCACGCTGATAATCGCCTGCCTCCTCTCCGGCTGCGCCTGGACGTCACCGGGGGGCTTCGGCCAGCGGTCCGCGCAGGTCGAGGCGATCAAGTCGGTCGTGGACACGTTGCCCGAGGAATATCAACTCGGGGTCAAATTCGCCTTGTACCGCGCCGGCGGGAACAGCGGCGCACTGGTGCGGGCCCTGCGGTCGGTCTCCGGCGAGGAACAGGAAGGCATGGCCTTCTTGATCACCCACATGCCGCGGCGCGACCTGCGCAGCCTGAAGGCGGATTTTCTCATCGAGAACGTTTCGCTGGCCTACCAGGCCCGGCGCGTACTGCCGTGGGGCGCGGACGTCCCGCCGGACATCTTCCTCAATTACGTACTGCCTTATGTGAATGTGAACGAGACGCGCGAGCCGTGGCGCCGTTACTTCTTCGAGAAGTACGCCGGCCTGGCGCGGGAACAAGGCACAATCGGGGCCGCCGCGCTCTTCCTCAACCTGCGGATCTTTACCGATCACCACATCACCTACAACCTTAAGACCCGGCCCAAACCGGACCAGAGCCCGAGCGAGACCATCGCCGCCGGTGTGGCCTCCTGTACGGGCCAGTCGATCATGATCGCCGACGCGTTGCGGGCGGTCGGCATTCCGGCGCGCGTAGTGGGCACGCCGTTATGGTCGGACCGTTCCGGCAACCACACCTGGTTTGAAGTCTGGGAAGACGGCGCGTGGCATTTTCAAGACGCCAACCGGGAAGGCCGCCTGGACGAGGCCTGGTTTGCCACGCCTGCAGCCGAACCCCAAATGACCGGACCGCTGCACCGCATCTACGCGGCCAGCTACCGACGCACCGGTATCCTCTTTCCCACCATCTGGGCCCCGCTGGCCGACGATGTCTACGCCACCGATGTGACCATGGACTACCAGACCGATGCCGAGTGAAATGCGGCAGCGCGCCACCGGAGCCGCAGACGGGTGAACAGAAACGTCTTTAGAGTCCCCCGGATTCTTTATCCCCTACCGGAACTTTCGCCAGAGCCCATTGTCTAAATTTCACCGTTATGTAAAAATGGAAAAGCGAACCCGAGAAGGAGACACCCATGAGACCTAAGCCGACCATCATCTGTATAACCACCCTCCTGGCCCTCTGCCTGGGCGCCGGATCGGCCCCTGCCAAGGAACGCACGATTTCCGGCAAATTCCAGGGCCGCAGGACCGAAGGCAACTTCCAGAAAAAGATCAACCGCAAACCCGGGGAATTCAAGAAGAAGACCACCTGGCAGACCGAACGCGGCGAAGGCCGGCGCGAGGCCGAGCGCAACTGGAACAAAGAGAACCGTTCCGGCAACTACCGCTCCGCCACCACCACCGCCGGCGGTAAGACCTTCTCCCGGGAAGGGACCGTCACCGGGACCGCACCCGGAACCTATACGCAGCAAGGCACGTTGACCGGACCGCGCGGCAAGACTTCCACCGTGGACCGGACCTCCGTCCGCAAAGACGACGGCACCCGCTCGGTCGACACCACCTACACCGGCCCGGGCGGGAAAACACTCGACAGCGAGAAGACGATCAGCTACCAAGACGGCGCGCGCACTGTGGAAGGCGGATACAACACCGGCACCGGCAAGAGCGGGACGTTCAACAGCCGCTCTGAGGTCGAAGACGGCCGGCTGCGCACCACCCGCGAACTGACCAACCAGGACGGCAAGACCTGGCGGCAGAACACCGAGCTTTATCGCGAAGACAGCACCCTGATCCGCGAGGTCACCAACACCCGCCCCAACGGCGAGTCCACCACCTTCGAACAGAGCATGACCGTCGAGGAGATTGAGGTCAATCCGTAACCCCACCGACAGCCTACGTAGGCCCTTGCAGGCGGCACACCTTCAAGGGCCTTTTTATGTTTAGTTCAGATCCGACAGGTCCCTTCCAAAGTGGACGATATCATCGCCAGTCGAAAGACTGTAACAGGAAAAGTCCATCTGACTCTCGCCCCATTTACCTGCCCACCATCTCTGTTATAATAGCTGCGTGATACCATCACACCTTAAAAACTCGCTGGAAAGGCAGGCCCACAATGAAGTCACATGCAATGCGCACCCTCGCGATTACATTTGTCATCCTATCGACCACCGCCGCTTTTACGACGGCTGCCGGCGGCAATCCGCTGGTAGGCGTCTGGCAGCTGGAGACTCCCGCCGGTCCGGGGCCGGTGGTCGAGTACCGGGAGGACGGATCGTTTGTGCTGTACATCGGTAACCAGGTCCATACCGGACGGATCGACGCGGCCGGCGGGAAATTCACGTCGATCAGCGACGCCGGGCCGCAAAACAACGACGGCGGCGACTACACGATCACCGGCGACAGACTCTGGATGCGCGGCAAGCTCGGCGACGGCACCTGGCAGCGGCGGCCCGGACCGTTCTTCCCCACCGTGGTCGACGGCGAGACATACCTGCCGGCTAATCTGCCCGCACTGTCCCGGCAGATCTACGCGCACTACGCCCTGCCGTGGCGCGGCGATGCCTTTCCCGCCCTGCTCAATGTGCAGGAAATCCCCTACAGCCAGGGCCGGGCGTATCAGGTGGTGTTCCACTATATTTCGCCGGCCGACGGCGCCGGTTTGATGGTGACCGTCAACGCCGTGAGTATCACCCCCCGGCCGGTGACCAAGGCCAACTGGGGTGACGCGGCCTACCCGGTGGACTTTCTCGATCTGCCGGTGGTCATCCGTAAAGCACGCCAGGACGGCATGGTCGGCCAGCTGCGTGAGGCGAGCATGACCTTATGGAAGGAGCGGCGCGCGGCATGGATGCTCAAACCGCGCGGACCGGGCGGATACACCTACCACGCCCTTACCGGCCAACGCATCAAGCACGACATCACCGGGTACGTCGAACAATACAACAAGGACTGGGCCGAGGCCAACCGCAACCTCAAGGCCCTGTTAAGCCCGCGCGAAGAGGAAGATCCTTACGAAGCCGAGGCCAGAATGTGGAAAAACATCTTCGGCGCTATGAACAAACGCGAATGCGAGGCAAAAAAGGGCGGGCATTTTCAGTACAATTCGTGTTACATCTATTAGGATTTTTACGCGGATCTCCCTTTCCTGTACCGCGAATTGCCATATAATAGAGATGTCATGCTTGTCTCCACCTTGTTGAAGGGCTTCGTGCTCGGCCTTGTCGTCGCCTCACCCGTCGGTCCGATCGGCATGCTGTGCCTGCGCAAGAATATTGAGAAAGACCGCATCCACGGGCTGATGGCGGCCGCCGGGATCGCCCTGGCCTACGGGATCGTCGTCTTTTGTATTCTTTACGGCCTGAAGGAATTCGGCGACATCCTCACCCGGCTGGAGACCTATTTCGAATTCATCGGCGGCGGGCTGCTGATCATTCTGGGGGCTAAGTCCTTCACCAACCGCCGGGTCAGCGAGGCCCCGCCGGTGCCGTCCTCCGACAAGTCGTACTGGCAGGACTTCACCGCCACCTTCCTCTTCACCATCCTCAATCCCTTTTCGTTCGTGACCTTCACCATCATCCTGACCGCGCTGGGCGTCCTCGAACACAAACTGGACCCCACCTTCGACGCGGAATTCGCCGTCAGCGTGGTCATCGGGACGCTCGTATTCTGGGGCATCCTGAACAACCTCCTGCACATCTACAAAAAATCCTCCCCCGAACTCATCCACAAGATCCTCAACCACGTCACCGGCATCGCCCTGATCTTCTTCGGGGTGTTGATTTTTATGCACGGGTTCGTGCAGTAACCGGACAGTCCGTCACAGTCCTGTCAGCAGATTGGCCTCTGTGCACATATATCACAAAATTATCCCGGGATTTGGCAATTTAATCCAATTTCACATCTATATGTGCATGTTATACTTCCTGACTCATGACCTTTTTTGACACGGATGCGTAGGCGGATATTATGAAAAGAATCGCTTTAACTGTCATATTGATGTGCACCATTGCAACAAAACCCGCCCTTGCCGCGTTTATGCTTAGCGACCTAAGCACGTCCCCGGGATTGACGGATACCCTGGACCTGTCGTTCGTGGCGGCGGGCGAAGGCCGGCTGTGGCTGCAATTCAAGAAAGAACCCACCGAATTAGGCAATCGCTACAGCTTGTATCTGGGAGAATATGTTCTTCCCACCGAAACACAATTCAACATTCATTGGCTATCACGGGAATACGTTGATGAAAACGACATCATCACCCCCCAACGCATAGGCACCTCGATTTCCCATCTCGATCCGTACCGTCCGGACAGTTTTCAATGGCCCACCGAATGGTATTTCGGCATCACGGATTATTTCGACGATTTCAATCCTAATTGGGATAATGCGTTGATCGGCCAACTGATTCTTATTGCTCCCGAGCCGATCCTCGAGGAAACCCCCGGCCCCAAGCCGCCGCAGGCGCCGCAAACACCGTTATTACCCCGGTCGCCAACGCCACCGCAAGGACCGAAAACGCCTGTGGCACCGGTGGCCCCAAACCTGGGATCACTCTTCAGCCCCATGTCACCGACCGTTCCGACACCGCCTACCGGTGTTTTCGCGGCCACGGCCGGTGATGCTGTCATCCAACAGACCACCAACCCCGAACCCGCCAGCCTGCTGCTCTTCGGTATGGGCATGACCGGTGCAGCTATAGCCAGACGGCGAAAATCTCGTTCAGCCAGCTAAGCGCATCCAAAAACACGCAAAATGAATTTCCGACGTTGTCCTAGGGCGTCCTGTTGACGAATCGATTGGGTCTGCCTAACATGTAGGCATGAACAGACAGCTTATCATTCTTGGATTTTGTATATTCACGGGCCTGGCTCGTCCGGCCGCGGCGGACGTACTGGAATTGCCGGATGCGCAAAGTTTAATATATATCGGAGAATTTCCGCCCTCTTGGAAGTACATAGATTTCAGCGAGTACAGTGACGTCGACCTGCTTACTAATGGACCACTCAATGTCGGGGGTGCCAGCGGGGAGGCCGTCACTTTCACGGCCACAGGCTTTGCTGCTCCGAACACCAATCCACCTCCTGCCGTATTGGGCAACGGCATGACGGATCTGGGCATCAATGGAGTTTGGGACAGCGGTCGCAACGGCTATGTCACATCTCCCGACAGTCAGCGCAGCACTGTAAAATTCATGTTTGATGAACCGGTCCGGGGGCTCGGAGCCCTCTTCAGCGGCTATCAATTGGACCAGGATATCGCCTTTGGCGTCAGAATCGGCTACGAGGATACCGGTGATGTTGCGGTATCCATGCCGATAAATGTCTTCACAACGGTCGTCGATACCGGGGGACCGCAAACCGAGGACAATACGGGGATCCTCTTCGGCCTCTACACAACCCGTGGACCCGGGCTGAATTATATCGAAATCGGTTCCAACTCCGCCTTTGTCGTAGATGACTTAAGATTTACCCGCACCGTAGTCCCCGAACCCGCCAGTCTGCTGCTCTTCGGCATGGGGATGACCGGCGCGGCGCTGACGCGTCGGCGCAGGCGCTGAGCCTCAGCGGACCTCCGCCAAACTTTCAATTCCCCTGTCCCGCATCTCTGGTACAATAGTCCCGGCAGGAATACCGTTCTTCACCCGAGACCTACAAACGCCTCAGCGGTTTATGGTAAAACGTTTAATCTTGTTGCTGTGCCTCACCCTTTCCGGGCCTGTCCTGCAGGCCCGCGCTGAACTCCCATCCCCTGTCGCGCATTACACCTTTGACGACGGCGACGCACACGAGGTCACGGGTAGCGGCCGTGAAGGCCGGGTGCACGGGGCGGCGCCGT
Source organism: Candidatus Omnitrophota bacterium (assembly GCA_020429915.1). Taxonomy (GTDB): domain Bacteria; phylum Omnitrophota; class Gorgyraeia; order Zapsychrales; family Zapsychraceae; genus JAGOSC01. The sequence goes on along the minus strand of JAGQKV010000013.1, from coordinate 80,562 downwards.
TTCGCGGGATCCGCGGCCGTTCGATGAGCTTCGACGGCCAGGATGACTTTATCAGCCTCGGCAACCTGGACATCGATTCCGGCGAAATAACCATGATGGCATGGATGCTCGCCTACTCCTTCCGCGTCCACGACGCGCGCATCATCTCCAAATCCACCAGCACCGCGGGAAACGACCACATCTTTATGCTCAGCACCTTTGATCAACACGGCGCCCGGCTGCGCTTCCGACTGAAGACCGATGACGGCTTTCCGACCAAGACTTATATCGCGCCGCTCGGCCATCTCTACGCCGGCGAATGGATTCACGTCGCCGCGACCTACGACGGCCGGCACATGCGCCTTTTCAAGGACGGCGTCGAGGTCGGCAAGACCTCCAAAACCGGCCGCGTGGCCATGGATCCCCGCATCCCGGTGTGGATCGGCCGCAACCCGGACGGCCGCCGGCCGTTCCACGGCCTCATCGATGATGTGCGTATTTACGATCGCGCGCTGAGCGCCCAACAAATCCGCGCGATCATCGAGGAGGGCAATCAATAATGCAGGCCACCGCCTCATCATCTTCCGTCCGTGAGAACCGCCTGTCCGGTTTGAAGTGCATCCGCGATATCCGCGCACTCGAACGGCGGTGGATGGCGGCCCTGCGCGCGGCGGTTGCCGGCCGGCGGATCTCCACGGACCATCTCGCCGACTGCGCCGCCGCATATGAGGCCCTGGTGGCCTACACATATTCCCTCCAGTTTTTGCAAAACGACGCGTCCACCGCCCTCGACCGCCTGCTGGAAAATTACGGTCACGAGCTGGAACGCATCAACAAAGACGCGCGGATGTGGCTGGCGATCGCTCTGGACATGTCCGGTGACGATACCATCACCGCTCGGCGCAAACGGCGCGCGCGCAAGCTCACTCCGGCATCCATTAAAGAGGAAGCCGCAACCGCATGGGAGGCCCTTGCGGCCGGAAACGCGACAACTGCGGACGACTGCTCCGCTGTTTTCGCTCTGAAGCAACAACGCGACGCCAGCGATCACGGCTCTGCGGCGTGGCGCACGCTGAACCGCCGGCTGATCGAGACCGTCCGCGACCAGTCCGCCGACACCGTCAATACCGCCTGTCTGCGAATCGACCGCCTCTTCGAACGCGTCATTTATCGTGAGTCCGCGCAGCATCTGTTTGCCGCCGGTGTATCCGATCCCGGCCCCGGGGCTGAGTTTAAACGCGGCATGCTCGTGCGCCGCGTGGAAGACTGGATCCGCGGCTACCTCCCCGGCTCCGCACGGGAAGATGACGTGGACCGTGCCGTGTCGGAACGGTTCGGCAAGGATCTGCACACTAAGTTCTTACGCCGGCGCACCCGCCAGGCCCTGATCGCCCTGGCGCTGGCCGCGGCCGCGGCCGGCATCATCTATTTTCTGCAGACCTCGCGCATCGACAATGATCTTTGGGACGGCTTCAGCACAGGCGCTCAGAAGTTATTCGGCTTCGATCCGGCCGCCCGCCGGATGCGTCAACGGCGTAAATTCTTTGCCGATCAGATCGTGACCATCAACCGGACCTACACCGAGGAAGGCCTCCTGGACAAGGCACGCGAATTTGAAGAAGGCACATTCGCCAACGAGCAGGAACGCGCGCTGTTCTTTGCGGAGAACGTGCTGAAGGGTTACTTCCTCTTACTTACGGACCGCAAGACGTCCGGCCGTTTCAAGGACCGCATCCTCGATACCGCCCGCAACTACGACGACGACATCCATCATCACCTGCACAGCCTGACGGCGATGTTCTCCTCGGACAAAATGACCGAGTCGCACTTCCGCCTCCATACTTTGATGTTACGTCGGGCCTTCACGGATAAAGGTGTTTTCCCTTTTCTCTTTCTGTCCCTGTACAAAAACCACCCCTATGTCTTCCTGTATCCCGAGAGAATCATCGGCGAATACTATTTTGAAGACACCCACATGGAACAGCTCGGGCTCAATGTCCCCTGGTACAGTCACGCGGCCAACATCCCCCTGGTCGCGCACATCATCGAAGGCAAGACCTACCCCTTCCATGACCGGGCCGGCTATTTCGAAGGGCAATACGCGATCGTCTTCAACCATATCGCAGCCGATGCGCGCTGGACCGCGTGGCACGAATTCGGCCACTCCCTCGATCAAATGCGCAACAAGTTCGGCAAGCAGCCCTACCCTGCGAACGTCGAGGTGCACGCCATGCTCATGCCGGTGATCTTTGCCGACGATCCTGTCCGTTATGTCCGCGGTGAACTCATCCGCAAGGTGTCGGTCGGCGATCCGCGCGACCTCTATGTCCAGGCGGCCAAAGGGATCCTCAACGGCTTGGTGATGTATTCCGGCGGACCGAACCAGGACCTGCCCCTGATCCATGACGACTTCCGCCCGCGCGATGTGACCCGGGTGGTGAACTGGGTTATCACATTATCCGCGAAGGATCTGCGCGCGGCCGGACGTGAACTCTATCTGAATTCCGCCAAATATTTATCCACCGCGGGCGGCGGGACATATCGCGGCCACTTCACCAATGCCGAGGAAGTGGTGGCCGGCGCCCACGGACCGCCCACGGTCCACTTTACCATCGACACTCTCGGCAACGGCGACTTCACCGACGAAGGCAGCACCCGCTTTATCCGCGACGGGCCGCAGGACGCCGCCACTCCCAAGGATTTATGGTCTTTTATCAAGGCCGTGATTTATATCACCCTGCATCCGGGCGCGACGACCAAGCGCCGCGATTCTCTCGAGTCATTGGTCTCTTCGATCCTGATTTTCGTCCTCGTGGAAGGCCTGTTGATGCTCATTCAGTGGCTGGGTTCGCCTTTGCGCAGACGCAAGTACAGCGGCGTCCTTCCGCAGAAGATCATCAACGAAATCTATGACGCCAACCCGTGGAGCGACGGCCGTTCGACCGGCGAGGAACAGGGAGAACGCTCACTATTGGCCCGCTACTTTCAAAAACCGCCGGCCTTCCTGGAGGAAGAACTGATCGCCGATATCGCCTCGTTCAAGGCCGCGGCGGACAAAAAACGCCGGGTCCTGTTTGACGTCTGCCTGACCCTGGCCCCGTGGCAGCCGTCCCGCTCACAGGTCCGCACCCGGCGGCACAACCTGCTCTTCTGGCTCCCCTTCATCGGTCCGGTCATGGCGCGCTGGGCGTGGCTCATGCCGCGGCAGCGGCCTTTTCATCAGCGCGAGGCGTTCAACTCGCGCCTGCGGGCATTGTGCCTCTCCCTCCGCGTAGACACACCGCTTGAGAACTTCCTGGAGGACTTTAAACGCATCATGATCGAGTTTCAATCGGAGGCGGTCCGGGAAACGGTGGAGTACGAGGACGACGCAGCGTTTCTCGACGCCTTGGAGGATCAGGTCCACGCGGGCATCAACGCGGCGGGAGCGCGCCTGACACTGCGCAAACCCATGGTGTCCCATCGGGCCGTGCAGAATTATCACGAGGACGTGGACTTCGACCGTCTCGACAGGTACGTCTTCGGAGACGACATCACACGCATCGACTGGCGCGCCACGGCCCGGGCGGTCAACAACGAACCGCTCGTCCGCAAATCGGCCAGCCTCTACGGACAGAACGTCGGCTTCCTGCTCGACTTCCGCAATATGCACGAGCACGCCCGCCGGGAACAATTCGCCCTCGACTTTGTCAAGTCACTGCGCATGCTCGGCAAGGACCGTGATCTGCGTCAGCTGATCTTCATCATGCCCAACGGTGAGATCTTTCACCGGCGCGTGCGCATCAAGTTCCCGGTGGCCGCTCACGCCCGGGCACGTCTACTGTGGGCGCGCGTCCGCCAATACTACCAGGAAAATGTTGATCGCGGCCGGCAGCTCGACATCCCCGGACTGCGTTTTTATTCGGATACGGAAAA
>JAGQKV010000013.1:31786-76555 GCA_020429915.1 Candidatus Omnitrophota bacterium | reverse complement strand
CTGAAAACCGGCACGAACTTCCCCGGTACTTGCCCGGGACAAACCAGGTATTTTTCTGGTAAACTTAGGACCGAACATCCGCCCCGGCCCGCGGGCACGGACGGAATTCACCATAACCAACACGCCCCAAGGAGCCTTTGCTTATGGACGTCAGAGAACAGGACCAGCTCACCGAAACCATCTTGAAGGAACATTCCATCATCGAATCAATCTTTTCCGAAATGGAAAAGGTGATTGTCGGCCAAAAATATTTACTCGAGCGCATCCTGATCGGACTGCTGGCCAACGGTCACATCCTGATCGAGGGCGTCCCCGGACTGGCCAAGACCCTGACGGTCAGCACCTTCTCTTCGATCATCCACACCAAGTTTCAGCGAATCCAGTTCACGCCGGACATGCTCCCCGCCGATCTGACCGGCGCGCCGGTCTACATCCAGCAGACCGGCACTTTTGAAACGAAGAAAGGCCCGATCTTCACCAATATCCTGCTGACCGATGAGATCAATCGGGCGTCGGCCAAGGTCCAGAGCGCGCTGTTGGAGGTTATGGAGGAACGTCAGGTCACCATCGGCGAAACCACTTACCGTCTGGAAGACCCTTTCATGGTGCTGGCCACCCAAAACTCGATCGAACAGGACGGCACCCACGATCTGCCCGAGTCGCAGCTGGACCGGTTCATGCTGAAGGTCAACATCACCTATCCCAACCGCGCGGAGGAATTGCGCATCATGCGCAATCATGGGATGACGCAGAAGAATATCGCGGTCAAGAGTATCATCGATCCGCAGCATATCCTGGGCCTGCGCAAAATCATCGACGGGATCATCATCGAAGAAAAGGTGGAGAATTACATCCTCGATATCGTCGAGGCCACCCGCGACCCGGAGCGCTTCAAACTGGCGGAGCTCAAGGAGATGATCAAATTCGGCGGCTCCCCGCGGGCGACCATCAACCTGCTGCTGGCGTCCAAGGCGCACGCCTTTTTGAAAGGCCGCAGTTATGTGACCTCTGAGGACGTCAAGGCGATCGGCGTGGACGTGCTGCAGCACCGGATCATCCTCAGCCACCAGGCCGAGACCCGCGGCCTGGACGCCATCGGCTGCGTGCGGAAGATCCTCAATCATATCCCGATGCCATAGTCCGGTATCGTTCGAACATTATATTTGGTATATTGCAACACTAACGATCCCTGTTGAGAGAGAATATCAATGCCGCATAACATATTTATCAGAAGTAAAATTCCCGCCATATCAGCACTCATATCAATGATCTGTGCGCTCTCGCCCTCCCAACCCCTTGCAGATGAGCCAAGCGTTGTCATCAAGAACGTGGATCTGTCCACGCACATACGCCAAGCGGAACACTTCACTGCTATCGGCGAAACTGAAAAGGCCGCCGCCGAATGGGAAATTGTGTTCACCGAACGGCTCAAATTAAATCCCGTAGACACCTGGTCACTGGAAATGTTGGGCGACCTCCGTTACTCACAAGGTCAGAAAGACGGTGCGATCAACGCGTATCAACAATTGATCGCGATTGATCCCAAACATGAAAAGGCCCTCTACCATCTCGGCCACCTCTACCACGAAACAGGCCGGCACGAACAGGCCTTAAGAACCTTACGCCAACTCTTGCGAGTGAACACGCGTCACACCGATGCCCTGAACACATTGGGATACCTGTTGATCGAGGATCCGTCAACGCGTTCGGACGGCATCAACTTGATTGAACAGGCCGTATCCATCGAACCTGAAAATGCCGCCTATCTGGACAGCCTCGGTTGGGCCTACTATATGCAAAACAAGCCCAAAAAGGCACTTAAATACTTGCTTCAGGCGGATCACCGACTGCAGGACCCGGAAATCCATAATCACTTGGCAGAGGTATACCGGTCCTTGAAGAAATTTGACGAAGCACAGGAACACTGGAGAGCTTCGCTCGAATTAAAACCCGACCAGCCGGAGATCCGTCAAAACTTGAGCGAATGAACCCCACAGGATCGCTAACTTTACAGGAGGACTAACGTTGAAAACGACAAGCGTCCTATTCGTCTGCATCCACAACTCCGCCCGCAGTCAGATGGCGGAGGAATTTTTGAGAAAACTCGGTGGGGACCGCTTTACGGTGCAAAGCGCAGGACTGGAACCCGGGACGCTCAATCCCGTTGTAATCGAGGCATTGAAAGAAGAAGGCATCGACATCACCGGCAAGGCCCCGGTGACAGTGCGGGATCTCATCGCGGCCGGCAGGAAATTCGACTATATTATCACCGTCTGCGACGAAGCCTCGGCCGAACGCTGCCCTGTCTTTCCCGGCGGCGGTCGGCGACTGCACTGGGGCTTCCCCGACCCATCCGGTTTTGACGGATCCCCGGAAGAAAAGCTGGCCGGGACCCGTGAGGTGCGTGACCGAATCAAGCAAACCGTCGCGGACTGGCTGGCCGGCCCTCCCTGGCATCCGTGAAACTCTCCGTCCCATTCCTTACCCTTTCTGTTACAATGAAGTTATCTTCAACTAACATTTAAAGGAGGTTTGTCATGGATCTCGAATTAATCCGCCGGGCGCTCGGCTGGTGCTGCGTCTTTCACCTGGTCCTGCTCTTTTACTGGGCCCTGATGATCATGTTCGCCCAGGACCTTGTCCACCGCCTGCACAACAAATGGTTTCCGTTGACCCGCGAGGACTTCGTCAGGCTGCATTATGTCCTGCTGGGCACGTACAAGATTATTGCCATCACCTTCGCCTTCATCCCCTATTTCGCGCTGCGGATGATTGCTTAAAGGCCTCCGGCACTTTGCATTATTGCCCGTCTTCTGCTATCATCTTCCCCTATGCTCAATCCCACCGAACAGGACGAACGGCATTATCTGGAGGACGTCAAACGGGTCATGCAGGAGACGCTGGCCCGCATTGCGGAAAAGGTGCAGACCTATGCCCGCGAGATCAAGCAGCAAAAGGCCTACCTGTGGGAAAACAAAACCGGCATGGACCATGTCGAGAAGATCGACGTGCGCCGCTCGGTCGACCAGCAGGTCCTCACTGCCGAGGCGATCGCCGCCCAGAGCAAACGCATCCAGAAGCTGCTGCGCACACCCTACTTCGGCCGCTTTGATTTCCTGAAAAAAGATTCGGACAAGACCCTGCCGGTTTACATCGGCATCCACGGCTTTGTGGATGAAGACCGCGGTGAACGGCTGATCCATGACTGGCGCGCGCCTATTTCCACGCTCTTCTACGATTACGAGACCGGCCCGGCGCATTTCGACGCGCCGGACGGACGCGTCTTCGGTGAAATCCGGCTCAAGCGCCAATACCGCATTCGCAACGGCCAGATGGAGTTCATGATCGAGACCGATCTGAATATTCACGACGACGTCCTGCAAAAGGAGCTCAGCCAGCGCGCGGATGAAAAGATGAAGAACATCGTCGCCACCATCCAGCGCGACCAGAACGCCATCATCCGTAACGAAAACTCCCCCGTGCTGATCATTCAAGGAGTGGCCGGGTCCGGCAAGACGTCCATCGCCCTGCACCGCATCGCCTTTCTGTTGTACCGCTTCAAGGACGATATCGCCGCCCACGACATCCTGATCATATCACCCAACAAAGTCTTTGCCGACTACATCTCCAGCGTCCTGCCCGAACTCGGCGAAGAAAACATCCCGGAAATCGGCATCGAGGAACTCGCCCACGACCTGCTGGAGCGGGAATTCAAATTCCAGACCTTCTTCGAACAGGTCTCCCGGCTGCTCGAGAAAAACGAAAAGACCTTCCGCGAGCGTATTCAGGCCAAGGCCACGCATGATTTTCTGAAGCAACTCGACGAGTACATCGCACACATTGAGGCCGATTATTTTCACGCGCACGACATGACCGTCAACGGCAAACCGGTCCCCGAGTGGTTCATGCGCGAGCGTTTCGACTCCTATCACTACCTGCCTATTCAGGGCCGGCTGAACAAGATCGCCAAGGACATCGAAATGAACGTGGCCAACTACTATCATTACAACGTCACACCCGAAGAGCGCGCGGCGATCAAATCCGAAGTCCGGAAGATGTTCAAGGTCACCACACTGCGGGCACTCTACAAAGACTTTTACGAGTGGCTGGGACGACCGGACCTCCTCAAATCGGTTAAGGGTTCGCTCTTCGAGTACGCGGATGTATACCCGCTGATCTATTTGAAGATGCGCTGGGACGGCCTGAAGACCTTCGACCACGTAAAGCACCTGCTGATCGATGAGATGCAGGACTACACGCCGGTGCAGTACGCAGTCATCGCCAAGCTGTTTCCCTGCAAAAAGACCATCCTGGGTGACGCCAACCAGTCGGTGAACCCCTTCAGTTCCTCTTCCGCGGACAAAATTCGTCAGATCTTTACGGATGCGGACACGGTCCGGCTCAACACCAGTTACCGGTCCACTTATGAGATCACCCAGTTCGCGCAGGCCATCTCGCCCAATCGCGAACTCGAACCAATCGAACGCCACGGTGAGCCGCCCGCGGTGCGACTCCTGCCGACCGGTGAGGAAGAGCTTGCGGAAATCACGCGATTCCTGGAGGACTTTCGCAACTCGGATCAGAATTCGCTGGGCATTATTCTGCGCACCCAGGCGCAGGCCGAGGAGCTATTCACCCGCCTGAAGGATCTGGGACACAAGGTCTATTTGCTCACCGCCCGGAGCGATGCCTTCCGGCAAGGCGTCCTGGTGTGCACCGCGCACATGGCCAAGGGACTCGAATTCGACCACGTGATCGTCCCGCAGGCCACCGCCGCCAATTACAAAACAGAGATGGACAAAAAGATGCTCTACGTCGCCTGCACCCGCGCGATGCACCGGTTGACGGTCACCGCCGCAGGCAAGATGTCCATCCTCCTTCCCGCCACTGACGCTTAAATCTCCCCCACTCCGGTCAACCCCTCACTTTCATGCGTACATATACGGATTTTCCCACGTATTTTGCGCGATTTACCAAATCATGCCACCTTACTATGATTAAGTGAAATAAGTTCACGGGAGTCACCATGCCGGGCAAACTACGTTTGGCGTTCATCTTTATCTGCGGCGTTATTCTACTGACCTCTCCCGCGGGAAAGGCCGAAGAGATCGAGAATGCCGACTGCCTCATGTGCCATGCCGATCCGGAGCTGGCCCCTTTTATCGACGGGGTAAAGTTCGAAGCCTCGATACACGCCGGGTTCCTTTGTACCAGCTGCCATAGCGACATCACCGAAGTTCCGCATGACGCGCCGCTCAAACCTGTGTCCTGCGCCGATTGTCACCAGATCGAACAGGAAATCTACTTAAATAGCGATCACATCCAGATGGCTAACAGGGAACAGGAGGCCTCCTCCACCTGCCGTTCCTGCCACGGCGACCCGCACGCTTTGCTGGATTCGCGGAATCCGGACTCTCCCGTCTTTCGCAAGAATATCCCGGCCACCTGCGCGCGTTGCCATCAATCTCCAGAGATTGTCCACACTATGGATGCCCGTGTGTCGTCCTACCTGGAAAGCGTGCATGGATTGGCCCAGGCCGACGGCCGCACCGAGGCGGCCGTTTGCACCGACTGTCACGGGGCGCACGACATCAATCGGGAAAATAATCCAGAGTCGAAGCTTTACTGGCAAAACATTCCCGGGACTTGCGGACGCTGTCACGAGAACGTTTACAAAACTTACATGGTCAGTATCCACGGGCAAGGAATATTGCGCGGCGAACGGGACGTTCCTATCTGTACCGATTGTCACGGCGAACATGAAATCGATGCCACGAGCATGGAGGCTTCCAAGGTCTTTCCCTCTCATATTGTCGAGACCTGCAGCCAATGCCACGCGGCAGAACGGATTACGACCAAATACAGCCTCCCCAAGTATGTCGTCCAAACCTATCGCGACAGCTATCACGGACTGTCCAACCGGATGGGTTCGATGAAGGCCGCCAACTGCGCCTCCTGTCACGGTTTTCACAACATCCTGCCGCACACGGATCCGCGCTCCACGATTCACCCCGACAACCTGGCCAAGACCTGCGGCAAATGCCACGCGGGCGTCGGCGACTTGGTGACCATCGGCAAGATCCACTCCGGCCGCTCGCCCGGCGTAGAAAACCGGGTCAGCGGCTGGGTGCGTAAATTTTACATCTGGCTGATTGTGGTGGTCATCGGGTTCATGTTCCTGCACAACAGCCTCGACTTTTGTGTAAAGATCAAAAGGCACTATGCCCAGATCCGGAAGCATCAGCTTCGGGAACGGATGAACGTCAATGAACGGATCCAGCACTTCATCCTCTTTGTAGCGTTCGTGGCCCTCGCATACAGCGGGTTTGCACTAAAGTACCCGAATGCCTGGTGGGTCTTCGTGTTCAGCGGCCATGTGGAGTGGCGAAGCTGGATGCACCGGGCCGGGGCGGCCGTCTTCTGTACGCTGGCTGTCTATCACTTGTGGTACTTGTTTTTCACGCGCAAAGGCCGCTGGCAATTGACCGAATTGACCCCGCGCAAGCATGATCTGTTCCAAATGGGGCAGATGTTCCGGTATTATTTCGGACGTCGTAAGGACAAACCCGTATTCAAACACTACAGCTATATCGAAAAGATGGAATACTGGGCTCTCGTGTGGGGCGGCGTGATCATGGGCGGCACGGGCCTGCTGATGCTCAACCAGGCGACCTTCCTGCGATTCGCGCCGAAGTGGCTATTTGACGTCGTCACGACAATCCATTATTATGAAGCTGTGCTGGCGTGCCTGGCGATCCTGCTGTGGCACGGATACTTCGTCATGTACGATCCCGACGAATATCCCATGAAATGGACTTGGCTGAGCGGACACGAGACACACCACGACAAGGAGCGGCGGCCGCATCAGGACAGCGACTCAACCGAGAGCGATGCTCCTGGTGAAGATGCCTGAGGGGTGTCCGGCTGAGTGCTTTCCTAACTAAAGACATGCAATCCAAGGATGAACAGACATGAGAACCGTAATTTTGGTATTACTGGCGGGATTGTGCCTCGCCGGATGCAAGAATGCCGCCATGATCCCGGCGGACCAGTTTAAAGCGGAATTGGACGATGCCATGGTCTCGATGCGCTACGCGGACTACATCGGCCAGCGTGACGGTAACGCCTGTCTGCGTCAGCACCGTAAAAAGCTTGTCGGACAGGGGTGGAAGACGCGCGTGATGTGCACTCCTGTTCAGGATCTCGACCCGGTGTACCTCGCGGGTCTGGAGGTCGAGCTGCGGCGTGACCGGCTGAGCCCATAGTACTCCCCGGAATTCTGCGTAGGACTACTCACCTTTCCGCGTAATTTGTCCTATATACATTTCGGTATGACGGGGTTATTCTGAAACCAGGAGGTGTTCTCATGTGGGGAAAAGTGTTTATTACCATGGGAATTTTGCTCGGCGGGATGTTCATCGCCGCACCGCCAGTTGCCTCACAGGAAGACATCGCCACCCAGTCCTCCGCGTCACTGACCATCAACGCCTGGAAAGCCCTGAATAACGAAGACTTCGAAAGCGCCATCACCTACGCCGACGCGTGCATCACCCGTTTTGGGGGCCGCGCCGAGCGCATGCAGGCCAAGCTCGATGACTATCCCGCCGGTCCCGACCATGTGATTCATCAGTATTACGCCCTCAACGACGTCGCTACGGCGCACTACATCAAGGGTCAGGCCCTGACCGCGCTCGAGCGCCTGGACGAGGCCGAGGCGGCCTACCAGGACTTGGTCGACAAATACGCGTTCGGCCAATGTTGGGACCCGCGCGGCTGGTTCTGGAAACCGGCCGTGGTGGCCAAAGAAAAGCTGCATCAGCTGAAGACCGGCGAATTCCTCGACTTCGGCGACTACAGTTCCATGACGCTGATGGTGCTCGCCTGGAAGGCCCTGGACGAAGGTGACATCGAAGCGGTCCTGGCCTACACCAACAAGTGCATCGAACTGTATGCCGAAGAGGCGGCCAAGATGCAAGCCGGCCTGAAGGAAATCCCCACCGGGGAAGACGACGAAATCCATGCCTACTGGGCGCTGAACGACGTGGCCACCGCCTACTTCATTCAGGGCGAGGCCTACTTCAAGAGTGACATGCTGGAGGAAGCCAAGCAGGCGTACCGGAAGGTCATGGATAACTATTCGTACGCCCAGTGCTGGGACCCGCGCGGCTGGTTCTGGAAGGTCGCGGCCGGAGCCGAGGAAAAGGTCGCCATGATCGACTCCGGGTTGTTTATGAACTTTTGGGACTACAGCTCCAAGGACCTGGTCGGCAAGGCTTGGAATTCACTGGAATCGGGTGATCTGGCGCGCGCCGTCGGTTACGCCACCAAGTGCATCGAGATGTACGGGGATGACGCGCGACGGATGCAGAGTGAATTGGACGACTACCCGGAGGGCACTGAGGACGAAATTCACGCCTATTGGGCTCTGAATGACGTGGCCACCGCGCATTACATCAAGGGCCAGGCGCTGCAGGAGCAGAACAAGCCCCGGGAAGCTCGCCGGGAGTATCAGGCCATTGTGGACCACTATTCCTTTGCCCAGTGCTGGGACCCGCGCGGGTGGTGGTGGAAGCCGGTCACCGAGGCCCGCCATAAGTTGGACGCGATGGCTCCGGCGGAGTAGTTATCCGGAGGGAATTTCGAATATCGAATCTTCGAATATCGAAGGAATATCGAATCTTCGAATCACCAAAGGCTCGAAACAATCAATTTCGGTTCTTCGAAAATTCGGTCATTTGAATTTCCTTCGAGATTCGATATTCGGACTTCAATATGCCCCCCAACTCATACCTCCCCCCGCGCCCCACGCAGGCAAACTTTTGTTTGGCATATCCCTGATCCTGCCTTAGAATAAAACAAACCCGCTGGCCGATTTTGGTAAAACTTTGCCGTTGTTTGCTTTAAATGTATTTTTGCTGGCTTGGCGGACCGGCCAAACCGGCCGCGGCTTGCTATATCCGGTAAGACCAAACAGCCGGCGCAACCATAACCCAAGGAGGCGGTCATGATGACCCGCGAGAGCTGCCTGATCCATTTCATGGACGGCACCCAGATGAGTTTCTACTTTGACATCGACACCGAAGACACCTTCAGCGTGGCCAATGAAATCCACCGTTTCGCGGACCGGACCGTGCTGTGCTTTGAAATCGACGGACGGCTGCATTTTTTCCCGACATGCAATATCCGCTCGATCGAGGTGTCCCCGGCCCCGCTGGAACTGCCCGCCAATGTCCTGCGCGGCGGCAAAATCATCAAAGACTAGGGATTGATGTCGAACGCCAGCACACTTTACCCGCGCCGATATTATCCGTACCTCGACGGATTCCGCGCGGTCTCGATCCTGTGGGTGATCCTGCATCACGTCCAGGTCTTCTTCGACCTGCGCTTCATGTCGACCCCGGAATGGCTGCCGCTGATGCTGGCCGCCAAGATCGGGCAGCGCGGCGTGGACATGTTCTTTGTGATCAGCGGCTTTCTCATAACGGGTTTATTGATCAGCGATCTGGACGGAAAGGTCCGTGTCAAACGCTTTTACCTGCGGCGGATCTTCAAGATCATCCCTTCCTACCTGACAATCGTCATGGCCGGCCTTTTGCTGGCCTTTCTCATCCGCGACCAAACGTTTACCCACTTCGGCAATTTCTTCGTACGCGGCGACAGCATCCGCTATCACCTGCAAACCATCCCGCAGCCGGTCAGCCCGGAAATCATCGGACGTTATTTTTGCTTTCTGCAGAATTACCATGAGCATCTGATCACGCTCGCCCACACATGGTCGATCGCCATTGAAGAGCACTTCTATTTGGCTTATCCCCTTATCTTTGCCGGTATTGCCCGCGTGGCGGGCGGCTTTACGGCCCGGCGCCGGAGGCTCGTGCTGATCCTGATCGGCTTGATCCTGTTGACCATCGGCTACCGCTACGTCTGTGTGACACAATTTTTGTCGTTGAATTCGGAGTCGACCTTTGTGCGTATCGACGCCCTGATGCTCGGCTGTCTGCTGCGGGTGGCAGAGCCGTCTGCGCAGCGGCTTCCGCCCCGGCTGGCACGGTGGCTGGCGCCCCTGTGCCTGTTGACGGGGCTGCTGATTTACGGTTGGTTGTGCGGACTTGCCCTGCGGCTGGCCAGTATGGAGACGGTGACAGCCGGTCAGGTCCTCTGGCGTTACGTGGCGATTTACGCGGCGCCGGCCCTATTGATCCTGGCGGGCATGCTGAACTTCCGGCCCCTGGTAGCCCTGATGTCACAACCGGCGCTGATTGCCGTGGGCAAGCATTCCTACGGCACTTACTTGTGGCACTATCTGCTGATCTTCCCCTTCGCCCTGCTCCAGGACCGGCTCCCCGTCATCCCGCTTGTGGGGCTTTATGTCGCAGCGTCGCTGCTGGCCGGTTATCTCAGTACGATCCTGATCGAACGTCCTTTCCTGGATATGCGACGGAAATATTGCCCTTAGGATACAGACAGTTTCCGGGTTCGCCGGTTGACGGGCATCATCCGGAACGCTACACTAATGAATGATGTTACCGATTCAACTCCATTTCCGATGGTCCCCTTCACCTTGGCGTGTAGGCTTGGGCGCCGCGCTGGGCTTACTTTTCTGCCTATCGCCGGCGCAGGCGGATGATGTCGCCGAGAAGGCCAAGATGCTGGCCGTGGAGTACAGCAACGCCCAAACCCGGGGAGACCAAGCCCGTAAGTCGGAAATCTACGATGAAATCATTGCCAATGAGGACATCGTTAACCACATCCGGAGCAATTACCGGGATACCTACCACCTGCTGAAACTTCAATCCACCGAGCGTAAATTGGACCGGATGCAAAGCCGTTACGGTACGCGCCGGCCGCAGACACGGCCTCCCCGCAGTCCCGGCATCCTGCAATCCGGGACCACATCACCGTCGTCCGTGGGGAGTGATTCCGGCGCACCGAAAGGCAACAGCGCCTACACGCAGAACTTCGCCAATCAGAACCGCGCACCGAATCAGGTCAGGTCGAGCACCTCCAACAGCCGCGTTCGCGGGACCAATTCCGACATTTCCCGCAGTTTTTCCAATCGCGCCCGCGCCCGTTCGCAAAGCAATCAGCGCCGCCTGCGACGCGGGAGGTAAACCGTTCCTACGCAATAGTACTTAAATCTCATTTTTCTTAATAAATACTTATTTCGTCCAGACGATGTGATATATTGTTTGTGAGTGGCAACCAAGATAATCAACGGGACAAACTCAGCGCATTCCCCGTAAGAATTTCCCCACCGGCCTTTCCCGGTATTCTTTACAGCTGATCCCAGAATAAGACCAATTTCCGTGACGCCCACCGTCCCGGCGCGTGCATTTCATTCAGAAGGGAGCACCCATGTCGCACCGAGCCTTACTCGTGATTCCTCTCAGCTTAATGATTTTTCTGCAACCTGCGTATGCGGGTGTGGAGTCGATTACACACAACTACGTCAACCTGTTCAATCAGGCCCATAAAATGAATGACCAGGAACAGAAGGACAAGTACTACCAGCTGATCATGGGCAATGAAGATATCCTGGAGAATGTGAAGAAAGATTATCCCACCACCTATACCCTCATCCGGCTGGAAATGACCCGGCGCCGCTTGGAGACGATCAAATTCCGGCTCGGCGATGAAGCCCTCAGCTCCGGCGGCGACATCCGCATTACCGATACGAATGCCGAGAACGCCGGCCTGAAATCCGAGAAACGCGCCGGCACGGACAACCAGTCGCTCGTCCACGACTTTCCCAATCAGGAACGGGCGCCCAACCGCAGCACGTCGGGCTCCTCAAACAGCAGCATCCGGACCACCAACCGCGACACCGTGCAGGCCTTTTCCAATCAGGATCGTGTACGCCGACTAAGCAATCAAAAAAGAATGCGCCAACAGCGCTGATTTATTTCGGGGAACTTCCGGTCCGGACGGACCGGCCAAGGTGGGAACATTAATCCTCTTCAAGCATGCGTTTAATTTCGGGGAGCTTCTGCCGCGCGGCCTCCACACCGGCTTCCAGCAATTGATCGACCTTGTCGAGTTCATGCCAGTTGACGCCGACCAGCTCCGGATGGATGACCACGTCCGCCTGCTGAGCGCTTTGTTCAGCGATAACATATTCACTGGCCTGTAAAGTTCGTATGATAATGTCCGGGATGATGGGATTAAACATCCAGTGAAAAAACCGACCGATTCGGAATCCAACAAAATGAAACGGATTTTGAATAAACGTAACCACCGCGCGAGCGTCTAGTTGCCGCTGAAAGTACTCAACGCCAGCCATCACATCCTCCGGCGACTGAAGCACGTTGACGGCGATGATCCGCTTGATCCCCAGCCCGACCATCACGTCAGTAGGCAACGGATTGAGAACGCCGCCGTCGATGATCTCCATCCCGTTTTCCGACAAGGGCGAAAAGACACCCGGAATGGAGATGCTTCGGCGGATACCGTCCACCAGAGAACCGCTTTCGATGATCACATCTTGCCGCCGAACAAGATCAAAGGCCACAGCTTTGAAGGGAATCCGGACGCTGTAAAACGTTTTATTACCAACATGCTTCTTGAGCCATGCTTTGACCCTTCTTGATCCCACCAGCCCTCGAAGCGGATTTGGCAGCGAATATAATTTAGTCAAGGTGTCGACGGGTTTCTCGAATTCTCGGGCCGCACCCTCCAATTCTTCGACGGTCATGCCGGAGGCCCAAAAACCGCCGACCAGCGCCCCCATGCTGCTGCCCACCACAATATCGATCGGCACCCCCGCCTCTTCCAGCACCCGGATAACGCCGATATGTGCGACTCCCAGCGCGGCCCCGCCGCCCAGCACCAGCCCGACCAGGACCCCGCCGATCTCGCGCGCGATGCGGCGCACGGTCTTTGCGTACAAAGCCTGCTCGTGACAGTGCTGAAAATGCATACTGGGGGTATCCACCGTGTGCGTCAAATCCTCCGGCATGATCAGCGGCAGTGAATTATAGATATAAAAATCGATGAACTTGTTGATCTCTTCGAAAGAGAGATAAATCTGCGCATGAAAGGCACGGATAATCACCTTGATCTTTTCTTCACGGAAGCTGGCCTTGAGTGCCCGTTCCAACTGATCGATCACGTTGCGTGTCAACTGGAGGTCCTTCTCCCGGTCGGAGGTGATCAGATGCACCAGGTCGGACTGAGTAAGCGTCTCCAGAACGGCGTCGTCCATGGCATTGGGCAGGTCGATCACCACGTAATGATAGTCGCCGACCAGGGCGCTGAGCAGATGGCCCACATCAGACTTCAGCGCCGGGCCGTTGGGATCGAAGCTGAGATGAATCAGGTCGATCCCGGATTCGTCCCGGGTGATCGCCTGGACGATCCGCATGGAATCCGATAACAACGGCCCCATGGCCGCCGGCGCCTTTTTCCAGCGCGGCATGGTTTGTTGCTCCGGCGTTGAAGGCTCCGTGTACGGGCCCGGCACCAAATTGACGAAGACGACCTTTTTGTTGGTCTCCTGCTTGAGGCTCATCGCCAGATTGACCGCATAGGTGGAACTGCCGGCCGAGCGCACCGGGCTGTAAACGGATATGATCGTACTCTCGAAGATCGTCTTCACGCCGCTGATCGCACTGCGCACACGTTTGGACAGACTTTGATTGAGCTCGATACTCAGCGCCGGGATGGAGGTGAGGATCTGATGGAACTGGGTCTTTTCTATCTTGAGGACCGTGGAATTATTGACCGCTTCGTAGGTCAGCGTGTGATTCTCGCCGGTGAGCAGGGAAATGATGCCGAAGTGAACGCCCCGATGGATGAATTCGACATTATCCATCCGGCCTTTGTCGTTGGTCGTGTATGTCCGCAGCCGGCCGGAGACAAGGCAGTAGAAAAAGTCCGGCGGAGTCCCCTGACGGCAAATCACCTCACCCTTTTTAAACTCCTCCAATGTCGACTTGCGGGCAATGCGCTGCAGATCATACCAATTGAGCTTGGCAAAAATAGGAATCTGTTTAACCGTGTTAAAACGGTTCAGAAATGCGTTCATCATAACCTCTCGCCCGTCTTATACGATAATATCGTCTTCCAGCCAGGCATATTCTTTGGCCATGACCTTTTTGGCGACCTTCAGAGAAGCGGCGTCATGGTTCGCACGGGAATCCGAGAATTGCCGGCTGATATACTGACGCGCGCTGCGGCAATACAGATCGGCCAGCTCCAGCGCGTTTTCCTTATTTCCGCCGGACTTAACTAAATGATCGGCATAGGCGCACGTCGCGGCCACGGCGAAAAGCTCGACGCCGACATCCACGATGCGGTTGAGAATCGACTGTTTGCTAGCCAGCCGTTGCTGATGTTTGGCCATCTGATGGAACATCAGCCGGGCGAGCCGCTTGCTGGCGCGCTGACAATAGTGCATATGCCCCTGCAGCTGCGGATGCAGATCGCCGAAGGCTTGTGTCGAGGGAAGATAAAGTTTGGGGTACCAAACGGCATAGTGGGCGGCCAACCTGCCCAGTGTCCTGAACTTCTCGTTCAGCGGCGTTTTGCCGCTGAGCAGCGGCAGGGCCTTGCTCAAATGCGGATCGAGGGCCTCACGGGCGATAAACAAATGCATGATCTCCGAGGTCCCCTCGATAATGATGTTGATGCGGCAGTCCCGCAAAACGCGCTCCACCGGCCAAGGTTCCATACCGCGGGCGCGCAGGGACTCGGCGTTTTCATAGCCCTGACCGCCGCGGATTTGCAGGGTCTCATCGGCGATCCGCCACGCGTGATGCGTACAAAAATATTTGGCCATGGCCGCTTCCAGGCGGATATCCTTCTTTTTGTCGTCGCCCATGTGCGAGCACAGCCACGTCAGGGCGTCCATCGCGAAGGTGTGCCCCGCAATATAACCCAGCTTGAGTCCGATCGCCTCATGCTCACCGATCGGCGATCCCCACTGAACGCGCTGCGTCGACCATTCCCGCACCACATGCAGACACCACTTGCATATCCCGACGGAAGCCGCCGGAAGTGTGAGACGACCGGTGTTGAGCGTCGTCAACGCCAACCGCAGGCCGTCACCCTCAGCCCCGATGATATTCTCCCGCGGGACTTTCACGTCCTTGAACCGCAACAGGCCGTTTTGAATTCCGTGCAGCCCCAGAAACTGACAGCGATGGACTTTTTCGATGCCGGGGGTATCCATCTCCACGATAAACGCGGTGATCTGTTTACGCTCTTTCCCCTTCACCATTTTCGGCGGCGTGACGGCCATGACTACGATGACGCCGGCGATCAGGCCGTTGGTGCACCACAACTTGTCCCCGTTAAGCAGAAAATGCGTCCCGTCCTCGGTGGGCGTGGCCGTGGTGGTCATGTTACGCGGATCACTCCCCACCGACGGCTCGGTGAGAGCAAATGCCGAGACCGTTCCTTTGCCGAACATCGGCAAATATTTTTTCTTCTGCGCCTCGGTACCGAACAGCTTGAGCGGCTGCGGCACGCCGATACTCTGATGCGCGGACAGCAGGACCGCCGTCGAACCGCAATAGCTGGCCACCAGATGAATGGCCCGGTTGTAGTTCACCTGGCTCATGCCCAGACCGCCGTACTCCTTGGGAACCTTGATGGCAAAGGCCCCCAGCTGGGCTAATCCGTGGTAGACTTTTTCGGGAATAATGCCGGTGCGATCGACTTCGTCGGGATCGAGATTCTTGACAAGAAAATCCTTCAGCCTGGCGACGTATTCGTCGCCGAGTTGTTTGTCTTCGGCGCTTTGTTCAGGAAAGGGATGGATCAGGCCCCAGTCGACATGTCCGTGGAACAACTGCAACGCGAAACTGGGATGAACCCATTCGGTTTCACGCTGGTCTTCGGCAAACTCCAGCGACTCTCTGGCTTCTTTGCTGGTATTCTTGTCAAACATACTCATGACAGCCTCCTTTTCCCCTGCGGGTCCTTACTCCCCGTCCGCGAGGATATGCGCTTCGGCGATCTGTGCCACGTCGTCGGGTGTGACCGCGAAATACCATTCATTGTCCGGAAAGACCATGACATTGACCCCGCGCGCGCACTGCCCCAGACAGGTGGCTTGGGCAACCCGAATCCGCGGATGAACCCCTCGGTCCTTGGCAATGGTCCGCAGCGCCTGGAAGATCTCGACTCCCTGCCGGGCGCCGCAGCAGCCGTTCTTGCCGGCATTGCCGTTGGTACAGACAAATATTTTTTTCTCAAACGGGACTTCACTTTTTTCCATGCTTAATCCTCCCCCGCCGGCGAGAGCCGGACCAAAGTTTCCAGATGCCGTGTTTTCGGAAAGAAATCAAACGGGATGATTTCCCGAACCCGCCATGTCCCGGCCAGTTCCCGCAGGTCCCGTCCCAGGGCCTCCGGCTGGCAGGACAAATACAACAGCTGCCCGATCCGCCCTCCCGCCGCGTTCAGCATGGCGCGCGCTTCGGCCGAAAGCCCGGCGCGCGGCGGATCTATCATGGCCACTGCCGGCCCCGTCAGTTCCGTCAGGACTTTATCCAACACATCCTCGACCCGGCTTTCGATAACCGTGATATCATTTAACCGATGCTTCAGGACATTATAATGGGCCAGCTGGATCGAATTCTTGCTGTCTTCGATCAGCACGGCCCGGCCGTACCGGCCGGACAATCCCATACAAAACAAGCCCACCCCGCCGTACAGATCCAAGAAGGTCACGTCCGGCGACCATACCGGCATACGGCGGATGACTTCAAACAGGCGGGGTAATATCGACAAATTCGCCTGAAAAAACGTATCAAGCGCGTAGTACACTTTGAGGCCGTTCACTTCGGTCCACAGATAATCTTCGGGCTGTTGCCGCAACGAACGTTTGCCGATCCCGCCCCAATGGACCCGCCCCTCGTCGCCGCAACGCACCACCAGATTGGCCAGGCGGTATTCACTCGGGAGCACAGCTGCCGCTTGGCGCTTGAGTTCCGGAATAAAGTCGGACACCGCGCCCATGGCAATCGGACACTGCTCCACATCCACGACGCCGAAACGGTCCTTCGGCGAGAAACCCACGAAAATCTTTTGTTCACGCGTCTTCAGCAAACGTAGATCAAGACGGTGACGGTAATGATATTCCCGCGGGGACGCCTCGACCGGACGGATCGAGAGGTCTTGAGCGGGCAGGGCTTCCTGCAGAATTTCGCGCAATATTTCTTCCTTCCGCCTCAACTCCTCCTGATACGGCACATCCTGGTAGAGACAGCCACCACATTCGCCGAAGTAGGGGCAGCGGGGTTCCGCTGCGGGCGATTGAGATTCACTTGTATTATGCATGTCAAAGACCGTTACCGCAGGACCTTAAACGACGCCAGCATGCGTTCGACCATCAGATCGTATTTGTCGAATTGCGATGGAAGCGCGGTGTAGTTCACCTGATAGGCCTTGACCTTGTCGAGAACAATCCATGTCATATAGTAGCGAAGTTCGGTGTTCGGACCGTGACCCGTAAAGATGATTTTGTATGCCGGATAGCCTCCCAGTGTGGCCACGGCGGTGGACTCTTCCAGTTCAAAGTTCTGCATAAACGTCACTTCCATCTGATAAATCGCCCGGTCACTGTACTCCCGCAAAGAAAGCGGATCGTGCGAAATATCCTGAACCACGATATTGACGTTCTCGTGAAAGACGTCCAGCGGACCGTCGAGCGGCGACTTAAAGACGACCGCCGCACCGCCGTAATCCTTCATTATCTCCCATTGCGCGGGATACTCGATCGAGAATCCGCGCGCCTTGTCGGTATACCGGCGATACTTGTACTGCAACAAATAGAGCGTGACGACGGTGATAATGAGGATCAAGCCGATCCCCCCGGAGATGTACACTATTTTCGTTCTTCTGTTCATGAGACGCCACCTGTGCTGTAAAACGTTGATTGTTGCTCCTTAAGGCGTTTAAGATATTCGCAGGGCGCGAACCTATCGGAGTGGTATTGATCCTGAAACCGGATCAGCTCGTCGACCACCTCGCCGATCCCGATCTTGTCCGCGTAATATAACAGCCCCCCCCGAAACGGCGGAAAACCCGTCCCGAAAATCATCCCCACATCCACCGCGTGGGGCTCGTCGACCACACCCTCCTCGAGACAGCGGGCCGCCTCATTTATCATGAGATAGATGAGCCTCTTCTGGATGACGGGATCGGCCACGCTATGAACTTGGCTGCGGTCCAGCATCCCGATGACCACGGGATCGATACTGCGCGCCCGGCGATTATGTCGGTAAAAACCGGTCCCGGTTTTCTTGCCGAGCTTTTTATGTTCCAGCAATTTGTCGAATATCTTAACCGGCCGGTAACGGTCCCCGAAACTATCCTGCAGAATGCGCATCACCTTCAAACCGACGTCCAGCCCGACTTCATCGGATAGCAAGAACGGGCCCATCGGCATACCGAAATCCGTGATCACCTGATCGATGTGCTCCGGGTCCCCGGTCTCCTCAAGAATGCGTCCCGCCTCAGCCATATAGACCAGCAGGATCCGGTTCACCAAAAAACCGCTGGAGTCTTTGACCACGACCGGCGTCTTGCCCAAGCGTTTGGCCAGCCCCAACGCCGTCGCGGTGGTGGCTGCGGAGGTCCGGTCCGTGGTGATGATCTCCACCAGCGGCATGCGATGAACGGGATTGAAGAAATGAAAACCGACCACGCGGGACGGGTCCTTCACGACGGAGGCCATCTCGGTAACGGACAGGGCTGACGTATTGGTGGCCAAAATCGTGTGCGGCCCGACGACGCCGTCCAGTTCCTGAAAGACGCTTTTCTTGATATCCATATTCTCGACCACCGCCTCAATCACCATATCGGTATGACCGAATCCGCTGTAATCGAGCGTCGGGGTGATCTGCCCCATCCGGCGTTCGGCCTCCGCCTTGGTGATCCGGCGTTTCTTCACCGCCTCTGAGAAGATCTTGACCGCGGCCCGCAGCCCCTGCGCCAGGGCCTCAAAGTTAATATCCTTCAGCCGCACCCATATGCCGCGTGAGGCCAGCAGTTGTGCGATGCCGCCGCCCATGACACCGGCACCCAGCACCGACATATGCCGGATGTCGGCGCTGAGATCCTCACCGCCGGGAAGCTTGAGCTTCTTATATTTCTCCATGAGGAAAAATACGTGGATCAGGTTCTTGGAGATGTCCGTGATCGCCAGCTCGGCAAAGGCCTCGCGCTCCAGCTCCAAGGCCCGCGGCCGTTTCACATAGAAATTTTGTTGAATCGTCTCCAGCGCCTTGAGCGGAGCGGGATAGCGCCCTTTGGTGAGAGCCATCACGTTTTGCCGGGACTGTTTAAAAATCAATCCGTGCAACGGGCGAAAACGCTCAAGGACCCCGATCATCCCCTTGCTCCGCGGCGGCCGGTAGCGTTTCTTTTTGACATTCTTCTCGACGATCCGATGAATATACTCAAGCAGATGAGCTTCAGCCCCGGCAGACGGGATCAATTTGTCCACCAGCCCGATGCGCAGCGCCTTGCGTCCGTCGACCGGCTTCCCGGCGAGAATAAGTTTCAGCGACTCGGTCAATCCGATAATCCGCGGCAAGCGGTAGGTCCCGCCGAATCCGGGCATCACCCCGAGATTCACCTCGGGCAATCCGATCTTGACCTTGTCGTTGAATGTAGCAACGCGATACAGACAGGCCAGCGCCAGTTCGCAGCCGCCGCCCAAAGCCACGCCGTCGATGAAAGCCACTGTCGGGATTTTCAAATCTTCAATCGCGTCAAAGAGGTCCTGACCGACACGCACCTTGGTCCGGGCATCCTCCAGTTCGTTGATACTCTGGATCTCACGGATGTCCGCGCCGGCAATGAACACCCCCGGTTTACGACTTTGGAAAACGACCGCCTTGAGATTGCTGATCGTTCCCAGGTCGGAGACGATCTGCGTCAGCCGGGCGAGGGCATTCGCGCCCAATACGTTCACCTTGGCGTCGGGATCGTCGAACTCCACATAGCCGATATGGTTATCTTCCCGAAATGTTATCACTCAAGTACTCCTGTTCGATTCCTCACTCCCGCTCCAGAATAACAGCCGCTCCCTGTCCTCCGCCGATACACAGCGACACCAGACCGGTTGACAGCCCCTCGCGTTGCATATGCTTCAGCATGGTCAGGATCAGACGCGCACCCGTCGTCCCGACCGGGTGTCCCAAGGCGATGGCACCGCCGTTGACATTGATCTTGTCCGGACTGATCTCTCCGGTGAATCCTTCATATCCGAATCGTTTGGCAAACGCGTCCGACGCCAGCAGGCGCAGGCACGCCAGCACTTGCACCGCGAAGGCCTCATTGATTTCAAAGGCCTGCACGTCGGACATATTCATGCCCGCCTTTCGCAGGACCTGAGGAATAGCATGCGCCGGTCCGATCCCCATCCGGTGCGGTTCGACACCGGCAAAGGCGAACTCCCGGATATATCCCAGCGGCACATACCCCAGCTCCCGTGCTTTTTCCTCTTTGGCGATCAACAGGCTGCATGCGCCGTCCGTAATCTGACTCGCATTGCCTGCCGTGACGGATCCGGCGTGCCGGTCAAAGACGGGACGCAATTTTGCCAGGGCCTCGATCGTCTGCTGCTCACGCGGTCCGTTATCGTTCTCCACGGCCTTGCCGTACTTCGGCCCCGGAATGACCGGAACAATTTCCTCGCGCAGACGATCACGCGCCGCGACGGCGCGTTGATGGCTCTGCAAGGCGAAGTCGTCCTGTTCCTGTCTCGTAATGCCGAATTCCTTGGCCAGCACCTCGGCGGTCTGCCCCATGTTCAAGCCGCAAACCGGATCGGTGAGGCCCTGCATCAATCCGACAGTGGGTTTAAGCAATTCCCCCATCCGGAATTTGGCAAAGGCCCGCAGGCGCGCCGGTAAGGTCTTGGCACGCGCCAGCTCGGCAAAAATCTGTTGTGTCTTGGCGGAATAATACAGCGGGATATTGCTCATCGACTCGGTCCCGCCGGTCAAATAGAGAGCGCCTTCGTCCTGCCGGATCTTGAGGACCGCCTGCACCGCGGCCTCGATCCCCGACGCGCAATTACGATGAACGGTGAAGGCCGGTACCCGCTCGGGCACCCCCGCCAGCAGCGCGACCACGCGTGCCAGATTCGCGGCTTCGGCGGGCTGCGCAACGCATCCGATTATGACTTCATCCAGCAGAGCCGGGTCCAGACCGGTGCGCTCGATCAATTCGCGACACGCTATCCGGCCCAGTTCCTGCGCGGAAAGGCTGCGAAAGTCGGTTTGGTATTTAACAAACGGTGTGCGAATACCGTCGATAACGGCGATGCGTGACACGAACCACTCCTTTTCTTCACGGCGTCCAGCCGGGATTATCCTTGCGGCCGGGCGTCGACGACTCGTTTTTCCTTGTTGGCTACCTCGATCTGTAACCGTTCCACCATTTCCGGGTGTTCAATATAGACGATCTTGTTCGGGGCCACTTCGGTGGCCGCCACCATCTCCTGACGGATCTTGCGCTCCAGGGCAGCCCGGTCGCAATCGGATTTGACGCACACATAGACCACCAGTTCATCCACCTCGTAGGGGTCGTCATCCTTCTTGCGGATCTCTAACTGCCATTCATCCACGACGGGCAAGTCGGATAAGACCGCGCCGAAGTGATTGAGATTCACCAGCGCGCCTTTGACCTTCGACAGCTGAAGGTCTTTAACGTCGCTCAGACGGCTGATGTCACTCGACAGCCGCGGGACAAACCAATTTTTGTAAGGACATTTGTCGTAACGGATCCCGCCCCGCACAAAATCACCGGTACGGTAACGCAACACGCTGCTGCCGCGCGAGTCCAGCGACGTGTAAACGATTTCTCCGTCCTCCCCCTCCCCCTTGACTTCACCGGTCTCGGGATCGATCACCTCAAAGATCTCGCGGTCCGGATAGAGATGGTAGCCGCTGGATTCCTCCAATCCGGTCGGGCTCTCGGCCCAGGCGCAGCGCGCCTCGGTGAAACCGTACGTTCCGAAAATCCGGACATCGGTCGCACCCATAGCCGTCAGCAGCTCGGCGAGCTTTTTCTTGAATCCGACCGTTACCTTAGAGGCACCGAGTACCACTTTCTTGACGAAGTCGAGCCGCACGCCGTCGTCCATCGCAGTCCGCAGAACATGGTAGACATAACTGGGGACCCCGAGTACCAGGGTCGGCTGCATTTTGGCCAAGGCCTTGATGTTCCCCTCGGTCCCCACCGTCTTTCCGCCACCGGTGCTGAGGACCAGATTACACGCCGCCAAACCGCCGAAGACGACTTGCCAAAAGGCCAGATGCGGCGCGTAGGGAAACAAATTGAGGACCTTCTCTTCCGGATCGACCTCGAACAAGTTCATCATCCGCGCCCCGGACACCCGCCAGTTATCCACATCATAATTGGAATACATAAACGGTATCGGCTTGTTAGTGGTGCCGGTGGTGTACGTCATAAATACTGGGCGGAATTCCTGCGAGATCCGGTGCACGACCGCTTCGGAACCGCGCAGGGCCTTCAATACGGCCAGCGGCACGGTCTTGCTCACGGGCCAGGCACGGCGGATCTTTTCCGCATCCGGCTGCAGAACAAAGTCCCGAAATCGGGGATACTCCTCGTCGTCATCGATGAAGTCCCGCTTGGAGGTAAACGGAATGTGTCTAAGGTCTTCCGCCCGCCGGATATTTCTCGGATCGATCTTATTGTCATCAAATAACTTGCGATAGTACGGGCTGAATGGGTAGATGTATTCGTTGATGAATTGATGAAGCTTGCGGTCCTGAAGTTGTTTGATGTCGTCCCGGCTCAAACCGGCCAGACGTTGCCAGGGATTCATAACCACTTTCTGGTTAGACAGTTATGCATATCTCCCTTCTAGTATACCTGAGCGCCGGGAGCAGACCAACAAAAAATGCGGTATTTTCCCACCGTCAGACCTGGCGGGAACGCCCGGCAAACTTCTTGTAAAGCCAGCAAGTCAGGCAAAAACCTTGCAGGGCCGAAATGAGAAAGAGAATCCCGAGGATCAAGGCCACCCAGCGGCACCACGGAAAGAAACTGCTGCCGATTAAGACGACCGCAAAGGTAGTGCGGGTAAAGACTTCCTCAGGTTTCATCTGACCGACACGTCGAAACATGAATTACTCCGGATTGATAGACAGGGGTTGTGCTTGGGTGAGATAGCGTTCTTTGTGTTCCAAGAGTTGCGCGGCCTGAGCGTCCAGCAGAAAGGTGAGCTTCCCCTGCCGCGGACGGACCTGCGCGGCCGGATAATCGCCCCCCCGCTCCAGGACTTCGCGCACGGCCTCGGCCTTTTGCGCACCCGTCACCAAGAACATGACATTCCGCGCGTTATTGATCACCGACAACGTCATGCTGATCCGGTCGTGTTTGAGATGATTAATCGACACCGGCATCGTCAGCCGGTACGGATCATTGATGCCGTCGACGCCGGGAAACAAAGACGCCGTGTGACCGTCTTCTCCCAGACCCAGCAGAACAAAGTCAATGATGGGCAGGTGATTCCGGTCGAGGGTAAAAAACCGGACCAGTGTATTCTTATACTCTTCCGCCGCCATCCCCACCGTCTCGACATGGGACGGCACCGGAAAGACATTCTCCATCGGGATCGGAATATGCCTCAACAGGTTGTCCTTAATCAACCGGAAATTGTTGTCCGGATGATGTTCGTCCACAAAGCGTTCGTCCGTTTGGAAGATATGCACCTTCGACCACAGATTAAAATCCGGCCAGGACGACAGCAGATTGTAAAATTCGACCGGAGAACGACCACCGGGAAATGCGCTGCTGAAACGGCCATGTTCACCGATGACTTCGTTGGCCAAATGGATCCAGGTCTTAACCAGGTAATCGGCCAGCCTGTGGCTGTCCGGAAAGAGTATCACTTCGGGTGTCATCCCGGTCCTCCGTCCTAGCTTTCGCTGCAAGAGGCTCCCTGCGCAAAACAGGAATAGCAGCGGTGATGCTTCATCATAATCCGGGCCCGCATGGCCTCACCAAGCGAGCCCCCCAAATCGTAGTCCTCGTCGTCATCGACGAGCGTACAGGCATACACGCGCATCCGGTCGTCTTTCTTGACGACCATTTTGCTGAAATGGCACATGAAACGGCTGCGCGATTCCTCATCGTGATACTTTGTCATACATTCACGAGTGATGTGCGGCACCTCGGCAATGGTGCCCGGCGCCAGAAAATCCGGAAAACTCACGATGCGCGTATCTTTCGGGACACCGGCGCATCGAAAATGGCGTTGGAACCGACGATCCACCGCGGCGCTGTCTTCATCCTGTTCACGCTGGCGCGCGATCGATATCCCGAACCCGATACGGTTGAGTTCCGTCATAGTCTGCAGGCTGAGCATAAAGTTTCCCTGTCCGCGTGAACGGTCATGCTGCTCGGGATCGGGATAGTCAAGACTGATGCGAAAATTGAGCGGATTGGGCTTGCGGATCAGCGGGCGAATTTCATCCAGCCGGCGCTGCAAGGGATGCGTCGCATTGGTCAGCACCAGACAGGGCCGGTGGTCCAGCGCGAAATCAAGAATACGGACCATTTCCTTGACGACAAACGGCTCGCCGCCGGTAAAAGAAAAGCGCTCCACCCCCAGGGTGAGCGCCTCGTCTATCAGCGGCCGAACATCTTCCAGGGTCACCATATTCAGACGGTTGTCACCCGGCCTGGATCCCTCCAGACAGAACGGACAGCTGAGATTACAGATCGTACCGGTATGAAACCACAACTCGCGCAGCTCCCGCGGTTGAATATACCCCCGCTGATCACCGTCGGGGGTTGTCACCCATTCCGGTTTGGATATATGATAGTACTCTTCGGTCGGATGGATCATGCAAGCGTGCCTATCCGGCCAACGCGGCCGCCTTGCTTTCGATCGATTTTAAGAGATCTTCAAAGGCGCAGTCAAACGCGGTACAGCCGTCGCGCAGCAATTGCGCGTTCACCTCGTCAAGGTCGATTCCCAATGTCTTTAAGCGGGCGACAATCTCGCGGGCCGGCGCGGCGTCCGCTGCGAAGGCCTCGCCGACTTCACCATGGTCCAGGAAGGCCACCAAGGTCTGCTCGGGGACCGTATTGACGGTGGGTCTGGCGATCAGCTCGGTTACGTATTTGATGTCACTGTAGGCGGGATTCTTGGTGCTGGTCGATCCCCAGAGGACCCGCTGCCGGTTGGCGCCGGCGGCGGCCAGCGCCTTGAATTCCGGACCGCCGAACAGCGCCTCGGCCCGTTCGAAAATAAGGCGTGAATTGGCCACGGCCGCCTGTCCCGCCAGGTCTCCGGCCTCGTCCGCATGCGCCGTGTCTTCGACGGAGATTTCCGCCAATTTCTTGTCGATCACGCTGTCGATTCGGCTGACAAAAACACTCGCCACGGAATGCACCGCGCTCAGGTCACCACCGGCCGACTGCAAATCCCGCACCCCGGCACAGTATGCGGCCGCGACCTGTTCGTATTGGCTCAACGAGAAAATCAGGGTGGCATTCACATTGATGCCGCGCCCGATCAGCGTCCGGATCACGGCATATCCCTGTTCCGTGGACGGAACCTTGATCATAACGTTGGGACGGCCCACCTTTTCGAACAACCGGATTCCCTCCGCGGCCTGCTCTTCCACCTTGGCCGCCAGCAAGGGATTGATCTCGAGGCTGACGTATCCGTCCAATCCGCCGGTCCGATCATACACGTCACGGAAACAGTCGGCAGCGTCTTGAATATCGCGGATCGTCAGGGCGTCGTATATCTCGAAGGCCGATTTGCCTTCTGTTTTCAAGCGGATGATTTCCTGATCATAATCGTGGGTGGATCCGATAGCTTTCTGAAAAATGGAAGGATTCGACGTCATGCCACGCAGCCCGTTGGCGATACGCTGTTTCAGCTCACCGTTCTCCAGCATGGGCCTATTGATATAGTCCAGCCAGATGCTTTGTCCGTAGTCTGCCAATTGTTGGATGGTTGATGGGGCCATAAATCTCCTCCCTGGGGATAACGTCGTGATTGGGCTAAAATTCAAATGAACAACCGGACGAAGAGGATGATCCGAAGACGAACCGCTAGGCCTTGACGTGCGGGGCGCCTGAATTCTTGCGGGACAGCGCTTGCTTGGCGGCAGCGGCAATATCCTTGTCCTTCAGGTGAAAGACCTCAAGCAATTGCTGGGGGGAACCTGTTTGTCCGAATGTATCGTCGACGGCGACAAACTCCATCGGCACGGGACATTGTTGGACCACCACCTCGGCCACCGCGCTGCCGAGACCTCCGAAACGCTGATGCTCTTCGGCGGTTACGATGGCGCCGGTCTCCCGGGCCGCGGTCACGATAGCGGCCTCATCGATAGGCTTTAGCGTATGCATATTGATAACCCGCGCGTCGATGCCGTCTTTTTTCAGCATCTGCGCGGCGCTCAGCGATTCCGACACATGAATACCGCAGGCGATCAACGTGACATCGCCGCCGTCGCGGACAATATTCGCCTTGCCGATCTCAAATGCATCCTCGACCGAGGTCAGCACGGGAAACGGCGCGCGGGACGTGCGCATGTACATCGGACCTGCTTCCCGGGCGAATATCCGGGTGGCTTTGCGCGCCTCCATTTCGTCGGCCGGGACAACCACTTTGATATTGGGCAGGACCCGCATCAGGGCCAGATCTTCCAGACTTTGGGCGGACGCTCCGTCCTCTCCGACGGTCACTCCGGCATGCGAACAGATAATCTTCACATTGCAGTTGTTGTAACAGACGTCGAGACGCAGCATATCATAGGCACGGTTGGTCATGAACACGGCAAAGGAATTGATAAACGGAATAAAGCCATGCATGCTCAAGCCCGCGGCCGTGCCAACCATGTCCTGCTCGGCAATACCGCAGGTAAAAAATCTTTCGGGGAATTCGTTTTTGAAGTATTCGGCGCGCGTGGCGTCTTCGAGGTCGGCGGAAACGACGACGATTTTATCATTTTCTCGACCCAACTCGACGAGCTCCTTGCCGAACCCGTCACGGGTGGGGATCTTCTCACTCATTCCGTTTTCCTTCTCTTCGTTATGCTGAGCTATTCCAGTTCCGCCAGCGCTTCCTGCAGCTGCTCGGCGTTCGGAGCCTTCCCATGCCATTGGCGTTCTCCTTCCATAAAGGATACTCCCTTGCCCTTTATCGTATGCGCCAGGATCACGAACGGCTTACCCTTATTGTCGGCAAATTCGGCAAAAGCCTGCCGTAATTGTCCGAAATTATGCCCGATAACCTCGCGGACCTCCCAGCCGAAACTCATCCATTTCTCCGACAGCGGCTCGAGGTTTTTGATTTCGTTAGTCGGACCGTTCTCCTGGACTTTGTTGTAATCCACGATCGCACAGAGATTGTCCAACTTTCGGTGCGAGGCATGCATGGCGGCCTCCCAAATCGATCCTTCCTGGATCTCCCCGTCACCCAAAAGACAATACACCTTGTTATTCTTGCCCAGCAACCTGTTACCGATAGCCAAACCGTTGGCCACGGACAGGCCGTGCCCCAAAGATCCGGTATTGAACTCAACACCGGGCACCTTGGTATGGACATGGCCCTGCAGAATGCTCCCGAACTTGCGAAAGCCGGGTAATTCTTCTTTGGGAAAGTAGCCGTAGTTGGCAAGGGTGACATAGACGGCCGGGGTGGCGTGGCCTTTGGAGATGATCAGATGGTCCCGCCCGTCCCATTTGGGTTCGTCGGGCTTGTGCTGCATAACCTCTTCGTACAACGTGATCAGAATTTCGACACAGGACAATGATCCGCCGGGATGCCCGGATCCCGCCCGGTGGGTCGTTTCGAGAATTTCCCGCCGGAACTGTTTCGCTTTCTCGCGTAATTCCGCAGCGCTCGCGCTCATGAACTCTCCAAGTTGACAGAAATGATGGGCCACGCAGGACTCGAACCTGCCACCCACTGATTAAGAGTCAGTTGCTCTACCAGATGAGCTAGTGGCCCAAATTAAAAAAAATCTTGAGGAAAACCTTAGAACCTTAGTCCGGAATGGACTGGCCCAGTGGGATAAATGCCGTGCTTAATTACGAAAAAAAGTGCGCACACACATACAGCGCACTTTTTAAGGACACTACCGGATGTCATGACACATTAAAACGACTCTTATCCGTTGATAACTTGCCATTGTTATAGCAAAATTCTTTCCAAAAATCCAGCACTATTCTAGGCAAAAAGATGCGTACACAGGCAATCTTTCTCGCCGGGCCCCGCTGATTTTATGCCTAAAAATTGGGCAGTCTCAGGTTAGCGGCGCGAGGATCTTTCCGACGCCATTGCGCCCTCGATCTTACGGTTTGCGAATTTTCTTGATACGAACGGTCTTCACGTCGAGCTCGCCGTCTTTGCTTTGGACCGTGATGTCGACCGAAACCTTTTCGCCAGTCTTGTCGTCTACAAACTCGACGGTGTTAATGTACAGGATGCCGAAATTGCGCACGTCATCGCCTAGTCCGACCAAGTTCAATTGACGGTAGACTTCGTTATCTTTATCGAACACACCATATGTCCCGCCGAATTTGGAACGCTTGGCGATATGCTCTTTAATGTAATCTTTGACTTCCTTGTCCGAGAATTTCTTGGCGGCCAGTTCAGGGTCCTTCTCCTTCTTCTTGTACTTGACCCCTTCGATCGTGATCTCGCCGACTTCAAGGCCCCCCGCGCCTTCTACCAAACGAATGAGGACGTCCATAACATCACCGGAACTCAGATCGCGAAAATCGGCTCCGATTTCATAATCCGGCCCCTCGCCGCTGAGCGAATCGCGGCGCAGGTTAATTAATTTCAGGTTGCGTACCTTGTCTATGTCACCATCATAGATATCCAAACTACCGGAGAACTTGGTCTTTTCCTGTAGATACGCGCTCACATTGGCCTCAGCGTCATTAAACTCCAGCGCGAACGCCGGTCCGGCTCCTAAAATCATCGTGACCAAGGCCAGTATAGCGGCTTGCCCGTTCACGGCCCTGCTTATAAAACACTTCTTTTTCATGCTTGACTCCTTCTCACGCATTCGTTGTCGATGGAAAATGAATGTTTATTATAGCAAAAGTTGTCCGATTTGCACGGGATAAATGAGCTGGTACGGGTCCGGGAGGGGTGTTCCATCGCTACTGTTCGATCTTGGACAAATCGACTTGAGCGGTGGCTTGGACCTGGAAGGTGGGGATGATCTCGTTGTGATAAATGCTGTTAAAAAGAGCGGCGTGCTCGACATTGATCTCGTCATTAAGGGGAGTCGCGTGACCCGCCTTGATAATCGCCGCGTTGAGAAATGTCACGTACTGATGTTCACCCCAGTCTTCAATGATCTGTTCGATCATAAATTCATCCTTGAATTCCAGGGCCTCCCGGACGTCCTCACGCGGATAGAGGAACCAGCAATAAGCCAGCAGATTGCCTTCCTCGTCGCGCAAACGGCTGTCAAACTGCAAATCCGCCTTGGCCCCGCTGATCATGCTGCGGGTATAATCGGTGGCGGCCTGCTGTTGTTTGATCACCTCTGCTTTTTCTTGTTGGGTCATTCCGGGTGCGATTTGGGGAATCTCGACACCAATCAGGCGGACCTTCTCCCCGTTCAGCAATCGCAGCGTATTGCCGTCGATCACCTCGGGAATGAAGTACATTTCCGCGTGAGCGGTCGTGTGGAGCGTCAGCAGCATTATAAGGGTCAATCCCAAACGTCTCATGGTTAAAGTATAGTCCATGCCGTTTGAAAAACATCCGGACCCCGTGGTTTTCGGGAAAACGCTTCCCCTGCCTCCGCCCGCTCCACACTGCCCCCCGGCCGGCCGGCCGAAAGCGCGACGTCAAAGTAACGTAAACTACTGTATTATATAATCTTGCGTGACTTTTAACGGTCGGCGGCACGCTGTTCGGCGACAAAAGACGCGAGGACCGCCCCGTCCGCCTTGGCGATGTGATAAATAAAAATGTTGACTTTTTTAGACATTACCGAAAATTTCCCCGGAAAGCGGACTGAGAAAAAACCTTCGGTCTCCTCAATGATCAGCGGTTTGCGAAAATCATAGGCATGTTGGAGATCCCCCTCAATCAGGTGATACTGGGCTATAATGCGGGCCTCGCGGCGGTTGATGCCATCGTGCCGGAACACATAGGAGCGGTAGGCTTTATGGACACCATACACGGTGCGGGGACGGGTGGGATTGCGGTCACGGGTGAAGGGATTACGCGTCCAGTCGTAGTACTCGGTATAGGATTTGGCTGCAGCCGGACGGACCAGCGCGGCCAACAATAACACACTCCCTATATAGAGTAGCGGCCGGCGGATCATTCGTCCTTGGGAAGCGGCTGCACCGAGCCCATCAGATGATTCTCCGGTGCCACGCCGATACTGCGGATTCCCTCAGGCACCTCGAACTTGTCATCCCCCAAAGCGATATCTTCCAAGATCGATGTGGCCAGGTAGGATACCTTAAAGCCGCGTGTATTGCTGACATAGCGCAAGGCAATCTGCTTGTAGATCCACACCTTGGCGCTGAGAAACGGAAGCTCATAGAGGTCACACATCTTGCCGGCCACGCTTTCCTGCCCCACATGCACGGCTCTCATCTTTTTCAAACCTTCCGCGGAATAGTCGGCCATTTCCTTGGCCGTCAGGTGGACGTCCAGTCCGGAAGCGATTTCCTTATTGAGATCGAATTTAACCGACAGGTTCCGATTCAAATCCACATTGATCAACATATCGTCCTTGCGAAGAGTGTAACGTTTCTGCGGCTCCTCCTGTCCGGTCAGTTTTAGGGTATATTCACTGTAACGGGCTTCGCGTTCCCCAAAACCGTCGATATAGGCCGTCTCCTTACCCTGGATGTGCCCGGTGATGTTGTATTCGATGAGGGCCGACTTCAGGCCGTACCGCTGTTCCGCCTGCGCCGGCGCGGCGATCATAATGGAGAGCGCGGACAGAACAAGGCCCACTTGAAAATACGAATGATACTTCATGGCAACCTCCTCCATGACGGGGTTTTAAATAGATTTTCCTACTATACACGATGTCGTCGCGTAAGGCTAAGGTTTTTGGATCTGAGGGGCGGAAAGTTGCGGGGTCACTTTGGGCAGGAACTCATCCGCCGGCGCATAACCTTCCCGGCTCGCCGCCATCAAATCCTGATAGGCCTCGGCATACCGTTCGGTTTGGTAGAAAATAAGCGCGCGGTGAAACAGCGTCAGGCCGTTGTCGCGGCCCGTCATGACGGCCCGGTCCATATGAATACCGGCCGCATCCGGATCGTGAAGACGCAGGGCCAGGAAGGCCGCCTGCACATGCGGAATCGGATCGCGCGGATCGAGCTCAATCGCCCGTTGATAATCGTCTTGGGCCCTTTTCATGTCGCCGCTAAGCTCATAAACGTATCCGCGGTTGGCATATACAAGACCCACCTCCGGCTGCAGGGCGGCGGCCTTGTTCAGATCCTTAAGGGCCAATTTGTAATCCCCCATCCGCGCCAGGATAAGGCCGCGGTTGGCATAAGCCAGCACGGAATTCGGGTCAATTTCCAGCAGCCGATTAAAGTCGAGCATGGCATCCGCGTACCGCTTTTGCTCGGCGTAATAGAGCGCCCGCTTGTTTAAGGCCTCCGCCAGATACGGATTCTGTTTAATGGCGCGGTTATAGTCGGACAGCGCCAGCAGACCGTCACCCGTTTGCTCGCGGATCAACCCGCGCTGATAGTACACCCGGGCGGAGACACGGCCGGATTGGATGATTTGGTCGAGCACCTTCAGCGCCTCGGTCGGCTTCCCCTCCGAATAGAGGGTCATGGCCTGGTAATAACGGAATTCATCGTTCCCCGGCTGGGCGGCCACGGCCTTGGCGATATGCCGGCCGGCCCTATCCCGGTCCCCGAGCTTTGCGTATATTCGCGACAGCACGGCATGCGCCTGCGGAAAATTACGGTTGATGCGCAGCGCCTCTCGGCAATCCTTCATGGCCGCCACCAGCTCGCCACGCCCCAACCGGATCTTACCCATCTCGACGTAGGCCCGCGCCTTGTTGGGAAATTGCGCTGCCACGTCCTCCCATAAAGTGAGACGATCCTGATATGCGAAATTCCTTTGATAGGTTCCGTATGCCAGCGCACCGGCGACAACGAGACAGATCAAATGCGCGACCACCGCCCTTTTTTGGGAGACATACAACCAAGCAACGACGGCGACGATAAAGAAGGAAAGCGGCAGGTAGAGCCGGTGTTCTTGAATCAGATCGCCCAGCGGGATAATCGTTGACTCGACGGCCAGCAGGATAAAGAATCCCAGAACGCCGATCGTGGTCAACACAGAGCGGCCGTGCAGGATCAGCGCAGCCAGGATCATCACCACAAAGACCGCTAACCCCCACATAACGCCGTTGCTAAAATTCGGGGCGGCCAGCATATCATAGTCGAAGGATAGCCGGAGCGGCAAGAAAATCTTCTGCAGGTAGACCATCAGTACCTCATATTGAGTCAGAAAATATCCGCCCGGGGTCAATATCTGCGCCTCGGCATCGTGCGAACGGGATATGACCTCCGTTTGCAGGACGGACTCATAGTCAAGGCCGTGAAGGCCCGGGATAATCAGCAGATACAATGTGATGACCATCAGATGCTTAAAGGAAAAACTGCGGGTGGCGCCGGAGCTGTACTTACCGGACTTCAGCAAATAGAATTCCATGGTAATCAGCATCAACGGCAAGGTAAACGCGATTTCCTTGCTGAACATCGCCAGAAGACCGCATACGGCGGCCCCGAACATCAGCCACCCTCCCTTTTCGGCGAGCCGCCCGCGCAGATACAGGAGCATGGTCAGCAGACTGAACAGGGTGGCCAGCAGGGTGCTACGCTGGATCACATAGGTCACTGCCTGGGTCTGCAACGGATGAAGGAGGAAAATCAGCCCGGCAAACATGGCCACGGCGTATTGGCGGGAAGACAGGTCATCGGTGATCAAACGCGGCGTCTGGAACATCGTCAGGACCAGCAGCCACAGGACCAATCCGTTGAGGGTGTGTAGGGCGATATTAACCGCCCGGTAGCCCGCGGGGTCTTCCCCTCCCACCGCATAATTCATGGCAAAGGTGGCAAACGTCACCAGGCGCCCCGGAACCGGGTATGCGCTCCATAATTCTTTTATTTTCAATGGGTTTCTGATATTCGGATTATCGACAATGTGGGTGATGCTATCCGCGTGAAAGGGATAGGACAGGGTCTGCGCGTAAGGAAGAATCCCCGCGCAAATAATGAGACCGAGCGAAATGATGATGACGAGTGGCTGGTTTTTCATGGATGTCTCGTGTCATAGGTGACCAGATATTAGGCAGATATTGTAACTTGAAAGCCGCTCTGACACAAGAAAAACAATTGGGCCGGCCCGGGGGCGGCCGGGCCTAGTTTTGCCGGATCTGCAGCCCCCGGAATTTGAGGGTTTGCCGCTCTCCGGTGGCCTGATGGACGATGGTGGCCGAGTCGATGGTGATCGTATCCACGATAAAATCATCCAGCCTGTCTCCGGCCTTGTAAACCCTCCCGTTAATCAGGGCCTGATAGGTATTGAACTGCCGGCTCGATCCCTCAAGGACGTATAGTTTGCGGGGTTTGGGCGTGACGACCGCAACCGGTTCAGGTTTCGGGCGAAACTCTGCCC
Source organism: Candidatus Omnitrophota bacterium (assembly GCA_020429915.1). Taxonomy (GTDB): domain Bacteria; phylum Omnitrophota; class Gorgyraeia; order Zapsychrales; family Zapsychraceae; genus JAGOSC01. The sequence continues at coordinate 42,897 of JAGQKV010000013.1, read as the reverse complement.
GCAGGGCGGCCAGGCGTTGCCGTTCCTGGCGCTCGCCGATGAGTTGGGCAAAGCGGTTATTTTGAAAGTCCAACGTCCGGTACTGGTAGATAATGATCATGCCGACAACAGCCAGCATGCCCCAGCGCACCAAAAAAACCGGGTCGGTAAAGACGAGACGTAGATATTTCATAACGACTGGACTCCTCTCATACTATCGGGATTTTCGTTCATGACATAGCGCGCACTTTGCTCCAGCGGTTCGGTCGCCATTTTTTGAATATCAGCGCTTTGTTGCCGGATGCGCATACCGCAATACAGCGACAACCCGAAAAGCATGGCCAGCACGATATTGAATCCGAGCGCGATGTGCGACCGCTCGCGCGCACAGACCACCTGTTCCCGGATCAGATTGATACTGAAAAAAGATTGCTGGGCGCGGGAAATTTCACTGATGGACGCCTCGGATTTCACCAGCGTCCTGGTTTCGAACTGCTCCTCGATCTCGGCGATCAGCCGGGCCTGTTGGGGGATCAAGCCGGAGAGATAAATGCGGTCGAATTTCTTCACGCTGCTCTTGGCGCAGGCGCTGCGTAAAGAACGGTTGATTTCCAGCAGCGCCTCCTCGAACGATTCGTACGGCACCTTACGCAGCAGCTCGAATCGCTGCTGGTGAATCACCGCCAAGTTGATGTACCCGTTGCGGGTGAAATCCAAAAGGCAGAAGCGCTGGCTCTGAGCCTCGTTTTGCAGATAGAAGGCATCGATGCTGCTAAGAATATACGGCGTGATCTTCAACGGCTGGAGTTTGGCCTGGCGGATAATCTGCAGACATTCCATGATCAACGACTTGGGGGCGCAGACAAACAGCCCTGATACCCGGCCGCCGTCACTGCTTAGGACCTGATAGTCAAAGGCCAGCTGATCGGCTGGCAGGTTGAGTAGTTCCACGGAGACCAGTCGGAGACGGTCACGCACATCCTGGACCTTAATCCCGGGAATACTGAACGGCTGCACCAGGACCTCCGGCGAACAAATTGCCAGATTGATATAACGCTGGCACTTTTTTTCCTCGTCGGTGCGATCCGTCAGACGAAACGCCAGATCATCCGGCGAAGTAGCGGCGACCGCTAACGTATGCTTATCCATGAAAACTCCTTATATCTGCTCGCCGAGATCGGCGACTTCTTCCCACTTAATGATCTTTGCGTCCAGGTTGTAAGAATCAAAATAAGAATAAGACGGAATCAGGAACAAGGCTTGGTCCACCAGCTTCGCGTTAAAAACCAGCTCCGGCTCCTGCGCAGCAGGATTGTTATCAACAAATTCCACCCGCCCGCTGACAAACAGGGCCCCCTCTACCTGCAAGTTCACGTTGTTCAAATTAGCTTTGTTCAACCGAACATTACCGCGAATCTGCACCACTCCTTCAATCGGCCCATCAAATGTGATCGTAGGGACGAACGTTCCGTTATCGAGCTTGTTAACTTCCGAAACATCAATGAAGAGGACATTCGCGATTTGGTCGGGATTCGTTTCCGGTATCAGAATGTGCTGTGCGTTTTCAGCGTACACACATGTCACACCTTTGAATCCACCCTGCGGAATGTTGTCCACGTATAAATTCTCGTCGCAGGCTTCCTCCACGAAGATTTCCATGCGATCCAAGATCTTTGGGGGCACTGGCGAATTGATCGGTTCCTGCGTGGTCACAAAAGGAAAATCCGGGATATTGAATTTGTCCAACTCCGCCAGTATATAGCGCTTCTCACCGTTCACCGAGCCGTAGCTCAAAACCTGATAGCGAAATTGCCTTTGATACCCGTCAGGTTCGACCTTGCGACGACTGTGCATATCAAAATACTTGAACGCGATAGGTTCGGCTTGCTCATTAAGCAGATGGACAGGCGGCTGGTCCTTATCCACCAGCTTCGGGAATTCCGCCCGCGCCTTTTCCAGTGCGCCGTCCGCCAGCCAAAAAGCCTCCATTGACGCCTTCTGCCGCTCAGTGGCTTCATTCTGCACGATGGCAAAATGCAGCGCCGCCATACCCAACAGGGTAAAGGCGACCACAAACCCCATGGTCACCACCAGGACCGATCCTCGTTTACGGCTCATGATGTCCTCCTTTTGATGGTCACCTCGGGCAACACAAAGGGAACGCCATCTTTATTGCCGTTAATCTCGTAGATAGTCACTACTCCGTTTTCCGCCTTGAAATCGAACAGGCCGGTGTCAAAATCCGCTCCGAACTGCAGCAGCGTCTCGCGCTTGCTGGTGTCCGCGATATTGGGGACATACACAAACTCCGCCGCCGCACCGTCGACGGGACGGTACATTCCGAACGCTCCGTTGTCCACCCGCAGGACCTCATGTCCGACCCAGACCGGATCGGCAGGGCTCTCGTCCACGCTGACCAGCGAACTCTCCCGGACCCGGTTACGCATCATCTTCATGGCAAAACCGAGGTCCGCGTAGACCTCGGACTCCTGGCGCAACTTGCTGTAGGCCCGGCTGCTGATCTGCGAAATCGCCGCGACCGCCAAGATCATGATCGCAGAAATCACCAAGGCCACCTGCAATTCCGTGAGGGTGAAACCGCGCGGCATATTGTGGCGGAAATCCATAACCCGCTCCTTATTTGGCGACGTACGATACCAACTCTACTGTTTTGTCAATCTTCTGGCCGGCCTCCTTCCAGTTCACGGCCACCCGGACCTCTTTGACGTCCTTGTTCGGGTCCGGGATCGAAACGGTGGTCACGCGGCCAGCATTCAGACCGGAAACCTTGAGGCCGAAGTCCTGGCTGACCCCGTCGCTCAATGAACCATAGGAAGAATTGCGGACAGCCTCCATTTTTTCATTGGCCAATTCCATAGCGACCTTTTTGTGAACCATCAGGGCCATAATACGCTCGGCGTTGTGATACAGAGCCATACCGCCAACCAAGGTCACAGCCAGCAGCAACATGGAGACCAGAATCTCCAGGAGAGTGAAGCCGGAAGTATCAAGCTTTCGCGACATTTGACGCCTCCCGCCCTGATTAGTACCTTTGCCAACTAGCTCCGGCATCATACGACACAAAAGTACGCCCGGAATTGTCCATTTCCAACCTGAAAGCATTCACATCAGTTTGCCGTAATGCACAGTTGTCGCCGTTTGTGGCTGCTGCGGCACACTGATTACTATTCGCACCATTAGCGACTATGACATAATCCTGCGCGCTGGGAGCTGAAGCTTGCTGATTTTGTCCCTCCCCAACCAGTTGTGTAAACGGAGCTGAGGCCTGATTGACATTAACAACCCGAAAGGCACTGTTACCGAAATATTGGGTCATGCCCGTATCAATGTCAAATCCGGCGGGAGCCGTGGAACTGATATCCTGAATACTGGTAAGATATTGATTATTGTTGATAAAATAATCCCTCTGAGCCTGACGGATCAAACTCATCGTCGCCACCGCTTCGGAGGCCTTCGCCTTCTGGGTATTGCCCAAAAATATCGGTGTTGCTACGGCGGCAAGGATTCCGATGATTACCAGGACCACCAAAAGTTCGACCATCGTAAAACCGGATTGTTTCGTTCTGATTGCGTTCATTGTTTTTCCTCCTCGGGATTTTGTCATGCCATGTTGAAAATGTTTAGCTTATTGCCATCGACATCTGAAAGATCGGCAAATACAGGGCCAGCACGACCAACAGCACGATCCCGCCGACCAGGATGATCAGCAGCGGCTCAAGCATGGTGGTTAAATTTTGCAATGACGACTCCAGTTCGTCATCATAATAGTCGGCCGTTCGGGTGAGCATTTCATGGATCTTCCCGCTGCGCTCGCCCACCGCGGTCATCTTGGACGCCAGCCGCGGAAAGATCGGGAACTTGCGCATCTCGTCGGAAATCGACGCGCCTGAGATCACGCGACGACGCAGGCTTTCAATCGCCCGGCTCAGGGGCAGGTGATCGACGGCCACCCCCGTAATCTCAAGGGAACGCGACAAGCCGACACCCCCCTCCAAAAGAAAGCCCAGCGTCCGGCAGTAGCGCGAAATGATCGATTTGTGGATGACTTCCTTACCCAAGACCGGTATTTTCAATTTTAACCGGTCAACAAAATCATGGAAACGCTCAAAGCGCATGCTGTACAGGACCAAAGCCCACGCGAGAACCGCGCCGACCAGGACAAACGGGAAGAAGTGTATACACCACTGACTGAAACCGACAACCATGCGGGTCAACAGCGGGAGCTCTGCGCCCGACGACATGAACATCGTCTGGAATTTCGGGATCAGGAAAAACACGATCACGAACAGCACAAACAGGGCGAAACTCAGGACAAACAACGGGTAGCGCACGGCATTCTTGACCTTTTCCTTGAGCCGCTCCGATGCTTCCAGATATTTGGCCAGGCTGGCCATCGTGACATGCAGATTACCGGTTGCCTCGCCGGACTGAACGATAGACGTATAAGTCACCGGAAAAATCCGCGGATACCGCTCCAGCGCACTGGAAAAATCGGATCCGGCCTGGATCCGATCCCGCACGTCGCTGATAACCTTGGCGAAGTACTTGTTTTCCAGATCATCCGCGATGGTTTCCAAGGCCTCCGTCAAAAGCAGGCCGGCACTCAGCGTCGCAGCCAGCTGGCGGGTGAAGACGGCCAGCTCTTTGCCGGTAACAGTATTACGCCAGGAGTTGAACCGGATTCGGCGCCGCGCCACCTCGTCGGCGGCGTGGATTTTCAGCGGGATCAGATCATCGGTCTTCAACCGCATCACCAGGTCGGACACACTGGGGGCAGTGGCGATACCGTTGACCTTTTCTCCCGTCTTTCTGTGACTGGCGATGTATTTAAATTCCATAGCTAAAGCTCCTCAGTTTCCTGCGTGACACGCAGGATCTCTTCCGGTGTGGTTTTACCCCGCTTGAGATACTCAATACCGATCTGCCGCAGTGTCCGCATGCCGTTACGGGTGGCGATTTGCCGGATGTCTTCGCTGGAATTTCCGTCGAGGATCGCCTTGCGCATCTCGTCATTGGGAACCAGCAACTCGTAAATCCCCTTGCGGCCCACGTAGCCGCTGTTCATACAAGCCGGACACCCCCGGCCGTGAAAGATCCGGTATCCGTTCTGATGGATTCCGAATTGCTGCCAGGTGTCCTTGTCCATGGCATACGGTTCGCGGCATTCGTCGCAAATCAGACGGATCAGCCGTTGGGCGACCACGCCCAGCACCGACGAGGTGATGAGAAACGGTTCCACCCCCATCTTCGTCAAGCGGACCGGTGCGCCGGCCGCATCGTTGGTATGCAATGTGGCAAAAACGAGATGACCGGTCAACGCCGCGTGCATCGCGATCTCGGCGGTCTCCTGGTCGCGGATTTCTCCCACCATGATGACATCCGGGTCCTGTCGCAAAATTGAGCGCAATCCGCGGGCAAAGTCGAAGCCGATCGTCGGATTGACTTGAGATTGCTGGATGAACGGCAACCGGTACTCGACAGGGTCTTCCAGGGTGATGATATTCTTGTCAACGGATTTGATTTCGTTCAGGCATGTGTACAAGGTGGTGGTCTTACCGGATCCCGTGGGACCGGTGACGAGGATCAAGCCGTACGGCTTGCGTAGCATCGAGCGGAATGTTTCGAGGTCCCGGTCGAGCATGCCGAGCTGCTCAAGCCCGAGCAACGGCGCACTGGCATCCAGCAAGCGCAACACCACGCTTTCGCCGTAAATGGTCGGAAAAGTCGAGACCCGCAGGTCGACTTCATGTCCGGCAATATTGATCTTGAAGCGGCCGTCCTGCGGCAGCCGCTTTTCCGCGATATCCAGATTGGCCAGGATCTTGATGCGGGTATTGATGGCCGACAGCATCTCGAGCGGCGGCGGATCGATCTGGCACAATACCCCGTCCACCCGGAAACGCAGCTCGGCACGGTCTTGCTTGGGCTGCAGATGGATGTCACTGGCCCGGCTGTTGACCGCCTGCACGATCAGCGAACGCACAAACTGAACAACCGGCTGGTCGCCCGCACCATAGGTGACATCGGCCAGCGGCCGGTCGCCGGACTTGGGGGCCGAGCCCTCCTCGACATCCAGCTCGGTGTCGATAAACTGCTTGATATGCTGCCGCATGCGGGGCAGATTATGGTAGCAATAGTCGATGGCCTCACGAATGTCGTCCTCACCGGCCACGACACATTCTATTTTGTAGCCGGTCTTAAGACGTAAGGTGTCTATTGCCAGCAAGTTAAGCGGGTCAAACGTGGCGACGATCAGAGTCGCGTCGCGAACCTCTATGGGGATCACGTTAAAACGGGTCGCCAGCTCCTCGGGGATCGTGTCGATGAGCTCAGCGCTGAGGTCCTTATAAATCTCCCGCAGATTAACGAAGGGAATACGAAAATACGTGGCAAGGGCCGGGGCCAGAGATTCGGGCGTGACGAATCCCATTTTAAGGATAATGTCACCCAAGCGGTCATGGCTGATCTTCTGCTCGTCCAGGGCCCGGGTAAGTTCCTCATCCGTGAGGAGACCGGCTTTTTTCAGGGTCTCGCCAATTTTCATGGCTGCTCCTTTGACCGTCGGTTCTCGGTGTTTGGCCGTTGCCGGCCGTTCATGGAAAATCGAACTTTTGACGCAACAGATCAATCTGCCTATTTTTTGAGCAGGATCGTAAGTATAGGAAAAGACGTGATTTTTGTCAAGGAATTAATTTTCTGCCCTACCGGTCCCGGATGTGGGCCGTTGAAATACCTTCTTTCTCGTCGAGAAAAGGACCCTATCGGACTGTCCCGGACAGGCATGCCGCCGATGTGCAAAAACTAGGCAGTTTTCAGGGCTGACTTTTGCAACTAAAATATCCTGCGGCACCAATCCGGAGACCGGCAGACGCCTGACGAATGCCCAAAATCGTCCCCTTCGCCTCCTCCGCGCCCTATTAGTAAATATATAAATATGTGTAAGATATAAAGTTACGAGTATATGTAGCACATAAAAAGAATCTGGCGATCAAACACATTATCTTGACGTATCAGTCCTTGATTACTCTATATATAGGGGTGGGTCAGAGTGGCGCTTGCAGGTTGGCTATTTGGGGTCTGCCAGGGTGAGATGGGCAGAGATTTGCCGGATCAATTCTTCGTAATCCAGGTATTCGTCCATGGGGCGGTACTGGGGGAGCTGAGATGAGGATTTGACCTTGCGGGTCCCTTCATAGTCAAAGACGGTCCACTCCAACCGCCCTTTATCCATAACTTCATAGCCCTTTTTAAACCGGTGCTTCTTTAGAAACAGCAAATATTTACGATTTGGCAGCAGGGTCTGGAAACTGCCGGTAAAGTCGGGTTTGGCGTAAATTCGGATCCGCTTGCCCTCCTTTGAAACCCCCTTCAAGGACTGGTCCACGGCAAAGTCGATGGCAGCCACCGTCCCGAAGTCCAGCATGATCTGCTGCCGGCCCTGGCCGACATAATTCGGTACCGTCTTGGCGACTTCGCCGGTAATCATGTCCACCTCACCCTCGATGATGAGATCCGCGTCCTTCACGAAACGGGCCAAATCGTCATCGGTGATAAACATTCCCTGCGCCTGGGCCTGAGCCCCTTGGGCGCAGAGCACTAAAAGTATGGTGAGGACCGAAAGAGTGTGTTTAAACATGTGAAATAGTAGTTGCATGGCATGTGTGTCGTTAACCGTGAGGCAAATATACTTCCTGGACCCAACCTTGTCAAGAGACGCATCCCGGACTTACTCGGACACAAACGTTCTAACCGGGCCTTACACAGAAAGAGGCCCTCACCCCCGCTTGCGGGGATAAGGGCCTCTAGGAGATGAAATCCAGAGAATACTCTCGGTTAACCGATTAGGCCTTCTTCATGCGGCGCAGCTTCAGAGCGCCCAGACCGGCGGCCAACAATCCGAGTGTACCCGGTTCCGGAACAGCTGCCGGGTCCGGATCCGGTTCCGGTTGCGGTTCGGGTTCCGGTTCCGGTTCTGGTTCGGGATTCGGTTCAATTTCGGTTTGGATCTTGGTCAGGATGGCATCTCCGAAAGCGTCAAAATCTTCGGCCTGTACTACGAATCCTTGAGAGGTGATGACGTTCTCTTCATACCACTCGACCAACTGATCGTTCCCGATGGCCAGACCGTTGATCGAGATACCGTTGTTTTCGGCATTGGCGCTGGCCGTGGCCGTATCGGCCCCGGTGTTCTCCGTACCGTCGCCGGAGACGTCGATAACCTTACGGGTCCCGTCAAAGTCATTACTGGAAAAGGTGCTGATGGCTGAATCATCGTCGTTGGTACATCCACCGTTGACCACACAGTTAATAGCCGTACCCGGTCCAGTCAGACCGAAAAACGGGCGGTTAGCAGCCAAGACCGCGTTCGCGAAAGCCTGCGCGCTGGCGGCGTCGGTGATCAGGGTCCAGGGAACGACTTCTTCCTGATTTCCTGAGGATGACCAGAAGACCATGTTGACGGCGACGGAACCGATGGTTCCGTTCTCGATGGCCGCAACAACTGCCGGATTGTTAAACGCGTTGGCGTAGCCTTGTTTTTGCAAATCAAATTCGTCACCGTCCACACTGCTTGATACGTCGACGAGCAGTGACAGCTCGAGGTCGACAGGTGTCAACGCATAGGCGGGACCTGCCAGCAAACCTATCATTGCTGTCAGCATAATTACTCCGAAAAACTTGTCTGTTGCTTTCCCCCTCTTCATTTTCATCTCCTTCACGTGTTGTCGTGTCTGTAGTCCTTCTTTCTCTGGTGAAGACGGACTTTCCATATTTAATTGCAGCTAGTATATGTTACTTTTAATTCCTCAGTCAATAGGTCGCACTATGACATACCGGGACAGCAGTAAAAATATGACCTTGCTCGACGGATACGCACTAGTAATTTTTTGTCTTGAGGAAAAATATTTTTTGCAATCCGGCCGAAAACAGCTTTATAGCGGCAAAACCGGAAGATTCGGCAGCGTCGCCCCCCGGCTGGGGCCTTGTCCGGCAACGCTTCCGGCACTAGGTGATCACGCACCCTTGTGCTATAATAGCGGAAATTTTTGACTTGACAATTAATTTGGCAAAGATTAACCATGACCGAAAACCGCCATTTCAATCCCAAATCCTTCGCTGAAATTTTTGCTTTCTCCGACGAGATAGACGCTTTTATCGCCGCATCGCTGGAAGAATTCAACAAGCGGCGCATCAAGCTCTTTGATCTGCCGGCGTACCAGCGGATTTTTCTGTTCATCCTCACCCGTTCGATCAAGACTTTTTCCTCGGTCATCATTCTCTGCCGGTCCGGCTTCGGCCAGGACGTAGCGACCCTGATGCGCAGCCTGCTGGAAAATCTGATCACGGCCCGCTACATCGTGCATGACAAGTCCACGGCCAACACCTTGGCCAAACGCTTTGTCGCTTACAAATGGGTCATATTCAAACGTCAGCTGCCGGAACAGGAATTGTCGGCCCGTCACGGCTCGGATGCCGATAAGAACGCCTTCCTGGAACGAAAGAATCTTGTATTAGGGAAAGTGCAGGAGTTCCGGGAGGAATTCGATATCACCTCCGACCGCGCGCTGATCACTTGGTCCGGCAAGAGTGTGCGTGATATGGCCCGCAAAGTGAACCGCACATTGCTGGACGAATACGAGAAGACCTTCCGGCTTTGTTCCCGCTTCTCGCATCCGAGTATACTCGGAGACAATGAATACCTTATTCAGAATGACAATCAACTCACCTTTTCACCTCAGCCATCGGCCATCGGCATCGTCTCCAATCTGGAAAATGCGATTGCCTACGCCCTGGATTTTCTGACTGTTACCGACGAGCTTTTCCAACTTGGACAACGCGCGCAGATCGATCGCCTGCTAGAAAAAAGCGCGGAAATATTCAAACGCGCGGCGGCACAGGACGGATCCGCCGACTCCTCTGCAACAAAACCCCCTTCGCCCTCCATTCGCGACACCATCGTCACCTTTCAAAAACCGAACAACCCAAAAGAGTGACCCAGGTCGTCCCATAGTGTCTGGGTAACTGTTTGCAAAAACTCAAGTAATTTTTTGCGATCACAAAAATTTACAGGGGTTTATCAATATTTTCCATTTTCAAGGAAGCGTTTTCTGTTACTCTTGGAGGACAAAAATGTCAACCGGGTTTATTGCACTATGTTCTGCAGCAACACAAAACGGAAACTGATGAAGAAAAGACAATTCGCGGGAAGGTCTGTACCCTCAGGATTGTCTTTTTTGCATAGAACCAAGTAAAAACGCCGGAAAGGAGGTGAATTTGGGAGTAACGGACTCGATCCGTTACGGCGACACTTGAAAAAATATGGGTTATTGCGGAAGGTAAAGGAAACTTTCGGCGCCCACGGTTAAACAATACGGAAAATAAAGCAAACGAAGGATACAAAAAATGAAAAAATTCATCGCCATGATGTTAGCGCTCAGCTTCGCGGCATATCCGATCTCGGTACACGCATCTGACGCCGTTGCACTGTCAGACGCCGAAATGGATGAAATCGCGGCTGGCGAATGGGTTCTCGCCAAGGGCGAAGCCAATGGAAAGAAATCGAGCAAGTTCAACATGTTGAAGGTGGAATCTGAATCGCAAGCCAATGTAAAGGCGATCAGCAACGCCAACGCGGTTGATTCAGCTGTTAACGTCCAAACCAACGTATCAAACGCCGCCGAAGGCGCTATCGACGTTAACCATAGCAATGAAGCCACTGCCACCAACTTCGGACCGGGCATGGAAACAAAGTCAACAACTGTGGAAGAAACACTGAGCGTGGACTACTCCACATCAGTTATGGAAGAAAACATGAACGTGACCACCAGTTCAGCCAGCTCTTCCGAAACACACAGCGTGACTTACAACGACATCAACTCAAAGGAAGAAAGCGCCTCAGCCAGCAGCAGCTCCACGCTGGACGAAAGTGCTTCTAACCAAGCTTCTCAAAGCGCCAGCAGCGACCACACGGATACAGCCAGCGATCAGCAGCAAAATTCTGCTGAAAGCTCATCCAGCTGGGGCTTGGACGGAAGCGTATCATACGGAAGCAGCAGCAACGAAGAATCAGCTTCTGATTCAGCTTCTCAATCAGCTTCAGAAAGCGCATCTCA